>MABD01000035.1 GCA_002162955.1 Gammaproteobacteria bacterium 45_16_T64
CGGTGTTATTATGTGACAAAGCCTGAATCCTTATAGCTATAACGTTTGTTCGCACTCACATTATATCTATTTAGATTCAGGCTTTCTTATTTAGTCACTCACTGTGGGACAGCAGTGCATTCATAGCCTTTTTCGCACGGTGCACACCCTCAAGGGCAACGCTCGAATGTGCTTACTGGATCCTTTATCAGAATATATGCACCGTATAGAAGATGTCATGTCAGAAGTCAGAGCCCAACGCTTAGCATTCACCAGTATGCTGAAAGAAGCGGTATTAATGAGCCTTGATCAAATGCGCACTGAATCAGAAACCATGCTTGAAGCAACAGAAATTCAGCTGACGTCTCTGCAAACAGTACAGCAGCTATTTGTCCGCATGAAAGATGCTAGCCCGATGGATGCGGAAATACTTGCCGCGGAGGTCATTAGAGAGCTGGGTGGGGAGTTCGCCGAAGAATTACCCATCGTCGAAAAGAAAAGCGATCCCAAAGAATATCAACAAGCGCCACAAGAGCAGCAGTGTGTTTCGCCCGAAAATGAAAATATAAGAAAAGACCTTCTTTTCTTTCGCAGTATCAGCCAACGCATCGACTCTATATGCCCTTATTGGGATGCTCGCTCAGGTATTTTATTGGAATTTTGCTTACGCCTAAATCACTACCTCGACACCCCTGTCGATGCAACCCAGCTCTCCACTGCTGTATTGCTACATGACTTAGGGATGAGCTTTGTGCCACGAGAAATACTCAATAAAAACAGTAAATTGTCTCCTCTCGAGGAAAAAGAAATTAAACGACATGTCGACGTCAGTTATGAATGGGTATTCCGCATCCCCCACTGGCAGGATGCTGCTGAGATCATTTATCAACATCATGAACGACCTGATGGTAACGGCTACCCTAGACAATTAGGTAGTGAGCAAATATGCAACGGAGCCAAAGTATTAGCATTAGCCGATACCTTTTTTGCCATCACCAATGAACGAGCAGACCGAAGCTATAAACGCTCACTATTAAGAGCCACCAAAGAGATTAATTCTTATGCTGGTAGCCAATTTGATATGGATACCGTGCTAGCGTTTAACCAGATGATCAAAGATCAGTACAGTAAAAAATCCACATCTACTAGCTGACTTAAATCAGTCGCGAATCAATATAAAGTGTGCGACAATTCACATCTTAACATATGACATATTAACGAATAAGTTCGGGGGCGCACTCTTCGTTAGTTTACGAATCGAGTGGTAGAGTGCATAGACGCAGGGACAGCAATGACCAGATTATCCGACAATTCCTCAATAAACACACAGACGCCAGAACTAATTATCTTAAGCCCGCCTCTACAAGGGCATCGTGTACCTTTAGAAAAGTCGTCGACAAATCAACAAGATAACCCATGCTATCAACTTGACCTAAGCCCTAAAGCCGCTTTTTTATCGAATTTTTTACCCAGCACACCAACACTCACCATTGAGTGTATCGATAAGCAGTGGATGGCCAATGCTCAAAGTAAACACCTTAAGGTAAACGCAGAGCCCGTTTATACTGCGATTGTTGATCATGAAGACATCATTCAATACGGCAAGCTGCGCTGTCGATTGTTATTTGCTGGACAAAGAACGCTGGCCCAACAATTAACACCGGCACCTAACATACTCCGTAACAAAATACGTATGATGGCAATCAGCGCCACCTTAACGCTCAGCACGATTGCTGCCGTCACATCCTACTTGGTCAATCAGTAACTAGTACGATTTAATAGCTTTTCTTTGAACCTAATCTATATTGAAAGGTAAGTAGCCCTTTGCGTCGAGTGGGGCATATTCAATACACTTGGTTCTCACCCTTTATGCGGCAAACACACAATGGATCTGCATCAGCCACCGGCCTAGCGAAGGGCCTTGGTAGATGAGTAACGGACACACTAGCACACAGATACATAGCCACTCTCGTGAAACCCACCGGATGCCGCCTTATTTCTTGTACCTGGTCATTGGGATTAGTATCGCTCCTTTTTTGCTGTCCCAAGTCGGTATGAACTTTGGGTCTACCCCCGTTAAATTTGATCTTATTGATGCTTCCCAGTGGCCCGCCCATCAACAACTCGACGCCTTTTTCTATCGGCTTTCAGGCGCCTTTACCCATACGCTGTTGGAATGGACTGCCTTTTGTGCTGCCATATTTACGGTTTGCCTAGCCCTTAACCATTATGTAATGTCCAAAGATTACACCACCCCAGTGATTGGCGCAGCATTGTTTCTTGCTGGCTGCATGGACGGGTTTCATACACTAGCCGCTGATAGATTAATCGAGGCCGCCGCCGACAACCGAAATCTTATCCCTTTCACGTGGGCAATTTGTCGGATATTTAACGCGCTTATCCTTATCGGTGGTGTCAGCTTGTTATTGCTCCGAGCACCAGACCAAAACAACAAAGCCAATATTCGCTCACTTCTCGTGGCTTTTGTCTTCGCCGCAGTTGTTGCTTATAGCATCATCCATTACTGCGCAGTCAGTGACTCATTACCGCAAACCCAATACCCTAACAGTCTGATAACGCGGCCCTACGATGTCATACCACTCATACTCTTCACCTTCGCAGGCTTGGTATTATTTCCCTATTTTTATAAACGTCGCCCCAGCGTTTTCGCACACGCTCTCATCATTGCTATGATTCCAGAGGCCGTCGTCGAGTTACATATGGCGTTTGGCTCCAGCGCCCTATTTGATCACCATTTTAACATCGCCCATTTTCTAAAAATATTTGCCTACGTCGTACCCTTTTGTGGATTACTGGTTGATTATATCCATACCTATCGAGCCAAGGAACAAGAAGCAAATGACCGTGAAATCGCAGAGGTAGCGCTCAAGCGCTACACTCTAGAATTAAAACGTTCCAATGATGAGTTGGATAAGTTTGCACATATTGCATCACACGACCTCAAAGCACCCTTACGCGGCATTGACCATCTAGCAACATGGATAGAAGAAGATAAACGGGATCCTGAAGCCCTAAATGAACATATCCCCAAAATGCATCAACGCATAAGACGCATGGAAAAGTTATTGGACGATTTACTCCATTATTCAAGCGTAGGGAAAAAACCATTAAGTAGCACCAGTATCAACATACACGATTTAGGGCAGCAAGTATTTGAACTTTGCACACCGCCACCGGGGTTTACTCTGGAAATAAAAGGCAGTATTGATAACTTTGAAACTGCCCTCGCCCCTTTTGAAACGGCACTCCGCAATCTTATTGGAAATGCTATTAAACATCACGATACTCATCAAGGAACGATCACATTGCACGTAAAGGATAGTGATAACTATATTGAGATTATCGTCGAGGATGACGGACCAGGCATTGCGAAAGAATATCACGAGAAAGTATTCGAAGTATTCCAAACGTTAAAACCGAGGGATATTGTGGAAGGCAGCGGCATTGGCCTCGCACTTGTCAAAAAAATAGTCAACTCTCAAGGCGGTACTATTCGCGTGGATTCCTCAATAGGCAATGGTACAAAAATGATTATTAGTTGGCTAAAAAATTCATCTCAACCTGTTGAGTCGTTGTAATGACTATGGCCGCACCCAAAAAGACTAGCTCAACTAATGAACACAGCAATAAGAATAATGGATATTCCGCAATCATTGAGGCAATCCCTCAACCCATTATTACTATTGGATACGATGATAAAATACTACTGATCAATACTGCGGCGGCTGAATTATTCGGCTATGCAAAAGACGAAGTCACCGATATATGCATCGAAAATCTAGTATCAATAAACTTACAAGCGATACTGGAAAATCAGCATCGAGTGTTTGGCAACACACCAAAACCCTTGCACCTTGGAAAAAGAGAAAACATCAGTATCACCCGTAAGGACGGGACAGAATTATTTGTTGAAGTGAGCATATCTCACTTTGATGAAAAGGATAGTTTTATTATCCTGTGTATCTCGAATATTAATGATCGTCGTCTCATCGAGCTCGAACTCACCCGATCTAACGAAGAACTGAATCAATTTGCCTATATCGCCTCTCACGACCTTAAAGCGCCACTGCGTGGCATTGATAATCTAGCCACCTGGATATGGGAAGACATTGAGGACAAAGACTGCGTCATCAATCATGTCCAGCTTATGCGCCTTCGCATTCAACGTATGCAGTATTTATTGGATGACCTACTGGAATATTCCAGTGTCGGACAATTAGATTCCAACATTGAACTCGTAGACATCCCACACCTCATAAATGATCTCTACGCACAATCAACACCACCCGATACATTTTCTCTCCAGATCGCCTGTGATATACCACCGATTGAGACAGTAGCGACTCCCCTTTCCATTATTCTTCGCAATCTTATTACCAATGCAATCAAATATAACGATAAAGAAAATGGCACACTTTCGATTAGGATCGATGATCTTAAAGACGAGATTCTGATCGCTGTAGAAGACAATGGACCTGGTATAGAGGAAAAGTTTCACCAAAAAATATTCGGTATGTTCGAGCGCCTCACATCAAAAGACAAAATCGAAGGCAGCGGAATGGGCCTAGCCATGGTCAAAAAACTCGTGGAATCTTTCGGTGGTAAAATAAGGATTCAATCCAGTAAGGGCCAAAATACGGTATTCTTCATTACTTGGATTAAGAAGCCGACTAATCTTAGTTTCTCGTCGCCGATTCAAAAGCAGTCATCGCTATGACTACCACACCGATATCACCCTCAAAAATTCTCCTTGTCGACGACGACACGCTGGATCGCATGGTTGTGATTCGAGCCTTAAGTCGAGCACGCGTACCTTTTGATGTGGTAGAAGCACAAGATTACCAAGAAGCGATACAACTTCTTGGAAAACAACAATTCGACTGCCTGATACTTGATTATCATCTTGGAGGCCAAGACGGATTAGAACTTATAAAAGAGATTCACGCCGAGTTACTCAGTCATGCCCCCATCGTCATATTAAGCGGAGTCGATGAAGAAGATACCATGCTCCGATGCCTAAAAGAAGGCGCACAAGATTATCTCTTAAAATCAGAAATCACTAGCAATTCCTTAGTCCGTGCTATCAATTACTCAAAAGAACGCAAACAGATATCCCTGCAAATGCGGTTTATCGCACAGCATGATGATCTCACCGGTCTGGCCAATCGTTCTCTATTTATTGAGAATTTAAAGCGAGCTATCATTCGCTCAAAACGGGACCACTCACACTTTGCGGTATTTTTTATCGATTTGGATAACTTTAAAAGTATTAATGATACCTTAGGCCACGAGGCAGGCGACGAGTTATTGACAATTATTGGGCAAAGGATTCAGGCATCCATTCGTGGGGAAGACATCGTAGGGCGCCTAGGTGGCGATGAGTTTTCAGTACTGATTGAAGGGATTTCTGACAAATCTTCGCTCGTAAAAATATCTCAACAGCTGCTCGATATTGTGAAAGAACCGGTCATCATCTATCGTAAACCCGTGCAAACCACTGTAAGTCTAGGCATAGCCACCTACCCTCATTGTGCCCATACCGCCCATGACCTCATTAAATGCGCCGATATGGCCATGTATAAAGCCAAGAATAGTGGCCGCAACATTTATCACTTTTATTCAGAAAGCCTACAGCAATTGGCCGATTCCTTTGCTCATACCAGAAGTGATTTGATTGACGCATTAGATAAAAATGAGCTAGAGCTCTACTATCATCCCGAAATTAACCCTAAGAGTGGGCTCATTGAAGAAATAGAAGCCCTCATTCGCTGGAACCACCCGACTAGAGGCATTATCTATCCACTCGACTTTATGCCTATCGCAGAAACCACCGGGCTAATGGATGACATTGGCGATTGGATTATTGAAGAGGCCTGCAAGCAACTATCCACATGGCTCAGAAGTACAAAAATCAGCAATGATCTACGTTTATCTGTCAATATCTCTGCATGCCAACTAAGACATCAAAAATTCACCTGTAACATCCACAATGTTTTACGGAAATACCAAATCCCACCAAAAACCCTAACACTGGAGTTTACCGAACATACATTTATACATGACCTATCCCAAGCACAGCAGCTATATCCACTTGGCTCATCGGATGTTCGATTATCGCTTGATGATTTTGGCACAGACTATACCTCTTTTCGACATTTGGAAAATTTTCCCCTTAATAAATTGAAGATCGACATTTCTGTCGTTAATGAAGTCGGTAACAATGAGAAAAGTGAAAAACTAATACGATCCGTTATCATGATGGCCCATGCATTGGACTTGACCGTTGTTGCCGAAGGTATTGAATCGAAAGATCAGGCACTTATCTTGCGAGATATGGAGTGCGATCTTTTACAGGGATTCTATTTTGGCAAGCCACTGCCCGCCAATCAGATGACAACGCTATTGGAGCACCCTGATATTCTTGCGAAACTCGTGAACAACGAGCAACCCACCAAAACACAACCGTACGATTTAAATCCGATCAAAGCCGATGATAATAAAAATAGAAACACAGGATAACTTATGACTACTGCACGAAAAGAGGCCACGCTGCTCATCGTCGAAGATGATGATATTGATGCCATGGCAATAGAACGCTCTTTCAAAAAATTAAAACTGGATAACAATCTTGTTCGCGCCAAAGATGGTATCGAAGCATTAGAGATTATGCGGGGGGAAAATGGAAAAACTAAATTAGAGAAACCCTATCTTATTCTATTAGACCTAAATATGCCCCGCATGAACGGGCTGGAGTTTCTAGCCGCATTGCGCGAAGACCCTGAGTTGAGTGACACCGTCGTTATTGTGTTAACGACCTCTGCTGCAGATCAAGATCAAACCAAAGCCTATGATCAACATGTTGCAGGGTACATTGTCAAAACTGAAATAAAAGACAGCTTTCTAGAAGTCATTGAGCTAGTCGATTGCTATTGGAAAATAGTGACATTACCGGCCTAAGCATTCACCTACGACAAATATCGATACAAAATTGCCATTTATCGTAGGTGAACCAATCCCAAACTTAACTCTTTTGAGTTGCTAGATAATCGTCATACGTTCCATGAAAATCTACAATTCCCGTTGGCGTAATTTCAATGATACGCGTCGCTACGGAGGATACAAATTCTCTATCATGGCTCACAAACATCAGCGTGCCTTCATAATTTTCCAGCGCTAAATTAAGTGACTCAATTGATTCCATATCCATATGATTGGTAGGCTCATCCATTAATAGAATATTTGGTCGCTGTAGCATTATTTTTCCAAACAACATACGCCCTTGCTCACCACCCGAAATCACTTTCACCGATTTATCAATATCATTCTGTGAAAATAACAAACGCCCAAGGGTTCCACGAATCACTTGTTCGTCATCGCCTTCCTGACCCCATTGTGCCATCCATTCTATCAGCGTTTCATCTTCTTCAAAATCACTGGCATGGTCCTGGGCATAGTAGCCAATATCAGAATTTTCTGACCATTTAATATCCCCCGCAGTTGGGGTTAGATCACCCACCAAGCATCGTAGCAAGGTAGTTTTTCCAATACCGTTAGGTCCGATAATCGCTATTCTTTCACCTACCTCAACCATCAAATCTAAGTCTGCAAACAATTGCTCATCAAAGGTCTGCCCCAAGCCACCCACTTCGACCGCCAGACGGTGTAATTTTTTATCCTGTTCAAAACGAATAAAGGGATTTTGACGGCTAGACGGCTTTACCTCCGCCAGTTTAATCTTATCAATTTGTTTCGCGCGTGAGGTAGCTTGCTTCGACTTAGAGGCGTTAGCCGAGAAACGGCTCACAAAAGATTTAAGTTCAGCAATCTGCGCTTTCTTCTTCGCATTATCAATCGACAGGCGCTCTGCAGCTTGTGTTGCTGCCGTCATATACTCATCGTAAGAGCCAGGGAAAAGACGAATTTCACCATAATCCAAATCGGCCATATGCGTACATACACTATTAAGGAAATGACGATCGTGAGAGATGATAATCATGGTGCAGCTACGTTCGTTAAGCACTTCTTCCAACCAACGAATCGTATTGATATCCAAGTTGTTAGTGGGTTCGTCCAACAACATGATATCGGGCTCAGAAAACAATACCTGTGCCAATAACACCCGCAATTTCCAACCCGGTGCCACTTCACTCATTAATCCGTAATGCTGCTCGACCGGGATCCCCACACCAAGCAGTAACTCACCCGCTCTCGACTCAGCTGAATATCCATCCATTTCGGCAAACTCCGCTTCCAGCTCCGCTGCACGGATACCGTCTTCTTCCGTCATGTCTGGATTATCATAGATGGCATCACGCTCTGACTTTACTGCCCACAGCTCTTCGTGTCCCATGATAACGGTATCAACAACATTAAATGCTTCGTAAGCAAATTGGTCCTGCTTTAACTTACCAATACGTTCATTAGGGTCTTTGGAGACATTACCAGCACTGGCATCCAAGTCATCGCCTAAGATTTTCATGAACGTCGATTTACCACATCCATTGGCACCGATAAGCCCGTAACGGTTCCCATTACCAAATTTAACAGAAACGTTTTCAAACAGTGGCTTAGCGCCAAATTGCATGGTGATATTCGCGGTAGTAAGCAAGGTAATATTCCGAAGTCGATTAGCAGGTAGCGCCCATTAGCCAAGGCAAAAGAGCGAAAATACGGCGCGCATTATGTCATATATTGAAGTAGAGAAGAAATATTCTACTTCTAAGTATATAACTCGCTGTTATCAAAGAAGTTTACGTATTTGCCGCGAGTTTGATCAACGTCTAGGCTAATGTAAGGCCCCTTTCATAACACTGCCACATCAGGATTCGCCATGAAACGATTATCCATTCTGATAACAAGTCTTTGTTGTTGCCTTACTTCACCGTTATTGATGGCTAACAATCCCCTTGTTATCGCTACAGGCGAATACAGCCCCTTCGTCTCGAAAAATCTTAAGCATCAAGGCTATGTGAGTCATATTATTTCTAGAGCATTTGAGCTCGAAGGTTACACGGTGACATATAAATATTTCCCCTGGAAACGTGCCTACGAATCCACTAAAAAAGGCGAGTTCGATGCTACCAGTTTTTGGTATCAAAGCGACGAACGTAAACAAGATTTTATCTACAGCTATGCTGTCAACACCGAAAAGACTGTGTTCTTTTATCGTAAAGATAAACCACTCAAAGACTGGAACACTATGGCAGATTTAGAGGGATTCAAGATAGGTGCAACAATTGGTTATACCTACACCAAGGACTTCTGGGCCGCCGCTAAAGAAGGAGTCATCAACGTTAGTGAAACTGCCAAAGATGCGGCAAACATGAAAAAATTGGTCAGTGCTCGTATTGATTTGTTTCCCGCCGGCATCGTTCTGGGCAATACCCTGCTCCATAAGAATTTTGCTGCCAGCATGGTGTCCACTATCGATTACACGACCAAACCGCTAGTTGCTACCACAGGGCACCTACTATTCCCTAAAGTAAATCCCAACAGTAAACAGCTTGTCACCATATTTAACCGTGGCTTGCAGAAGCTAAACAAAAGCGGCGAATTAGAAAAAATGTTTGATATGTTGATTACAGGTAAATATGACAAGTAGCCATAAGCCACCGCAAGCATTTTTCGCTTAACGGTGGCTATTAGTTTCTAGAATAGACTCCAGCTAGTGTCGGGTTCTTTACGACTCAGCTCAGATAATGTCACAATCTGCGCCTGCAACTTGTGAAGTTCGTCTTTTCTCTCTTGTGCTAACTGCTTCCAAATTTCACTCTGCTCCGTTTGGTCGATATCCTTACCCTTGTAAATAGACAACTCAGCCTGTAGCGCTTGAATTTCGCCGTTCAAGGTTTCTTTGGCCGCGGAGGAAAGAATCGCCATTTTCTCTAATTTGCTTTCCTGCTGCTTGATTGTTGCCTGGAATATAGCTTGCTTTTGAGCCTCTCCCTTTTTCAAACCTTCTATATCAGAAGACAAACTCGCGACCTTTACCTGCGCCAGTTGCATTTCTTCCAGTAGCCCCTCATATTTTTGGTTTTTGGCTTCAATAATAGATTCTAACGAATCCACTTCCTTTACAGCGTTATGATATTGGGTTTCAAAATTTGCAGTTTCAACACTGGTTTTTACCACCAACACTAACAAAACAAGCGCGGCAACCGCCAACATATTGCCCCAAGAAATAAAACGGCTCCAATGAGCAGAATTTTCATTGGTTACAGGCACATCATGTGCTTTAAACGTATCACGCGCCGTTTCCGGTACCGTTTCAGCTTGATGAAAGTCATTATGTTCGTATTGCTTCGTTGGCGCGATCAGCGGCAACTTATATAAACTCTTCGCAGTACTGGCGAACGAATTTGACATTGCTTTCAACGCCTCTCGTTCCGCCAAGATTATCTGCTTTAGCGTCTCCGCATTATTTTTAACATCGCTAGTTGCCTTATCCTGCATAACCGACACGACACTTGTCACAAGATTCTGTTGGCTCGCAGATAATCGGCTAAAGGTACCGTGTTTTTTCACTTGCGGATGTCGTAACATTTCATCTACGGTACTTTCACTGCTACCATCGCCTGCCAACGCATTACTTATCCATTGGTCAACATTTGATACCGCTATACCTTGTCTTAGAGAAATATCTTTAGATCCCACGTCACGCCCTCTTTTTCTATCAACATAGGTAGGGGATACTACTACTGTCACAGAGGCAGTAACAGCCATGAATACGGTTTATCCAATTTATGTCGAAAAATACCTCTTCGAAAAAGTAACGAAACCCAATTAGAATATTGTTTGCACACATCCTCCCCCTATTAGCAGGTAAACAGCCATGTACGCGGTTATTTTTAAGGCAAAAATCAATCAACTTGATGAACACTACGCCACGACGGCGAACCACTTACGTGAAAAGGCATTACGCGATTATGGCTGCACAGACTTTACCAGCGCAACAGAAGGCGATTATGAGATTGCCATTTCTTATTGGCCGACACTACAGCATATTCAAGACTGGAAAAATGATAGCGACCATATGTCAGCACGAGAACTCGGAAAACGGCGCTGGTACCAAGGTGTGAAGATAGAAATCATAGAGATAAAACGCCAGTATCAATGGGGGGATTTGGAATAACACTGTCACCTATAACAATCATTGAACGAAAAAACCCCGCAACCCTATCAGAACATCAACCACTCACAATGACATGATCGTCAATCTGGACAACTCATAATGATAGTCCATCTGCTCTTTCGAATAACGATGCTGCGTGGCCACAGGGCAGGCCTCTCTTGCCAAACAGGTTTTGGCGCATTTCGACATCTCCGTTTTGCGATACGCGACACACAGATCCATTGAAAAATGTGACATTGAGATAGCGTTAGCAGGACATGCAGAAATACAGGGTAACTCTTCACAACATTCACATTGGGATTTTTGAGATTGAAGAATAACCTCCGACGCCACAAAGGTTGATGACATCAGTACTAATCCTCGATAGGCAAACCAAGTCCCCCACTGTTGATGCATACCCAATAGAAAAGGCGTGTCTTCGTGCCACCCCAAGTAACGCCCAAATGCTTGTAGATCGACCATCCTCGGTCCGGGATAAACAAGCGTATATTGCGTATCAGTTTTTCCTAGAGAATTAGCCACCACCTCCCCCACAAACTGATCAATGGGGTCATCAACTCCCCGCAAATGCCGCTGGGCTTGTATTACCTGCCATAGTTGTGTTCCACCATGACCCAGAATGAGTAACTGTGAGTACCGACACCGCTCTTCTTCAGAGATCCACTGAGTAAGGTTGTGGGGTAAGGCTTCTATATTCAATACCGCAGACAAATTTAACCCTTGCTGTTGAAACACAGCGCAATCCAATGAATCTGTTGTTAAATTAGTCATAACGTTATCTATATCTATCAACTGCGGTAAAAATCGAATTGTGCTACTGTCAGCATTCCTACTCAGTATAGCGCAATCAACATTCAACTAAATTAAGTACACCACACAACGCTATCTGAACCGCCAAAATTCTCAATTAAACCATAGGGAAATCCATACTATGCCGTCCATACCATTCTTACTCTCTATACGGCGGCTATGCCTCTTTTTGCTCTCCTCATTGCTCCCACTGTTTGCACCCAATCTTTATGGCGCCACGCTTTCAGACAATACACTTTCGGACAACCCGCTCGCAGACTACGTGCTCGCAGACGACCCCTACTTTCAATGGAAGATCATTGAGCAAATACCATTTAATCATGGGATTGAGTATCGGATCTCAATGACATCGCAACGATGGCAACCCGAATCCACGCCACAACACCCTGTTTGGCGCCACGATTTATCACTGTACGTACCCAATAAGCGTACACAACAAACCGCGCTACTTTTTATCACCGGTAAAAATAATAACTCCGTAATAAAAAGCAGCCAGTACTTCTCCTCTTTGGCAACCCATACACAATCCATTACAGCGCAACTATTCCAAGTACCCAACCAACCCACAATATTTAAAGAAGACGCAGAACAACACGTAAGGTACGAAGATTCCATTGTCGCTTATAGCTGGGCACAAGCGCTAGAGAATGGTGATCCTACCAACATCGTATTATTTCCAATGGTTAAAAGTGCCTACCAGGCGATGAATAGCATAGCTGAAGTCGCCAAGCACCTCGACGCTTCGTCAACCGCCATTAATCAATTTGTACTTTCTGGTGCATCAAAACGGGGTTGGACCACCTGGCTAACGGCGGCAATAGATCCTCGTGTTGTCGGCATTGTTCCTTTGGTCATCGATGTGTTAAATATCCAACCATCAATGGCTCATCACAAACAGGCTTATCAACAATATTCATCTGCCATTCAAGATTACGTAAGGGAAGGCATTATGTCTGCATTAGAAAAGGGGACCGCAGACGATACCGCCAAAATGATTGATCCGTTGAGCTATAAAAATACGCTCGCTATGCCTAAATTCATAGTTAATGCGAGTGGTGATCAATTTTTTCTACCTGATTCATCTCAGTTTTATTTGGAGCAATTATTAGGAGATAATTATTTCCGTATAATCCCCAATACCGATCATAGTTTGAATGCAACCGCCTACAATAGCTTAACGCACTTCTACGTTTCCACTCTATCCAAAACGCCTTTACCTAGCGTTAAAGGAACCATAGAACAAATGCCGGATATTCCCACCATGCTCACACTAACACTCAGTGAAAAACCCAGCTCTATTACGCTGTGGCATGCCACAAACACACAATCACGTGATTTTCGGGTAGAGAGTATCGGAGAAGCATGGAAAGCTACCCCATGGAATAATCCACCGAAAGCACACTCAGAAAATACTGGCTATCGTTACGAAATCCCTATCGATAAGAATATATCAACCAGCGGTTGGCACGCTATTTTTGCAGAAGTCACATTCACCTCATCACAGCTACCCGACACACCCCTGACTCTCACCACTCAAGTCAGGGTGTTACATCAATGATCTAGCTGTTATTGGTTTTTACCGGTCTAAACCAGTGGGCCCAGCCCACTAACGCATCAACACCACGGGTTTGAATCCACACTTTACCTTGGCCACTAAAGCGACATACAAAACCTTCACCGGAGAAGAATAACGACTTATAGCCTCCAACTTTGGTAATTTTATAATCCAAACCTTCGGTAAAACCAACAATATTTCCCGTGTCAACAACGTAGTCCTCAGTGACATCAATTTCGATTATTGCACCGTAAGTGTTAAACCATAGATCACCAACGCCACTACACCGAATAAGAAACAAGCTTTCACCAGAAAAGAAACCTTTGGTTAACCCCTGCCACTTGGTTTCTACAATAACATCCTCAGAACAAGCAACAAACGCAGAGTTCTGCAAGAAAATGGTCTGATTGTCCAAATACTGATGGCTTAGATCCCCAGGCGCTCCTGGTGCAATACCAATTTCTCCTGAGCCACCTTCTGCCGTAAATTCATTAATAAATAATGATTCACCAGTCATCATACGGCCGATACCACCTTTAAACTTGGTTTTCATATTCAGGTTGGTATCCATCGTCGCCATCGCGGAGGCTTCAACTTTGATGGTTTTATCTGCCGGTAATTGCACAGTAACAAAACCATAATCAGGGTCACCTTCTATGGTAAATTCAAAGCCCTTAAACTCGTCTTCTTGCATTGGCGTTGCTGCTAAAGCATCAGGTTCGGAGGTGTTATTCTGTACGCTCACGTCGGGCTCAGCAGAATACACAGATGCCTGAGTTGCCGCTAGATCTTCCGCTCGACTCGAGGCAATAGCAATACACTCAACCCCAATGCCAATAAGTGCTTCTTTAAATTTATCTGCCGTCTCTAAATCGACATTTTTCTTAATAGCGATCGGCGCTTTTTCAAACGTTTTCTCTGCCTGCGCAGGCGAGATAGAAAACAGCTTTGCAAACGCTGCAATGGCTTCATCCCTCTGCTGATACTCACTAATCTCACCAGTAATATTAACTGTATAGGTTTCCATGAATTATTCCTTAGGCTCGTCTTTCGCGTAAGCTGCTAGCCATAGCGTTGCCAAAACTGCGTGGATTATGTGACTGACACCAAACCGTTCCTTTTCCGGAGAATTTACACACCATACCCTCTCCGCCCAAAATAGATTGAATCCAACTCGACCCAGCTTTGGTAATGGAAAAATCTAGCGTTTCATTAAACGCAACGATATGTCCACTATCGACGATATATTCACCATCCACTTCTACTGGGTAAATGGCGCCAAATGAACTCACAATAACTTTCCCTGAGCCTTTCAAATTTACCCAAAATACACTTTCACCGGAAAATATGGATTTAAACCCTTGCCACCCCATGTCTACATCAATGGTATCTTCACAGGCAAGAAACGAACTCCCCTGAACAATAAGATTCTCATTATCCAGATCCATCGCAAACATATCACCCGATAGCGCAGTACCCAACCATACTTCACCGCCACCATTAAGTGGTTCGAAATGGTTTAAGAATAATGATTCGCCCGCAAGTTTTCGCTTTAGCGCTTTTAGCACTCCAGCACTTCCCTTCTTATGGGTCGTCGTTGTTATATCCATATTGCCACTCATGGCAATCATCGCGCCAGACTCCGCGGTACAGGTTTCACCTTGAGCTAAGGTCACTTTAGCGGCTGTATTTCCTGGCTGATGAACAAATTCAATTTGCATACTCGATTCCTTTTACATTTGCGCGTTTGACAACGCTTACCAGAAAAATTTAGGGTTTATCCAACCTGCTAATCCAGAAATACTACGGCTTTGGATTACCACCTTGCCCTTGCCTTCGACGCGAGTCACTAAGCCTTCACCCCCAAAGAAACTGGAAAAAATACCCCCCGCCAATTGCAACTTCAGTTTTACTGTAGGTTCATAGGCGACAAGATGGCTTGTATCAATAATATATTCACCATCAATTTCTTTTTCTATCAACGCTCCATAAGCGCCATACCATACTTGCCCCTCACCACTGACAACCATCCTAAATAACCCTTCACGAGCAATAAGAGAGGTAAAACCTGCCCATGCAAGGCCTACCTTTACGCCTTCGCTACAGGCAAGAAATGCACCAGGCTGGAGATAGAGCATATCACCGGTCATTTCGACACATTTAATTTCACCTGGCGTTGGCTGCACAACAGTTAACGCTCGAGGACCATCAGTATTATTGGAAAATTGACTAATAAATAACGTTTCTCCTCCGAGGAATTTTCGCAATATTCCTTTAACGAAGCCTCCATTTAACTGAGCGGTGAGATCTAAATCCGCCGCCATGCTCGACATAGCATCGGATTCTGTTGTAATCGTTTCACCAGGAGCCAATTCAATATCGACATATGAAAAAGCTTTACCGCCTTTTATTTCAGTTTTCATCTGTTGCGTCCTCGCTACCTTTATTATTCGAAACCACAAATAACTTCACTGCATCTTTTAGCGCATTAAAATTATCATCTACATTAATATGTGGACCGTCATTGCCCTCTGCAAGTGCCAAAATATAGGCTATTCGTTCTTCCGTCGCAGGGTGTGTACTCAACAACCCTTCAGTTGCCGTCAGAATATCCCGTGCAGTATCATCTTCTACTTTCGCTAGCTGCTCTTCGCGCTCAGCAATCAACTTTTCAAAGAAACTCGCCAATCCTCTAGGATCGATATTAGCTTTTACCAGTAACTCGTAACCTTTACTATCGGCTTCTCGCTCAAAATCCCGCGAAAATTGCTGATGTAACAATAAAGGTGCCGCATCAGCAACCATCGCTAATAATCCGGTCATATCGCCCACAATAAGATCTATGGTTAAATAGACGCTAGCAGCACTAATAATATTCCGAATACTGTGTTGCTCCGTCACATGTGCTAGCTCATGGGATAACACCCCAAGCACCTCTTCTGCTGAATCCGCAGCCAATATCAAGCCAGAATTAATCACCACAAATCCACCGGGTAGTGCAAATGCGTTGATCGCAGGGTCATCCACGATTGCGAGTGTAGCCTCAAAACGAGGATCTTCCAATGCAGACAATAGCGGCTTCGCTACCGGCATTAGCATTTCATCGACCTGCTCTTTTTCCATAAAGCGCTCACCCAGTTGATATTGGGCATACACCGTCTCACCCAAGCTATGCTCCCATTCTTCTGGTACTTGTTCTGCCGCAAGCGCTGTCCAAACATCCATTGACATCACAAAGCCTAGAGGCAGCAATATCACCACTGCCACCACAGACAGCATTAGACTGTGATTAAACCAGCGAGTACGTTTTGCTTTTTTGATTTGCGCTGCCACACTCGCATTATTCGCTAGGTATTGATTCTGCAATATTGTTCGATCACTGGTATAAAATGACCAATTCGGTTGACTACCATGCTTAATAAACACCAATCGATCACTCGCACCTCCTAGGGAAAATTCTGTGCCCTCTAGCGAAAAAGACACATCACTGCCGGTGCATTGAAAACGAACCACACCCTGAGTCACCGTTATCTCTCCTGACGCTTTACCTTTAGGTAAACCTTCATTAAATCCATGCCCCTGATATTTCGATTCACCACCCACCAACGCCATAACTTTGCTCCAATGCTTCCTAAATAATCCTATTGGCTCTTACATACCACATAGCATATCGATAATGCTTTAGGGTAACATACGGTATTTTCTAAGATAATTTTTTTGGACGAGGCACACATTTATGACTACACATGTTCTTTACCCCGGTACCTTTGACCCCATTACCAATGGACACCTGGATCTTGTAGAGCGAGCCTCTCGTCTGTTTGATAAAGTGACCATCGCTGTTGCTGATAGTAAGAAAAAAAGCCCCCTTTTCTCCCTAGAAGAGCGTATTGATTTGGCTCAACAGGTCACCAGCCATTTGGACAACGTAGAAGTCAGTGGGTTTAGTGGTTTGTTGGTTTTTCATTGCCAAGAGAAAAAAGCCAATATGGTACTCAGGGGCGTAAGAGCGGTCTCTGATTTCGAATATGAATTCCAACTTGCCACCATGAACCGCAACTTGGATAAATCCATTGAAACTGTCTTTCTTACACCCGATGAAAGGCTCTCCTTTATATCCTCATCACTAGTACGTGAAATATCCGCCATGGGAGGCGATGCGGCTCAATTTGTACCCAATGTTGTAGCAGATGCACTGACGCTAAAACACCCCGCCTAACCTTATTCACCTGCCTTCAATCACATCAACCTAAGCTTTTCAGTGGAAAAGCTTAGGTATACTGGTAAAATACGGCGCCTAAGATGTAGCACACCCAGGAAAGAGGCAGCAAATGGCATTACTTATCACTGACGAATGTATTAACTGTGACGTTTGCGAACCAGAGTGTCCAAACGAAGCCATTTTTGCCGGCGATGAAATTTACGAAATCGATCCTAAAAAGTGCACGGAATGTGTTGGCCACTACGATGAGCCCCAGTGCCAGCAAGTATGCCCAGTAGACTGCATCCCGCTTGACCCCAGCAATGTAGAGAGCGATGAGCAGCTAATGGAAAAATATGAATTGCTCACCGGTAACTAACTGACTTTTTATCCTTATCTACTCACGTTATTATCCCTATCTGATTTCGTTAACTATAGGGATGATCACCATGGGTTTCCGCGTTACTGTTTCCACTCTTAGTACACTACTCCTGCTCAGCACCATTGGCCTGTTGAGTGGCTGCCAACAAACGCCCTCACAATCGACTTCTGCCCACGAATACCCCGCTCAAGCGGCTATTGCCAGCGCCCACCCGCTCGCCACCCAAGCAGGTATGGATATTTTAGCCAAAGGCGGTAATGCCTTTGACGCTGCCATCGCCGTGGCTGCGGTGCTCGGTGTAGTAGAACCCTATAGCGCAGGTATCGGTGGAGGCGGCTTCTGGCTATTACACCGCGCCAGTGACGGTAAAGAAGTGATGCTCGATGCCAGAGAGAAAGCGCCCTTGGCTGCCACCAGGGACATGTATCTTGACGCACAGGGTAAAGTAGATCGCAACCTGGCGATTAATAGCCCATTAAGCAGTGGTATTCCGGGTCAGCCCGCTGCCTTTGCGTATCTTGCAGACCATTATGGCCAATTACCGCTTCAGGATAATTTGCAAGACGCTATCACCCATGCGAATGAAGGCTTCCAAATCGACAAGGTATACTTAACACTAGCGGCCATGCGTAAAAAAGTGCTGTCTCGTTTCGACACTAGCCGTGCGACGTTTCTACCTGATGATTTAAACCCTATCTCCGTGATCAAACAGCCTGACCTTGGCAACACCCTGCAAACATTGGCAAACCAAGGAAAAGCCGGATTTTATCAAGGCCCATTAGCAGAGAAAATGGTAAACGGTGTGAGGGCGGCAGGCGGAATATGGCACCTCAACGACCTGAATCAGTATCAGGTTATAGAACGAGCCCCCATTTCATTTCGCTACAATAATGTCAAAATCACCTCCGCCCCACCTCCGTCATCCGGTGGCATTGCACTTGCAGAGATGTTCAATATGCTTGAAGCAATGGAATACAATACACTGGACCCTCTCACCAAGCGCCACGTTCTCGTTGAAGTGATGCGAAGAGCCTATCGTGATAGAGCAGAGCATCTTGGTGATAGTGACTTCTACCCCGTGCCGATCAATAAGCTATCCGACCCTCTTCATGCTCAATCATTGGCTGAATCGATCAATCTATTAAAAGCCACCCCTAGTTCCGACCTTGGCACCACTTATGATAGCCACAGTGGTACCCATACAACCCATTTGTCAGTCATTGATAAGGAAGGGAACTACGTCGCAGCAACCCTTTCTATTAACCTGCCTTTCGGCTCTGGGTTCACCATTCCTGGCACAGGCGTATTGCTCAACAATGAAATGGATGATTTTTCCTCACTCCCTGGATCACCTAATGCATACGGCCTCGTCGGGTCAGAAGCCAATGCGATCGAACCGGGAAAGCGCCCACTATCAAGCATGACACCCACATTTGCTGAGTTTAGTAACGCAGATGGCAATCAGGTCGCCGTACTTGGCACTCCAGGCGGAAGCCGCATCATTACCATGGTCTTGTTGGGGCTACTAGAAGCCATCGAAGGTAAACCACCAGCTGACTGGGTAGCAAAGGACCGCCTCCACCATCAATACCTACCCGATGTCATACAGTTAGAACCCAATACGCTGTCTGCGTTTGAGCGTTCACATTTAGAAGGCCTTGGTCATACCCTCAAACCTGTCGGTCGCACCTACGGGAATATGCAGGCAATACTGTGGAATCAAGACACCGGAAAGGTGAAAGCAGCATCCGACCCTCGAGGGGTTGGATCCGCACAGGTCAAATAACAACCTCGCAAAATTAACAGCCATAAAAAAGCCCCGAACTATCGGGGCTTTTTTATGGCTGTTTTTCGCAATCAGATTTACTTAATCATATGCTTGGTACCACACCCCAAACAACGCATAAAAGTCGATTTAAAAGGCGTCGCAACTAACGTGCTGGCAGCTTCCTTAAAATTTCCACCCAATGCTGAAAAAGGTGACGATATAACAAACAATGCTGTTCCGATCACGGTAGCACCCAGCATCAATGGTCTCACCAATATCAGGTCAGCAGTCATCTCTACGCCAGAAGGTCGCTCTGTAATAGATTCTGCCATGGCAATACTAGGAAGCGCGGTTATTATCATGACAACAATCGTTAGCAACTTCGCTCTTATAGTTTTATTCAGGCCGCGCATAGTACTTTCCTCATTAACCTATTTAATTTCAGTATAAACTCAACATTCAGGCTTTTCAGCCCTTAACACAAGAAAATTGTTATTTTGCAACAAGCTTTACGCTAAGTTTGGCAGAATTTACAGAAAACGGTAGATCTTTGTCCGAGACGTATCTCACGTAATGGCCTATCACATACCAAACATGGCTCTTCTGCCCGACCATAGACCTGTAATTCTTGTTTAAAATAGCCCGGTTTGCCATCTCCACCCACAAAATCTTTCAGCGTAGTACCACCTTGCTCAATCGCTCTGGCTAACACGTCTTTAATACATTGTAGCAACAAGGCATAACGTTTTTTCGATACTTTTCCCGCCAGCCGCGTAGGATGAATACCCGCGTTAAACAACGCTTCATTTGCATAAATATTACCCACCCCCACTACCACATGACTATCCATAATGAAGGTTTTGATCGGACACTTCTTCCCTCTGGAGCGTTGCCATAGGTATTCAATATCAAAGTCATCAGACAAGGGCTCCGGCCCCAAGCTTGCAATTAATTTGTGCTCTTCAGCGGGCTCATCAGTCCACAACCAAGCGCCAAAGCGCCGTGGGTCGGTATAACGAAGCACCTGACCAGACGTCAGCTGCACATCAACGTGATCATGAAACAAAGGCGGCTCATCCTTTTGTAAGATGCGCAGACTGCCTGACATGCCCAGGTGGACCAGCACAGTGCCTTGCTCTGTTTTCAATAAAAGGTACTTGCCGCGACGCTCTACCGAACAAATCACAACTCCTGCCATAGACGACAACTCTTCAGACACTGGCCAGCGCAACTTAGGTTGGCGCACAGTAATTGCCCTGATCTTCTGGCCTTTTAGATATGGTTCAATACCGCGACGTGTGGTTTCTACTTCCGGTAGTTCTGGCATCGTTATAGAATTCGCTCTTCAAATAGGCTGAATAAGCCGAGGTAACGGGATAATGCGACTTTATCCTATATTACAGGATCTTACGTATGATAATGACATTGGGTGTAGATACCGGCGGAACCTTTACTGACTTCGTGCTACTAGCGTCGAACACGCTACGTATCCACAAAGTGCTTTCCACCCCCAAGGCACCAGAACAAGCCATCATACAAGGCATCCAGGAAATGGGATTAATGGAAGCCGCCATTGCGGGAAAGCTCCATATCACCCATGGAAGTACCGTTGCGACCAATGCAGCATTGGAAAATAAGGGCGTCAAAACTGCCTTTATCACCAACCAAGGGTTTGCTGACTTGCTCACGATCGGGCGTCAGGCACGCCCTGAACTCTACAACCTGCAGCCAATCCTACGTCCTGCCCCCGTTGAAAAGTCCCATTGCATAGAATCAGAAGGTCGCCTCGATGCCGAAGGAAACGCAATATCCCCATTAACACCCGATCATATTCAGCGCTTGGTAGATCAACTCAAGGTGTTAAAACCCGAATCCGTCGCGATCTGCCACTTGTTTTCATTTCTCAACCCACAACATGAGATCGCTCTCGAAGCAGCACTCAGCCCGTATTTTTACGTTAGCCGTTCTTCCAAAGTGCTACCCACCACAGGCGAATATGAAAGAGGTATTGCCACCTGGTTAAATGCCAGCTTAGGCCCCTTGGTCAAACGTTATATTGACCGTTTACTCCATGCCCTAGAGCCCGCGCACATTGCTGTCATGCAATCCACCGGCGGTACCATTGATGCCAACCAAGCAGGCGACCATGCCGTCAAAATGTTGCTCTCCGGGCCGGCAGGGGGATTATCTGGTGCACGCTTTATTGGCAACACAAGCAATATACAGAACTTACTGACCTTCGACATGGGTGGCACATCCACGGACGTCGCGACCATTCAACAACATGTTAAGCTCACCACCGAAGGACATATCGGACCCTGGCCCGTTGCGGTTCCCCAAGTCGATATGCATACCATTGGCGCAGGTGGTGGATCGATCGCGTATATTGACGCTGGCGGATTATTACAAGTGGGTCCGGCATCCGCTGGCGCTGATCCAGGCCCTGCATGCTATGGCAAAGGCGGCAGACAACCTACCGTAACCGACGCCAATGCAGTTCTTGGCAGGTTACGCCCTGAATTATTCCTTGGCGGAAAAATGGACTTGGATGTAGAAGCCGCTCGCCAGTCCTTGGCTCCCATCGCAAACACCTTATCGTTATCGATTGAGGAAGCCGCTCAAGGCATTATAGATATCGCCAATGAACATATGGTTAATGCACTGCGTGTTATTTCGGTACAGCGCGGCTACGATATTCACAACTTTCATTTATGCTGCTTTGGGGGCGCTGGCGGCCTTCATGTTTGCGCCCTTGCCAATACACTACAAATGAATCGAGCAATCGTCCCTATTCATGGTGGCGTATTATCTGCCTTTGGTATGCTAGCTTCAGTAAAAGAACGACAACTATCACTCACGGTACCAGGGTTGGTTCACAGCAATGACACTATGCAAGCCATTCTCGATGGTTATGAATCGCTGATGCAACAAGGCACACAAGAACTGACGAATGAGAATGTACCTGCTGAACAGATACGGGTAACAAAATCAGTAGATTTACGCTACAAAGGCCAATCGTTTTTCCTCAACATTCCCTGGCAAGCTGACACTGCAAACATTTCAGACCTATTTCATCAACAGCACGAACATCGCTACGGTCATCGCCTAGATATCCCCATCGAATTGGTTAACATTCGCATCGCACTCAGTGGTCCACAACCCAAAGTCACACTACCGACACTCACAAACACCACCCCAGGACTCCCCTTAACCACGGTAGCGCTATTTACCAACACAGCGTCTAACCAACAAACCCGCTGCCCTATCTATCAACGCGAATCACTCGCACCCAAGCAACAAATACAAGGCCCCGCATTAATCGCAGAAACAATATCAACCACCTTTATTGATCATGGCTGGGTAGGAATAATAGATACTGTAGGGAATATTCTATTGGAAAAAACTTAATTCACCATCGAGTGCTTGGCTACATCAGCCCACTCCAGGGCCTCCAAATAGATCGACCAGAGGCCCTCAGAACTGAGACCTTCGATTGTTGCTTTCTCAAAATCACCCGTCTCATAGGCTTCAACAACCTTCAGCACCATACCGACATCGCCACCACCGGTTAACAACGCCAACTCCAATTCGGCGGACAGCGGCATTTGCTGCACGATGTCCTCTAAAGGTTTGTCTAACAGCGCATCCAGCAGTGATAACAACCCAGCAGTAAAATACCCACCGCTGAATTGACGGTTTAATTTTTCAGCAATAAGCTCGCACATCTTTCCACGTACAATTGCCGTCACCAGTAACTCGTTTGGTTTGTTATCCATTGTTGAGAGCGCGAGCATACTGGCCCACCGGCGCAATTCGTAGGCACCCAAAATGACAATGGTATCCGCAATCGTTTTTATGGTTCGAGACAATCCAAAGGACGCAGAATTAACCACTCGCAGCAATTTATAGGTTAACCGTGGATCCTGGCAAATAATTCGTTCCACTCGCTCGATATCGTAATCATCAGTACTCAGCTCTGCGAGTAAAGTCGTAATAACCAGGCCAGAAGCAGGTACACTTTCACCGGACATCACATGGGGCTTACACAGAAAATACCCTTGAAAATAATCAAAACCCATCGTGCGATAAAGTTCGAATTCCTCATGAGTTTCAACTTTTTCCGCTAACAACTTTCCGCTAACATCTTCCACTAATCGCAATTTTGCGACCTGATCTTTAACACCGCTGACACCCAAATCCATTACATCCAACTTTATAAAGCTAGCCTTAGGTATCAGCGGCCTCCAATCTTCACTGTAAACAAAATCATCCAACGCCACTCGATATCCAACATCAACCAAGTTCTTAACCTCTTGGATAACATCATCATTGACCAAGACATCTTCAAGAATTTCGGGAATAAGTAGCTTCTGCAGCCCTTTTGGCAGCTGCCCAGATGTCAGGATGTCCTGCGTGATATTTACTAGCGCGGGATGACCACTGGTAATTTTTTCCAAACCAATCTCAGAGAATGCATTGACCAACACCTGCTTCGTTGCTTCATTGGCATCCCCCATCGAAGCAGCGGAATTTACCAGACTACCTCGATATAACAGTTCATACGCAACAACATTCAGATTACGGTCAAATACCGGCTGTCGAGCTAAATATACGTCCATACACTCTTCTTAGTTGGGCACCGGACCTGACTACCATCCGTGCACTAAGTGTGGCAGATATTCACTATCCGTAAACCCAATCAGACATTTTTCATAAGAGAGCAACTATTGATAAGAAAAACACCCATAGGGTACATATCAATCACAAAGATAAAGAGCGCTAACACTAGAGCGTGAAAGGCAGAGGATATTCATACTCACCAGACACAACAAAGCCGCCACTGAAACCAGTGGCGGCTTTGTTTGCAAAATCAAATCATTACTACGTTAGTAAGTAATTACTTGATTTTGGCTTCTTTAAACTCAACGTGCTTGCGAACAACAGGATCATATTTCTTGATCGCCATTTTCTCAGGCATGGTGCGTTTGTTCTTATCAGTGGTGTAGTAATAACCAGTACCAGCTGTAGAAACTAATTTAATTTTATCACGCATGATATCGCTCCTTACACTTTCGCGCCGTTAGCACGGATGTCTTTAAGCACCTTATCGATACCAACTTTATCGATAATCCGCATGCCCTTGGCTGAAACGCGCAATCTTACAAAACGCTTTTCACTCTCAACCCAGAAACGGTGGTGGTGCAAATTAGGCTCAAAACGACGACGAGTCTTGTTGTGAGCATGTGATACATTATTTCCAGTTACAGGACGCTTACCGGTAACCTGACAAACCTTAGCCATTCTTCATCTCCAAATACTGGCAAAACAGCCCATACGATGGGTATAAACTGTGCAAGCCAGAAGGGAATCCTGACTTACCTAAAATTGGGTGCTGCTTTATACCAGAACCCCATATTGATAGCAACTATTTGTCTTACAAAAGTCCTCTCTCTGCAAAAGAGACAACCTCCGAATCACCCACTATCATGTGGTCTAGTACTCGGATATCCACTAGATGTAGTGCTTTTTTCAATCTTTCGGTTATTTTCTGATCTGCCTGACTAGGCTCAGCAATTCCCGAAGGATGGTTATGGGCAAAGATAACGGCAGCGGCATTTATCGCCAACGTTTGCTTCACCACTTCACGTGGATATACCGAAGCGCCGTCTATAGTACCGTAAAATAACTCTTTATAATCTAAAATCCTGTGCTGATTATCCAAATACACGCAAGCAAACACTTCCTGACCATAAGCCCGCATTTTAGCCATTAGGAATTGTTTGATTTTATCGGGGTGAGTCACCGCATCACCAATACTCATCTCTTCCACTAAATAACGCCGCCCCAACTCCAATACCGCCTGCAATTGCGTGTACTTCGCAGCACCCATACCTTTGATTTGGCAAAACGTATGTAAATCGGCATCCATTAACTGGCGTAACCCCCCAAACTCACTCAACAACTCTCTAGCAACGTCTACCGCGGTTTTCCCCGGTGACCCGACTCTGAGGAAGATTGCTAGCAATTCGCCGTCAGACAGACTCCCTGAGCCCATATTCAGCAATTTCTCGCGGGGCCTCTCTTTCACAGGCCAATCCGTAATCGCCATAATTTCACTCTCCTTAGTGATAATACGTCCCTTGTTGGTTAAAGCAGACAGCATCGCCATAAATTGATTAGCCGATAACCCACAAATAAACGAAAAATAACAAAAAAAATTCGCGCTAGCGCATTCAAACCATTATGGTTTAGGGTGAACACTTACTAACCCATCGCGCTGTGCGCGAGATGAAAGAACTGGACTCACCATGCATCGAATGGCAAACAAACGAATTCTATTAGGCGTTACCGGCGGAATTGCCGCTTACAAGAGCGCAGAGTTAATTCGCCGACTCGTCGAGCATGGCGCTGACGTTCGCGTCGTCATGACAACAGCCGCCCAGGAATTTATTACGCCACTCACCCTCCAAGCATTATCTGGTAACCCGGTGCATCTGGAGTTGCTCGATACCGAAGCAGAAGCCGGAATGGGTCACATAGAACTCGCCCGCTGGGGAGATGCTCTACTGATTGCGCCCGCAAGTGCTGACTTTATCGCACGCTTAGCTAACGGTCACGGTAACGATCTACTCTCAACACTCTGCTTGGCCGCCCGCAGTGCTATTTATGTTGCACCGGCGATGAATCAAGCCATGTGGGCATCACCCGCGAACCAAAACAACATCAAACAACTCAACGACAACGGTATTCAACTTATTGGGCCAGAGTCCGGCTCACAGGCCTGCGGCGATATCGGGCTCGGTCGTATGTCAGAACCCGATCAGATTGCACAGCAACTAGCCGATACTTTCCACACCGGCACACTCGCTGGCAGTCACATCGTTATTACCGCTGGCCCCACCCGCGAAGCCATCGATCCCGTACGCTACATTAGCAACCACTCCTCCGGAAAAATGGGTTTTGCCCTTGCAGAAGCCGCTCGCGATGCCGGTGCACAAGTCACTCTTATTGCTGGCCCAGTGAATCTCGCAACCCCCGAGCGGGTGAAGCGTATTAATGTGGTAAGCGCCAACGATATGCTTGAAGCCACCACCGCTTGTCTCGATAAACTAGAGGGAGGGGTTATTTTCATCGGTACCGCTGCAGTTGCCGATTACCGCCCCAATAATCAGGTGGAACAAAAAATCAAGAAAACAGAAAATGATAATGGTCTGACGTTAGAGTTAATTGAGAACCCCGACATTATCGCCAACGTCGCACAACGACAAAACAAACCCTTCACTGTCGGGTTTGCCGCGGAGACTCAAAACGTTATCGAGTACGCAAAAGGCAAGATCGATCGTAAGAACCTTGACATGATCATTGCCAATGACGTCAGCAATAAAGAGATTGGATTTAACAGTGATCTCAATGCCGTCACGATCATTTGGCCAAGTGGCAGCAAGAACCTTGATATTGCAAGCAAGCATTCCATCGCTCAAGGCATCATTCACGAAATCAGCTTGCAGCATTAATCACTGCTACGCTTATGATAATAGCCATGGATAATCACATGCATCTCACTAACCCCATGAATCCACAGGTACAATAATGGGATTATTTAGCAAAAAAAGTGACCAACAAAGTGCTGCGAAAGGCAAAACTCAGCCGTCACCTAATACTCCAAGCACAAATACACAAAAATTTTCACTGTTTACTAAATTAGCGCCAGGCATTGTTGGCAGTGTTCTCTCAGTAATAGCCTGTGCGGCAGGCTTATACTTCTTATTAGGTGTACAAGCGGCTGAACAAAATAACGCTATTGTGGGCGACAATATCGCCAAAGCCTATAGCGAGTATATCAGCCAACAATTATTTGTGCTCGAGGCCGCACTCGATACTGCAGCTAGCAAAAAGGAAATTAGTAAAAGCATATCCGCAAGAGACCTAAAGAATCTGGCCTCCATTGCGCATGAAACCAAAAAGAATATTCCTTTTATCGCCAATATACATATCTACCCCAAGGGCAAAGCTAGAAAAGATGCCGCCAGCACCCCTCCCGTCAGTTTTGCTCAACTCGACATGATACGTCGTGCAGAAAAAGACAAAGAACCGACGCCGGAAATGCATACCCAAAACAAAGTTCGTTATCTAAATTACGCACTGGCAATCAGAAATGAAGATAAGATAATCGGAACAATGCTGGTTAACTTCCGTATCCACGATCTTCTAGCAGCGATCCCCGCATTAGATAACGACGCAGGTTACATTGAGATTGCCCAACAGTTCGGCAATAGCGAACCGCAGATAATTCATAAATCCGGTAATATCAAATTCAAGCAAGGTAAAGGCATTTCCATCGCGTCGTCCAACAAGCATTGGCTAGCGATTTACTATCCCTCCGACAAGGTCAATTCAACCGAATCACTTATCCCTACGATTGCGGTCATTGTATGTATTACCGTGCTATCCGCACTGTGCCTGACATTGCTTTCGCTGTTCATTCTAGACAAATCCCTTGCCAGTAATGCAACACTGCTGACCACAGCATTTAACGCTCTCATTTCCCATGAGAAACATAGCGCTGTATTTACGTTAAGTATTTTTACCTCTCTACATCAAACAGTCGAGCGGCTCTTTACAGACTACGACTCTCAAGTTAGACATACCGCTTTAAAAGCGAAAAATACTAAAACTACGCAAAACACAGCACCCGCTCCTGATGATTACGCTCAAGACGATGTGCTAGACATTGATCTCTCAGACGATGATGAGAATCTAATGTCAGGTTCAGAAGCCGACATAGACGACCCGTTAGCAGTGCTTGACGAAGACTCTGATATGCTTGATCTCGATGAAGTAGACTTAGCGGAGGAGCTCGATTTCGCCGACGAAAATATCGATAATAGTGATACCGCAGGCATGGATATCACTGGCGAAGATGTGCCTGACGAAATATTTAGAGCCTATGATATTCGCGGCATCGTCGATCAAAATCTGACAATCGATACCGCCAATATCATTGGTATGGCCATCGGCAGCGAAGCTCAGAGCCAAGGACAAAACAGTATTATCGTTGCCAGAGATGGACGCCTTTCTAGTCCAGAGCTCACCAAAGCGCTAACACAAGGGTTGATCACTAGCGGCGTTAAGGTCATCGATATCGGCCTCGTCCCAACGCCGGTTCTTTATTTTGCAACGCATACTTTAGGCACTCAATCAGGTGTGATGGTCACCGGTAGCCATAACCCGCCCAACTACAACGGCTTTAAGGTAGTTATTAATAACCAGGCTCTTGCCAACGAACAGATAACCGCACTTAAGACTCGAATTGACTCGGGACAGTTATCGCAAGGACAAGGCTCTTACGAACAAATGGATATGAGTTCAGACTATTTGGATCGAATTACCAATGATGTCGTACTTGCCAAACCAGTCAAAATAGTGATCGATTGTGGCAATGGCGCAACCGGCGATTTGGCCCCTGCGTTATTAGATACACTAGGCTGCACCGTTCTTACCCTTAATCGAGAAATTGACGGCAACTTCCCTAACCATCACCCAGACCCCAGCAACCCCGCAAACCTTCAGCAGCTCATCGACACTGTTCAAAAAGAAGGCGCAGAACTGGGTATCGCATTTGACGGTGATGGGGATCGCATCGGTGTTGTCACACCCGATGGAAAAATTATCTGGCCTGATCGTTTGTTGATGCTATACGCAAAAGATCTACTGTCGAGAAACCCTGGCGCAGATATTCTTTATGATGTTAAGTGCACAAGAGATATCGCCGAACTCGTCAGCAATATGGGTGGCAGAGCCATCATGTGCGAAACCGGACATTCCTTGGTAAAAGCCAAGATGCGAGAAACTGGCGCAGTGGTTGGCGGCGAATTTAGCGGACATATATTCTTTAACGATCGCTGGTATGGATTTGATGATGCACTTTATAGTGCTGCCCGACTACTAGAGATTTTATCCATGGAACCCATTGATGCGATAGAAGTGTTCGCAGAATTCCCAGAAAAAAACAATACACCTGAAATTCAAATCCCCGTGCCAGAAAGCGAAAAATTTGATATTGTGCGCCGCATGCAAGAAGGATCCAATTTCCCTAACGGAAATATAGTGACCCTCGATGGTCTCCGTGTAGACTTCTCTGACTCGTGGGGGTTACTACGCGCGTCAAACACGACCCCCAATTTAATTGCTCGCTTTGAAGCCGACAGCGCTGAATCCCTAGCAAACATCCAAGCACTATTTAAAGAACAACTATTACAAGTTCAACCAAACTTAGCGTTGCCTTTTTAATCATCAAATAACAACGATTATACTGACATAACCAAGACAAAATATAATGACTTTAGATAAAGACCAAGCACTGAACGTCGCCAACGTATTAAGCGAAGCACTACCTTATATACAACGTTTTTCTGGAAAAACCATCGTCATAAAATATGGCGGTAATGCAATGATAGACAGCGAGCTAAAAAACAGTTTTGCTCGTGACATTGTGTTAATGAAGCTGGTAGGTATTAACCCCGTTATCGTACATGGCGGCGGCCCGCAAATCGGAAATTTGCTGGAAAAGATTGGTAAAGAAAGTAAGTTCATCGAAGGCATGCGTGTCACCGACAGCGAGACCATGGATGTTGTCGAGATGGTGTTAGGCGGTTTGGTTAATAAAGATATCGTTAACCTTATCAACAACAATGGCGGTAAAGCGGTTGGACTAACCGGAAAGGATGGGCAGTTAATTCGCGCCAAAAAACTTCACATTTCAAAATTTTCCCCTGACATGAATGCGCCTGAAATTATTGATATCGGGCATGTGGGCGAGGTGGAATCGGTCAATACAGAAGTTGTTGATATGTTAGTACATGGCGACTTTATCCCTGTCATTGCGCCAATTGGTGTCGGAAAAGATGGTGCGTCTTATAACATCAATGCTGACTTAGTTGCCGGTAAAATAGCGGAAGTATTACATGCAGAAAAATTAATTCTGCTCACCAACATTGCCGGCCTACAAGATAAATCCGGCAATATACTGACTGGTCTTAATAGCAAACAGGTCGATGTGCTAATCGAAGATGGTACTATTTATGGCGGCATGTTACCCAAAATAGACTGCGCTATCAGCGCGGTGAAAGAGGGTGTCACCAGCTCACATATTATTGACGGGCGAGTCCCTCATGCAGTGTTACTCGAACTGTTTACCGATGAAGGCGTTGGTACGTTAATTACCAATAAGTAACGGCGAAACAAAATAATGCAAAATTCCCAAAAAAAGATATCGCGAAAAGAGCAAATCCTTCAAGCACTTGCTTCGATGTTAGAGGCTTCTCCAGGTGGCCGAATAACCACTGCCGCGCTCGCGAAAGAGGTGGGTGTCTCCGAAGCGGCACTCTACCGACACTTTCCCAGCAAAGCTAAAATGTTCGAAGGGCTAATTGTATTTATTGAAGAGTCCATATTCTCTCGCGTAACCCTCATTATTAAGGAAGAGAATTCCGCCATCGAGCAATGCCAACAAATGCTGCACTTGTTATTGACCTTCTCTGAGCGTAATCCCGGCTTGACGCGTATTATTACCGGTGACGCAATCACAGGCGAGTCAGATAGATTACGAGAACGTATTATTCAATTTTTTAATCGCTTTGAAACACAATTAAAATCAACGCTACGAGAAGCAGAAATTAGAGAACAAAAGAAAACAATATTGCCCGCTGGTCAGACCGCAAACCTAATATTATCTACCGCCGAAGGGCGTATTTGTCAATTCGTGAGAAGTGGCTTTGAACGTAAGCCAACGGAGCATTGGGAAGGACAATGGGACTTGCTTAGCAAACAACTTTTTGTTTCAACCGCTAGCAGCTAAGCTCCTAGCATTTATCATTTACGACCTTGTTTAATTAATACCTTGAGTCTAGCAATATCTTTTGCATAAGACTCTCGAACCACGGTTTTCTCTTTCTCTTTTTCAGTATTCGTCTCTTCTAATTTGACGATCTGGCGATCAATTCGCTCAATCTTCTCTAGAAGATGGGCTGGCACTTCCTTTCCGGATCGCTCCTGAACCGCCGCTTTGCCTTGCGCAATATCATATTCCGATCGCAAACGAACGACATTGCTAAGATTGATGCTAATCATCACATCAAGCGCCTCTATCTTACGCTCGCGGGCTCTCTCTGCATCTTGAGGATTACTGAAGATCGTTAGCAAGCGCTGATCAGATCTATCTTGTGCTGCTGTTTGACGAGCCTTGGCCTCTCTTTCTGCCGCACTACCTTCTCGCGCTGCAAGCTCTTCCTCGCTCAACTGCCTTGGTACTATCTTAACCACCTGACCATAGGAATTAAGCACACTATAACCCCTAGGGATATGCTCTGGAGGTACATGATCATTGAGCACGACTCGGCCTTGATCATCCTTATAGCGAAATAAATTGCCCCCCTCTGCCTGCACATATGCGACGGGAATACACAATATCACTGTGGCCAAAACAAGTTGTCGAAATATCAACTCTGTACACTCCTTATCTACCTACTCAATGATGGTATACCACATTCGACTAACTTTGCAGGGAACAGTTCATAAGACGCAACCTTCCCTGCAAAATATTAGATACCGTAGGCTTTGCGATACTCCTGAATATTCTCGAGGTGCAACGCGTAATCCGTGGATGTATCGGAGGCAGACTGCAAATATTCCACTAACTGAGCCAAAGTCACAACACTCACCACCGGGATATCAAAGTCTCGCTCCACTTCCTGAATCGCTGACAAATCTCCTTTGCCACGCTCTTGACGATCTAACGCAACAAGCACCCCTGCCGGCTTAGCTGGGGTCTCAGAGATAATGTCCATCACTTCTCGAATCGCGGTTCCAGCAGTAATAACATCGTCAATTATCAATACCTTACCTTCAAGAGGTGCACCCACTAAAGATCCACCCTCACCGTGGGCTTTTGCTTCTTTGCGGTTAAAACACCACGGTATATCTTCACCATGCTGGTCAGCCAATGCAATGGCCGCAGCAGAGGCGATCGGGATACCCTTATACGCAGGCCCAAACAACACATCAAAGGTCAGATTGGCATCTTTCACCGCTTCGGCGTAATAGCGCCCCAACTTAGCCAACGCCAAACCACTATTAAATAGCCCAGCATTGAAAAAATAGGGGCTAACACGGCCCGATTTAAGGGTAAACTCGCCAAACCGCAGTACACCTTGAGCAATAGCAAACTCAATAAATTCTTTCTGATACGCTTTCATGTCTACCAACCAAGAGCCTTTTGCTGCAATTGAACCAATTCCTGGATGCCCTTTTCAGCCAAATCCATCATCGAGGTCATTTCATCGCGGCTGAATTCATCTGCTTCAGCAGTTCCTTGTACCTCAACGAAACCGCCATGTTGCGTCATTACCACGTTCATATCGGTATCGGCATTAGAATCTTCAGGATAGTCTAGATCCAGCACCGGTGTACCTTTATAAACACCCACGGAAACCGCAGCAACCAAGCGCTTTAACGGATCCTGCTTGATTTTTTTATTGTTGAGCATCCACGTCAATGCATCAACCAACGCTACACAACCACCGGTAATCGACGCGGTACGTGTGCCACCGTCAGCCTGAATCACATCACAATCAATAGTGATGGTATTTTCGCCTAACATTTTAAGATCAACCGCTGCACGCAACGCTCGAGCGACAAGACGACTAATCTCTAACGTTCGTCCACCTTGTTTGCCTCTGGCAGCTTCTCGAGCCATACGAGATCCAGTAGAACGAGGTAACATGCCGTATTCAGCGGTTACCCAGCCTTTGCCAGTGCCTTTTAAGAAGCGTGGCACACCATCGGTCGCACTGGCAGTACATATTACTTTGGTATCCCCAAACTCAATCAATACTGACCCTTCAGCATGACAGGTGTAGTTTCGAGTAATTTTTACATCTCTTAGTTGATCTGGGGTTCTACCGCTAGGTCGCATATTGTTAGTCCTGATTTCGATTTCGAATAGCCCGAAGCACTATTCCTATTAAAGCCAACTTCTTACACCTTGACTCACAAGAGCAAGCTGAGAAGTTTTACGGAAAGCGTAGTATACCTTCTCTCCGATAAAATTGATGAAGAATTCGTGACAACTGCCAAGACTTTATCCACATAAGCGAGTAACCCTGAGAGCAATTCCTTTTATTGTAGCCATTCTAGGCACTCATTATGTGTTCACCCAAAAAGCTACCCAAGGCCATTTGTTAATGATACTTTACAAATCGTCAAACATAAGACACCTCCAAGGATGTCGCAGCGCTAAACATCTGACACTATGATGCAGCTACGGTACTATTGTGGGCTTAATGTGAACCACCTATTCACCTTGCGACAGTAGAGCATCCTATGATCAGAAGTATGACGGCGTTTAGCCGTAAAGAATCCAAAACCCAGTGGGGCGATATCTCTTGGGAAGTTCGCTCCGTTAACCACCGATATCTAGAAGCTCACCCCCGATTACCAGAGCCATTGCGCGACATCGAAAATGCCGTCAGGGAACGTATTCGTAAACGCCTTAGCAGAGGCAAAGTAGAATGCACGCTAAAGCTCAAAACCGACCACCTTGCGCCCAGTAATATCTCGATTAACGAAGCGCTCACGCAACAATTAATTCAAGCGTCAGAGCAGCTCAAAGCATTAGCACCAACCGCAGCACCATTGTCGACCCAAGCGATATTAAGCTGGCCCGGCGTCATCTCGTCAGAAGAAGCTGATTTCACCGAGATCCGCAAGGAATCCCTCACACTCTTGGATGGTGCATTTGACGAGTTTATTGAACACAGAGAAAGAGAAGGCCAAGAACTTGCCCGCCTGATCCATGAGCGCCTTGAAGGTGTTTTAATACAAGTTGAGTTGGTAAAAGAATATTTGCCCGACATATTATCCGCCCAACGTGAGAAAATCCTCGGTAAACTTGAGGAAGCGCAGGTATCACTTGATACCGATCGATTAGAACAAGAAATGGTAATGATCGCGCAGAAAACAGATGTTGATGAAGAAATCGACCGCCTTACCACTCATGTTACAGAAGTACAGCGCACCCTCAACAAAGGTGGTGCTTGTGGTCGTCGCTTGGATTTTTTAATGCAGGAGCTGAATAGAGAAGCCAATACACTTGGGTCAAAATCCATTCATAGCAACACCACACAAGTTGCCGTTGAATTAAAGGTACTCATCGAACAGATGCGGGAACAAATTCAAAATATTGAATAATCGCTCTCTCACGTAATCCTACGTGGTGCGTCTTGGAGAGTTTACCAAGACGCACCAATAGCCAGCAGGTCTTATAAGCACAATGCGCTCAATAATAATAAAAACACTCGCTCTTGGCTTTTTGTTAATCCTTATCCTCACCAGTATTGTGCTCACTAGAACATTGTTGGTCAGCCGACATGTACATGAATTACCCGAGCCGCCAGTGAAACCCGCGGCGTTAGTGTCGCAAGCATCCACACAGAAAATCATCCATCGTTTCAGCCAAGCCATTCAGTTTCCAACGGTCTCAACTTGGTCTGACAGCGATTTTAAGGGGGAGCCGTTTCAACAGTTACATCGGCATATTGACCGCAGCTTTCCAGCAATTGCCAACGCACTGAATAAAGAAATTATTAATCAACATAGTATCGTATATACATGGCAGGGAAGTGACCCCACCTTAAAGCCTTTACTGCTCCTCAACCACTTAGATGTTGTACCTGTCGCCCCCAACAATATAAAACAATGGCACTACCCTCCTTTTTCCGGTGCTATCGCTGATGGCTACGTTTGGGGCAGGGGCACTTTAGATGATAAGAATGGCGTAATGGCGCTGCTCGAGGCTGTGGAGATATTAATAAACGCTGGCTTCAAACCCACACGCAGTATCTATATTGCGTTGGGCCATGATGAAGAGATAGGAGGAGTGCAGGGCGCGATGGCTATGGCCAAACACTTCAAATCCCAAGGCATACAATTTGAGTATCTTTTGGATGAAGGTGGCACCATCATCAAAGATGATATTCTCCCCGACGTGACCGACCCCGTTGCAATGGTGGGTATCTCACAAAAAGGTTACACCACCTTACGTCTATCATTAACGGGAGAATCCGGCCATTCCTCGGTTCCGCCCCGCCATACGGTCATTGGTGAATTGAGCCAAATCATCACACAGCTTGAAAATAGCCCCATGGAAATCGATCTTTCCTTTAGCAGTGTGGTGCTTGAAAAAATAACACCGCTCACCAGTTTTAACAAAAAGTTATTATTTAGTAATCTTTGGCTATTCCGTCCCCTTGTGTCCAAAGTCATGGCTGACAACCCACTTACCAACGCGAGTATTAGAACTACCATGGCGGTCACGATGATTAATGGTGGCATCAAGGATAATGTACTGCCCGATTATGCTGAAGCCATTGTTAATTTTCGCACCATGCCCGGCGTCACCGATCAAGATCTTATTCAGTACATTCACCAAGCAGCACAGCACGATGGACTGACTATTGATATCGTCACTACCAAACCTTCATCCGGAATTTCCAGCGCTACGGCCACAGGCTTTAAAGCCATTGAAAAAACCCTGTTGGAAATCAAACAAGACCCACACCTTGTTATTTCACCTTTTCTCTTTATGGCCGCCACTGATGCCACCCATTACGAAGACATTAGCGATAACCAATATCGTTTTTTAGCCGTAACGATTAACGCTGCTGACAAAGATCGCTTTCACGGTCTCAATGAACGCATCGCTATTGATGAGTACTTGAACATCATTTGGTTTTATCATCAATTGATTAAAAATAGTCAGTAAGTGGCTTTTTCTTTAACACAAGCACTCAAATGAAAATACGATACTGAGAATAAGACCATCAAACCACAAGAAGAGATACACCTCGATACGTTCTTGCAAGTAAGAAATTTTATTGACATATTTACAATGACTTGAGGCTTATCTAAGCTACTATTAGCCTTACACATTGCACAATATATATCTAACAACTTACTACGGGCACACCAGGGATCATGGAAAAACTCACCGGAAAAACAGACCACTTTGTGTTCTTACACTCATTGCAATCCGCAGGCTTAACGGGAGACTGGTTACCGTTCAATCAATCAGAGTGGATCAGAGAAGTGCTCCACGGCGGGTTGCCCACTCGATCGCGATTTGCTACCGGTATTTGTAATGAGATGAGCGTATGGATGATGACAAAATGGGTAAAGGAAGGCCCTAGCTCCCAGTACATTTCTCAGCTCAACAGCTCAACTGTCGCGCAGACTATTGTTGACTATGCCGACGGCAGAGATAGCGCACCAGGCAGTGTCCAATCAGATTACGACTATTTCGCTTATCTGATGTCACGACAGCATATTGGTACCTCTCATCAGTCAATGGTATATGATGCGACAAGTAAAGCCTTTGCCGATGTGAAAAATTTGGGGAATTGCGGTATCTGTATGCACCCTTCAGGCGCAGGTGACGGACATACAATAATCTGTAATGCTAAGTATAATTGTGTCTTTGATCCCAATCTTGGGTTTATCCGCACCAAGCATGCTGCGGATTTAGAAATCGTACTTAACACCATTGCGAACACTCGATATCCTGAACTTACGAAAGGAATTATTGGCGTGGTTAATTGTAAGTAGGATTTTAGAAAACTGAATTAGAATACTGCGTACCCTGTCCCCAAGATTTAGAGGGAGCGCTAAATATTGGAGGCGAAGGGTACCGTACTACTCAATAGCACGACGGTAGAAAAATCCAATTGTAGGCTCACACAAAGAGCGACTACATTTATCTAGCCCTATAAGTTTACATCTACTCTATCGTCAATTCGAGCATATCCAATTAACAATCCTAACAACTTAGTCGGCCAAATTCTTGGTATGAGTCGATTCCCCCAAACAAGAGCCTTATTGATTAGGCCAGGTACAACAGTAGCCTTTTTACCCAGGGCATGCAGGCCGACACGCGCTACCAATTCAGGTTGCTGTTGTGGAATGGGCATTTTATTGAAGTCAATGGGAGTGCCCTCGGCCATGGGAGTATTGGTGTAACCTGGAGAGATAACGGTTACATCAATGCCATAGGGTTTTAGCTCAACGTTTAGCGCTTCACCCAAAGTAATCAAATAGGCTTTACTCGCTGAGTAATTCGCAAAATAGGGCACACCTTGATATCCAAAACCACTGGACGTAAATAGTATGCCACCTTTTCCGCGTAGTTTTAGGCGTTTAGCAAATATATGACTAAGCTGCATCGGACCACTAACGTTTAAAGCCAACAGCTTAAGTTCATCAACATCTGTACTCTCGGAAAACAAGCCATGATTTTGTATCCCAGCATTGGCGATAACTAAACCGACATCGACATCTGATGTTAGCTCTCCTATTTTTACCGCTGCATTGGGTTCGTATAAATCTAGAGCAATAGTTTTTACTTTAACCGCGTATTGGTCTTCTATACATGACTGTAGTTTACGTAAATTTTCTTTGTTTCTTGCGACTGCAACAATATTTATTCCCTTCTTTGCCAGATGCTCACTGAAAGCCTTACCAATACCTGAAGATGCGCCTGTTACAATTGCCCAAGGGCCATATTTTGTTTTAAATTCATTCATTTAAGCGTCCATTATTATTGTGAATTTACCTTCTCGTGATTAAGGGGCTGTCCATAACTTGTTGCAACACCTATACTAGACACTTGTCTTGATTAAAACAAGACGAGTGTCTAGTTATTTTCCTAATAGTACTCGTCTTAATTATATGAGGTAGAAAATGCCAAGAACTCGAAAGGTCGATAAAACAGTCGCCCAGCAAAAAGCTCTGTCTGCTTTTTGGAAAATAGGGTACAACCAACTTGGCGTTCGCGCGTTGGAAGAGGCAACCGGGATAAATCGATTTGCACTTCAAAAAGAATACGGTGGTAAAGCGGGCCTGTTTATTAAAGTGCTCGATGACTACCTTCTACTCAGTGAAAACGGCGTATTTAATAACGTATCTAATGGCGGACTTGAGGAAGTTGCGACATTATTTTTAATGCGAGCAGATAATGAGACACTACCTGAAGAAACACGATATGGCTGCTTGGCGATAAACACCGCCTGTGAAAATGATGGTAAGAATGAGGAAATAAATCATCGCATTATGAATTTCTTTGACATGATCGGTGATGCCTTCAAAAGCGCACTGAGCAATGAAAAGAAGCAGGGCACTCTAAAAGACAACGTTAATATTCAGCAGGCCTGTGAATTTCTTCGGGGTGAATTGATTGGGCTTAATGTTGTTGCAAGAGCCAATAGAGATAATCAAGCCATTTTGCCCGCAGTGAAATTTACCGCGAATATTGTCAGGAGCTGGAAGAAGTGACAGGGGAGGCGGCTTATTAAAGACCAATAAATTTCTTGGTTAGAACTAGAAAATTAACCGTTCATATAAATACTTAATCCTAAATCTCTAAAGAATTAACTCGGATCATCCACAATAAAACCAACAATGCCCTGATAGAACATTATTGGTTTTGTCGATTACAGGTGTGGTCTACCTTAGAATTCCGAACGGGCACCAATACTCACTTGATACACTTCCATATCATCCAAGCCCAGTGCTTGCTGATAATTGACAAATCCAGACCAGCCACCGTTAAATGCAGCGACTAGACCCAATTCATATTCGTAATACAAGCTGTCTTCACTATCAGGAATAAGTTCAAACTCTGTATTCGCATTATCGTTTATGAATGAAAAACTCACGGGATCATAATCTGTGCTGGATTCATTAACCGCCAATACGGTTAGCTTTGGAATTAACACACCCCAATCATAACTCTTCGCATATTGAACGTTCACACCAAGATTACTGGTAATCATTGTTTGCTCTTGGTCACCAACACTTAATGCTAGACCAGTACCGCCTGACTCTTGATAGTCATCAATCTGCGTATTCACATAATCAAACCGTAAATAAGGATTTACTGTCCAACTGTCCTTAGACCATGTCCAATCAATACGTGTATTTAATCCATAATGCACGCCGTTGGTATCACCGTCTAACTCGGTGCTAAATGAACTCAAGTTACGAGTAATATCATAATCACTGGTGCCATAGCTCAATTGCACGTCAGCGCTAAAGTCCCCAAAGAAATAACTCATGTAACCGGTCAACGTAGCAATGTCAGAAGTAAGATCACCGCCGTCATCATCGTAATCAAGATCGTGTTGAATAAACCCAAGTGCGGCGCCTAACACAAGTTGACGGCTAAATTGATAATCTGCCCCTAACGCGAGCCCATTGCTGCCATATTCATAACCGGTTTCTTTGGTTGTTTTATCCTTATCACCTTGCTCAGTGTATATGGATGCAAACACACTGACTCGGGAAGGTAAATCATCGCCTGCTGATCCACCATAGGAATTTTTATACGTCAGAGCATTGCCATCAACTTTCAACCCAGACTGATTACCTGCGCTACGAAGATTACGCTGATGCTTAAATACTTGTGTCGCATTGCCACGTAATGCCAGGCTACTCAAGCGACGCAACGCGAGGGTTTCATCTGGCGTGATCTGATCAATCACATCTTCTAGGGCTTCACCGGAAAAGTCGCCACAGATACCTTCAGCAAGTTCAGCGTTACCAATACTTTCTGCACAAATATCAGTAACGGCTTCGGCAACTACCGCTTCATTTTCGCCTTCAATACCTCTACTACTGGCACCTATAGTGATGGTCACCAGACCCGTGTCACCGTAACCCGAGTCATCACCTGCCTCATAGGTAAAGGTATCCGTTCCTGTATAGCCTTCATCTGGCGTATAAATGTGAATATCAAGCTCTTCGTCCAAATCTACCCTACCGTGTTCCGGCTGAGTAACCACTGCATTGGTAAGAAACAGGCCTCTGCCTTCAATATCACTGGTATCGTTAGCCAACACATCAATGGTCACGGGTGTATTTTCTGAGGTGCTTGCTGTATCGTCATTAGCAGTCACTGCGGCTTCCGCCACTGATGACATTGCCGCAGCAAGTGCAATTAAAGGTATTCCGTGTTTAGGATTCATCATTTCGCCTTCCCTAGGGGATCCGTTTACGTTCAAGTACTGGTGAAGCCTTCACAGACGATGACATCACCATCAAAAATCTGCCGGACTCTAGCAAATTTCCGATTTTCAGTACAGCATCGAAGGGACGTTTCGTGACCAAGACAGTGTTATTAACCTGGGAATTGGGCGGCGAGTTAGGACATCTCTCAAATTTGCATAGCATAGCAACCTCCCTTGTGACCCATGGATTTACCGTCTTTGTGGCCGTTCAGGACATATCCAGAGCTCACCAGTTTTTCCACTCAAATGATGGAATTCAACTTGTACAAGCGCCTATTTGGTTGCCCAAAATCCATATGCAACGACCAATCGCCTGTTTGGCCGATGTGTTATTGCTCAAGGGGTACTTAAAAGCGGCCCCCCTTAGACAGCTTGTGCAAACCTGGAAGACATTATTTCAGCTAACCAAGCCAGACCTACTTATATGTGACTATTCACCCACCGCAATGCTCGCCAGCGTCGATTCCGATATTCCACGCCTTACCATTGGTACCGGCTATAGCGACCCAGTACCCGGCCACCCCATCAAAGATTGGCGAGTTAACCAATCCAATGATGGACTTGTCGCTGCCCAGGAACAGGTATTACTAAAGAGCATTGAGGCCGCACTGGGTCCCTCAGCGGCTTTTCAGTTCTACGGGGATATATTTGCCTGCGAAGGACGATTTATTTGCACCTTGCCTCAGCTCGACCTTTACGGTGAACATCGCGACCATAATGAACAACACAGTTCAAAATACTGTATAAATATCGCACAACCTTCACGCAATGAAACGGTCCAATGGCAACACAAGAAACGATCCAATATTCTTGTCTACCTTAAACCGCACTACAGCCATCTCGCACCACTCTTGCGGACCTTAGGCCGCTGCAACGCCAATGTGTTTGTCGCCTGCCCTGGAGGTAACCCGGCAACGTTACGCCCTTTTGTCACCAATAACCTAACTATCACAACACAGTTCGCAGGATTATTTGATGCTTTTTCAACCGCTGATCTTTTTGTCGGTCATGGCAACATGGGGAGCACCGCACAGAGCCTCGCCCACGGAGTACCAGTGGTTGCCTTACCAAGACAGCAAGAAAACCAGCTCAATACCCAAATGTTGATAGCGCTAGGAGTCGGGCTGACCTCAGAGAAGCCCGAATCAGAGGCATGCCTCGAAGCCACCCTACACCAAGCACTCACAAATACAGCGATACGTAAAAATGCATATAATATCGCCCAGCAATCCGCCCATCTCATACAAACACCTTTACATGAGCAGGTATTAGCCCGATGTTTGGCCCTTTTACGTTAACGCTACGACCATTATTCAATCGTAGGTTTTTTCAGATCTGACAAAACACTGGTATTATCCAGGCTCTGCGAACAGCAGCCAGTAGTGATGTAGCAATAATTTCTGCCGGAATTTCTTATAATCTTTTGATTTTATTACATTTAATGGAAACTCCCACTTAATAGTGGCGCGTCCATCATATTACTTACAAGGAAGCCACAATGGCGGGTTCAAGTTTATTAGCACTCATTGATGACATCGCCACACTGCTTGATGATGTCGCCGTCTTATCCAAAGTTGCCGTAAAGAAAACCGCCGGTGTATTAGGTGACGACCTTGCACTGAATGCCGAACAGGTCTCCGGCGTACGAGCAGAGCGAGAACTTCCCGTAGTATGGGCCGTCGCCAAGGGCTCATTTAAAAATAAGTTCATACTCGTACCTGCTGCACTACTCATTAGCGCCGTTGCCCCCTGGGCCGTGTTGGTGTGTTTGATGATCGGCGGGCTTTTCTTATGTTATGAAGGCTTTGAAAAGATTGCACATAAGGTTCTGCATCATGACGATGAAGACGCACGCAATGAAAAATTACAAGCCCTTAGCGATCCAAGTGTCGACCTGGTTGCACTTGAAGAAACCAAAATCAAAGGTGCCATACGCACAGACTTTATTCTTTCTGCTGAGATTATTGTTATCACATTAGGCACAGTACAAGAGGCCTCCTTTGGTGTTCAGGTCGCCATTGTCTCGGGGCTTGCGTTGCTCATTACTGCGGGGGTTTACGGTATCGTCGCCGCTATCGTTAAAATTGATGATGCGGGGCTCTATTTATTACAAAATGCCGCAGACAATGCTGTAGGTAAGGTTCAAGCTTTATTTGGCAAGGGCTTATTACGCTTCGCACCAATTCTGATGAAAACCTTATCGATTGTCGGTACCGCCGCGATGTTCTTAGTGGGAGGCGGCATTATTATTCACGGTATCCCTGCCGTACACCATTTGCAAGAGTCATTATTAGTACACGCGGGAGAATTACACACTGCTAGCGGCTTTGTTACTGCTATTACACCCACGCTTTACAGTGCAGTAGTGGGCATCATTGCTGGCGCGTTGACGTTATGTGCGGTATCACTTTTTACGAAGGTCAAAAGCTTAGTTAAGTAAGGTATAGAATACTCGAAAACAAAAAAGCATCGACAACCTTATGACGTTGTCGGTGCTTTTTTATATCCTATTTTTATCACTTACTTATACGATAAAATATATAGAACGACTAAAGGGTAGTATCCAATACCTCTCTTGAATACACCAACTCATCCTCTGCATCTTTGCCTATGATCTTAAACCGAACCGCTGTCGCATCACAGTTGGGTTCATTACAGTAGACATCATAGTATCCTCCTGTAACACCACCGCCTGTAAGTCTAAGCTTCATGGCAACACGTCCACTTAGTCCGTCACAAATGAAACCAACGGGAGAACTCGTATTTAATGGGCCTGTTGCACTTGAATTTAGTATGCCTGATGCTGATCCCGAGCCTGTACAATCGTCTAAAGTAGCATCACTTGCCGTTAGCGTCATTTTAGCGGTCATACTCCAGAAGCTTTCAACGGTTGCCTTCCAGTTAACCGAGCCAGAATCTAACGGCGAATCACTCGCGTTAATTGACCAGTTAAATAGACCATCGGGAGCATCGCAATTATTAAACTGGCATTGCATGACATCCATTATTCCGAATATTAAGTCTAGGTAGTCGTGGAAGAATTTGTCCGTACCGTTAGGGCCTTCACAAGCGTCGCCAACACCGTTCCCATCTTCATCTTCTTGACCGGGGTTAGGCACTGTTGGGCAGTTATCGTTACTATCTGCGTGACCGTCACCATCGGTATCCGTTATCGAATCACACGCATCTCCAGTTCCATCGTTATCACTATCTTGTTGGCCACTGTTCGGTGCAAGTGGGCAATTATCATCTTCATCATCGACTCCGTCATTGTCATCATCACTATCACACTCGTCACCGAGTCCGTCAGTGTCTGCATCTTCTTGGCCAGAGTTCGCAATGTTGGGGCAATTATCGACATCATCATCATGGCCATCATTGTCTAAATCAAAATCACAAATATCACCAACGCCATCACCATCTTCATCGTTCTGGTTTACGTTTACATCGCTGGGGCAGTTATCATTAACATCAGGTATGCCATCACCATCTGAGTCAGTACCTGCTCCAGTCGTATCACAATTTAGAAAAAACAACGCATCGCGCGTCTCAAGCCTGGTGCTCGTACCTACTTCCCAATCGAAAACAATTCGCACTTCCTTTGACACAGATGTGCCGATTTCACCTGGCTCACAACTAAGCTGAATACCACCCTGATAACTCTGCGTGGTTCCGTCATCACAATTACCCCGGTCATATTCTGGAATAGCGCCATCAGTGGTATAACAAACCGTTTGTGAACTCAACTTACTGAGAATAACCGTACCTGAATCGGATTCAAATTGAGTGCCAGCACTAGGATTAACAAAAATCTGCTCATTGGTGGGAGGAGGAGGGCTGCAGGCTGTGGTGAATATTGTAATGAGCAATAATGCACATAGCTTCAAAAACACAGATGTACTCCCTAATTTGGGAGAAATTACGTTCATAAAGAGATCCTTTTTAGCAATAGCGCTAATTTGAAGAAAAAGCGATTCTAGAAGATCCCTGGTTCTAAACACAATATGACAATTGTTCTATGACATTTGTTATAGGTTATTCTAGGGCGGAATATCTTCACCCAAAAGTACGCGGAATAACATATCGCGTGAAAGCCCTCTCTTATACGAGAAATCTAATATCTCTCATCCCTCGAGCAAATAGCCAGGGTATAATTACTTGCTGCGTAATCACAACCATTAAACTTAACTGATTTTTCTGATTTCCAAAATTTGTAATACGACTTAACTGCTGATTTTTTTTCGTTTGGGACATGTCCCCCTAAACAAATCAAACTTAACACCAACTCTGGATCACTTTCATTAACGGATATATTTTTGGCCCACCTCCAGGGAGAATCAGCTATATCTGCATTGTATTTGTCCAAGAATTGTTTAACATCTAGACCCTTTGGCTCTAAACATAGAGATATCGTCATCATGCTATTTTTTTCGTCGTAGAACTTAATAGATGGATTGACTAATTTTGCTTTACGATAAACTGCCATTGCCAATGTAGGGTTAGAGTGCTCGAACGAATCGGAGCGGAAAAAAACCTTATCTAGAAAACCCTTTAGGCCTTCCAAATGCCCACTCTCCGCTGCTTTTCGAAGGTGGTATATTTGCTTGTCTTTCTGGAGATTGTATTTGTAACCAAGAGAAAAATGTGCGCCAGCATCACCTTCTTTTGCAGCTTCAAAGTACAAAGCCTTGGCCTCTTCTTTTTTCCCATCCTTATACAATTCCTCGGCAACTTGATATTTTGAAGAATTACTAGCTTCCCCTGAATAACTTACATTTGAAAATGTCATGACAAAAAATAATAATAGTAGTAGTAACGACCTCATAAATTTCTCATTTAGTGATTTTTACGAAAAGACCACCAACCCATCAAATCCGTAACAGGCACTTGTAATTAAATTTTTCAATCTACACCGGCAAAGCCAATTGCTCCTCGCTATAACGATTAAAATTCACCTTATGTAAATTAGCCAACGTCGTCGTTGGTGCTTCAGTGATCATGGTATTCACTAACCAATCCGGTATGTTGCCGCCGGGGTCAGAATGCACCTGATAGGTCACTTTGGTTTTACCCGCACCAATATCGTTTAAAATCCAGGTTCCCCGTAAATATTGCACTCGCACTAACCCCTTCTTTATCGGCACAAGTTCGTTATCAGAACGAAGATGAATACAGACTGTACTGTCACTGATACGCTCGACGCTCTGTACTATAACACCGTCTCGATTCTTAACTGGCCATGGAGCGTTATGCTCGCAATAACAGGCCTGACTATTGTCCGAGATTTGCTTTATCACCTCTGCTGCTTTTGTACCATCCGCCCAATCAATAAAATTCTTCATATCCATAATGACAGCCCTAAGCTGCGCGATGGACGCATCAAAGGTAGATACCGCTCGAAAGGCCTTAAGTTCATACCCTTTCACTTCAGCCACTTCTACTGCCACACCTTTATCACCTTTGGTTTGAGAAGCGTGTTTCCAAATAAGACTATCAAATAGGGAAGATGTGGATTGGTTTTCACTTGACATTATTAGGGCTCCGCCTACTTATGGGCTGTATATTGACTGCAACGGTATCAACAATCCCGCAGCTGGAATAGATTTTTCTTTCGTTTTTTATTCAATGACACGCTAGTATTCCTTCTCATAGAGTAAGATAAAACACATCCATATAATTTCACGCTTTAACGTACCATGCCCCCAATACATAAGAGACACTATTTTGTTTAACCCACAGCTTTCAACGTTATCTGATATCGCTACAGCAACACAAACCGCAATCCAACAAGATTTTACTAACATCGATCCGATTGTCGGCGTGAATCAAAGTATGCGCTCAAGTGGTGTGCCTGCTGACATTATCACAATCGATTGCCTATCCAGTGGCAAACGCATCATTCTTATTTTGCATGATGAGCAACCGGGTATCATTAATTATCAGCTTTCCTTTAAGGACAAAGATCCTCAGGGGAAATTTGAAACCATTCCCTTCGAAGAGCTGACCAAAAACACACTGTACCAGTGGATTCATCAATACTTTTTGGGCACGGAAGATTAAGACACCATCCCTCAATAAAACCCCTGTGAATCACCCACATATTGCAAAAAGCCGCTAAAATTAAAAGACTGGTTACTGAGCATATTGCATGCTACAACAGAGATAGAACAGTAACGACACAACTCAATCAGTCAAATAGGCTTTGGGAGCTATCAATGGACTACCAATTTTATACCACTGACGTATTTACCAGTAAGCCCTTTAATGGCGCGAGGATACCCGTATTCCCCAATGCCGATGGTCTTAGTGACTATCAAATGCAACTCATTGCCAATGAAACTAACGCCTCTGACACCGTATTTGTCACCGATGATGATGACAAGAATACCAAGCAACTGCGTATTTTTACTGCCACAAAAAAAGAAACCAAGCCCGCAACACATACCTTGATCGCGGCGGCGCAGGTGCTCACCAGCCTAAATCAGTTACCTTTAGACTCTAAAACACCGCTGTTTTTTAAGAATGGCAATGCCGTTTCAGAGATATTTGTTACCAATGACAATGGCAAACCTGGTGTCATCATACAATCCCAGATAACCCGTGCTGTGATCGATCGCTTTGTTCCTACAAATGACGAACTTGCCCGTATGTTATCGCTGATCCCCGCCGACATTGGCTTTGATCATCATCAGCCGTTGATTATTTCCTGTGACGCGCCGTATTTGATTGTTCCTATCAAGTCCTATAATGCGATTCGAGCCGCTCGTTTTGACACTCGTGCCTGGAGCCAATCATCTGCTCCCGCCTCAGCTGCACAAGGCATCTTGTTATTCTCTAACAACACCGATGAGAATTCAGCGGATTTCCATACACGCCTGATGGGACCTGACATCTCCATACATGACGACCCACCCGTTGCACCTGTTATCTCCGACTTTGCCCATTATTTATGCCAAAACCCACGTATTCAGAAGGGCACCCACGTCTTTGCTGTACAACGAGGTGCAAACGAAGATCGCAGAAGTTACTTACACTTAGAAATGGATAATAAAGAAGAAAAAGAGCTCACCATTCGTATTGGCGGCTCTGCGGTTATGATGACCGAATCGACACTATCTGTTTAGAAAAGACATAACCCCATTGCCTGCAATGGGGTTATTCATTAAAGACGGCTCTGCTTATCATGTTTTTGTTTATACAAGCGGATATTCATTTCGGCTAAATCCTGCTTAATTATCGCTCGCTCTACCGGTGTAAAAACCCCATCGCTACGAAATCTTGCTTCTTTCTTCGCAATTTTTGCCTGTTTAATCGATAGGCGGTTAGCTTCTTTTTTTGTCAACTCACCACTTTTCACGCCTTGAACCAGGCGCTCACTTTGTTGTTTCTGCTGCTGATTAATTGACTGCGCACTGACAGAAGATACGACACATAGCCCGCCAAGTAGCAATACAAGTAATTGATGTTTCATAGTGATCTCCATTCCGATTTATCGACATCGTAGGTAATACAACGCGTCAATACGCCTTCGGTTGACCTTATCGCTAAAATAATGGGTTATCTTGTCACGTTTTGATTTCGTGCCACGTCTTAAGTAATAGATACATTCACAAAAGGACGATACAGCATGAGATTAACACCCATTGAATCCCCCACTTCACCCTTATTATGGCTTGCTTACAAACTCACTGAACGCGGCATTGGCACCGTGATAACGCCCCTCAAGACTATCTATGCAAGAAAACCCGCCTTATTACCGCTACTCGATAAGGTAACTCGCTATCAATCCAGTACACTGACCATCGACAGCAATATTAAGTTATTGATTAAGGCCTACGGATCACTGCTAAATGGATGCGATTTTTGCCATGACATCGCGTTAGCAGAAGTCATCCGCAATAAACTCGGGGAAGAAAAGTTCCTACGCTTGGGTCAATGGGCACAAGACCCGCAGCACTATAGCCCTGAAGAACAAGCAGTACTGAGCTTTGTTCTTGATTATCACCAACATCACGCAACTAGCGACGTGGTATATGACACACTGTGCCAACATTTTTCTGAAACTCAAATTATTGATATCGTGTCTATCAATGCCATCGAACAATATTATAATGCGATGAATAAACCGTTTAATTTAATCGCCGATGGGCTCGCAAATTCAGCACGCGCCCAATCACCCGACAACTCAAGACTACCTGCATAAATGCCTAACACCCATTTATCCGTATTTTTACAACATAGAGCCCATTGTTTTGGGCTCGCGTATCGTATGCTTGGCAGCAAGACGGATACGGAAGATGTGCTACAAGAAGCATACGAACGCTGGCACCAGCAATCATTGGATGGCATTGAGAATACCCAGGCATTTTTAACCACCATTGTTAGTCGATTAGCTATCGATCATTTACGTAAACATAACCAACGCGAACAATATGTGGGGCATTGGTTACCGGAACCTCTTTATGATGAGGAGTTCACCCAGGCAGGTCCTTTCGAGATCCAGTCTACTTATCAATCACTCTCCATGGCATTTTTGCTATTATTGGAGCAACTTAATCCCACTGAACGTGCGGTATTTTTACTTCGCGAAACCTTTGATTACAGCTATCAAGAAATCGCCGATATTATTCATAAAGCACCGGATAATTGTCGCCAGCTTTTCCGTCGTGCCAAACAACGTTTGGATAGCACTGACAACACTTCTTCAACCACGAATACAGCCTCTGACGAACAGCAACGATTACTCAGCGCATTCCTCGCGTGTTTTGGGCAACAGGATTTATCACAGTTTAGTCAATTACTCGCCGATGATATTTGTTTGATGGCAGATGGCGGAGGAAAAGTGCTCTCAGTATTGCGACCACTGCATGGACGAGAACGCATCATTCGTTATTTCAATGCCTTACGAAAACGATCCGTTGATACCATTAAGGATATTAAGATTATCTCCGTTAGCGGTAACACTGGGGTATTGATAACACCAGAGAATAACGAACGTACATTATTTACTGTGGAGTGCTGGAACAATCGAATTCAACGTATATTGATTATCCGTAATCCTGAAAAATTACCCGACAGTATTTAATCCCATTTATTGTCTAGCCATATAGCAAAAAACACAATACTTGCGACCTAAGAATCTACATCACAAGTATTGTGTTTTTTGTGTCTAACTTACATTAGAAGTTATAGGTTACGTCTGCGCCGAAGGTTCTTGGATCACCGAAGTAATTAACTGCTGAGCCTGCGCCCGTTGGTATTCCGTTAATTCTATACTCTTCGTCCGTCAGGTTTTTACCCCAAACCGCCACCTCAAAACTCTGACTTGTCGAGCCCAACGCAATATTAACTAACGCTATACGCGCGTTTAACAAATGATAGGAGCGAACATGCGTCGCCTTCTCATTCCAAGGCTCAGGATACACATCAAAATCATCGACATAACTCCAGTCCATTCTCGCAACGATTTCTGCGAATGAAAATGCATAGTTATATTCGGCACCAATAGAAAAGGTTTTCTCTGGTGCATATTGGAATAGTGCTATATCTGAAATATCAATCGTAGTATTAGTACCTGAATCATAGTAATCAAATTCATCATATTTTGCGTCGAGATACCCATAGTTGATATTGAGCATAAAATTATCGGTTATCGCTGCGAGCAATTCCACTTCAACACCTTTTACCGTTGCCTTCCCTGCGTTAGTTAACTGGGAATAGGGCTGCTGATAGGAGGATATCTGTAAGTCTTCTATATTATTTTGAAATACAGCAATATTCGCTTGTAAGCGACTATCAAACCAACGGGATTTAAGGCCGGTTTCATAGGCAATGACCGTTTCTTCATCATAAGGCGTTGCGGCCGATGTCGTGCTGGATGCTTCACCATTAAAGCCTCCTGATTTCCATCCTTGAGTGACTTTCGCATAGTTAAGGATGTTATCTGTCCACGCATAGCTAACAGCCGCCATCGGCGATGTATTTGTCCAGCGCTTGTCCGCTTCCACATCACTGAATAAGTTATCTACGTAAAAATCTTTATCTTCCTGAGTCCAACGTAAACCTGTCGTCAATGTTAATGCATCAGTGGCATGCCAATCTAATTGTCCATAAGCAGCCATGGAGTTGGTATCTACGCCATAGAAATTATCAACAACCCCTGTTTGAAATTCGAATGGGTTTTCTGCATCCGCATTTTCCCTAAACAAGAAAACACCCGTGACAAAATCTACCGATCCCACACTACCTATAAATTGTATTTCTTCTGACCATTGTTTTTGATCAACATGGCGCTCTGAATGAAAAAAAGTAAATGGTGTGCCATCATAATCATTGGCATCGTCAAAGGTCATTTCCCGGTATGCCGAAATAGATTTGATGGTCAAATTATCTGAGACATCCCATTCCATATGAAATGCATGGCCCACACTGGACGACTTATCAAAAAAGGCTCCGTTTAAGCTTCCTTCATCTTGACGTTCACTATCATCATCGCTGCCAGTGGATTGACCAAATGCTGGCGTATTATCTTTTTCCGATCGGTCAAAGGTATAATAGAACTGCAAATCATCCGTAGCGTTGAACAAAGCACTCATACGCCCTGCAATTGAATCCAGCGCTTTAAATTCACTAGCGGCATCTCCGCCCGCATCATTGTCATAAAATCCATCACGGTCTTTTTTGCTAAGCGCGACGCTAAAACTAAGTTTGTCATTGATAATGCTAGGCGTATCAACACTGACATAAGACTCGCGATAACCGAAATTACCCGCGCCTAATCTCACCTTGCCTTCCATCTCTCCGCTTGGTCTACGGGTCACAAGATTCACCGCACCGCCGGTAGTGTTCTTACCATAAAGGGTGCCTTGAGGACCGCGCAAAATTTCTATGCGTTCTAATTCCGCAACATCAAACAGGCCCCCTATATTCTTAGCGATAAACACGCCATCCATATAAATGCCCACGGTTGGCTCCCAGGTGACAGCAGGGTTAATGGTCACCGAACCTCGAATACCGATTGTTGCACCAGTGCTTCCCCCTGGGGTTTCTGAAATTTGCACGTTAGGCACATAGATACTGACATCTTCAATATCAGAGATCCCCTGATCTTCCAGTGCTTGAGCGTCAAATGTCGAAATAGATAGTGGGGTATCTTGCTGATCTTGCTCGCGCTTTTGTGCCGTTACGACGACTTTTTCCAAGCTAGCACCATCCGCCTGAGCGACTGGCACACCGAAGGCCGTAAGTAAGCCGATAGATGTCGCGAGTATCGTTCGATTAAAGCTATACATAGATTTTCTCTTTTTATTCTACGGGTACGTATCCATTTCCCCAGATAAACGAGCATCCATCTCGTAAAGAATTCAAGGTGTTAACAAACGGCAAGACTATAACCCCAAAGGTATACGACGTTAACTAGTTTTAGTGATTTATTCATATTTCGACACGCTTTCCACATAAGTCACTTAGGTAACTCAACCAAACCAACATCAAGACTCGTGCCTTGCGTTAGCGCTTGAGCTATACTTCTGCCACATTCACTGACTCTATTGGCGATCATTAACCCATCATGACCGGCACTTTATACGTAATATCTGCACCATCCGGCGCTGGTAAAACCAGCCTTGTTAAAGCTCTCATCGACAGCATGGAAAATCTCGGAGTTTCCATTTCACATACCACACGCCCAATACGCCCCGGGGAAACCGACGGTATTAACTACCACTTTACCCCTGTAGACGATTTCCAGGCGATGCTTGGCCGCAGCGACTTCTTGGAACATGCAGAAGTATTCGGCAATTATTACGGCACCTCAAAAAGCTGGGTTGAACAACAGCTATTAAATGACCAAGATGTGATTCTCGAAATCGATTGGCAAGGCGCACAGCAAATACGCCAACAAATTCCCGAGGCCATTGGCATCTTTGTACTTCCGCCCTCAAAAGAAGCGCTAGAGCAACGACTTAGAGGCAGAGGCCAGGACCCCGAAGGCGTCATTCAGAACAGACTGGCGCAGGCCGCTGAAGAAATGGCCCATCATGTCGAATATAACTATCTCATCATCAATGATGATTTTGAGGTGGCACTGACCGAATTGAGGTCTATTATTCATTCCCAACGGCTTTCAACCAAGCCGCAGGCCACGCGCCATAAGACATTAATCCAAAATCTCTTGTCTTAAGGTCTCAGCCTGTATAAAATTCCGTACTTTTGGGGCTAACTGAATCATAATGTGATGCAGTTAGCCCCAAGCGTTAAACTATATTGATCATTTAAGAGGATACTATGGCTAGAGTTACCGTAGAAGATTGTTTAGATAAAGTAACCAACCGCTTTGAATTGGTACTTATCTCCAGCAAACGTGCTCGCCAGTTGGCCACCGGTGGTAAAGAGCCTTTCCTTGAGTGGGAAAACGATAAGCCGACTGTTATGGCACTTCGTGAAATTGCTGAAGGTCACATTGATGTATCCATTCTTGAAGACGAGCCAAAGCGCGATTCAATGAATGTGCCGCTTACTGATATGCCAGGACAGGGTTTTTAACAGCCTTTTCCACATCGCACACAGTTTCTGACAAAAAATGTGAACATTTACTCTCGTGATAGTTCTCATTCACGCCCATAGCCATTACACTCAGTATTAACCAGAGTGGGGGAGATGGGCGTTGCAAACCCTTGATAGTCTTACAGAAAAATTAAACTATTTGGACACTGATAAAGCCAATCAGATCGTCCAGGCGTACTACTATGCGGAAAAAGCCCACGAAGGGCAGGTCAGGCGTAGTGGCGATCCGTACATTACCCACCCTCTAGCGGTATGCAAAATACTTGCTGACATGCATATGGATAGTCAAAGCCTAATGGCCGCGCTATTACATGATGTCATCGAAGATACCCCCATTACCAAAGAAGCCCTCGCTGAAGAGTTTGATGAAGTCGTTGCCGAATTGGTCGATGGCGTCAGCAAGATAGGGGCAATCAAATTCGAATCCAGGGCAGAGCAACAAGCCGAGAACTTCCGTAAAATGGTATTGGCAATGACCGAAGATATTCGGGTCATTCTCGTCAAGCTCGCCGACCGCCTACACAATATGCGGACTCTCGGCATATTACACCCACAAAAGCGGCGCCGAATCGCTACGGAAACCCTAGAAATCTACGCTCCCATTGCCAACCGGCTAGGAATGAATGATTTCCGGATAGAATTAGAAGACCTTTGCTTTACGAACCTTTACCCCATGCGGGCATCGCGAATTAAGAAAGCCCTCAAGCAGGCAAAAGGTACCCGCAACGATGTTATTTCTCAAATTCAAGAGTCCATCACCAATCGACTAGAACGAGAGGGCATTCAAGCTCGTGTGATCGGACGCGAGAAACACCTATTTAGCATCTACGAAAAGATGCGCTCACAACACAAGTCCTTCAACCAGATAATGGACGTTTATGGCTTCCGTATTATCGTGGACTCTGTTGATACCAGCTACCGAGCGTTAGGGGCTGTTCACAACCTATACAAACCCATTCCCGGCCGCTTCAAAGACTACGTCGCAATCCCAAAAGCCAACGGTTACCAATCCCTGCATACCATTCTTAAAGGCATGCGCGGCGTACCGATTGAAATACAAATCCGTACGGAAGAAATGGAAGCAATGGCCAACAACGGTATTGCCGCCCATTGGCTCTATAAATCCGACGACCCCGCCAGTGGCGCACAAAACCGAGCAAAAGCATGGCTCAAAGGGCTGCTAGAAATGCAGCAACGGGCGGGTAACTCCCTCGAATTTATCGAAAACGTTAAAATTGACTTGTTCCCTGACGAAGTTTACGTATTCACCCCGAAAGGTAACATCCTTGAATTACCCAACGGTGCAACACCCGTCGATTTTGCTTACGCAGTACATACCGATGTCGGAAATAGCTGTGTCGCCGCACGCATAGACCATCGCCTTGTACCGCTCAGCACACCCATTTTAAGTGGGCAAACGATACGCATTATTACTGCCCCCGGTGCCTGTCCAAACCCAGCCTGGCTTAGCTTTGTCACCACAGCTAAAGCCCGCAGCAACATTCGTCACTTCCTGAAGAACCAACGCCACTCCGAATCTGTCGCACTTGGACAGCGTCTGCTGGAAAAAGCACTTTCCACGCTCAACCTCACCTTAGATGATATTCCAAAGGATGCCTTGGATAACACCATATCCGAGTCTGGCTTCGCGAACCTTGACGACCTACTGGAAGATATCGGCTTAGGAAAACAGATGGCTCAAATTACGGCAAGACGCCTACAGCCCAGAGCGACAGAAAGCACTGATTCAATGAGCGATAGCCCCGCACCATTGATAATTCGTGGCACAGAAGGCATGGTCATTAATTTTTCAAAATGCTGCCGCCCAATACCAGGCGATTCTGTGATTGGACACCTCAGCGCGGGACGAGGCATGGTAATTCACCGCGACGATTGTAAAAATATTGCCACCGAGATGAAGTCTAATCCCGAGAAATGTGTATCCGTACAATGGGCGAAGGAAGTCTCGGGAGAATACCCTGTAGAATTACGCGTCGAGATAGAAAATGAACGCGGTGTTCTCGCGATGCTGGCGTCTATTTTATCCCAAGCAGATGCCAACATTGAGAATATACGCTTAGATGAAAAAGACGCCCATTTAAGCGTTGTCACGTTACAAATTGCTGTGCGCGGGCGAATACACCTCGCCGATACGATACGAAAGATCCGCAAGGCCAAGTCCGTCACCAAAATCACCCGCATTCGAAATTAATACCATTACCTACGTAAGGAACACGCCATGAGCCGCGAAATCATCCAGACCTCTAATGCCCCACAAGCAATCGGCCCTTATTCACAAGCGGTCAAATGCAACAACACTGTCTACCTTTCCGGTCAAATTCCACTGGTACCCGAAACCATGGAAATGCAAGAAGGCGACATGCGCGCCCAAATCACTCGTGTTTTCGATAATTTACAAGCCGTTGCTAAAGCCTCCGGTGGCTCTCTAAAAGACGTGGCAAAGTTAAATATATTCTTAACCGACTTAAATAATTTTGCGTTAGTGAATGAAATAATGGTTCAGTACTTTCAACAACCTTATCCTGCACGTGCAGCGATTGGCGTTGCTTCATTACCCAAGAATGCTGACGTTGAAATGGACGCAATCTTGGAACTATCAAGCTAACCCATAAGCAACGTTTTTGGCTAACTCCCAACAGCATATCAAAGCCGACCTACTCTTGGTCGGCGTCACCATCCTAGCGGCCGCGGGTTGGATCTTTTCCAAAGAAGCCCTTACAGGATTGCCTCCCCTGCTGTTTATTGGCATCCGATTTATCATCGCAGGCGCACTGCTTGCCTTTATCGGCAAAGATCAATGGCAACATTTATCACCACGAGGACTTAAAGGTTCATTATTGGTGGGGGCGTGCTTTGCTATCGCAATCATGGCATGGATTACCGGCTTAGATCACACCGAACACATCGGCGAAGGGGCTTTTATCACAAGCCTGGGTATTGTATTAGTACCGCTGATGTCCTTAATACTCTTTAAAGAGCCACAAGCAAAATCAACATGGTTTGCAATACCCATCGCCATATCGGGGCTTTTTTTACTCACGATGAAAGAAAACAATATTGCGTTTACTATTGAATCTGGCCAAGGCTATTTCTTATTTGCATCCATACTGTTCGCCTTGCAGTTCACGCTAAATAATCGCATCGTCGCCTACGTATCTGCCATCACCCTCACCTCGATACAATTACTAATAGTAGGTGTCGCCTCAACCTTACTTTCGATTGCCACAGAAACATGGCCCTCTGAAGTGAGCGCTGTAGTTATTGGCTGGCTACTGGCAAGTGCGATTATTGCAACCAGCCTGCGCTTTTTTGTGCAAACCTATGCACAAAGCATGGCACCCGCTAGCCATGGGGCAATGATACTTACCATCGAGCCAATCCTGACAGCCTCACTTGCGGCTTTCTGGTTCGGGGAATCTATGTCACTCATCCAGCTTTTAGGCTGCGGGTTAATTTTCTCAGCGTTGGTCATTAACCGATGGCGAATCGTCAAACGCCTGTATAAATCGTCTTGCCAAAGAATCGATATTTAATGACTAACATAGATCGTTCTTTCCAATATCTTTTCACCATCTAGCTTTACCACAAAGCGCCAATCACCAGGGCTATCGATATTGGAACGAAACTGATACTTAGTCCATGAACGCCATCTCGCATTTGATGGTTTAAAACCGTAAGTGGAATGTCCCACTAACCGGTTTTCTCCATCATAAATAAAATTCTCAACATCATATAAACGGGACTCAAGATCCTGCCACTTCAAATAGATAAAGATATTACCTGCACTTAGGTAAGCCGCATCCAATATATCAGCGGGCTCCGCATCAATTAATTGAGACGTAAAAACACTATTCTCGATCAGCTGAGACGATGCATTAAGTTGTAGCGGTAACAATCCGCATACACATACCGCAACAACACTAAGATTACGAAAGAATCCTGATACCGACGAATTCATGGCCCTACCCTCTATTATTTTTTACTGTTCTATTGAGATATCAACACAGTAACAAAACAATATTCCGCCGTCGTTTTAGGTTTTTTGAATATTTGCGGTCAATCACACGAGTTCCCTGAGCATTGCAATGATTGCGACTCAGTTCTCACCAGGACAGTGAATTTTTCCTTGTTGAATAGTAAACCTTGAACTACATCCCATCTATAACGGACTGATACCCCTGTAAATAACTATCATAAGTAAATTCGAATCCGAGTTCACGTATCCGAGAATTACGACAGCGTTTATTTTGATTGGTCACAACAAGCTGTTCGTTGTGAACTGGTTTTTCTGCTGACAACATCGACGCAATTGAGGTTAGCACTTCCCACTCCGTCGACGGGCAGCTATCAACACCGATATAACAAGAATCCACGGCTTTTCCATCAGACATAGAGGTGATAAGAAACACCAACATACGCGCACAATCATCACGATGAATTCGATTGGTATACGCAGGGAAAAACTGATTTAGTTCACACCCTTGTCGTATTTTATTGAGTAACCGCAAACGCCCAGGACCATAAATACCACCAAACCGAATCGCCACACCTTTATCCGTACGTTGATGTAATAACGCCTCTGCTTCCAACAGTATTTTTCCGGAAAAACTCTCTGGCATTGTGTCAGATAATTCATCTACCCATTCGCCTTGAGACTGGTGATACACCGCAGTACTTGTCACTAGCAGGAAACCCTCCAATACATCCAAATCAAGGTTCCCCATGATCTCGCTAATACCCGCGGGATAAGCTGACCGATATGCACCTTCAGATCGCTCTGATGGCGCTACTGTGTAAATAACGAAGTGAATGTCATCAGGTAACTGCTGAAAACAATGCTTAACACTGTTTGAATTACTAATATCCGCAGATAAACAGGTAAAAGGAAAACCCTCTACCGGCGTGCGTTTAATACCGAATACACCATGCCCCATAGCTTGAAGCGCTTTACCTGTTTCACTGCCCACATCTCCACAACCAACGATTAAGATATTCTTTTTCATTCTAGGATTTCCCCTTAAACCGTGATAAATTTTTACTATCATATTCGGTATACTAATTTACCGACATTCTCACATTCTGCGAACCTTCATCTAAACCACCATGACTTTAACTGAACTACGTTACATCATCACCCTTGCGCAAGAGAAACATTTCAGAAAAGCCGCTGAACGCTGTTTTGTTAGCCAACCGACCTTAAGTGTTGCCATTAAAAAGCTTGAAGAGGAATTAGACCTCGCGATTTTCGAACGTAGTCGTACCGAAGTTCATGTCACACCAATGGGTGAAAAGATAATCGCGCAGGCAAGAAAAGTCCTCGAAGAAGCCGATGTCATTAAAAATATCGCCAGTGAAGGAAAAGGGCAGCTCAATACACCTTTGCGAGTAGGAGCCATCTTTACCATTGGGCCCTATCTATTCCCCCACATTATTCGGCATATTAAAGATCACGCACCGAATATGCCGCTTATTCTGGAAGAAAATTACACCTCCGTATTACGGCAGAAATTACGCACCGGCGAAATTGATGTCATTGTGATATCCCTACCTTTTTCAGAACCAGACACTGAACTCATAGACTTATATGATGAACCTTTTCGGATCCTCATTCCCGCACAGCACCCCTTGGCGGCAAAAAAATCCATTACCCGACGCCAACTCGAAAAAGAGAAAGTACTTTTATTAGGGGAAGGGCACTGCTTCCGAGACCAGGTGTTACATGCCTGCCCGAGTATTAATAAAGGCTTTAACGCCCATGAAATCCCCCTCGGCACATCTTTAGAAACGCTTAGGCATATGGTCGCTTCAGGTTTAGGACTAACGATCTTACCCGGCTCCGCCAGTGATAATGCCATATACGATAATGACACCTTAGTAGAGCGCCCTTTTTCAGGTAAAACTCCCTTTCGTAGAGTTTCACTGGTGTGGCGCAAGCGCTTTCCACGTAACGAAGCGATTGAAGCACTATCGACATCAATCAACAGCTGCGCTCTCGAGGGTGCCTCGATTAAGCCACACTCATGAACCCAGATTACAACCCCAACCATCTCTCTCAAACCCCCGTCACCCAACTCAAAGGGGTTGGCGCAGCCGTTGCTGGAAAATTGGAAAAGCTAGGCTTGCTGTCAGTACAAGACGTTTTATTCCACTTACCTTTTCGCTACCAAGATCGTACACGGATTCATCCTATCGGCACTACCCGCATGGGGTCCGAAGTACTGATCCAAGGGAAAGTAGAGCAGTGCGATATCATCTTTGGTAAGCGCCGTATGTTAGTGTGCAAAATATCTGACGGCTCTGGCACCGTACAATTACGTTTCTTTCATTTTTCTGCCGCACAAAAGAACGCACTGATTCAAGGGGCGACTGTACGATGCTTTGGTGAGGTTCGGTTTAACGCCAACGGCAGAGAAATTGTTCATCCAGAATACAAAGTGCTGAGTGAAATAACCACTCCGGTTAATGAGCATTTAACAGCCACCTACCCCAGTAAAGAGGGTATCTCTCAACATTTGTTACGCAAACTCGCACATCAGGCGCTAGATCGCTTAAATGCGGGTAATACCGTCAGTGAATTACTGCCTTCACAGGAGCGCTGGCCCTCGATTAAAGAGGCACTTAATTTCATTCACAATCCACCGCCTGGGGTTAACACAGAGAGCTTAGAAGCCGGCACTCATCGCCACCAACAACGCTTATCACTTGAAGAGTTATTGGCGCATCACCTCAGCCTGTTACAGCTTCGCCAGGAAGTGAAGTCCCAAACGGCACCTGCATTTGCCCTAAGCGCAACACTGTATCCTTCATTCCTAGCGTCCCTACCCTTTACGCCAACCAACGCCCAACAGCGTGTCGGGAAGGAAATCAATCACGACCTTTGTCAAAATAGCCCCATGCTACGATTGGTACAAGGTGACGTTGGGTCCGGGAAGACACTGGTGGCCGCCAACGCAGCACTACAAGCCCTCGAACAAGGCTTTCAAGTGGCATTAATGGCCCCCACAGAAATTCTTGCAGAACAGCATTTCCAAACCTTTTGCGAATGGTTTAGCCCATTAAATATTGAGGTGGGCTGGTTAACGGGGAAATTGAAGGGTAAGAAGCGCCAACAACAATTAGAAGCGTTAGCCACAGGCCAATGCCAGATTATCATTGGCACCCACGCCTTATTCCAAGGCGATGTACACTACCAGCGCTTGGGACTTGTCATTATTGATGAACAACATCGATTCGGCGTGCATCAACGCTTAGCACTCACACAAAAATCCGATGATAGCTACGTTCCTCACCAGCTCATCATGACAGCCACCCCAATTCCCAGAACACTGGCCATGAGTGCCTACGCTGACTTGGATACATCGGTGATTGATGAACTTCCACCAGGGCGCACGCCGGTCAAAACCGTAGTGATTACGAATAAACGTCGCGATGCGGTTATCCAGCGGGTTCAAAATGCCTGCAGCGAAGGCAAACAGGTGTATTGGGTATGTACGTTAATCGAAGAATCTGAAGCACTGGAATGCCAGGCAGCTGAAGATAGCGCGCAACAGCTTGCCCAAGCCTTACCTCACGTTAAGGTCGGTTTGGTGCACGGGCGCCTTAAGCCCAAAGAAAAAGCCAGTATCATGGATGCATTCAAGAAAGGCGACATCCAGCTACTCGTCGCCACCACCGTCATCGAAGTTGGCGTTAACGTGCCCAATGCCAGCGTTATGATTATTGAAAACCCAGAACGCTTAGGATTAGCACAACTGCACCAACTCAGGGGTCGAGTCGGTCGTGGTTCAATTGAAAGCTTTTGTTTATTGCTCTATCAGCACCCTCTTTCAGAACAGGGTAAACAGCGGCTAGAAATCATGCGAGAAACCAATGATGGTTTTCTCATTGCGGAAAAAGACTTGGAATTACGCGGTCCTGGTGAGGTGCTTGGCACACGCCAAACCGGCGACCTAATGTTCAGAATTGCCGATTTATTACGTGATAAGGAATTAGTCTATGAAGCAAAAGTCCTTGCGTCTCATATAATTAACAAACAACCTGAGCTGATACCGCCACTAGTCCATCGGTGGCTGGGTAATTCCTCACAGTATGCACAGGTATAATATCATGGTGGACAGCTACCCCAGGTTGGCTAGACTTAATCTGGTAACAGATGTTTTTTCATTGAGGATATTATGGCGAGCAGAATTCTAGTGGTTGAAGACAACCCTGATAATATGAAGCTAGTGACCTGGATGCTGGAGGATGAAGGCTACCACATCACACCAGCAGGCACTGGGGAAGAAGCGCTTGAGCTCGCCGGTAATAATCAATTTGATGTCATTCTTATGGATATATCGTTACCCGGTATGGATGGAAAAGAAGCCACTAAACAGCTTCGCAAAACCGATACGTATAGGGATGCGCCTATTTTTGCGCTAACAGCCCACGCCATCGTCAGCGAAGAAAGGGATATTATGGCGTCAGGGGTAAGCGAGTTAATTACCAAGCCTATTAATGAAGAATTATTACTGGAAAAATTAAGTAGCTATCTAAACTAATAATCATTATTGCGGGGGAAGTTCACCCTCTTTCTACACGATTCCGGCCCTGCTCTTTCGCACGATAAAGTGCCTTGTCTGCACGATCAAAACAATCCGTTACTTCATCACTACCTTTGAACCCTGACACACCAAAGCTGGCCGTAATCGTCACCCTTTCTCCGGCAAAATTAAACGGACAATTCTCTACCGCCGCGCGTACTTTCTCAATCGCAGCCATTGCAGATTCTTCATCTGTATCGGGCATTAAAATCACGAATTCCTCACCGCCATAACGGGCGACAAAATCCTCGTTTCTAATATTTGTTTGTACTGCACGAGAGACTAACTTTAATACCTTATCGCCACGCAAGTGCCCTAAGTTGTCATTAACTTTTTTGAAAAAATCGATATCAACTATCGCCAGGCTTAGTGAGCGTTGATGACGCTTCCAACGTGAGAATTCTTTTTCTATCTGTTCATCATAGGCTTGTCTATTCGGTAACTCGGTGAGAGGATCTCGCATCGCTTGTAGGCGTTGTGCTTCTAAATTATTTCGTAACTCTGTCGCCTCAGCTTCCATTGCTAGCATTTTTGCTCCCAGCAATTCGATACGATCATAGACTTCACCACGTCGATCTTTTTCATCCAGATGGAAGCTATCGATAACCTCAACAATCTGATTGACCATGCTAGTGATATCCGCCTTCAAGATACCAATATCCATCGCCTCATCCACACTCGCTTTAATATCCTTTAGACCCGAGCGCACCTCTTCATCAAGCTTGGATTGATTAAGCTGCGCCTGCACCTCTCCCTCACGAGCGACTTTTAAAAAATCTTGAATGTCCTGTAATCGATCATGCAGCGTGATCAGAAACCCCTCGAACTCCTGCTGCGCCACCTGTCGAGTTGATGCTACCAATTCCATCGCTTCATTTAGCAAATCTGGCAATAGCGGCCAGTCAAAATTATTTTGTAATCTCTCAACAAGCTTATCTTTTCGAATATCAAATTCATCTGGGGTTTCAATCTGATCAACTAGGCCGCAGAAGACTTGAACCGTGCGCGATTTTAACTCCTCCTTAAATAGATCTTCCTCATCCTCTTCGTCAGAATCAGCCTGCAATGCGTTCGATTCGCTAACGTCGTCGACAGAGGAGTTCAACTCAATCTCATTTTCTTGAACTATCGAACGGTCGGGCTCTTCTACATCTGGCACAGTACTTTCAGTAACCACCTCGTTATCATCGCTGGTTTCAGACGAAGAAAATAATTTCTTAAATAATCCCTTACCTTTTTGTGCCTTATCCCCGTCCTCCAGTGCTTTTACATGACTAAAGACAGGTCCCTGGACATCAAGAAAAGTTTTCCATAATTCAATATTAACGGATGCACCTGTTAACATTTCTGGGAGTTGTTTTCTAAACGATTTAATAGTGGACTTATCCCTGCGCGATAACCCTACCTCTTGTGCTGCGGCCAATGCGCTATCGATCATATCCACGGCCGAGCTATGATCCTCCTTGCGGTGATCATCTAACGCTACGACACATTTTTCTAACCGCGTAATCATCGGCTCCAACGACATTACGTCATCATTCTTACGTAATGACATTCTTAACTCTGATAAAACACTATCGAGGGAGTCGTCAAGCCCATCAGCGGCTAAACTCACACGCACAAAACCTTTGCGCAAAAGATCTAAGCGCTTTTCAGCTTGAAGCTGAGCATCCTCAAGGTTCTCCAGGGATAGTAAATACTTATCTTTCCAACTGAGTGCTTCAGCTTTCGCCATAGTTATTATTAGTCAGTTATCCAAGGTTCAGATTACCCAGCGCAGCCTCCAGATCACCAATAGCCACACTGGTACTGATCTAAGTATAGAACCTGATTGAGATTACCATGGAAAAACCTATAGATAATTTTGCTCTTAAGAGAATCCGAAGAAGCATACTTCAGCATAAATATTAGTTTTATTTAACAAACACTTAGCTCTTATTCATCGTCATAGAAAGACTCTCTTATGGAACTCGGCAGGACAATTTCCATAGCAATAGGGCGATGATCCGAATGGGTATGATCCAGTACTTGGATCTGATTAATCACCAAACTTGGGCTTACCATAATATGATCAAGGCTGCGGACGGGTTTCCAACTAGGGAAAGTATGATGCTCACCGTGAACCTGGATAAGGTGGGTATCACGCAGTGGCGTATCAATTATTTGATCCCCCCGACAATTCATGTCCCCCATAACAATAACATGCTCATGACCTTGAATAAGTTCCCGAATATAGTCTAACTGCTTAAAACGCGCTTTTTCACTCAGCGCTAAGTGCAAGCCAATGAGCACTAAGGGATTCTTCGGGTTTCCGTATTTTGCAACAATAGCACCGCGTCCCTTAAGGCCGGGTAACTTGTGGTCTTGCAATTCATAGGGAACAAATCGAGATAAGATACCATTAGAGAACTGACCAAAGCGTCCAAAATCCCGATTCAGCTGTTGGTACCAATAATCAAACCCCGCAACATCAGCAAGATAGGACACTTGATTGACAAAACTGCTACGCAAACTACCGCCATCGACTTCTTGCAATGCAACAAGATCATAGTCCACCAATACCCGGGCGATTTCATCCAAGCGCTGCACACCGCGTAAATCAGGCAGTACATGCCGCCAGCTACGAGTGACATAGTGATGATAGGAGCTAGTACCGATAGCGGCCTGAATATTGTACGACAGCAATTTGATCGTTTCGGGGACCTCAGCGCCATACTTGCTAGAAAAGCCATGATCACTGCCTTCAAGATCATGACACTTAATTTGGAAGGACAAACCTACACCTCTTGTTGGACCTGATTAACTCTAGTGTAGGCAATTGCCAACCCGAGTATCAACTAAATAATAGCCATAAATCGGCCAATAAAAAGCCGGAGGCAAATTGCCACCGGCTTCTCGAAGTCTACCAAAATACGACAACAATCATGAGGTCGTATTCACAGTATTAACCCTGCAAGGTTAACCTTTGCCGGCAGCCCTGCCCTCTGCACTTGCTTGAGCAATCACTTTTTCCTTTTCGATCAAAAAATTAACAATTTGCATCATACGAGGAAATCCCTTCGCTTGGCGGGTCCCCACAACATATTTACCATTTACCACCATCGCAGGCACACCATTGAGCCGTGCTGCACGTGCAAACGCCTCAGCCTGTCTTACTTTCGTTCGTACGGAAAAAGATTGAAATAATTTATTGAAGTCAGAGGTCGAAACATCGTATTTCCCGAAAAATGTCGCCAGTTGTTCTTGGCTAAATATCTTATTCTTAGCCACATGCAACTGATTGAATAAGGCAGGGGCCATCACATCAGTCTTACCCAACGCTTCCATGACATAAAACGCATGGGCATGATTCATCCAACTTTTGTTCAGCGGAGCAGGGGTTTGTAAAAATACCACGCCATCAGGCAGGTCCTTTGCAAAGGCATGAGCAAAGGATTCTAGCTTGAAGCAGTGCGGACAACCAAACCAAAAAAACTCCCGCACCTCAATAGTACTGGGGTCAGCGGTTTGAATCGGTTGCTTTAGTTCAGTGTAATCAACACCCTCACGGAAGGTTTCCGCATTGACAGATGTGATGGCCAATGTTGCGAGTAGCCCCATTACCAGTACGAATAGTTGTTTTTGTAGCTGTTTCATTCGGATCATTTCCATTTAAGTTGTTGCATACCTACCGTTAGAGGCCAATTTGAACATCGCGTTCCCTAAAGTACAATCTCTTCCCATAAAAAAAGGGTAGCGCAAGCTACCCTTTTTTTGATGTCGCTAACCCATCTACATTTACTGTAGACCGTTAATATAACTTGCAACTGCTTTCAGCTCTGCATCACTTAATCGCCCAGCAACACTTTGCATCATTTTTCCTTCGCCATCATTACTACGGCGAACACCGGCTTCGTCAGCTCGACCTGCCGCTCTGAATGCCTTCAACTGAGCTTCAAGGTAAGCAGTATGTTGTCCGCCTAAAGATGGATAACCTGCTGCGGGTAGACCTTCACCAGTGGCGCCATGACAAGCAGAACATGCAGTGACACCGCTGGCCGCATTACCTGCTCGATAAATTTTCTGACCCAACTCAAATTGGTCGGCTTTTACCGTACCCACTTTGATTGTCTGAGAAGCAAAATAAGCTCCAATATCAGCAACATCTTGATCACTTAGCCCGCCAACAATAGCCGCCATTGCAACAACGTCACGGCTACCGCTCTTAATATCGTTGATTTGCTTTATAAAATACCGTTCATTCTGACCCGCTAGCTTAGGAAAACTGGGGATCATGCTATTACCGTCAGCACCGTGGCAACCCGCACATAATGCGGCTTTGGTTTTTCCTGCTTCCGCATTTCCAGCAGCCTCAGCGATGCCCGCGGTTGATAGGATCATCAATACAATTGAAAAAGTTCTTACTAGTCGGTTCATCTTAACTTCCAGTTGGCTTTATAGCGCGCTTAGCTTCTATCGTTGGATCTAACTCAAAATTCAAAAGGGGCCATGTTGCCATGCCCCCAGTCACTGGACCTTATTTGCCAGCCATAAAGTTGATGAGCGCTTTTAATTCATCATCAGAACAATCAGCACATAAGCCCATAGGAGGCATAGCGCCCTTACCTGCTTTAGCGCTAGCAACCAGTGCGTCTACGCCATTTGTATAACGAGGAGCCCATGCTGCAGCGTCGCCAGTCTTAGGTGCGCCAGCTGCGCCAGTGCTGTGACATGCAACACAGGTAGTCCCATATTTTGCAGGTGCTTCAGCTTGAACGGTTGCGGATGCAGCAAAACCCAATGCTGCGATAGCAGATGCGATAACTAACTTTTTCATATATTTACCCTTATCTCTCTATCATCGGCCTCTTACTAAGGCCTCTCTCATAAGACGTTTTATTTGTAAATCAAAGAGATACCGCCCCTACTACCCGGTATACTCCTATAAAACTAGCGGATTATAACCCATAGGCTGCCCACTTGGAAATGCGACGATAAACTACCCTAAAACAGCAAAGCCCATTAAAATAGGGGGCATTCAACTATCATCGAGCAAGAATCAATGGCCAGTCCTCATCAAAAAGCCCAGCGGGCAAATAAAAAACACAAACGCGATAAAAATTCGCCTTACCCCTACACGCGTAAAGAGGCTGATGGTGCGCCATCAACCCCCAGCAATCCGATAGCATCGCTATTACAACAAGCTGAATTTACCAAGAGTGCACAAACCCTTATGCAATGCCCTGCCGATGAAGGGTTAGAAGTGGCTTTTGCCGGTCGTTCCAATGCCGGCAAGTCCAGCTCTCTTAATACCATTACTAACCAGCGCAAGTTAGCCCGCACCAGTAAGACCCCTGGGCGCACACAGCTCATCAATTTTTTTGAAATAAATGACGAACTACGGCTCGTAGATCTGCCTGGGTATGGTTACGCTCAGGTGCCAGAATTCATGAAGAAGGAATGGCAAGCCAATATGAGCGATTACATGGAGCAACGAGAGTGTCTCGCAGGGTTGATTCTTGTAATGGATATTCGCCACCCGCTACGTGAGTTTGACCTAATGATGTTGGAATGGTCAGTACACAGTAATATGCCCGTACATATTCTATTGAGTAAAGCCGACAAGTTGAATAAAGGCCCGGCAAACAGTGCGTTGATCAGCGTACAACAAGAGGTCGAACCTTTTGGCGAGCACGTGAGTGTACAGCTCTTTTCCTCCCTCAAGAAAGACGGGCTATCTGAAGCCCAACAGGTGATTGCGGGCTGGTTACAACAAACAATAGAGCAAGATATTCAAGAATAGCAGGCAAAAAAAAGCCGGTAGTTTTGGGGAAAACTACCGGCCGGACACCACTCTTGGGGAAGAGTAGTTGGATTGCGGCCAAATCACTCGCTAACTTGGCCTATCTGGGAATATTACCTTAGCTTCAAAGTATTAGAGGAGTGATTGGAAGAGAAGTTCATCTAGGCATTAAAATAATTCATATATTTCTCAAAAATTAAAATACCCCTTTAAAAACAATTACTTATAGTGATCGCATCAAGAGCTACAAGATAACATCGAACACCCCGCCCGATTACGCGCCCACTCCGGTCGCTTTTGCGTCAGATGCTCTTTTCCGTCTTGCTCAGTATAGGGCTGCTTCAATACCGACAATAGCTCCTCTACTCCGGAATAGTCTCCATCGTTAGCTTTATCAATGGCCAACTGAGAGAGATAATTTCGTAACACATACAACGGATTCACTTGGTTCATACGCTCAGTTCGCTGCATATGCTCGATACCTTCGACTTCACATCGTCTCGCATATCGCTCCAACCAGGCCAACAAGGTTGTATCATATTCATCCGACAGCTGTTCTACCTGATAATACGCATCAGCTAGCCGATGCTGATAGGTTTTATTCTGTAGATCTGTCAAATCAACCAATGCCAAGTAACGATAAAACAACGTCATATCGGTTTCGACAGTGGTTAGAATCGTCAACAAATCACTCACTAGAGCAGAATCCCCCTCTTGATTGGTTACCAATCCCAATTTACTTAATTGCATAGTTTGATGTTGTTGCTGAAAACCTTTGGCGAAGTTATTCAAAATCGCTTCCAGTGCTTCCGTATTTTCTACGATCGGCAAAATGGTATTTGCCAATTGCAATAAATTCCAATGGGCAACTTGTGGCTGATGCTCATAGCGGTAACGACGATGACTTTCATCCGTAGTATTGGGCGTCCAGGTTGGGTCGTAGCTTTCCAACCAACCATAAGGGCCATAGTCGATAGTGAGCCCTAAAATCGACATATTATCGGTATTCATCACACCATGCACAAAACCCACACGCATCCAATGCACAATCATTTCGAGTGTTCTGTCACACACCTCAGAAAACCATGCAAGCGTTGTCTCCGCCGAAGGCGGACCAAGATGAGGGAAGTCAGTCACAATCGTGTAGTCGACAAGTTTTTTCAGTAACGCCATATCGTCCCGCGACACTGGCAACTGAAAATTACCAAACCGGGTAAAGCTAGGTGCGACTCGGCATACAACGGCACCCAATTCCGCCTCTGGATGGCCATCATAAAACATATCTCGCACAACCGTATCGCCGGTCAACGTTAAGCTAAGAGCACGAGTGGTTGGCACTCCCAAATAATGCATAGCTTCACTGCATAAAAATTCTCGCAACGACGAACGCAATACCGCCAAACCATCAGCATGACGGGAGTAGGGGGTTAGCCCCGCACCTTTTAATTGCAAATACCAACGCTGATTATCACTGGTAACTACTTCGCCCAAATTAATCGCTCGACCATCGCCCAACTGCCCAGCCCAATTACCGAATTGATGCCCGCCATAACACATAGCAAAAGGTTTCATACCAGGCAGTAACGCATTACCCGAAAATACCTTCGTAAAATAATCCGACTGACAAATGCTCGGAGCTAATTGCAGCAGCGCTGCCACATCATTTGAGCACGCCACCAGCGTGGGCTTATCGGTCGACGTCGGCTCCACAAAGGAATAACAAGCATGCTCCACTTGACGACAATAATTTTCTAACTCGGGATCTCCCGGCAAAGTGTCCACAAATTTATTGTCAAAAACCAAATCATCAAGTGAAGTTAACATGGGGTCTGAAGTCGTCATCATAAACTCTAATTTAGATCTGCGGCAAATTGACGCAACAATTCTAATGGTACAATTTCAAGGGCTTTTTTATGAGTCCGGGTCAAATGCACCCGCGGTGCCATATCCTGATCGTAGGCTTCTTTCCAACGCGCAGCACATAAACACCAACGATCACCCGGTGCTAATCCAGGAAACCCATATTCGGGCATTGGCGTCGATAAGTCATTGCCTCGAAATCGAGAGTATTCCAAGAACTTTTGCGTCACTTCTATACATACGGTATGCGAACCAACATCTTGTTCATTGGTATTACAGCAACCGTCACGAAAAAAACCGGTTATCGGCGTTTCGCTACAAGATTCTAACGTCTCGCCAAATACATTTATCGATTCATCTTTTTCAATCATTATTAATGTGCCTCATCCCAATTATCACCCATACCCACATCCACAATAAGAGGTATAGCAAGCTCAGCCGCATTACCCATATGAAGTTTTAGTCCTTCGGTCACCCTCTCGACTTCTTGCTCTGGTACTTCAAGTACAAGTTCATCGTGCACTTGCATAATTACCCTAGATTCGAGCTGTTCTTCGGTAATCCATTGATCAACCGATACCATTGCTCGTTTTATAATATCCGCCGCAGTTCCCTGCATGGGAGCGTTAATGGCGGTTCGTTCAGCGGCTTGCCGACGCATAGCATTTTTCGAATGAATTTCAGCCAAATATAGTCGTCGACCAAATAGAGTTTCCACAAAACCATCGGCAGCAGCCGTTTCTCGCACTCGCTCCATATAATCATAAACACCCGGATAACGTGCAAAATAGGTATCGATATAATCCTGCGCTTCACCACGTAAAATACCTAACTGTTTCGCTAAACCAAACGCTGACATGCCATAGATTAATCCAAAGTTAACCGCTTTAGCGCTTCGACGCTGTTCAGTAGTCACTGCATCGATACTGATGCCCACCACCTCGGCCGCTGTCGCTTTATGGATATCCAACCCTTCATTAAAGGCTGATACCAACCCCTCATCATTGGAAAGGTGCGCCATGATACGCAACTCAATTTGTGAATAATCCGCGGCCACTAATTTACATCCTGGCTTGGCGATAAATGCTTGTCGGATTTTTCGCCCTTCAGCTGAACGCACTGGAATATTCTGTAAATTTGGATCGGACGATGAAAAACGCCCCGTCGCCGTCACGGCTTGATGATAAGACGTATGAATTCTTCCCGTGCCCAAGTGAATTAATTCTGGCAATTTATCGGTATAAGTCGATTTAAGTTTACTCATGCTACGATATTCCATGAGTATTTTCGGCAAAGGGTACTCCAATGCTAATTCTTGCAATACCGGCTCAGCAGTGGAAGGGGCTCCTTTCGGTGTTTTTTTGATAACCGGCAACCCTAATTTTTCATAAAGAATTTCACCCAGCTGCTTTGGCGAACTCAAATTAAATGGTTGGCCTGCAATTTCATGAGCTTCAGCTTCTATTTCATGCATACGCACCGCCAACGATTGACTCTGATTACGTAACATATCCGCATCCACTAACGCACCCGTACGTTCAATACGTGAGATAACGGGCATCAATGGCATTTCAATATCTTGCAGGACAGAGACCAGGCTTGGAATTTTTTCTAGCTTTTGCCAAATTGCGTTATGTAATCGCAAAGTAACATCGGCGTCTTCCGCCGCATAAGGCCCTGCTTGTTCGATATCCACTTGATCGAACGTCAGCTGCTTAGCTCCTTTACCTGCAATGTCTTCAAAATGAATAGTTTTGTGACCAAGATATTTTAACGCCAAGCTATCCATGTCGTGTCGCGTACCGGTAGAATCCAGCACATAAGATTCCAGCATGGTATCAAAACCAACACCATTGATTTCAATATCGTAATTTGCCAGCACGTTTTTGTCGTACTTTAGATTCTGTCCGACTTTCTTCGGATGTTCAGCAGCAAGTAAGGGCGCAATTTTTTCCAGTACCCAATCTCGCGAAAGTTGTTCCGGTGCACCAGGATAACGATGATCGACGGGAACGTAGGCAGCTTTACCTTCTTCACAACAAAAAGACAAACCCACAAGTTCCGCTCGCATATAATTCAAACTGGTGGTTTCAGTATCAAAAGCAAATACATCACAGGCTGCCAATTTTTCTAACCACGCCTCGAATTCTGCTTCCGTATAAATAATCTGATAATCTGTTTCTATTGCCGGTTCAATTGTTTCTTCTTCGACATCACCATCTTCCGATACCTCGGCAATCCAGCTCTTAAATTCTAACTCCTTATACAGCGCTAATAGGGCTGAATTATCTGCAGGCTGCATTGATAGGTCATCAATCCCAACATCTAGTTCAACATCTAGTTTAATTGTCGCCAAATCATAAGATAGCGGTAATTGCTCCAGGCTGTTGCGTAAGTTCTCGCCAATTTTTCCTTTTACTTCATCAGCCCGAGCAATCACTTCGTCGAGAGATCCAAATTGCGCCAACCATTTTACGGCCGTTTTGGGACCACATTTTGGTACACCTGGAATGTTATCGACGGTATCGCCCATCAATGCGAGGTAATCGATAATTTGTTCTGGGGGAATGCCAAACTTTTCTTTCACTCCCTCAATATCCATCACGGTGTCGGTCATGGTATTCGCCAGGGTTACATATTCTGTCACGAGTTGCGCCATGTCTTTATCGCCGGTGGACACAACAGTATTCACGCCTTTTTCTGATGCTTCGGCACACAATGTTCCAATCACATCATCTGCTTCTACACCATCAATAATCAGCATCGGAAAACCCATCGCCTTAATACATTGATGCAATGGTTCAATTTGACTGCGTAAGTCATCCGGCATTGGTGGACGATTGGCCTTGTATTCGGGATACATATCATCACGAAAAGTCTTGCCCTTGGCATCAAATATTACCGCAACTCGATCAGACTGATAATCCTTCATTAGCCGCTTCATCATATTTAGTACACCTTTAATCGCCCCCGTCGGTTGACCCGATGAGGTGATTAAAGGGGGTAACGCGTGAAATGCGCGATACAAATAAGATGATCCATCCACAAGCACGAGAGGCTTGTCTATTGAGGGCTTTGACATGTCTACAGATCCAAATCAGTTCGATAATATAAAGAGGTGGCGTGACCTATTAGGTAGGTGTACCAAAGCACACATGCTATCACGCCGCGCCATTAGACGCAGTAATAGTTACGGTGGCCATTACGGAGAGGGAGGTTGTTTTTTAGACTAAGCTGCGTCGATATTACGCTGTATCAAGGCTCTGACATAGCGTTTCGAGTTCCTTCATAAAGATCTCACAACCAGCACTGGATGCAATCTCTTGTTGCTCCATGATCACTGCACGCAGCACGTCCATACTGGTGAGTGGATTTGCCAGCACAACGCGAAATACCACCGATGGGTAGTTGTCATACTTCATTGGCGTCAACGTCGTACGTGATACAAACGACTTACCATGGGCACGCTGAGTTTTCTGAATGCGCTTAGTTAACTTGTTGAGAACTTCTAATATTTCATTGCGCCTATCGACTGGGGCTTTAGCCAAAGCCTTTTGTACATATTCCGGTACAAACCGATAAGTCAGAATATTAAGCTCCGGTGCAGACACCAGCTCAAATTCTTCTTCACGATTAATCATATCGGCAAAGGAACGGGCTTTATTGATGCCTTCTTCAATCAGAATTTCGTATCCGCTACGACCAATGATCTTCAGACCGGATTGCAAAAGCATTGCCATTCCTGGGCGTGAGCCCTCCAAGGTATAACTCCCTAAATCCTTAGATCCCTTACGGATGATATATTCGGCATGATGTTCAATGCTCGAGACAATAGTAGGCTCTTTAAATAGCACCAAACCTGCACCCATTGGCACGTATAGCTGTTTATGTGCATCAATAGTAACGGAGTCAGCCCGCTCAATACCCTTCAAGATACCTTTATATTTGTGAGAAAATAACGTCGGACCACCCCAAGCGGCATCCACGTGATAGTGACAACCAATTTCTTCTGCCACATCTGCCATTTCATCTAACTTATCAACGGACCCGGTTTCTGACGTGCCGGCGACACCCACAATCGCCATCACTTTGATATTCTTCGCGTCTAATTCTTTTACTTTGGCCCGTAGGTCCTGAATATCTGCTTTATTATCTTCATCGGTCTTAATCGCCACTAAGTTATCACGACCAAATCCCAATACGTCCGCGGCTTTACCGAGTGAGTAATGACCACGTTCGGTCACTAATACCGCAACGCCATCATAACCATAGTGCTTCAACGCACCATGCATACCAGAATAATTAATGCCTCGGAAATCACCATTGGGAGCAAGTAGCTTGTTTCTGGCAACCCAAAGCGCTGTTAAATTCGCGATGGTACCGCCAGAGCAAAAGGAGCCTAATGAATGACCCGCTTCGTGCATCCAATTATTATAAAAAGCAGGGCTATTCTCGTACACCAATCGATGCATCATTCCCAGCACTTGGCGCTCAAGCGGCGTGAACGCCTTAGAGGTCTCTATCTTCACCAAATTTTGGTTAAGCGCCATCATGATTTTTGATAGCGGTAACATAAAGTACGGCAATGCCGACGTCATATGACCCACAAAGCTAGGGGAGGAGGTATGGACCGACTGCGCCACGACCTTATCTAATAAGAAGTTCGCTTGCTGAGAGACAAAAATAGGTTTTTCGGGAATCGCAGAATCGGAGAAATCTCTCTCTAATTCAGGCAATTCTTTTTCTGCGGCAACCACATGCTCTTGCAGAAACCCCACAAGGTTTTCAGAAATCTGCTGTTCGATTCTACCGAGTTTTGAGTTTGGAGCTTCGGGTACCGTGAATATTCGGTACATTGCTTCCATACTCGCATCTGCGTACTGCATATCTGATGTCATGGTATTGCCTTTGTTTTGAGGTCGATGTGAAACATCAATCATCACCGCTAACTCAAAATTAACTATTTTGGGTCAAAATGTATACTTTGTCAGTCTGACAAGGCGCCTAATTTAACCACAAAGTCACTTTTCAGTGAAATTTTTCTCTTTAAACCACCCACAGTGCAAATTAACCCTTATTAATCAACAAGTTAAAAAACGGACGCTAAGTCATAAATCGCCCGTATAACGAGATAGGTGGAGGGCTAAACAGTAAATACAGCCATTTTTTTAGAAAACCAGCTTACCTGAGGGTAGCTTAAGTTCCGCGATACGGCGTGTCGTATCCTCAACCGCCGCTTTTGCCGTAGGGATAGTGCCGACCATGGATACGTAAGCATGCATGGTATTCGAATACTCCTTATGCTCAACCGATACCCCTGCTGCTGCCAACATTTTCGCATAAGCCTCACCTTCATCGCGTAGTACATCAAAACCAGCCGTGGTCACAAGGGCGGGGGGCAACTGTGCCAGTAACGTCGGATCCGCTAACCCTGGAGATACCTTAATCTGTGTTTTATCACTCTCTTGTCGAATGTAGTTACCGACAAACCACTGAACCATTACCTTAGATAATGGTAAACCTTCTCCACAGCTATGATGGCTTAGGGTGCGCATACGTAAGTCAGTGGACGGATAAATCAATACTTGAGCACAAGGAACCGGCGCTTGTTGCAATACCGTTTGCTGACAGACCACTGCGGCCAGATTCCCACCCGCGCTATCACCAGCAACATACACCCGCTCACAATCACCACCATAGTGGGCAGCGTTGGCCTGCACCCATAAAAAGCTATCCACGGCATCATCAGCAGGAGCGGGGAACTTATGCTCTGGTGCCAATCGATAATCCACAGACACAACAATATGATCCAGGTCTTCTGCAAACCCTGAGCAAAGCGCATCCACAGAATCAACACTGCCTACGGTCCAACCACCACCGTGGTAATACACCATCACAGGTTTAGGATAACTGCCTTGATTTGACGGGGTATAGATACGTATACCAATGCTACGATGACCAGCCTTAGTATCTAGCGTAATTGTTCGATCCCGAGACGAGACGCTGGCACGGGCTTTTGTATCGAGAGTACTGATATTCGTCTCGTACCGTTTGCGTGCCAATTCAACAGGGTAGGAATAGAGCGGCGCTTGTGCGGTGTAGGCCTTCGCCACCATATGCATTTGCGCATCCAACAACCGTCCCTCCCATGTATAGGGCTTTTCCCCTGCCAATAGAGACAACATATCGGGGGGTAATTGCAACGCCGACCGTGACAGTAAACTTTTGACAGAATCGAGCATAAACGATCGCCTTATATGGGATAACAAGTGAGCATGGGGTTATAAAGCAACCGAGAATAGCAGTATCACTAGTGACGAACAACTCACCTATTCCATAGCTCAGGAATAGTGCCTGGACTTGCCTGAATATCTTTATAGGTCAAATATACCCTCACATCGAACTCCAGCTGATGATAACGAGGTTCCATATATTCACAGAGCTTATAAAAAGCTTTGTTATGCTCTTTCTCCCTAAGGTGTGCCAATTCATGCACAACAATCATACGTAGGAAAGGCTCGGGAGACTGCTTAAACAAAGTACTGATTCGAATTTCTTTTTTGGCTTTTAACTTTGCACCTTGCACTCGTGAGATATAGGTATGCAATCCTAAAGCATTATTCACCGTATCAATTTTGTCATCGTAAATAATCTTGCTTAGGGGAGCTGACTTACGCAAGTAGGTATTTTTTATTTCTTGAACATAGTGATATAACGCTTTAGAAGTCGATATTTGATGATTATCGGGATAACGCTGGTGCAGATAGTCACCGAGACGCCCTTCGTCCAGCAAACCCTCAATCTGTGCTACAAGATCAGCAGAATAGCCAGAAAGATACGAAAAATTGGATCTCTTTTTAGCCACAACCGCTCCCTTACATTACGCTTTCAACAACCATTCATATTGGTAGCCTATTTTACTCACCAATCACCGCTGTCGCAATCTCACCGCCCAAAATCCATTGTCCCTACTACCTAATAAACGTACACTAATATTATCGATGATTCGCCATAGGCCTGTATCATGCGCACACTTATTCTCTTGCTACTCATTATCCCTACCAGTCTCTTTGCTCGAGTAGAACCCTACGATGAACGCTCTGATATTCAGCCTGAGCGGCAAGTCACCATCGTCAATGATGGCGACAAAGAAATGCATATCCATCAAGTCAATGGCAAAGTGTATGGCATCAAAGTCGTGCCAAAACTTGGCCCCGCTTATTATTTAATTGACCCTAATGGCAATGGTAAGTTTATTCGTAACGATGCTGACAAATTATTAGTTCCCCAGTGGACCATTCTCGAATGGTAGCCATCAGTAACCATACTGATTACAATCGCCGCCACTAGCGTATCTCATCGCCCCCTTCATTCTCGACCTAATAGGTTTTACATGACAAGCACCATCACTGGCACCCTTCGCAAAATGCACAATTTGTTAGCGGGGGATACCACTGTATCTGACACTCCCGCCGCTGTCGCTTATGAGCTACCGCTTGGCGAAGAAAAAGTCGCCCTCAACCCCCTCATCGGAAACCCAGTGCAACTACGATTTACCGGACAGATCTTTTGCTCAAATTGTGGCAAGAAGACCAAAAAGAGCTTTAGCCAAGGCCACTGCTATCCCTGTTTTAAAAAGTTGGCTAGCTGCGATATGTGTATCATGAAACCAGAGTTATGCCATTTTGATGCTGGGACTTGCCGTGAACCCGAATGGGCCGAGCAATTTTGTTTTCAGCCACATTATGTGTATTTGGCAAATTCTTCCGGTGTCAAAGTCGGTATTACCCGCGGCACCCAAATCCCCACGCGCTGGATGGACCAGGGGGCAATACAGGCCTTACCTATCATGAAAGTGAGTACCCGCTTACTTTCGGGGCTCGTAGAAGTCACCCTGGGTGAGCATGTATCCGACAAAACCAATTGGCGTAAGATGCTAAAAAATGACGTTCAAGAGATCGACCTCTGCAGCGTGCGAGATGAGCTGTTCGAGACCTGCGCCGAACCACTGGCGGCGCTAAAAGAAAAATATGGGGCAGAAGCGATGGAATGGCTCGACGAAACACCTATCGATATCACATACCCGGTCAAAATATACCCAACCAAAGTTACGAGTTTTAACTTTGATAAGAACCCACTGGTGGAAGGCACCTTGATGGGTATTAAGGGCCAGTATCTATTACTCGATACCGGCGTCATTAATATTCGAAAGTTCTCTTCCTATGAGGTTGAATTACAGTATTAGTTAACCTTGGTAGACGGCGTTCCACAGTGAAGAATAGCGTCATAGGCGGCAGACAACATATCAACATAACTGCCGCTTCCCCACCCCAACGTATCTATCATCACGCGCGTCAATGGCTGATCCCCTTCAATTTTACCAATAATGGAAAGATTCGACATTGGCTCCGCCACTATACACTGAACACTTTCAGCCTGTACCCGCTGTTTTAGTGTGAGTAATGTCCTAATACCCGGTTGATGGTCATCACTCAATACAACACGTGCTTTCGACGACACCCCGATGTCATGCTCCAAATATTGCAGCCCATCATGAAACACAATAAATGACGGCAGTTGTGCCTTCGCCGCCTTTTTCCTGACAGCTAACTTCTCTTTGATTTCTGAAAACAATCGCTCAATAGCACCAAGCTCACCCTGCTCTGAAGTAGTGACACCTCGAATAAGCGGGTGTAATGCAGCGACAATAACCTCCGCATTTTCCACTGACCACCACACATGTGGGTCAAAATCCGTGTCATGGTGATGCTCATCGTGATGATCGTGCTCATCATCCTCTTCTACCAGAGAGCGTAGAGGTAGGCGATGCAGACCCGGTAACGCACTCACGTCAATGACTTTCTGCTGATCAACGCGCGCAACAATAGCGGCTAAATAAGGCTCAATATCCGGCCCCATCCAAAGGACAATATCGGCATCCAGTACCCGTCGAATATCGGAGGGTTTTAACGAGTAATCATGAGGGGTAGAACCTGCGGGTAAGAGAGTGCTCACTTTCAATGCAGCGCCCGTCGCATGGGCTGACTGACCTATTAAGCCCGCAATAAGCTGTAACGGGTATATAGATGTTAGCACCTTGGTTGTTTTGCTTGCTGTCTGCTTATTGGCTGCTAGAGTCACTGCTGGGCATAAAAGGCCCATCAAGCAAAGTATACTAATCGTTTGTCGTAGCCACTGTTTCATTCTAATTTGTCCTTATCCTATAAAACCGCGCAAGATTAACACAAGCCCCTGTAAAATATGATATGTAACAGCATTTGCTGGTAGAATGCCCGCCCATAACCCTGTCCCAGAGATTTCAGCCCCCATGACCGCTCCGATTGTACAGCTACACGATGTTAGCCTCTCAATAAAAGGCCAATCGTTGCTAAATCATATCAATATGACCCTAGAGCCAGCGCAAATACTCACAGTCATTGGCCCTAACGGTGCTGGTAAGTCCAGTCTATTAAAAATAGTGCTTGGTCTATACAAGCCAACGCGGGGCAAGCGGCAGATAAGTAAGCGCTTACGTATTGGCTACATGCCGCAAAGGCTGCAGGTGGATGATAGCTTACCCTTAACGGTGAAGCGCTTTCTATCCTTAGGGGGAAACAAAAACAACACCGAAATTGAAAAAACCCTCAGTGATGTTAACGCCTCGCATACTCTATCTCGTTCCATTCAGCATATTTCTGGGGGTGAATTTCAGCGGGTATTACTGGCCAGAGCTCTATTGCGTAACCCCTCATTACTCGTGCTCGACGAACCTGCCCAAGGCGTTGACCTACATGGTCAGCAAGAACTTTACCGGTTACTTGCGGATATTCGAGATGAACGCCAATGCGCCATTTTGATGGTATCCCACGATCTACACTTTGTGATGGCTAGAACTGATCAAGTCATGTGCCTGAACCAACATGTGTGTTGCTCCGGCACCGCCGATGCTGTTGCTAATCACCCAGAATATTTGGCACTTTTTGATCAAGGTATCGAAAAAGATTTTGCGGTTTATACCCATCACCATGATCACCACCATACGATTCACGGGGATGTGGTGAAGGACGATATTGAACCACACTCCCACGCTGGACATAACCATGATTGAGATCATTGCACCTGCACTCATCATTGGTCTGATACTCACCGCAGTAGCGGGCCCTTTAGGCTCCTTTATTGTCTGGGGTCGAATGTCATACTTCGGCGATACCCTCGCCCATTCAGCCTTACTTGGAGTTGCGATGGGGTTATTCTTATCTCTGGACCCGATGATTGGGGTCATCGCAGTGACGGTCATGGTAGCGATTCTGTTAAGTGCATTACAAAAACAGCGCAGCATCAGCAGCGACGCACTACTGGGCATAGTCGCCCACGGAACTCTTGCGTTGGGACTTGTACTGGTTAGCCTCAAAGAAGGCATTCGCGTAGATTTGTTGGGCTTACTGTTCGGTGATCTATTAGCGGTAACCTACCAAGATACACTCTGGGTGGGTGCCTGTGCAGTCATCGTGGGGATCATAACTAAAGTTATATGGAACCCATTACTCAACATATTGTTAAATAGCGAACTAGCCCATGCCGAGGGTATCGCCGTCGATAGGGTACGAATGATCTATATGATCTGCCTGGCACTATTGGTCGCTATAGGTATGAAAGTCGTAGGGGCATTATTGATCACCGCTCTATTGATCATTCCCCCAGCAGGGGCAAGACGAATAGCCTCAACGCCAGAACAAATGGCGTTGCTGGCCAGTATTATCGGCATGGTATCCATTGCCTTAGGCATGTTTGCGTCTTTACAATGGGATACCCCAGCAGGCCCCAGTATTGTACTCAGCGCCTGCTTGCTATTTTCGCTTTCCCTGCTGTTTGGTCAACGTTCCAGCAGTGAATAGTAAAAATAATGAAGATGTGTCTACACTTTATAAACAGCACCCCATAATTCCCATTTCGAGATTGACTATGTACAAACAACTCATTGCTCTAACTGCTGCCACATCACTCACTCTGGCTGGGTGTTCTATGTTTGGCGGGGATAAACCTGACGCTGCACCAGCGCCAGCAGCTCCGATTGAACAAACGACAGCTGAACCTAGCTTATTAGAACAAATAGATAGCGATATTAGTGGCTGGCGGCTCACATCGCCAAAGGGCAATAACGCGGCAGAAAAACTCGCGCATTTACGCAAAATAGATCCAACTAATACGGCAATTCCCACCATCGAATCTAAAATTATCGGCCGCTACGTAGAATTAGCCAACCGCGTGTTAAACAAGAAAAAAGTGGCTAGCACCAATAGCCTTAAAAAAGCCCAACGCTTTATCAATACCGCTCGGGATATTTCACCCAATTCAGAAATACTGAACCGAAAAGAGAAAGAAATTTCGGATCTTTTAGATATCAGCAAGCAGCGTGATCAACTGCAACAGGCAAAAATGAAATCAGCGGCCAAGAAAGAAGCCGCAGCTCGCGCCCAGCGAGAAGCTGAAGCCGAGCAAGCCGCAGCAGAAAAGCAACAGTCAGAAGAACTTGCCGCCCTTAAAACCCAGCGAGAACAAGAAGAGACCCAATTAACCCGCGAGTTTGACCCTAGCAAACCACCATCGTCAATGATGATGAAAATGGCACCAAAGCCCGCCAGCACAGACAATCTTCTGGTATTTAACCAGATTGATGTGGACAACCAATCCCAATCGCTTGGATTAGAAATAGATAACCTAAGTCGTCGAATCATTGAAAAAGACGCAAAGGTGATAGTACATGCGAAAAGTGAAAAGGATTACCGTTGGATTAATGGTTCACTTAAAACCTCTATTTACCTGATGAGCTCAGAGTTTAATTTGGAATCTAGCCCTAAGATCGGCGAAAGTGAACATCCAAGCATAGAAATAGTTGAATAGCCGCACCACACCATCTCCATCACATCATCGGCGAATTTGGGCATTCGCCTGGCCGATGATGCTCTCCAACATCACCGTACCCTTATTAGGTTTAGTCGATACTGCGGTACTTGGTCACTTAGCACACCCGGGATACCTTGCTGCTGTCGCCATTGGTAGTAATATCTTTACGTTTGTTTTTTGGGCTTTCGGTTTTCTCCGTATGGGAACTACCGGCCTCGTCGCTCAATCTTTTGGTAGCCAAGATCAAGAACGCCTGCTCCGCACCTCGCTACAAGCTATCGGGTTAGGATTAATTATTGGTGCAGGTATTATTGCCAATCAATTTTGGTTAATCCCTCTCGCCATCACTCTTATGGATGGTAGTGAACAGGTACAAGCTTTAGCCTCAAGTTACTGTCACGTGCGCATTTGGGGTGCCCCCGCCACATTAATTCAATATGCATTAATCGGTACCTTTATTGGACTGCAACAACCCAAAATTTCCATGCAGATTCTTATTTTCATTAATGTACTGAATATTATTTTCGATATTGTCTTTGTTGTTGTGCTGGATTTGAATGTTGTTGGTGTCGCTCTCGCGACGATCATCGCCGAGTATAGTGGCGTCTTGTTTTCTATCTATTCCCTGCATCGATTTTTTTATCGGCCGACTCAACCCACCTCCCTACCTACACCAACAGTAATGTTCACACGATTATGGAAAAAATCTGAAATTATCCGTTTCTTTACCGTTAACTTTGATATTTTTGTCCGCACCTGTTGTTTGCTGTTTGTGTTTGCCTTTTTTACATCTCAAGGTGCCAAACAAGGGGATATCATACTTGCCGCAAATGCGGTGTTACTGACTTTTTTACTACTGATTAGTAACACACTGGATGGTTTCGCTAACGCTGCAGAAGCCCTGGTGGGAGAATTAACTGGCCGCCCACGCTCACAAAAAACGAAGATTCAAATAGCGGCATTAGTACGAGCAGCACTATGGTGGTGTATTGCGGGCACCACCCTACTGACAATCATCTTTGGTGGATTAGGTGCTCAACTCATTATGTTGTTAACCGATATCACTGAGGTGAAGAATACTGCCATCCAATATTTAGGATGGCTAATTCTGATGCCGTCACTCGCGTGCCTCAGTTATCTTTACGACGGTGTCTTCGTTGGCGCGATAAGAACCCGCGCCATGAGAAATATTATGATCACCAGTCTATTACTGGTATTTCTTCCCTGTTGGTTACTCACACAAAATTACGGCAATCACGGACTTTGGTTTGCGTTAAGCATCTTTATGATTGCCCGTTCATTTCTAATGCATCTATCCTACCGGCGCTTTATACAAGAATAAAAGCGTGTTATTTATTCGGTAGTATTTTTACCACGCCAGTAACGTCTTCTTCCTGAGGTTGCACAATATCCTCAGGTTTAGGGCGATGGCTTAAATAACCACAGGCAATACACTCGGCAACGTCTTCACCATCCTGTTGGTAGGTTACAATTTTATCCATCTGCTTACATTCAGGGCATACCACACCAGCAATAAAACGACGGGCCATTAGTTGGTTAACCCCGAATGTCTTAATAGCGCATCAACAGAAGGTTCCCGCCCTCTAAAGGCAACAAATAAATCCATCGGCTCTTCCGATCCACCCTTATGCAGAATATTCTGCTTGAACGATTGACCAGAAGCCACATCAAAAATGCCGTTTTCTTCAAATAACGAAAATGCATCCGCAGACAACACTTCTGCCCATTTATAGCTGTAGTAACCCGCAGCATAACCACCAGCGAAGATATGACTAAAACTACATTCAAATCGATTAAATTCAGGGGGTGTAATAACCGCCACCTGCTCACGAATACTGTTAAGTTCATCATGTATCGTGGTGTTATCTGCTTGGTGTTGCTGATAATGACAGTGGATAGAAAAATCGAATAGTGAGAACTCTAGCTGCCTTACCATTTGCATCGCAGACTGAAAGTTCTTTGCGGACAACATTTTTTCTAACATATCAGCGGGCAACAAATCACCCGTTTCATAATGTCCAGACATTAGCGGAATTGCTTCTTTTTCCCAACACCAGTTTTCCATAAACTGACTTGGCAACTCAACGGCATCCCATGCCACACCATTAATTCCAGACACCGAGGATTCTTCTACTTGCGTCAACATATGGTGTAAGCCGTGACCAAATTCATGAAATAACGTTGTGACTTCATTGTGAGTGAGGAGGGCAGGGGCATCACCCACGGGACCATTAAAATTACAGGTTAGAAAAGCCACCGGTAACTGTATGCTGCCATCACTATTACGGCGGCGCACTTTGCAATCAGCCATCCAAGCACCACCGCGTTTGTGCTGTCGCGCATACACATCTAAGTAAAAAGACGCAATTTTCTCACCCTTAATTGCATCATCATTACTTACGATATTAAAAAATCGGACGTCGCTATGCCAACTATCGAATTCTAAGACCTCTTCAAAGCTGACATCAAATAGTCGCGATGCAACAGTAAACATACCTTCCAACACGCGGTTGTAGGGAAACCATGGTCGCAATGCTTCTTGGGAGATCGCGTATTTTTCTTGTTTTAGCTTTTCGCTATAAAACGGCAAGTCCCATGCAAACATTGTATCAAGATGGTAGTTATTTTGAGCAAACTCTTGCAGTTCAAATAGCTCTGCTCGAGCCGCGGGTAACGACTTTGCCGCAAGGTTATTTAGAAATTCGAATACTTGGCCTGTGCGAGTGGTCATTTTCGTCGCAATCGACCGTTCAGCATAATTATTGAAGCCCAGTAATTGGGACAATTCATGTTTTAACGCCAATATTTCGTTCATCAGAGGATTATTATCCCACTCACCGGCAAAGGGGCCTTCTTCTGAAGCCCGGGTCGTGTAAGCGGTATACATCTCTTGGCGTAAACTGCGGTTCTCGCAATAAGTAATCACTGCAAGATAGCAAGGTATATCCAATGTTAACAAATAACCTTCTTGAGATTTTGCTTCCGCTGCCTGTTTTGCCGCCGCCAATGATGACGCTGGCAAACCGTCAAGGTCACTAGCGTTTCCAATAAGTTTCGACCAAGCATGCGTGGCATCTAACACGTTCTCTGAATATTTACTGCCGAGTTCAGACAAGCGCTTTTTGATATCACCAAAACGCACCTGCTTTGATGACTCCAAATCAATTCCCGATAAGGTAAAGTCACGTAGGGCATTATCCACTACCTTTTGCTGCGCTGATGTCAGGTCAACAAAATCTGTAGATTGTTTTAGCTGACTAAACGCTTCAAACAAGCCCTTATGTTGACCCATTTCGGTACTATATTCCGACAATTTAGGTAAACACGCATTATATGCATCACGCAATGCATCACTGTTCGCCACGGCATTAAGGTGGCTCACAGGAGACCACATTTGCTCTAACTGATCATCCATTTCTGCCAATGGATGAAGAAAGTTCTCTACACTCACCCCTTCGGTCCTAGCTTTTTCTAAAATACTCACCAGCTGGGCTCGGCTTTGTGCCAATAATTGGTCCAACGCAGGTTCAATATGCTCAGGTAGGATAGAAGAAAACGCCGGTAATTCGCCGTAAGCCAGCAAAGGATTGCTCATAGGTTTATCTCATCACGCCAAAAGGAATCAGGCTTTCCACCAATCATAGTCAAACCGATGGACAACCAAAAGAATGCACATACGCTACGCTCTAAGAAAGAGCCTAGAGTATGTATTTGAAACGGCCAGAATATTCTGTAAGAACTCATGTTGAACTATATAACACCACAATCGGTATTAACTCAACATAGGATTACGGCGAGTTAAGCACCACCTTTGAGAGACGCAATTACCTGTGCCGTAGGAGGCATCAGACCACGCCACAATCGAAACGACTCTGCTGCTTGCTCCACCAGCATACCTAATCCATCATACCGCTCAGCGGCGCCCAATTCACCTGCCCACTGGTTAAACGTGGTTTCATCGACACTGTACATCATGTCATAGCAACGGGTGTATTGCCCGATGACACTGACAGGTAACGGGGGTACTTCTCCCCCTAAACTCGCAGACGTTCCATTAATTACCCAGTCGTAGGGCTCTCCGCTGAGATCCGCAAAGGATACTGCTTCTATTCGACCCAAGTCGGAAAATTGATCAGCCAACACCTGAGCCTTCTCAACGGTGCGATTCACTATGGTCACCGATGCGGGGTTTTCCTGTAATAACGGAGCCAATACTCCACGCACTGCACCACCAGCCCCTACCAATAACACCCGCTTATTCGTAATACGACCATCATGATTGTTAGTAATATCGCGCATCATGCCAACACCATCGGTATTATCACCCCGCAATCTGCCGTCTGACAGTAGAATAAGGGTATTCACCGCTCCGGCGCGTTGCGCACGATCACTCAACTCATCTGCTAAACCAAAGGCTTCTAGCTTAAATGGCACGGTAATATTGAGGCCTCTTCCACCCTCAGCAAAAAACTCGGTGACGGCTTCGGCAAAACCCGACTCATCCACCAGTATTGCGGCATAGCTCATATCTTGGTCAGACAAATGTGCGAATTCTTTATGAATTACCGGTGATTTACTGTGTTTGATGGGATTACCCATCACTGCATAACGATCCATGAAATGATTACTTTCTCTTAGTCTGTAGATTGCTTAATGCGTTTTAACGTTCATTAAGCTCAGTCAGCCAATCTCTTGGTACCAAATAATCGCTATACAGCGACGCCTCAATGGTTCCTGGCTCCGGCTGCCAATTATATTTCCAGGTTACTAGCGGCGGTAAAGACATTAGTATCGATTCTGTCCTCCCCCCTGTCTGTAATCCAAAATGCGTACCACGATCAAATACCAAATTGAATTCAACATAACGACCACGCCGATATAATTGGAATTCTCGCTGCTGTTCTGTCGATGGCATATCTTTGCGGCGGGCCACTATCGGCAAATAAGCGCCATTAAACGCATCACCAATTGAACGCATAGTCGCGAAACACTGTTCAAAGCCACCGTCACAAAGGTCATCAAAGAACAATCCACCCACGCCTCGGGTTTCATTGCGATGCTTAAGGAAGAAATATTCGTCACACCAGGTCTTATACTTGTCGTAAACCGAATCACCAAAGGGATCACAGGCCTCTTTAGCCACCGTGTGCCAATGCAACACATCCTCGTCAAACGGGTAATAAGGGGTTAAGTCAAATCCACCACCAAACCACCACACCGGGTCAGCTCCATCTTTCTCGGCAATAAAAAACCGTACGTTTGCATGAGAGGTCGGAGCGTTAGGGTTGCGAGGGTGAATCACTAGTGACACCCCCATCGCTTGAAAGGTTCTGCCCGCTAATTCAGGTCGCTGTGCTGTTGCCGATGCCGGTAAACCATCGCCAAACACGTGGGAGAAATTGACCCCGGCTTTTTCGTATATCGCCCCGTCTTCAAGCACACGGGAGCGGCCACCACCGCCAGCCTCTCTATCCCAAGAATCTTCAATAAATTGACTATCGTCGGTTTCTTCCGCCTGCAGGCCTGTACAAATTCGATCCTGTAAATCCAGTAAGTAGGCTTTGACTGCATTGACGTTAATCGCTTCACTCATGCTTATTCCCTCATCCCTTGCCTATGCGCAGAACTTGTCCAGACACTAAGTCTTTAATTTCTGACGGATTTTTATGGCCTAGACTATCACCATTAACAATATAATCTAGTGTTTCCAATTGCCCACGGCGCTGACGCAAACGTAATTGCATTGCCGTACGAATCGCTTCTTCCCCAGCATAATTCGCGCTGGTTGAAACTAAAGGAGCACCCCAAGCTTCACACAATTGCATGACGGTAGGATGAGAGGAAATGCGCACAGCCACGGAATCATGCTGACCACGTATCCAGGCTGGCATAGTATGCTTTGGGTCAGGAATAACCCATGTTGTTGGACCAGGCCAACTCTCCTGCAACCGGTCAATCTGGGATGCAGAAAGTGTTTCTAATAATGGCGCTAGCTGATCTACATTGGCCGCAACGACAATCAGTCCCTTTGACCACGGCCTTCGCTTTAACGCCAGCAGACGGCCTACGGCATCCGCTGAAAAGACATCACAACCCAACCCAAACACCGCTTCGGTGGGGTAAGCAATAATTCCGCCATACGCTAAGGTATCCATTGCATGATGAAGCTGTGCGATGGATACCGAGGGGACAGGGTGCATAAGGGCTGTGACTTACCTAGATGCCGTAGTACGGCATCAGGATTAGCCCTTTAGCGTCTCTTGCAAAGCGGCATCTTTAGCAATAACCGCTTTAGCACTTTCCGCTCGCTCATCAACTACGCGCTGAGCTAGCTCTGGATCAGACAATGACATCATCTGCGCCGCTAAGTAGCCTGCATTTTTAGCGCCAGCTTTACCGATCGCCACGGTTGCAACAGGAATGCCACCAGGCATTTGTACGGTGGACAATAGAGCATCCAACCCGTCTAGAGGGCCAGAATCAATTGGAATACCAATCACAGGCTTCAGCGTTGTTGCAGCAACAGCGCCTGCCAAGTGTGCAGCCATACCTGCAGCACAAATAAACACTGAACAGCCACGCTTGTCAGCATCCGTGACGTATTCATGAGTCACAACAGGCGTACGGTGAGCAGAAGTGATTTTTACTTCCGTCGGGATCTGTAATTTCTTTAGAATATCAACTGCTGCTTGAACAGTTGGTAAATCAGAATCCGACCCCATAAGGATCGCTACAAATGGCTTAGACATGATATTACCCTAGCGTTTACATGAAAAGCGGGGAAGTTACCCCACTCGACAGCGCTATGCAAGTAAATACCATCCGTTTTCACTGACAATTGCACCATCCAGCTCTAATAAAATAAGGGTAGAATTCACCTCCGCCACGCTCAATCCCGTTTCTGATACCACAAAATCGACACTACAGGCATCATGTTCTATTACCTTAAGCACTTGAATTTCGGTAGATTTGTCCGCGTATTGATGCACTTTAATACAACTTTTCTGCACTGGAGAATGCCCCTCAGGTGTAGCCTTCGCCACTGCATTAGCCTTGTTAATGTTATGAACCGTCAATAAAGGTAATAGCTCCTCTATAACATGAGCCCCTTCTTCTACCAACTTAGCGCCTTGGCGTATGATTTCATGACAGCCCTTTGCTAGCGGGTTATGAATTGACCCTGGAATCGCAAACACTTCTCGACCTTGCTCCGCCGCTTCACGCGCGGTAATCAGCGAACCACTCTTTTTCGCCGCCTCAACCACCAAGACACCCAGACTCATGCCACTCACTATACGGTTGCGTCGGGGAAAGTATTCTGCCCTTGGCCCAACCCCTATTGGATATTCACTCACCATCGCACCATTTTCTGCGATCTGATCCGCCAACCCTTGATTAGCTTTGGGATAAATCTGATCAAGGCCATGGGCTAACACCGCAACGGTATACCCTTGGGCAACCAGCGCTCCTTGATGAGCCGCTCCATCAATTCCCCTAGCCAACCCACTTGTAGTGATAAACCCTTGTTTCGCAAAATGTTGGGCAAATTTATAGGCAGTGTCCTGACCCATCCGAGTAGGGTTACGGCTACCCACAATAGCAATTTGTGGAAACGCCAGCGTATCTAGGTCACCTTTTACAAATAAGAGAGGGGGAGCACCGATGACTTCTTTGAGTAACGGCGGGTAGGTAGCATCTTGATTAAGTACAACATGGTGTTGCGAGGAGGCATCTAACCACTGCAGATCCTGATCAACCTGTTTACCCAATGACAGCTGCCGATCTCGATAGAAGCCACTGATTAGCTCCACTTGAGTATCATTAAACCCACAGCGTTTAAGATCTACAACGGATTGAGAAAACAAATACTCAAGGTCATTATCGGCATGAGCCAATACCTTGGTAAAGGTCACAGGCCCTACACGGGGTAAACGCCACATCGCCAGCCAATAAGGCGTATTGGTATCCCTAGTTTGCATTTTATCGTCCCTGAAAAAAGTGTATCGCTAATCCAATTAGCTAGATAGACAGTAACTTAGCAAACAAAACCCAAAAGGCCCACGTAAAACGTAGGCCTTTTGGGTTTTTTAGATTAACTCACTATCAACTCGGATTTGAAACCCGGTCCGCAATCGCTAGCGGAGCACTGGCTTTTAATACTAACCCGTAGGATGTTTTCTCAAACGTTCTAAAAACCATCAACATACCACGACGATGGTCAGGCAATTTAATCATCTCTTTGGTCACTCTATCCTTAACCACTTCACCTTGGGCAAACACCGCTAAAACATCACCAATCTCAACCCCTTCACGAATACCACGGTTAATTACCACAACGTCGTACAGGCTCACATTCTTCACACCACTAAATACGTGGATAATCTCACCATCAATATCAGCAGACGGTGCTTTGGGATAGAACGTAGAGTTTACTTTACGCTCTTCGGTGGGAAGCAATCGATCCCCTACACGGATATCTTCATTGGAGCTCTGCACCTTAAATCGTGCAATATCGTTTTCTTTGCTCTCGAATCGTACAATACCCAGGTCTAATGCCGCAAACCCTAGCATTTCATTGGTCTCAGGATCTAAATAAGTGGGCCCCCGACGATACACACCGTAGGCTTTTTGATTCTCTTCCCAATCACCACGGGCATACATATAACTACCAACCCCCATGAGAATATGATCCTCATCCCCTGCTAAAATATACGGGGCTAGGTTCAGCTCGTCTTTATCCAGCACTCGGTTGTTCACCAAGAAACTCTGGATATGCTCTAAAGGTATCGCGGGGATCACCGTATCAATCGGTGTAATTCGTGCATGCGGCGTTAATTTGATAGTATCACCGGGCTTAAACTTGATGGTTCGTGGGCCTGGTTCCACATTCAAATAGGGCCGACCATCAACATAAATCAATTTAAGTACATCACCTGGGTAAATCAGGTGGGGATTGTCAATCTGAGGATTTACGAACCACAGCTCAGGCCATAACCATGGGTTTTTAAGAAACGCGTTAGAAATGTCCCATAGTGTATCGCCACTACTCACGTTATACGTCGTCGGATGATTATCTTTCAGCTCAACATCAGCGGCTGCTTGTAGGGATAAACCCAACAGTCCAACCCCCATCAATCTGAGAAATGATTTCATCATTGTGAGAATCCCTTTATCATTATTAAACTTGGTTGTAACAGCCAGTGGTGGTAATTGACCCAAACGTACCCCAATTACTTGGCAAACCTGGCAAATATGCCTGAGCATGCCGCCGATATACCATTAGTACAAGATGCTATGTTAAAAATATAGACAATATTATTAAATATAGACCTTTTATCGAAAAGCTTGGGAACTGTTACACATTTGCTTTCATTGTAGTTGATTTTTTTATTCTGGAATCAGCAATTGGTTAGCAAACATAATCTTAGCAAGTTTTTTTAGTGTTTTACGACAACTTACATCAACAATTGACGAACGATATGGCCTTATTAGATATTCTTGAATTTCCAGACCCCAAACTTCGCACCAAAGCGAAGCCAGTCACTGACGTTAACGACGGCATCCGCAAGTTAGTTGATGACATGTTGGAGACGATGTATGACGCCCCAGGTATAGGACTTGCCGCAACACAGGTAGACGTCCATAAGCGGGTCGTTGTGATCGATATTTCAGAGGAGAAAGATCAGCCTTTGGTACTTATCAATCCCGAATTTACCCCGATTGATGGTGAACAAGAATATGACGAAGGGTGCTTATCGGTACCTGGCTATTATGAAACCGTCACCCGAGTTGAAAGAATTCGTTTAAAAGCCACCGATCGTGACGGCAACCCCTTCGAAATGGATTGCAATGAGCTGCTATCTATCTGCATCCAACACGAAATAGATCACCTTGACGGTATATTGTTCGTAGATCATATTTCTAAGCTCAAACGTGAGCGAATCAAAGCCAAATTGGTCAAAGCCCATAAAGCTGCCGCCAAAGCCAGGCGCTAGAGCCTCCTGCAACCTTTCTGGAATCCAACGTGACCTTACAATCTGTCTCTGGCGTTTCGACGTCTAGCGTAACACCTCTGAATATCGTATTTGCGGGAACACCTGATTTTGCCGCTTCCGTACTACAAGCCCTGCTTGATAGTCCACACAATGTGGTGGCCTGTTATACACAACCGGACCGTCCCGCGGGTCGAGGCCGCAAGTTAGCTGCGAGCCCGGTCAAGAACCTCGCCGCTGAACAAGGTATCGATGTCTATCAACCGCTTAATTTCAAAGCAGATGAGGACCTAGCAGCGCTAAAAACCCTTAATGCCGATATTATGGTCGTTGTTGCCTATGGCATCATTCTGCCTCAAACCGTACTCGATACCCCTCGGCTCGGATGCATAAATGTACATGCATCCTTATTACCTCGATGGCGAGGTGCTGCGCCGATTCAACGGGCGATTGCAGAAGGTGATACCGAAACCGGCGTGACCATTATGCAGATGGATAAAGGGCTCGATACCGGCGACATGTTAAGCAAGGTCAGTACACCGATCAGTGCTACCGATAATGGCGGTTCATTACATGACAGATTGGCCAGTATTGGTGCGCAAGCTTGCGTGGATACCTTAGCAGACCTGAGCGCCGGCAATGCCAATGCAACACCTCAAGACAATGCACATGCCAATTATGCGCACAAGTTAAGTAAGCAAGAGGGCCAAATCCAGTGGCAGCAAGATAGCCACACGATCAACGACCTTATCAGAGCATTTAACCCTTGGCCGGTTGCACATACCGAGATGGACGGCAAAAAAATACGTATCTTCGATGCTAGCGCTATCAGCGATATCAAAGGGGAGCCAGGAACAATTGTCGCCGCCGATAAGGATGGCCTTGTTGTCGCGGCAAAGACCGGGGGCATTCGCATTACTCGCATGCAATTAAGTGGAGCCAAGCAACTACCGGTTGCTGACATACTCAATAGCCGTAAAGACCAATTCTCAATCGGGAAGAAGTTTATCTAATGCCTATGAATGAACGCGCACTTGCTGCCCAAATACTCAACGACGTATTGCCACTCAAAAAGGGCCAAGTCCATAATGGTCGCTCATTATCGGATTTACTGCCCAAGACACTGGCCAACCACCCTGATGCCGACCGACCGTTACTGCAAGAACTGTGTTTTGGCGTATGCCGTTGGTTTATTCGGCTCGATAAAATTGCCAGCTCCGTCACTCATCATCCCTTTAAAAGCAGGGATAGTGATATCCATGCATTACTGCTGGTGGGTATTTATCAATTATTGTATCTCCGTGTTCCAGATCACGCGGCGATATCAGAAACTGTAGAAGCAACGCGCCAATTAAATAAATCCTGGGCAGCAAAAGTAATCAACGGTACTTTACGTCGCTGCCAACGGGAAAAATCCGAGTTAACCAACGCTATACCTGACAATATTGCCGTACAAACCGCGCATCCTAAATGGCTTGCCGACATGGTAATGGCCGCATGGCCGGAGCAAGCCGATAGCATATTAACTCACAACAATTCCCACGCTCCGATGACCATCAGGGTAAATCCAAAGCACAACAGCCCTGAAAACTACTTACAGCAATTAAAACAAAAGGGTATCCAAGGTAAATTATGTGAGTTTGCTCGCCAAGGCATCCAACTGGATAAACCCTGTAGCGTAGATAAATTACCGGGGTTTGATCAAGGCCACAGCTTTGTACAAGATGAAGCGGCACAATTGTCTGCTACTATACTCAATGCACAACCGAATGAGCGAGTATTGGATGCATGTGCTGCCCCTGGGGGTAAGACCACCCATATTGCAGAATCACAACCGGAGCTAACACAGCTCGTCGCATTGGATGCTAGTGAGCAACGCGTGATCCGCATCCATGAAAATCTTACGCGTATGTCATTAGCTGCAGAAGTGCACGCGCTATCGTTGGAGACATTCACAGAACAACATCTCGCGAATAATGCCCCATTATTTGATCGAATTTTATTGGATGCTCCGTGCTCCGCATTGGGGGTGATACGTCGCCACCCAGATATTAAATGGCTACGTAAGCGAAAGGATATTGTTGCGCTATCAGAACAGCAGCTCATGCTGCTCGGTAAAGCGTGGACACTATTAGCGCCCGGAGGCACCTTGCTCTACGCGACCTGTTCAATCTTGCCCCACGAAAATGAACGTGTCGTGCGCGCCTTTCTCGAGCAGCAATCGGATGCCAAGGAGATTAATATAGAGGCAAAATGGGGACAAGCGGCATCGGTGGGTATCCAATTATTTGCGCAACAGGATGGCCACGACGGTTTTTATTACGCATTACTCAGAAAAGCCGCCGCATAAGCCACAAAAATGAATACACCATTACCGATTAACAATATTCAGGCTGAGTTTTTATCGTTGCTCTCGGTACATACGCCACATCACCAGCAACACATCGTTGTGGAAGCGAACACCGGATCGGGAAAATCCACTCAGCTACCCATCTGGGTTGCTGACCACCAGCGCGACAAAAAAGTGCTGATCATCGAACCCCGACGCATCGCCTGTGTTGCACTGGCAACCTATGTATCGTCGCTGGTCAGTAGCCCCCTGGGTCAACGGGTCGGTTATGCCATTCGATTTGACCAACGCTATGGGCCCGAAACCCAAATACAATTTGTCACACCCGGCATTGCATTACGTTGGCTAGCGGATAATCAACTGGCAGAATATGACACCATCATTATTGATGAATTTCATGAACGCCGCTGGGATACCGATTTATTATTGGCGCTACTCAAAGCGCCCCCCGTCTGCCATCGTATCATCCTGACCTCTGCCACCATAAAAGGTCAGCAGCTTGCTAACTACCTTGGAGCCACCCGCTTACAGAGCCCTGGAAAAATGTTTCCTGTGGATATGCATTATCATGCGGAACAACCACAACAGATGCCAAGTACACAAAGTCTGGAAGTGCGCGTACGAAAAGCCTGCGAATATGCAATAACACAACTCACTCAGCAGCACTCTCAACAAGATCAACGTGAACAACCGAAAGATATCCTTGTATTTTTACCTGGCCGCAAGGAAATCCAAAATAGCTTTCAACAACTACAACCTATTTCGCAACACCATCACGTCGAAGTGATTTGTTTATCCGCTAGCAGCTCCAAGGCAGAACAACAACGTGCTCTCAACCAGCAGAGCACGCAACGTATTATACTCTCCACCAATGTGGCAGAAACCTCCCTCACGATTCCCAATATCGGTGTCGTCATTGACAGTGGGATGGAGCGACGTACGCATCAGCGCAATGGTCGAACAGTGTTAGGGCTCGATCCCATTTCTAGCGCCAGCGCGGATCAACGCAAAGGAAGGGCAGGGCGACTAAGTGAAGGGCATTGTATTCGTTTGTGGGGCGAGCATGCCCCATTGCGTGATACCACCCCTCCCGAAATCCTCAGAGAAGAACTCACAGAATTAATGCTCGCAGCGGCATGCAACGATGCCACAATTGACACCCTATCATTTCCGGAACCGCTACCCGAAAAGTCCATTGATGTCGCAAGAAACCGCTTACTGGGAATGAACGCAATCACCACGCAAGGCAAAGCCACTACACATGGCATGCGTTTATACCCACTGCCAATAGATACGCTATATTCTCATTTAATTACCGCAATGCCGGACACAACCACTCAATCCGCCATGATTGACCTTGTCGCCGCGTTAAGCACGTCTCAGAAACTACTCACGATTCCCAAAAGTGAGCGTGGGCGACAGGCATTAGTTGATTGGAGCCCACTGGATTGTGACGCATTTACCCTAATTCAATGTATGCGCCAGCCACCCCCAGAAGATATCAGCGTTAATAGCAACGCAATCAAGGAAGCACAAAACCTATCGGCCCAAATACACCATGCGCTGGATTTAGCCTCGCCATCACAAAATCTTGCAGCGCCTCACAAGCGGTTTGATCGATCGTCTTTTGTTCGCGCTCTGGCCATCGCCGCGCCGGAGTTAGTCTTTGTCCGTCGAGAAAAGCGCCGCGCTGCATTAGGTAACGGATTCAGTGAAGTTGTTATTGGCGACAACAGCCGCTTCGCTGAAAACGCAGAAGCCGCGCTTGTATTTGATCAATACAATATGCCAGGAAAAAACATACGGGACACTCTGAACATTGCCACTTGCCTCGCGCCAATGCGCTTACAAGATATTATCGCCGCGCAGCTTGCCACCAAGCAATTGGGTCACGTACGTTGGAATAATCATCAGTTATTGGTCGATACGGAATTGTATTATGCAGGACGAAAAATTGGCGCAGAAAAGCAATCACCCACACAACAACACGCAAGAAATGCGATCACAGAATTAATCATCAACGATAGGCTGTTCGCACCACTGGGTACCGAACTCGCTGGCGATATACAGGATTTTTCGCTATATCAACACCTTAGTGTTCCACAAACAGAACAACGCCCAATACCAACATTACCGCAATGGCTTATGGATCGATTGAAAACATTAGGAGTAGAATCCGGTGAGGATATCGCACTTATCGATCCCAGTGATCTTTCCTTCGACGGCGTTCCTGACTGGGAAAAACAAGAGTTTCAAGAACGCTACCCTCACAAAGTGACCCTCTGTGATCTTGTGCTTGCGGTAGAATACCAAGTGAGTAAAAAACTCATCACCGTTGAAAGAATCAGTGGCACTCGTAAAGGCGAGCCAAAACGCTGGGAATTACCCAGTTGGAGCGGCTGGCGCATTCGCTATAAAAAAGCCAGCCGTATTGTGGATATTCGCTAATTACTGCTGTTCTGCCATTCTATCCAAGGTAGGAATACGCAAACGTTCTGTGACACTAAATAACGTATCTTGTAATTGGATAATCTGCGCATCTTTATCCGTGCTACTCATACCTTCTGCATCCAAAATCAATTGGCGCTGTTCACGGTAAACACTAAAACGTAAATCCCACGCTTTTGATTCTTTATCCGCACTCGCAAATCGTCGAGCAGCTTCATAACCATACACTTCTGTGCGTAGGTGAAATATTTCATTTTCACTGGCGCCACGGGCTTTTGCTTCCTGTACACGCTCATTAAGCTCATTTCTGACACGCTCTAGGTTTTTGTGTTCTTGCTCTTTGGGAGGCAATAACCTTTCTAGCTCTCGTTCCTTCTCACGTTTTTCCGCATCCGATAGTGAATCATCTGCTCGCAACGCCATTTGAGCAACGGTGTACTCCGCTTTTTTATCCTCGTCAGCAAAGAAGGCATCATATATTTCCTGACCTAAGTACGATATTCGTGTTTCACGGCGCAATCGAAACATGGTCGCATAATCCGCAGCATTACCTGAGGACTCGATGTCATACCCCAATGATTCCTCGACTTCCACTAGTGCTTTCTTATACTCAAGATAACGATCTAATACCGCAATGGCTTCAGATTCCGCAGGTTCTTCCAGTTGCTGCTGAATAAACTCACGGATGCGATCCGTGATCCTTTCTACCGATTCCTCGCCCACCAATGATAAGAAATACTCAATCAGTACTTTTATCGACTTCGTAATTACCAGGTGCCCTTCATCATCAAGAGTAAACGACACCGGTATTTTGGTACCGCGAAGAGAACGCGGCAGCGCACCGAACGTAGATTCGTAAGTATCATAATAAATAGCAGGGGCAATTGTTCTTGCCCCCACACTATGATTCGCAACCACTGGTGAGCTGGTTAATCCAGTTTTGTCCGGAACAGCATAATTTGTGGCACCTTCCAATGCCGTCATCGCAGTATTCAGTGCGTAACCTAATAGGCCAACAACCAAGACCAACGCCACCAAAATACCGACCATTACTTTTTTATTCACTTACCTGCTCCTGACACCCATAACGCATATGCAGCTATCTAGATATACGTTTACGTTATTTATAATAGTTGCACGTTATATTATTTGCCGTGTAAATAATTGAAACAACTATGCCCCTTATGGTTAAAAACTGTTACCTGTTACGCCGAGTGACAATGGCCTGTTCCCACAGGAAGCACAATTCTTTTTTCTGCCATTGTCCCATACAGCCAAACGATTGGCCATTCTAAAACATATCCACAATTAAAATATAACTCTTTGTTTTTTCGACAAATAATACCTCACACAAAACTAACCTTTCGTACTAAACATAAAGTGTGCACTAGTTGGCAAATATTATGCACTCTGTAATGCACCGCAACAAACGACTCATTACAGAATAGAGCCGCAACCATTTAGGTAAGCACTATGAATATGAAGCAACTGTTAGCAATTATTTTCAGCACAACAATTCTCTCATTCAGCTCTATTGTACAAGCCACACCCCATTCAAATTATGTCGCTGAGGCAAGCCATCCTTCAGCACCAGAAAATAACTGCTTTATCCTCAACCCAGTCTGCCAAGCGGCTTATGCTCTAGCATATGCAGCCTACCTTATCGAGGTTGCCGCCGTTGACGCTCAAAACTATAACAACCGTTATAACTCACAATACCCCGTCGTACTGGTACACGGGGTTTCAGGATTCGATCAGATTCTTGTGTTTGTTGAATACTTCCAGGGAATTCCTGCAGAGCTACGGGACGGTAACGCAGTGGTATACACACCTAACCTTACCGCATGGGAAGATGCAGAAGTGAGAGGCGAGCAGTTACTGTCTTATATTCAAAATACGGTATTACCGGAAACCGGCGCGTCAAAGGTCAACATCATTGGCCATAGCTTAGGTGGCCCTACTTCACGCTATGTTGCTGGAGTTCGCCCTGACTTAGTGGCTTCAGTAACAACCGTTAATGCCACCAACTATGGATCAGGTTTTGCGGATTGGGGTGTGGACAATTTACTCGGCACTGCGCCAGGTGATGCTATTTTAGCAATCCTTAACCTTGCCGGCGTTGTCGTCGACGCACTAGCGGGCAACATTGAATACGAGCAAGACGCATTAGACACCATACTATTTATGTCGACTGAAAAATCCGTTGAGTTTAATGCTAACTTTCCTGGTGGAGAACCAACAAGCTACTGTGGTGAAGGGGCAGCAGAAGCTAACGGCGTAAAATATTTCTCTTGGGGCAGCCACGGTACCATCACGAACGTATTAGACGTCAGCGACGCATTGCTTGCCTTCACAGGTGCACTAGGTTACTGGAATGGTGATCAACATGACGGACTTGTAGCGGTATGCTCCATGCATTGGGGCGATGTGATTCGTGATGACTATCATATGAATCACCTTGACGCGACTAACATGTTATTTGGACTTAACAACATCTTCGAAACACACCCATCAACGCTTTTTGAAAACCAAGCTAGCCGACTAAGAGGAATGGATCTGTAACTGCAATAATAATCTTCACTCTCAACACTCAAAGGGTTGTGACTATGTCACAGCCCTTTTTTTATTTCAGGTCCTAGTGCAAACAACACTTCTTGTATTTTTTACCGCTTCCGCAAGGGCAGAGATCATTACGACCCACTTTAGGATCTGCGACTGCGGGCTCCGCTGAGGGCATTGACTCAACTTGCTGTTCGTAAAGCTTTCTTCCCGTGAAGGCATACCCTTTAAGAGTATTAGGTAACAATTTAAGAAAATCTTCACAGATATCCTCAAAACTCAGCCCTTCAGCTTCCATCAACTCATCATGCAATTTTCGAGAAAACTCTTCATCTGAAAAGAAGCTTAACATCACCGACTTGATCGTATGATCTTCTTCCAATACGTCAATCATGGCTTCTTCCCAAACCTCACCTAACCACTCAGAAGCATCAATAAAGCCTTGGGACCACTGGCCCAAATCACTCTCCATACCAAAATTATCCGACATGGTGTCACTAACAACCATAGCCTGTGGGTATTCGGGGTTTTCTTCTTGGATCTGTTCCATCATATAATTAAAGAAATCCACTAACGCCTGAAATGTATCCGCATTTGTGAGAGCAGCATCGGTGATGTCATCATTATCTCCAAACAAGCTCGGAATCCATTCCATCGGCGATATCGCGACAGGCGCACTGCATAAGCCAAAGAGAAACCCATGGATTACGTTAAATGACATGGGGAATTCCTGTTCTGCACTGAAATCAATGATGGTTTTCAATGCGTTCGCAAAGGACTGTTCCTGTTTAGCCTTTTGCGAATCTTTGGTACTTAGCAACATATGACTATCTCTGTTAATTAAGGGGTTTCCACATAAACACACAATACCCTACACTGTGTGCGCCTAGTGTACATGACCTATAGAGCAGACAACACCCATGAATCGATTCGACCGCGTCGTTGCAATATTCATCCAGTTGCAGACCAAGCGCATTGTCAAAGCCCAAGAAATTGCCGAGCATTTTGATGTCAGCCTACGGACCATCTATCGTGATATTCGTAGCCTTGAAGCCGCGGGCGTTCCTATCGGGTCAGAAGCAGGATTAGGCTACTATCTTGACCGAGGCTATAGCCTACCGCCAGTGCATTTTTCTCAACAAGAAGCGTTATCACTGCTTATCGGTGAAAAGGTGATGGGTGGGCTTAACGATAGCAATACCCAAAAAACCTATCGCGAAGCACTGCATAAAATCAAAGCCGTACTCAATGACGATGACAAAGATAGACTTGCCCAGTTGAGCGATAGCATAGAGGTACACCTTACCGCCAGACTTCCGAATCAACCGGAAGTACATGACACACTCCAACAGCTTCAGGCTTCTATTCTCTCCTCAACGGTGGTTGCTATAGCCTATCGGTCTAATCTCCGCTCAGAAGACACCGAGCGTCACGTTGAACCGATTGGCCTCTACTATTACAGCCACCATTGGCACCTCATTGCTTGGTGCCAAATGCGCCAAGGTTACCGCGATTTTCGGCTCGATAGAATTCAACACTTACAACTTACTGAACAACGATTCAATCGCAATCGTAGAGAAAGCCTGCAAAGTTACTTACAAAAATCCCACCAGACCGACCAATACCATGAGGTTTGCTTACTCGTTTCTCCCATTATCGCCAATGTGATCCAAAGCCAAAAACACTACTACGGCTTTATCAGCGAAGAGCCCGCCGACGAACAGGGCAATATTTCCATGGTTTTTCTCACGCCATCCCTAGAATATATGGCCCGCTGGCTTATGATGTTCACCGATGGTGTCACCATTCAATCCCCCCCAGCCTTGATCAGTGAAATACAACAACACGCGCAGACGCTTAGTCAACACCTACTGACATAGGGTTGTCAGTAGCTCCAATTATGCTCTTTACATCGTCACCGGACGATCATTCACTTTCAAGGAGCAAACAATGAAACCACAACAATCCGACGCCATTCCCGTTATCTCAACCAAAACACGCACAACCCTAAAAAGCCTGATGCAGGATATCGGTAACTTGCCTTTAGATATCGAAAAGGATGTCGAGGAAGGTGCAGTAACTCAGGTCGGCCCAATGATCTTCGTTTACCGTGGTGCCGATGGTAATCCAGATACCGTATTTGAGCTAGAAATAGCACAACCCGTAGAATCCACTCAAACCTACAAAGGTAAGTTCGACGCCTCTAGCTTAGAACCCATTACCTATATCGAACGGCGTTTTACCGGTTCTTTTGTTGATATCGGCTCCAAAGGTTATGAGCCATTAATCAATGATATCCTTAAAGCAGGCCATGCGATGGCGGGCCAATGCAGAGAGGTCTATACCCATTGGGTCAATCCTGAATCCGATGAGAATATTACCGAATTACAAATCGCTATCGCGTAGTTTTTCGCCAACACAATCACCCTTATACGTTCACCCTATGCTATTTACCTTTCATAAATAGCATAGGGTACAGCCCCCTCACTGAATACGTTTCGTGAACTATCGTTCCCCTCAATGATTTTCCCCCTGTGCTAGTTATGCTATTCTCATTAACATTAAGGACAGCACCAATAATAAATCTGACCAAAAGAATACGTTAGCGACAACCCTGCGTTTTCTGCAAGAGATAACAACACTCCAACTATGAAAATAATTATACTGGGCGCTGGCCAAGTAGGGGGCACACTGGCGGCAAACCTTGCCAGTGAACATAATGACATTACCATCGTTGATAAAGATGGCGAACGTCTACACGAACTCCAAGAACGCTACGATATTCGAACCGTACAAGGCATGGCCTCCCACCCCACGGTATTGCACCAAGCGGGGGCGGATGATGCCGACATGTTGATCGCCGTCACTAACAGTGACGAAATCAATATGGTCGCCTGTCAAGTGGCTTACTCATTACACCGTACGCCCACCAAAATTGCCCGCGTTCGATCCACCAGTTATCTCAATAAAAGTAAGGGGCTTTTTAATAATGATGCGTTTCCTATCGACGTTATTATTAGTCCTGAGCAAGAAGTCACCAATCATATCAAGCGCCTGATCGAACACCCTGGTTCATTGCAGGTATTGGATTTTGCCGGCGGAAGGCTACAACTTGTTGCCGTAAAAGCATACTTTAACGGCCCGTTGGTAGGGCGAGAATTACGCTATTTACGCCAACATATGCCCTCTGTTGATACCCGTGTAGCCGCAATATTCCGTCGCGATCGAGCGATTATTCCTGAAGGCACCACCATTATCGAGGCGGATGATGAAGTGTTCTTTATTGCCGCACGTAATCATATTCGCGCAGTGATGAGTGAACTACGGGGTCTCGAACACAATTATAAAAAGATCATTATTGCTGGCGGCGGCAATATTGGTGAACGTCTTTGTGAGGCTATAGAAGGGCGCTACCAAGTTAAAGTCATCGATAGAAATGTCGACCGTTGTCGTTATCTTGCTGAAAAATTATCGCGCACCATTGTCATCAAAGGTAATGCATCAGACCAGGATCTATTATTGGAAGAAAACGTCGAAGATGTGGACGTATTTCTTGCGGTCACCAATGACGACGAGGCCAACATCATGTCCTCCATGTTAGCGAAACGATTGGGGGCCAAGAAAGTGATGACCCTGATCAACAACCCAGCCTATGTTGATCTGGTCCAGGGAGGGGATATCGATATCGCCATTTCTCCCCAACAGGCCACCATTGGCAGTTTGCTGACCCATGTACGCCGAGGTGATGTGGCCAATGTGCATTCACTACGTCGCGGTGCAGCAGAAGCCATTGAAGCGATCGCCCATGGTGATGAAAACTCCTCCAAGGTTGTTGGTAAGATGATTGGAGAAGTCGACCTACCGGAAGGTACCAACATTGGTGCCATTGTCCGCAACGATGAAGTATTGATAGCCCATGATGATGTTGTCATCGAATCCGATGACCATGTTATTTTGTTCTTGGTGGATAAGCGTCGCATATCCGATGTCGAGCGACTATTCCAAGTCGGTATTACTTTCTTCTAACGAGGCTTCGCTATGCATCCCGCCATTATAATGCGCGTCCTTGGCGTGCTGCTAATGATCTACAGCACGACCATGCTACCCCCTGTCGTTGTCGCATTAATATACGACGATGGCGGCCATACCTTGTTTCTTACCGCATTTGCCATCACCTTGGTATCTGGTGTGATCTGTTGGCTACCAGTGCACAACCGTCATGATGAACTGCGTGTTAGAGACGGTTTTTTTGTCGTGGTATTATTTTGGACCGTACTAGGGCTTTATGGGGCCATCCCATTCTTACTGGGTGATAAACCGGATATGAATATAGCAGAGGCTGTATTTGAATCCATCTCCGGCCTCACCACCACGGGTGCCACCGTCATTCAGGACCTGGATGATCTGCCAAAATCCATTCTCTATTATCGCCAGCAACTCCAATGGCTCGGCGGTATGGGTATTATCGTCTTGGCGGTAGCGATATTGCCGCTGCTCGGCATTGGTGGTATGCAGCTCTATCGCGCCGAAACCCCTGGCCCAATGAAAGATCACAAACTAACACCACGTATCGCAGAAACGGCTAAAGCACTGTGGACACTCTACGTCTGCTTAACCTTTGTCTGTGCAATTACGTACTGGTTCCTGGGGATGGACGCTTTTGATGCCATTAGCCATAGCTTTTCCACCATCGCCATTGGTGGGTTTTCTACCCACAACGAGAGCATTGGCTATTTTAATAACCCTGGTATAGAGGTCGCCACCATTATCTTTATGGCCATTGCGGGCATAAATTTTGGTTTACACTTTCTTGCCTGGCGACGAAAAGAATTGACCCATTATTGGTCCGACCCAGAGTTGCGCTTCTACTTCCAAGTACTCTTTTCGATCGCCACCATTGCCTGTTTAGTGCTCTACTTTGATGGCACCTACGACAACAATTGGGATGCCTTCCGCCATGCGATATTCCAAACCGTATCCACCGCAACCACCACAGGCTATTCCGTTGCTGACTCCTCACAATGGCACCCATTGATCCCCACAGCATTGCTGATGGGTAGTTTTATCGGTGCCTGTGCAGGATCAACCGGTGGCGGTATCAAAGTGATACGTATGTTACTGATGTTCAAGCAAGGTCTGAGGGAAATGCGCCGATTGATTCACCCAAATGCCATTATGGTGATCAAGCTGAATAATAAGGCTGTGCCCGACCGTGTTATTGAAGCAGTATGGGGGTTCTTTGGCGTCTATATGGTTTGTTTTTGTGTGCTTTTCCTATGTATCTTAGCCACTGGGGTAGATTTCGTTACCGGCTTTTCTGCCATCGCCGCCTGTATTAACAATTTAGGGCCAGGATTAGATGGTGTAGCACTCAATTATTCATCCATCTCTGATACCGCCAAATGGATACTCTGCTTCACTATGTTGTTGGGAAGACTGGAGATTTTTACCCTTTTAGTATTGTTCACTCCCATGTTCTGGCGCCACTAACCACGGTGCCAGTGCATATCGCTATTTCGAGCCGCTATTCCCGCTACTATTCGGGACATTTGTTCCACTTCGTTTGCTAATTAAACACTCTTGCCTGTCACAACAAAATTAGTTCACATTTTGTTCAATTGTTAACCTTTATCTTCTTGACGTGGGATTATTTCCCACTTAAATTAGACCTACAGCAAACGTAATACCACTGGAGAATGACCGTGGCCCGCAAAATGCTCTCTGCTTTACCCCCATGGCTTGTGTTACTCACACTGACCTCGGCAATTTTCCTCACGCATCTTTACGTAACGCCGCTGAAAAGCGACCTATTGATACCGGAAAGCATATTTCAGCTGTCGTTAGACATGACCTTTGAACCCGAAGATACCGATGTAAGAGTTAGCACCTTTTTACCCAAGACTAACCATCGGCAATCCCTAATAGGCGAAACCAACCTCGCCCCCGATATGGAGTTTCACGAAAGAAACAATAATTTAGGCCGCCAAGGTAATTGGGCAGGCACAGATCAAAGTCGCTCGGTACATTATCAGGCTCATATCACAACCACCGCAACCCGCTACGATATCCCCGCTGAGCTACTCATTCCCACCAGTTATGACAATGCATTTGCACCCTACCTTTCTCAAACTGATGCAATACAAGTTAATCATCCAGAAATTAAACAACTGTGGAACAATATAGCCCCCAGTAGCAATCAGTATATTTTGGATGTACTCAGTGCAATCTACGAATACACTACACATTCAATTAACACTGTTCCTTTTAAGGGGGTTACCGACTCACTCACTGCCTTAAGGCTTGGTGAAGCAAGCTGTAATGGAAAAAGCCGCCTGTTTATCTCACTCGCCCGTCTAAATAATATTCCCGCCCGGCTCGTTGGCGGGCTAATACTCAATGAGGGCAGCAAGAAAACATCCCATCAATGGGTTGAGGTCTTTATCAATAATCACTGGGTTCCCTTCGGTCCCACCAATGGTTATTTTGCAGAGTTACCGGCACATTACTTGGAATTGTATCGGGGAGACCAATCCCTTTTTCGCCATAATAGAAATATTAATTTTGATTATAGCTTTACGGTTGCAATAGACACTATTTCACCCGCGCTATATCACCAACAACCGGAAGACTCGAAAAACAAAACTAACGCCGCGGTATTATTACAGGGGCTAGGTCTTACCCCCAAAACCAGTAGTCTGTTCCTACTATTTCCATTATGTACATTACTCATTACCTTTCTTCGAAATGTATTGGGTATGAAAACCTTCGGCATCTTTATGCCAATGCTAATCGGAGCCGCCTGCTACGCGACGGGGCTTGCTCTTGGCCTCGTCAGTTTTATCGCCGTACTCCTATTAGCTTTTTTATTCCATACAATACTCGATCGAATGCATATTCTAAAAGTCGCTCGACTTGCTGCAATCATTACCATAATTACCTGCTTATTTATCGCTGCGCTGTACTTTGTTGACATCGATCACCACGTAGAATTTGGTATGTTAACGCTGTTCCCTGTGGTAATTATTAGTTTTATCGCAGAGCGCTTGCACCAACTCTCAGCAGAAAACAATTGGAACGATTTGTTTTATATTAGCCTAGGTACACTCGTTACTGTTATCGGTTGCTTCGGAATTTTTAATTCCATTTTGCTACAGGGATTATTCTCACTTTATCCTGAATTACTACTCCTTGTACTTTCGATACAAATATATATCGGCAGTTGGTCTGGAATTCGTTTATCTGAAATTGTGCGGTTTAAGAAAGTCCTGTTTAAAGATGCAGCATCATTAGTTGGTATCAATGGCCGCAATAGAGAGCTTGTTTATAAGCACAACGATAAGAAACTTCTCACATTAGCGGCGGACAAATTGGCTGCAAAAGAGGCTATGCAGGCCTTAGATATACCAGTACCAGATACTCTCGGTTCCTGTGCATCACACAGGGAAATACAACCCTTTCTCGAAGTAATAGCTACACTGCCACGGTTTGTCATAAAACCCAACAATGGATCTCAAGGTAACGGCATACTCGTTATTATTGGAAAGCAGGGCGACGATTTTATGAGTGCCTCTGGAAAAATATGGACACTCAGCAAGCTCAAACAACACGTTAATGAAATATTATCCGGTATCTATTCTCAAGATGGTGATACTGATACCGCCTATATTGAGCCACTCATATTACAGCATGATTCGCTGCAGTCTTTAGCACCTTACGGCCTCAGTGATATTCGTATTATCGCAGGCAAAGGCAAACTCATTAGTGCAATGTTACGTATGCCAACAAAAGGCTCTTCTGGCAAAGCCAATTTACACCAGGGTGCCGTAGGTATTGCCATCGATTTAGCAACGGGCATTACTACCCGCAGTTCATTAAAAGGACAGGAAATCACCCATCATCCTGATAGTGGCGCGCCACTCGTCGGTGTCAGCATTCCATTTTGGGATAATATAAAAATAATGGCAGAGAAATCCTATACAGCAATCCCCCTTGGATACCTTGGTGTTGATGTCTGTTTAGATAAAACACAAGGCCCACTTATTCTAGAAGTTAATGGTCGCCCAGGTTTAGAAATTCAGAACGTACATAACAGAGGATTTGGCAATGAATTATCTTCGTCCATTAGCGCATCTTAGTCGGGTATTTTCCCATACGGGAATACCCCTATGCATCGTCGCTGGTGCAATCACCGCTAGTATATACTATGGGGAAACAACGCTTTCTAATCCCAGCGATAATATCCAGCATATCTCGTTGTCACTTAATCCGTCAGAAGAATACGATGTGAATGAAATTGATATCAGTGTTTTTCAAATGGATACAGCAACAACCGGTGACACCTCAAAAAATGCCTATATTGGGCTTATTTTGGATGGCATTAAAAGGGATATTTTTTCTAATAATCCGATAGACACCTTATCCATGCTAGGAGTGCCTGATGATAGTCTCACAGAAACCTACGTTGCTTATTACTATCTTTTAGTTAGGCAAAAATCTTATCAGACTGTCATTGATCAATTATCAGTGAAATCAGTGCCCCAACGGTTGGCTGAGGGCACACAATTTTATTATGCGCTATCATTGTCCAAAAAAGGGCATCAACAAGATGCGTTAGATCAATATAATCAACTTATTAAGAAAAACACCAATCATCAATCAGCCACCCTCAATTCGGCCATAATTCATCAAAAAATGGAAGATTATACGGCTGCATTTGATCTGTTTGAAAAAGCAGTAACGATCACCAGTGGTTCTCGAAAGGCGAAGGCATTAGCAGGCGCCGCACGTTGTAGTACACAACTAGGCAATATAAATATTGCGATTCAATACTATCAAAAATCCATTGAGTATCGCCCTGGGAATGCCGTTACTTGGAGACTACTTGCCGACACGATGGCCATTAACCATCAGGACTACCGATCTGTTGTCGATACCTATGATAAAGCTATTGCGCTTAACCCAAACTATTCCATTGCCATCGAAAGAAAATCCCGTTATCAAATGGAGAACGCAGATTTTTACGGTTCAATCAAGACTCTCAGCCAAGCGCTACCTAAGAGCTTTTCTGAAAGCGATCGACAACAATTGCTGACGTGGAATTATATCGCTCTAGGCCAACGCTCAAACGCGCTACGCTCAATCACCAAATTGGTGGACATTGAAGGGGACAATCCAAAAACAATCACACCTTACCTACTCAGTTATGTAAAGAAGTCCTACAAGCAATTATCCACGAAAAAATGGAATACCCTACCGCCGTCAATACTTTATCTACATGCCTTGTCTGATATAAAGCGGCATAAATATGACGCAGCAACGAAAAAGCTAGCAGTCATCAAGGACCACCCAACACTATCCACACGAGTAGCGCTAACCACCGCAAAAGTACATAGATTAACAAAACAATACCGCGAATCTCTAGCGATCTATAATCGTATTCTACGCAGTCACCCTCAAGCGACCAACGCGTGGTATGATTCTTCAAAAGTATATTCAAGGCTCAAGGATCATCAACAGGCGCTATCCCAACTAGAACCTGCGTTAGCTTACCCCAAAGCCATCAAGAAATATCAACTAGCCCAAGCTGACTATCTTATGGCTCTAAAGCAACACGCTCGCGCTATAGAGGTCTTGGAATCCGCCCATGATACTTTTCCTCGCTCCATTAAAACCCTAAGCAGACTTATTGCCGCCCTTATTGTCATTGATGATAATACCTCGGCTGAATTCTACCTATTGACCATGGCAAAACGAACCCCAAGAAACCTCGATAATCTTATGCAACTGGCCAATATTCAGTATCAGCAAGCGCATTACGAGTCATCAATTGCCACACTGAATAATATTCTCGAAATAAAACCCAACCATATAGAAGGGCGCTTCTTGTTGGCAAATGTCTCATTAAAACAAGGAGATAAGAACGGTACGTTAAGTCAGCTTAGTCAACTTCTAAAACTGGATAACGCCTACCAACCGGCAATAAAATTACGAAATAAACTACTCTTAAAGCGATCGGCCTCTCGTGCCTCCTTTAGCCAACTTATTACATTTAGCAAAGAGGCATAATTATCATGTTGGACTCGTTACCTATGAGCACACTGCATATCATCCGTCGCACCTTACGGTTACTGCCGCTGGTCAGCGCAATCGCCATCGGCATGAGCAGTAATAGTAGTTATGGTCTCACGGTAAATACCCGTATTCATACCGGATATGATAGTAATCCACTGACGTTGGCAGACAAATTTGATCCTGACGGCGGTACCTATGTGCAACTCAAATCAACCGCGAAACAAAAAATCGTCAAAGGACTCAGTGCAAAAGTAAAGGTAAAAGCCAAACGTTTTGGGGGCTCACTCAACGATGCAGATACCACCAGAACAGAACTCTCACTGAACTATAGAAGTAAGATTGGTGAAAAGAAGAAGAGTAGGATTCAGCTAGAACTCGCCGCCGGTACCTATGATAAGACGTTTGTCAGCCATGTCACTGGCGTCGTTGGTGTTACCAACAATCAAGAAATTGGTGATCGGTATGACTACCAGTGGTGGTCCACATCCGCTACCTTATCACGTAAAATATCCCGTGCTCTCAATGCTAATTTTGGTTTTGAATTCCTGAAAAAGGACTATGAAGATTATACTCACTTAAATCAAAGCGATTTTGATCATAAACAAATAACCTTTTCCTCTCGATGGCGTTATCGATTATCTAAATCTCACCGTAGCATATTCAATATCGGCCTTAGTCACAGAGCCTATGATGATAAGAGGGAAGTTAATCTAAGCGCTGACCCAATAGCGGGTACAGATTTAACCTATACACATCAATTCGCGAACCTATCTCATCGTTATAAGTTATCTCGCTATCTGACGTTAGAGGGGAAGTTATCCTATTTTGATCAACAAGACGGAGGAGAGGGGTACTATGACTACACCCGCTACGCTATCCAAGTTGCTGCACGTTATCGCGTCATGTCGCTAAGTAATCTACAAGCCAAGGTAAAGTATCAGGAAGACGGCTATAAACGAGATAGCCAAGTCCTCAACAATAACGTTGTTGAAGAGGAGCGGTTATCGGAACGCAAAGGCACCACGGCAAGCCTACGATTCGAAACCCGATTGCCCTTCAAGATGTTACTGTCTAAGCGAAAAGCCAAGAAGTATCCCACGACCTTTGTGCAGCTAACCCGCTATCAATTTGATGCAGATGACGAAAATTACACCTATGATCGTCAGCAAATTGAAGCCGGGGTATTCTTTCACTTCTAAGCCACTTGCCTGGATCATCTAGCGATAGATGATCCAGATTGCCACCCCCACCAAGGACATACGAAATAAATACTCCACGGTGGCAAATGCACTAAAGTTAAGAATCGCATCTTTCATTTCTGCATCAATCTTTCGCTTCACCCAACGTTCAGACAACCATTCAGTTGCCGCCGCCGTTGTTCCTACCCAAATACCCCAAGACGAGTTATTAATCGACGATCCCTGTACTTTTTGTAGTACCGATTTAAATGCCGTATACAAACGCATCTGCTTCAATCGTTTTACGGTATCCCGGGTGGCATCAATCTGCTCACGGACTTTCGACAAGGTATACAGCAGTAAGCATAGACATCCACATGCGATATAACTGAGTAATAGTGGCGATTCAATCGCTGCTTGCTGAATCCGAATATCCGCCAATTTGACCGTCACAAACCAGACCGTTACATACGCGACCAAGGAGCTTAACCAAAGTGAGAGAAGCAAGCTATTCTGTCGCACCTGCTTCCACCGCCAATATTCATTCAAAAATCGTCGTATATCTTTCGTCACATCCTGTTGAACAATGACCCTGGCACAGTAAAACACACCCACAAGCTGTACAACGATAAGCAACGAGAAAAACCCATAGAGCAATTCCATCAATGATAGTGATTGCAGCAATAGTGCTATCGATTCAAGGCTATTTTTGGCTTCCATGCTAACCAAGATTCCTTCACTTCTGGATACAGTTTAAAGCGATCTTGTGGTTTGGCTAAGTCACCCATTGTGTCATTGTTTGGTGTCGCAAACGCAATTCCACCTTCCAAAATGGATTCAAACGAATCGGTACGAAACGATGCACCACCAAAGAGTTTAAAATTGATATCAATCCCGCTGGTATTCCAAAACTTACTATTACTCCTCACGAGCGGGCGGTAAGGTTCTTCGATATTGATATAGATTCGTACATGATCGGCATTGTTGGACAACTCAACTCCTGTCACTTCTCCTACCGTTACCTGGCGGTAAAAAACATGAACACCGGCTTTTATGGACTGAGTATTTGGCGCTAACAACACGACATTAAGCCCTGTATTTTCCTGCTTTTGAGTTGGCGCTTTATCTAATAATTCAAACTCATAATGCAAATTACCTTCACCTGCATTAAGCGTAATATATTGCCCCGAGACCAATGTATCTAAATTGGCCGTGTGAGCTAATCCCAATTCAGGTTTCACCCGCCAAAAGACACTGCCTTTTACCGCTAGCGCTCTCGCATCAGGGTTTAATAACGCATGCACCACCACGCTCTTAAGGTTTTTATCCAATTGCACTGACTTTACTGCACCCACTTGGATACCCTGATAACGAATCTCTGTACCTTCTTTTAGACCATCCCCAGTTTCCACCGAGAACTGAATCGACACACCTTCTTCTTGTGCCTCATCAATACCTTCATATAGCTCATAGGTGGTACCGTTCTTAGCTTTTTTAGATTTCCCTTGGGGGGTATAAAATGACAGACCTCCCCGTAGCAAGGTCGTCAAGGTTTCAGTCTGAATCTTAATACCACCGAGACCACCTTTAACGCGAATGCCACTGGCATTCCAGAATCGGCTGGAACGTTTTACGAGATGCGCATACTTCTTATCAATATGCGCATGAATTTCAATACGCTTACCGTCTTTGGTTAAACCATAAGATTGCACTTCGCCCACTTGTACTTTTCGATACAAAATCGGCGATCCATGAGATATCGAAGGCAATAAATCCGTGACAATTTTGATATGGAGTCCTGGCACGCTGTAATCCATTTTCGGTGCTTGGCTTAATGCAACAAATGAATACTTCGGCTCTGCTTTTGCTTTACCAGCGGCAACTTCGATATAGTTGCCAGATATAATTGTATCCAATCCAGAAATTCCGGAAAGCGATAATTCAGGTTTTACCAACCAAAAAGCCGCTCCTTTTACCAATAAGAATTCAAATTGAGGATCAAAGACTACGGTGGTATTTACCACGCCTTTGTCTTGATCAAACTCGATTTCCCGCACGATACCTACATGAAGCCCGTTGTAACGAAGCTCTGTGCTTTCAGCCACTAACCCTTCGGCACTGGAAAATTGAATCGTTGTAAGAATGCCCGCACTAGCCCGTTTATAATCTTTGAACAACGAATACTCGTCATTATTGGCTGCTTGTGCGTTTTCACTCTGTTCGGGAGTATGGAATGACACCCCCCCGGCAATAATGGTTGCTAATGCATCGGTTTGAATCTCAAACCCCGACAAACCTCCAGATGCAAACACACCGCTACTATTCCAGAAGCGAGAGCCTTTTTTTACCAGATGACTAAAATTTGGCTTAATAAAGAGATCGATTGTGACGCCTTCATCATGCAGCTTGTAGTCTTGAACACTACCCACAATGATTTTTTTATAGGTCACCGGAGAGCCGACACTCAACGATCCCAAATCAGGCGCCGTTAATCGGATATGCAAACCAGGTTCATTGGCGCTTAACGGGGGAGGGCCATCTAACGCGACAAAGTCCAAGTCTATCGATCCTTTCACGGGTCGTATGCCAATATAGTTACCCGAAACCAACGTCTCTAAACCCTTAATACCTGATACACCAATCTCTGGACGCACTAACCAAAAATCCGTCTCTTCACTTAAATAAGGTTCAAATCGATGGTCCATTTCCACCGAGACCAATACCCCAGCGCCGTCCTCTTCTAATGCAAGGTCACTCACTACACCCGCAGTTAATCCCTTGTAACGGACTTCCGTTTTGCCGGAATTAATACCATCGCCATCGGGGAAATGAATCGTGATCACCGTGGGTTTCGCCTGGTATTGTTGATACCCCATCCAACCACCAATCAACAACGCAATAATGGGGACTAACCATATTAACGAGAACCCCTCATTTTCGATTACTAACGGGTCATCCATGGAGGATTGCTCAGGTATTATTGGCTCTTCATTCTCAGTGGTCATAAACAGGGGCTCGCAAATCCCAAATAAGTCTTGGATCAAATGTATTGGCAGCAAATATGGTTGCTACCACCACCGACGCAAACGCAGTTGCTCCGGCACCAGCGGTAATAGAGGCCACAGCCCCCAAATCTACCAACGTCACTAATATTGAAATCATAAACAGATCTAGCATCGACCAACGGCCAATGAATTCGATCATACGGTAAAGATAGGTACACTGCTTGGCACTGAGTGGCAACTTACATTGCACCACCACCAATAAAGTGATTAATCCCACCAATTTCACAATGGGTACGAACACGCTGGCAATAAATACCAGTAGCGCAATCGGGTACATGCCTTCTTCAGCTAAATGTATCACCCCTGACATAATCGTATCCGGTGATCCATTGCCTAGATACACAACGGTCATCACTGGCAGCATATTCGCAGGGAATAACAAAATGAGCCCCGTCAACACCCAGGCCCAGGTTCGGGAAATCGATTTCGGTTTACGTGCATGAATAACACTAAAACAGCGAGAGCAGCGCTGGGATTGAGTCGGAGAAACCTCCGTTAGCCTTACCACGTGATGACACTCATCACATGCAGTTAGCCCTTGCGTTAACGCCCGTTGAAACTGCATCACTGACACGCAATCGCTTTAGCAATAGCCCGCTGACGCAGCACCATACAACGATGCCAGGCCTCATGACGATCAAAGCTCTGTAAAGCACACAACGTAAACACCAACAGCACAACAAAACATACCAACGCTTGGCCCAACACCAAATCCCCCAGCTCACTCATCTTTACAATGGCTACAATGATACCCAAGAGATACACCTCCAGCATTGCCCAACCGGACGTTCTGTGTTGCCATTTGATCATCTTTGGTAACCAGTGGCTGTAACGTTGGCTCTGGATATGTCCGGTAATACCCGCTAACAAACCCAATTCCAATAACGGCATTGCCACACTACATGCCGCCACCAAAAAAGCCATCCACCAAGACCCTTGCTGCCAGAGCTGAAGCACACCGTTTAGCATGGTGTTACGGCCGGTATTACCTAGAATATCTAACGATAAGATTGGCAGGGTATTCGCGGGAATATAGAAGAGTAGCGCAGCAATACTAAAGGCTAACGTACGGTTCATGCTGTCTTTTTTATGCCGATAAAGCACCGCGTTACAACGCGGACACCTGGCCACCCGATTTTCCGTAATATCATGAATCGGCAGAAGCAGGTCACAATCGTGACAAGCTGCCCAATGCTCTTCGAGATCGTGATCCAATGATTGATTCGGTAACGGTTCTGACATGAAAAGCGCTATCACTGTATATAGAAATTAATGGGATTTCGTTAAGACAACGAAAGTACCATATCGTCACAGTCATGGCGAGATCCCACGGACTGTGAATAACACCACAGTCCGTGGATTGACGCCATCAGCACAGCTCGCTTAGATCGCAATCAATTCTGCTTGATATACCACAGGGCCCGTCGGCACCCCGGTAGGCGATCCGCCAGTCGGCTCAATACTCACCGCAAGACCTTTTGCAGTACGTAAAATCTCCACCAATGCAGGGGGCAGTACTACCTTCTGTTTATTGCCGGAAACCGGCATAAGTCCCATTGAACGAGGGGCGGTATTACCCGCCGGCAACATCCATAGTTCAAAGGTTTTATCCACAGCGGCGGCGGTCGCATTCACTGCTCGAATCGAGACTTCTCCGGTCTGTAGATCTGAACTGATCATCCACAACGGTTGCGCCTCTGGGTTATTAAATACCGCCATATAGTCCTCGGATACACCCAACCCAGGTGGTGCTGATTGCAATGAAATCATTACCGCCAATACCACAACCATCGCGGTTGCCACAGCACCCCAACTGCGCCAGAAGAGTAGTGAACGCCAACTTACTGGCTCTGACTGCCGCTCTTGCGGATGTATACGCTGCTGGATACCTTGCCATAATGAATCTGGCGGTACTTCGTCCTCAATACCTTCGCTCATTGGGTACAAACGCTGTTCCCACTCCCAAACGGTTTGTCTAACCCGATAGGATTCCATTTGTAGGCGTTCAAAACGTAACCTTGCTTTACCTACCATCGTGCCCAACACATATTCTGAGGCTAGATGTTCAATTAATTCTGGGTCAGTATATTTCATCGCTCCAAACACCTCCGTAAACTTTGCAACCCTCTGCGCACCCAGCTCTTCACCGTGCCTAACGGCTCATCCATTCGGGCCGTTACTTGCTGGTGGCTTAACCCTTCAAAAAAAGACAAAAAGATACTAGTGCGTTGCGCCTCAGATAACTCGTCGATACAACCCTCCAACGCCATTGCTGATTGGCTCTGCATCATTTGTTTCACCGGCCCTAACCCACCAAACGCCAACTCATCAGGGGATTCGTCACCTTCTACTTCTTGTGCCGAGCGGCTACGTAGCTTGTCTATCGCCAGATTACGCAGAATACTAATCATCCAGGTCAACGGCTGACCGCGCTCTGTATGATATTCCTTAGCGTGATACCACACGCGCACATAAGCCTCTTGGGTCACATCCTCTGCCCAATCCCTGCGTTTCAGTAGCTTTAGACTGACACTAAATAACCGAGGTGAGGTTTTTTCATACAGCGTTTTATAAGCGCCCTCATCCCCCCGTGCCGTTAGCCGAATAAGATCCGTCAGCTCGTCCTGTTGTTTCATAAAGCGATCATCTCCATCATCCGCAATCATTATTTGTCGTCGTCTTTCTACATTGCCTTTCTACATTGCCTTTCTACATAGCTCTTCTACTTACTATACGAGGCGCGTCTGGATTTGGATGCAGCCTAACGCAAAAAAAGCACCAAAAAGGTTATTTCATTATTTATTCACTTTTTTGCATCCAATTTGGTATCTGCTCCGTAATAACTCCATGACATCACTTGAAACCTAAAGTGGTCCCTGCATTACGCAGTTATAACATAATGTTAATCGGTCTATGGACCAGGAGTTTTACCATGAAAGTGCCTTTTTCCAAACGCATCACCTCTGTTGCTACGATATCCAGCATCGCCATTGGCCTTGCAGGAGCAGCAACCATGATGAGCATGAATACCGCCAATGCCTCTAGTCACCGCGAAGCGCCTTTTATTACCTCTGCACCCAAAGTGGATGGTTCTGATTTCTATATGTTCCGTAGTTATGAAACCGGTCGCGAGGGCTACATCACCTTTGTTGCCAACTACCTTCCATTACAGGATGCCTATGGCGGTCCAAACTACTTTGATTTAGATGACAACGCGTTGTACCAAATCCATGTCGACAATAATGGCGATGCTGTTGAAGATATTACCTTTAGCTTTAATTTCCAAAGCCAATTGAAAGACCTTCAACTCAATATCGCCGGTACCGATGTGTCAGTCCCGCTGAAAAATATTGGTATTATCGGACCCAGTGTCGCAGATACGGGAGCACTCAATGGTACCCAATCCTATTACCTGGATGTCATTTATGGTGACCGCCGCACTGGCAACACCATGCCCGTGGTCAACTATGCAACCGGCGCGGACACCTTTGTAAAACCATCAGATTATATCGGCTCAAAATCTATTCCAGGTTACAGCAATTATGCTGACACCCATATTTATGACATCGCCATTCCTAACTGCAGCGGCACCGGCAAAGTATTTGTTGGCCAGCGTCAAGAAAGTTTCTCAGTCAACCTAGGGGAAGTCTTCGACCTAGTGAATCTTAATCCTCTCGGTGACATCGATAGTAAACCCAATACCATTGCCGATAAGAACGTTACCTCGTTAGTGCTGGAAGTTCCCATTGATTGTGTCACCTCAGGTAGTGAAGACGTCATCGGCGGTTGGACCAGCGCAAGTTTACGACAAGCTCGGGTACTGAACCCATTTCCTGATTTCGATAACGCGCCTTCTGTAGTGGGTGGTGCATGGGCACAAGTCTCTCGACTCGGAATGCCATTAGTTAACGAAGTGGTCATCGGACTCAAGGATAAAGATCGCTTTAATGCCAGTGAACCAAAAGATGATACCCAATTCGCACATTACGTTACCAATCCAACGTTCCCAGCGCTATTAGAAATTTTGTTTCCTGGCACCGCCGTGGCACCCAACCTCTATCCTCGTACTGATTTAGTCTCTGCGTTTTTAACGGGATTAGAAGGACTCAACCAACCGGGCTCTGTTACCGGATCTGAAATGCTACGCCTTAATACCGGCATCAACCCAACCAGCGCCGCAAATCAACACAATCTTGGTGTACTGGGAGGAGACTTAGCGGGGTTCCCCAATGGTCGTCGCCCTGGAGATGATGTTGTCGACTCGGTGCTCCGTGTCGCGATGGGTGCACTCATCAGTGACAGCACGATTGCTCCCAACAATACTGCACCACTTACCGATGGTGCGGACATTAGCGCTCTGGATTTTGGCAATAACTTTCCTTATTTGAATGCACCACTACCCGGTGCCGGAAACTAAACACAGGAATTTATCATGAGAACATCACACATATTATCCATGCTACTGATTACCACCGCCCTTATCGCGTGTGGTGGTGGCAACGGCAAACACGGCGGGCCCGATAGACCCGTGTTTGAACGTGACAACTTTAATCAACTGGTCATCGACATTATCCAACAAACCGATGATAGCGCCGAACCGATCAATATTAATAACCTAACTCTAGAGTTTGATAACAATGATGAAAACGCCTTTAACGCATTATTCTAAAGGCGGGTGGGGGAGATGGTTTTCCATCTCCCCCTTCATTCCGCAATCGTTTACGGGTTTACGTTGTCTATTCAACGTATTGCTCATCTTAGCGCCTCTCAATATAGCGATAGCAGAGCCTTTTGTGCCCACATCACGAACACATGTAATAACCACACTGCCGTCATTTATGGTGACTTTACAACGTACTCAAAAACATGAACGACAAGACACTGCACAGTTGTCAGAACGTATTCAGCAGGCTCAAACCTATCTTGATAGCGCACAGAAAAATAATGATCCACGCTGGATGGGTTACGCTCAAGCGGCGCTTAATCCATGGTGGAACATCAGTGAACAATATCCAAAGGTAGCCTTGCTAAAAGCCACGATTTTACAAAATCGTCACCAATTTCCCTCAGCGTTAGTCGAACTTAATTCTGTTCTAAACCAACAACCCAGAAACACTCAAGCACTATTGACCCGCGCCCACGTTTATATGATGCAAACGGACTACACCTCTGCACAACAAGATTGCCAACGTATCCTGTGGTTATCTCAACCCACATTGGGAGTAAATTGCCTTGCACAAGTCAACGGTTTAACAGGAAAAGGGCTGCTTGCTATTCAACAACTCACTCAGTTACTCGCCGACAACCTGACCTTATCATCCACCGAACGCGAAGAGATTCATATCACCATCGCGACGATCGCTCATCGTCACCAACAAAAAGATGTCGCGCTTCAGAATTATCAGAAAGCGTATGCTATCAATCCAAACAATGGCTACTTGATCGAACAATTCACCGATTATTTGATAGAAAATAATCTTAGCGAAATGCTAATAACACTATTTTCTCATATCGGTATCGATAACCTAAAGAAGAACCTCCATCAACAAATAAAAATGGCTCAGTACTATCAACTAGTTGGAGATACCCAGCTATCCACGTTTAAATCTGAATTAGATGATAGTTTTACCAGCTCAAAAATTCGCAAGGAACTATTTCCCCATAAAGAATATGCATTATTCTCGCTATCAATACTGAATAAATATAATCAAGCCTTACACTCGGCACTGAAAAATTGGAAAATCCAACAAGCCCCCAGTGATGCAATTCTGGTATTGCGCGCAGCTATTGCCAGTCAACAATTACAACAAGCCCAATCGGTTATTCAATGGGTAAAAGATACAAGGCTATATGATCATAGAATCGATTCGCTTATCAACACCATTGAGACATCGAGGATACAGACATGATTTTTGGAATCTATATCCTACGAATCACCACGTTTATTATGCTTTTCTTTTCACTACCCACCCATGCTCATCAATTAAGTGACAGTTACCTACGAATCACTGCCACTGATGAAAACCCGAAATATATTGCACGCTGGCATCTCGGTATAAAAGATCTTGAAATGGCCGTTGGAATCGATAAAAACCATGACGGGGATATCACTTGGGGTGAAGTATTGGATCAAGAAAACACTATAATTCAATACGCACGGTCTTCACTTGATGTACAACAGCAATCACTATCCTGCCCGCTGGAAATTTCTCCCATTGCGCTCGACAGATTAAACAGCGGAATATTTATCGCATTGGATATGACCCTATTGTGCTCTTCCAATGCACCAATCAGTATCCGTTATACTCCGTTATTCGCATTAGACCAATCGCATCGCGGTATTGTGACTTATATCGATACCAAAGGTGAACACGTCAGTGTTATCGGCCCTGACAATACAACACTTGTGTTACATACCCCTGAAAACAGCACATGGGTTACCTTTTGGCAATTTATCAAACAAGGCATTTGGCATATCTGGATTGGCTTCGACCACATTCTATTTCTATTGGCATTACTACTACCCTCGGTACTCAGCAGACATCACAATAGGTGGATAGCTCGGACTAATGTTAAGCCAGTATTTACTGATGTATTGGCCATTGTTACCACATTTACCATTGCCCATTCAATCACCTTGCTGGCCGCAACACTGCAATGGATCACATTACCGATCGACATTGTAGAAATTATCATTGCTTTATCCGTAGGCATCGCGGGTCTTCACATGCTTTACCCCATTGCACATCAACGCCGTTGGGTATTTGCATTTGGTTTTGGCCTTATCCATGGGTTTGGTTTTGCCAGCGTACTGGGTGACCTTAACTTACCCTCACAGGCATTTTGGTCCAGTATCATTGGGTTTAATCTCGGTGTGGAAGTCGGGCAATTGGTTATCGTTGGGGCCCTATTGCCTCTCATCTATGGCATACGGGGTACAACGATTTATCGGCAATGGATTCTACCGACAAGTGCTTGTTTGATGATAATTATTGGCACGCTATGGGCCGTAGAGCGTAGTTTCTCAATGGAGCTTATTAATTGGGTTGCACGGATTTAACCAGTACCGACAACCCAACGCAGTATTATTCGTGATTGATAAAAAATAGGATCTCCTGCTTATTAGGATGATCCTTTAACCAAGTTCGAATTTTTTTCGCCTCGGCCAACTCACTTTCGGAAACAGACTTCAATAGACGTTGATCACGTAAATCTTCTGTCGCTTGCTTACGTATTTTACGCTGCCACTCTTCTGTAAATACACTGGGCATTTTTCGGTTAAGCTCTAAAGACTTCAGTAATTCCCATTCGCCTCCATCCAACCATGCTTCATCACAGCTACGGCATAAATCAAGGCGATTATTGATATCACCACTGATTTTGTATTTTATCATGAGCTTTTTACATTTAGGGCAGGCCATCGCACTACGGCTATCGTTTATCTCTTCTGCCGAACTCTCTTTACTATCCTTAATCCCATTCGCTTCTTCAACCGATGTATGATCACAGGATGCCGCCACCGGTGCAGTACGTTCAACCCAATCACGATAATAGAGTAGTGATACAATCGCTCCCGAACATGCGGAGCAACCCATTGCAGATAACCCTTGCTCTAGTTTGGTGGGATGTAACGGTATGGATTTACACTTAGGACACTGCATGAATTTTTTTCCTTATTTAACAAACCGTTTATGGCATATTATCACGTTTACCAAATTGGTAGTGACCCGTAATAGGGTAACGAAATAACATATCGCCGACTTCTGGCCCTCGACCAATATTATGAACCACAAGTGGCCTTTGGTTATCGTTCGAGCGCCGAGAAATAATAATGCCAATGTGCGGCAGATTGCCCGGTAACATCCACGTGACCAAATCCCCCTGTTGATAATCGTTACCTTTCTGCGTCACGGGTAACTGTTTACCAAAACGAGAAAAGAAGCGCTGAAGATTCGGCACGCGCCGATGATCAATGTTAGCGTCGGGTCGCGTTAAACCCCATATCCGCTTTGAAGGATAGGCATCAAAATTTGCTTTCATATCCTCATGAACCAATTGCTGTAAATCAAGGTTTAACGCACGATAAGATCGAATAACCACATCAGTACAGACCCCTATCGTGTCCGGTACATCGCCATTAGGGTAGGGGATACGTAAATACGCACCGTCATATCTCACGGAATGGGTGGTTCGCTCCAGTGCAGCCGCTTCCAATGCATCAGTCATCGGGTCCGCATAGGCATAACCTCCATAGTAAAATAGAGAACAAACACTGAGGAGTAAACGTAGACTAGCGCGCCACATTGAGGTTACCGCCATTTCTCTCGACTCCTAATAAGCAGTAAAGTGAGACGTCCCAGATACCTCACCGTTTTTGTCATATTGATATAAGGTATCGAAGTGTCCATCACCATCACTATCGAATTCCGCTTTTACTAACCGAAAGCCGTCAAAATACTGAACCTTAATGGGTTTACCGGTATCAGGTGAGAACAATCGCGTTTTTGTCAAAACCCCATGACGATACTCCATTTGAAGATCCTTAATGCCATCACCCACCGTATCCGATTCGGAGCGTACTTTTTGATCATGTTCAAAATCAGTCAGTGTTTCAAAACTGCCATTGAAATCTTCATCGGATTCTGAGGAGATAAGGCGACCAGACCTCTCAAAATGGAAACGTTTATCAACTCGCCCATCAAGGTTTCGATCATATTCTGTTCGAGTTACTGCGCCATTCTCGGTGAAATGTTGTTCATCCAATGATCCATCATTATTGTAATCCACACCTTGTTTTACAATGGCCGTATTATCAAAAATCGACAGGAAAATCACACCACAAATAAACCCAACTAAACCTGACCCCCATGAGTATCCAGATTCCGACGAACTACCGCCCTTGGCATGACTAAAACGTTCGGATTGATGCTTATCCCATTCTTGAATAATTTCGCGAGCCACGACATAGTCTTCTTCCTCGACCATCACCCGTACCACGCCACCTACCTGCAACTCGCCTGCCCCCCCTTGCAGATATTCACCATCAATTCGACCAGACAAATCTGCCTGTTCTAAAAGATTCAATATCATATGCGCTTCTAACGCACTGGAGGCCTCATACACCAATCGCATCATGCCGTTACCATTATGAGTTGTGCGCCATAAAGGTGCATTCAGCAACAAATAACGACACCATAGAAATTAATGCTCTGTTGTCACAGAAAACAAATTAATAACCACAACACCTGCAACAATCAACGACATACCAAGCATCGCGGGTACATCAGGAATCTGCTTATAAAACACAGCACCTGCCGCAGTCACTAATACAACCCCTAACCCAGCCCAAACGGCGTAGGTAACACCTACAGGCATCGAACGCAGCACAAGAGCCAATAAATAAAGTGAAAGACCATATCCTAAAATAACGATTGCACTAGGAATCGGTTTGGTAAATTCTTCCGATGCCTTGATTGCACTCGTCGCGGCCACTTCGGTTATTATCGCTAAAACCAAATATACATAAGCCATATTATTTTCCTTTCTTATTATATCTCTTCCATTTGACGTTATATCTTTTGTAAAAAAATTCGGGCAGTATTAAAAAAATGTCCTACAAAAATCGCCCAATAGAACGCAACCACAAATATTCCGACCCAACGTAAATGCTAATACTAGTAAGACATTAACACTAACCTAATATTAGTCAAAAGCATAAGCAATCAAAAAGCGATTTTTTTTAATTATGAACCCTAAAAATCGGAAGCCTATTGATAATCGCCCCATGAGTGAACAATATCAATTCACCCAAGGGGACGCAATTATCTCGCGGGAACAACAAAAAGAAATTAAACGGAAACAACAAAAACGGCTCCAGCACTGGGGGGGTAGCCTGCTATTCATTTTAGGACTTGTTGCCCTCTATAACCTATTGGCTTAATCAGTAATTTCTACCACCACATCACCATTGGTAGGGGAAGCACAATGAAGCACAACCCCTTTCAGCTGACAGGCCACACCGGTCGAAAGGATCAGTTTCTTGTTGTCCATAAACCCCATCGGCAGATAAATTTCCGTTGTCCCTAATAAAGGGTTGTTAACCCAATGAAAACGTAAAGAATTTGCATTAATTTCAAAATCTACCACATCACCTGCAATAGCCTGTGGATAAGCGGTGGGAACGAAATTATCCCGCAATTGACCGTGGCTATCCACAATACTCAGATCCTCGTGATTCCAACCGTCTTTTGTCTCTTCTTGCCATGTAGGCGTGTAGTTCCATTGGGTTCCTGAATAAAGCCCACTATTTAACCAGCGGTTATAAGCGCTCATATAACCTTTTACATTCACAGTATCCGCCGGGGCGCCGTATTCCCCAATCAACAATGGTACATTCCATTGTGCTGCATGGGCTGCCATTCTATCTAGAGGCCCAGCTGGGTCCACGCCTATCCAAGCCGACGACAATAGGACGAACGGATCATAATAATGGGGGGCATATACAAAGTTATCAAACATCGGCTTGTCAATATTATTGCCTAGCGCCCCAGAAGAGACTAACGCATGGGGCGGCACAAACAAGATACTTTCAGGGTGGCGCGAACGAATTGCTGCACCGACTTTATTAAACAAATCGGCTAACTCTTCGTTAGTACCCCACGGCTCATTCATAAGTTCATAGCCAATCACATTAGGGTGAGCAGACATTCGATCCGCAACTGTCTTCGCCATATCAATATATCGAGATCTAGCACCTTCAATATCCCTATGAAAATACAACCATGTTTTATGATGAGAGATATCAAAAATCATATCGGTTCCCCAGCTCTCGCAGGATTCACCGTTATCGGGTTCTTTCAACGGCACTGTTGAGGTCACTGCCCATGCAGGAAAACCTTCACCACACCCCTTTACAGAAAAACGAGAAAACGCATCTTGATGAAAGTCCACAATAACATAAAGACCCTGTTCTGCTGCCCACTCAACCACTTGTTCGTAATATGCCAAATATGCCTCTTCATAATCACAGCGAGTAGGCTCAAACGCCTCCCAGGTAAAGAGTAAACGTAACGTATTGATTCCCCACTCCGGTAACGGGTCAAACATCACAGAAGAAGTAAGTGGCGTAAAAGGGGGTATTTTTGAATCCCCAGAAGTATTCACGCCCCGCAAGATGACCTCCCGACCTTGCTGATCTTTAATCTGTTGCCCATCCACATAGAGCATTGCAGAATTCGATTGCACTGAGCCATATTCAGATATATCGCAGCTAACCACATCCACTACTTCCTCATTGCCGATACAACCTTGTAAGGCAAAGGTCACTATTATTCCTAATAGAGTTTTGTAAAAAGAATTGATATGGTAAAAATTCATTGTGCCGCTCTCTCCTATGATGTCGATTTTTCACCATATTAAAACAAACCCTAGGTGCAAGACTGCCACCCATGTGACATTTGCTAAGAGAAACCATGACAACCAACAATAATAAAATCAAGATTATGGAAGACCTAAAACAACACCCTCTATTTAATGCCACCGCGATACTTACCGACCCGCAGCTCAATACACTAAGAAAACGCGCGTTTAATCACGGAGATGTTATTTATCAGCCGGGAGATACGCCGGAGTACGTGTATCTCATCACTCAAGGCTCCATTAAATTTGAATTCACCACCAGCAGCGGGCAAGAAGTGTTTGTTGAACACGTAACTAAAGGGTTTATTGTGGGCGAACTCGAAATACTTTCGGGATTCAGCTACCAGAGTATTGCCATCGCTAAACAGGCCACCCAATTAATCCTGATACCCAAAAATACACTATTGCATTTTATGCAATCTCACCCAGACTTCTCTCTAAAGTTCAGCAAACAATTAGCAACCAATTTCTTTCTCTATCAAGCGCTCAGCGCCGAGCGGGAACGGTCCAACTTAAAAACGAAGATTGCCAATAGTTTGATGAGTCTTGGACTCCGCTTTGGTCTTAGAACAGAAAAAGGCATATCCATTAAGATATCCCATAGTGAATTATCCGATATGATCAATGCCAGTCGACAGCGAGTGAACATGCAACTCAAGGATTGGGAGAACTCCCATATTCTCTACTGCCAATACGGCGAGATTATTATTAAAAATATGGATGCCCTTCAACAGTATACCCATGTACTTACTGAATTAATTAATGAACAGAGTTTAACGCCTTATACATAAATAGGATCAATACGATACCCACACTTTGATAAATCGAAAGGTCAATACTACAAGCGCGAAGGACACTGAAATAAATACCAAGCCCACTAGATAGAGCATCGCCCTAGAAAATCGGATCTTTATTCTACGTAAAAATTTGTCCGTCGCTACGGGCTTCTGAGGAATATTGCTGAAAATGGAAAGTAACGCAATAAACAGCATCGACCAAATCGTACCCAGCACACTGGGAATTAGCAATGCATCCTGCTCCTTTCCACCTACCATCAGTAGCGCATAAAAAAACAGACTCAAACACGCTACCCCTGATATATAAACCAATGGCTTTAGCCAATACAAGTTCTCTGACAATCGACCTAATTTTTCAATCATAGCTCATCCTTGAAATAATAATATTCATATCTACACTATGCTAATTTCATCAAAGTGATTATGTAAATGCATCACGTGCGCAAGTCCGTATTCATCCTTTGATAACACCCCGTAGGCAAAATGCGGGGCAAGCTCTCCAGCAAACTGCTGAAAATCCTTAAGAGATTGTATTAATCGCAACAATGCTCCTTTAGCATCATCACGTTTCTCAAATAGCGGGGCTCCAGGTATCTCTTCGCTTAATCCATGTATCATTTTCCCTTTTGTGGAAAATGCTGAAAAAGCCAGTTTACCGACCGTATTCTTGAACGTGTCCGATTTATGCAACGGATAACCTGTCATCGAATATTCAACACTCTGCGCTGCATGGCTAAATATCTGATACAAATTCCATTGCCCCGTACTCGTGACGGTTTTATCCGCTAAATTATCCAGCGTGATAAGCGCATTATCAATCGTTAGTTTATTTACATCTAACCCATCGTTTACCCAGGCATATCCACTGCCGATACCGATAAGTATTCCGCCTGATACTGACGCGGCGATAAATTGTCTACGATTCATAATATTCTCTTAGGTGCTCAAGGGCCAAGGCCGTAGGATATCATATTAGGATACGAATTTATTGGCTCGACCCTTAATCGAAGGATATTTGCGTTATCATTCGCTAAATGAATAGATTAATATTGACGCCATCACGCTGTCCATGATCGGATTTATCGTCATATTCTTTATCCCGCTTATTAAATAGCTCGATAATATCCTGCCCTTTCTTATTCGCCGCTCGTTCCAGCTTTTTACAACTCCTAAAATATCCAAGTCTACGTAAACTATCCTCTATACGCTGAGCTGCTAGCAAACCCGATTCTTTGTGTCCCTGTTCGTGTTTGAATAGCAACGCGTAGTATTTTCCAAATGCATATCGAACACTACGCTTTACCTGATGATCATTCGGTATTCGGGGCATAATATAGTTAACATCCAGCTTAGTTTTCACACTTACAATCCAACATCTACCATCACGTTTTTTCCATTTGTAATTCCACTTAACATACCAATTGGTTCTGCCGTGAAATTTTTTACCTTCTGAAGAAATAGGGGTAGCTTCTTTCAACGCTGCTTTAAGATTATTTTCCTCATTCGGGTAGACATCATAGAACTCAAAATCATGGTGAATCTCTGGATAAGCCATTGCTGAACAAGTGAAAATTAGTAAGAGTATAAATATGATTGATTTCAACGTTTCTCCTTAAAAATTGCAAGGTTCTCCATAAATATTAACGTGCCAATTTTTTAGATTTTATTACCAGTGAATGACGCCGGATATAGACCTTCATAATTTTTTTTATCGTTAATCTTGATTTCATAGGAATCACCATCGCCATTAAAGATGGTCAGCAAGTCAAGTAATGTACTACCACCGGCAATATCTTGAATGGTATGTATATTGGCAGACTTTAACGGCACTATGCCAAATTCACCAGGGCTTAGAATACTCTCGCTAATTTTAGTAAGCAGTAATTCTCCATCAACTACTGACGCCTTGCTATAGGTTGTAACCTTTACTTGACCATCAAGCACATAACCTAAACCAATATACCCCCTATGGTCATGTGTCGGTAAAGAACCTCCTGACGCTATATTCAACTGGATACCATATAGTGGCATCGAATCGGCTACTGTACACCAATTCCAGCCCTTACCGCCTTTTTTGATAATGGCATTCTCTGAATTAAATTTAGGGATATCCTCAACCTGTCCAAGTAACACGCGTAATCTATTGAGATACTGAATATCATTCGGGTCAGATTCGTTAACCAGTTCCCTAGCCAAACGGGTTGATTCCGCAATAAATGATTTGAATTTCATATGGTGAATTCCATTTGTAAAACACTCCCACTAACCCCATTGAATACAACAGGATAATTCTAGTCTCCTCCGCAGCTGCTACAGCTACTGGAACTGCAGCCACCACCTCCTTTACCTGGGCCTAGCCACTTAAATACCTTATATATTACATATACGCCAATTGCACATTTCACATAAAATTCAATATCATCACCGTTAATTTGAGTACACGCTGTTAACAACAGGCTAGACGATAACGTTAGCGCAACGACTTTTGCTAAGCTCCTATTATTACCTGTCAACCTTCCCCAGTATTCATTCGGCGGACTGTATCCGAACTCAGCCTTATAGAGATTCAGGGTATTTGCATAATCTTCATGATCATTGGATATCGACTTTTCATTATGTAGCGACGGGGAATGATGTAGCTCTTTCCCCAAAATATCGCCACATAAATCGTGCCAATAGGACCGAGTAAATGTCATATGTAGATGCCATACTCGATCTACCGTCTTTGACGGTACTACCCGACACTCACACATGCCAAATATATAAATCGCTTATATTCTTGAAAAGCCTTTTTGGCGTATGCCTCACTCCATCTATTCTCTTCTGATAACTTTTCCAAAAATAAAGAAGCACTGCCATTACAAAGTACGTCGAAATTATCAACTTTATCCTTAATATTCATTGTTTCCCTTTTGGCCGCTGATTCGTCACATCCATTCAATATATTATACATTCTCGCACACCTTGAGAATTGTATTCTTCCATTGTTCCATTTCTTTAACATTAATCGCGATGGAATCATGGTCGCCATTTTCGTTAATATACACGATGCGCAGCATTTTTCTTCCAGGTGATACACCTTTCAACCGTGACACGAACTCTGCATCCAAGAGCCGATTTGTGGGAACGGTAATCACTAAATCAAGAAGTACCAATTCAAAATAGAGAAAGCTCTCTGTAAGAGCGATATATCCCATACCGCTGGTTTGCGAATAACCTGAAGATTCTACTGCTCTGAACATGATGTGTTCGGGGGATATAATAACTGTCTCCCCTTGAATCTTATCCTCCACACGCCTCAACACGAGATTTTGACGCTTCCACAAGAAATAGAAAAACCACACAAACAATGAGATACCGACTAAGAGCGCAATATAAGTATGACTCATGAATAAGAAAGTCAGTGCAAAAAGTACGATATTGATCGTCAACGCAAGTATGATTCTCACTGAAGTGACCTCTCTATTGTCTCAATTCCTTTGTTGATATCGCTTCCACTGTGTAATGACGCTCTACATTCTGTGTAATTTCACCCCAGTAGGAAGAGCGCACGCGTAGTTGATGCAACTCAAACGATTCTGTACTTTCAAACTCTTCATAAACATTAAAACGATGCTTATTGTCCTCATCCTGTTCTACATTAAACACGATACAACCAGACTCTTTTCTCGTTAATTCGATATGCTTAGGCAACGCTTTCAAAACACGATCCATATCCTCATCAGGTACAATGATATATCCTTGTAAAATCACATTCAGTCCCATCCAAACCGTTATTATTCAGCGAATTACGCAATCCTACAGCTCCAATTGCTGCCACATTTACTTTCCGGCCGCTAGGCCATAATAGCTCAAAATCATCGCCAAGCTGAAGAAATTAGTGACACATCCCTCATAAAGGGCACTCGGTTTCAACACCGAGTTAAGAAAACCAGATTGGCCTAAAAGAACCACTTCTTATATCTCTATAAATCCTGATAGAATACTGAGCCATAACAACAAGCAATACCGCTGTAAACAAGCCTGAACTTAGGTATTCGTTAACAGAAAAGGTGTGATAACACCGATCTACATAGATCGTCTATTTTGGTCCTAATCTTATGATGATGAACTTGGCGTTTCACTCTGTCCTTGCGTATATGAGACATACCCATCAGGACTCAACTCCTTTGCTATTAACCGCCAGCGTGGGTTCCGGCCTTTCTCAAGTTGAAATTGCCGATTGGTCAATGCAAAAAACACCCTCCGTCATACTATCCAGTCCACTTGTTATCAAACTATTAAACCAAGCCGTTCAATTGACCGGAAACGATTGCATTGGAATTGACGCATCCAAACATACATCCTTTTCGGGCTTTGAAGGGTTTGGCGTTGTATTATTAAGTTGCTCCTCTATCTCAGAAGCCATTGATTTATTTATTAAATTCAAACCGATATTGGCCAATATTCTCGAGGTAAGGCGGATCACTGAAAACAATGATGAGTTTGGGGTCAAAATAACCCATGAATATGGCGACCCGACTTACGTAATGGACTTTATTCTTTCTGTGTTGGTACGCATCGGCCGCCGTATCACACAGAACATTAACCTCACACCTCTCCATCTTCAACTTGAACGACCTTCCTCCGACGCTTTCCCGGATAGATTCTACGAATTCTATCGTTGTAACATCAATTTTTCAGGTACAGATAATGTCATCAAGCTCATACCTGAATCTATTCATTGCACCCCAGAACTTTCTAACTCAGAAATGTCATCCATTGGTTTACAGTGGTGTGAACAAAAAGAAAGGGAAATGCTCGCCAAATTGGAAGTTAGAGTAGGTCGCCTTATTGAACAGCACATTTCAGATACAACCTTTTCAGTCGACTGTGCTGCCAAGACACTTAATATGAGTAAGCGCAAACTACAAAAGGAACTTCAACAAATCGATTTAAGCTTTAGCTCCCTGCAAGATCGTATCCGACGTGAGAAAAGCGTCAATCTATTACGATATAGCGAAAAGAGTATTTCCGAAATTTCCGATGAAGCAGGCTATGCGAATGAAACGGGATTTATCCGCGCCTTTAAACGATGGGAAGGAATTACACCTGCATCCTTCAGAAGAAGGGGAGAGCAGAACCAAATCAGCAATGGTTGATATCACCCAATATTTGGTTCCGCGAAAGAAGAACGGTATCTTTTTTACCTATGATGAGAGACGCTATTTAATATACCGTTGTATCCAAGCCGCTTGAATAAACTGCGCTTTCGGCGTAAGAAAACTTCCATGCTCGATAATATCATCAATACCACCGTTCCCTCCCCAGGGTGTCCACTGCACATGCCGAATACCCGAACCCTTCTGATAGTCCCAACGATGCTCAACGCCAGGCATATCGAATAAGGGAATCCCTACAACCGGCAATTCAGCAATATTGGCTAAAGCAATGGTAGTTTCATTGGGTACCACCCCATCACTTGCACCAACAACCACGGCAAACGGTTTAGTATGTATTCCTTCCGGTGGAGTATGCAAATAGTGGGCAAAGCCAATGGCATCACCATGATCAAGGATATGGGTTACCATTGATCGTAGCCCTAGAGCTTCTGCTGCACTCACCCCTTCAGGCATCAAATTTGAGAATGCACTATCCCATAATACGGAATCTGACAGTGCGCGAATAACGCCAACACCCGATACGTGCAAGAAGGCTCCTTTAAGCTCTGGAGCCAATGCAACAAACGTAGTACCCAATACCCCTCCTAAAGACGTACCTTGATAGGAGATATTATTCACGTCAATATCTGGGAAACCATCGGCACGATAACGCAATCGAATGCGCTTCTCTGATCGCCAGCTTCGTCTTGGTAATACATCTATCTTAGCAATACTTGATTTCACAGCACTAAGAAGCGACATTGTATCAACAGGCGATTGAAACGTCATACCCACTAGTTGTAAGAAATGTTCAGTACTCAACAAATCCGTCACCGCCGGGCGGGCTTCACCAATACGAGAACCATGATTAGGATGATCAATAGACACCGTCGCAATTCCATGCACAGCGTTCGTGATTGCGACGATAAAATCACTCTCTTTATCTCCCATCAATCCATGTCCATATATCGCGACAGGTGAGCGCTTTTTGAAAATAGGTCGATTAAGATCCCGTGGTAACGTTAAACGAAAATCAATCCACAATGGATGGCCATTCGTTCTGTCATGATCAATGCCACCATCTGCAGTACGAAAGCTATACGTTAATAACTGTCCAGTAACTATTGCCGCCACAAAGGGGTCAAAATTCTTATATTTTACCGTTAGGTCCCGTAGCGGATGCTTTGCTTGATACACACTTTTCATTTTGGATTTCATACTTCCCGTCACTTGCTCTTCACTACGAATCGTAAAATGCGTTAAGGTCAGTAGGGAATCCTCTTCTATATTATGTTCTTTCAGTAAATCCAGTACACCGATATCATTTGCGTACGCCAACGCCTTTCTATTTATCTCATCGTAGTTATCAAATCGATCCACACCAAGAGGTAATAGATTACTGGTTACGATAACAACATAGCGGTTTGAAAACTCCCATCGACCATTGTGATAAATTTCCAACATATGCGCAGGCGACTCAAACCGATCCGATAGGGCATACTCACTGACTTTTACACTTAATAACTGTCTTTCTCCGGTATCCAAATTAATCGCAATAACAGCATTACCGCCATTGTAAGGTAATGCCTCTGCATCTAGTGCTTGTTCAAATTCAAATAACACTGGAGTAGCAGGAGAGTAACCATCTGATGCCGCGAAGATTGCTTCTATATCTGCTATTTTTAGGTTCTCCGGCAATTGAGGTTCCATTATTGCACGAGTTTCCTCACTGAGAATAAGGTCCATGGGTACCTGTGGACTCATTACCCCATCTTCTTCTAATAACCACGCTTGATTGGGGAAAGGGAAAAAACAGCTATCAGTCTTTAGCGGATGGCACTCAATCTCCGGCATATCTTGGCGTTCAGTAGAAGATAGTGCTTCAAAACTCCATACCAATAGTAGGCAATATATGATCATCGTATATAACGGCAACAAAAGTGATTTTTTCATCGGTAGGCGTCCTTGAAAGCGTTGTATTCTTTTTATGTAGTAGCTCCCAATGAAGAATATGATTATCTACCCAATATTGAATAATCTTTGCACGCATCAAAACTATCAACAGGTGTATATTCGGAATAAATTAGAAAAAAATGATCTCTGCGCGCACAAAAATGATCTCTACGCGCCTTCTCTTACTAATAAGTCCACCAACTAATTAGAGGTGTTAGCTCAAATGTACCACTGCATACCGTTTTCAAACATTTGAGCTAACACTTTCATACCAATATCTATTCTTCTTTTGGCATATGGATATCCATCTGGGGGTAAGGAATAGAGATACCCTCCCGATCAAACGTCAACTTTACTTTCTCGGTAGTATCAAATAACACGCCCCAATAATCAGCGCTATTTACCCAAGGACGCACTACAAAGTTCACACTACTGTCGGCAAGCTCTCCCACCGCAATTGTTATGGCAGGGTCTTTAAGGACTCGCTCATCCGCTGACATTATATCCTCCAATATAGATTTAGCCTTAGCAAGGTCATCCCCATAACCAATACCAAACACCATATCGATACGCCGAGTCGGTTGGGATGAATAATTCGTAATAACACCAGAATAGATAGCGCCGTTGGGAACAATTGTTTCCTTATTATCGGGTGTATTCAATGTAGTGCTGAAAATATTGATTGCTTTAACAGTTCCGCTGGTTCCCGATATATCCACATAATCACCCGTTTTGAACGGCCTAAAAATAATAAGTAACACGCCCGAAGCAAAATTTTGTAGTGACCCCTGTAATGCTAAACCAATAGCAAGACCTGCAGCACCAAGCAAGGCAATAAGCGATGTCGTATCAACCCCGAGCTGATCCAGCGCCGCGATCGTCACAATGAGTAAGAGTAATGTATGGCTAATGGATGAAACGAAATTAACCAACAGTTCATCAAGACCAATTTTGGTAAGCACTTTTCTCAAAGTCGCGGTTAGGATTTTGGAAACGAGCAATCCTGCGATAAATATAGCCAGTCCTAAGCCGATATTAACCGACCAGGGGATAAGATAAGTATTCATCAGTTCGTCTCTTTCGATCATCTCAAACATATCATCTACCTTATTAGTGATTAGATGTGACAATAGTAGACTAGAATATGAAATACTGAGCAGAAGAAGGGACAGCGAAACCCTTTCGTCAATTAGGCTTTAACTGGCGCTGGCTATAGCCGATAAAAAGGTTAGAATGTTCAACAAAATTCATCATCAATAGACGACATCCAGCGAAGATTGCTAAATTAGTTTGGCGTTTTTTAACCCACACTACAGAGAACGTAATACCATGAAATTAACACCGATCACTCCGATTCTACTTGCCTCCACCCTGGGCATGACTTCCAACGTACTCGCTGAAGAAGCCACTACAGACAAGAAACTATGGAGTGGTGAAGTTTCTGTTACCTTTATCTCCAATAACGGGAATACTCGTAGCCAAAACATGGGGCTCAAATCCCGCGCCGTACGAGATGGTGAACTTTGGAGAAGTACCTATAAGCTAGAAGGGTCAAATGAGTCAACAGACGATGAGCGTACCGCTGAAAAGTACTTTGGTTCTGTAAAATTCGACCGAAAGCTAAGCGATGTTAGCTATGTATTTGGTTTGCTAGAACATGAAGACGACAGTTTTAGTGGTTATGATTATCAAACATCACTATCAGCAGGTTATGGTAGAAAACTCATTAATACTGACGCCCATAAACTGGAAATGGAAGTCGGCCCAGGTTACCGTCGCAGTGTAACGGAAGAAGAGCACGATGTAGAAAATGAGGCCACCTTGCGTGGAGCTGCCAACTACGACTGGGCAATAGATAAAACATCGTCATTCCGTCAAGAGGTTAGTGTTGAATCTGGAGAAGAAAGCACTATTAGCAAGTCGTTGTCTCGCTATAAGAAACAACTCAACGGCAGCCTATCTCTTACTTTATCATATGAAGTAAAACACACCTCCAAGGTACCATCTGGCACAGATAAATCAGACTCAACAACCGCTGTTGCGCTGGACTACTCGTTTTAAGTAAACAAATAGAAAACGAAGAATCTACATTCCAAATTAGCTTCTTCGTTTGATTTGTGTAAATAACTAGCATGGCTATACTGTGATATTTAGAGCAGAATATTACAAAAGAGCCCCGATAACATGCGAAAAATAGTATTTAAGTCACTGTTTTTATTAGTATTAACCATTCTATTATCCGCCTGTACAACTCGACCGCCCCTGGTCAAGAGCACAACGATTAACGAATATAAGAAACCCGGGATGGCGTTAATTGTCGGCTCACTAGTCGTTCAGAATGGCCGACTAGGGTACGACAAATGGTCAATACAACTTCGCTCTGTTAATAAGGGAAGTACGTTCAAAAGCGATATAAAGGGCAGTAGAGACCGACAAGTACCAGGCGGACATGACTTCGATTTCAGTAACAAGCAATATTCAGGCAACATGTTTGCCATGGTAGTACCCGCGGGCAGCTATGAATATTACAGCTACTCTCTATTCAAAAACCACGGTATGTCTTACTCGACATGGACCCCTAAAACCGAATTCTCTCTTCCATTCAAAGTGGAAGAGAACAAGATTAACTATATCGGTGAAATTGCGGCTCATACGGGAACTGGAGAAAATGCTTTTGGAATGTCGATCACCTCATCTGGAACCTGGAGTGTTGGTGACGCAATTCATCGTGACCTTTCACTACTAAAAAAACACTACCCTAACGTAGAATGGGGTACCTTAATCCCCTCCATTCCCAAACACAGTAATCAACCCGAGATTGTTATCGTGAATAAGGATAATAAACACCTGTTTGCGACATCTATCCATCGTGATGCTGATTACCTGAAGAATTTGGTTAAAGAGATTCAAAAGGGCAGCCTTGAGCGAAACCGGAATATCTCTCGGCAAATAGTGAAAGAGCGCTTGTTCAACGAACCCGTTCTTGATGCTCTTCAAGAACAGATAGAAAAAAATTACCAGCTCAAACAGGATGGCGGCGCGTCGATCGATAGCTTAGCATGGATGTGTAAAGCGCTGGCTATGAGTAAAAATACCAAGTATCAATCTGTTGTGCAAAAGGTTAGTGAAGATGCCCATTCTAAGAAGGTAAGACAATATGCCTCTGGCTATTTAACACATTTTAACTAGCCAGAAAATTCCGAGTCGTTCAAAAAGACATTCAATAAGCACTTAATATAGACTCAGGGAGTTACCGCAATATTATTGGCGTGCTCTAGTAACGAAAGGCTAATGTAATTCTCTATAAAGCCTTTCGAACTTAGTCCTATTAAACCCTCTAATAACTTTTCCACCCACTACGATTAGAGGTACCCCACTACCATTTAGCTTATCATAGGCGTTTTTGGCATTACGATTTTTCTCTATATCAAGATCTCGAAACTTAATACCCTTAGAATTGAAATAACTTCTGGCCTTAGCACAATATCCACACCAACTTGTAGAATACATGACAACTCTATTGAGTTCGATCTGCTCTCTTGCGTAGCGATTTCTAGCGCCACTTAAAATTTCTTCAGCAATTTCCCTAGTACTTTTTCCACTTTCTAATATCGATGAAGCACCATATACTGAAAATATTGTACAACACCCAAAGATCATAATTACTAAGTGTTTTATCATACTTTTCTACTCATTATTTCAAACGCTATTTCTATGATTTCAGCTCAACACCCTCAAGCAAAACGACTGTTTTGGCCTCGGAACGTTCGATCATTTTTACTATGGCAGATTGAATCGCTTCATCCTCTCGTGCGTCCGATCCACACTGAAACCTCTCTTCCATTGATTGTGATTTTTCGTCAGCTAGAAACGTCAAAACGACTTCATCTGCTTTATTTTCACTACGACCTAAGTAAGCAATTGAAATTTTGGGATACCCTTGAAACCCCATCTTTGCTTTTTTGGCGATTCTCTTTTTAGATTTTTCCAAATTCATGGTAATACCCATAGATTGATAATAAATTATTAAGGGCAGTGGAAACAAACCAGTTCCACCGTCAGCCCTATCACTTTTGAAGCACGACAACCATTAACTTAAGGCTCCGATTTACCTCTGGATTTAGCCCATGGGTCTATATCACGCCCAACAGAAACACTTTGGGAGCTCCTTTTCTCTCGATTATAAGGTTTCCCCTCTCGTGGAGCACCCCGACCCCGTTCGGCTGATTTCTTTTCCCGTTTCTCCCGCAGCCGTTCAGCATCTTCCAAACTTAGTTTAGCGGGCTCACCTGGAACTTGATGCGCAGGAATAACTCGATCTCTCGGTGGTAATAGAAACTGTTCTGAAGACGCTTTTGGTAAGTTTTTAAATTCATACAAATAGAATACTTCAACTTTTTCACGCGCCCAATCAGTTTTCTTAAGAAATTTTATGCTGGAATCAATGCTCGGATTTGTCTTAAAGCAATTGATATTTAAATAGGCAAATAGAATCTCAAAACCGTAATGATCTACTACTTCAGTCAATAGGTGTTTTAAGCTAACTCCGTTTAGAGGGTTTCCCTTGTATTTAATCTCATTGTTCATACTAATCTCCAATCAAGAGTTTTACGCCTAAGGCATTAAAGGTAATACCCAATACGCCAGTCCGTATTATAAATAAAGTCCATTGAGTTCTCAGCCACAAATATGCGTTGAAGGAGCGAACTCTACGAGAACCGTTGGGATATAACAGGTAAATGAAACTAACAAAGAAAGCATTTCTAACTTCTTAGTCACATATTCACTCAAAAAGCACATAAGCGCTCATTATTTGCACAAAAAAGAGCGTATTAGGCCGCTATTGTCCCATAATTATCAATTTCTCTATATTATGGATCATTCCAAACAATTTCCATTGCCCATTCACGTTATCAATGGCCTCTCAGCGGAAAACGAGTCGACAGAGAAAGGCCGAAACATGCCTATAAACGGTGTAGCAAGAAACCCTAGAGACATACGTTTCTAGGGTTTTTCTGCTTATGAATTATCTCCTATTTAATCAATTAACCACATCACCTTATTACTCGGTAAAAAAATAACTCTTCCCACCGCCAGCCATCAACGAGTTAACACCATCAATAATACCGTATTTGAGGCTGTCATAACCCCCGAGCTATCAGCAGCAAATACCCGTCAGTTTTGCGAGGCAATCGGGGAGTAATCTTCATTAACGGTCTAATCTACTGAATTGACACTAGAATCGAGGATATAAACACTTCTCAAGGGAGCAATAACTTCCGCCGAGCCGTTATCAATCGACCCGTATACGAGCCATGACAATAATAGCCAATTACTTGATATGTAAGAAAGTCACTTTTTTTGCATTGAATACTCCACTGATTGCAATTCAACATTCTGTGATACTCGCCCGTATTCAAACATGCATAGGAAACACTTCACAATGATGATAACACCAACCCAAGTGGTTGCTCTCAGTAAAAATAGTATCTTCTTCAACGCCCATGGCTCTGAAAAAAGTTCCGTCGTAAAAAGAGATTCGCCATTCTTCCCAGACATTGGAAAAGATCATTATCATCGCTGCCGTATTGATACCAGCGGTGGTGGCTTGGCATTTCGGCCCGTAACTGGTTTAAGTGGTCATACCGCCAAGCATATCAATTTTTGGGATAAAAAAGCAGCTATGGCAAGGGCCAGTGACTGTAATATTATTTGTAGTGGCGGTTTTAGTGGTTGTGTCTTTCAGCTATGGCGGGACAAAGACGGGATTCCAGTGGGTGTTCACGCTTATAAGGGGACAGATTTGTATGCTGATATCTCTATCAAAGCCAGAGCGTTAGGTTGGCAGCTGTTGTATGAAAATAATACTTCAGGGAAAAATAAATCCGGTATGGAAATATTTGTAGTGGCGGTAATTGGAGATGACAATGCTGACGTTATCGTTCAGAGAATAAATCGAGGCGTCTGTGATGCAGTGTTGGACTGGCATACCGTAACCAAATGGCGTACTAATTCTATACCTGCGTTAAAATAGCTATCCTCGCATCTATAGCGGGTCAGCAACGCTTTATAAACACCTGTTGCTTCGTAAGGAATCTGACTACCGTAGATTACCCAGAAACCACAACGGTGCATTATTGAGGGGAGGGAATGTGTTATAGCAACAACACATTTTGGCCCCAGACAATGCTTCCGACTAGTGCGCCTTATACAATAATCTATACCTTGCTAGTCACTACCACCATCATTAGACGATGCACTATGAGATCCGGGATTTCCTCTCCATTGCTACCGGGACCATCCTTTAATAATCCTTTATCCTTAACAAGATTGCTAAAAGGCCACGGTATATAGAAACGGTTTATTACCTCTGGAGAATGCCCGTTAACCAGATATAGAACTAAGGAAGCTCCAAAGAAGGGGATTAGAATAACCACAAAATTTTGCCCCCAGCGCTGAATCGGCTCCAACTCTGGATCATATATCACGCATAAAGTTGCTAATATATCTATCCATAAAAGCATACTTAATACTACTACTGAAAGTCCAATCCACATTAGCTCCATTTAGTCGTCATCACCAAATATTCCCTTTACAACAAATGACAAGAATCCATCACTAAACATCATGGAATCTGCATTGGCTTCTTTCTCGTCAGCGTTCTTTTTATACATTTTGGAATAGTATTTTCCTAATGCTGGATCTCTATGTTTCCGCCAATCCTCTGCTGTTTTCCTATCAGTCACAGCCTCTGATTGAAGCTCTTCCTTTGACGCACAACCAATCATAAGGATCAACAACATTAGCAGTACACTAAACTTAGAACTCATAACTTTTCAACTCCATTCTTAAATATTTTTAACGCTCCAAGTCTAGCAACGTTAATACTGATTCTCGCGTTTGCGATCATCGCTGATCCAACCATATGATTATAGTGAGAACAGACACCAAGTACAGAACCGGTCCATAACTTGTAAGCGCCAATTAATCCCCGTACTACCACGATAAATTCTACGGATCATAATAGCTTCCAACATATCAGGAGGCAACAACAATGCAGGCATCTCAGAAAACCGAAGAATATTGGACAGATCACGTCGAAACCTGGAAAGCATCCGGTCTCACACAGGCTGTTTATTGCGACCAAAATAATATCAAGCTTAATCAACTGGTCTACCAAAAGAGTAAGCGTGACGGAAAACGACAACCAAACATAACCACGGCGCCATCAGGTTTTGCTACCGTAGCAATTTCTTCGCGCCATGATGATGGACTTAAGTTGACTTTCCCATCCGGTATTCAGCTCAGTGGAATTGACTCCGGAAACTTAGTATTAGCCAGCCATATCATCGAAACCCTAAGATGAGTGATGTCGTGGTTATGCGCCCCAACGTTGAGCTTACTCAAATATACCTTCATCGTGATCCGATTGATTTTCGCAAAGCGCATCGAGGATTGGTTGCCATTATTGAATTGGAGTTAGAGCACAATCCTTTTGACGGACACTTATATGCGTTTACAAATCGTCAGAAAAACAAAATAAAATGCATTTTCTGGGAGGAAAATGGATTTGTCCTGTATTACAAAAGTCTCAGCGAAGAAAAATTCAAATGGCCAAAGAGGACCGATGAGATTGTGACCTTAACAGGCCAACAAATGAATTGGCTGCTCGACGGATACGATGTGATGAACATGAAACCACATCGAAAATTATTATACGAGTCGTCGTATTAACGGAGACAAAAACGAGCCATTTTGTTACTATTCACCGCATGAAGAAGCCGCAAAAAACACCTAATCAAACAAAGAAATTACCGGCAAAACCGGAGATTTCGATGACTGATGATCATGCGGCTAATACGACCAAAATGCAGAGTATTATCTCTCAGCAAGCCAGCGTCATTGGTGCACAGCGGCATCGCATAAAAATGCTTGAAGCATACTTGCAGCTGGAGCGCGCTAGAAATTATGCACGCAGCAGTGAGCAATCGTCAGCACAAGGTTTGTTGTTTGACGAAGTAGAACAAATCGCTAATGAAGATGGCGACCAAGAGGAAAAGGCTCCTAAGAAGAAAAAGGGGCGCGGTGGGCGGAAAGGTCTTTCAAAAAACATTCCTCGCGAACAGGTTAGGCTGGATTTAACCGACGAAGAAAAGGAAGGTGCTATTGATACCTTCTATACCGTTGTCAAAGAAGAGCTCGACATCATTCCTGCCAAAGTGCGAGTTTTGGAATACCTTCAGGAAAAAGCCGTTTTAGTTGATGGTGACAAGCGAACAATCAAAGAAGCTAAACTACCAAAACATCCAATACCTAAGTCAGTAGCAAGCGTTGGTTTGCTTGCCTATGTTATTGTCGCTAAATATTGTGACGGCCTGCCTTTGTATCGCCTGGAAAAAATACTGGCCCGTTACGGCGGCACCATCACTCGCACCACAATGGCAAATTGGATGATTCGTTTATCCTTACAATTGCAGCCGTTGATTAATCTGATGCGAGAACATCAGCTGGCTTATGACTACATACAGGCGGACGAAACACGTATACAGGTTCTAAAGGAGCCAGGGCGCTCTGCATTCACCGATAAGTACATGTGGGTAACATTGGGAGGGCCACCTGACAAGCCATCGGTATTATTTGATTATGATCCATCCAGAAGTCAGGAGGTGCCCCTGCGCCTGTTTGATGGCTTTTCTGGATACCTGCAAGCGGATGGGTATGCGGGGTATGATGCTGCATGTAGAAAACAAGGACTGACAAGATTAGGTCGCATGGATCATGCTCGCCGATATTATGTTGATGCATTAAAAGCAGTGCCGAAAAATAGCAGTAGCACTAAAGTAAGCAAGGCGGCAATCGCCGTTGAAAAAATAGGGGCGTTCTATGAGATTGAGCGAGAAATAAAAGAACTGACCCCGGACCAACGCTATCAAGAGCGGCAACAACGAAGTGTTCCATTGCTCAATGAATTTAAAGAATGGGTGGACAATAATATTGCCAAGGTTGAAAAAGACAGCCTGATCCGAACAGCAATGACGTATACGTGCAACCAATGGTCACGGCTAATCGCTTATTGTGACGATGGTCGATTGCACATGAGCAATATATTGGCAGAAAACGCTATTCGCCCCTTCGTTTGTGGCAGAAAAGCATGGTTATTTTCAGACACGCCAAAAGGTGCAAAGGCCAGCGCAATGTATTACAGCTTGATTGAATCAGCAAAGGCCAATAATTTAGAACCTCATGATTACTTGCATAGAATGCTCAAGCGCCTTCCTTATGCAGAAACCGTAGAAGATTTTGAGACACTGTTACCTTGGAATATTCGATAACGAAAAATTTGGTTTGTCTACTACGGGAAGGAATTGGCGCTTACCATAACTTGATAGCTTTTGCCTGTTGTTCCAAGAATTTCTTTCCCAATAGGTGCTTGGGAATATGATCAGAGCAGCGGGATTATATGATTAAATGGCGCTTAGAGGTGGTTAGGTGATATTAGAATTATTGATACTAATTTGTTGCGCTTTGATGGCCGCATGTTCAACTAATGAAGCGCTAGATGTTATAAGCATTTTTTCATGCTGTAGTAACGCTCTAGGACGCTGCTGACCACCACCACTATAGTATAATCCTTTGATGCCCCCGTTTCTTTTAACATACCACAAGTTTCTATCAAGAAATGACTATCAAGATCATTACGCAAATTATCGCTCTCTACTGTCTTATCAATGGAATACCACAATTTTATCGAGTCATCATAATAGTCAACTTTATCGACTTTCAATAGAGATAAATTTCCAATAAGCCTATTAGCAATTTTAATTACCGCACTTTCTTTTCTACTATCCTCCAGCTTTGGTTCTATAACAAAGCTATATATGGAAGACATCAGCACTAATATAAGCACAAAGCCGATTTTTAAATCATTTTTCATAATAATTCTTTAACGCTCATGATAACGCGAAATTAAAGCTGGTGTTATTTTTTGTTATAGTGAAGCGGAAACAAAAATGGCTCCGGGTTTTATTTTCGCGTTGATTTACTAGTTAAATAAGAACCTTTCGTGAATTTTCTTATTATGAACCGCCTATTTTTCCAGAAAAGTAAAAACCCATTATAGAGCCTACGATAGCGCCTGAAAAAGCTAACAGTTCAGAAAAATGAGTTGATTTTACAAGAGCGGCCCAAAATATTAACGCTAAGAGACTAACCACTAAAACTATAGCCAAAATTGGTGCCATCCTTTTATTCATTCGCTCAGTCAAAGGTTCTGCTTTACCGATACCACCACACGATCCGCATATTAAGCCAAAAAATTCTTTCCCTTTTAACTCATTTTTTTTAATGCATGCGGCACAGGAAGCTCCATTAGCACCTGTAAGACAGGTACCTTCACCTTTACAATGAAAGCACTCATATAAATTTGCTTTTACGTTTTGCATAACATTCCTTGTGTATAACAGCTAGTTAAAGGAAATTCGACGGCTTTCCCGCTTGGGGTTACGAATCCAAACATTACACCCACTTTCTTTTTTATAAGTCACGCCTAAATCAGACCTCAATTCGACACTACATACAAATGGTTTTCCAAGAGATGAGCCAAAAAAGTGATATTTGGATTGATGCTCTTCATTGAACCTAAACGTAACTCTTGCACTATCTATCCACCCATCTGGTATTTGGTTTGATTCTAATTCATTCTTCATGACTCTGGATAGATCCGATAGAGCCTTACAGAACTTTCTGTTTTCAGGTTCTATGAATACAAAATCTTCTACTAAATTTACTACAAACTCATTTGAATTAAATTCATTTACATGCGCATAAAATTGGCCTACAGCCCAGTAGCCTTGGTAATCGAAATTCCTGCTCATGCTCCACTGCACAAGGTTGCCAGCTATCCCTTTAAGTTGTTTTCTACGTGCCATACGTTTTAAATTCGTGTTGATCCGTTAGTTAAAGCCATTGCTGAATGTTTAATACCGTACGCACCCATATTCTAATTTTCTTTTTCACCAGGATACTCCTGAATAAGGCTACCCTTTACGATCTGATTAAATGCGGTATATGGAATGAATATAGTGTCCAATACTAAGCTAAGCGGAAAATCCCATAATAAGTACCCCCTTAATTCTCAGTCAGAACCATCACCAGCGAAGACAACGCAATAATCATATTGAATCCCACTGTATATACGAACAATTTCAACGCAAGGTTGACTACCGGAGTATTTCTCATACTCAATAGCTATAGGTTTGTCACCAATTGTGCGCAATGTTCCGCAACCTGATATCAAGATACAGAGCAATATTAGAAATGATTTTCTCAATTTTTTATCCATATCCACTTAACGCTTAAAGCACGCGCCCGATGCCGGTGCTTGGGTTTTGTGCGAGTGTTTTTCCGCACAAAATTCAAGCGGAGTGTATTGGGTCGCAGTGGCTTTACTTGTTAAGTCTTTCTTCATACTGAACAAGCTTATCCATAAATTGTACGATAAAGTCTTTATCATTTGAATTTCTAGCCAAGGACGAGGCGAATTCAGCCTCAGCCCTAATGTCTTTACACTGGTCAACAGTTGCTCCGTCGTTGCCATACAAGATACCGAATGGCCATTCATGCTCACAGTGCGAAAACCAGTTTATAATGCTGTTGAGTAGCAACTTATTCCCCTCGGAATTAGCCGGGTCAATATCATAACATTTTCGATAAAAGTCCATTTCAACCAATGAGCCAAGTTCTTCAAAAACATCTTGCGCTTGATATACGTTTTGAACCAACTTTCCTAGCCACATCGTAGATCTAAAGTCATTAGATTCAAAACCATTTTTTAGCGTCGGGTAAACTAGGTTTATGAACAATTCGTGCCGAATACAGCTATGACGATTCTTCTCAAGGCTTGGAAGGTAGTCCCAAACCCATGATTCTATTTCATCCTGGCCTTCAAAGGACTCTACGAAAAACGCAACGAACTTAGATGCTTCCTTTTTAAGGCCTGCATTCAGGGATTTTTCGAAATTTTCGTAGTGTTCAATATTCATAGGTGACTTAACGCCCCCTGATAACGGGCTGGTAATTTTTAGGCGAATTTATGTCAGAATGAAGCGATAGCGTAATGAACATAAAGGCGCCTAAAAATTACCAATCGCGTTCATCGCCTGGTTATAGAATACGATCAATATATTTTATGCCTACTTTTCATGGGTAAGGCGGTCCATTAACGCCTGGAATTGGTAACAAGCTTGCAAAAAGTATCTATGTACTTTTCACTCCATATTCCAGGCCCACACCGTTGATCAGGAATTAGGATATATGTACTTCGTGAACCACAACCCTTCGCACCAAAAGTGTATCCATCAATCTGCGTTACTTGAATATCTGCTTTGGGACAATCATGCTCAAATGACGCCTTATTAACGACTCTATGCTTCAAATGCTGATTAATGTCATCCCAGTTCAAACCGAGTCCTAATAAACTTACACACCCAGTTATTGACGTTGCGAGACTAATAACTAACATCGATCCAAATAATTTTTTCGAAAACATTTACTACTAATTCCTTACTTTGATATTAAAAATGTAACGCAGTGATCACAGGAAATTTACGCTGGGGTTGGGCTTTGCTAGAGTGCAACGAAGCAAAGACCGGCACCAGTGTAAAATTTCCTGTGCATCGCCTGG
>MABD01000050.1 GCA_002162955.1 Gammaproteobacteria bacterium 45_16_T64
TGTGAGAGTAGGTCATTGTTGGGCATTTAATATAAAAACCCTGATCAGAAATGGTCAGGGTTTTTTATTGCCTGCGTTTTAATGACTTTCCAGCCTGATCTAGATCACTCATTGTGTTCCCTGGTACTCTCTTGGTGTGAGTAAGGGCTTGGCGTGGTTTATGATTACGTTGCTCAAGGCGTGTTGATAGAGGGTTACAGGTTAGAGGTAATGGCTGGAAGCCATAAGGTGAGTTGAAACTGCTTGCGAATCGGTATAACAAGCCTTCCAGAGAAGTCAGGAGGGCTTGATAAAACCGGTGTGAGATTACTTATTGGTTGTGGCGAGTTCGCCATTGCTAGAAAGCTCGGTATTTAGGCTTTCTGAAAGCGGGGTAGCTTCATCCTTGTTTACCCTCTGACTAACGCTGGCGTTGCTTAGCAGGTATGAGCTTTCAATAGTAGGTAGAGTGATGCGCTGATATTGTTTTGTCGCTGGATCCCAATCTAGCAGTAATAAGTCGGGATCATCTAGCGATTTTTTGAAACGCACGTGAACCTCCGTTGGATGGCCTTGTTCGCCAACTTGGAGTACCTTAATAACCGCACCATTGAGTGGAATGGTATCCCCGACGATAATGGGCGAAGTTTCCAAATTTCTGGTTGCCAACTCTGGGCCTGTGACAAATCCTGTGGGTTTACTGACAAGTAGTTCATGGTTAGAGAGCCGAGTAATATCTGTATCAGTTTTAGTTGTGCTGATGACCCACACTTTATCTGCAATTGGTTGGTTCTTTGATACCCGGGTAGAGGTAATGGCTAAAGCTGACCCCATGGGCACATCAAACAGTACAATCTCTTTACCCTCTAACGAGTCGATGCCAGCAAACGTTGCTGGGCTTAGATCGAGTTGGTTGCTCCATACCTTTGTGCTGTAGGCCATCACAGGCATTAGGAGTGGCGCTAAAATGAGGTGTATAAATGCAAAGGGGTAAGCGCTTAATTTAGCGATTGACTGTTTTGTGCTATAAGTTTCTGCACCAAGCCGTAATGCTGAATAAATGATCGCAGCGGTGCAATATGTGCCGCCTAACCCGATGAAAAGCAACACCCTATCATGGGGGGCCGCAGAGCATACGGGCAGTGCGGAGAAAATCATCCCAAAGAACCAAAAGCGAACGTTTGCGTGCTTTTTTAAAATAGGCGTGAGCAGCAGTAGTGTCAGCACAATGACGCTGGACCCCACGATTAACGCAACGTTGGCGGCCATCGGAACACCCGGACCGACAAAGCCGTATACTTCAGCGGGGATAATTCCCCATTGAGATCCAATCAGGGCTATCAGGCGCTCGCCTAGGGTAGACAGAAATAGGAGGGGCGACGCTATAGGGTCTAGATAGTATGCGTCTGCGTTTGCCGCGCCAAAATTGCCGACTTTGTAGATAATCCACCAGAGTACAGTGAGACTTGCATGGGGCACAATATTCATGAGTCCCTTTATTGGGCCACTTCTGTCCAGAAATAGGGCAAATGCACCGAGATAAGCGCAGGTTGAGATACCAAATTCCGCAGAGAGCAACGAAAGAGCAAGCAGCCCTAAAGATAATAGGTAGTCCAAAAAGCGTTGTTCGTCGTGCCAACGGGTATAAAACAGCAGCGCACCCACGCCGAAGGTCGCAGCAATAAGGCTGTTTCGGTTGGCAATCCAGGAAATAGTGAAGCCATGACTACTGTCTAAAGCATAGATAAGCATGGCCAACACGGGAATAATGGTTGGTAATGAACCATTAATGCGTCGGAATAAATAGTATGTGAGGGTGACCAGCAAAAGATACCAAGCAATATTTTGCGCATGCATTAGCATCGGAGTGTTAGGCCAAAGTGCATGGTCAATCCAGTGGGTTATTTCTGAAATGGGTCGCCAGAAAGCGTATTTGAGATCAGGGTTTGTCCACCAAGGAAGTAAGCCAAAATCCATTAGCTCATAGGTTCTTTGTGCGTCACCATTCACAAATGAGAAAAGTCCGAATAGTGAAAGATCATGGGGCTTTTGAACCGGGGAATTTTCCTGTAGTAGGGCGTGATGCATATAGTCATCACCAAAATAGCCTGTGAACAATGCAGGTAAACTGAGTACTAATGCGATTAAAACGATGGTACGCGGGGAGAGAAGCCACTTATTTAACATAGTTGATTATTTTTATTGTAGTTTTTAAGGATTTATTTAGGGCACGATACGAATTCTACGGTTAAAAAATAGACTGTACAAGGGCGTCAATCACAGTTAACACAACAATAACATAATTGATTTTGGTAATTGTTGAATTATAGGAGCTAAACGCGTTGTATATGTCTGCGCAATGAGTAGAATGTTCCGGTAAAGATGTATATATCCTGGCCAATGGTGCTGGTTCTTACGTAGTTTATAGGAGCTTACAATGGAAGAGATAACACCGAACACTGATGTGAAAAAAGAACAAGAGTCAGCTGACGATAATAATTTCATCGCTGCGCTGTTAAAAGAAACAGAAAGAGAGCTTGATCAGGCGTCAAAAAGGCCAAGTTTTCCGATGCCAGGACAGGGAGCAAAATCCGATGTTCTGTTCAACGCTATCGGAGTGTTTGCAAAAAAAGGCATCAATGATACAACGGTGCAAGATTTGCTGGAGGCGGCAAATATATCACGACGTACTTTTTATAAGTACTTCAAGAATAAAGTTGATGTACTTGAGAGTATCTACCAGTTAGCGGCAGAGCTATTAACCACTCGGTTCAAAGAAGAGAGAGCAAATGCCAACTCTCTAGTTGAGTTTGTGATGAGCTGTGTTGACCTGTATTTTGACTATCATGCTAGCCTTGGACCTTTGGTTCGGATGATGACAGAGGAAGCCCGCCGTACCGGGTCCCCTTTGGCACGACACCGCGAAGCATTGATAAAACAAGTCGTCGGGTTGTTTGATGACAAGTACTTTGAAGTGAATGGGCGCCACTTAGATCCGTTGGTGCATTACTCGCTGATCTGGTCTATGGAAAGCACCTCCATTAACTTGCTAACCAGCACCGACTGCAAGCAAGAGGATGTCGATCGCTATAAGTCAGTTATGCGAGCCATTGCGGCACGAGTGGTTGCTGCTGGCGATAGTGACCTCCCAGAATTGCCCTCAATGTAAGTTGTACCCCGTTTCGCCCTACATCTGTCTTGTTAGGGACGGCTTTTCCTTCTACGCTAAATAAGTGGGCCTTCATCATTGGAGCATTTAGCGTAGGGAGGGAAACATATGGCACCATCAGAACGTCGTTTATTGCTAATTAATTCACCGGAAAGCTTACCTGTTAGGGCGCTGTTAGAGCAGGATTTTATCGTTACCTGTTCCTGTTCGGTTGACGAAACGCTATCTTTGTCAGACCTTGAGAATATCGATATCATCTTTTTTGTGGCGGGTGATGGTGCTGAATGCCCAAGTGAGTGCGCGCGAATTAGAGATGTGTCTGTTTTGGAGGGGACGTCGCTAGTGGTGTACTGTCCCGATAAGGTCGTTGTAGATTCGATCGTTGCGTTTAATGCAGGGGTGGATGATATTGTCGACGCATCCATGGCGGATGTTGATATTGCTGCCCGCTTACAAAAAGAAATTTTTCATCGGATTGCCAATGAGCAGCTAAAAAGTCGACTGCGTCAGGCAAATGACATGGTATTTTCCGCCATGTCAGATACCAGTGATCTAGGGGCGAATGTACAGTTCCTATTGCATTGCCATGAGTGTGAGAACCTGGATGAATTGGTGCAGCTATTGTTTCGGTCGCTGTTAAATTACCAAATAAAATGCAGCCTGCAGATTCGAAGTGATTTCGAGATAAAGAATGTAGAAGAGAATGGGCTTTCCAAGGATTTGGAGTCTCGATTGTTGTGGGAGCTAAAGGATGACGGGCGTTACATCGATTTTGGTCGACGTTGTATTATTAATTATGGGTGTGTGTCGTTATTGGTAAAAAACATGCCGACTGATGAGAAGCGTTATAGTGCTGTAAAAGATAACGTCGTCTCAATGGTGCAAGGTATGGATGCAAGGGTGCACAGCATCGATGGAGGCCGGATGCTTGCGATGGAAAAAGAGGTGATGGAGGGGCTTAGTCGTAAAATGCAACACGTAGTTGAGCAGGTGGATGAGGGGTATCAAACGGTAATGTCCAGTAGCGCTGAGCTAGTGGAGTCAATGTCTGCTTATGTTGAGGATGCCATGGTGTTTCTGGACCTTACTGAGCAGCAAGAGGAAGTCTTTAGTAAAATCATGGCTGATGGGGTGACGAAAATAAACAAGCTGTTTAATCAAGGGGTGAAAATAGATACGAGTTTCCGTCGCTTAATTTCACAGCTCAATACCATTTTTGAAAAGGACGGCCATATGACTCCTGACGAATTACAGAATATCTTGGCCAAATTGTAGTATTAGCTATCGCGTGTCCAGCAGAACCGCGGAACCAGACGCTCGTTGACGGTGACCTGTTCAGTGAACATTTCTAGCGGTCTGACCCATAGATCGAACTTGCCATATAGTGTTCGATATACCACGACGCGTTCTTCGGTTTCACTATGGGTGGCGACATCAATGACTTCATATTCATTGCCTTTATAGTGGGTGTAGATACCGGGTTTGGGGTCCATTGTGAATAACTCCTGAGTTTTCATCATAATAGCCGTCGAAGAGGCTATTTTTGTAAATGGATGTGTTCTAATACTTATTTAGAGGCCTGCACTGTAAGGATTCCCAAGTACGATGGCAAGCAAAGACCCAAATGACCTTACGTGAAAGAGCTAGTTGTGTGAATTGTAGGCCCCTGGTTGTGAGAGACTCCTGGAGTCTGGTGTATCATTTACTTCTTTTTTGCTGCCTATTCAGTGCTTCCTCCGTGGGAGCCGCGCCGGTTCATCAAGTTTCTATATCGACGGATATCAATCGACACGATATTAATCCGTCCTTGGTGTTTTTTGAAGACACGAAGGGTCAGTTATCTTTTTCTGATGTTTACCAGGACAGACGTAGCATACCTTGGTTGCGTGTTCCCAATGGTATGCCAAGCTTTGGATTTTCAACATCTACCTATTGGATATACGCTAGTTTGGATATTGATTCGACTGATACTCAGTGGTATCTCAACGTAGATAACTCCCAGTTGCGTAAATTGGATGTGTATTTGATTGAAAGCTCGGGGAAAACAAAAGTATTTCAGACAGGTGATCGGTTTGAATTCTCAGGACGGCCTTTGCAGTACCGAACGTTCTTATTTCCATTGGACGTGAGTAAGAGAGGGGCGCTGGATGTGTTAGTGAGAATAGAAAGTCCCTATCCGCTTAGGGCACCATTGTTTATCGTTGAAAAAGATCGCTTTCTTCAAGACGCAGTGCAAACTGAATTGGCATATGGCGTGCTTTTTGGTTTTCTTGTCGTAATGGCAATCTATAATTTTTTCATCTTTTTAGCGACTCAAGAAGTGAGCTATCTTTTTTACGTCTTCTTTACTATTTCGAGTGCGTTGTTTTTGGGAGCTGAATTGGGGTTTACATTCCAGTATTTGTGGCCTTCGGCGATATCTTGGCAGCAACATTCTGTTGGTGTGCTTGCGTGTCTTACAATGCTGTTTTCGGGGCTGTTTGTGTTGGAGTTTTTACAGTTGCGAGTTCATCACCGGATATTGCATTTTTTATTATGGGTATTTGTAATCTATAGTATTGTTATGCTTTTTGTCGGCTTTATGTTGACGCCTTTTTACTTGCAGCAAATCAATTCGGCGGTGGTGTTGCTAGTCGGAGTGCTAGTACCTGTTGCAAGTGTGATTGTTTGGCGTAAAGGGCAAAAAGAGGCCGGTTATCTTGCGGTAGCAGGAGTGTTATACGTAATGGGCATCATGATAATGATTGCCCACCGGCAAGGTTTGATACCCAGTGTGGCAGTGTCACGCTATACCTTAGAAATTGGCTCTGCATTAGAATTGACGCTGCTGTCTTTTGCGTTGGCGGACAAATTGAAGCGTAAGAATAGTCAGCGCCTGATACTAGATCAACAAGCTCGAGATGTTAGAAGTCGAGTGCTAGTGGAGCAGGAGTTTGCGTTAGAAAGAGAGCGCGTAAGTAACGAACGGCTGGAGAAAAATGTCAAAGTGCGCACCGAGCGTTTGCATCAAGCACTTGCCGAGTTGACGGCGGTAAACCACAAGCTCGAAGAAATGAGTACGATCGATTCTATTACTGGGTTGAAAAATCAAACCAGTTTTTTTGAACGTTTAAAAGAAGAGTGGGAGCGTGCATACCGAGATCAGACCCCGGTAGCGTTGTTGCTGGTATCAATTGATCGGTATGATTCGATTGGCGATTGTTACGGTCATGTGGCAGCAGAGGAATCGTTAAAAGTCGTCGGTCAAATGCTTCGTGCTTTAATAACGCGACCCGCCGATGTCGTGGCTCGAGTAGAGATCGCTATGTTTGGTGCTGTATTACCGAATACAGAGAAAGAAGGAATAGAGCACTTGGCATTGGAGATAGAAACCAAGCTTAAGTCAGAGCCGATTAACCTTGGTGTGTGTTGTATTTCTGTTTCTGTGGGGTGTGGCGCTGCCGTAATGGTGCCGCAAGAGGTTGGTGACTCTGAATTATTACTTGATGCAGCGAGAGTTCAGCTGGGCTTCGGTTGATTCATGTTGCGTGTCTTGCGAAGAAACCAAAATAAACCCGGAAAAATACCGCTGATAGCCCCGTAAAGGTGGCTATCAATCGCCACCGAACCACCGATTAATTCTTCAGTAAATCGGTCGGTTGGAGCAAAGAACTGTTCATAGATGATTTTTGTGACGACAAAGAATAGAAAGAAACCGGAGAGGAAGGGGGTTTTCTTCATGCTTATAATGACGTTGCTTACGAGCAAGCCGTAAGTGGCGCCGGAGAGCCCAACGTACCATGAAAGCTCGGGACTAAAAAAATAGATACCAAGCCCGACTCCTGTCATGGCAAAGAACAGTGCCGACATTTCTTCTTTAGGATTGACCTCGTTGCGAAACCCAAACCCTAGAATAAGGTAGCCGGTAACGTTCAGCAGCGCGTGATTGGGGCTTAGGTGTACAAAGTGAGCGCTTATCAGGCGCCACCATTCACCGCCATTGATCTTGTCGGCGTTGAGTGCCAGTGCTTGGGTGACGTCATTGCCGAACGCCGAGAGCACAATGATGCTGCCCATCATTAATAATGAGAACCACCACTGAGAAAAAAACAGTTGTGGGGAGAAGTCGCTGGCTGCGCCGGCAGGAGTATTTTCAGTATTATTCATGATGTTAAAAAGGGAGGCAGAGCCTCCCTTGTTTTCTCGCAGTTAACGGATGTTTACCTATAGCGCACTTATTTTTGCAGCTTTATCTTCCAAGATTGCTAGCGCAGCTTTAGCCTCGGCAATTTTTTGTTTTTCCTTGTCAACAACTGCAGTTGGAGCCTTATCAACGAACTTCGGATTAGTCAGCTTTTTCTCTGCGCGCTCGATATCGGATTGTAGCTTGCCAATTTCCTTGTTAAGGCGAGCAAGCTCTGCATCCTTGTCGATCAAGCCAGCCATAGGGACTAGCACTTCCATATCTCCGACCAATTGCGTGGCAGACATGGGTGCTTCATCATCGGCGGAGAGCCAGGTTAGGCTTTCTAATTTGGCCAGAGAAGTCAGGAATGTTGCGTTAGCCTCAAAGCGTTTCTTGTCTTCAGTGTCGCCATTTCTAAGCAGTACTGGTATCACCTTGTTATCGGAAATGTTCATTTCACCACGGATATTTCGGATCCCAGTGATTGCGCCCTTAACCCACTCAATGTCGGCTTCGGCCTGAGCATCAATGCTGCTCTCTTCTGCTTGTGGCATGGCGGCCAACATGATGCTGTCGCCTTTTTCGCCAACCATTGGTGCGATTTGTTGCCAAATCTCTTCGGTAATAAATGGCATCATTGGGTGGGCAAGACGTAGTACTGTTTCTAATACCCGTAGCAGCGTGCGGCGGGTACCGCGCTTCGCTTCTTCATTAACGTCATCGTTGGTAAGAATCGGTTTGGATAATTCTAAATACCAGCCGCAATACTCATCCCAAATGAATTCATATATCGCTTGTGACGCGTGATCAAAACGGAATTCATCAATGGCGGAGCTGACGGATTTTTCGGTTTGTTGTAGACGAGATATAATCCAGCGATCCGCTAAACTCAGCTCCACCGCTTCTCCATTTATGCCGTTGTCTTCGCCTTCAGTGTTCATTAGAACGTAGCGAGTTGCATTCCAGATCTTGTTACAGAAATTTCGGTAACCTTCTAAGCGTCCGGTATCAAACTTAATGTCTCGCCCCGTGGAGGCGAGAGACAAAAAGGTAAAGCGCAACGCATCGGTGCCGTAAGAAGAAATACCTTCTGGGAAGTGTTTGCGAGTTTGCTTCTCTATTTTAGCGGCCATTTTTGGCTGCATCATGCCACCGGTACGCTTGGTGACCAGCTCTTCTAGTTCGATGCCGTCGATGATATCCAATGGATCCAAAACATTACCTTTGGACTTAGACATCTTTTGCCCTTCGGCGTCGCGCACTAACCCGTGGACATAGACTTTCTTAAAGGGCACTTCGTCTTTAAATTTAAGAGTCATCATAATCATTCTGGCAACCCAGAAAAAGATGATGTCAAAACCTGTCACCAATACATCGGTAGAGTGGAAGGTCTTAAGCTCTTTTGTATCCTCCGGCCAACCCAGGGTTGAAAAGGTCCACAAAGCGGATGAAAACCAAGTGTCCAATACATCATCATCTTGGCGAAGTGCTAAGTCGTCAGCAAGGTCATGCTTCTCGCGAACTTCAGCTTCGTCACGGCCGACATAGACATTGCCGTCATTGTCATACCATGCAGGGATACGATGCCCCCACCACAATTGGCGAGAGATACACCAATCCTGAATGTCACGCATCCAAGCAAAATAGGTGTTTTCCCATTGCTTGGGGACAAATTCAATGTCGCCATCTTCTACGGCTTTAATGGCTGGCTCGGCCAAGGGAGCAACGCGAACATACCATTGGTCCGTCAGATAGGGTTCAATAATCACGCCAGAGCGGTCGCCACGTGGGACCTTTAATCCGTGGTCGTCGATTTTCTCCAATAGGCCGTTGTCATCAAATTCAGCGATGATTTGCTTTCGGGCAGCAAAGCGATCTAGCCCTGCATAGGACGCAGGAAGGCTTGGGTCGACTTCGGTATTTTCAGTGCCATCAAGATTGTAAACGGTTGCCGTTTCGAGAATCGCCGCATCTTCAGATAGGATGTTAATCAGCGGCAAATTATGGCGCTTACCTACATCGTAATCGTTAAAGTCATGGGCTGGGGTAATCTTTACGCAACCAGTACCAAATTCCATATCCACATAATCATCAGCAACGATGGGGATTTCACGATTCACTAGAGGCAGGAGTACTGTCTTACCCACCAACGCTTGATATCGCTCATCCTTCGGGTTTACTGCAACGGCAGAATCGCCCAACATGGTTTCAGGTCGAGTGGTAGCAACCACGATATGGTCCATACCATCAGCGGTTTTTTCGCCATTAGCCAGCGGATAGCGGAAATGCCATAAGCTGCCTTTCTCGTCTTTATTCTCTACTTCTAAATCAGAGATGGCAGTATGTAATTTGGGGTCCCAGTTAACAAGACGTTTGCCACGATAGATCAGGTCGTCTTCGTGTAGGCGCACAAATACTTCTTTGACCGCTTCCGATAAACCATCGTCCATTGTAAAGCGTTCGCGGGTCCAGTCTACGCTGGTACCCATGCGACGTAATTGCTGTGTGATAATGCCGCCGGACTCTTCTTTCCATTCCCATACTTTGTCGAGGAATGCTTCGCGGCCTAAGCTGTGACGCGTGACATTTTGCGCTTGTAATTGACGTTCCACCACCATTTGAGTGGCAATGCCGGCGTGATCTGAGCCCACTTGCCACAACGTATTATGACCTTTCATACGGTGGTAGCGGGTCAGGGTATCCATGATGGTATCTTGGAATGCATGTCCCATATGTAGGCGGCCTGTGACATTAGGCGGCGGGATCATAATGCAGTAAGGGTCACCTTCGCCACTGGGCTTAAAGTAACCATTTTCTTCCCAGGTTTTATACCAACGGGTCTCTATTTCACTTGGGTCAAACGTCTTTTCCATAGCACTAAAATATTATTGAGTTCTTGAAAGGGAATACCAGCCTCGAAAAGGGTGGCAGTTATAGATAATCTTATCGTACGAAGGCGGCATTATACCGATAGGGGCGTGTGAAAGCTCGGGTTAATCTTTGTTTTGCTGTCGGAATAGCGCGTCGACTTCCGTCTCAAGGCCCATGCGAAGCTCCGCTTCGAGTCTAGGAAGGTTGGTTTTAACGATCTCATCGATCATCTTGGACGCACGCAAGCGTAATTGTTGGTATTCAGGGGACCCGGGGCGACCAGAGAAAGAGGCTGAGGTGGAGGGTTTCTTGAGTAGTTGATGCAGCTCTTCAGAGGCGTCAGCGTGATGTTCGCGGATACGATCCTTGGCCGACTGAGGTAAAAATGGATTATTCTCCAGCTTGCTCTGTGCAGCTTTGTCTGCGTTTTGTTCAACCAGCGAGCGAGCAGCTGTCGGTTTGGCTGTCGGTGTACTGGGTGAAGCCTCCGTTGTATCGGTAAGAGTCGGGTTTGGAGTCGTGTTACCTAGCGCAGCGGCGCGTTGTTGTTTGACATATTCGCTGATAGCCAATGGATCGCTATCGCTCGCAGCATTATCGTCATCTGGCACCATGGAGGCCGAAGGCTCTTCCTTGATGATGCGATCACTCAACACAGGTACATCTTCCACGAAACTTTTCAAAACCGGTAAATCTTCTAGCTGATGCTCAGCCTCCAAATCATAAGGCTCATTATCCAACGTAGTATTGAGAGACTCCAACTCTGATAGTAGGCGCTCACTCTCATTCGGCTTGTGATTGCCAGGAGGAGGGCTGCCAGGAGTGTGTGGTGGATGCTGAGGACTCATAAACGGACGCTCAATTATCGTGGTATTTGTATGTTGTGAGTATGTAAAGGATAGCCCCTCTCTTTGTAAAAACGAAAGTTTTCTCTGCTCTTTGTACGCATCTCTTTATTCCCAGGGACAATTTCAGCGACGCGTTCGAATCGACTAAAGAAATTAGGAACATTTCCGGACAAATTGATCATCACATTACCGTGATGTGCAGGCTCGCCATCGTGACCCAGTAATACGGCAACGTCTGTTGTGGTATCAGACACAATTTCATGGGGAATGAAGCTCTCGGGCGATAACTGCCAAAGCTGTTCGTCAAGGTACTGGGCGTCTTGAGCATTTTCCAAGTGAACATAAATACCATGACCCATTCGATATACTTTATCGATCAGTCGGCTTGCATAGGTCAGCGGTGACTGTGGGTAATGGTCTGGTAAAATATAGAAATCAACGCGAGTCATATAAGCCAAATTTACATGGAAAATGGGAGGGAAGTTGAAGAGCGCTTGAAGTCACACATTAGCATATTTGGCATGCGGGAGGCATGCCAAATATGCTACACACTATACCTGGTTCATTAAGTACTGAGTAAGCAGCGGCACGGGGCGCCCGGTGGCACCTTTCTTTGGCCCAGCACTGATCCACGCAGTACCCGCAATATCTAAATGCGCCCAAGGATAATCTTCAGTGAAACGTGACAGGAAGCAGGCAGCGGTGATGGTACCGGCATTACGGCCACCAATATTAGCCATATCAGCGAAAGGGCTGTCCAACTGACGCATATATTCTTCACCCATAGGCAGCTGCCATACGGCATCTTGTGTGCTATCCGCGGCGAAGCGCAAATTATCCATCACTTCATCGTTATTACCTAACATGCCAGATGTATGGTTACCCAACGCAACCAGGCAAGCACCGGTAAGCGTCGCGATATCAATGACTGATGCTGGTTTGAACTTTTTCACATAGGTGAGAGCGTCACACAATACTAAACGGCCTTCGGCATCGGTATTCAGGATTTCAACGGTAAGCCCTGCCATGGTGGTAACAATATCACCAGGTCGTGTCGCGCCACCGCTAGGCATATTCTCTGCAGCAGTGATCACACCGATAACATTGAGCGCTAGATCCATTTCGACGACCGCTTGCATTGTGCCTAGTACACTGGCAGCACCACACATATCAAATTTCATTTGATCCATGTCGCCACCAGGTTTAAGTGAGATGCCGCCTGTATCAAAGGTCACCCCTTTACCGACGATTACGTGTGGGGCATCGTTTTTCTTGCCACCTTTATATTCCATGATAATCAGCTTGGCTGGTTGATCGCTACCAGCGCTGACGGAAAGTAAAGCGCCCATACCGAGCTCTTTCATTTCTTTTTCTTCAATAACCTTAATCGTAAGCTTTTTCTGACCTTTGGCGATCTTCTTCGCTTCTTTTGCCAAATAGGCTGGAGGGCACTCATTGCCAGGTAAATTGCCTAAGGTACGGGTTGTATTCATGCCGTTGCCAATAGCCTGGGCGTTGTTGGCTGCATTGGTCAGTGCCGTCTGCTGTTTCTTGCCGTCGGCAAGAAAAGTCAACTTGGTTAAGTTGATGGCTTTCTTCTGCTCTTTACTTTTGAACTGATTAAAGGTGTACGTTGTCGTAGCCGCAAGCTCTCCGGTTTGCGCTACCATCCATTCTATATCATGCTTATCGACGTCAACGCCATCAAAGCAAATGGATAGGTCTTTGGTCTTGCTGCTAATGACCCGGCTAAGCGCAGAGCTCATGCTGGAGCGGAAAGACTTTGCACTGACGGGAAGTTTGCCTAAACCAATCAAAAGTAGCCGTTGTGCCTGTATTCCTGCTGGCGCAGGGAGTAACATCGCTTGGCCAGAGGCACCGCTAAAGTCCCCTAATTTTACGATTTTTGATATAGCACCTTCGCTGGCGTCATCAATTTTTTTTGCGCTAACAGAGAGGGCGCCGCCATCAAATAGGGTTATCGCAAGGCAGCCGCTCTTGTGTTTTTCGGGCTGCGCTGATTTTGCTAGGAATTCCATGTACTCTCTCCGCAAGACAAATGAATGTGTTTATTAGATAATCCCTTCGACGAGGACGGTGGTTAAGCCAGTAACCCTCGTTGGATTTGAACTAGAGTGTAACGATAAATGAAGAAGTTGTTTAGTTTTTGTGGACGCATTTTGATAGAGAGTAGCTGGAAGTGACATTGTGATAATTTATCGTTACCTATCTCGCCAATTATTCTGGACCACAATTGCGGTTAGCAGTGTGCTGGTGATTATTCTTGTGTGTGGTCAGTTTGTACGTTTTTTGACAGATGTTGCTGCTGGGAAAATAGGCAGTGACGTTGTGTTCCTGGTTATGGCCTACCAGATGCCGAGCATGTTGCAATTGATATTGCCGTTGGGGTTATTTCTTGGGGTCATGCTGTGTTACGGACGAATGTATCTCGAAAATGAAATGGTGGTGCTAGAGGCTAGTGGCATGGGGCCTAATCGCTTAACTGCACTGACGATGATACCCGCGTTAATGATGGCGGGATTGATAGGCTTCTTAAGCTTTTATCTTAGCCCGGCAGGGTGGGTAGAGTCAGAGCTCCTAACCGAAGAGCAAAAGCGCAAGTCAGGTTTGGAGGTGTTGACTCCAGGGCGGTTTCATTCCACCAAAAAAGGCGACATGGTGACCTACATTGAGAGCGTTACCAATGATGGCGATACAATGGAAACTGTGTTTATAGTCACGCAAAACAAAGATATTCCAGGGCGCTTATCGTTAGTTAGAGCAGATACCGCTCGTTATCGTGGAAACACCGATACTGGCGCAAAATTCCTTGTGCTAGAAAACGGCACTCGCGACGAAGGGTCCCCGGGTGAGGGGGATTTTTCGCGCTCGTCATTTGAGACGTATGAAATCAAAATTAATGATCCTGGTCCGGCAAAAATTGATGAAGAGTATGACAATACCGCCACTCTAGCATTATGGGATGACGATCGCCCTGGAGCTCAGGCTGAGTTACAGTGGCGACTTTCGTTAGCGTTGCTGGTGCCTATTGTTGTGTTGTTGGCGGTCCCTTTGAGCAAAGTAAACCCTCGGCAAGGCCGCTACTTGAAACTATTGCCGTCAATCATGATACACCTGGTTTATATTACGCTGTTGATGTCTGCTAAAAATGCAATGGAAAAAGGTAAGCTACCAGCGGAGTTGGGTATTATGTGGGTGCATATACCGTTCATCATATTGGGTGTGCTATTGAATAACTGGTCGACGTTAAAATTGCGCCTACGCCCAGAAGCTCCGGCCATTGGGGAGCGATCATGAACAAACTAGACGCTTATGTAGGCAAAACAGTGTTGCTATCGGTTCTCGCCGTGTTTTTTGTGGTAGTGGGCTTAGATGTAGTGTTCGGCTTTATTGCTGAGCTGGATCAGTTGGAAAAGGACTATCAAACAAAAGAGGCGTTGATTTATACTCTCTATACGATCCCTCGTAGAATCTACCTGTTTATTCCCGTATGTGCGTTAATCGGTTGCTTAATTGGGTTGGGAGCGCTTGCCAGTAATAGTGAGCTGACCGTGATGCGAGCGGCAGGCATATCGGTGCCTCGTATCGTGATGTATGCGACCAAGCCGCTAGTGATGGTCGTTGCTATTGGTCTATTACTCGCCCAGTTTGTGGTGCCGCAACTTGAGCAATATGCACAGAGTGAGCGGGCGATGCAGCAAAACGGGGGGAAAGCCATCAGTGCGCGGCATGGTTATTGGTATCGCGAAGAGAATCGTTTTATTCATGTGACAGCGATTCAGCCCAATGGCGTTATGTTTGGTGTTGCACGTTTTGACTATGATAATAATGGCACGCTGAAATCATCAGATTTTTCTGAAAAGGCAATCTTTCAAGGGGATCACTGGATTTTGCAAGATGTTCGACTGACGACACTTGAAAAGAATAGAAGCAGGGTGCAAGAGGTGTCCGCATTGCGCTGGAATACTGCCATCACCCCTGATATGTTGTCGACGATTGTATTGTTGCCCGACTATCTATCGATATCGGGGCTTTACGAGTACTCAAATTATTTGGTGCTACAGGGAATTGATAGTACACCTTATTATTTCGCCTTTTGGAAAAAAGTGATGCAGCCCTTGGCGACGGTGGTTATGGTCTTTATTGCTGTATCTTTTATTTTTGGTCCTTTGCGATCAGTCACTATGGGGCAAAGGATTACTGCCGGTGTGGTGACAGGGTTGACGTTTAACTATACCCAGGACATATTGGGACACGTCAGCATCGTTTTTCATGTGCCACCCGTGGTTGCTGCATCCGCACCCATTGTTGTGTGTTTAGTTTTTGGTGTTGTTATGTTGCGGAGAGCGTAATTGAGTAAAGTGAGAGAGATGGTCATTCGGCATTGGGTTACATTGGTTTTTGTGGTGTTAGCTGCAATATTTGTTATTTGGCCAGAAATTGATTTAGCGGTAGCGCGCCAGTTTTATTTTGGTGAGTTGGGTTTTAAATACGAAGATCAGTCGTGGGTAGTGATTATCTATGATGTGTTTCGTGATCTCCCGCGCGTTCTATTGCCAGCCCTCGTGGTCCTTGTTGGATTAACGTATCTCAAGCGCTTGCAGTGGGATAAGCGCCGAAAGTCCTTATTATTTTTGTTGGTTGTGCTTGTGCTGGGGCCGGGTTTTGTCGTGCACGCCATCTTTAAAGATACATGGGATCGGTCGCGACCAAGGCACTTGGTGGAGTTCGGTGGAGAGTGGCATTTCACTCCGGCATTTGTGATAGCTGACGAGTGTGAGCAGAACTGTTCTTTTGTGAGCGGTCATGCTGCGATGGGGTTTTATTGGATAGCATTGGCTTGGCCGTTGCGTAAGCGTCGCTGGCTAATTCCAGGCTTAATAACGGGGGCTGTTGTGGGAGGGGTGCGGATAATTCAAGGTGGACACTTTCTCAGTGACGTAATCTTTGCTGGCTTCTTTGTGTATTTTTCTTGTCAATGGGTGAGCTATTGGATATGGAGAGACTCGTCCATTCGTCGGGAGAGTACCGTTAACCAATAAAGACTATCAATGCTTCTTACTGGGTTTTGGCAAGCGAATAGTACGGGTACGTGATGCGGTGTCATGCCAGGTGTCGCTCGTACTATTAACCAGTACCCAAAGATAGCCCATGGCAAAACTAAATAACGAGAACATGGCAATGATCATCCGAATAGCGCATTGCAGAAGGGTGATCGGAGTGCCATCGAGGTTCTCGTGAACCACTTTCAGTCGCCAAGCGCGCATACCTATCGTTTGACCACCATGAGTCCAAAACCACGCATAGAACGCGAAGGTGCCTGCGAGCAAAAAAGGAAATAGAGTGAATTGTAGGTTACTGGGTTCGGTCGTGGAAGGTTCGCCCAATATTGCCGTGTGTATTCCGCTGATCAGAACCCAGATAGCCATCAAAATGAGGGTGTCATAGCCCATAGCGGCAATGCGAGGGAAAAATCCAGCAGAAGGGTATTCTAGATACGATTGGCTCATAAGGAGATCAATTTGATTAACAGAATAAAGAGGTGGTACCAGTGGGCGGACTCGAACCGCCACGCCCGAAGGCAACGGATTTTGAATCCGTCGTGTATACCAATTTCACCACACTGGCACTACTTTATCTAAGAGAAAAAGAAATTTCTCTAGAGGGGCGGCAGTATATCAGTGAAAAACTTCTGGTCAACAGGCGAATGCAAAATACTCCTGTAAAAATATCATCTTAGGCGAAAAAATGATGGTTTAGTCTCGCCCCTTTGGTTTTGATACAGGGATATCGTCAATTAAGCATAGATATTTGCCTCCAGGGCGCTAAATCCGTTCTGCTTAAGCCGCTGAACCTGTATAATCGCCCGCCAATTAAGGCGAAGGCAGACCCCATGAAACGCAGCGATTTTACCTACCAGTTACCTGACGAGTTGATTGCTCGATATCCGGCTGAAACCCGCAGTGGAAGTCGGTTATTGGTATTGGATAAGCAAAGCGGTGCGGTCAGCGATCGCCAGTTTGTCGACATAGAAGCATTACTGCAGCCAGGGGACTTGCTGGTGTTTAACAACACCAAAGTGATACCGGCCCGTATGTTTGGTCGTAAACCCAGTGGTGGCAAGTTGGAAGTGCTAGTAGAACGCTTGCTTGATGATCAGCAATGCTTGGCTCATGTACGCTCAAGCCGTTCGCCGAAGCCGGGTAGTGTGATTGAAGTGTTAGATCATAATGGCCAACCCGCCGCTGAGATGGAGATGGTGCAGCGCAAAGGAGCACTGTTTCAACTGAAATTCCAGCGTTCATTACCTTCTGAGTCGAATGCAGATGACAACCTACTGTCGTTGCTGGACAGAGTGGGCCATATGCCATTGCCGCCCTATATTGATCGTGAAGATGAATTAAGTGACGCCACCCGTTATCAAACCGTTTACGCCGAGCAGCCTGGGGCCGTAGCAGCACCCACGGCGGGTTTGCACTTTGATGATGAGATGCTGGCACGTCTCGATGCAAAAGGTATAGAGCGAGCATTCGTGACGCTGCATGTGGGCGCAGGCACCTTTCAACCGGTGAAAGCCGATGATATTCGTGACCATGAAATGCACTCAGAGTGGCTAGAAGTGACTGATGAGGTCGTGCAACAGGTAAAAGACGCCAAAGCGCGGGGAGGGCGTGTAATCGCCGTGGGCACGACCAGTGTACGTTGCCTGGAAAGTGCGGCAAAAGACGGTGAGATTAAGCCTTACCGTGGTGATACTAATATTTTTATTTTCCCCGGTTACGAGTTTGCAGTGATCGATGGCCTGTTGACCAACTTCCATTTGCCGGAATCCACGTTGATTATGCTGGTGAGTGCGTTGGCAGGTAGAGATCCAGTGCTGAAAGCGTATCAGCATGCGGTCACAGAGCAATATCGATTTTTTAGTTACGGTGATGCCATGTTTGTTGGCACTACATCAATAAATAGCCGATCAGAATAAATAACCGATCAGAATTACGTAATATATCGAGGAACGTCGAAGCGATGAAATTCGAAAAGTTTGCAGAAGATGGCCAAGCCCGTCGAGGCCGTTTGACCTTTGACCGTGGTGTGGTGGAAACCCCAGCGTTTATGCCAGTGGGCACCTATGGCACGGTAAAAGGTATGGCGCCCCGTGAAATAGAAGAGATTGGTGCCCATATCATCTTAGGGAATACCTTTCACCTTATGCTGCGTCCGGGCACAGAGATCATTAAGCAGCACGGCGACCTGCATGATTTTATGAATTGGCAGGGGCCTATCCTGACGGATTCGGGCGGTTTTCAGGTTTTTAGCCTAGGTAAAATGCGAAAAATCACTGAAGAAGGGGTAGTGTTTCAATCCCCCGTCAATGGTGACAAGGTAACCTTGAACCCCGAGATTTCGATGCAGGTTCAGCGTGATCTAGGCTCAGATATCGTGATGATTTTTGATGAATGCACCCCGTACCCTGCCACCGAAAAAGAAGCACGAGATTCCATGGAGTTATCCATGCGTTGGGCGAAGCGCAGTAAAGATGCCCACGGCGATAACCCCAATGCCCTGTTTGGTATAGTTCAAGGCGGCATGTACGAAGACTTGCGAGTAGAGTCCATCAAAGGTTTGGATGATATTGGTTTTGATGGTTATGCCATTGGTGGTCTTTCCGTAGGTGAGCCAAAAGAAGACATGATGGCGGTGTTGGATTACCTCAACCCCCATATGCCGGTTGAAAAACCGCGCTACCTAATGGGCGTAGGTAAACCTGAAGATATCGTAGAGGCCGTGCGCCGGGGTATCGACATGTTTGACTGTGTCATGCCAACCCGTAATGCCCGTAATGGTCACCTGTTTACATCAACCGGTGTGATTAAGATTCGTAATGCCGTGCATAAGACCGATACCGGGTCTTTAGACAGTAATTGCGACTGCCACACTTGTAAAAACTTCAGTCGGTCTTATCTACATCATCTGGATCGTTGTAAAGAGATACTGGGTGCACAATTAAACACCATTCATAACTTACGCTTTTATCAGAACTTAATGTCTGGATTGCGCGAGGCCATTGAACAGGGTACATTGTCGGCCTTTGTAGAAGAGTTCTATCAGGCGCGGGGGCTTGAGGTTCCTGAGTTATAGCGTGAACTGTCACGCTATCGATCGATCCAACCCCATGTACTAATCAACCATTTTAACGCTTACTTATTGAGGTAAATATGAGTTTCTTTATTTCAGACGCAATGGCAGAAGTTGCACCTATCGCCGGACCTGGTCAAGCTGACCCATTTGGCATGTTTCTACCCCTAATTCTATTTGCCGTAGTGTTCTACTTTTTTCTTTGGCGCCCACAGAGCAAGCGCAATAAGGAACAAAAAGAGCTAATGGGTGCCATATCCAAAGGTGACGAAGTAGTAATCTCTGGCGGCATGCTGGGCAAAGTCACTAAAGTCACCGATGACTTTGTGGTCTGTGAAGTGGCCAACAACACCGAGATCCGCTTCCAGAAGCAAGCCATTACGGCAACCTTGCCGAAAGGCACCATAAAAACTATATAAGCATATGTAAGGGCGCCAGAAGGCGCCCTTAACTTATCGTAAAGGCATACACTCAAGGCTTACCCATGCTGAATAAATACCCTCTTTGGAAATACCTACTGTTAGTGGTGGTGATCACCATTGGCACCATATACTCCTTACCGAATCTCTACCCTGATGACCCAGCGGTGCAAATTTCTGGCGCGTCGGCGGCGATTAAAGTCGATCTACTTGCGGTAGACAGAGCTAAAGAGGCGCTCAATAAAGCGGGTATTGCGTATAAATCTGCCGACCTATTAACGCAGCTGCCCAAGTCAGGCTTGTTTCGTTTTAATGATACTGATGCTCAGTTAAAAGCCAAAAAGGTGATCTCGGAGACACTGGGTGAAAAGAATTTTGTCGTCGCGTTGAACCTGGCTCCTACGACGCCAGATTGGTTGGCAAGCTTAGGTGCGTCACCGATGAAGCTGGGTTTGGATCTTCGTGGTGGGGTTCACTTTCTGATGGAAGTGAATATGGAGACTGCGCTTGATAAGCGGATGGAAGATACTGTGGCGCAAATCAGGGATAAATTGCGTGAGGACAAAATCTACTACAAGCAAGTGGTGCAACAAGCACAAGGTGCCGTGGTGAGCTTTAAAGCAGTGGAATTGCAAGAGCAGGCCAGTGATGTGCTGAGCAAAGAGTTCCGTGAATATCTGGTGGAGGAATCCACCAAAGGTGATGAGTTGTTAGTGACCCTAACACTGACTGCCCAAGCCAGAAAAGATATAGAAGACTATGCCATCTCACAGAACTTAACCAGTATTCGTAACCGGGTGAATTTGTTGGGGGTTGCAGAGCCTATCGTGCAGCGCCAAGGTGCCAATCGAATTGTGATTCAAATTCCCGGCATTCAAGATGCCGCCGCCGCTAAGCGTGTTATTGGTAAGGCTGCTAGCCTTGAGTTCCGCCTAGTGGATTGGGAAAACCCCAATTTCACGGGTTCTCGTGCTCCTGCTGGCTCAGAGCTTTTGCCTTTTAATGAAGGCGGGGATGTACTGCTGAAGAAAAAGGTCATTGTTAACGGTGACCGGGTGATCGGTGCACGCTCCAACTACGATGAAAATGGCCGCCCACAGGTTAATATCAATCTCGATAGCCGTGGTGGAAAAATGATGAATACGGTGACGCGCAAGCACGTAAAAGACCGTATGGCGGTGGTTTTTATCGAGCTTAAGCCTGAGAAAAAAGTGGTTGTTGAGAACGGTGTTGAAACCACCAAAGTGGTGATTAAGAAAATTCGCGAAGTCATTAACATCGCGACGATTCAAAGTGCGCTGGGCAATGACTTTAGAATTACCGGTTTGGATAGCCCAGAAGAAGCCTCAGAACTAGCGCTACTATTACGCGCAGGTGCTTTAGCCGCACCGATGTATTTTGTCGAAGAGCGTACCGTTGGGCCGAGCCTAGGTGCTGAGAATATTGCTTCTGGTTTGATGTCATTACAGATTGGTTTTGGCGTGGTCATGATCTTTATGATTGCTTACTACCGAGTCTTTGGTTTGTTTGCCAATATCGCGTTAACGGTCAATCTACTCTTATTGGTGGCAGTGATGTCCCTAATTCCGGGTGCGACATTGTCCCTACCGGGCATGGCGGGTATTGTATTAACGGTGGGTATGGCGGTGGATGCCAATGTGCTGATTTTCTCGCGTATCAAAGAAGAACTGGCGGCCGGAGCGCGGACTCAAGAGGCTATTCATTCGGGATTTGATCGTGCTTTTGTCACTATCCTCGATGCCAATATCACAACGTTACTAGTGGCTTTGATTCTATTTATCTTTGGTTCAGGTCCTGTGAAGGGTTTCTCGGTCACCTTATCGATCGGCATCATCACGTCCATGTTTACCGCAATAGTGGGAACCCGGGCATTGGTTAATCTAGTCTACGGCGGATCGTCGCAGAAGAAACTGAGCCTGTAGGGTAGGAGTAAAATAATGAAAGCAAAAATTGATTTTATGGGCAAGCGCACCGTCGCTGCCATCTTCTCAGCGATACTGTTAGTGGTGTCTATCGGTTCGTTTGTTTTCCAAGGGTTTAATCTTGGGTTGGATTTTACCGGTGGTACCCAGGTAGAAGTGGGCTACAAAAATGCCGCAGACCTGAAAAGCATCCGTGCAATATTAAAGGCCAATGAATTTGGTGATGCGACGGTGCAGTTATTTGGTAAGCCCACTGAGGTGCTTGTTCGGATACCTCCTCGTGAAGGCCAGGGCAAAGCTAAGGTTGGTGAAGTGGTATTGAATATACTGCGTGGCGCCGATGAAAACGTCATTCTAAAGCGAGTGGAATTTGTCGGGCCACAGGTAGGCGAAGAGCTGCGCGATCAAAGTGGTTCCGCGATGATTTTTGCATTGGGGTTAATGCTAGTCTACGTTACGCTGCGCTTCCAGTTTAAATTTGCGCTGGGTGCGGTGACCGCATTATTCCACGATGTCCTAATTGTGATGGGCTTCTTCTCTGTTTTTCAAATCACCTTTGATCTTACGGTGCTAGCCGCAGTATTGGCGGTGATTGGTTATTCCCTGAACGATACCATTGTGGTGGCGGATCGAATTCGAGAGAACTTCCGCAAGCTGCGCGAAGGCAGTGGTATAGAGATAATTAATATTTCGCTCAACCAAACCCTGGGCCGTACTATTATTACCTCGCTGACAACGTTATTAGTGTTGACGGCGTTAGCGGTATTGGGCGGTGAGTTAATTCATGGGTTTGCAGTGGCATTGCTTGTGGGTGTGGTGATTGGTACTTATTCCTCAATCTATGTTGCCAGTAACGTCTTGTTAGCGATGGATATTTCCCGTGAAGACTTCCTAGAAAAAGAAGAGGATATTCCTGAAGTTCCCTAACGGCTTGGCTTTGGTGTAAAAATAGCCATGTATTTTCTTAAAAAACCGCGTTCTTAAAACGCGGTTTTTTATTGTCTTTTTGTTTGTCAATCTTTTCTCCCCGCCCTAGTTCTCTGATTAATCTAGTCTAAGCTGAAATGTACGAGCCGTGAATTGCGTCTCAAACTGGACACACATTTAGCATGAATCACCAATATTTTTGAGTCGACCCCGTGCTGCCGCTTTGGTTGAGAAGCGACAACGAGGGCGATGGAGAGGATACGCATGAAAATATGTATGCCCGTCACCAAGAGAGATGGTAAGCGAGGAAGTCACAATGAATAAGATTGAAAACTTGCAGTTGAAATGGAAATTAGTGCTGGGGTTTTCGATCCCATTGGTATTGATTGTGATGATGTCCAGTGTCGTGTATTGGGATCTGGGGAAATTGCTAAAGTCCACTGGTTGGGTCAACCATACGTATGAAGCCATTGATACAGGCAAAGGTATTACAGGCTCGTTGGTGAATATGGAAACCGGATTGCGCGGTTTCTTAGTGACGGGAGGTAATGAATTTCTTGAGCCCTATAACCAGGGGGGGATTGATTTCAAAACGCTTATGTCCAAAGCGAAAAAGAAAGTATCCGACAACCCAGGGCAAGTAGAGCGTCTAACGTCTGTTGAAGTGATGGAGGCCCAGTGGCAAAGCGAGCACGTTAAGCCTGCGTTGCAAATGCGAAGGGATGTAAGCGCCAACGACCGTTCGATGAAGGACGTCATTGAGTTTATTGAGCGTGGTATTGGCAAGAAGTACATGGATTCCATGCGAGGCATTTTGGACGAATTTGTCGCTGAAGAAACTGCACTTATTGCCGTGCGTAACCAAGAGCAGCAAGATATTGCCTCAACTACCACTCAGGTAACGATCTTTGGCGCACTGCTCGCGTTGGTTGTTGGTGGTGCAGTGACCTTTCTATTAACGCGCAGCATACTCGCACAACTGGGCGATGATCCTATTGCCCTTAAAAACATTGCGGATCGCATTGCATCGGGAGATGTGGAGTTCGACCTTAGTAGTGCGACTAGTGTTGGCGTACTAAAATCCATGGCGCAAATGCGAGAAAACTTAGCGGCGCGCAAAGTCACCGATAATGAAGCGATGGCCATAAAGAACGCGTTAGAAGTCTGTAAGACTAGCGTGATGATGGCGGATAAAGATTACAACATTATGTATATGAATACCGCTGTGACAGAGATGATGAGTGGTGTGGAGTCAGCGGTGAAAGAAGCATTACCCAACTTTAATGCGTCCACTCTTATGGGCACCAATATAGATGTGTTTCATAAGAACCCGTCTCATCAGCGTAATATGCTGGATAATTTAACCGGTACCTATACCACCGAAATAGAAGTGGGTGAACTCACCATCGAGATTACCGCAACTCCGGTAAATGACGCTGACGGTAACCGTATTAATACCGTGGTGGAGTGGAAGGATCTCACCGCTATACTAGCCAAGGAGCGTGAAGATACTCGTATCGCTAACGAGGCAATGGCCATTAAGAATGCGTTGGAAGTGTGTAAGACCAGCGTGATGATGGCGGATGCAGATTACAATATCATGTATATGAACGGCGCGGTGGTGGATATGATGTCTGGCATTGAATCCGCGGTGAAAGAGGTGCTACCCAACTTTAATGCCAAGACGTTAATGGGCACTAATATTGATGTGTTCCATAACGATCCGTCCTATCAGCGTAATATGCTGGATAAGTTAACGGGCACTTACACCACCGAGATTGCGGTGGGTGCATTAACCATCGAAATTGTTGCTACGCCGGTGTTTGATGCTGATGGCAATCGACTCAACACAGTGGTGGAATGGAAAGATCTCACCGCGATGTTGGCGAAACAGAATGAAGAAATTCGCATTGCCAATGAATCCATGGCAATCAAGAACGCGCTGGAAGTATGTAAGACCAGCGTGATGATGGCGGACAAAGATTACAACATCATGTATATGAACGGCGCGGTGGTGGATATGATGTCTGACATCGAATCTGCTGTGAAAGAGGTGCTGCCCAACTTTAATGCCAAGGCGTTAATGGGTACCAATATTGATTTGTTCCATAAAGACCCATCCTATCAACGTAATATGTTAGATAAATTAACGGGCACATACACCACTGAAATTGCAGTAGGTAAATTAACCATTGAGATTGTTGCCACACCAGTGTTTGATGCTGATGGTAATCGACTTAACACCGTAGTGGAATGGAAAGATCTCACGGCGATGTTAGCGAAACAGACTGAAGAAACTCGCATTGCCAATGAATCTATGGCCATTAAGAACGCGTTGGAAGTGTGTAAGACCAGCGTAATGATGGCGGATAAAGATTACAACATCATGTACATGAATAGTGCGGTAACGGAGATGATGTCCGATATCGAGTCCGGCGTAAGAGAGGTGCTGCCAAAGTTTGATGCGAAGACCTTGATGGGTACGAATATTGATGTGTTCCATAAAGACCCATCTCATCAGCGTCGCATGCTGGATGGTTTAACCGGTACTTATACGACAGAAATTGCGGTGGGAGCACTAACCATAGAGATTACCGCGACACCGGTATTTGACGTTGACGGCAATCGATTGAATACGGTGGTGGAATGGAAAGATCTCACTGCGATGTTGGCGAAGCAAAATGAAGAAACCCGCATTGCCAATGAAAGCATGGCGATTAAGAACGCGCTGGAGGTGTGTAAGACCAGCGTGATGATGGCGGATAAAGATTACAACATCATGTATATGAACGGTGCGGTGACGGAGATGATGTCCGACATAGAGTCCGCAGTGAAAGAGGTGCTGCCGAACTTTAATTCCAGTACCTTAATGGGCACGAATATTGATGTGTTCCACAAAGACCCATCGCATCAGCGAGGCATGCTCAATAAGTTAACCGGCACTTATACCACAGAGATTGTTGTTGGTGCGCTAACCATTGAGATCACGGCAACGCCAGTATTTGATGCCGAGGGTAATCGGTTGAATACCGTGGTAGAGTGGAAAGACCTTACGGAGATATTGGCCAAGCAGCAGGAAGAAACCCGTATCGCCAATGAAGCCATGGCCATCCAGAACGCCTTGGAGGTGTGTCAGACCAGCGTGATGATGTCCGACAAAGACTACAACATCATGTATATGAACCAAGCGGTAAAAGACATGATGAGTGATGCGGAGCGAGATATTCGCACCTCGCTGCCGCAATTTGATGCTCGCACCTTAATGGGAACCAATATTGATATCTTCCATAAAGATCCATCCCATCAGCGCCGCATGCTGGATGGGCTCAAGGATACTTACAGCACCAATATCCAGGTGGGGTTGCGCACCATGAAGGTGACAGCAACGCCGGTATTCTCGGAAGATGGAGAGCGCTTGAATACTGTGGTGGAATGGCAGGATTTAACCCAGCAATTGGCAAAAGAAGCCGAGGACTTGCGCTTATCTAACGAGAATTCTCGTATCAAGCAAGCGTTGGATAATGTTACCGCTAATGTCATGGTGGCCGATAAGGATCTCAGGATCATTTATATGAATGATGCGGTTATCGGCATGATGCGTAATGCTGAGGCCGATATTCGTACTGATCTGCCGCAGTTCTCAGTGGATGGTTTGGATGGGGCTAATATTGATATCTTCCATAAAAACCCCGCGCATCAGCGCGGCTTGTTAGAAAATCAACGGGCAACGTTAAACTCTGAATTCCTATTGGGCGGGCGTACATTACAGGTTATTGCCAATACTATTCGGGATGATAGCGGTGAGCGCTTAGGCACCGTGGTGGAATGGTCTGATCGCACTGAAGAGGTGGCGATTCAGAAAGAAATCGATAACTTGGTGGCTAGCGCCAGCGCAGGTGACTTGTCGGCCCGAGTGGATGAGGGCAATAAGTCTGGCTTCTTTAAGAATGTCAGTACCGGGTTGAATAACTTGGTTGGTGTATGTGAAGAGGTAATAACGGATCTTGGTCGCGTGCTTGGAGCTATGGCGGGCGGTGATCTTACCCTGCAAATGACGGGAGATTATGAAGGTGATTTTGCGGCCTTAAAGGACAATACGAATCAGACTATTGATCAACTCACCAGTATTATCGGTGAGATTAACGAGGCATCAACACAGGTGCTTAGCGGCTCAGAAGAGATAGCCGCCGGTAACACGGATCTGAGTCAGCGCACGGAGGAGCAAGCGTCGTCACTGGAAGAAACCGCTGCTAGTATGGAGCAGATGACCAGTTCGGTGAAACAAAGTACTGATAATGTGCGCCAGGCAAATGGTTTGGCGACGGAGACCCAAGCGAAAGCAGAGGAGGGTGGAGCAGTTGTATCCAAAGCGGTTGATGCGATGGATAAGATCAGAGACAGTAGTAAGAAAATCTCGGATATTATCGGGGTTATCGATGAGATTGCTTTCCAAACGAACTTGCTCGCACTGAACGCGGCGGTGGAAGCGGCGAGAGCCGGTGAACAGGGTCGAGGCTTTGCAGTGGTGGCAGGCGAGGTGCGTAACTTGGCGCAACGTTCGGCGGCAGCGGCAAAAGATATCAAGGATTTGATCAATGACAGTGTGGCGAAAGTGGAGGACGGTACGCAGCTGGTGGGCAAATCAGGTGATACGTTAGCTGACATTGTAAAATCTGTACAGGAAGTGGGTACGTTGATTGCTGACGTTGCCTCTAGTGCAGAGGAGCAAAGCTCCGGTATTGACCAGGTCAACCAGGCTGTGTCCCAAATGGACGAAATGACCCAGCAAAATGCCGCATTGGTGGAAGAAGCAAGCGCTGCCAGTGAGGCAATGTCTAGCCAAGCGAAACAGTTGGGCGAGTTGGTGTCCTTCTTTACCACTGACGGAACTGGGGGAGGTACTCCAGCCCTTGGTGGCGGAGGTGCAGTCCATAGGCCTGCACCAGTGAGAGCCTCGGGAGGTGGTGGTAGCAGGGGTCACGACTCATCCGAGTGGGAGGAGTTCTAGCCGCTAAGGTTTTACCGTAAGCAGTGAACCCAAAAGAGGTGCCAATAGGCACCTCTTTTTTTATGGGAGGAATAAAATTCAGACATAAAAAAACCCGCGAGGGCAATCGCGAGTTTTTTGCAAGACCAGGGTCTATTACCGAGGCGGTGATGACTCTATCGGGATCGGTTGCAACCGAGTACCTGGTGGCACGTGGGGGTGGTCATCAAAGGGCAAACTAAAGCTCTCGAATAATTCCAGTAATGCGTGTTTTAGTTCCTGCCAACTCATAGAGAATACCTCATACCTTCTATCGGAACCCGTTACCTGGGCGTTCTTTCAGTATAGGCTTTCTCGAGGAGTTGACAGTTATTTGTAGTTAAAAACGCCAAATAAAAAACAAAGAGAATTAGCTTTGTAAATGAGGTCGAATGGTCTGCAGCATAGCCTTAAATAGCTTCGGTGGGGCGCATACGATATTGCCTGATTTAAAGTGGTCCATGCCACCGTGCAAGTCACCGACTAAGCCCCCGGCTTCTTGAACAATCAATGCTCCTGCGGCGATATCCCATTCTTTTAGGCCAAACTCCCAGAAACCGTCATATCGACCCGCCGCAACATAAGCGAGGTCTAATGAGGCTGCACCTTGGCGACGAATGCCAGAAGACTGTTGGGCAAAGTCTTTAAACATACCCATATAGCTATCAAAAATATTCAATTGATCTGGGCGGAATGGAAAGCCAGTGCCCAGTAAGCTGCCTTGTACTGTTTTGCGGCTGTTGACGCGTAAGCGCTTGCCATTCATTTGGGCGCCACGGCCACGCGCAGCAGTGAATTCTTCTTCACGCATAGGGTCGAGAACAACAGCAACTTCAATTTGATCTTTGATTTTTAACGCAATAGAGATAGCAAAATGTGGCACGCCGTTAATAAAATTGGTTGTGCCATCAAGGGGGTCGATAACCCACTGGTAATCCTTACCGTCATCCTTGCCTTCGATCAAGCCGGTTTCTTCACCCAAAAAACCATGGTTTGGGTAACGCTTTCGAATACCTTCTATAATGCTTTCTTCAGACATCTTGTCCACTTTAGTGACATAGTCGTTTACACCTTTGGCTTCTACATCCAGTAGGTCCACTTGTTCAGCAGCTTGGGCAATCATATTGCCAGTGGTACGTGCGACGGATAATGCGGTATTCAGCATCGGATGCATAAGAAATCACCTTAGGTAAAGAAAACAAATTGAAAAAGAGCGGGATCTAGCGATAGGCCAAACCTATGGAGCAGTCCTATGAACTGACACCGTAGAATGGGCGGGATTGTACCAGAATCTGCGGGCAACCGCGTATAGGTTTTGTATATCTATGCTCTAACATGATGCCAACTGCGTTTTTATACAATATCTGTTAGTATGCGCGCGCTTTTCCTTCAACAGTAATGCAACAGGTGCCCTTATGATAAGCCTCGACAATATCCGTATCGTGATGATTAACACCAGTGATTCGGGCAATATCGGTGCCGCTGCTCGAGCCCTCAAAACCATGGGGCTGAGTCGCCTGTATTTAGTGGACCCAGTGGAATACCCCACAGGTAAAGCAACGGCAAGGGCCTCTGGTGCTGCCGATGTGCTGCATAATGCTGCGGTGGTGGAGACGTTAGATGAGGCGATTGAAGGCTGCTCTTTAGTGTGGGGCGCCAGTGCACGCATGCGATCTATTCCTTGGCCTGTGATGACTCCACGCCAAGCCGCTGAGCAAGTGGCTAATGAGCCCGATGAAAGCCAAGTTGCCATCGTATTTGGTCGTGAAAATTCGGGCATGACCAACGATGAATTGCGAAAATGTCACTATCACGTCTGTATTCCTGCCAATGAAGAATACGGTGTGCTTAATGTCGCGTCGGCTATTCAGCTGATTTGTTATGAGATGCGGGTGCGATTATTTGAGCCTCAACCCGCAGTTCAGGGAGTGGATTTAGAAGCGGAAAAAGCTCTGGAGATGCCGTTATCCGTGACCAAATGGGATACTCCCTTAGTGAGTGTTCAGGATATGGAACGGTTCTTCCTGCATTTTGAACAAACTTTACTTGATATTGACTTCTTTGACCCCAATACACCTCGACAGTTGATGACAAGAGCGCGACGGTTGTTTAGTCGTACTCGCCTAGATCGCTTAGAGATGAACCTGATGCGCGGCTTTTTTTCTAAAGTACAGAAGCTGGCAGAAGGTCATGGCAAAAGCGGAGCCAGCCAAGAGAAGGAGTGAGTATGTTTGACGGTATTAGAGAAGACATAGCATCCGTATTTGATCGAGACCCAGCCGCCCGTAATACCTTTGAGGTGTTAACGAATTACCCCGGGTTGCATGCGGTCCTATTGCACCGATTGGCCCATTGGTTATGGCGACAGAATGCTAAGTGGTTGGGCCGTAGTGTATCAACCTTTAGCCGCTGGTTAACGGGCATAGAGATTCACCCTGGAGCAACCATTGGGCGACGCTTTTTTATCGATCATGGTATGGGGGTGGTGGTAGGTGAAACCGCAGAGATTGGCGATGATGTGACGCTATACCACGGGGTGACCCTGGGTGGCACTAGTTGGAATAAAGGTAAGCGACACCCGACATTGGGTAGTGGCGTTGTCGTGGGAGCGGGCGCGAAGGTGCTGGGCCCCATTACGCTGGGTGATAATTCACGGGTTGGCTCTAATGCCGTGGTGACTAAAAACGTACCCAGCGATGCGACAGCCGTAGGTATTCCTGGTCGAATCATTAAGAAGCGTGACCCGGCAACGATCAAGTGTGAAGAGAAGCGCCGTATCGCGATGGCAAAGAAAATGGGGTTTGATGCCTATGGTATGACCGAGGATATGCCAGACCCTATCGTGCAATCGATCAATGCGATGTTAGATCATATGCACGCAGTCGATGCGAAAGTGGATGGTATGTGTGGAGCCCTAAGAGCGTTAGGTAGTGATTTTTGTGACCAGAAATTGCCTGAGCTGGAAGCCGAGCATTTGGAAGATAATGCTGAAGAAATAGTCACTTAGTCCATTTGAAAGTTGACTGATTTACTCGGGTATTGCACAATGCACAAAGTTGACCAGAATACTCAGGTATTACACGGAGCACGTTGAGAGAGCGAGGCTCAATTTGTGTACAAGTGATGAGGGCAAACCATGAAATTGACGACGAAAGGTCGCTACGCAGTCACCGCTATGTTGGATTTGGCGGTACACGTGGATCAAGGCCCAGTAAGTCTTGCGGATATCTCTGAGCGTCAGGGCATATCGATCTCTTATTTGGAGCAGTTGTTTTCCAAGCTGCGCAAGAATGATTTAGTGAGTAGCGTAAGAGGCCCCGGTGGGGGTTATCGCCTAAGCCGTATTGGTGCAGAGATCTATGTTGCTGAAGTTATTGATGCCGTGGATGAGCCGGTTGATGTTACTCGCTGCGAAGGTAGGGGAACCTGTCAGAACGGAGAACCTTGCCTTACTCACTATCTATGGCAGGACTTAAGCGATCAGCTACACCTGTTTTTGAGTGGTATTAGCCTTCAAGGGCTTGTAGATCGGTCAGAAATCCGTAAAGTTGCGATGCGCCAGGATCAGTACCAGAGAGATGGTGTTACGTCTCCTGCTGCCGCTGCGGAAGAGAAGCTTCTTCCTAGCAATCGTGTACCGGTAAATACAACATCTTAATGGTGTTTAAGATGAGAGAGAGGAAATATTAGGCATGAAACGCCCTATCTATCTTGATTATGCGGCTACCACCCCAGTGGACCCGCGCGTTGTTGAAAAGATGACAGCTTGTTTATCTATGGATGGAAACTTCGGCAATCCAGCGTCGCGCTCCCATAGCTACGGCTGGCAGTCAGAAGAAGCGGTTGAATTGGCCCGTAAGCAGGTGGCTGATCTTATAAATGCAGACCCCCGTGAAGTGGTGTGGACATCTGGCGCTACAGAATCCGATAATCTTGCTATTAAAGGTGCTGCGCACTTCTATGGTAAGAAGGGTAAGCACATTATTACCTCTAAAATTGAACACAAAGCTGTACTCGATGCTTGTCGCCAATTAGAGAGAGAAGGCTTTGAGGTCACTTATCTTGATCCACAGTCAAATGGCATCGTAACCCCCGAGTTGGTGAAAGATGCTATCCGTGAGGACACCGTATTAGTGTCCATCATGCATGTGAACAATGAAATCGGCACAATTAATGATATTGCGGCGATTGGTGAAATGTTACGTGAGAAGAAAATCATCTTTCACGTGGATGCAGCGCAAAGTGCTGGTAAAATAGAGATAGACATGCAAGCGATGAAAGTTGACCTGTTGTCGCTATCAGCCCATAAAGTGTATGGCCCTAAAGGAATGGGAGCACTGTATGTTCGACGCAAGCCCCGCATTCGTCTAGAAGCACAGATGCATGGTGGTGGTCATGAGCGTGGTATGCGTTCTGGTACATTGCCTACTCACCAAATCGTGGGTATGGGTGAAGCATTTCGCATCGCTAAAGAAGAGATGGCGGAAGAAAATACGCGACTACTAACGTTACGTCGACGTTTGTGGGATGGACTGCAAGGGCTTGAGCAAGTCCATATTAATGGTGATCCAGAGTGTCGTGTATCGGGTAATTTAAATGTGAGTTTTGCTTTTGTAGAAGGTGAATCTCTATTGATGGCACTGAAAGATGTCGCGGTATCTTCAGGTTCTGCCTGTACTTCTGCCAGTTTAGAGCCATCTTATGTATTACGTGCACTAGGCCTAGAAGATGAGCTAGCCCATAGCTCGATTCGTTTTGCTATTGGTCGGTTTACCACGGAAGCAGATATTGACAGGGTTGTTGAGACTGCGAGCGAAGGGGTGACTAAATTGAGAGAGTTGTCGCCTTTGTGGGATATGTATAAAGATGGGATTGATTTAAGCACAGTTGAGTGGACTGCTCACTGATATTGGCAGTTCATTGAGAGAGAGGAAAGTATCATGGCTTACAGTGATAAAGTATTGGATCATTATGAAAACCCTCGCAACGTTGGTGCGATGGACGCAGAAGAGAGTGATGTAGGTACCGGTATGGTCGGTGCCCCTGCGTGCGGCGATGTGATGCGTCTACAGATCAAAGTAAATGACGACGGTATTATAGAAGATGCCAAGTTCAAGACCTATGGGTGTGGTTCTGCTATAGCATCCAGCTCATTAGTGACTGAGTGGGTTAAAGGTAAAACGTTGGACGAAGCTGCGGAAATTAAAAATACCGCTATTGCGGAAGAGCTTGCGTTGCCTCCCGTGAAAATTCACTGCTCTGTACTTGCAGAAGATGCAATTAAAGCAGCGGTAAGTGACTATAAGAAAAAGCAAGACTAGTGCCCATTAGTCTTGTCGCTTAAAAACACGCCCCGAATACTCGGGGTGTGGTAGTAACGTAGTATGAAAAATCGGAGAAGTAATAGTGGCTATCACCATGACAGAAATCGCAGCTGAACACGTTAAAGCACATTTGCAGCAACGCGGTAAAGGGTTGGGTATTCGTGTTGGCATAAAGACCACTGGCTGCTCCGGAATGTCTTATGTATTAGAGTTTGTTGATGAAGCGAACGAAGAAGACAGTGTGTTTGAAAGCCAAGGTGTGAGTATTATTGCTGATCCAAAAGCCTTGGTTTATATTGATGGCACCGAGATGGACTACGTTAAAAGCGGTTTGAATGAAGGGTTTGAGTTCGTCAACCCTAATACGAAAGGTGAGTGTGGTTGCGGAGAGAGCTTTACCGTATAGCGCGACCTGGTGTGACTTTTTACCTTCTTCCTATTTTCTAAACGAGGAATCTTCTCGTGGATCTTTCTAAGAACTTCTTTCAGCTATTTGCGCTGCCTGAGAGCTTTGATGTTGATACTGCAAAGCTTATGGATGCGTACCGTAGTCTCCAGAAGGTGGTTCATCCTGATCATTTTGCATCTGGCACCGATAAAGAAAAGCGGCTTTCTATTGAAATGGCCGCTCACCTAAATGACGGCGTGGATACCCTAAAGAAACCCGTGAAACGTGCAATCTATTTGCTTGGGCTTAAAGGCCTAAATGTCGACTTTGAAAAAAACACTGCAATGTCGCCGATGTTTTTGATGGAGCAAATGGAGTTGCGGGAAACGCTAGAGGCCGTGACCAATCAAGCGGATCCGTTTTTGGCAATTGATGCGCTGTACGAGCGCTTGAAGACAATGCAATCCGAGAGAACCGAGCGGTTTAAAGGGGCCTATAATTCTGGCGATAGCCAGTCCCTAGAGCGCGCCGAAGGTATTGTGGCAGAAATGCAGTTTATCGAAAAACTGTGTATTGATATTGAACGACTTGAAGAAACGTTGGATTAAACCCATGGCATTATTGCAAATATCAGAACCCGGTCAGTCTCCAGAGCCCCATCAGCGTAAGCTTGCTGTGGGTATTGATTTGGGTACCACCAATTCTCTTGTAGCTGCCATGCGTTTGGGCAAACCAGAAACGTTACCTGATTTATCTGGGCGCCATATTTTACCGTCAGTGGTTCGTTATTTGCCCGCGGGTGAGGTAGTCGTTGGTGATGAAGCGCGAGACGCTATTTTTGAGGATTCTCGCAATACCATTAGTTCCGTAAAACGTTTGATGGGGCGGGGGGTCGATGACGTTAAAACGTTAGGAGACTGCCTTCCCTACGAGTTTATCCAGTCAGAAACAGAGATGCCTTATATTCGGACCGAAGCCGGCGATAAAAGCCCGGTGGAAATTTCCAGTGAAATTCTAAAATCATTATCTGTTCGAGCGCAAGAGACGTTAGGTGGTGATATCAGTGGTGCTGTGATTACAGTGCCAGCTTATTTTGATGAGGCGCAGCGCCAAGCCACCAAGGATGCGGCCAAGCTGGCCGGGTTGCATGTTTATCGATTATTGAATGAGCCTACCGCTGCTGCGGTCGCTTATGGCTTGGATCGTGGTGCAGAGGGTGTGCACGCAATTTATGATTTGGGCGGCGGCACATTCGACATATCTATTTTACGGTTAAACAAAGGGGTGTTCGAAGTGCTGTCCACTGGGGGTGATTCTGCTCTGGGTGGCGATGACTTTGATCACGCAATTGCGCAATGGATATTAAAAGAGTCGGGCCAAGAATGTGTGGGCACTAGCGTTGCTCGTCAATTGATGGAGATTGCTCGGGGGCTAAAAGAGCAGCTAACTGATGCAGATTCAGTTAACGTGAATGTGGATACAGGGTGCTTCACCTGGCAAGGGGTGTTAACCCGCGAGGTTTTTCACTCGCTAGTGGATCCGCTTATCGCAAAGACAGTGCGGGCCTGCAAGAGAGCGTTGCGTGATGCCAATTTAGGGCCTGGTGATATTCATGATGTCGTCATGGTTGGTGGGTCCACTCGGGTGCTTCGAGTGCGTGAGAAAGTGGCCGATTTTTTTGGTGCGACGCCGTTGTGCGATATAGATCCAGATAGAGTCGTTGCGGTAGGGGCCTCTATTCAGGCCGACGTATTGGCGGGTAATAAACCCGATGATGAAATGGTGCTGCTGGATGTGATTCCGTTATCTCTAGGAATAGAAACCATGGGTGGTTTGATGGAAAAAATCATCCACCGCAACACAACAATACCGGTGACGCGAGCTCAGGAATTCACAACCTTTAAAGATGGCCAAACCGCTCTGGCGGTACAAGTGGTTCAGGGTGAGCGTGAATTGGTGTCGGATTGCCGATCATTAGCAAAATTTGAATTGCGTGGTATACCACCGATGGTGGCGGGTTCTGCTCGTATCCGGGTTACCTATCAGGTGGATGCCGATGGGTTGCTAAGTGTGTCCGCTAAAGAGCTTACCAGCAATGTCGAAACTAATGTGGAGGTGAAACCTTCATATGGTCTGAGTGATAACGAAGTTACGCGCATGCTGAAGGACTCCTTTGATTTTGCGGAAGGCGACAAAGATGCTCGTGCCCTAGCAGAAGAGCGAGTTGAGGCTGATCGTCAGCTGGAAGCGTTGCGCCAAGCCTTAGCTGAAAATGGCGAAGAATTATTGAGTGCCGATGAGCGGAAACAGTTACACCAGTTGATGGAAGCGTTGGCGATAAGTAAGCAAGGTGAAGATAGCGTTGCAATACGTAAAGCCATCGATGAGTTAAATAGCACCAGTGAAGTATTTGCTGCCAGACGTATGGATAAGAGCATCAATCAGGCTTTATCCGGGCAGTCTATCGATAATTTGGGCGAGGAGTAGTTAGCGATGCCACAGATAATATTTTTACCCCATGATGACCTTTGTCCTGATGGCTTGGTGGTAGAGGCCGAGAAGGGTGAGACCGTGCTGGATGCCGCATTGCGAAATGGCATTGATATTGAGCATGCCTGCGAGAAGTCTTGTGCCTGTACCACTTGTCATATTGTTGTTCGCGAGGGCTTTGATTCTCTTGAAGAATCCGATGAGCTAGAGGACGACATGCTGGATAAGGCGTGGGGGTTGGAGCCGGATTCTCGTCTCAGCTGTCAGGCCGCAGTGGAAGAGGATGACTTGGTCGTTGAGATTCCGAAGTACACCATTAACCAGGTATCAGAGCAGCACTAACGGTTAGCGATTGCTGCCTTTGGGAGTGAGTTATGAGTTTACGTTGGACAGATAGTCTAGATATCGCGTTAGATTTATTGGAGGCGCGCCCAGATATTGACCCTAAGACGATTGGTTTTATGGATTTGCGGGAGTGGGTGATGGCTTTGGAGGGCTTCGATGATGACCCTGCGCGCTGTGGCGAAAAAATATTAGAAGCGATCCAGATGGCTTGGATAGAGGAAATGGATTAGCGACAAATGGCGGTACGTCGGTGCAAGATTTCTAGAGGCTGGTCTGGTGTGGTACGCAGCACGGTTTACAAAACCTAGTCAGGCTGCTTTTCGAGCCTAAGTTATTGAAAGAAAAGCAAAATAAGCCATTGACGGGGCGCGTTGAATCTCTATAATGCGCCTCCTCTTCAACGCAAACCCAGCGTC
>MABD01000020.1 GCA_002162955.1 Gammaproteobacteria bacterium 45_16_T64
AATTCTGTGGTATATTCTTTCTTTGTTCGCTTGCTCACTGCTTTCTCCTCAATTTCTATTCATAGTTTAAATGAAATTGAGTGTCCGGGTTAGTGTAGCCAGACCAGCTATACCATCGCTGGGATCTTCAATTTAGTCACTTTCGAAGGATTGGTATGAAGGCGAGATATGGATCGTAATGTCTATGGCCATAAAGTTTGATATAGACGAGGAAGATAGTATTGTAAAATTATGATATTTATAGAATAAGAGATGACCTTGTTAAGGATACACAACAATGAATGGCTATTTATGGACAAATATTTCCATATTTTTAGTGCGTTGAATGATGGAGGACGGGTTCATTCCTAACATATCTCTAAACGCATGGTTGAAATGTGGAGCATCAAAAAAACCAGAGCCTATTGCGGCTTCTGTCGTTGATTTACCTAGTGTTAACAGCTTTGCAGAAACAAACATTCTTCTCCATATTCGGAATCTTCGAATCGTAACACCAGTAGTAGCTTTAAATAAACGCATCAATGTTTCTTCGGATACATTGATGAGGTTTGCCATGTGTTTGTTGGTGTAATTGATAGTCGGATCTTTTTGTATTAGATCTATTATCTTAATGATTCTCTGGTCTGTCGATGGGCGTTTTGGTGATTCGAAAATTGATGGGAATACGGTGCTATTCAATAGTGATTCAGAGTAAATGGTGTTGGATCTATGTGTGATCAATTTTTCAAAAACGGCTGCTTGTACAAACTCCCTTTTATTTTCGGTGTATATGTTGCCTATCCTATTTTTCATGGATTGTTCAATGCGAAAGAAATCCTCGTTGTAGGAGTCAAGTAGGTAGTGTGCAATTCTATTGTTTCTACTGTCTATCGTATATGGTTCACCTGCTGGTATAAGAAAGGAGCGACCGTTAGTGGTTTTTTGAGATTTATGACTGGTGACAGATGCGGTGCCGTCAATACTAACGATAAGTGAGGATGCACCTTGAGTAACAGGGGTGATGTCAGGATATTTTCCGATATATAGAGTGCGATTTTTCCAAATATATAATATGGAGTCATCGATGTTGTTGTCTTCCATAAATGTCCAATGTTATTTTTCGTAAGATTACAAAATAATACATAATTAGAAAAACTAAACAATAAGTATTTTTTTATGTAATAGATGCATGTGGTTCTATTACACGGTCCGAAATTTCAAAAAGGATAGGGGGGGCGAAATTTAACCGTTATCAAAATTTCATATCAGTAATGTCCTTAATGAGAGCGCTATTGTCTTGATACTGTATTGTATGTGCCGGAGGATTCTGGATAATTTCGGGTCGGAGCTACTAATAATAAATATATTGAAAATATTCGAAAGAAGTTTTGCTATCGGTAGTGGAAAATCGAAACGCTCGAGGGGAAGGAATGATGAATTATCATAAGTATAAGAAAGTATTTGTCGATTTTTGTAAAATGTTAACAGTAATATTTACCATATTTTATGGGGTTTCAGTTTATGCTTCTGATCCATTTGTTTACGATAATGACCCTACTGCATTATTAGGCAGTAGCCGTGGTGGGTTGGCGATATGGGACTACTGTTATGGGAAGGATGATGAGGCTGTATTACCTGTTGACCCCCGATCTATGGTCCAACCTGGTATAAGTGATGGGAAAGCGGTTCACTTTAACGCATATTGGAAGGACTGCCATGTTGATGAAGAGGCAGTTAGAGAAATTGGTACACCTGAAACCTGTGGAGAGCTAAGGGACATATTTCACCGAGGGGAAGAACTCATGGATACGGGGGGAGTTAATGTGTCCTCGCTGTTTGCTGGTTCTCGCTATAATTCAGCTGAAGCGGTCGGAGGAATCGCTGTTTTCAGTGCAAAACAATTCAATAAATTATGGGATCGATGGGGAGGCTATAGTGAGCGGCCTGATAATTTCGATGAGTTGGTCACTAATCGTTATGGGTCTGGTCTTTCTGAAGGTCGAAACCCATACCCATTACCAGGTGAGGATCCAAATGAAACAGATGGCGGCAGTGGTCAATTACCGGAAATGTTAACCCAACTTCGTAAACCTGATGGCAGTTGGAGCAGTAAAATTGGTGTTACATGCCATGGATGTCATAGTGGTTCAGTGGGCACGCCGGAAGATGGGGAAGGTTTGGGGTTTTTGTTCGGTGGCTCTAGTGCTACTGACCTCAATCTCTTTTTGAGAGATATGCTACCGCTAGGTTATATAGCGGGGGCTGTGACGCCGTTGAATCTTACTCAGGTACGTGGGACGAATAATGCTAGTTCGATAAATATTGCATTCATCTTTCCTGAAGAGGGGTTGCCCTCAATTGTTGATATCATCGGGATTCTCTTGTCCGGTTCTACAGGAAGTATGGATTCACCGGCTTTTTGGAATATGGGGCATCGCCCAGTTAAATTTGTGGATGGTGTATTTCCGATGGATGCGCCGCGTGTTGATGCCGTCTTTTACTCACCATTTCTAGGGTTATTTGGATCGTTTACGGGTGGTTTAGGGGATAAAGCGCAAGATTGGATGCGTGAACACGGCCCGCTCATGAACCGTTGGGTGGAATCGTTAAAAGCGCCGGAGTACCCATATCCAGTGGATATAGAGTTGGCAGAAGAAGGTGCCGTTATGTTCCATGAACTTGACCTATGGGCCCCGGAAAGACGCAATAGAGTGGATACTCCAGAAGGTAATGGTTCCTGTGCTAGTTGCCATGGTGCCTATTCCCCGAGATATGTAAACAATGAGGAGTTTTTGGCGTCGCCTAAGTTAGAAGGAATGGCTTCTTACATCGTTCCGCTGGGTATTATTGATACCGATCGTCGTCGGGCTCTTACTAATAATGAGGCAATGCTAAAGGCAGGCTCAAATAATTTCTTTGGGTACCCGGCGACTAAGGGAACTGAAAATGACTGTGGCCCCCAAAATCAGAAGCGTTTACGTGGTGATCGTGAATTGGGTTACTTGGCCCAGCCGCTCTATGGTGTATGGGCAACCGCGCCATACTTTCACAATGGGTCTGTGCCTAATGTTTGGGAGGTACTAAAGCCTGCAGATAGAAAACCTATCTGGGAAAGAAAGTCCGCTCCTAAACCTGAGCAGACTGAAGGAGTGGCGATAATGGGGTTTGATACTGACTTGGAAAGAGCATTTGATTCAGAGAGGTTAGGGTGGGATTACGAAGAGGTTGCATGTACATCTAGGTCGCCAATGCTACAGCCCGGTTTTAGCTGTAGTCGATGGAATAAGTATAGGAGACCCTTTCCAATGCAACTTGTCGATATACTCTTTGGCAATGTGGTAGCTGCCTGGAACCTTCTTTTCCCTCCCACAATTACCGATCAGCAAATGGAGAACAGAAAGATATATAACACGCATCTATACAGTCAAGGAAATATGGGGCATGAGTTTACATCAGTGCTAACTGATGATGAGCGGTATGCCATTATCGAGTATCTAAAAACGTTGTAGAAACTGCCATCTCCCCTAGTTTTTCGCGTGTTTTCGCTGATTTCTAGGGGAGGTAGCACCTTAAGGTTTTAGTGATGGTCCTGTCGCTAAGTTTTATTAAATGGAGGCTGTTTTTGTGTTAAGTAAAGTCGAAAAAGTGTTTTCAATGTCTAGATCGCTGAGTCATTCCGCGAGAACAAAGCACAAATACAAATCCTATAGAAAATCACTAGGTTTGGCCGTAGAAAATAATGCCGATATCTTTCCAGATGAAATAATGATCCATTTTGAGGGTGATATTGTTTCTTGGGGTGAGTTCAATAAGTTGTCAAATAGAATAGTTAATCATCTCAAGTACGTAGGTGTTGAAAAGGGTGATGTTGTTTCTATATTTATGGAAAACCGTATAGAGACGATGGCTGCAATAACGGCTTCTGTGAAAATTGGAGCCATAGTTTCTATGATAAATACTAACCTGGTGGGGAAAACGTTAGCTAGTTGTATAACCAATGTTGATTCAAAATTCATTCTATTTGGTGAGGAACTTATTGACTCTGTCCGTGATGTAATGAGTGATTTGGATGAAGATGGAATAATTAAGTATTCATATTTTTCAGACCAAAAACGTATTCATTGCCCTGAATGGGCGGTAGTGATCTGTCAACACTTTGCCGGACACCAAATTACACTGCTTTCTGCATTTCTTCGTAATCTACGGGTGACCAATAGTCAT
>MABD01000013.1 GCA_002162955.1 Gammaproteobacteria bacterium 45_16_T64
GGTAAAGCGACCGTGGTACTCGGAGGGCTCGCGCTCGGAGAATCCCGACATGCTTATATCTGAAGCCGTCGCCATCTCGACACGTGTCGCACCGTCATTCATCCGTGTCGGCCAACTCGAGCTTTTCGCTCGCCGTACACGTAAAAACGAACACCCGAAGGCGTTGGAAGAACTCGAGAAGATTGTTCTGCACTTGATTGATCGTGAGTACGCGGACGTTGTCGATAGGCAACTCACTACCCCAGAAAAAGTGCTGATGCTGGCGCGCGAGTTTCGTAGCAAGCTCACGTCACTGGTGGCGAACTGGATCCGAGTCGGCTTCTGCCAGGGTAACTTCAACAGTGATAACTGCGCAGTCGGTGGCTTTACACTTGACTATGGTCCCTTCGGCTTTTGCGATGTCTTTAACCCGCATTATCAGCCTTGGACGGGTGGCGGTCATCACTTCTCGTTCATGAATCAACCAAGCGCAGCGCAAAGCAACTTCGATATGTTTTGTTCAGCGTTACAGCTGTTGCTGGCATCGCATCAGGACTATATGCTGGAGCTTGACGAGATTCAACGTGGATTTTCGAAGGTAATGCACACACAAATGAAAAAGATGTGGGCTGCCAAACTGGGTCTTAGCACTTTGAACAACGTACTGCTCAGCGAGCTAGAAACACTCATGATGCAAACGTCCGTCGATTACACAATATTCTTCCGCGAGCTCTCGTCGATACCCGACGACATTGGCCCACTCAAGAAAAGCTTCTACAATAACTCGGCGTATGATACAGACTCTAAAGAGATGGACAAGCGCTGGGCAGAGTGGCTTTTAAAATGGAAAGCGCTCCTCAACAGTCCCAGTGATGCGAATGCTACTTTGTCCCGATCCAGTGAGGAAATCTCTAGGCAGATGAAGCTCGTCAACCCAAAATACATTTTGCGAGAGTGGTTTGTTATGCCGGCTTATCAGCAAGCAACTGCGGGAAATTACTCTCTAATTCGAGAGCTGCAGGACGTAATGACACAGCCATACGCAGAGCATTCGAAGGAAGTGGAGGACAAATACTATAGGTTGAAACCGCCTGAGTTCTTTGAGGTAGGTGGGTTGTCCCATCTTAGTTGCTCGTCGTGATTCTGAACCAGAAAATCACATTGAGCAGGTAGAAAATGAATTTGTAGAGAGCTAATAGTCTCTGTTTTCTGCGTGTAGGGCATAATACTCAGTAAAAAGAGAGTGATACTCTGAGGTTTTCAATTTACGATAGTGATATACCCTACAATGAGTAAGCTGAGCATTCATGAGCAAAGATTCGATCATTATCAAAGGCGCACGCCAAAACAACCTAAAAAACCTGGATTTAGAACTACCAACAAATGAGCTAATTGTTGTTACTGGAGTAAGTGGTTCAGGTAAATCTACTCTCGCTTTTGATACCATTTATGCGGAAGGGCAGCGTCGATATGTTGAAACGTTTTCCGCTTATGCTCGACAGTTTTTGGATAGAATGGATAAGCCTGCTGTTGATAGCATACAGGGGATTCCGCCAGCAATCGCGATTGATCAAAGTAACCCTGTGAGAACATCCAGATCTACCGTAGGCACGATGACAGAGTTGAATGACTATTTAAAGCTGTTGTTTGCACGGTTATCGCAGCTTTACTGTCATGGCTGTGGTCAAGAAGTGCGCTGTGATAGTGCTCACAGCATTGTTGAATCACTTTATCAGGACGTGCCCCGTAAAACCCCATTAATGGTATGTCTACCTATTACGGTGCCACATAATTTTAGTGATGAAGAAGTGCTGCAACTGTTAAATAACCAAGGTTATATCAGGGTTCATCGGCGATCAGAGCAGCGTGTAGAGGTAGTCCAGGATCGATTAAAGCTTACTGATGAGAATGAAAGCCGTCTAAGGGAGTCAATAGAGGCTGCGTTGCACCATGGTAGTGGGCGTGTGTTGGTGTACCCCTTGGATGCCGATCGTGAGCCTGGTGAAGCGCTACGTTTTTCTACCCACCATCACTGTGCAACCTGTGACATTGATTATGGTGAGCCATCTTCAGGGTTGTTTTCCTTTAACTCACCTATCGGGGCCTGTGAAAGTTGTAAAGGTTTTGGACGTATTATTGGTGTTGATTATGGGTTGGTGATACCAGATGAGCGTTTGTCTTTATGTGACGGTGCGATCAAGCCTTTTCAAACCCCTAGCAATGAAGATATTCAGAATGAATTGATACGACAAGCAAAACGAAACAACATCCCCCTGGATAAGCCTTGGAAAAAATTAAGTAAAAAACATAAGAAGTGGGTTATCGAAGGGGATGGTAGTTGGGATGATGGGTGTTGGTTTGGGGTGCAAGGCTTCTTTGATTGGATGGAACGAAAATCCTACAAAATGCATGTTCGGGTTCTTTTGTCCAAGTACCGTTCGTATACTACGTGCGGTAGTTGTCATGGCGCAAGGTTAAAAACAGACGCATTTTGGTGGCGTTTAGGCAATGTTTGTGATGCAACGAAGGGATTGAATGGGACAGATCGTTTTGTACCACCGGGCTGTACGTTGGACGCGTCGGAATATGAGAGGGTGCCTGGTTTAACTATTGCTGACATTATGCAGTTACCGTTAGAGCAATGTTTGGCCTTTTTTGCCGACCTGACATTACCGGGTTCGTTGGATGATGCTGCGCAATTGCTTATGACGGAGATTCGGTCACGCTTAGGGTATTTGCTTGAAGTGGGCCTTGGGTATTTGACGTTGGATAGGCAGTCAAGAACCTTGAGCGGGGGGGAGGTTCAGAGGATTAATCTCACCACTGCGTTGGGTACATCGCTAGTGAATACCTTATTTGTGCTGGATGAGCCGAGCATTGGGCTTCACCCAAGAGATATTGATCGATTGGTGTCGGTATTACATCGGCTTCGTGATGCCGGTAATACATTATTGGTTGTAGAGCATGATCCACAGGTGATATTGGCTGCGGATCGAATCCTAGACATAGGGCCGGGGCCGGGCAAGGAAGGTGGAGAAATAAGTTTCTATGGAACCCCGGCACAGCTGCTGAAGAAAAAGAGTTCGTTAACCGCGCAATACCTTAATGGGACTAAGCGGGTTTTTGATGCTAAACAAGAGTTAACATCAGTACCGGCTAAAAATCGTATCAAGAGTATTCGTATTGAAGGCGCGAGTGAGCATAATCTAAAGAATGTATCGGTTAATATTCCATTAAACCAATTGGTTTGTCTTACGGGTGTTAGTGGGTCAGGTAAGTCAACCTTGATGCGTGACGTTCTATATGCTGGTCTATGCAGGCATAAAGGAAAAGGGGGGCAAACTCCTGGAGCTCACGAAGCGTTAATTGGCCATGAACTTGTTGATGATGTTGTGTTGGTTGACCAAAGCCCCATTGGCAAAACAACACGCTCAATACCGGCGACGTACGTGGGCGCATTTGATGCGATTCGAAAACTGTTTGTCGCTCACCCGGAAGCTGTATCTCGTGGTTATACAGTTGGAACATTTAGTTTTAACTCAGGAAAAGGGCGCTGCCCAACATGTTCAGGCAATGGATTTGAACATGTTGAGATGCAATTTTTAAGTGATGTTTATCTTCGTTGTTCTGATTGTGACGGATCGAGATATCGAGAAGAGATCTTACAGATCAAAGTGTTGGGAGGTGCCTCTAATCCTCAACAAAATGACGAAGTACAAGCAAAATCAATTTCAGAAATACTGGCGCTTACGGTTGATGAGGCGTTAGCATTTTTTGCTGCTTCTCCTGATGTTCTTCGATGCCTGCAGCCCCTTGTTGATGTGGGTTTAGGCTATGTTCAGTTAGGTCAGGCTGTGCCAACGCTCAGTGGCGGGGAAGCTCAACGATTAAAGCTAGCGGGTCATTTGGTAGAAACTTCGGGACGGCGCACGAAGAAATCGAAAAAACAAAGTGAAGAGCAGCAGGGGTCATTGTTTCTGTTTGATGAGCCAACCACAGGTTTGCATTTTGATGATATCGCAACATTAATGTTGGCGTTCCAGCAGCTAATCGTGGCTGGACATTCGTTGGTAGTGATTGAGCATAACGTAGATGTGATACAGGCTGCGGATTGGTTGATTGATATTGGCCCAGAAGGTGGCAACGCAGGCGGTGAATTAGTTGTAGCAGGTAAACCCGTTGATGTTGCATTGGATAAAAAATCCCATACGGCCAAGGCGCTAAGGGATCAGGCGAACGCGTTAGCGTCTGGACCGATATTAAGCCCCTCAAAAAAGCCCAAACAGAAAGCGGCCGATAGAGTAATACAAGTTCATCATGCAAGAGAACATAATCTAAAGAATGTGGATATAACCATACCGAGAGACAAGTTTACGGTTATCTCTGGTGTGAGTGGTAGTGGAAAAAGTACGGTTGCATTTGATATCATTTTTGGTGAAGGTCAAAGGCGGTATTTGGAGTCTCTAAACGCGTATGCTCGTCAATTTGTTCAGCCAGCATCTCGACCGGATGTTGATGCCATTCATGGTATTCCCCCTACCGTTGCGATAGAGCAGCGTACCAGTCGTGGAGGGCGAAAAAGTACGGTTGCGACCATGACGGAAATTTATCATTATTTGCGATTGCTCTATGTAAAGCTGGGAACACAATATTGCCCAGCGTGTGATGTGGCCATTGAACCGCAAAGTGCTGAATCGATACTGTCTCGTATGTTAAAGGATTATCAGGGTAAAACAGTCACGTTGTTGGCTCCTATGGTTGTGGCTAGGAAAGGTATCTATAAGGAGTTGGCGAAGTGGGCAAGTGATAGAAGCTATTCAACATTACGCGTTGATGGGGAATATCTTCCAACGGCAGAATGGCCCGTGCTGGATCGGTATAGAGAGCATGACATAGAATTACCCATTGCGACATTGGAAATTACCCTTCGTAATGAAAAGCAGGTAGAGGCAGTGCTCAAGCAAACGTTGGATATTGGTAACGGTATCGTTATTGTCTCACCTGATCACTCCAAAAGCAGGAAAAATCAAGCTGGCGAAAAGAAAGTAAAAGAAGTCCTATTTTCAACAACCCGCTCATGCCCTTCATGTGGTTGTGGTTTTGATGAGTTGGACCCTCGATTATTTTCATACAACTCCAAACACGGTTGGTGCACGGAGTGTTTTGGAACGGGCCATACCATTTCAGGCTTTGATGAAGAGCAAAGTGGTGAAGAGGAAAATTGGTTAGAATCCAAAAGCCCCGACGATGCCTTGGATGCCAAAGAGAAAGAAATTGTCTGTGGACACTGTGATGGTCAGCGGTTAAATGAAACTGCATTGGCAGTGCGATTTAGACAGGAATCCATTGCTGATCTGGCGGGGTTGTCCATTGACAGCGCCACCCATTGGTTAGGGAAATTAAAGCTAACCAATAGAGAGCGCGCGATTGCTCAAGACTTGTTAGTAGAGTTAGAAGGGCGACTGCATTTTTTGCAAAAAGTAGGATTAACCTATCTAACACTTGATCGATCTGCCCCGACTTTAAGTGGTGGGGAGGCGCAACGGATTCGTTTGGCCTCTCAGTTGGGTTCCAATTTACAAGGAGTGTGTTACATCCTAGACGAACCAACGATAGGGTTGCATACGCGGGATAATCGTCAATTAATAGAAACATTACGGGAGTTACAAACCAAAGGCAATACGGTCTTAGTTGTTGAACATGATGAAGATACGATACGTGAAGCGGATTATTTAATTGATATGGGGCCTCGAGCGGGTATTCATGGAGGGGAAGTCGTCGCTCATGGCAGTTTGGCGCAGTTAAAGAAAAATAAAGACTCCGTGACTGGCCAATTCATGGCTAAGCCTTTGCGTCACCCGATGACTGACTTGCGAAGTACTGAACAGCGAGCTCAGTTTGACAAGGAAACACTGACAATTATCGGTGCGAATGAGAACAATCTTAATAATCTCGATGTGTCCATTCCATTGCGGCGTTTGGTTGGTATCAGTGGTGTTAGTGGTAGTGGAAAAAGCACTCTGATTCGTTCAATTTTATACAGAAATCTGCGCCCCAAAATCAACATCAAACAATCAAAAGCAGCGAAGGCCAAAAAGCCGCATTGGTTTGGGTGTGACGATATTCAAGGTTGGCAGTCTATTACGCGTATTTTAGAGGTTGATCAAACGCCGATAGGCAAAACGACTCGCTCCTGTCCTGTTACCTATCTCGGAATTTGGGATACTATTCGAAAGCTGTTTGCGGGTACGGTTGATGCACGCTTACGCGGCTATACCCCTGCGAGATTCTCGTTTAATACCGGCGATGGACGCTGCTCAACCTGTGGTGGTCACGGCATGGTGAAGGTTGAAATGAACTTCCTGCCGGATGTTCGTGTTGATTGTGAGGAATGCCATGGTTGGCGTTTTAATGACGAGACGCTGTCCGTGCGTTACAAGGAAAAGCATATTGGTGAAGTGCTAGCGATGAATATTGAGGAGGCCACCGAGTTTTTCTCTGCTATCAGCTCTGTGCATCATACGTTACAGCTTCTTCAGGATGTTGGGCTGGGTTACTTAACGTTGGGCCAGCAAAGTCCAACGTTAAGTGGTGGTGAAGCTCAGCGTATTAAGCTAGTTACCGAGCTGGCCAAAGTCAGGCCGGGAGCGCGAGGGAAGCAACATACTCTTTATGTGCTTGATGAGCCCACGGTGGGCTTGCATATGGCAGATGTAGAAAAACTGTTGCGTGTATTGCACAGGTTGGTGGATAGTGGCCATTCAGTATTGGTGATTGAGCATAATTTGGACGTTATTGCGGAATCTGATTGGGTGATCGATGTTGGCCCCGAAGGAGGCGAGGGAGGAGGCAAAATTGTAGCGCAAGGTACACCTGCAACAATTTGTAAACGCAAGCGCTCACATACAGGCGTCTATTTACGTGAACTGTTAGCGACTTGACAGGCGTTGAGGTCAGCCCATCGCTAATGTCAGCCTTAGTCTCGGAAGCAGTTAATGCCGCAACTGGTGTGTGAACTAGTTGTGGGCATGGCGGCTAGGTTGAATGGCGAGTAAATTAGAGTTTATTCCAGTCGTTTATTGTGACTAATTCTTTTATGATAAGTATCATTTTTATCCAGGGTATTTGGTTTGAAATTTCATCGCCATGTTAGCCTGAAGTACATTCAATGCTCCATCCATAGAATACAGGGGATTGCAGTCTCACCATGATCAATTATGACAAACCAAAAGAATTACACGCATTTGATGCAAAATTCGATGCACAGAAAATTGCTTTTGCCCCAGTTGCCTTTCAGGCAGCTCGTTGTTTAATCAAGTTTGATATATTGAAACACATCGATAATGCAGGTAAGGAGGGCGTAGACTTACAAACATTGGTAAGCAAGTGTACTATTAGTGAGTATGGGATTCATGTGTTGGTAGATATGGGCATGAGCATGCACTTAATTTGGCAGCAGGAGGGCCGTTATATATTGGATAAAACTGGTCATTTCTTGCTCCATGATACCATGGCGCAACGTAACCTCAATTTTGTCCACGACGTTTGCTATGAAGGTTTGTATAAGCTAGAGGAGTCCATAGCAAATGGCAAACCAGAAGGGTTGCAGGTGTTTGGCGATTGGCCAACGATTTACCCCGGCTTAAAAGATCTACCGGAAGCGGCCAAAAAGAGCTGGTTTGAATTTGATCATTATTATTCAGACCACGCTTTTCCACAGACCTTGCCGTTAATCTTTGAATTTGATCCTAAGCATATTTTGGACGTAGGTGGTAATACAGGCAAGTGGGCACTGAAGTGCACTGAGTTCAATAGTGACGTCAATGTTACGATCATGGATTTGCCTGGCCAGTTGGCGGAAGCTAAGAAAAATGCAGAAAAAGCCGGTGTGGCTGATCGGGTTGATGGGTTTGAGATTAATTTGCTTGATGAAAATCAAGGTTTTTATCAAGGCGCAGATACCATTTGGATGAGCCAGTTTCTTGATTGCTTTAGTAAGGATGAGATTTTAAGTATCTTGAAGCGGGCAGCCAAAGTGATGAATGGTGATACTCGATTATTTATACTGGAAACGTTCTGGGACAGACAGCCGTTTGAAGCAGGTTCTTACTGCGTTAACGCCACCTCGCTTTACTTTACTGCTATGGCTAATGGTAACAGTCGTATGTACCATTCTAAAGATATGATTAAACTCGTGCAGGAAGCGGGTTTATATGTAGAGAAGGATACCGATGACTTAGGTTTGGGCCATACATTATTAAATTGCCGTCTAAAACCCGAGTAGTGATTCTCATCAGAGGTGCTGATAGTACAATTTAGTCAAGGTGTGAGGTAGAGGGGCAGCCAGCTAGCGCTGCCTGACCCTCTAGGTATGAATAGTGGACTATGCTTTCTTCGCGAGAGCGATATCGTAGCCGAATCGACCCTTACCGCTGCGCGCATTGGTTTCACCCGCTTCGGTGAAAGCGACTTCAAATTGTGAGAAGCTTAGTGATATGGTTTCACCTGGCTCGCCGTCGCTTGATGCGCCAATTGAGAAGCTGCTGATGAGCGTATCTTCTAAGGTGTAAGTTAAGAATTCTTCCAGCTGATCGCCACCAGTGGTGACGAAATGGATCAGTACCTTTTTACCTTTTGTGCCAACGGTGGACTCTTGGATCAACAAAGGTGTTGATTTGTCGGTCGCTTTAGTCAGAGTGATTTCGCTGATGCTTGGGCGAGAGGCTTCACGGTTCGCCATGCGACCGGCAGTTTGAGATATCGCCCGTCCAACACCCCAGTTGAAGCTTGATACGTCAATCATTTTCTCGTAACCAGTTGCAGTGGCGTTGCCTTCGATGCCTTCAAATTCCAAGTAAATAGCCATAATGTTTTTCCAATGTAGGTCTGTATATGAGTGTGGTTTGTATTTGGTTGTGTGTCGCTGTGTGAATCTATCTTCCTAAGCAGTAAGTGAATTATTGCAGAGTAGTGTGTTTTTGACACGTGAATAAGTCACTTAACAAAAGGTAGTAATATACCTTGTTGCTGACCTAGGGCAAGGCGAGAGAGTTGCCATAATTTGGTATTTGTACCGCTCAATTTCATGACTTATTCACGAGAATAGTACTGTTACCATCTGTGTTCATCTGTGATAATTTGCACGGTTTCGCTAGAGAAAATGATGTGGCTTCAGCGAGTGCTGCACCTGCGATTGTTTGCTCAGCGGTACACAAAGCCTGCGTCGGATTATTATGTAGCGGTAAAGGTTGATTTGCTTATGATATTGCAGCATCAAAAAATCTTAATTATTCGGAAGTTATGGTATGACATTATTTTCTAATAAATCTTTTGAAGATCGGTTGGACGAAACCATCCAGTACGTCCATGACGATAATAATGCGGTTGGCGGGAAACTTGACACTTGGTACACAAATGCAACCCCTTACGATAGGAAGCGTGTAGGTGAAAAATTGCATATTGGTAAAAGTCTAGGCGGTTCGAAGGAAGAGCGTAAACTTCGGCGTGCGATCATGTTGATGCGAGCGGGTGTGTTGCGCCATGGAATCAATAAAGTTGTATCTGAAGTCAATGGGATATCAACGAGCGGGTTGGCGTTAAAATATCGCGTTGTGCTAAATCAATGTGTCCATCATGCCGTGACTCCTCCATCGGCACTTGACCTGATGGCTGCAAAACCTTACGCAAAGGTTGAGGGAAGCCAAGCGCAGCGGGCTAGAGCAAGGTTGTTAGGTATAGGGAATCAGCGGGCCAATCTCGCGCACGAAATCTATGTTCCTGTTTATGATGCCAACGATAGTGCTATCGTAGATACCAAGAATTATATCAAATACAACTTATGTGCTGACTCTACAAAAGCGTATAAAACGGCGGGGCAGTCTTTGCAAGCTCTTGATAATGGTGGTGAACTATTCATTATTGGTCATGGTAACTTAGGTGCAGCTCTTGGTACTCACGACAGAACCTATGGAGCAAGTGAATTAGCAAGGCTTTTGCAGACGGATCAATTGAATCAGAATCCGGCTCAGCCCATTGTGATTTTTTTGTTTTGCTGCTGGGGTGCGACGCACACCCGTCACGGTGTATTTGATGTCAAACGTAAACCTTATGCGCACCGGTTATCGAAGGCGCTGGCTGAGCTTGGTTTTAATAATGTGAAAGTCGTAGGTTTTGCGGGTTCTGTATGGCGAAATCAGCAGCAACAGACGGTTATCAGGAAAAGTAGACGAAGTAATCGGAATCGTCTCGCTAATCCGGGCAACAATCCACTTCCCACAATAGATTACCTGAGTCTAGGAAAGGATGACGTCTACAGTGTTTATGAAATCGATAATGGCGACTTTAACCGCACTTATGGAAAGGATTGGACGACGCGCGATGGGGATATTATCACTGTTTGTCATCGTGGCGCTGGAAAACAGCACTTGTAGTAGCGTATCAAATTAGACGCTTTGGCTTCATGTTGAGGGCTAGACACGGTGTGTGTAGCCCTCTAAGCAACCGCAATGGGCCGAGCGCTTTGCTTGCTTTGAGATAGAGGTCCGATACGCACCAAGGTTTCGGTGTCGTGATGTCCTTGAAAATGCTGCTCTTTGTCGAACATTATTGATGTGTTGATTTCAGCATCGAATTTTCTGGCAACCCCTTCGAATAGAGCCCAAGAAGCCTCGTTTGTTTTCGTAATGGATGTTTCCATGTGAGAAACTTCGATGCAGTGAGGGCGGGCCAGTATGTGTTTTAGCATGCGGGTTGCAAGACCTAGCCCCCTTGCTTGTTCTCCTACAGCGACTTGCCAAATAAATAAGTTTTCAGGGTTCTCAGGAGTAAGGTAACCAGAGATAAATCCAACTAATTCCCCTCGTTTAAAAGCAGCGACTGACGTACTTGAAAAATGGGTGCACTGTAATAAATTACAGTAAGTTGAATTGGTATCAAGAGGAGGGCACTGAGCTATCAACTCAGAAACTGCATGTCCATCACTCGCTCTAGGGGCCCTGAGTTCTAATTCTATTTGGAAATCTTTCATATAGCTCAATTGTTTGGGTATCGAAAATGAGTCAGTTACGGAGATTGATGTAACTTAGCCCTCTAAGATTGGTCCGTATTATATGACATTTGAATGATATTTGAAAGATATCACTCCAGTGCGTATACGTATTTATAGTTAGTGTATACCTTGGCGGTCTTATACGGCTATAAGCTGGTCATCTTTATTGAGGCATAAGGGGAATTCCTGGATTATGCCGTGTTAAATGCAGCTGTGTTCAGAACAGTAAAATCCATTTTTTGCTGCTGTAGGTCTACTCGGTTTAAAACAACATCCACTTTATCGCCGAGTACAAAGCACTGATAGCCGTCACTCAACTGTTGTTTGTCTGGCTCAAATTTAAAGCTATTGCTAGCTAAGCTGGAGATGTGCACTAAGCCTTCTGCAGAACTCTTATCCAGTCCAACAAAAAAGCCGAAACTGGTCACTCCAGAAATGGTACCAACAAAACGTTCGCCCTTAAACTGCTCCATATACTGGCACATCAACCCGTTTTCTACTTCACGGCTTACTTCATCCGCTTGGCGCGACTGCTGAGAGCAATGTACTGCTAGCATCTTCATTGCTTCTTTATCATAAGGGTAGGCCTTCTTTGAAAAGTTCTTTGCAGATTTTTTGGTTAAGCTCAGCCGTCCCAGCAATCGTTGAAACCTTGTCTGATCTTTGTGACAACGAATTTTCGCTCGAATCGCGCGATGCGTTAATAGGTCAGGGTAACGCCTAATTGGGGATGTGAAATGTGCATAGGCATCATAAGCCAAACCAAAATGCCCCTGATTTTTAGACGTATACTCAGCCTGACTTTGAGAGCGTAATAACATCGTGCGAATTACACTTGCGTCACTACGATGACTGATGTTATTCAGAAGTTTATTGTAGTGATGTGGGCTTGGTTTATCACCACCTTCTAGTCGCAAACCTTTTTCTGTCAAAAACGCTTGTAAAATAGTCAATTTCTTTTGCTGCGGCGCATTATGAGTACGAAACAAGCTCGGTATATTGTGATGATCCAGAAACTTAGCGGTGGATACATTGGCACACAACATAAACTCTTCAATCATCCTGTGTGCGTCGTTGCGCTTTACCGGTGATACGCTGGAAATTTTACGTTTTTTAGTAAAATTAAAAGTAAATTCCTTCGTTTCAAATTCGATAGCACCTCGCTGCCTGCGAGCAGGCATCAGTACCTGAAAAAGCGCATGCAAGTTTTCTATGTGCGGTACAATGTCCGGTGTCGTTTCGATCACTTTTTTCGCGAGCTTAGAGCGCCTCTTGGCCACTAGTGCATAAGCCTGATCGTAAGTCAGTCTAGCGTGCGAATTAATGAGGCCTTCTGTGAAGGTGGATTGAGTAACAACTCCATTGCTGCTAATGGTCATATCGCAGACCATCACTAGGCGATCCACATACGGATTCAAAGAGCAGAGACCGTTTGACAAGGCTTCCGGTAGCATAGGTACCACATGACCGGGGAAGTATATGGACGTACCACGCTGTTGCGCTTCAATATCCAATAAATCGTTAGGACGTACATAATGAGAGACATCTGCAATGGCAACTAGTAAACGCCAGTCACCCAATGCATTTTTTTCACAATAGACAGCGTCATCAAAGTCTTTGGCGTCTGCACCGTCAATAGTCACAAATGGTAGGTCACGATAGTCTACGCGTGACACTTTATCTTCTTCGGAGACGTGCGATCCCTGAGATTCTGCTTGGTCAATTAACGCTTCGCTCCACTGTCCTGAGAGGTTGTGGCGACAGAGGGCGAGCTTAATGTCCATGCCAGTGTCTTGAGGGTTACCAAGCACGTCGGCGACCTTAACGAGCGTATTTTTGCGATGAGTGGGATACTCAATAATCGTAGTATTCACATACTGCCCGGCTTTCGCATTCAACAAAAACTGACGATCTACATCTACTTTGAATGAGATTTCATGACTGTCTGGAACCAAATAAAACGCGTCACCTCTACGTTTAAGCTGTCCAACAATTTGAGTTGTCTTACGCTCAATAATGTTGATTAATTTGTTGAAGCTGCGCTTATTATTTGAAGAAGGCTCAACAAATACTTGAACGACATCACCATCAAACACGTGACTCAATTGGTTTTTTGGAAGAAATAAATCTTTTTCAGAATCATGATTTGACACAAATCCAAAGCCATCAGGGTGAATGCTAATCTTGCCCGTAATAAGTGAGCGCTGATCTATTAGTTGATAGCCTTTGTGTTTGTTGAACGCAAGCTGACCATCACGTTCCATTGCACGCAACCTTCTTCGCAGCGCTTCTTTTTGATCAGGTTGCTTAAGGTGTAGTTTGTGTGCAATCTGCTCGCGGTGTAAATGTTTTTTTACCTTGCCGAAGAGATTCATTATGAACTCCCGACTAGGGATAGGGTTTGTGTATGTATTAATATTCGATTGATCGACGGGTGTGCTTAAAATCATAAAATTCTCGTAAAACCGCCAATCGCTTTGTACTTTGTATCTTCGAACTAGGGATATAAATAACCTCTATGTTGGTAAGATCATGCCGATTAAAGCATAAGGCGGGAATGATCCAGTTTTTCTGAATCTAGTATAAAAATGGATTACATTAATGCAATCAAGATATTGAGCCTTTAAATAGGCAAAAGGCAGGAAGAAAACGGTAATTTCACTGGGAATATCACGAGGAATTATAATTAAAACGACGGGGCATACTCAAAAAATAAGGCTTTCTCTCAAGCCGAGACGCAAGTTAACACCTAGCATAAGACAAGGCAAGGACTTTTAGCCGCTGAGTTCGGGGCTAGCCATAATATATTCCTATGCCTGTTAGCGTCGTAACTTCTTGTTTTCATTAGTAGGAAAAGGTCCAGATTCAATCGCCAGGTTCTTTGCGAGGCTAAGCCTTACTTTTTACACTTCTGGAAGCAGCAACTGCTATAGTTGATTATATAAGCGTCGCAAGGTAATTAGTATGTCTAACCGGTAAGCTACTGTTCTGTATTCATAATTAAACGTTTAGGGTAGCTCTGGGGCGAAAGAACGGGGTCTCTATTTCTTGGGGAAGTAGTATCCGGGCTGAAAGCAGAGGTTCTGTATGAAAGAACGCCTTAATGAGTTAATGATCATCCGGTCTCCCCATGCAGAAGGCTTTCTTCGCGCTAACGCTATGTTTCTTGCTGAAGTAGGTTTTACTGAATCTGAGCTTGTACAGAAGCCTTTCATTGAATGGATTGACGACAAAGATAAGCCGATCTTTCTAAGCGCAATAGAGAGCGGTGGCCAACACTGCGTTGTGCATCATAAAACGAAAGAAGGTACCTGGCTTCCATTAGACTTAATGATAAAAGATATGGGAGACGGCCCGGTGGTACTTGGTCGACCAGCTGAAAGTAATTCAAAAACTGGAGTTTCAAAACCAGCCATTGATGAGGCTACGGTCAAGGGTACTCTCCATACTATCGCCGAGATCATTGAAGAACAAAATCCAGGTTACAAGTGTTCCATCCTCCTCCTCGCTCACGGTCGATTTGTGGCTGGGGCCGGCCCCAGTCTCCCTGATGAATACAATGACGCGATCGATGGTTTTGCGATAGGGCCCACCGTCGGATCATGCGGGACTGCGATTTATTGGAATGTCCCTGTAATCGTAGAAGACATTCAAAAAGACCCCTTGTGGGTTTCTTTTGCCGAGTTAGCCAAAAATGCTGGTGTGGCGGCTTGCTGGTCGTATCCCTTCTCAGCAAAGGAAGGTCGTGTTCTAGGAGCTCTGGCGCTATATAGTTCTGTACCGCAAGCGCCAACGGCTGAACAACTGAGTAGACTGAAGGCAGCGGCAAGGATGACAGGCCTTGCTGTTGAGCGTGGGCGGGCAGAAGAAGAGCTCCGAAAAGCTAACGAGGTTAAGACTCGGTTCATGGCTAACATGAGCCACGAGATAAGAACGCCGTTGAATGCACTTATAGGAATTACGGACTCTCTTCAGGACATGCAAGGTAACATTTCGCAGAGTGAAATACTTTTGTTGCGTGAGTCGGGTGAACAGCTACTAGAATTGTTTACAGGGGTATTGGAATTAACAGAATTAAGTGGTCGAAAGGGGCATGATAAAGTCGTAGAGCTACCGATTCGCTGCCGTCAAATAGTCGAAGAGTTTGATGTCAGAGCGAAGAAGAAAGGGCTACAAATTACATGTGAACTTTCAGAAAATGTACCTGATTGGATATCTATTGACGTATGGTCTTTCGAGCGTGTTTTGAGACTGCTAATACATAATGCTGTAAAGTTTACCCATCGTGGCATGGTGACAGTCACAGTAGAGTGCGAAGATCAGACGCTACAGGTTCACATTACCGACACAGGTTGTGGTATTGATCTCGATAGCATGAGTAAACTGCGTCAGCCTTTTGTACAGGGCGACCTTTCCACCACAAAAAGTTATGCTGGTTTTGGTTTGGGGCTCGCATTAAGCGATTTATGTTTGAAGGTGTTAGGAGGGCAGTTGGCGTTTGATTCTAACAGTCCGCAGGGAACCAAAGTTAGTTTTACTCTGCCTATTTCATTAGCGCCAGCGCAGATTAGAGTGAATGAACCCATTGTGCACCGCGATAGAGATACTACAAAATTACCGGTGCTTGTTGTTGAAGACAATCCGACCAACAGCAAGGTCATTGCGAAGATTTTAGAACGGTCAGGTTATGATTATCAGCTTATGGAGAATGGAGCTGATGCGGTTAATGCTTTTAGCCAGAATGATTATTGTTGCATCCTTATGGATTGCCAGATGCCTGTCATGGACGGGTATGATGCAACGCGACGTATTCGAGAAATGGAAGGGGACAGCCGTAATCACATCCCAATTATTGCGGTAACCGCTAACGCACTAGCCGAAGATCGAGAGCTGTGCATAAAGTCCGGCATGGATGACTATATGAAGAAGCCAGTGAGAAGACAGGAGCTTGTGGATAAGCTAAACGAGTATATTGGCCGTTAGTGAGGAGGTTAATGGAATATAAATAACCTGCAAGGCCGAGAAGTAACTCTCGGTCTTGCAGGTTAGGGTTAATGATAGTTTTTATTATGCTGCAGGTACACTGACAGGGACTGCCGTACAGTCTTCAACTAGCATGCTAGTACGTGTACATACGTCAATAATATTGTCTCCACCTGGAAGATAGTTAATCTTGATGCTGGAGCGCTGTTTCCAGATAGTCCAGTGACCACCGTTGACGCGATAGCGGTACTCAAGAGGCTCTTCTTCTGGGTTGTCGCCATCTACTGTAATGGTTACGCTGCGCTTCTCTGCCATGGTTTCTGTCGCGAAGAGTGAGAATGCTTTCTCTTCGGCTTGAGCCGAAACGCTGGGTAAGGTCGCAACCGCGGCGGCGGCAACTGACACAAGATTTCCACCGAGGGCCATAAACGCATTGTTATCTGCATTTGGATTCCAGATATCGGCTAGTTGAAGAGTAAAGCCTTCAATTGCAGGAATCGGAATGCCGCCAATTGAATCGAGAACTTGTGGTAGTAATTCTGGTGCGAGGGTAGAGATCAAGTTGCTAATTACACCATCATCCCCTGAACTTAGCACCAAACCATTGAGCATGAACTTAAAGTTGCGTACGTTGACGACTGGCGTACCTTCAATACCAATAGTGAGTGTGTTGTCCTGAGTAACGCCAATATCGAAAGGTGATTGAATATCGACAGTGGTATCGAGGATTTCCTGAACACCATTTCCGTCGCCAAGATCTACGTTCACTTTGACTGTAAGGTCCAGAAGACTAACGTTAATGAGACCGCTTTCAGCATCGGCCTGAGATGCGAGTGTTACGGCGGGGGCAGATTTTCCGGTAACGGCAATCGATAAGTTAGATACGCCACTTAGATCGATCGGGAAATCAGGGATGCTAATGATCGAACCGATTGAGATACCATCTTCGCTATCCAGGGTGATGTTGAGTAAGCCACCTTTGTAAGCTTCAGTCAGCACTTGATTCAGAAGATTAGCGGATACTGTAGCGGTTAGATCAACGTTGGTACCCGCTGGAGTTGCTGATGGGTAAGGAGAGGGCGCACTACCTGCAGTATATCGAGATCCGAGAGGTGTTAATACATCGGGGTCAACGGCATCTATCGTTAAGCTGTTACCTAATACTAAATCGAAACCACCATCAGAGGTGTTGAACTCTTCAGGGCTAAATCCTAGATTTAATGTGGTGTCAGCGACAGGAATTGCAATTGAGTCTGGTAGCACGCTGCCGATTAAGGTATTGAGTAGGCTGCTGATTGGGCTTGCTAAAAAGCCATCAGCGATATCAACGATAATGCTAGAAAGAATTCCAACTAGACCGTTGATGATACCATTGACGACTGTATTAAGAAGAGATCCTACGAAAGGTACGTCCTCTACTGCGCCAAAGTCGATGTCAACTTGTAGGCCATTTGCTGGAAGGTCTACATCAAGACTGCCATCAACTATTTGCACGCTAACTTCACCGTTATTCACAGAGACTACAAAATCCGCCGCAATATCGGTATTTTGAACGGTGGTTACACCAGAGAAATTAATGGTGCCAAACACGTTACCAGAGCCGCCGCATAAGAAGCTTTTACAACGAGCAAAGGTTGTCGCTGTTGTATCTAGGTCTAGTCGAGATAGGTGTATCATCACGCGTATTTTATCGCCAGAAAGCGCGGAAATATCTACGTCGCTGCCGCTGGTAAGGGTAACGTCATTAATATTGAAGTTACCGCAAGCGTCAGCGATGACTGCACCTGAGCAGCTTTCTGACACAGGGTTGGTGATAAATGCGTTGAAGTCTAAAGCCTCAACAATTTGGAGGATTGCGCTGGGCAGTGAATCGTCCAAGCCTTGCTGATTAATTCTAACGGCGATTGCCGGGTTAAAACTTTGGCCAAGTGTAGCGTAAGATTCCGCCGTGCTATAACCGTAGATATCAGTGGCAACGGCATCAAAGAAATTGCTGCCTGCAATATCACCGCTAAAATTTCCCGCCTCGTCAAGAGGAAGGGGTGTGCCATTAATCGTTATGCTTTCTGCACCACCTCTGTCATCTAGGAAACCTGTAACGGATCGAGGGTCGCTACCTTCTGCACCCAAGAGGTGGATTGTTGGTCCCACCTGATCGAGGTGGAAAGTGGCCTCTACGGAACTAGGATCTGTTAATGCAAATTCGTTATCACCAGCTTGTAGCATAGCAATGTCGACTTGCAGGTAAGCATCCTTATCCTCAACAGTAAATGTGCTTGAATCTAATTCAACACCGTTAATAGTTGCTATAAATGTTTCCGGTACACCGTCCTTAAAACTTATTCTAAATTCAGGTGCAGTGTTGGATACAGAATCATTGGTTGGGGAGACTATTTTATCAGTCCCGAAACACCCTGCTAATAAGCCTAAAAGGCAAAGTAGCAGGGTAGTCTTAGCGGTCTTTATTATTGTATTCACGGATTTTCTCCAAACGTTTATTTATTTTTATCGTTTAGTGTTCGTCATACCACTTATATTGACTAAGAAATGCAAAAGGTACTTACGTTCCACTTGCGTTTCGAGTATGGCACTTTTTTATCGTCGTGCACGTCTTTTGTGGTCATTAATGTAAATCTTATTGATCGATTAGTAAGGCGGCAGTATTTACTGGTCACCCAAGACTGAGGTCGAATTTAGCTACTAGAACGCAGTTTGTTCTTCTCCCTTTTCGTTTGTTCCCTTAAAATATGCTGAAAAAATTTATCGCGTTATGGTGTTATAGAAATGTCAAAATATTCCAAGAACAGTGGTGTATCAGAACAAACTAAAGAAGAGTCTTTAAAATTAGCTAAAGGCATCCAGAAACCCGGCCAAACGAAAGAGCAAACTAAACTGATTGCGCAAGGTATTCAGAAGGGTATGGATATATACAAGAAGCAGCATAAAGCGAAGTTAAGAGAGCAAAGTAAAACCAATAGAAAACACGCAAGGAGTGAGCCTGAGCAAGAAAATACGGCCTCAGTAAAACCAAATAGGAAGCAGACGTTGCCCTGGATATTATTGACTATTTCTTGGGGAGCATTTTTGGCTTATGTATTGTTAAATCAATAATGTGACGAAGCCCCCTGAGGATAAAAATAACAAGTAGCGTAAGGTGCCGGATCAGGGTATTATTCAGCCTAACAGGGGTTTTGTATATAAGAATGAGAAGGGACAGCGGATGGATTGGCTAAAAACGTTAAGGGATCTTCCTTTCACGACATTGATCTGGTTATTGCCTATATCACTCACTCTTCATGAGCTTGAAGAGTGGAATATTATGCCATGGTATCAGGCGAATTTTGCAAACCCTCCACAAACCCCAGATCATGCTGCGCACACTGGGTTGCTATTTATTTCAGCTCTAGGTTTTTTTGTGACGTTGCTTGCGAGCGGTTTTAGGAATACAAAAATAACGGCGGGGTTAACCCTTACCTTTTTTATAGCGATAGTATTTGGGAACGCAATGCAGCATGTTTATTGGCTAATTGCCTTTGATACTTATGCTCCAGGGGTGATAAGCGCTATTTTGCTTGTTATGCCTGTCGTGGTTTTTATTACTTGGCAGTCCATTAGTAGAAATATTTTACCCGTTGCGTTTGTTATCCCTATTTATGGCTTTGCAGTGCTGAGCCTGTTTGCCACGGTTCGTGCTGGGGATCATGTGACTGAGGGGTTCTTGAAACTGCATTTGTTTAGCGAGTTTCTTGCCTCTAGTCTAGGAATAGGACCTCAGTAAATTACCCACCTAAATGAAAGGGATTTACCGATGCTGGGTGATCGTTGCTTACAATTCACTGATATGAAATAAGGTCTATACTTAGCCTATTAAGCATGGTTTTCGAGTATACTGCCCGAAAAACTGTAGTGTAAGGCAGCCTTAACGTTCAGATGACTCAATTCAAGACGCTCTCGATAAAATATAAGCTAATTGTTGTAGTGCTGTTGACGGCTACCATAGGCCTGACGCTGGCAAGTGGTGCATTGTTAACCTACGACAGGATAAAGAGAAAGGCCACTCTTTCTGAAGAAATGCAGATATTATCGCAAGTAGTATCCCTTCGAAGCGCTGTGGCACTTAGTTTTGGTGACGAGAAGAATGCCAGAGCAAACTTAAATACCCTCAAGGTGCGCAAAAATATCCGCTTAGCCTGTATGTATGACGAATCAGGCAGTGTGTTCGTGAAGGTATCTCAAGGCAGTCACGAACTGGCATGCCCTGACAGCGGGCGCAGAAGGGGGCAATTTTTTGTTGATGACTATTTAGATGTCTATCAAACCATCGAGCGAAATGGAGAGATTATCGGTCATGTGTTTATTCGAGCAGGTTTAGAAGAACTTACAGAGCGGCTTATACAGCAATTAGGGGTGAGCATTGCGGTACTGTTCGCATCACTATGTTTGGCGTTTGGCCTTACTTCACGACTTCAGCAGCATATTTATCGCCCCATAATTCAGCTTGGTAATGTCGCCAAAGAAATAACAAGAAACAACAATTATTCCATCAGAGCGAAAACCAAAAATCAGGACGAATTAGGCGATACCGTTAATGCATTTAATAATATGCTAAATCAAATCGAGAATGATAAAGAGCAACTTACTCAATTGGCCTATTACGACACGCTTACTCGTTTGCCCAACAGGCGAATGTTTACCGAACGGATAGATTTCGCGTTAGAAAACGCCGCGAGAGAGAAGGGTGGAAAAGTTGCACTGATTTTTTTGGACTTGGATAAGTTCAAGCAGGTGAATGATGAATTGGGGCATGATATCGGAGACCTCTTGTTAAAAGAAGTCGGTAAACGATTAAATGCTGCGATACCAAAATCGGCAACAGCATTCCGATTGGGTGGTGATGAGTTTACAATCATCCAGAACGACATTAAGTCGGAAGAAGACATTGTTAATACGGCCGAGTCTATATTTAAGGAATTCACGCCCCCTTTGCTTGGCGCTGGACGTGAATTGCGTATATCGGCAAGCTTAGGGATTGTGATATCCGCTGGAAATGACACTTCCAATTCGATCATGAAAAATGCGGATATAGCGCTTTACCACGCGAAGGATGCGGGCAGAGGGAATTTCAAAATATACCAGTGGAAGCACTGATTTTTTGGATTAGTTGTTTATAATCCTTGCCAGGTTTAGTAGATCTGAATCAATAAGCAGTCCATTCTCGATCGCTTTTGAAAGATTGATCTCAAATTTCTGGTTATCTCTGGTTCTAAGAATATTGACAATCCCTCCTGTATCGGTGAACCCCTCTACATTGCCGATACTCAGGACGTACAGATGATTAAGGTTTTGAAACAGTGATTGGATGAGATCTAATTGGTCTGTTCCAACAAATAAGATGTGGCATCCTGGCTTAATTTCTTCTGCGTCTGATGTTCTGACAATTTTAAGGCGCCGGTCTTTTATACGCGTACCGTCAACAGTATCAAGAAAGCCCCCAAATGGAACACTACCGTATAAGCACATGGTGAGTTTACTTTGTGCATTCGAGAAGGCATCTTCAGGCCACTCGACGAAGTTTGCGAAGTTATATAGAAATAGCGCTTTAATATGGAACTCTTTTGCCTTCAGGGTCGCGTCGTTCGCCCCGGCACCTCCAGAGTAGCTGACTGCTAAAAAGGCTAGCAATAGGTATCGTAAACGTCGGTTTATTGCATGCATAAAAGCCCCCTAAAAGTTGATTTTCGCGCTAGCATAAATTACCGGAGAGTTTGAATCTATCTCCAGATTACTGCTGCTGGAATTGTCAATTGGCATGCCGATACTGGTGCTGATGGAATATTGTTTATCAACTGTTCCAAGTAGTGTTATGCCTGCGCTACTAAATGACGCGTAATATGATTCATTTGTGTTGAGTTCTCCATAACTGTAGTCAATAAATACAGAGGCTTGTAGTTGAAGGCTAGAAGATCCCCAAATTGCATCTGCGTCCCAACGGAAAGCTTGCTCAATTGTACTGTTGTATCCGATGTCACCGCTGAAAATGCCGGGTTTGTACCCTCGGTTAGCAGTGGGGCCAGTGGTAGAGAATCTTTCAGGGTCTGGAAGTTTGTCTTCGCTCCATTGGCCTTTGAATTTAACCTGTAAGTAATTGGATTCAGTGATTAGGTTTTCCCAATTAAATAGCAAAAATTGATAGTCTACACCTAAGATAATGAATTCGTCAGAAGTGTTGGTATTGCCGGTAGTTTCCATAAGGCCTATCGCGGGTCGCAGCCCTAATATATGCCGTGTATTTGCTTTATCTAGGTAGTGGCGCCTGTAGGCTCCGTGTACTAAAAGATATTGTAGATCGCTATCAAAGACAGTAGGAAATGCATCGCTTTTGATCTCTGAAGTCTTATAGGAAAATGCTATTTGGTGGTGTTTGTCGTAAGGCGTTTGAGCGTGAACCGTGCTTATATTGGAGAAAAATCCGCTGAAGGACGTAAGGCTACCCTCCAACCCTAGATCAGAAAATTCGCCTGAGATGGTAAAGTCACTTTTTACAAGGGAGAGTCCAACATTACTGGTGTTTGAATAGGGGAAGTAATAGGACAACCCGCCGTAGGTGTTTCCTTCTTGGTTAGTCTTGATTACGGACGCGGTGAATCTACCGGATTTCCCTAATGGATTGTTTAGTGTGTGCGATCCCAATATTCTATTTTTCCCAGTTTGACTGATACCTTTGTTGTCTAGGCTAACGTGGCTTTTTCCATGAGTTTCTTTGAGCACCTTAATATTTAGGCGGGACTGTCCTTGTTTTGACCCGAGCGAAAAATAGCCAAATACTTTTAAACCTGGTTTTTTATTGAGTGAATCCACAATGGCCATTACTTCGGGTTCGTATATGACCTTGCCGATTAACTGTGAGAAAGGGGACAGAATTTGTTTGTCTGAGTAGAGGGCGTTGTCATAGAGATCTATTTCTGAAAGAACGCCTTTTAATACGTGTATCGTTAACGTTGAATTGGTGATTTCTTGAGGCACTACAAAAGCACGATTAAACGTGAGGCCTTTTTCGCGATAAGCCAGTGTAATTGAATCGGCGATTTTGTTGATTGAAGCCATGTTGAGGTATTCATCCATATGGCTATAGACTTGATTAAGCCGTTCTTTAAGGAACTTTTGGGTAATACCATATTTAGGATATAGAGGGTCACCTTCTAAGCGTATTCGCCGAATTCGGATGAGCCCGTTCTTCATTGTTGTTGGTTTGTCTGTTTCAGGTTCGTTCTTCGCTGCGTCATACCTGATACTCAGGCGCTTTTCTTTTGGGGCGCTTGCGCTATCTTCTGCGAAAATAGGTAAAGGAAGAAGGAGCAATAGCGTCAGTATTAACAATCTATTCATGTTAGTTTGTGGCGTCAGGTAGTTGGCCGCCGAGAAGTAATCGACCGAGGTAACGCTTAATCGCTTGGTATTTATTGCAATCCTTAATTTTTTCGTCGTTCTTATCGCAGTCGGGCATTATGGAGTTGATGGATACTTTGGGGTTTGGTGATAGTTCAATTTCTACTGTTGGAGTGGTGGGTTCGATATCATCTGGTAGGCTCTCGGAAATTATTCCATCGACATCGCTGGTATCTGATGGCCCTAAGAATATAGATGTCGCGGTTAACTCAATATTTCCCGTGCCTGCGGAGATCGCTACTGCATTGATAATGCCTGTATTATTTACGGTGTCAGCTTTTATGGCGTCACTGTAATACAGGTCTAGGTATATATTGCCATTTAACGCAACAATATTGCCGTCGTTTGATACGAGTACTTCTGATGGTGAGATATCATCAATAATTGGGTTTGAGATTTCTACGCCAATCAGTCCGCTCGGATCGGTTGACACTATCACCTGATCTGCAATGGATAACCTGACATCTCCGTTAGAGCTAGTAATATTTCCTTCATTTTGAATGTACTGTCCTGTCACGTAAATGCCACTCTGACCAAAGCTCTGAACGTTTCCTAGATTAGTAATACCTCCGCTTAGGGGGTCTAGATCACGTAAAATAAAATTACCGTCAGCGAAATCGTCGGTATCGACTGACAGGTCAGATGCAAAAAAACTCGCTACGTTGATTGATGCTGTTTCACCCATCAAAATACCCGCACTATTGAGGAGAATAACTTGGCCATTGGCGTTAAGGTTTCCGAATAGCTGGCTCGCGCTGCCAGAGAAGTCTTGGTTTAATACAATGGATGAACTATCGGGTTGAACAAAGGTAACGGTCTCTCCATTGGCAATATCAAAAGAATCCCATTCAATCGCCATTCTGTCGGTATCTTGGGTGATAGTTGTTAGAGAGGCTGCATCGACGATGGAACCGCTTCCGACGGTAATTGTGCCATTCTCTGGGTTTGCGTAGGTCTTGCCAATAGCGCTTATGTAAACAATCAACATAAACATCAAGGTAAGAGGAGATAAACTGCCGCCACCTCCACCAGAGCTTTCACTTGAATTTACGTTGTTAATTTCGGTTGACTCGGTATCTTCGTTACTACCGTTTTCTTCTTCCGTAGGGCCAGGGTTAATACTGTTATCGATGCCATCGTTGAGGTTGGTGTCATCGGGCAAATAATTGTTGTTACCAATTCCCATTAACAAGGGTATGACTCCATTCGTTCCGTTGTCATGATCATTATTTCCACCATCGGTGACGCTAAGTTTTAAGCAATAGCTGCCTGGTGTTAACCCGGAAGTGTAACTCGTGTCATCAACGGGTGGGCAATTGCCGGGGCTTCCGGTTGTGGAACTGACGATATCAGAGGCGGTAGTATCGAAGAATGACCAAGCAAAGCTCGAGTGGTTAAACCAAAGTACAGCAGCATCTGAGGCGAGAGGTCGATTCAAGGGTAGCACGACATCAATAGTATCCCCAGCTGAGGGGAGATTGGTAATTTCGATGTCGAATAGGTTTGCTGTGGAGGTAATATCATTATTTGTCTCTGTATTTCCCTCTACAATGGGGAATTGGCCGTTAGCATAATCACTTAATTGCGAAAATGAAATGGTGCTGATTTCATTTTTTCCCATTCGTGAAATACTCCCAGCACGGACTGATGAGCCATATTGCAGTTGTATTTGATATTCGTTGGTAAATCCTATGGCGCTATGTAAATTTTCTTCTGCGCCCATCGTCGCATCAAACGTATCATAGTTATCACTAATGCCATCATAATCGCTATCGTTGGCACCTGAGTTTGATACGGTAAAACGCTGCGAAGCAGTGGAGGTAAATATTTGTCCATCAATAGTCTTCGAAAGATTGACACGTACGGTATAGATATCGACCGCAAGGCCAGAAATAGTTAATTGCTGATTATTGATGTTACTAATGTTTGCGCCGGGCTCTTTGCTGAGAATCTCAGAGGTGTCCCAGGTGAATTCTGGGTGGGGTGCTTGGAAACCGCCGAGACGTACGAATAGCTCTACTGATCCACCACCCACGTCAGCAACGTCAATCCATACCACAGGTGTAGATGACACAAAAGGGTTACTGCCCCAAGCTAGCTCGATTTCATCGATGATGCCGTCGCCGTCCCTGTCTACATTGGGCGCGGCGCTAGTATTGTCGCCAGAGAGGTACTGTTCTATCGCGTCGGAGAGCCCATCGCCATCTGCGTCACCATTATTGGCATCGTTGATGAGTGCGGTTGGGTCTGATAGATCTTTCGAGAGTTCTATCTCGTAGATGTCCGGTAAGTCATCGTTATCTCTGTCTAGCAACAAGGAGTCGATACCGTCATTAATCGTGCCGGTAAGGTAGGATTCTATGGCATCGTTGACGCCGTCAGTGTCGCTGTCTTCACCGTATGCCCTTAGTGGGTCAGACGCCAGTCGTACCTCAATGGCATCAGGGTAACCGTCTCGGTCGTAGTCAGTCGTGTTGTCGGCATTAGTAATAAGGAATGTCGATAGATAAAACTCTGCTGCATCCGTGACGTTATCACCGTCGCTATCGGCTGTGCCATTCACGAGAGGAAAGTCTGCATGGTTAAAGTCGGATTTTCGAGTAATTAATTCCGTAATATCAGGAATGCCATCGCCATCCGTATCAGTGGATAGGCGACTATCTGTAGCACCCCCGGCGTTAGTAAAGTAGTTTTCAACAGCATCGGTAATGCCATCCATATCGGAGTCTATGTTGCCGGCAATACTCGGACTGTCGACAGATAATAGATCGCTACCTAAGAAAATTTCACTGTAATCTGGCAGGCCGTCGCCATCGGTGTCGGTATCGGGTGCTGTATTGCTCGCCCCGCCAGTATTGGCTATAAGCGCTTCCACTAGATTAGAAATCCCGTCGTCATCGTCGTCGATTGACTGAACAGTGATAGTGCTGGTTTCACTGTTGTTTGCAAGGTCCGTTGCGGTTACCGTCAATTGTTGGCCGTCAGTAATAGGGTGGGTGACAAGGCAATGGTATTTGCCTGTGCTGTTGTCAGCCGTGCTGGTACAGATGGTATTACCAAACTCATCATGAATAACAATGGCAGATCCAGGAGGGCCAAAGCCATTAATAAAGTTACCATCCGATGCGTTGATTTGTGCAGGGCCACCGGGAACAAAGCTGATGCTTTCGTCGTCGATAATAACAGTTCCATTTAAGGTGCCAGTGACGAGGGTGACTTCTACAGTAGAGTTACTAATAGTGGCGGTATAGGTACCGTCTAGTTGATCAATTACCGGGCTTAGGGTGGCATTGTTATTATCGCTCAGCACAATGGTATCGCCGCCGGTGGTTAATGGATTGCCAAAGATATCGAATGTTTGAATAGTGAGTAGAGACACATCCATGCCATCTGCAGTAACAATAGCAGGGGATGCGATGATCGTAGAATTTTCTGCGGACAGATTGCCAGGAAGGAAGGTGATGGTTTCTGTGTCGGTAATGTCTACACCATTTAACGTACCAAAGATATCGACACTCTCGGCGGTTGTATTCATCAGAGTGGCCGTATAACTACCATCACCGTTGTCTGTTACGCTAGATAATGTAGCGCTAGTCGTATGTGTTAGGTTTATCGCTAAGCCGCCGTTGGTAAGGTTATTCCCATTGTCATCCTTTGTTTGCACTGTGATGGTGGCAATATCGGTACCGTTTGCAATCAGGCTTGAGGGGGATGCTGTAATCAGGGATTGGGTTGGCGAGGCGCTTCCCGCGATAAAAGACACCTCATCAGTATCGTTGATAGAGGTGCTATTGATTTCGGCACTCAGGGTAATGAGTTCAGCGACCGTATTACTAATGTTAGCGATGTAGGTGCCGTCACCCAAGTCAATGACAGTTGTTATCGTCGCGCTGCCATTTTGGCTGAAGGTTACTGTTAAGCCACCGCTGTTGAGGTTGTTTCCAAAGCTATCTTTTGCTTGAAGTGTAATGATTGCGGTGGATGTCCCATCGGCCAAGAGGGCTATAGGTACCGCATCTATTGTACTTTCGTCAACGGATGCTGCCCCAGGATTAAACGAAACTGTTGTTGTATCTACCAGGGGTTGTCCCGCAAGAGTTGCGCTGATGGTTGCGAGTTCTGCGGTAGTATTCGTTATAGTGGCTTCATAGGTACCATTATTCAGGTCTGTGACTGCGCTGAGTGTTGCGTCGCCCGTTGTCGAAAATAGTACGCTGCTTCCTCCAGTGGTGAGATTATTTCCTTGAGCATCTTTTGCTTGCAGTGTGATAGTGGCGTTGGTGACGCCATCGGCTGTGATACTGGCAGGGGAGGCGGCCAGTGTACTGGTTGTCTCTGATGCTGCGCCTGGGGAGAATATTACCACTTCAGTATCAGTGATACTTACGCTGTTAATGGTGCCACTGAGAATAACGGTTTCTGCGACGGTGCTGGTGACAGTGGCTTGATATGTGCCATTTGTATTATCGGTGACGGCCTGGATTTGGGCGCTACCATTTTGGATTAACGCTATAGTGTGGCCGCCACTGGTCAGATTGTTGCCTTGCGCATCTTTGGTCTGTACCAATACAGTGATTGCAGATGCGCCGTCAGCAGTGGCAAGAGAGGGCGTAGCAAGAATAAGGCTCGTGCTAGCAGAAACACTGCCGCTGATGAAGGTAAGTATTTCAGTATCCGTGATGGATGACCCGTTAATCGTGCCGTTGATCGTAACCGTTTCAGACACTGTGTTGGTTATTTGAGCGGTATAAGTACCGTCACCGTTGTCGGTGACGGTACCGACATTAGCGCTACCGCTAGTGGTTAATGCTACGGCATGACCGCCTGACGTGAGGTTGTTGTTTTGGCTGTCGTTGACTTGGATAGTTAGGCTGGCGCTAGCAACACCGTTAGCAGTGATAGAGGTAGGTGCACCGGTGATAGTGGTATTAGCCGCACTAAAAGTACCGGGAGTAAATGTAACGCTTGCGGTATCAGTAATTGAGGAGCCATCAAGTGAACCGCTAATGGTGACTGCTTCGGCAACGGTATTCGTTGCTGTAGTCTGGTATGAGCCATTGCCCAAATCTGACACAGTGCTAAAGCTGGTGCTGCCATTACTGGTTAGCGCAACAGTTTGACCACCGGTGGTAATCGCGTTCCCCTGCGCATCATTGATTTGTACGGTGACTGTGGTGGTACTGGTACCATCCGCAGTGACACTGGAAAGCGATACTGAAACAGTTGATTGTGTTGCGACTCCGGCGCCAGGTGTAAAGGTTAACGTTTCAGTATCGGTAATCGTGGAGCCATTTAGCGTGCCGCTTACTGTCACAGATTCTGCGGTAACACTGTTTATTGTTGCAGTATAGGTGCCGTCTCCATTATCAGAGAGGGTGTTTATGGTTGCGCTGCCGTCGTTTGATAACGCAATGGTAAGGCCACCACTGGTGAGATTGTTGCCAAATGCATCCTTTGCTTGAACCGTTATTGTGGAAGTGCTTGTGCCATCGGCGGTGACACTGGTTGGGCTTGCGCTGAGGGTTGATTGGGCCGCTGATGCGGCGTTGCCGGCAATAAAGATTAAATCAGTTGTATCGGTAATTGCGGTTCCATCGAGAGTGCCGCTGATGGTAACCGTTTCTGCGACAGTGTTGGTTGCTGTTGCGCTATAAGTACCGTCGCCGTTATCGCTAACACTGGATAGTGTTGCGCTGCCCGTTTGGGCGATAACGATAGTGTGGCCACCGGAAGTTAGATTATTCCCTTGGCTGTCTTTAAGTTGAACTGTGATGGCTGAAGCGGACACTCCATCGGCAGTGACTGAGCCTGGAACGCCAATAATTTGCGTAGTCGCAACATCAGCAGCGCCAGGGATAAAATTAAGTGCAGCGGTATCTGTTAGCGTGACGCTATTAATTGTCCCTCCGATGGATAATGTTTCAGCAACGGTATTGGTAATAGTGGCGGTATAGGTACCATCACCATTATCGGTAATTCCTCCAAGAGTGGCGCTACCGTTTTGCGTAAGAATGACGGTGTCGCCGCCCGAAGTGAGCGTATTATTTTGTGCATCAATGGCTTGAAGGGTTACGGTTGTACTGGATACACCATTGGCGATAACGCTGGGAGCAGCGACGGATATTTGGCTTGTGAGAGCAGAAGCGGCACCGACGGTAAAGGTGAGGTTAGCAGTGTCTGTTATGGCTGAACCATTAAGGTTTCCGCTGATGGTTACGGCCTCTGCGACTACATTGGTTATCGTTGTGGTGTAGGTGCCGTTGTTATTATCCGTGATGCTGCTAATGGTTGCGCTTTTATCATTACTTAATGAAACGGTATCACCGCCGCTAGTCAAATCGTTGCCTTGTGCATCTCTGGTTTGTAGCGTGATAGTCGCGCTACTGGTGCCATCTGCTGTGACAGTACTTGGAGATGCGCTTATTGTGGTTGTGGCAGTACTTGCTATCCCGGGTGTAAAAGATAAGGCTAATGTTTGGCTAAGCGCCGATCCATTCAGTGTACCTGAGATGGTGATGGGCTCTGCAGTGCTATTGGTTATGGTAGTAGTGTAAGTGCCATCGCTATTATCGGTTAGCGTACCTAACGTAGCGCTTCCCGTACTGGAAAGTACCAGGGTATCACCACCGGCGGTGAGCAAGTTGCTGTTAGCATCGACGGTTTGCAAGGTTATGGTGATGGTTGTAGTACCGTCTGCTGTTACTGATGTTGTAGAACCGGCAATGGTTGTTTCTACTGTGGAGGCAGCTCCAGGAATAAAGGTTACGCTAGCAGTGTCCGTGATATCACTGCCATTAAGCGTAGCGCTAATGGTGATGGTTTCAGCTGTAGTATTGGTAACAGTCGCAGTATAGGTACCATCACTATTATCGGTGACAGAACTGAGTGTTGCGCTACCATCTTCTGTGATGCCTATCGTTGCACCACCCACAGTGAGATTATTACCTTGCCCGTCTTTAACCTGTACGGTGACGGTTGATGTTGTGGTACCGTCTGCGGTAACTGTCGTGGGAGTGGCAGATACATTGGTTTGTGTTGTTGAGGCGCTACCTGCGGTGAAGGTTAGTAGCGCGTTATCGCTGATGGTAGAGCCGTCGAGGGTTCCGGTAATCGTAACGCCTTCTGCTATAGTGTCACGGATGGTAGCCGTATACGTGCCATCAGCATTATCAGTGACAGCACTGATGGTGGCGCTACCATTTTCACTAAGGGCGATAGTAGAACCACCGCTGGTAAGAAAATTGCCCTGGGCATCAATAAGCTGAACGGTTATCGTCGCGGTTGTGCTGTTATCAGCGACCACTGATGTGGGTGAAACACTAATCGTGCTTTGTGCGGTAGTGGCTGCACCAGGTGTAAATATGAGAGTGTCTGTATCTGTCACCGAAGACCCGTTAAGGGTGGCGCTGACAATAACGGTTTCGGCGGTGGTGTTTGTTATGGTTGCGGTGTAAGTTCCATCACCATTATCCGAGAGAGTGCTGATGGATGCGTTGCCATTTTGAGAGAGGACGAGGGTATCCCCCCCTGCGGTTAAGTTGTTGCCTTGAGCATCTTTTGTTTGAATGGTCAGTGTTGTGTTGCTTGTACCATCAGCGGTGAGCGTCGTGGTATTTGCAATCAGCGTGGTGGTGGCAGTGCTTGCTACCCCAGGGATAAACGACAGAGCTGCTGTGTCGGTAATTGTGCTGGCACCAATCATTCCACTGATAGTAATATTTTCAGCAGTGGTATTCGTGATGGTTGCGGTATAAGTACCATCGCTGTTGTCAGTGACGCTGCTAATAATTGCGTTGCCATCGTTGGATAAGGAAATGCTTAATCCACCACTGACAATATCGTTGCTAAAGTTATCTTTTGCTTGCACGGTGATGGTTGCGGTGGAAGTGCCATCGGCAGTTAGCGTAGTAGGCGAAACGGTGATTGTGGTTTCTGAAGTCGACGCTGTACTGCCAGATATAAAGGTAATATCAGTCGTATTGGTAATTGTGCTGGCATTAAGTGACCCCGACACGGTAATGGACTCAGCGGTAGTGCTAGATACCGTTGCTGTGTATGTACCGTCGCTATTATCCGTCACAGCCGAGAGGGTTGCACTTCCATCTTGTGTTAGCACAATGGTTGCACCGCCTGAATTAAGATTATTACCGTTTACATCTTTGGTTTGTACGGTAATAGTTGAGTTTGATGAGCCGTCGGCGGTAATGGTTGTTGGGGTTGCAGAAATAGTGGTTTGCGCGGTAGTGGCTGAACCTGGTGTAAAAGTGATGTTGATGGTACTGCTGATATTTGATCCGTTAAGTGTACCGCTCACTGTAATAGATTCAGCGGTTGTACTTACTACTGTTGCCGTGTAAGTGCCGTTACCTACATCCGTGACTGTGCCAATAGTCGCACTGCCATTATTGCTCAGCACAATGGTATGTCCTCCGGAAGTCAGGTTGTTTCCCTGGGCATCTTTTATTTGAACCGTCACCGTCGATGTGGTTGCACCATCTGCTAACAGTGAGGTAGGAGTGGCTGCGAGTGTGGTTTGCGAAGTGGATGCAGCACCAGGTGTAAAGGTAATGTTGGCCGTATCGGAAATTGCACTGCTGTTGAGATCACCACTGACAATAACGGCTTCTGCCGTTGTGTTGCTGATGGAGGCTGTATAGGTACCATCACTGTTATCGACTACTGTACTGATCACACCATCGCCGTTGTTTGATAAGGCGATGCTGTCGCCACCGGTCGCTAAAAGGTTGCCTTGGCTATCCACGGTTTGTACGGTAATTGTCGACGTTGACGTGCCATCGGCAGTGACAGAGGCACTGGATACAGAAATCGTGGTGTTGGCAGTGGATGCAGCACCGACCGTAAACGTTACTGATGCTGTGTCGGTGATTGCACTGCCATTCAGTGTGCCGCTAATGGTTAGCGTTTCTGCAAGGGTGTTGGTGACCGTTGCAGTATAGGTTCCGTTGCCGACATCCGTCACCGCGCTTAGGGTTCCATTGCCATCTTCCGCTACAACAATGGTTGCGCCACCGCTGGTGACGTTGTTACCTTGAGCGTCTTTAGTTTGTACGGTAATCGTGGAGGTTGTTGTGCCATCAGCGGTGACAGAGGTGGGTGACGCACTAATAGTTGTTTGCGAAGCGGTGGCAGTGCCGGGAACAAAACTAATCGCTGTTGTGTCGGTAATATTCGCGCCATTGTAAGACCCGCTGATGGTGATTAGTTCGGCGACGGTATCGGAAATAGTCGCAGTGTAAGTTCCATCACCTACATCGGTTATCGTGCTAATGCTAGCACTGCCGTTTTCTGCTAACAGTATGGTTGCGCCCCCAGAGGTCACATTATTCCCGTTAGTGTCTTTGACTTGTACAGTAATAACAGCCGTTGACGTCCCGTCAGCAGTAACGCTAGATGAAGATACTGAAAGGTCTGTCGTGGTGGCCACACCGGCACCAGCGGTGAACGTGATTGACGCCGTGTCAGTTATCGTAGTGCCACCAATGGTGCCTGATATAAGAATGGCTTCCGCGACAAGGTTTGATATGGTTGCGGTATAAGTACCATCACTATTATCGGTCACGGCGCTTAAGCTTGCGCTTCCGTTTTCGCTGAGGGCAACGGTTAACCCACCTGATTGCAAATTGTTGTCTTGGTTATCTTTTGCCTGCACTGTGATCGTCGCTGCTGAACCGTCAGCGGTGATGCTCGTAGGTGACACACTGATGATTGATTGTGACACGGAAGCGCTACCAGGAATAAACGTGACATTGGCAGTATCGCTAATGGAGGAGCCGTTGAGGGTTCCGCTAATAATCAGGGATTCGGCCGTTGTATTGGTTACCGTCGCTGAATACTGCCCGTTTCCTAGATCTGTTACGGTGCTTATAACACCGTTGCCATTTTCAGATAATGTGACGGAATCTCCACCCGCGACAAGATTATTACTCTGGGTGTCTTTAACTTGAACCGTCACGGTTGTGGTTGATGTGCCGTCGGCGGTCAATATGGTGGGCGAGAGTGATATTGTCGTTTGCGCCGTGCTGCCTGTGCCTGGTACAAACGATATAGCCGCCGTATCAGTAATACCCGAGCCATTGAGTGTACCGCTGACGGTAATAGCTTCTGCTACGGTATTGGTTATGGTAGCGGAGTAGGTGCCGTTGCTGTTGTCTGTAACCGAGCTTAACGTTGCATTCCCGTTTTCCGAGAGCACTATTGTTGCACCACCACTTGTTAGATTATTACCTTGCGCATCTTTGGCTTGCACAGTGATGGATGACGTTGTTATGCCGTCGGCAGTGAGAGACGTTGGTGAGGCGATTATGGTGGTTTGTGCAGTAGTAGCAGCGCCAGGAGTGAAAGTGATAGCGGCGGTATCTGAAATTGAAGCTCCCCCTAAGGTCCCGCTAACAGTAATAGCTTCAGCGACTATGTTGGTGATTGTCGCTGTGTACGTGCCGTTGCTGTTATCGGTAACGGAGCTTATTGTGGCGCTGCCATTTTCACTGAGCGCGATGGTTGCACCACCGGTAGTGAGATTGTTTCCTTGAGCGTCGACGGCTTGTACTGTAATGGTTGACGTTGTCGTTCCATCAGCAGTGACGGATGTCGGTGAGGCGGTAATCGTGGTTTGTGCTGTTGTGGCTGCGCCAGGCGTAAAGGTAACTGCGGCGGTATCCGTAATGGAAGAACCACCCAAAGTACCGCTAATGGTAATGGCTTCTGCGACGGTGTTGGTAATCGTTGCCGTGTACGTACCGTTACTATTATCGGTAATCGAACTTATTATGGCGCTGCCGTTTTCACTGAGAACAATCACATCACCACCGGCAGTGAGATTGTTGCCCTGAGCATCAATGGTTTGCACGGTGATAGTTGACGTCGTCGTGCCATCAGCGGTGACGGACGTTGGTGATGCGGTAATTGTGGTTTGAGCCGTTGCGGCTGCGCCAGGAGTAAAGGTAACGGCTGCTGTATCGGCAATGGATGATCCGCCCAGAGTACCGCTAATAGTAATGACTTCGGAGACGGTGTTGGTAATGGTTGCAGTATACGTACCGTTACTATTATCGGTAACGGAACTGATGATAGCACTGCCGTTTTCACTGAGAACAATCGCATCACCACCGGCAGTGAGATTATTACCTTGAGCATCGATGGCTTGTACAGTGATGGTTGACGTTGTCGTACCATCAGCAGTGACGGATGTTGGTGAAGCGTTAATAGTGGTTTGAGCTGTTGTGGCAGCGCCGGCAGTAAAGGTAACGGCTGCTGTATCCGTAATGGAAGAACCGCCCAATGTACCGCTAATGGTAATAGCTTCTGCGACGGTGTTGGTAATTGTTGCTGTGTACGTACCGTTGCTATTATCTGTCACCGAACTGATAGAGGCACTGCCATTTTCACTGAGCACGATGGTGGCACCGCCGGTAGTAAGATTGTTCCCTTGAGCATCTTTGGTTTGTACCGTAATCGTGGCGGTGGTTACTCCATCGGCGGTGATAGAAGAGGGTGATGCTGAAATTGATGTTTGGGCAGTTGTCGCAACGCCAGGAGTAAAAGTAACGGCTGCGGTATCCGTAATGGATGAACCACCTAAAGTACCGCTAATGGTAATGGCTTCTGCGACGGTGTTGGTAATAGTTGCCGTGTACGTACCGTTGCTATTATCAGTAACCGAGCTAATAGTCGCGCTGCCGTTTTCACTCAGAACAATTGCGTCACCACCAACTGTGAGATTATTACCTTGAGCATCGATGGCTTGCACCGTGACTGTTGACGTTGACGTACCGTCAGCAGTGACGGACGTTGGTGAAGCGCTAATAGTGGTTTGAGCTGTTGTGGCAGCGCCGGGAGTGAATGTAACTGCGGCGGTATCCGTAATGGAAGAACCACCCAAGGTACCGCTGATAGTAATGGCTTCAGCAACGGTGTTAGTGATGGTTGCTGTGTAGGTACCGTTACTATTATCGGTAACCGAACTGATTGTGGCGCTGCCATTTTCACTGAGGGCGATGGTAGCACCACCGGTGGTAAGACTGTTCCCTTGAGCGTCTTTGGTTTGTACTGTAATCGTGGCGGTGGTTACTCCATCGGCGGTGATAGAAGACGGTGATGTTGAAATTGATGTTTGGGCAGTTGTCGCAGCGCCAGGAGTAAAAATAACGGCTGCGGTATCCGTAATGGATGAACCACCCAAAGTACCGCTAATGGTAATGACTTCTGCGACAGTGTTGGTAATCGTTGCCGTGTAGGTACCGTTGCTATTATCAGTAACCGAGCTAATAGTCGCGCTGCCGTTTTCACTGAGGACGATGGTAGCGCTACCGGTAGTAAGATTGTTCCCTTGAGCATCTTTGGCTTGTACCGTAATAGTGG
>MABD01000034.1:0-135932 GCA_002162955.1 Gammaproteobacteria bacterium 45_16_T64
ACGAATGACTATTGGTCACCCGTAGATTACGAAGAAATGCAGAAAGCAGTGTAATTTGGTGTCCGGCAAAGTGTTGACAGATCAAGATTGGGTACTACTTTTACGTGCTTATAGTAGTGTGACTTCGGATCTGTATCTGGCGAAACTCTAGATTCAGATTGAAACAATACAGAGAAACAGAAGTAGTCCTCTGCAATCTTACCAAATCGATGCTCACCATCTAGATTTTTGGCATGAGAATTCCAAAGCGTCCTTATTGCCTCTCGATACTCTAAAACTAAATCCGTAATATCTTCATTCATAGCGTGTAACGCCTACCACGACAGACAGAGCGAATTGGTGTCTATGCTCCGCACAAATGATGCCAAATCGCGGAGCTCTGAAGCTGACACTGGTTAAGCATTTTTTCATTCATTATACTCTAGTGGCTCATTTGACTTCCGCCGCCAGTCACATTTCAAATATTTTTTGCACGCCATGTTTTTAATAGCACCCCACATTTAGGACATGGAGGCTAGCTTTTTTCACAACGAGTATAAACATATTGATTTTCGAATAGCCCCTTGTAACATCCTCGGGAATATTTGTTTCCTTACATAAAGTACCGACTCAATACTCTTCTCTCATTTCATTAAGAATCATCACAACGGGAAGGGGAGCAAAGTAACCCCATACTTCTTTCCCGCAGCGAATGCAGGTTACTTTTTCAAGAGTCTCTAACCTGACCACACTTAACGCATGGGTGCGGATTTTTCGCGTCCATTGCCTTTACTTGTTAACTTTTCTAATACTTGCTGCCAACTTACCACTCTAGCCAAATCTTCTCGAGCATTTTCGTTTCCAAAGATAAATAAGTTTGGAATCAGTCCTGTTAGCACATCTAGAACCTCTTCGCTATCATCGATAAAATGAGTAAGCCCAAGAGGTTCACAAAGGATCCGTTTTTCAGTTCTTTTAGAGCAGAAAAGTAAATTTGAAGCAATAAATCCTGTTTCTTGATAAAAGCCAACCTTGCTTAGCCATGACCTCGTAGCTATTTGGGTTGATTTACTCGCCTTAGAAATAATCCAAACCTCAGCATTTAGAGACTTAATTAACTTTGATATTGACTCAATTGCACCTGTCTGTTCGATAGATTGCCCCATATCTGGATCAAAGGGGCTATCTCCATCTGCTGGTTTTACAATTACCCCTCCAAAATCAATGCCTATTTTCATTGAATATATCTCAGACATAAATAAGTTAACGCGGCTAATAACGAATGGTAATGCTCTTGTTAAAAACCGAAGCCATAGAAAATTTAAGCGCTTTTCGGTACTAAGTAACCGTAAATGCGCAAATATCTACAGGTTTAAATACCACACTACCTTTGATTTCTTCCAGTATTTCATTTTCATCTGATCTTGTAGAGAACCTCCCTTTAGACAACCCAATTGCCACCATTTTCCCTTCATTAAAAGTGATGTATTGAACTAAGTCATCTTTCTTTGAGGATAGATGGACATTATACTCGATTTTACGATAACCATCTCCCAAGTTTGAGATTACTACACCCTTCAATTCATCTTTTCCAAAAGGGTGAATGTAATCTATTTTATTTGACGATAAGAACTGAGTCATTAATGATTTGTATTCACAGTTCACTGCCTGTAAAAGACCAATGGGCAAATCGACCAGCATGAAAAAAACACCAAACTTTGGTTCAGAATCTGTATGGTCGTTCTCCACAATAACATAGCTAAATATCGCATCTTCCTTTTCAACATCCTTTAATTTTTTTAGTGCTCTCTGCACCTTAGAATTTCCCGTTCGCAAAACTCTAAATCCTTGCGGTATTGTAAATTTCACATCATTAACATCTACCAATTCACTATTTTTTGGTAATTTGTTAAGTGAGCAACCAGAAATCAGAAAAAAAATGGCAAAAAATAGATATCTCATAATACTTTTTAACGCTTCGCTGAGAAGCGCCGCTGTTTGTTTTCGGTGACGCCTTGTTAAGTGCATACACGCTAAATGCATCGCGGCGCTTGATATATAAAGTTGGGCCAGCTTAGCACAATAAACATTGTTAGAGTGAATAAAAATTGAACAGAAACGGACACTAAATACACTCTTGTAAATGAGCCTTTCACAAGAATGGCTGTAAGAGCCACTACAAGATTTGCAACAAGTGACAGGGTTACAAATACCATATATTGCAGGCCCCAACGCCAGCTATCTTCTCCACATGGAGCCTGCCCAAATCTCCCTGTAATGAAAAATAGGTACACCACAATGGCTAGCGAAGACAAAAGTAATAGGCAAAATATCTTAATTTTATTCTTGATCTAGAATTACTCCGTAACTCTAAAGCCACTTAAAGAGAACGTCATCGTACCGTTCTTTGACCATTTCTCTGCGTGAATTCGAAACCTTCTTCTTATCTCGACCCGATTTTTTAAAGCATGGAAGCACCCTTGCAGCCCGCATAATATCACCGTTTAGCATTAACAAATTGCGCAGATTGCAGACCTTTCTTTTCGGTACTCAATACCAAGCGCTCTGTGCCACTATCTTTCTCTATCGTCATATCATTCAACGCTAAATTCAACACCACGATGCTAAATACCGGCTACTAGGGACGTTGCTTTATTGCTCTCGCTCTAGAATCAATGTGATTTCATCTACTATCCATTAGCTGGTTAGTAGCACTAACGTTTATTCGGTATTCAAGCGATATCAAAACTGCTCTTTGCCGTATTACACATATCATCGTGTATCTTTCTAACAAACTCTGCTTTTTTATGCACCTTGTTACTTCCGAGCGCTAACAGATAGTGGCATGACGCGTAACTTCTCGCCTTCTTATCATATATGCTCACCCAGCGCGTACGTTCTCTTAAACGTTCAGATTTAATTGGCCAAACACCTGAGTTTGGCTTTAGTCTCTCGATACCGATTCGCCACGGTTTAGGGCTTACCCTCGCCCTAAAACACTGTTGATTCTTACACATCTGGATATAGGTAGCATCGGATTGTAGATCCGTTAATAAACGGATAGCTTCTTCACTGGTCGGCGAATAAACATCATTCATTACAAGTACCCGATACCCCATAGGCGTGCGATACAGCCGAAGATGAAGTGCTGTATTCTCACTGGAAACCTGTTTAATACGCTTGAGTGCTTTAGCCTCTTGCCCACCGGTGATACGTTGGACGAGCGAGTTGATAAACCCCGCGAGCGTTGACGTCAGCATGAGTGCAATCACAACACCGACAGCAAACGCTGCCCATGTTTGAAAGAACCATTGCTGAAAAAATAGTGCCGCGACCGATGCCAATGATAGAAGCACCACAAATGCGATCATATTTATAGTAAATGGGATGCTATATTCGAAATCAATATCTGCAAAAAGTACATCAGGCGTATTCAAACATAGCGCCCCATAAGTATTTCTTGATATCACGACATCTTGATGCGTTGACATCACTTCCTCACGGATGGGTATACCTTCCGCGCCGTTATAAGAAGTTTTATGATCGATACGACGAACGTCACCGTCCCTTTCTAGAGTCTGGACGGCATCATTCAATCGAGAGTCCGCATGCTTTTTTGCTTCTAGCTCGCTTTCATCAGACCAACCGAATCGCTTTATCGTGAACTGCCGACCGCCCACAACTTTTTTGGTTTTTGATTCTGACCAATATTTTGGAACTATCATGATGGGCCTGTCTTCGTTACATCAATATCTGGCTCAGGCAGGACCTCACCAACGACAACGTCTGACCTCTGACCCGTATGACTATCGATAGTAAAAGAAAAGTCATGCCCTCCTGAAGCATCCTTAGGATATATGCTGATAGAGTAACCTCCCTGTTGCTCTTCAATGCTAATACCCATGGTATCGATTAGAATCGCCACCCCTGCACTCAAGTCGCCGTACACGCCCAAATCACCCTGCTCTTTCAACACTTGATCGAGCAATGCGATGGCCTTCTTGCGCGCGTACGGCTTTCCCTCAAATTGAATATCATCCACAGCAATACCGTTCTAATAAGTTAGGCTGATTAGATTTATCGTCCCTACAGCCGCCTTACCACTTCTTTCACCAACGCATTAATGCCTTCGGCTGCTTCACTAATTCGCCCCGCTAACATATACGCCGGGGTTGTTACGATGTTCTTATCTTCATCGATAATATAGGCTCCAACGGTACAATCTTTATGGTCGCCACCCATGGCGTTAATCGCGCCAGCGGTATCAGCATCATTTCCAATCGTACATTGTGTTCCTTCACCGAATAACAGAGGGGCCATTGCGGGTGCTATGCATATTAAACCAACCACTTTTTTCTGTTTGTGAACGGCTTGGGTAAATTCAGCAACGGCAGGGTTTACTTTCATATCCGCACCGGCCACGGCAAAATCCGATAGGTTTTTAGCTGCACCAAAACCTCCAGGAATTATTGCACCCGCGTAGTCATCTGGTTTAGCGTCGGCGATATCGATAATGTCGCCACGTGCAACACGGGCAGATTCAACCAGTACATTACGTGTTTCTTGCATTTCTTCGCCAGTGATGTGATTAATCACATGCATCTGATCTACGTTAGGCGCCATACACTGATAAGGTATACCCGCTTGATCCAGTGCCAATAATACTAAGGTGCTTTCGTATATTTCTGATCCGTCGTATACGCCACAACCCGATAAAATAACCGCCACTTTATTGCTCATTGTTCTTTTCCTTGTTGATAACCGTTTTATCAATCATTACGTCAGTATTAGCAACAACCTGTATCGCCACTATTATGAATGCCACCTTTGGTCTCTTTTACCGGTCGCAATGAACCTGACGGTTTACAGAAACCCGATTTCTCCGCTGGTGCTTCAGCAGGTTGCACAGCAATAAAGTGATCTTTATAGGCTCCTTCTGTAATATTGGCAAAGAAACGCTCACTCACCGCAATACGATCACCTCTACCGTATACACGACCGTAATCGTCTTTTACTTCTTTGAATGGTCCTTTATAGATTACCGCTTGCCCACCCTCTAACGCGTCAACATCTGAAGGTTTATACGCCGTTAAGGTCACGGAACGAAACTCAATACCTTCTACTGTTTGCCAAGGGTCGCCGTCCCATTTGTCATATTCAACACCAATAAAACCGGCGGCAAGAAAGGTATCTGCAAATTGCTTTTCTTGGAATGCACCTGATATACACCCGCTCCATAAGTGAGGGTCATTTCGCAGATGCTCAGGCACATACTCGTCACATACGATATCGGAAATGGCCACTCGGCCTCCTGGCTTAAGCACACGAAAGATCTCACTGATCATTTGCGTGCGATCTTCCTCTGCAACGAGGTTCAATACACAGTTGGATACCACTAGATCCACACTAGCGCTCTCTACCATAGGGTTGTCACGGCGTTCTTTGCGTTTCCAGGCTTCAAATGCTTCAAGGTCATCAAGAGTCGTCAGCGGGTTGGTCGCGATATAGTCGCCAACCTTATCCAAGCTCAACGCGAGGTCTTGAATATGGCCTTTACGAAAATCAACACGATCGCTACCAAGTTTATCCGCCATAGCAGCTTGATGACTGCGGGCAAGTGCTAACATATCATCTGTCATATCGACACCGATAACGGAACCTTCGTTGCCCACTAGCTGTGCTGCCATATAACAGATTTTGCCGCCACCACTACCCAGGTCAAGAATGGTATCACCGGTTTTGGCATATCGAGAAGGGTCACCGCAACCGTAATCTCGATCAATAATTTCTTGGGGTAGTATTTTAAGTAGCTCACGATCATAATCGACAGGACAGCATAGGCTCTCCTCTCTCGCTTTTGCGCCTTCAGAATATCGTTCAACTACACTGTTTTTTACATCCATTGCTATTGCTTACCTTTATCTTGTGTCTGTTCGTCATCGCTCACTTTGGCGGGCTTACCACGCCGCCAACGGTGAAATCTCTCTGACCATTTAAGTAATTTCTCTGGCGCATGATTGCGTTTCCATTCACCCGCCACGTATTTGTTCGCTTCATTCATCGTGGGATAGATATGAATCGTACCCAACACTTTGTTTAACCCCAAGCCATGGCGCATCGCCAATACAAACTCAGCAATGAGGTCGCCTGCATGGTGTCCGACAATGGTGACACCCAGTATTTTGTCCTTGCCTGGCTTGGTGAGTACTTTTACAAACCCTTCTGTTTCTTCATCGGCAATGGCACGGTCCAGCTCATTAAAGGTATAGCCCGTCATTTCATAGGCAATTCCCTGCTCTTTCGCTTCTTGCTCATTCAGCCCAACCCGCGCCACCTCTGGATCAGTAAAGGTCGCCCAGGGGATCACGCTGTAATCCACGGGGAATTTTTTGACGATGCCAAACAACCCATTCACTGCGGCATACCAGGCTTGATGGGCGGCAGTATGGGTAAATTGATAAGGTCCCGCAACATCACCGCACGCCATAATGTGCTTATGGGCTGGTGTGCGTAAATACTTATCGACCTTTATGGTGCCTTGTGGCGCTAATTCAATACCCAGCTCTTCTAGGCCCAAGCCGTTAGTGTTAGCAGAGCGCCCAACCGCCACCAGAATTTCATCACACAATACCGTTAAACGTTTGCCATTTTGCTCACATACCACCACTTTGTCTCGGGCCACTTGCTCAACCGCCGTCACCTTGGCTCCTGTGAGCACGGTAACATCGTCTCGGCGAAATGAACGCTCCACCCACGCTGACACTTCTTCATCTTCTCTGACCATAAGCCGAGGCAACATTTCGATTTGGGTAACAGCAACACCAAGTCGTGCAAAGCTCTGACTTAACTCACAGCCAATGGGGCCTCCGCCCATCACCACCATACGCCGTGGTTTAACCCGCAAACGCCATACGGTATCAGAGGTGAGGCATCCAATTTCTCGCAAACCGGGTATCGGAGGCACAAACGGACGAGCACCAGTGGCTATCACAATACTTCTGGCCGTTAAAATACGCCCATCAACCTCGACTTCCCAAGGGGAAATCATCTTGGCTCTGCCCTTGATCACGTCAACCCCGATCCCGTGATAACGTTCAACGGAATCATGGGGTTCTACTGTTTTGATGGTTCGTTGCACCCGCTCCATCACATCAGAGAAGTCAAATTCAGGGGTCGTGGACTTCAAGCCGAATTCCCGCCCCCGCTCCATATACGACACCATGCGTGCAGAGCGAATTAGACTCTTACTCGGAACGCATCCCGTGTTAAGGCAGTCGCCCCCCATCTTACCGGCTTCGATAAGTGTCACTTTTGCCTTCACAACAGCAGCAATGTAGGAAGTCACTAGGCCGGCGGCACCTGCGCCAATAACGATCAGATTTCGATCAAAAACTTTAGGTTTGACAAATTGTTTCACAGTCATGCACTAAACGTCCCTAATTTGGCTCAAAATATTCTCTAATCCGCCATAAAGCGATATGCTTAACGCTATCACGAATGCAGTAATCATAGCGTAAGGTGGCCGCTAAAAAAGCTTAATTTACAAGGTTATAGCAAGGGGTCAAAAGTCCACGTTCCCCTCACGTAGGTTGCCTAGTCTGCATCCAACACAGGTTCCGTCATTTCCATTGTACAAAAGGTTTATCCATGTCCATTAAAACCCTGAATCGAGGCCCTTTTCCTGCCACTAGAATGCGCCGGATGCGTAAGGACGATTTCTCTCGTCGAATGATGCAGGAAACGGTATTAACCCCTGCCGACTTCATCTATCCCATTTTTGTGATTGAAGGTAAGAATCAGCGGGAAAGCATCGATTCCATGCCTGGAGTAGAACGAATTACCTTGGATTTGCTGGCAATAGAGGCCAAACTTTTGGTATCTCTGGGGATCCCTGCGGTTGCCATCTTCCCTGTCACCCCACAAGAAGCAAAATCATTAGACGCCAAAGAGGCATACAACCCCGACGGATTAGCGCAGCGTGCGGTTAAGACGATTAAAGATGCTGCACCGGAATTAGGGGTTATCACTGATGTTGCCCTCGACCCATTCACCACCCATGGGCAGGACGGCATTATCGATGCCGATGGTTATGTGTTAAATGACATCACTAAAGATACATTAATCCAACAGGCTGAATCACACGCCGCTGCGGGGGCCGATATTGTCGCACCCTCGGACATGATGGACGGTCGTATTGGTGCTGTTAGGGCACAATTAGAGTCTGCAGGGTTTATCAATACGCGAATTTTGGCCTATTCTGCTAAGTATGCTTCCAGTTATTATGGACCGTTTCGAGACGCGGTAGGATCTGCATCAAACCTTAAAGGCGGTAACAAGTTCACCTATCAAATGGACCCTGCCAATCGCAATGAAGCCTTACATGAGGTGGCCTTAGATCTTGAAGAGGGGGCCGATATGGTGATGGTTAAACCCGGTATGCCATATCTCGACATTGTGCGCGAGGTTAAAGAGCAATTTGGCGCCCCTACTTTTGTATACCAGGTGAGTGGTGAATACGCGATGCACGTCGCAGCATTCCAAAACGGCTGGTTAAACCGTGATGCGGTCATCCTGGAATCCTTAATGTGCATTAAGCGAGCCGGGGCTGATGGGGTATTAACCTATTTCGCCAAAGAAGCCGCCCAGTTATTACAAGATTGATAGGAGTAATCATTGAACGCCACTAGTTCAACGCAGAAAAACAGTGATAAGAGTAATGGCAACACCGCCGATGCCGAAAACAATAGCATCGATCTATCCAATCCAGAGCTCTATATCAATCGCTATTTAAGCTTACTGGAATTTAACCTACGTGTTCTGGCACAAGCCGAGGACACCGAATTACCCTTATTAGAGCGGCTAAAGTTTCTGCTGATTTTTAGCGCCAATATGGATGAGTTTTTCGAGATTAAGCTCGCTGGCCTGCAAAGAGATATCTCCTATAACCAGGCTCGTCCAGAAGCGGACGGCATGCACCCATCAGAGGTACTTAAGATCATTGGCGAACGCTGTCATGATGCCATCGATCGCCAATATAACTTGCTCAACGATGAAATGTTCCCTGCGCTAGCAGAAGAAAACATCCACTTTTTGTCCCGAGAAGAGTGGAGTGCAGAGCAGGTTCAATGGATCAAGACCTACTTTCGTCAACAAGTCGCCCCGGTGCTTACCCCGATTGGGCTTGATCTTGCTCACCCGTTTCCGAAACTGGTCAACAAAAGCCTTAACTTCTTGGTCAGCCTCGAAGGAAAAGACGCATTCGGTCGTCAATTGGGTTTAGCCGTGGTGCCAGCGCCCAAATCATTACCGCGTTTTGTCGCTCTGCCCGATGAGCTGTGCCCAGAAGGCGAGGAGAATTACATATTCTTATCCTCGATCATTCATTACCATGCGAGCTCATTGTTCCCTGGCATGAAATCATCCGGCTGTTATCAATTCCGTATCACCCGAAACTCGGATTTATTTCTCGATGAAGACAAGGTTGAAGACTTAAGCGCAGCGCTGAAAGGTGAATTATTTTCCCGTGGTTATGGCGAGGAAGTCCGGCTTGAAGTGGCCGATAATATGCCGGACCACATGAAAGAGTTCTTACTGGGCAAATTCGGTTTATCGGAAAGCCAGCTGTACCGAGTCAAAGGCCCGGTTAATCTATCCCGAATGATGTCTTTATTGGATATCGACAGACCTAACCTGAAGTTCACCCCGTTCAAACCTCGCCTGCCCGCCCCGGTGAAACGTAAAGACAATCTGTTTGAGGCGATCAGCAAGCAAGATGTTCTGCTTAACCATCCTTATGAGTCTTTTGCACCGGTGGCGAACTTTTTACGCCAAGCAGCCCAAGACCCCGATGTCGTCGCCATTAAGCAAACCTTATACCGCTCTGGGGCAAAGTCAGAAATCATGGATCATCTGATGGAAGCGGCCCGTAATGGCAAAGAGGTTACCGTCGTTGTTGAATTGCGAGCACGGTTTGATGAAGCCAGTAATATTGAAATCGCCAGCCGCCTACAGGAAGCGGGCGCTATCGTGGTATATGGCATTGTGGGGTACAAAACCCACAGTAAAATGATCCTGGTGGTAAGAAGGGAAGGCCAAAAACTCAAGCGCTATGTACATCTAGGCACCGGTAACTACCACGCGGGCAATGCACGTTTGTATTCAGACTACAGCTTATTAACAGCCCATGACGGCATTACTGAAGACGTGCATAAGATCTTTCAGGAACTCACAGGCATGGGGCGAGCGGCAAAATTGCGTGAGATACATCATGCGCCTTTTACCTTGCATACCACCATGCTCGCGCTGATAGAGCGTGAACGCACCTATGCTTTGGCGGGCAAACCAGCCAAAATTTATCTAAAAATGAATTCGCTGACTGAAAAGCAGATTATTGAGGCCTTATATCAAGCATCGCAGGCAGGGGTAGAGATTCGACTCATTGTACGTGGCATGTGTTGTTTACGACCAGGCATCCCTGGTGTATCCGACAATATCGAAGTGCGCTCTATTGTGGGACGTTTTCTAGAACATACCCGTGTGTTCTATTTTCATAATAAGGACGACGCCAATATATTTTGTTCCAGCGCCGACCTCATGGAGCGCAATCTTTTCCGTCGCGTAGAGACTTGTTTTCCTATTTTGGATACCAAACTTAAAAAGCGCATTCTTAAGGAAGGGCTCGAAGTATTTTTTGAAGATAATGTTCAAGCATGGATGCTACAAAGTGATGGCAGTTACCTTCCCGTTGTTGCTGGTGAAGATGATGAGCCGTACCCTTCCCAAGATATATTATTGGAAGCGCTAAGTAAGTAACCGATATAAATTCGCCACTTACTTATTTCCTTAGGTTTTTAATTCACTGGATACCTTTTATCCAGTGAATTTGCGTGCTAGATTCCTTACTGTAACTGTATGTAAATACACGTACGTTATTTAATTCAAATGCAAACGACTCAAAAATAGTAACAACTTTTTATCACAACGCAGCGGAACGCAATTGTATAAAATTAAGAGGTATTGCTTATGAATGCGGATTCTATACTCAGTTTAAAGTGTCCTTCCTGTGGTGGCCGACAGTTAAAAACCTTGAGTGCGATAAAAGCACAACAGGTATTTAATTGTGAATGTGGTTACCATGCCGACCTTCAACCGAAAACGGCATTGAAGCCGAGATCGTCCCAACAGACGGTTCAGGCACCAGACTCCGTGCCCCTGGAAAAAGAAGAAGCACATGCAATTACCGCATAAAAAAACCACCTAACGGTGGTTTTTTTATAAAGGTGAATCCAGCAATATAGATTACGTCTCCGTGTATGTTGCTGGATTCACCAAGGTCAGTCATCTACCGTTTATATACGTCTAAACGGGCGCTCCCCGACCCTCTAATTTATGCTCAACCACTGGAAACTTCAACGTTACCTTTAACCCTCCCAGTGCAGAGCTGTCCAAGGTGAGTGCCGCCCTGTGGTATTCGGCGCCTTGCTTTACGATCGCAAGTCCAAGACCACTACCCGCCTCTCCACTACCAGACACCCGATAGAAGCGCTCAAATATCTTGCCATGTAGTTCAAAAGGAATGCCAGGACCCGAATCTTCAATCACAATCACTGGAGCACTATCTTCCAGCAAGCACTGTAATTGAATCTCCCCTCCGGCAGGTGTATAGCGTATGGCGTTATCCAGTAGATTGGTTATGATCCGGGCCAGCAGCAACTCGTCACCCAACACTTGATACCCAAGTTCACCGATTATCGGCGCTTCATCTATCTGCAATGACAATGCCTGGCCTTTCTCTTTTGCGGATATTTCCACTTGATCAAAGCACTCAAAACAAAGGCCTTGAACGTTGACGGTGGTGTCACCTTCAAGTAACGCTTCCGCACGGCTTAGTGCCAAGAGCTGATCCACTAAGTGAGTCAATTGCTTTGCTGATTGTTTCGCATTGAGTAAGGACTCTTGCCACTCAGGGTTATCGGCACTTTCTAAGAGGTCATCAATATGAATCACCAACGATGCCAATGGATTTTTGAATTCATGAGCGGCATCACTGGCAAATCGGTTTTCTCGCTGATATGCCACGTTCAGGCGAGAAAACAACTGGTTGAGCGCTTTTTTGAGTTCAATAATCTCACTCGGCATATCCTGAGCGGCAGATGCCTCCAGCGAGTTGTAATCTTGATCACGCACATGTCGCACCAGTAACTGAAGCGGTTTAAACCCGACATGCATAAGCAGCCATACCGAAATCGCAAATATAGGCACAAAGATCAACAGTGGCGCAGAGTGGTTTGTAGCAATGTTGTGGACTAACTCTCCTCGAATATCATCCCGCTCTCCCACAATCAGCCAATAGGGGTCATTTGCCGAAAATAGGGTAAACGTGCGCCAATGGTGACCATCTATTATTTCATTTCGAAACCCCTTCTCGAAAATCACCGGTGGAACCGAGTGTATCCCTGTGGATTTTAGGATTAGCCTTTGATCTTCACTCCATATTTGGAAAAATAGCTTTTTTTCATATTTATGGCCCTCAGGTGTTGCCTCATTACTATAATCACTGAGATCAGCATCCCGTTTTTGTAGCGAGTCTAAGAGATGTTGTTTGTTCTTACTCACGCCTTCTAACGTCAACAGGCCATTTAACACCCGTGCGGTCTGCACCAAACTGGCGTCAAATAGCTCATCGACCTCATGCCTGGCATCCACATAGACCAACGCTGAAGAACAGATAATCATGGCCACTAGCCAAATAAACAAGCTGCGGGTTATTTTGGATTTTAGTGAATACTTAGTTTTCATTGAATCGATAACCAATACCACGCACCGTGGCAATCAAAGAGGAGTCGAGCTTTTTACGTAAATGATGGATATGTACCTCAATGGCATTACTGGACACATCACCTTCCCAGCCATAAATCAGATCTTCCAAATGGCTTCTTGTGAGGATTCGACCAGGGTGATTCACAAATTCCAGTAACAAGGCATATTCACGCCGATTAAGCTCAATAACCTGATCATCAAACCATACCGTCATTGCGGATGTATCGAGCTTTAAACGCCCCAGCTCTACCACGCTATTATTTTGTCCGCAGGCTCGCCGACAGAGTGCCCGAATGCGCGCCTTTAGTTCAACCAACTCAAACGGTTTCACAAGATAGTCATCAGCCCCTGCATCCAAGCCAGCCACCTTTTCTTGCAAGGTATCCCGCGCAGTCAAAATCAGTACCGGAACCGACGACTTACTTTCCCGTAGATTTATCAGCAGACTTAAACCATCCAATGTGGGCAGCCCTAAATCAAGGATCACCAGGTCAAAGGTTTCATGGGTTGCTGCAGACAATCCCTCCTGACCATCCTTCACCCATTCCACTGTGTAAGCCTCGCGGGTAAGTGCTTTACAAATGCCACTGCCCAGTAGCTCGTCATCTTCTATTAGTAAAATTCTCATGGATAGTTCCAGCAACCAAATACGCTTAGTAGATTACCATAGTCGATTTCAATTCGATTCCACTATATTTCTCATTTTTTACGTACCCTTAAGGTTCCCATAAGAATAGCCCTTTACCGTGGGTAGAGCTCCCTAAATAGCCCAGACGGAGAGAATGCGATGAAGTGGTTATTGTATGTTGTACTGATAAGTCAAATAACAGGTTGCGCACTTTTCCCAGGAGCGAAACCCTGGGAGAGACACCATTTGGCCAAACCAGAAATGACCTTTGGCGGCGACGAGATTAATGATGGTTTTGATGATCACGTCTACTTCAGCAAGGAGGCTTCCAGCGGTGGTCGCGGGTTTGGGGGAGGTGGCTGCGGATGCAATTAGCTAAGAAAAAACGCTGGATACTTGCCTCTGCCGTGGGCTCCTTGCTGAGCACTCAGTCCCGTGCCTATGGCGCAGACTGGCAAGCAGAAACAGCCTACCGCTACTACTCTGAGACAGATCGGGTCACCGCAATGGAGCCTGTGCTTAAGCTACACAAAACCGAAAGCGATGGTTCCGAGATCGATTTTAGTATTGCTTACGACAGCCTCTCAGGTGCATCACCGAATGGCGCGGCGGTAAGTGATGAGGTACAAACATTCACCTCCACCAGCGGTGCAGGGGCAGCCGAAACCACCACCGCCGCATCCGGTTATCGTAGCAGTCGAGACGATCGGGACGATGACGATGACGACGACTACGAAGGTGATGACGAATATGGCGGTGGGGTTAGGGAATACACCGTGCAACCCGGTGAAATACCATTAGACCCCGATTTTTCCGATGATCGATTATCCATTAGCCTCCAATATTCCACACCCGCAACGCGGACCATAACCACCGCCATCGGCGGTAGTTACTCCTCCGAATCAGATTATCTGTCAATGGCAATCAATGGTGGATTAGGGCTTAGTTTTAATCGAAAGAATACGCAACTGGGACTTAACCTAAGCCTTGCGCATGATGAAAACACGCCTTTTGGCGGTGTTCCAACACGCTTTAGTAAAATGAGTGAGCCCAGCTCCAGTGGCAGCAGTGAAAGCAAAACCATTGTAGAAACACTAATAAGTGTCACCCAAATACTGAGTCCAAACGCGGTAGTTCAACTGAATTACTCAGCGGGTATGTCCCAGGGTTACCATACTGACCCCTATAAGATTATTACGCTGCTAGATGAAAACCTCGACATTCTTGATTACGTTGCCGAAAACCGTCCCGATCAGCGTACAAAACACAGTGTGTTTAGTGCCCTCAAATACCACGCGTTTGGCGATACCATTGATCTCTCGTATCGATATATGTGGGACGATTGGGCCATCACATCCACTACTGTGGATGTTAAATACCGACTAAATCTTGGGAACGTTTTTATTCAACCCCATTATCGGCATTACCACCAAGAGGCGGCAAACTTCTACGTTACTCAGTTACATTCTACTGACGATATTCCAGATCATGCCAGCGCGGATTATCGACTCGGCACTCTCACCTCAACGACCTATGGGGTAAAAGTGGGTTTAGATCTAGGCAAACAACAAGAAATATCCTTTCGAGTTGAATCCTTTCAACAGGAAGGTGAGTCAGCGGCTGCCAATTTAGACGCGGTAATATCACAGATTAACTACAAGGTCGCATTCTAAACCGGTAAGGATTCACGATGAAAACTAACGTACAAACAACCAAAAATACACCGTGGAATATCACCAAAGTGGGCCACAATACCTGGCGAGGTAGCTTTTCTTCAATGGCTAGTCCTTGTGAAATATTGATTAACTGCACCCGTCGACAGCATGCTGAGTCTCTCGTTGAATGCGCCTATAGAGAAGCTAAACGCATTGAATCGAAATTCAGCCGCTATCAAGAAGACAATATTATTTTTCGGATCAACAATAGTCAGGGTGAATGGGTATCACTTGATACTGAAACCACAGAAATACTAAAATTCGCTGATCAATTATTTCAGGTTAGCGAGGGCCTTTTTGATATCAGCTCTGGGGTATTACGTCGAATATGGAATTTTCAAACCCATAGCAGTATCCCTACGCAAGGCATGATAGACAATATGTTACCGCTGATTGGATGGGATAAGATCACCTTCGATAGCGATAACCAACGCATATTACTACCAATGGGAATGGAAATTGACCTTGGAGGCATAGGTAAAGAATATGCCGTTGATCTAACGCTAAAGAAAATACAACAAATGAGTGATTCCCTGGGTATTGCTCACGGCTCTTATCTCGTTAACTTTGGCGGGGATATTGTGTGTAGCCATAAAACCAAAGACAAAAATAAACAGTCAGAATCCCCATGGGTCATTGGTATTGAAACCATTGATTCACTCAAGACTGCCCCCGCCATTGAACTCGTCGCGGGAGGCCTTGCTACCAGCGGTGATTCTAGGCGGCATATTGATCATGAGGACAAGCGCTACTCCCATATCGTTAATCCTAAAACTGGCTGGCCCATTGAACATGCGCCCCATTCGGTGACAGTCATTGCCAATACCTGTCTCGAGGCAGGGATGCTAGCGACCCTAGCATCCCTACAAGGTCGAGACTGTGAAAATATGTTGATAGACAGCAATACCTGCTACTGGATTCAATAGCAGTCATCGCTGTCCGATTACTCATATAATTTGTCCTATCCCTCCTTCTTGTTGGCTCGATAATCCAGATAAGCTTTCTGTATCAACCCATGCAACAAGGCTTCTCCAATGGATACGCAACAGCAACAGAACGCAATTCGCCAGATGTTATCCCTGATTGATAAGGGCAACTCACAGATTGGTGAACCCGGTAAACTCACGGTATCACATTATGCCGATGCTGATCGGTTAGAAAAAGAATGGAATTACCTCTTTAAAACACAACCTATCCTGCTCACCCATAGCAGCAGATTGCGTAATAAGGGGGACTTCGTAAGCATGGATATTGGTGATCTTCCCATCATTCTAAATAAGGATCGCCATGGGAAAATCCGATGCTTTGTGAATAGCTGCCGCCATCGAGGAGCCCGATTAACAGATAAACCCTGCGGCAATGCAAAAGCCTTCAAATGTCCATATCACGGGTGGGCCTATATGGACACTGGCGATCTACAATTTATACCCAAAGAAACCGATGCATTTCCAACGTTAGACAAGCTTGCATTAGGATTACGAAATTTACGCATTGAAGAGGTTGCCGGATTTATTTGGTTGGTACCCCACAATATAGAAAACAGCATTCGTTCAGAATTGTCTGGTATCGATAATGAGTTAGAACACTTTGGATTAGAAGAACATGTAATTCGGGTATCCGACATCCAGCGCCCCCGCTGTAATTGGAAGCTCGTTATTGATGCGTTCAGTGAAGGTTACCATTTAAAAAATCTCCATAAAGATTCCGTTGAACCCTTTTTTCTTGACGACGGCGTAATTTTTGAGAGGAAAGGAAAGCACTCCCGTTCTATCGGCGCACGCAAAGAAATACTGCACGCGAATACCACACCGGAACAAGAATGGGATTTTCGAGGTTGGACAACTCCGTTCTATACCCTTTTCCCCAATACCGTGTTAGTTTTCCACCCGGATTGGATTTCTAGAATTACCGTATTCCCTGATGGCACCGATAACTGTGTGGTCTATCACGACATGCTAGTAACAAAAGAAGCAAACCTTGAGGATAGCTACTGTGACAAGACCTTTGCATTAATCAATCAACAAGTATTCGCCAAGGAAGATATCGCCGTGTGCGAGAGCATTCAATCCACCGTTCGCTCAGGAGCTGATGAACATTGGGTCACCGGTGGCTTAGAGACACCGGTGACCTGGTTCCATCAAGAAATTGAGCGTGCGCTAACTCTATTTTCGAAAGAGCCATCGCGACAATAATACCTACATTGCCTCAGCATCCAAATCCTCCTCCAAATGGTGTGTTGATACCACACCAAAATCCTCCAGTATTGCGTATAAACAGGGCACTACAAATAATACTAAGAATGTAGAACTACCTATGCCAAAGACAATACTTGTCGTTAACGGAATCAGTATTTGGGCATGTAGACTGGTTTCGAATAACAGTGGCGTCATGCCTGCGATAGTCGTTAGGGAGGTTAATACCACCGCTCGGAACCGGTCATGACTGGCTTTAGCCGCCGCGTCATGTACCGTCATGCCTTCTGCCACTCGGTTTTTAGCGAAAATAACCAGTAATATCGAATCATTTACCACAATACCCGCAAGAGACACAAAACCCAGCATGGATGGCATAGTGATATCTAAGCCCATGATGAGATGCCCCCAGATAACACCAATAAGCGCCAATGGAATATTCACGATGACAATAAGCGGCTCAATATACGAGTGAAACTGAACACTTAACAAAATGAAGATTACAAATAACCCAAGAATAAAGGCCCGCTGCATAGAGTCCTGCGTGACTTTCGAATTCTTCGCCTCTCCTTGCAATTCGATTGTTACATTAGGAAAATCTTTACGTAACGTTGGCAAGTAGTTATTTTGAAAGTCCTTAATGACTGCCGCGGTGTTATTCAGATCCGTATCAACATCGCCATACAATGTCACTGCCCGTTGATTATTGATACGATGAATACGGGATACGCTGCGTGTCATGGTAATATCCGCTACCGTCGATAATGGTATAACCTTTCCTGTATTGGGATGTATCACCGGGAAATTATCAAAATCTGCCAGGCTATCACGAGAGGACTCCGCTAAAATCACGCTAACTTCTATCGTTTCCAAACCCACATTAGTCTCAAGTACTTTACTGCCTTGATAAGCTGCCCGCATTTGCGATGCAATCACTTTAGAATCCAAGCCTAATGCAAATGCCCCAGGTTTTAGCTGCAAGGTGAACTCTGGCTTTCCAGGCCTAAGATCATCCATCAGATTGGTGACACCGGGATAACCGGACAACCAATTCTGCAAGGCGTAAGAGGCTTCTGATAGTTCATCTAAATCCTCCCCAAGCAATCGAATATAGATAGCTCTCCCTGCTGGACCAATCGCCGGTTCTTTTATAGAAATAGACTGCGCGCTGGGAACAATACCAATTTTTTCTCGCCACTGTGTTATAAATTGATTCATTTTGATCGGACGTTCTTCCGACTCCAACATATCAACCGTTAGCGTCGCCAAGTGTGCCCCGGTTTCAAAGGCATCGGAATTTTCATTGTAATTCACGGTAACCGACTTAATCAGCGGTAACGCTTCGCTCATCTCGTGCTCAGTCATGACCCCTTTTTCGGTCGACCTTAATGCTAACAAGACATCATCAACGACGGACTGCGTTTTTTCATTAGAGGTTCCTGCCGGCATGAGTATTCTCGCTTGTACAATATCCCCTTCCAGATCCGGAAATGCGGCGAACTTAACAATTCCGGATGCAAGCATTCCCACCGATAAGACAAACAACCCCATCACTGATCCAACAAATAGATAACGGTAACGAATTAATTGCCCCACCCATCGATCCATACCCAACCGAAGATTCTCAAACCAGTCTTCAAACCCCTTACGAAACGGGTGCATCACATTGTCTTTTCCTTTCTCAAGAGCGTGATACAAATGATTAGGAAGGATGAAAAATGCTTCAATTAAAGACACCACAATAACCGAAATCAAAACAATCGGTATAACCCGTAATACCTGACCAATATCGCCCTTAAGAAAGAGTAGCCCGACAAAAATAGACACAGTGGTCAAGAAAGAAGAAAACACCCCATTGGCAACCTTTCTTGCACCATCTACCGCCGCTTCCAGTGGTTTTTTACCTAATCGTAACTGCGTTGCAATGCTCTCACTGATTACGATGGCATCATCCATCAAGATACCCAAGGCCAATAACAGCGCGACCATCGATAACATATTGATGGTAATGCCCATATTACCTAACACAAAGGCGCTCGCTAAAAACGAGACAGGCAAGCCCATGACCACCCAAAAAGCATACCGAGACCCAAAGAATAACCACATCACCAAAAATACCAGTATCAAACCCTGCAATGCGTTAGAACCCAACAGACTGATACGCCCACTGACTACACTGGTATAATCCTGGGTGAGATAAAATGACACGCCATCCGGCAGACGTGATTCTTCTTCCTGAATAAACTGCTTTACGCGGTTAAGTACTCGAAGACTGTCATCAATGGTATTCTTTTTGATCTTGAGAAATGCCGCCGCCTGCCCATTAAGCTCTGCACGCTGCGCTTGCACTTCAAAGTCAGGAACGATGTTAGCAATGTCCCCTAATCGAACTTCATTACCCTGGTCACCCCGCAATACCACCAGAGACGATAATTCATCAACAGATCGACGTTCATCACTTAATCGAATCTGATAATCCCGTAACGGTGTCTTAACATCGCCAACAGGCAAATCCACATCCTGACTGGAGATCACTTGCGATATATCTTGAAGACTCAGGCCAAGCTCTCTCAACTTATGTTGCGATATTTGAACTTGAAATTGACGATTAGAAAACCCCTGAATTTCTACCAATGGGATACCTGAAAATTGTAACATGCGTTGCTTCGTTTCTTCCGCAAGTCGTTTCAACTCAGGTCGTGTAAGATCGGCTGTAAGCGCAACAGTTATTACTTCTTGCGTTCGTCCTAGTTCTTTTATCGTGGGAACTTCTGCATCACCTGGAAAATTATCGATACCGTCTACTGCGGAATTCACGTCATCTAAGAATTGAGTAAAATTACCCGATTCAAACATTTTTATGGTCATAATACCGAGCGATGTTCTTGCTTGGCAGCGCTTCTCCTCGATAAAACTAATACCATCAAGTGCATCTTCTAGGGGTTTACAAATACCCGTTTCCACATCACTGGGGGCTGCACCAGGGTACGCAACACGTACTTCCACCTCAAAGGATTTCACTTCAGGGAAGGTTTCTCTCTTAATCGACGGCAAGGATAATATACCCGCCAACAAAAACATCACCATAAGCAAGTTAGCTGCTGTCGGGTGTTTTGCAAAAAATTTAATCATGACATTACCTACTTAATCGTATTACACGCAATGGATGGTTTATAAAAGGCAGACCCACTGATTAGGGTTGGGCCACCCATTGCTCTATATTTTTTTGCATAGTGACATCATCAAATGGTGCTAACTTCATACCATTCACAGCAGGGAATAGATCCGACACAACCAATCGCTGACCTTCTTCAAAGCCTTCTTTAAATAATGCAACCGACCCGAATTGATAATCTGGCTCCACAGTAATTTTCTGAAGTTCATCAGGATTTTCAGTTGATACGGTATATACAGAACCCTCATGTAACGCATCACGCGGCAACACGAAAAAAGGTTGAGGTTGTGAACGTATTATCACTTCCGTATACATCTCTGCTATCAACGGAGGCCGAACACCCGGTTGTACTTTTTGATAGGGGTTTTCAACACTCACCATAATCCCCAAGGTACGTGTCGATGGGTCAAGATTATCGCTAATACGTTCTACTTTTGCTGGCCATCGAATATCAGGATTTTCGGCTAATCTAACTTCGGCTTCCACACCTAACATCTCGAATATTTGGCTAGCGCTGAATGACAACACGGTCTTTTCAAATGGCATTTGTCCTTGCGGCATGGTCCTTGCCAGGGACTGAAAACGTTCTACTGGAAGCTGCACATTGATCAATACTTTGTTTATCGTTTGGGTAGAAAACAGACCGGCGCCTTGGGAAACGAATTGATTTTCCTCTACCGATAAATCAGTAATACGTCCATCAAACGGCATCACTATCTGTGTTCTCTCCAGATTACGTTGCTGAGTCTCCACCGATGCTTCAGAGATAATAATCTTTGCGAGCATCACATCACGCTGAGCCGGCAAGGTATTTAGCTGATTTTGTAGATTCTGCACTTCCTGTTTCAACTGAATCACAGCGCTTTGCTGGCTATCAACATTCGATTGAGAAATCGACTTCTTCTTCAGAAGGTTTTGCATTCGAGCCAATTCTTTATTTGCCAGAGTCAATTTCTGCTTAACTAGCGATAGATTGACCTTTACATCATCCAAGTTCAGGTCTAATTCGCGAAGATTCGCTTTACTTACCGCGACATCCGCTTTTGCCTGCTGTAACGCTAAACGATAATCCCGATCATCGACCGTTAACACTAACGTATCTTTCGCAATCAGCTCCCCTTTACGCAATTGGGGATGAATATATGTCACCGCACCATTGATTTCAGCCTTTAGGTTAAGAAGCACATCCGGTTCCACCACGCCGTAGCCAGTTATCGTCGGGGCTATAGAGTATTGCTTAAGCGTAATGACATTCACCGGGACCGCTTTCTTAGCATTATTAGTATGCTCCATTGCCGGTCGAGACTTTACCAACACTACGGATATCACAATGCCTGCAACAAGCGCCATAAATAATGCACGTCGTTTTTGTAATAGTTCTTTCATTATTTCACCTTACTACTGTTGTCGATAGGATCAAAAACACCCACGGTAAATACGTTATAAATATGATCTGCCCAAGCATCGCTACAAATATCTGCCCGTGAGATATCCCACGCCCTCTCTCGAACAGGTTCAGCCATAAATGGCATCAATATCATATTCAGCAAAGAAAAAGCGCACCACTGCGGGTCTAACTCTGGCCGAATACGCCCTGCCGCCTGTTCCTGTTCAATTAATGTCGGTAGAAAAGCGCGCATCTGCATTGGAAACAATTCAATAAAGCGCTTACCCAGCATTCCAGCTTCACCAATGATATCGTCGATAATAAATCGACTGAGAGCATCGTTTTCTTGTAGGTAACCCAGCATGGTGACAATAAAACCTTTCAAAGGATCGTCACTTTTTGTCACCAGCTTTAAGGCGGAGAAGTGTTGCACTGACAACTCTTCTAACATCGCAAGAAATAACCCTTCTTTGCTTCCAAAATAATAGCTAATCATTGCCGATTGCATACCCGCTTCCGCTGCCAACTCCCGGATAGTGATATTTTGAAAGCTCTTTTGTTTCATTAGCCGATGCGCGACCGCAATCAGCTTGTCCTTTCGCTCTTGCTGAACTTCGGGGTCTTGAGGCCGCCCGCGGTTATTGGCCATAACGAAAATCCTACCTGGCTATTTAGTTGATCACTTGATTAATTAAATAGCCAGATGGATCAAATAACAAGTAACAAATTGCAACTTCTCTGTGAATATTCACACAATATCAAACTGAACTGTTCAAGATAGAACTTCACAGTGATAAGGACGTTGTGGAACAATATAATTTATTCTTATATTACAATGACTTAGTGAAGAATTCTGCACTTTTAAGCGCTTCACCGCATTATTACTACAATGTAGCCACCCCAAGTAACACTCACTGTTCACATCAAATAGGTCTCGAGATTAGCCAACACAAAATGACCAGCGCTAGAGCCCCACACAATCGTAGACTCAAAGGATCCCTCGGTGTCTCCTTGGTCATATCTGTAGCCAGCCATGGCGTTTTTTTGTAAAATAGCGGCTACACTTCTGATACAGTCCTGACGATATTTTTTAGTAAAGGTGGCGAATGCGCTATAGCAAAGAACATAAAGCAGAAACTAAAGCTAAAATTTTAAAAGCTGCGCTAGGTAAATTTCGCTCAGAGGGCTACGGTGGAATAGGCATCGATGGAATAACCAAAGCAGCGGGCGTCACGTCGGGAGCTTTTTATACCCATTTCGGATCAAAGGCCGATGCCTTTCGTGGCACGGTTGTCGAGGGATTAGAGCAACTTCGTATTGCGATTGAGAATAATCGTGATGAAGGTGATAAGGATTGGCTAGCAAATTTTGCCACATGGTACCTTTCTTTACCAAAAGCCCGCACAAAAACCGATCCAGATTGTTTACTACCAATGCAAGGTGGATGCGCACTACCTACACTTACCCCAGAAGTTGTACGTGCAGGTAAAGAAACACAATCCGCCTACCAACAAGAAATCAAGGAAATCATTAACGCCATCAATCTTGGATTATCGGATGATGTTAAGAATAAACAACAATTCTCCTGGTCAATGCTTGCGATGCTTATCGGTGGCGTCACCCTAGCTAGATCAGTGCGCGACAGGAAGGTCGCGGCGGAAATATCCGACGCGATACTACAATCGATTAACGATCTACAAAATAAATAGAGGGCCGTCTAGAAATTTCGACAATCCTAACCTCATACACTAAAAAAACCACTCATCTGCACATTGGATGAGTTCGATTTTATAGCCATTGGGATCCACTACGAACGCAATAATGTCCTCACCTCCTTTTAGCGGGCCTGCTTCACGCACAACCTCCCCCCCTAACAGCTTGATATCTTCACATACGCTGTAGCAGTCATCAACACCAATAGCAATATGCCCGTATGCATTCCCCATATCGTAAGCGGTAGTACCGTAATTATAAGTAAGCTCTAGTACGCATGTCGATTCTTCCTCAGCATACCCTAGGAAAGCAAGTGTGTACTCCGCATTAGAATTATCAAATATCCGTATCAACGTCATACCCAGCACATCTCTATAGAAGTGAATGGATTTCTCCAAATCACCCACTCTTAACATCGTGTGCAGCATTCGTCTTTTCGTGTAACCGAACGACTTATCGCCTAGTATATTCTGAGCCATTCCCATTTTTCCTTACCAATTTTACCGACAGGTTAACCGAATCATTGAAAAAATATCCAGTCATTCAAAAAAATCAAATAACGTACTGACAAAAAGGGGCCAGCAATAACTGGCCCCCTCCAACATACATTTATAAGCGTCTAATTAATCACTATTATCATCATCGCCTTCATCATCACTAACAGTACTACTCGGAACGGTAACGGTTGAGGTCGCCAGCGTATGCGCCCCATCCTTATTCGTCGCAGTATAGGTGATGGTGTAGATTCTATCTGTATCAGAATCGTTCAAGGTATCAAGTTTAAACTTCATATCTCTCTCGCCGAACCTAGCATTTTTTACCAGATCGTCGATATCCAAATCTGGATCATTCACCGTAATTGAAACAAGCTCAACCTTTGGTCTTCTATCTGTAAAGTCGCTAATTCTTCGGTGAACCTTGATTTTGGTGAATTGTTCCTCACTATCGACAACAACAGCAGGACACGCATCGACTAGAAATTCAGGACGTGGTGAAAAAGTAAGTCCTCTCGGTGCGACAAAACCACTAGGGATATCATTCGCAATCACATCAATAAACTCTCCGGTGACACGATCGTAATGTAAGATGTTATTTGTATTAGAGCTAACTACATACAAGTCACTATTTTCACCACCAAAACGTATTGCCCTCGGACTATCCATCCCTCCACTTCCTGGCGGTACGAAAACATCGATAAATTCGCCAGTTTTACCATCATAGCGAATAACTGCACTTGTACCTGAGCTACTTGTATAAAGATTTCCGTCTGGGCCAAATTCTAAGCCCACTGGCACCACAACTCCTCCGCTCCCCGGGGGAACGAAAGCACCCAAGTACTCCTTAGTTTCTAAATCATAGCGAAGAATGCTATTGGTATAACCACTCGCGATATACATATAGTCATCGTCGAATGTTTGCATAAACGGACCATCAAGATCGCTCGTTGCAGCATCCGCAAAAACATCGATAAATTTTCCGTCCTCGTCAAAACGTATTACTTGATTATTCGCCAGATCGCCGACGTAAACTAATCCATCAGGTCCAAAGTTGGGTGCGGTTGGATTCGTTAACCCCCCCTCTCCAGATTCAATAAAAACGCCAAGATATTCTCCAGTTTTACTGTTGTAACGTAACACTTCTCCAGTATTAAAACTTGCTACGAATAAATCCCCATTAAAACCGATTTGTGACGCAAAAGGACCGTCCACTCCCGCGATTACACCGAGAAAATCTCCCGTATCCTCATTAAATCTCATGACCTCATTAGTACCAAAACTGCTTATGTAAAAATCCGCGACTGCCACCGGAGCAATCATAACGTTTGTCGCAAGAATAATAGGTATCATCATTAACTTTTTCTTGGCGTTAACTTTCTCAATTAGTCGGTTTTTAACATTGGTTAATTTAAGCATTATAACACTCCATATCCCTATAAAAGGCTAAAAAATAATAAACCGTATAGAACAGATGAGCTAATATCTTTTTATAGATACCACTTACTATCTATAAAAAGATATTAGCTCCAGATATAACTTATTGTCAATAAAAGTCGGTACATTTATTCCGTACTGTAACCTAATTAACACAAATTCATGTTAATAGTTTACATAGGGAGAATCCGTATCCTATGTAAACTATTAGGTTAACCCACAAATATATAGATATGGGTTTGACAAAATAACGACGACAACTTAATGTTAGATAGTGATCGATATCTATAGACAATAAGACGATCAATTTATTTCGGTTTATTAACCAAATAATAACTATCAGCAATACAATTCACTCAATTGAAAGGATTTTGATATGCCTCTTACACTAACGGTTACAGAAGGTGTTTTACCCACAGGAAAAGAGAAAGTTGCTTTCTCAAAACTTTGCGAGACGTTCCTACGTTGGCACGGACTAGAAGGCAATACAGTTATGACACCCAATGTTGTGGGTTCTATACACGTCATCCCGAAAGAACACACGTTTTCTGGAGCTGAAGAGTCGTCCGTTGCATTTATTGAGTGGAAAGTACCTTCTTTTGCGTTCGCAAATACCGAAATTCAGCAAGGATTCTTTGCAGAAGCAACCAGTATCGTTCATGACCTCTCAGAGGGTAAGTTAGCTAAGGATAAGATATGGATTAACGTTCTGCATGCTGTAGATGGTGCATGGGGCATTGATGGCGATGCTCTAACTAACGACCAATTAAAAGAAGCGATCTCAGCAGGATAGTTAGCTAGTCCAATAGGATAGGATTGGCGGCAATTTTGAATGTTGCTAATCCCATCATCTCACCAATTCGCATCTTACTATATAAGCGACGTATATATCTAAAAGAGAAACCGCATGAAAAGTAGAATTCCTAACATGCTCTTTTTTTGTATTAGCATGACACTATCTCTCTATTCCAATGCTGATATAGAATTCGACAACAAATCCACCCAACACGTATTATCTGATGAATCCGTACCGCAATGGTATTACCTCAGTAGTAGCCTCACAGATAAAGTACTACTTATCGAAGAAAATTCTGGCGAAACTCTCCAAATCCTAGACCGTTCTATTCCAGGACCCTTCGCTTCATTTATTGGTACGGATGGCGACTACTTTGTCGCAGCTCAAAATAGCGGAGAGGTATTGCGCTTCAACGGAAAAACAGGTGAATATATCAATGACATAATATATGCCGGTAGCGGTGGACTAAGCAGACCAACTGCACCGGTTATTACGCCAGATGGTAAATATATTATCGTTGGCGATTTAGATCTAAATGGATACTATCGATATGATGGTCAGACTGGGGAGTTTATCGATATATTTGCAGAAGAAAATACCAGTCCCATTGACGGATCGTTTATGCCGCTTTTTTCACCTCATCCCGAATTCAGCGGGAAAATATTTTTCGCAAGCGGTTTCACCCACAGCATCCAGTATTATGATATAGAAACAAGAGCCTACGAGGGTGATTTCGTGGCTCCCGGTGTCGGAGGACTAGAGGTACCCATCGGCATGAGTTTTGGACCCGATGGGCACCTTTATGTCGCCAGCTCTGGAACTAGCAGTGTAAAGCGCTATCACGGAAAAACTGGGGAATACATGGGCGACTTTGTGCCTACTGGAAGCGGTGGACTGGACGGGCCTCGAGCGATCGCTTTTGGAGGTCTAAACTCAGACCTCTATGTCGTCAGTAATGATTCAAACTCGGTTCTTATCTACGACCGAATAACCGGTGAATATTTAAGAGAATCATCCGTAGGCGGAATAAGTGGATTCGAAGAGCCGAGAGGTCTGACATTTTCGGTAAGACCAAGTTTCTTCATATCGTCTTCACTGTCCCAAAAGACAAAGAAGAATTATGGGAAACATTGGTTCAAAGACTTTTGGCTCAGCTTACTCGGTTATTCAAAAGTTGATGTCGAGTTCCTTTTAGCAGTAGATCTGATTGATGACAATCCTAAGATAGAACTTGTCTCTATCACAGCCAATAATAACAGAGACCCTAGGAAAGACATCAAAGGTGCTAAGTACGGAAAGCAGGATCAATCTTTTTGGCTTAGAACCATCAACCGAGGAGACTCGGACAAAATATACACCATTACTTATCGAGCAACGAATTATAGGGGGGGAACAATGCTTGCTACAACAACTCTAACGATCCCACCTTCAAATAAATGATCACATCTCCAAAATATGACATGGACACTATATTATGAAAACCAATAGTAATTACCCAAACGAAAGTAGCGGTGTTACCTCAATTAGCCGAAAATTAAGGGGAGTTATAGCACCTCTTGCGGTGGCCTGCATTTCACCACTACTTACGATATCGGAAGTAAATGCCAAAGCTAACAATACTAAAGCATTCGTTTATACAGAGGTACAAACATCCGTACCCTTCAATAAAGTCCCTTGGGAACTGCGTAACCCCGTTATATCTTCTCAACCAGGCTTTCAATACAAAACGTGGCTATCAGGCCTTGGCAACCATTCAGTTGGGGGTATCTACGCCTTTGATACTATTGAAAACGCCCAAAAATATGTGAATGATTTCTTCCCAAATCAGGCGAAGAAACAAGGTGTAGCGCATACAACACGTATATTTGATGCCGTAATTGTTGAAGATGCCAGTCGAGATATGGGGTCGGTAGATTTTGGAGGTGATATTTCCAAAGCTCCAAATGCCTTCGTTTACACAGAGATCCAAGTCCATCAACCCTTTGAAAACGTCGCATGGCAACAGAGAAACCCTATTCTAAAGAAGCAACCCGGACTGCTCTCTAAAACATGGCTCAGTGGATACAAGACAAATACCATTGGCGGCATATATGCATTCGACACAATCGAAAATGCGAAATCGTTTGCGCTGGAGTCATTCCCTAAAGCAGCCAAAGAACTAAAGGCAGCGTTTTACACTCGTGTATTTGATGGGAAAATTGTAAAAGATGCGAGCCGTGGTATGCGCTCACCTTATTTTGAATAGTTGACGTCTAATAGCGATAATACGTAGAGTGAAATTAGACCTTATCCATACACCAATGAATAAGGTCTGATCGACCAAGTTCTCTGTTATTGGTTTGCTACTCTGATAGATCCAGGTGGCCCAGGTAACTTAATGTCCTTAACCCTGGTAACTTCCCCATCAGCATTCAAGCTAACAATAGACAAAGATTCACTTGCGAAATTTCCCACATAGATATGTGTATTATCTTCAGAAAAAGCGACACCCTCTGGAAAACTCCCCACATCGATTGTTGATATGACAGACGCCTGTGCTCCGTCTAAACGAAGTACACTGAAACGCCCCACTTCCTTTCTATACCATGCGTCCTTAGGCACAGCAAAACTTCCAGACAACAACGAAACTGCAGCGAATTTTCCATTTGGGCTTATCGCTACACCTTCTGGAGCATCACCAACCGATAGGTGTTGAATCACTCTTGGTGGTGAAACCGAGATATCCAATATGCTAACGGTATCTGTATTTCCATCAGATGCACTCTTATATCCAATATTTGTTACTACGGCCCGGCTACCGTCTTGAGATAGAGTAATCGCCCAAGGGTATAGACCAACAGGAATATCGTTGCCCTCGTAACTGACTTTTCCGGATTCTTCGATTTTTAATACAGCGATCTTATGCTCTTTATTCTTTACAGCGAAAGCACTCCGACCATCAGGGGATATCGCAACAGCAGTAACCCCACCGCCAACATTGATAGTATCCACTACCGCTACTGACGTACCATCGATACTCAACACCGACACGGTTGAGTCGTTTCTATTTGCTACCACCGCAAATTTTCCGGCTCCATCTATCGAAATCCCAGAAGGCATAGATCCAACACCAACCTTTCCGATCACACGCAAAGGCCTAAGACTGAGGTCCACAACAGAAATGAAATTCGAGGGCTTCATTTTAAAACCAGTCGCACTGCTCTCATCAGATTCTGTCGCCACAGCATTCGCAATTAGCGCCAGTTTTTGATTAGGGGTAATAGCGATATTCGTAGGAGGGCCAATTATGGAGTTATCCACCACAACAGAACCTATAAGCTCAGGGGTACCCGGTTTTTCAAGGTCATAAAATATTACGCTATCATTTCCAGGCTCCAACCACTGATAGGATTCTGTATCCTCACTATAAGAAAATTTATTATCAATACCGATAGCCATTAATTGTCCAGTAGCGAACGTCTCCTTTCCCGGCAGTAGCGCTAGCACAAAGATCGCCATTGTTGGCAGAGACATTAAGTTTCTATTCATTTGTCATTCCTTTTTTTAGTAGTCTATGTGTATTATTATCTGTAAGTAAACTATTAGGGCGTTACTGATCCAATTTTAAGTATCCTCGCTATTTGATTATGTGTCTCAACATTCTCCTTTGTGGAACGTATAAGTTTATTCAACCTTGTGTAAACAACATAAATTTCGCTATCCTTAATGACTGTTGTTGTGGGGTATACATCATCCAACTTACGTACTTCCATGACTTCAGCAGTATCCCAGTCGTTTATCGAACGCAGTAGATAGACCGAATTTGATTTTGTACCCGATGCACTATTAGCAACTACCAATACCTGCTCATTATCAACCAATAGAAGTCCATCGCCTCCCGCCATTTTCTTTGGAATATCTACCAGGGAAATATTATTCGGTGACGCCAACGATATTCGAAATATTGATCCATCACTTTTCTTTACCACCAAGAGATAACCATCAGGATGGTATACAATGCCATTAAGATTAATCCCCTCACCTTCGAACCTCTGGCTTCTAGAAAACACACTGGACTTTCCGTTCACGTCGACTTTGTATATAACTGGCGATAGACTATCCGTTACGTATACATTTCCTTCATTGTCTACCGCAACGCCATTTGCAAGATGGCTCTCCGCCGGCATGAGCGAACCAAGATCTATGTAGTCAATCGTTTTCCCTGTATCTAGATCATAGACCCCCAATGCAGCAAGATTTTTCACCCCGCTTGAACTGGAACGCAAACTGACTCCAAGATCTGAATTAGCAGCGTAGATACGGCCTCTTTTGTTATCAATTGCTATCCCCAATACAGATCTAAGACGTTTGTCATTTACCAATATTCGACTTTCTCCGTTGTCATTGACCTCATATATCATCCCATCTCTAAAGGATCCTACGATAAACCGTCCATTTTTTCTGTTGAACGATATGGACTCAGGATAAATAGACGCCTTGTCAAAGAGAATCGGTATATTACTTTCCCCGATATCTACAGAAACGGCCCATGCTTGTGAAATAGAGTTTCCTACAACATATAAGAACAAAAATATAATTCGAATACTATGTTGTATAAGCTGGTCCCACGCACCTAACATCGTATTTATTGTAAACATAGCTCGCTATCCCTCAGTATTTTTCGCGCATGATAAGAGAAAGTTGCGTATATTCTCGCATCCAATCGTAACCACTGTTTCGCTTCCATACCGAGATCAAAACGAATTTTCTGAATTTTGCCTGCTCCTAATGCCAACAGTTGTAGCTTCGCAGCCTTCTCTACACTTAGCGCCAGATAGAATGCTTCTTCTACATCTTTCCCTACGGTGACCAATCCGTGGTGGGACAGCAGAAGAGCGCTCTTTTCCCCCAGAGCCTGAGAAATAATCAAGCCTTCTGAATTTCCTAGAGGCACCCCAGGCCAGTTACGCAGATGCGCAACATCATCATATACGGCACAACAATCTGTATGTGCAATTTCTAAGGGCACACCTAACATAGATAATGCCGAAATATGTTGCGCATGCGTATGTAAAATACATGCCACATCGGGCCGTGTATTATAGATCCAACTATGGAACCTATTCGCAGGATTTGGAAGTCCCGTACCTTCAATCACCTGTAAGTCGCTATCTACCGTCAATAGGTTAGAAACACTAATTTCATCAAAACCCAATCCCAATGCTTGAGTTATATATACATTATCTTTTACTCGTGCGGTAATCTGCCCTGACAAACCAGAATCATGGCCCGCATTAAATAACATCCGACACGCTAATGCGACCTTTTGCTTTGTGTTCCATCTATCGGCCTTTAGTAAGCGACTAATTTTATCCATCTCGATTTTTCTGATGACATCTTCACCAATTTCTTTTGATTCAAACATATATTTCACAACACCCACTATTAGATACGCACAATCATGCTATAAGATTATTACGACTGGCCTTTGTTCTGAGACCTACGATATATCCACAAACCACTAATGCTACGGAAACGATGCCATACAGAACGATGGCCTGAGATACTCCAACAACATCGCCTAGATATCCAATCCCTACACAGGGTAATCCAAGCCCCAGATATCCAAAGATCAGATACCCTGATACTGCTCTTGATGTCAGTACACTTTCCGTGTCCATAACCAATCTTAATCCACCCACATAAACGAATCCCAACCCGCTCGCACCTGTTAAACCTGCAGATAAAAGAATTATTGGTATAGAAGATAGGTAAATACCCACCACCAACAAAACATAAGCTATTACGGCGATACACAACCCCGTCCTTAACGCCCAGTCTGAGGTTCTATTTCTACATAAAGGTTGAAAAAATGCCCCTGTCGCAACTGCCAAAAAGACAACAATCCCAGCGGAATCGTCAAAATCAAGATCTCCTAAAAGAGAAGGGACAATTGAAATAACCACGCCAACTAACGACCATGCTAAGAATATTGAGCAGCAAAATTTCCAACTTTTTGATGTTATAACTGGAAGGCGTACCATTGCCCCTACCCCTCTAACATCATCTCTGTTGATTTTCATTGCCATCAATATACAGATAAGATTCAGGATGGATATCATGTAATACGACATGGGAACCCTCCAATTTAGCAAACTCATAGAAAAACAAGTCATTATCGCGCCACTACCTAACCCAAGTGAGACTAAGATGCCGTGAATATTGGCCGCTCTATTTACGTCATCTATATATTCTGACAAACATGCCGCACTCGCGCCGAGCACTATGGCAACCGATATGCCCTGGAGCAAGCGCACCAAGAATAGTATTTCTACGCTACCATATACGGAGATCAATGCATTCGAGAACAACGAAATCAACAACGCGATAATAATCGATATTTTTCTCCCAATTCGATCCGAAATCCCTCCAAATACGATCAGAACTGGTATTAGCCCCATAACGTATACAGAAAAAACAAGTGCAATAAAACCATTCCCATAACCACCCTCAACAGCATATTTCGGGTATAGGGGTATCTGAATATTCGCGGAAAGTGTGATGACGAAAAGAGAAACCGCTATTACACACACATCGTACGTGTTTCTGGTCTTCGCGTTCATGTCACTTCCTCTACCCCCCTATCAACGAATTCTTCAGCCAACATCGATGCGTATTTGTTTGAATAGATATCTTTGAGTTCGTTCTTCTTTATCTTTCCTGTCGCGGTTTTAGGGATATCATATTCAACGAAATATTTTGGTATTTTATATCCGGGAAAAATCGGACCACACGAATTCTTAATAGCGCTAGCATCAAGATTACTGCCTTTATCCAATTCGTAGAACGCTACTAATGTTTGATCTTCAGCATCATCGGTCAATGACACTCCAATCACCGCCACATCAGAAATTCCCGATATTCCGTTAATACCATTTTCTATTTCTATTGAAGAAATATTCTCCCATCCATAGTCAGTCGTAACATGAATAATGTCCTTTATTCTATCCTTGATTTGTATATAGCCATCGTCATGTCGAACGGCAATATCACCACTATGAAACCAACCATTTCGAAAACTGTCCGCAGTCGCAGCTGCGTTATCAAAATACTCTTTTGCGACCGTATTTCCTGAGACAATAATCTCACCCATAGTGTTACCATCCCATGGTACATCGCTCCCATCGCTATCCACCACCCGAAGACCATAACCTGCATGAATGGCAGGCACACCTTGACGAAGACAGTTCTCAGACCAATTTTTTACATCCAACTCTTTCCAATGTTCTTGTTTTTCGCAAACAACAAATGGGCCACAGGTTTCATTTAGACCATACTGATGTATCAGCTCAATTCCTAGCGCCAACAGTTTTTGTACTAAGTCAGAAGTGGGGGCAGCGCCTCCCGTTAACACAGTCAAATTTTGTAGGTGTAGAGTCTCTTCCTTAGATTCGGCAATACTCTTAATTAGTCGTGGAGAACCCGCCAAATGACTAATCCTATGTCGCATCAGTTCCTGTAATATATCGGAACTGTCTAGATTATTTCCATTATTGGTAATATATTGTGTGGCCCCCACAACAGGAACCGCCCACATATGACCCCACCCGTTAACATGGAACATGGGAAGCGACCAATAATAGCGAGATTCTGATCGTAGGCTCAACATCAAGACTTGCCCCATCGCATGTAAATATGCTGCTCTATGGGTATAGATGACTCCCTTTGGCTGCCCTGTAGTGCCCGACGTAAAGTTCATCGCAATGGGATCATTCTCCGAGCGTAGGCACACATCAAGAGGGGTGTCATCCTTATAGTTTTCTATATCTTCTTCAACGCATATCATGTCACTGTCATCACCGTTTTTCCCGTCGATAACTAGTACAACCACATCGCTACGTATGCTGTCGATCATATTCCTATTTCTAGTGAATAGAATATTGCTAATAAGAAGTATTTTTATTTTTGCGAATAATAGTTGCTTAAGTAGATCGTTCTCACTCAGCCACGGATTAAGCGATACGATAACGCCCCCAGCACCGGGAATAGCGAAGTGCGCCTCAATTCCTTGGGCGCTATTCTGTGTCAGTAAACCGACATGATCTCCATAATGTAAATCAAGACAACGAAGCATATCGGCAAATTTTCTCGACCTCGATAACAATGTAGCGTACGTTATTTTCTTACCGTTTGAATCGATGGCTATCTTATTCGGAAATGCTAACCCACTTCTCTCAAGAAACGAAGTTGGCGTGAGATTAACGAATGAATGCGTGTTCTTCATTTAGATTCTCTATAGATTTTTAAAGTCATAGAGAAGAATAGCGTCCAAGAAGTGAACTAGAGACTACTCCTCTCTATTATCCAGTTAACGATATAAAATATCCGTGTTTTCATCGATAGATTTTAGATATTCAACCAATTGCTTTCTCTTAGACTTTCTCGTTAATGCATCGTATCCACTATCTCGACCCGCGGTTCTATGCACCTTATCACTAAGAACACAAATCAGCGTCTCACAAGCACCATTATGATAGTAGGGAGGCGTATGAAGTGTTCCTAGTATCGAGGAGATGTTGTAACCGGACCCTTTACCATCACCATCATAGTCAAAACCGAGTGCAGGCAGCCCTTTGTTGTCAATCTCAATCCCTCCAATAGCGGGATAACCTTCAATAGATACACCACTACCCACTACGTTCAAATTGTAAGATCCTATATCGTTAAGAAATCGAGATAGATACTGAAATTGATTTGCGTTAGTACTCGCATCTTCCTTCGCAACTTCTGAGGGATCAGGCGGCGATACAAAATCTTTAGTACTTGCCGTCCACTTGCCTCCCTGATGACAGGTAACACAACCCGCTTCTTTAAACACCCTTTCGCCTTTTCTGACTTTTCGTTGGTTCAATCCGCCCACAACTGGCGCACCTACAGCACGTAATTCCTTTTTCATCATCGGTCGATTAGGGGTACGAACAGCGTATCGTTGCCAATCTATCAGTGCGTCGTGCGACTTAACCAAAACATCGCTTCCAGGTAGTTGCACATAGGGTTGAGGTCTGTTGCTATTAGGTCGCTCGAATTGGTTCAATACGCAAGCAGCCACCCCAAACACATCCCAATCACCCAGAATCAGACCATGATCAGGGTCAACTTTACTTTCCAAAAGCCCCGTAAGAGGAGGAGAATCAATGCACGGAAGAGGAGTCTCCAACCAGCCCTTACTAGAAACCAATCGAGTGTTAAAGTCAGCATCTTCTACTTCATCAAAAATGGCCGACGCGTTTATAATTTTTTGATCATAAACATCATGAGGGTTAAAGGTACCATTGATAGATAGCGTTTTTCTTGGGCCGGTTGCAAACTGCCATACAACACCATCAGTCAGTCCATCAGGGTGGCAACTAGCACAATTCTGCCGCCCTTTTTCTGACAAGCGATCGCGATTTGATCCTTCTGTGTATTCATCCGCAACAAAGTTCCCCCTTGAGGAAAAAAACATCTCCGCTCCGACTAGAATTATCTCATCTAATGAACCCGCTTCAGGTAAGTCAGTCGTGCGAATAACCTCAATCACTTCGTCCTTCTTAAGATCAATTACAGATACATTTCTTGAAACATAATTTGATACATAGGCCTTAGATCCATCTTGAGTAATCGCAATACCGACAGGATTTTTTCCTGCATTTTCGCCGCTGGTCGACGGATTATCAGGATCGTTAAGGTCAATGTATCGAGTGGTATCACTATCGTTTGTAAAATCGATATTTCCATAGGAATCTACTAATAATTTGACAATGATATCGCTACCGGCTGAAACAACATACGCGCTTCCAGGACCTGTACCAGTGCTAAACCCTATATCGATGGGGTTCGCAAAATACAGTTCCTGTTTTCCGAGCTCTGGGTCTCTAGCGCCCAAATGAATATTAAGTGCCCCAATAGATCTATCATCACCACCAATATCATCGATCACGTTCACAAACGATTGAGTAATTGTATCAAAGCTCTGCGGACCCGAAGGTGACGCGGCTATGTTCGGCAAATAGGCTTTATCTCCCCTAATCACGATACTACTAAGTTGATTGGGAAATGCATAGGTATCACTATTGCTAGCATCCTTAAAGCCAGTGATCTGAGTTTCCATTGAAATCGTAGACAAAGGATTCAACTTAACTTTATTCTTACCATTTTTCACAATCTCCAGCTTACAAACTATACCTTCCTTTCCGAAATCATCACGCTGAACGCCTTCGTCCGTGGTAAAGGACAAATATCGAGTGACATAAAGATATTGTCCGTCCTTTGTAACCGCGAGAGCCATAGGTTGAAAATGCCGCTGTCTATCACCAACATTACAGATGCTTTTTCGAAGATTAATCGCTCCCACAATATTATTCGTTTTTGTCGATATTATCGAAATGGTATCCTGACTGCTATTGGCAACAAATACATTATCCCCTTGAGGATCTATCACCACACCTTTTGGCTCAGACCCCGTTATTATCTCTCCTCCATAACCCGCCATCACATCAGGTACTGCCACAAAATTATCTACATTACTGTTTTTCACAGAAATCACTGATATCGAGTTTCCGGCCGAATTCGCAACATAAACGTGACTTCCACTCGGAGTGATTGCCAAACTTCTTGGCTCATCCCCAACGGCGATAGTGGATATAACATCATTAGTATCCGTTCGAATGGTGGTAATTGTATCCAAATCGGGATTTACCACCCATAGGAACTTCCCATCTTGCGTCAGTGCCGTATTGGTTGAATGGGTTGCAGATTCATAGGCTACGCCGTCATTGTCTATGTCACTCGCTAACGACACATCTATGCCTAATGGTACTAACATGGCACATATCGATAGATATAGACTTTTTGCCACCTTTTTCTTTGATGTATTCCTATTATTCCTTTTTCGCCTTAGCATTATTATCTCCCTCTCGTTAAGTTACATTCGTTCCCTATGAACTACTGCTAATAGGGAACGAATGGTAATGCTATTTAACTACTCTCAAATAGTCCGTAATCATCACGCTGTGTATGCCAGGCCCCGATAACCTCCTTTGTAGAAAATCAAGGGTTCGTCATCCTCTGTACATTGAAAATCAAGCACTCTACCGAATATGATGTCGTGATCTCCTGCTGGTATTGTTTTCCATTCTTCACACTCAAATTGTGCGATAGAATTCCTTACAATGGGTAAGCCGGAAGCAGAAATATAGTATTCATGATCCATCATTACGTGGTCGCCCGGCTTTGCATAACGATTCGATATCTCCACCTGATTCTTTGATAACACACTTATGGAATACTGCCCCAACTGAGCAAACACGTCATAACATTGAGACTCTTTTTTTATACTCCACGATACGATCGAAGGATCGAGTGATACTGAGGTAAACGAATTTATCGTCATTCCGATTGCACGATTATCGTCATTAAAAAAGGAAACTATACAGACTCCCGTTGCGAAATTCCCTAGGGCATTCCTAAATCCTCTATCACCAATACTCATAGTTCATCTCCCTATATATAGGCCTTATGTATAGGCACTATCTAACACCGATTAATTGTTAACAAACCGAAACCTTTGGGTGCATACCAAACATTTTGGGGTCACCAAATTCACGATAGTTATAGGGTTCCATATCTTCTCGTATGTATAGATTCAGCATCGCTATTTCGCTATCAATAACTTCTTCTCGTGATTCCCATTCCATCACTTTGTCATATATAGTGCCAAATTTATCGACGAACCCTTGATCACCTGCGTTAAGTAACAAACTGGAAAGGTCCATCCCCTTTTTAGCACCACCGTTTGCAAGAAAACTCTCAGCTCCCATAAAACAAAGAGAACAGTAATGTTTAAATACGTCGTAGTGTTTAAAGCTCTTATACATGCCATGAATCATCTTTGAAACGTGGAGGTACTCTTTTTTCATCGCTAACTCGTAGTCCAACAAGTTATCTCGTGTAAACCTATTTCCCGGAAAAACTCGCTCATGAAGAATGTCCGCTAAACGATGTATAGCAATGAACGAGCTCGCCAACCCCGTACTAAACCAGGCATCTAATCCATATGCAGAGGCCGGCAGCATGGCCCACCGATCACCCACCATTTCACTGTTGTAGTATTGCATTCTTCCTGTTTTAACAAACGGCCTGACATTATCAGAGTGCCTGAGTAAGTCCATAATTATGGGATACTGCTCAATCACGCTCCAAAACTCTTCTTCTGCATCAATATCGTTCATCGGATATTTATCAATATCCAAGTTAAGCCCTACGCTAGTAACACCATTTTCGAATGGAATTACCCAAACCCACCCACCGTCAAAACAGTGGTGCTGCGTCGCACGAGCTCTTGGGGCGGGCGATCTATCTACAAAATTGTCATCCTCGTTTAGCTTTTCTTCAAAATCACCCACATTTTTGAAATGGCTAAATATGCTTCTACTTTTCAAAGGTATATTTAGATCATCCCCCTGAACTTTAAGATCGAATTTTTCACCGATAATCGACCTAAATCCAGTACCATCTATAACAAATTGCGCGTCAATGTCTAACGATTCTCCCTGTTGATCACAAGAAATAAGAACATTCTCTGACGAAAAATCAATATTTTCAACTGATGTATTCTCTAAATAAATCACTCCGTATTCTTGGGCGATCTTAACCATATACTCGTCGGAATCTGATCTAAAGTATTGCGCATCGACCTCAGGTGTTTGCACAATAAATTCAGGTATTTCCCCATCAAGAGAGACACTTTTCTGACCTTTTTCATGTATATAATAATGAAACAGTTCTTTCGGCCCACAGTGAATATCTAATTTCGATTCTTTTATTTTATCGTACGTGGAGAACCTGTCGAATTCAGGAATATCATAGATCTCGCCTAGATGTCGTATTTTCTTGCTTGTTACCGGCGTCGCGGATTCACCTATTGCGAATCTAGGATGCGATCCCCTTTCTATAAGAGCAACACGATATCCCAACTTTGATAACACCAACGCACACGCACTTCCGCCAAGACCACTTCCTATCACAACAATATCGAATTTTTTCACAGTCAATTCCTTTTCTAAGTATTACATTACGAACTGAACATCATTCCCTCATGATGCTCCCGTTTTTTCACACCATTAAACGTCACAATTACACCGAATTTGGTTTTCCAGAAATGTCACTATCTTTCGATGATCTTAGTTTATTTCCCATCGATCTTAGAAATTCTAGAAATATCATCGTCATCCCAATCGCCAAGAATGTCGCAAATATTCCGATAACTTTTAGCTCGTGATACTCTTCTATACACATCCATACATATTGAAAAACACACAATACTGCGACAAAATACAACGTTATTTTTCGACCCACGTAACCAACAATAACCACACCTAACGGCGCCCCCAAAATCACTACAGGCGCAGCAGCCAGCCAATTACCGTAGACTCCAGGATAAAAATCCCCTGCAACATATTTCGTAAATACCGCTACTATAGACGTAAAAGCCATAATGATAACGGAGGTTGGTATCGCGATTTTCAAATCAGCCCGAAATAGTAATACCAACGCACAATACAAGATCATGTCGACACCTACGCCAGTAACAGACGTCATAAAAATAGTCGCCAACAATGACAACAGAAGCCCTATCGTAAAATCGAATTTCTTCTCGTAACTTCCACACCCTATGTTCTTTGATATTTCGTTAACCCGAAACAGATGCAATACACCAAAACTCGCCCATACGATAGAAAATATGAGCTTAACCCATAGTTCATCGAGATACGGCGCCACATAAATTATACCAATGGGGGTCCCTATCAAACTTCCGAATATCGCACCAATCAATATGTTCTTTGCAACAGCCTGTCTTCGTACAAAAATTAGGATACTAGCACTCGTCATTCCAATTGCCTGGATTACAAAACTAAAATCTCGACCCAGTGACGAAGGCATTTCATACCACATAACCAGAACAGGAAACCCAATCGTCCCCCCTCCCATTGGCGTGGCACCTGCAGCATAACTTCCCAGCGCCATTGCAATGGAAATTGGCCAGTGCTCCACTACTTTATCCCAATCATTTTGCCCTACAACCAGCAGAACCCATATCGTGTAGAAAACACCAAGCCACAGAAACCAAAGCCAGACATAAGCCTTAGGTTCCGATTTCGTCAGGTAACGATCTTCCATATGCAACACACACCGATAACCGAATATAGTGTGAATTTTCCACCCTATATTCGGTCATTTCCCTATGATTATTCTACCCGCTTAGTTAGCGGTATTAAGTTCTGAATCGACTGCACTTATGCTTGCGTTAATTTCTTCTAATTCCTTACGATTCGATTCGATTCCAGCCATAATTCCGTCGTATACCCCAGCACGAGCTTCTAACATCCTCATCGCTCCTGTATAAGTATCATTGAAATCCTCCACAGATTTCAGGTAGGGAATACCGGCAGCAAACCATCCATCGCCATGCGCCTCATCCAATTCGCAATGCACCACAAAGAATTCAACTAATTTTTCACTAAGTCCTCTTCTACGAAGATTTGCCAATATCCGCTTCTGTTGCGCAGGAATACTGAGTTCAAGAGCACCCATCCCACCCAACCCAAAGGCCAAGCCATCTGCAAACCAACACAGGTTCATTTTGGTATTTAGCAGATTAAATGTTTCCGGATTCCAATCTTCTTCTAGAGCACCACCAAAGTGATCCATCAACGGTTCGAATAAATTTGGGTGTGCCTTTGTAAAATCACCTTCTCCAAACTCGTCATGAAGATTTTCATATAGTTCTTCACGCATTTCGAAAGGTACCACAAGACTGTATGCGGCCACATGAAGGTGAAACCTCTGCATATTGACGCGATAATTCGAAAGAAAATATCGCATTTCTTCCTTACTAATATCGTCATTATCAAAATAGGAAAAAAGTGGATGACTATTAACCCTATGTTCAGATATTTTTATCTTCAACCAGCTAACAAATTCCTCTGCATCAGTTAATTCCGCAGGAGAAACATAGCTAACTAAAATATCCTTTTCCACTTTCTCAATTACGTCTCTAATTTTCCATTCTTCAGACGCCCCCCCCACACCCAAGGAGTACCCCTTCGTCATCAATTTATTATTTAAATGGAATAACGTACGCTGAAGCTCCACCCATAGTTCACCGCCTTTGTTTTCAAGCGCTTCTCTGACAATCCCTTCGAAGTCACTGATATGTCGAACTGATTTGATCAGTTCCAGCTTTGTACTCTCCAACAATTTTGAATCTTCGTTTCTCATTTGAACCTCCTGGTATTTTTGAATTTACTAGCCATCCTGAAGCTAGCAACAGGTGTGCTTCTAATTACGCCTTTAATATTGAAATTTAGGCTGACATTATTCGCAAGCTAACTGTTATTTCCATCTTTTGGAATAAGCAGCTCATCGAATGAAACCGAACGTTATAATATACAGATCTGTCTGTCTATTATAACCTCAAAAAAATGTTACGTGATTATCACTTTTGATGTTTCCCGCAATTACTCTATCTGCTGTAATAATTTGTACATATTTTGCACGTACATTTTCTATGCAGCGTTACTAAGTCTCAGAGTTCTATGAAAACGACAGGCTAGCCGTCTTTAAGATATTTGAGCTACAGAACGTAGCTCAAATAAAGAGGAGATAAATCTAATTACTTTGTGAGGCGCTAATTCTTTACTAGTTCTTTAACATAAGACCAAGCGATATCGACATTTTCTGCAGTTTCTGAATGGTACATATTAGATTTAACCGTTAACCCGTCAATCACCACCACAAGGTATGACGCTAACTTTTCCGTGCGTGATATACCAATATCGCTAAGTATCTCCGCAATAACACCTTTCAACCACTCTCGGTATCCCTGTGATACATCACGCATCATAGAATCATGCTCTGAGAATTCCTCAGAGGCTTTAATAAACATACAGCCATGGAAATTGGGCTCACCAAACCAATTTCCATACCAATCAAATATCGCTTTTAGCTTTTTAGTAGGTGATCTATGTCGGGAAATTGCTTCCAGAATACTCACCCTCAATTCTTTATCTCGTCGAACAAGCACGCTTTCAATCAAATTCAATTTTGATGGGAAATATTTGTAAAAAGTCATCTTTGCCACATTGGATTCTGCAATAATCCTGTCTATGCCAACAGCATGATAACCATGCGCTGAAAATAGTTCCGTTGCAGTACGCAATACAGCTTCTTCTTTAGTACTCACCTATAACCTCCAAAACCTAACTAAAGTTTATTGAATTATATACTACCCCGACACATAATACAGACCTGTCTGACTACTGATCATTACACATACATATTTCTGTAACATATCTAGTTTAATTTTCAGCCACTCCAATGGATATTATTTGTACTATTAAATAAGGGACTAATTTCATGTACACACTTAACGACCCAAGACAACAAGCACTTCGAACAATGAGAGCTAGCATTCCCACAAGTATTTGGAATAGAAATGAGGAGCTTACATCCAATCTAAAGACCCGGATCAACAAACATCCCTTGAATACTCACCCAATCATTTCTGAGCTTTACTCTGGTGTCTATGACTTAAACGCTATCCAGAGTATTCACCTAGAATACAGACATGCTATTGTAAAATTATTTACTGATGCGTTGGGAATGGCACAATTTCAAACTCGCCAGCTCGAACCTAGACTAGCTCCAGGAGCAAAGATTGCGCCTCGATTCTTGCTTACACTGAATGCTCTCGACGAATATGGGTTTCAACCGGGTCTCGACTCAAAAAAATACTACAGAGGAAACCCTAACGCAGCGCATTATCCTTTGTTCGAAAGGGTTCTAGACGATTTAAAAATAGATTCCACCGAGCGTAGCAATCACAAACCCAGCATTCAATCGCAAAAGCTGCACTCTTATTTGGAAGGTTCTTTTTCCAGTTATATCAGTATTTTAACATTACTCGCGGTCGCGGAAACGCAGGTTATTATTTTCAGCCCCGCATTGCGTAAGGCCACTGAATTGGTCGGAATCAATGTTGACGAGGGTTACTATCAAGTACACGGAACAACATCGGATAAAGATACAAATGCAGCCGATGATGATCACGAGGATGACCTTTGGAGCGCGCTAAACCAAGCCTGTCATGAAGATGACAATGAACATTTACAACACATCACGCTTGAGTATCTACATTTGTGGAATAGTTTCTGGGATGCCCAACGTTCGAAAAATTCACCCCTCTCACGTCCAGCATCGCGAAAAAGTGACCCAATATCCTCTAAAAAACTGCGCGAACTAGATGTTATGTTCAGCTAAGGCTTTATTTGTACCTCGCTCCCTGAGCGGTACGGCCACAGAAGTTTACTCGCAATTGCGAATGGTCATACCGCCAACAGTGGCATAGGTACATTCTCGACCCAAGACTAGTACGGTCCATACCCATAGGATGTTTATTATATTCATAACTCAATCCTATTCAACACTTGCTCTTCAATTTACTATTTCGCCAGTATCGACACCATAAATGAAATAATCCATAACAGTTTTTCTAAAGTTAGCGTCCTGTCCATTCCATTCTTCCATATTTATCAAGAACATCTTAATAAATTCATCGGTAATCAATGGGTTAATTTGGTCAATCACATGCCGTCCGAATTCATCATTATTGCAAGCGATAGCGATTTTTTTATGTACGCGATGCTCAGTTAGCCGATAATTGATATAAGGGTTATGTGTGTTATTTAACTTTGCTTGCGTCGGGGCAGTAAGCGGATTTTCAATCACATAATCAACTCGATCTGCATCCAGCAACTTTAGATTTAGTTGATTTGTCCCCCCGCCGAACTCCATCACTTTTTTGGTCCCAATATAAGGTGCTATATAGGAGTGCAACACAGGGTATCTTGTATTTGTTTTTGTGGCATCAAAGTAAACGGGTAACACCCCGAGCGTCAACGATCTCTTCTGAAGTATGTGCTCCAGTGAAACCAAGTCGCCAGGCTTACCAATAAGATCGGATTTTTTCCCATGGGCGACCAACACATAGGGCGCGGTAACACCATAGGCTTTTGAATACACAATATTTTTCGGAAGAAAACCAAGCCATAACAACGGCGTGCAGGTTTGGCTTCGTAGCGCCTCCACAGCCCAACGTTTACCATTCACATACAGTTGAGTATGTTTATATTGCGGTAACGAGGTTTTGAGGTAGGCAAGTAACTTATCGCCATAGCCTTGATGCTTATAGGGCCCCTCTTCAATAAAATCCGGCTTAAAATCCCACACCAACCAGCGGATACTAGGCTCAGCAACAGCATGCAAGGAGCTCGCCCATAATGAAGCAACCATTAATAATGTCCTAATAATCAAAGCATTATTGATGGAATGTGGCTGAAATTGAGTGGATAGATACATCCACTCAGTGTAGTTCAATTCATTCTATTCAGCGTCATCAGTACCATTATCAGGCTTACCCACGGTGGATTTTCCCACTGGAGCTTCCGCCTTTTCCATCGGTTCGGTGAAACATTCCCAACCCCAGCGCAACCAGCGTAACAACGCAAAAGCCAACCATAAGGACCACACCAACATCGCTAAGCGGTACGCCCCCATGTGTAAACTAATAATCCAACCGCTTGGCATGATTCCATCCGTTCGATCTTGATACCAATTCAACCAACTCGCACTGGACCCATTCCCTGAAATCTGCATTTCAGGGGTACCAAACACAAGACTCGACGCGACAGACGATAATAAGGAAAATAACATCAGCGCAGTTAACAATCCTATTGCCCATTGTACTAACGTTTGCTGCCTTGATGTTAACACTTGACCTGATTGCGCCCATTGCTGGCGCCAGTGCATCGCAAAAAACCAACCAATAATGAGCAGAATCATCGGTACAAACGTTGTCGCCACACCCAAACCTAGCAGTGCCCACTCATATGGCTTCAATATCGACCATGATGCTCTGCCAAGAAAATAACTGGCCGCGAGTATCACAAGCGCCACACCCCAAAATAATAACGCAGGCCCCATGGACGGACCCCCAACAAATATCGTCCATCGATCTCTAGGCATCGACACACGAACGCTCAGATTACTTGCAGGTTGCATTAGATCGAATTCGGGCGTGCTAATATTAAATCGCGCACCGTCATCGCTAAGCCAATGTACTTCGGCCCGATGCTCACCGGGTTTTACTGGGATCACGACTTTACCGCTATCATCTGCACGCACCTGGCTTTCACCATCAACAATGACAGATTCCACATCCACATTGCCCGGTAACGTCAAACTATATTCACCGGCAACACTACTTCGCATCACAAAAGATAAGGTCGACTTTGTCGCTCTCGCACCCGGTTCATACAATAGATCCACAGATTGCAATGTTAATGTTCGCCCTTCAACAGCCGCAGGTTTTTCAATGCGCAGTGTCACTTGATCCCCTGCAATAGGCCACCAGCTGAGTTGATTCCGCCCTTCCTGTTTAATCGGCAAAATACCTTGATAGTCCACATGCCAACGCTGTGAAGGTAATATGTTCCATGTTTCTGTCCACTGCCCTTGCGTGGCAAGCAAGGTAATCGAGTCCCGTGGTTGAATAATAGATTCCCACACCAGTGTATTTTGTTTCGCGCGCAATGAAACCAACACCTTACCATCTTCCACAGGGAAATCCGTTGTCAGGGACTCTCCCTTTAATAGAGGCACCGAAAGGTTGATGGGGCCACGTCCAGGTGCGATACGTATCACACGGGTAGTCAGTCGCCATTCAATATCTAAATCTAAGGTTCTGTCGATTCTTACAAAAGCAGGAGCAGGGTCCGCAAGCAACTGTTTTTGTTCTTCCTTCTCTTCCGTTTTAATGACGCGGGTTAGCTGTATATTACGTCCCTTCACTTGCCCTTTCACATACCCCGTCGCTTCCCAACCAACCACTGACAACTGAATATTATGCGGCGATAGTTTAAAGGGGAAGTTAAGTTGCTCGACTTGCTGATGATTTCCTCGGATATGGATGTTATTTCGACCTTCAGCGAGCAACAACATCATCTGTCCTGCACGCTGTGAAAGTACAGCGTCCACCCCATCAATGGTGACTTCTGTAGGTAGCCAACTAGCACTATCTACCGGTAAAGGCACCACCACTTGAGTGGTAGCATCTATAATTAAGTCGATCGAAATTGAACGTTCATCAACTGTTAATAAGCCTTGGCTAATCGCAGCGCAATGGGGCAAACACGCTGCCGGGGCCAACAGCCGTTGCTCCAACTCCTTTAGCAACGCATCGGAAGGGGAATCTGATAATGATTGGGCTCCCCCAGTCAGTTCCTTCGCGACGACAGGCGAAGAAACTCCCGTTAATCCCAACATACAGAACATAATAACCACTGCTCCCACGCTAGCCACTTTACCCGAAGCCCCACGCATAATGTCAGCAACGGCACCCGGCCTAATGCCAATATTTTTGATAAAGAGCAGTAATAACAAACTGAGAAAACATACGCGCAATATATTCATCACTTTATTTGCCAATGGATTCACCATCCACAACTGTACCTGCTGATCCCCTGTCACCGGTCCACTCCAATATAAACGGGATTGATTCCATTCCCATTGAGGCACGCCAGGTCCTGTTTGAATTTTGGTATTTACATCGTAACGCTTACGACGTTTACTGATTTTTTCTTTGACGTAGTTCCGACTACTCAATTTACTCACGGACGACATCCCTTCCTGCGCTAATTCAAAGTCGGCCCCTAGCATTTGAGGTGGCTCGAAGGAATCATTCTCGAACTGCAATGCAGCCTCGCGAGCAACCTCTTTATTGGGGTATTCAAGTTGCGGATATATCGCTTGTCTTACTTGGTTTATCGCAAAGGGAATAAGGCTGAGCAGCAAGGTCAATAAGATCCCGCGATAAGCTAACGCGGTCAATCGGCGCCAGCGCCCCTCAGGAACCACCTTTAACAGACTGAATAATGCCAATAATAATAGCCATGCAACAGACCACGGCGCGCCATCCACATCGTGTACCAATAGCAGAGCAACGCCCGCAACCACTGCCCAGCGCGCATCAAAAATTCGAAAGGTACAGACCACCGTCACTAGGAAAATAAATACATGCCACAAACTCCAACTACTCACCCATGAATTACGTACAGTATCAGCACCACTCGCAGCAAATAACATCCATCCCGGCGGCAACTGTATATTCATCGATAACGATTGCATCGGCTCAGACCACCCTGCTGCCGAGAAATTTAATTCGTCACGACTAATTCGTCCGACCGCTTCCAAGCTCATTTCACCGGGTCGCACTTCTACGCCGACACTTCCGTTCCCCTCTTTCATTTTGGTAACCACTTGCGGCTTGCCGTTCACGCTTACCCGACCCAATTCGAAATCTGCTTGAGCAGACAAGCGACCGATAGACTGCACATTACCGTTCATCTCGTCTTTTACCGTAAAACCACCACCATCAAAATCCAACCAGAGGTAACGTTGCAATGATAATTTATTATTATCAGGACTGGCATCACCTCGAATTTTTTCATCCAAACTGAAAACCTCACCCTCGGACACCACATAGGTAGGCAACATTTTCCATTCATTAGGCAATCCCGTTTGGCCAGGATCGATGGGGAGAACACCGGATATTTTTACCGTACGAAATTTACGCTCTGCAACAAAGGTCCAAATTTCTTGCTCGGGCCAATCCTCACTGAGTCGCTCCGTCACGATTCCCGCAGACTCCTTAACCTGACGAGACCGTAACGTAAATTGCCAACGGCCCGGCTTCACTTGCACCCGTAACTGCCCGTCGTCTTCCACACGAGCAGGCAGCGGCGAATTAAACACGATAGTTTCGAACCCCTCCAATTGCATTCGTCCGAGCAATAACTCCCGGCTTACACCAGCAACATCCAATTCCACCCGCGTTTCCACGACTAATGGCACGCCATCTTTCACCTGACGAAACACCCTTGCCGTCACTGAATTATTCTTACTGCTACTGAGGTCTATTTTCTGATCGTTGGCAAACCATAACCTGCCCTTTGCATCTTTGTTAACAGAAGTGATGGCTTGACCATCAATCACCAAAGAAATAATCCCTGTATTGGTGGGAACCGCAATAGATTCTGGCCGCTTCTTCCACGCGAATTCACCGACAATGTCGTAATCCCCGGGTTGCATAAAAACACTGGGTTTATTGTTACGAATAACCACCGCCAAAGCTTTTCGCTTCGATTCGGTTTTTATAAGCGCAACATTTTTCGGCCAATAATAATGGTCTCCGGGTAACACCACCCAACCCTCGCGATACAAACGCCAAGATTGTTGAAAAGTAGCGCCACTAGAGGTGATATCAAGAGATAGTGATGTCGGCCAGCGACAAAAACGACCGCTTTGCTGGTCATATTTATGGGGGCATGCATATTCCTTGTGTTCATGCATTACCCAAGCTTCCCAAGGAAGTAAGCTTTCAGGAATATAGGGTGCTATTTGTACGGCACTCACGCTAGATGAAAAGAGAAGACAACAATAAAGAAGTACTGCTGTTAATTGCCCAGTAGCCAATCGACGATCACACATATTCACCCCTGTTGAGGCCACTCGCTTGTGAGAATACTCTTCGATTGAATGGCCATTAATCCTTTGACCTTGGTTTTACCATCCCCTCCCTGATGAATGCAATTCTATTCCGTTAAATCGACGTTTTTAACCATCACCAAAAACAAAGCCGACGAGATGCCTGAGGCGCCAAACACCATACACATCACCATCACCTGATATTGCGCAGCAATGAGTGGGGATATTCCCGACAATATTTGCCCGGTCATCATTCCCGGAATTGACACCAACCCAACGGCTAACAAAGAATTAACCACCGGAATAATAGATGCTTGAAAGGCGATATTCTTTGCTGTCTGATAACTTTCCCCCCGCATCATCTCCGCGTGTAATCGCTCCCCCGCCAAACTGACACTATTCATCGAACTGGCAAATATCATGCCTGCTAGCGGCACCACATAACGAGGGGAATACCAAGGAGATAACGTAAGCACCCCTTGAGAGACGCATAATAATGTCACACCACCACCAATTACGATGGCCAACAATGCGTAACGAAATAATGTCCGGCGATGTTGCTTGATGGACCCCAGTGCGATCCAACTAGAAGAAAACACCATCACGATGAGAACCGCCACGATAAATGCACTGCTATCCGAGTCAAAAATATACGACAGCACATAACCAATGAGCAGCAGTTGCAGTAACATTCGTGCAATTGCATACAGCGCATTTTTGGTATCTAAACGCCAACAACCAATAATCCCCACCACTAATGCTACCGGTACAAATGCGACCAATAGATTAATCAGAGGAATAGTTTGTACCGTACTGCTCATTAATCGACAGACTGACCGGTGTTCTTTAGCAAGTTAGTATAGTCTTTCCATTCAGGATCATTTTCGATCGCCATCTGAATAGGGTATTGCTCATGACCAAACAAGGCTTTGTTAATTTGCTCTTGCAATACCTCGATCTCTGAACAATAACCAGACCACTCTTTAATACCGTTGTGTAAATATATTTTGTAGAAAATACACAGATTGTCTTTCTCTAACGCACCGAAGATTGCCTCTTCAAACGACGCCATTGAGGCAATAAGATCACGACTAGGCATACCGCTATTTTCATCAGGCACATAATCCCAAGTAATACGAAGAATATGAGGATGGCTCTTAGTTCCCACTAAGTCTTTAAGATGCCCACGCCCCCTAATCAGAATCGGAAACCCATCTTCTTTGCCTTCGGCGGCGAACCAGCGATCATCAATCGAAATCATACTCTATACCTATACTCACGTGCTTAACTTATGCGCCAATCCCTGAGATTAGCTACTCAAAACTCAACCGATAGCCAATGGCATACCACATCTCTTGCTCTGTGATGAGCTCTCCTCTGTCCAATGGATGCTCCTTTAACCAGTCTTTGGGAAACTGCAGGAATACACCATCACCTTTGGCGTGAATCAGGAAACTAGGAAGATGTAGCTCTCGGCGAGAGCGGTGCAATATAACAGACAATCGCAATAATAGCGCCAACCTTAACGTTGGCACTTTGCCACTAGAAGTCATCTCAGTGAACTGCACAATGCGTATCTTACGCCGATGATTGCCCACCAAGATAGATAATAGTTTTTTGTCCTGTTGCGAAAATCCGGGCATATCCGCTTGGGCTAGAATGTATGCACTATGCTTGTGAAAGCTTGAATGTGAGATCATTAGACCCACTTCATGGGTATCTGCCGCCCAACGCAACATGTCCCGCCCCTCTGCCTCAAGCTCCCACACCTTCTGAACCTGATCAAACGCTTGAAGCGCCGTCTGCTCAACCCGACGGGCCTGCGCTTGATCAACGCCATATCGCGATGTCAGCGATTGAATGGTACGCATGCACACGTTTTCGTTATCTTGCCGTCCCAGCATGTCATACAACACACCTTCTCGCAGTGCGCCGCTGGAATATTTCAGTTTCTCGATACCCAGTTGCTCGAAAATCCCAATCATAATCGCCAGACCAGAAGGGAAGACCGAGCCACGATTAGGCTTAACTCCCGCAATGGAAATATCATCGAGCGTTTCGAAGGAGAGTACAAGGTCAGATAACCGATGCAGAGCATCCAAGGTGATGACTTCATCCCCCAGGTTATTCTCAATCACCGCATTACGAATTGCCTTAACGGTGCCTGAAGCGCCTACCGCTGAGTCCCACCCTGCTTCGGTATAGGCATATTCGATCGCCATGACCTCTCGTCTTGCAGCAAGTACAGCTCGACGAAAGCCCCTTGCGGTGATTTGTCGATCAGGAAAGAAACGCTCTCGATAAGACACACACCCCATATGCAAGCTTTCGGTGAGTAAAGGATCAAAGCCTTTACCAATGATAAACTCCGTTGAACCACCACCAATATCGAAGACCAATCGATGGCCATCTTGCAAACTCAAGGAATGCGACACGCCTAAATATATTAGCCGAGCTTCCTCTCGACCATCGACAACATCCACCGGACAGCCGAGGATTTTTTGTGCCTGACTCAAAAATAAGGGACCATTCTTTGCCTGACGTAATGTATTCGTACCGATACAACGAATATTACGTGTCGGGATGTTTTCAGTCCGTTGCGAGAATTTCCGTAGGCACTGTAGCCCCCGGTCTATCGCACCGCTGCTAAGTTCCCCTGCATCATTTAACCCCGAGGCTAGCATGACCTTTTCCGCAAATTTGTCAACTGGCCTAACTTCTCCGGATTCAAGCTTCGCTACAACCATATGGAAACTATTCGAACCCATATCAATAGCCGCCATCACCGTGTCATTTTGATTGTCGGATGCTTGATCGTTCAAGGATGATTCCTTATTTACAGACTGAATTATCGATTAATGTGAGAACGTCACCAAAATGAATAGCTTAGGACATCCACCGTGCACATAGTTGATAATATCATCTCCTCCGGCCTTGAAAAGTAGAAATGCATCGCCATATTTCATTGCAGATCACAAACAGAACAGTACAATGTTTTCCTTATTAGCTATCACGCGTTCCTCCTTCCTGTGGAATGCCCTATTTTAAGCACACCGGAGAGTAAAATGAGCGTAATTGTAAGCGTCACTGACAGTAATTTTGAAGCAGAAGTGCTTCAATCAGATTGCCCTGTATTAGTTGATTATTGGGCAGAGTGGTGTGGCCCCTGCAAGATGATCGCTCCCATTCTTGAGGAAATCATTGGTGAATACGGTGACAAGCTTAAGATCGCCAAGCTCAATATTGATGAAAATGAGAACACCCCACCTAAATACGGCATTCGTGGCATTCCTACACTGATGTTATTCAAAAACGGCAATGTAGAAGCCACCAAAGTCGGTGCATTGTCTAAGTCTCAACTAACGGCATTTTTAGACAGCAATCTGTAGCCGTTATTGCAAGATTTACGCAAGGGTCAACCCAGTGTTGGCCTTTGTTTTTTGTTGACTTAGCACAAATTCTTTGCATTTATTATTGACCACAAGCAAAGAAATGTTAGTATGCCGCTGGACGCTCTCATCAGGGAGTGCTAGATTGTAAAGCACCAACACATTTCACATCCCATCGCGGTTAGCCTTTCTTGTATAAATCCAGACAACACTTTCGACGACCTGTCTTTTCGGTTCATGAAAATACTCTGAATATTTGTGATGATTGTCTGCCACTCGCCGCTAAACTATGACCTTTAACTAAAACCTCCTCACGCGTATGAATCTCTCAGAACTAAAAAAACTACCTATAGCCGACCTATTACAACTCGCCAACGACATGGGGTTAGACAACCTTGCTCGTACACGCAAACAAGATGTCATTTTTGCAATACTGAAACGTCACGCCAAGAGCGGTGAAGACATCTACGGCGAAGGTGTATTAGAAATATTACAAGATGGCTTTGGATTCTTACGATCTGCGGCAGGTTCTTATCTGGCAGGGCCCGATGACATTTACGTCTCCCCCAGCCAAATTCGTCGCTTCAATTTACGTACTGGCGACAGCGTTTCTGGAAAGATTCGCCCACCCAAAGATGGCGAACGTTATTTCGCATTGCTCAAGGTTAACAATATCAACTTTGATCTACCCGAAAACGCCAAGAACAAAATCCTATTTGAAAACCTTACCCCTTTATTCCCGAACGAACGTTTATTGATGGAATTAGGTAACGGTAGTACTGAAGATATCACCGCACGTATTATTGACCTTGTGGCGCCTTTCGGTAAAGGCCAGCGTGGATTGATCGTTTCACCTCCGAAAGCAGGTAAAACGCTCATGTTGCAGAACATTGCGCAATCGATTACCCGCAACAACCCAGACTGTCACTTGATCGTACTTCTTATCGACGAACGTCCGGAAGAAGTAACAGAGATGAGCCGTACGGTAAGAGGCGAAGTTGTCGCCAGTACATTTGATGAGCCACCTGCCCGTCACGTACAAGTCGCTGAAATGGTTATCGAAAAAGCCAAACGCCTGGTTGAACACAAACAGGACGTGGTTATTCTATTGGATTCCATTACCCGTCTCGCACGTGCTTACAACACGGTTATCCCATCCTCAGGTAAAGTCCTTACCGGTGGTGTTGATGCCCATGCACTAGAGCGTCCAAAACGTTTCTTTGGTGCTGCGCGTAACATCGAAGAAGGCGGAAGCTTAACGATCATGGCAACAGCCTTGGTTGATACTGGCTCCCGTATGGATGAAGTTATCTTTGAAGAATTTAAAGGTACCGGTAACCAAGAGCTTCACCTTGATCGTCGTATTGCTGAGAAGCGTGTTTTCCCTGCAATCCACATCAACCGCTCCGGTACACGTCGTGAAGACTTACTGACAAGCGAAGAAGAACTGAAGAAAATGTGGATCCTGCGTAAGATTCTACATCCGATGGATGAAATCGCCGCAATGGAATTCCTTATCGACAAGATGAAGGAAACTAAAACCAACGATGAATTCTTTGGTTCCATGAAACGTAAGTAATCATTTACTACGCTTCAATCGAAGCCCTAACCGTCACACGTTAGGGCTTCTTTGTATCCGACAGCCTGCTATGTTCAAATAATGTCTTACCTCGTCACCATTCTGCCTCGACGACTGTTCCTCAACGTTGAAGATCACGAGACCATTCTGGAAGCTGCCCAAACCCATGGCGTTACCTTCCCCTATGGCTGTGATGCTGGCGCATGTTATGTTTGCGCTGGAGCACTGGAATCAGGATCGGTACATCTGCGAATTGAAGAACGAAACATTACGGCAGGGGAAGAAGATGCAGACGACGTGCTATTTTGTCTGGCCCAGCCAACATCCGATTGCCGTATTATAATGGAAGGGGTGCTCGCCCCTGGAGAATACCCAATGATCAACGCCTCATGCCAAGTTACTCAGGTCACGCCCTTTGGCAATGATACTGTCGAGGTTACGCTACGCCTACCTGCGGGTAAAAAAGTAGAATTTCACCCTGGCCAATACCTGCAAGTTATTTTAGACAAAGACACTCACTGTGCTTTCTCTATCGGCAACATCCCCAACCAGGAGCGCATCATCCAACTCTACGTTGGCTTTTCCGACAAAGATGAAACCTCTCACAGATTAAGAGAAGCCTTTACCGTAGGCAATGTCGTCAATATCGACCTACCCCACGGTCGCTGCTACTTGCAAGATACCAAGAGCACCCAACCACTCTATCTGATCGCTGGCAGTACCGGTATATCCCAAATCAAGAGCATTGCCGAACAATGTATCGCAGACCAGCTACCACGGGACGTCCATATTTATTGGGGCGTACCGGCCGCTAACGGTTTATTTCTCGATCGCTATTTCCAACGCATTGCCAACGATAACGATCACGTACACTACACCGCCGTCGTATCAGAACCCGATGATGAATGGCAAGGCCGCACCGGCTTTGTTCACAAAGCCATGCTGGAAGACACCACGGGGTTGGAAAATGCCGAAATCATCTTATGTGGCTCCCCCGGTATGACTTACGCGGTTTTGGATGACCTTCTTGCTCAGGGTGTAAAAGAAGAGCAGGTACAATCCGATGTATTCGAGTACGCTCCACGCTAGAGCAACTCGGTGATCATTTATCCCCTTGGTTAAATGGTCACGCCGACTTCCGGCCAAACTTTCTCGATACCCCCTCCCCGTACTGCTCACAAACCGCAAAATGACACAACACCCACGTTGTCTCCTGAGCAGTTTGGCCAATAATTTTGGTTCTTTCTGCCCTGTCCCTTTCTTCATCAACCCCCTAACCTAGGATCAATAAGCACCGCCAAACCGACGCAGTATCTTAGGAGCGCCCATGAATCACGGCCAGCAGAAGTACCCACATTTATTCTCACCTCTGGATTTAGGTTTTACTCAGCTAAAGAATCGCGCGCTGATGGGATCAATGCATACCATGCTTGAAGAAGCCCATGATGGTTTTAATAAACTTGCCGCTTACTTTGTCGAAAGAGCCAAAGGTGGTGTTGGCATGATCATGACCGGAGGTATTGCACCTAACCTGGAAGGTTCACCGTTTACTGGCAGTGCAATGATGGCGAACGCCACCGATGTGGCAAATCACCGTATCGTCACTGACGCTGTTCACAACGCTGCACCCGATTGTAAAATCTGCATGCAAATATTACATAACGGCCGTTACGCATATCACCCCGATGGCGTTGCACCCTCCTCAATTAAAGCGCGCATCAGTCCCTTCAAGCCGAAAGAAATGACTCGCGAAGATATCGAACGCACCATCAATGAGTTCGCGCAATGTGCAGCACTCGCGAAAGAAGCCGGCTACGACGGCATTGAAATCATCGGCTCTGCCGGCTATCTCATCAGCGAATTTTTGATTGAACTCACCAATCAACGGACCGATGAATGGGGCGGCAGTTATGACAATCGAATGCGCTTCCCGGTAGAAATCGTAAAACGCATTCGCGCCGCCGTCGGAGAGGATTTTATTGTGGTATACCGCATCGCCACCATGGAACTCCTGCCTCAAGGCAGCTCATGGGAAGAAGTAGTGCAATTAGGCAAAGCCGTGGAAGCTGTTGGCGCCACCATTATCAGCACTCACTTTACCTGGCATGAAGCGCGGGTACCTACCCTAGCCACCATGGTACCAAGAGCTGCATTCACACAGGTCACTGGCCGCTTGCGTAAAGAGCTTTCAATTCCACTGATTACCAGCAACCGCATTAATATGCCCGATGTCGCGGAACAAGTACTCGCCGATGGTGACGCTGACATTGTGTCCATGGCGCGCCCGATGCTGGCCGACGCTGAGCTCATACTCAAAGCCGAACAAGGTCGAGAGGATGAAATTAACACCTGCATTGCCTGCAACCAAGCCTGCATGGACCACGCGTTTAGCGGACAACTCGTTAGCTGCTTAGTTAATCCACGAGCCTGTCATGAAACAGAACTGAACTACTTACCCACGACTAACAAAAAGCGCATTGCCGTCATTGGCGCTGGCCCCGCTGGACTTGCCTATTCCACCACTGCCGCTCAACGGGGCCATAATGTCACGCTCTACGAAGCCAGTGATAAAGTCGGCGGGCAATTTAATATCGCTAAACGCATTCCCGGTAAAGAAGAGTTTGAAGAAACCCTACGTTATTACCGCAAGCAACTGGAGCTTACGGGTGTTTCGGTTAAATTAGAGCACCGCGTCAACGCGCAAGAATTACTGGATGAAAAATTTGATGAAATCATCCTAGCCACCGGTATTCAACCCCGCACCCCGGATATTGAAGGCATAGAACACAACAAAGTTGTTAGCTATTTAGATACCTTACAAGGCAACAAACCCATTGGCAAAAAAGTCGCCATCATCGGCGCGGGTGGTATCGGTTTTGACACCGCAGAATATTTAGCGCACGCCGGTGTTTCCAGCGCCACCTGCAAAACCACCTTTGCTAAGGAATGGGGTATAGATTTTGATAACCACCCCCGCGGTGGCGTTGCGGGAGTCGAGTCCACAGTTGAAACCAGTGACAAAGAGATTTACCTGTTACAACGTAAAACCACTTCCGTAGGCAAAACCCTAGGCCGTACCACAGGCTGGACCCATCGCATTATGCTAGAAAAGCGTAATGTGAAAATGATGAATGGCTGTGAATATCACAAGATTGATGACCAAGGCTTACATGTCACCATTAATGGCGAAGCGAAAATTTTAGATGTCGACAATGTGATCATCTGTGCCGGTCAGCAACCTTTACGCGAGCTGTATGATGACCTAGAAAAAGCGGGCAGTAACGTCACGCTGGTCGGTGGCGCCGATGTCGCGGCTGAGTTAGACGCAAAGAGAGCGATCAAACAGGCCAGTGAGTTAGCGGCGGCGGTATAATTAAGCCCCCCCCTTACGCTACCAACGGCGCGAGGGGGCCACTACCGTCTTTAGAATGAAGGCGGTGGTGGTGGCGTATGATGCATTGTATGTACACTCGCCGCATTGCCTGCCTGCGCAGCTGCATTACCAGCTTGATGTGCTGCTCGATGAGTCTGCGTAGAATATGCATCACTGGATGAGCAACTTACTTGTTGCTGCTCTTTATCATAACAAGTTGTCACATAATGTCTCGACCCCGTTGAACAACCAACAAGACTTAACGCAAATACCATTGCACTAATTTTCAATTTCATCTTTAACTATTCTCATCCAATTTATTAGTTATATTAATTTTTTAAATTCAACATCCTATCCTGCAAGCCGGACAGTATCATGCTCGCAATCTATCCTAAAAGTTTCAAAAACCACATCACTAAAAAGTTTATTTACCACCATGATTCGGCTAATTGTTATATTTGACTCTCACCCTCACACCAGGCCCTTTTCTTTTCGACAGAAAGACCTCATGCTTGATGCTATAAACTTCTGCCCCAAACATCGCAACACCAGGAAACCGTCCAAAAGGACCACATCCGAATAGTATGCCCGCAACCTTGCGAGCGATTTCATTGTCTTTTTCTTGATAATTGACACTTTGTAAAACACCATCTGATTGTATATCCAGAGTATAAACATAACTCTGATTTACCATAACGACTGGCTTTTCATTTGCCACACACTTATCGATTTTTTTAATTACGTTGGGGCGATAATTATTATCTAAAGCAACTCGCCTCATATTCTCTGATGCTGACTCACCCCCAACGCTCTCTGCAGGTATATTCAAATTCAAACAATATGTCGATGTAGACAGCAACATGAAAACAAACGTAAACGCTAATCTATACATGTAATAATCTACCTAACTTTACAGGACACTGAAATATTATCTTCGTAGTCACTTCCGCCACCACTGCCCAGTGTCGTACCAAATCCATCCCTGTCCATATTCATCGTTTGCTGCGCCCAAGCGGCTTCCTGACGACAATATTCATCCATATCTAGCTCATCACCGTTCATCGGCATATGACTAGCACAGCCCACTATCATGAGATAAGGAAATCCAATAGCCATTACTTTTTTCATCGTTACTTCTCACCACTTCTATTTAACATTCGCGGTATCGAGCGTAGGCCTAAACAACCCAACCCCACACCAACCACATAACAAACCAAATCACTGACCTTAAAACCGAACCCCAGCACCAACCCACCCAACGTATTCTGTCGAATCCCATCAATCCAAGGTGCGTGGTATAACTGAGAAAATTCAATCGCAAAGGCAAATACAATCGCAACTCCCGCCGCCTGCCTGATCTTCCAATGCGGAAATACTGCACACACAAGAAAGAACACCATCATTGCCCAGATGGTATCGCCACTATAAAGTGCTAGAAACTCCGGTAATTCCACTAACGGGGAGCGCGATAACAGACCGGCACCCATGGACACAACCGTAAGCCCCAAAAAGCCCAGTCTACGTTTTAAGGTTTTGTTCAAGGTATTATCCATAAAAATTCACTGAATGCGCTTTTTCGCCCAACCCACATACTTCGCTATAACTTCATTCCCCTGTAGCAACGCCAAGGTATTCAGGTATCGGCCTAGCTCTTTTTCAGAAAACTGCTTATGAATAAAGGAGTGGCATTGTCGACATACGTCAATGCCATTGCCCCGCATTTCATCTCGCGTAAAGTTTTTTTTAAACCACTTGTTGCTGTGACACGTCTTAGGGATTAGATGATGAAATGTAATAAGCTGAGAAGTACCACATAGACTACATTGTTCTGACATTACTGTTTCCAGATGGGTAACACTCACAAACCCAAATAACTGCCAATCTCGAACATATCAGGGCGACCTTCTTCATGACCAAAATAACAAACATCTTCCATTGCACCGGTCTCTGTGTCCAAGATACCTACGACAAAATCACACTTATGCTCTTTGGCCAAATCATAAAGAAAAATTAACGGCTTCTTCAATCCATTTTTTGATGTGACGGTCATATTGACCCCAACGAAGCCTTCAGCAATCTGATTGACCAACTTGGTTTTTTCATTCTTATTGCCGATCCAAGGAACAATGGCTTCCACCATCGGCTCAGCAACATCTTCAAGCTCTTCAGCTTCGATATAAATATACAATTCCATATTCTTTCCAACAATGTACGACAGATTATGCGTCTTGAGCAGTTTCAGGCATGGGTAAATCTGGTAGACGTTCAGAGATCATCGCTAGGCCTTTTTGAAAACACTCATTACTATTTTCATGCTCCCCTAGATGACTAAGCAAACGCCCAAGTTCACCAAAACCGGCAGCGCTTTGACGACTTCTCAAACTGGATTCAAAATAGGTGCGTGCCTTTCCCCAGTCTTTATTTAACAAACTGATTCTGCCGAGGGACAGTAGCAACATCGCATTATTAGGCCGTTGCTGTAACCAGGTTTCTGCATTTAATAATTGCTGCGCAGGGTCATCGCCATTCACCATACCATAGAGTGCAACCAAGCCATCATCCCAGTCTTTGCGCAAAAAACGCAAAATGACATTTTCAGCTTCTGCATCCGCATTGAGTGCAATCAGACAGGTGCAGTACTCTTTCAACAATAGAGGCGTCTGGCGCATTTTCTTCGTGACTTTATCCCACGCGAGATGTAACTGCTCTAACTCTGCGCTCTCACTAATGCCTCTTACTGCACGCTTAAGTAACCCTTGATATCCCTGGAGAGATATTGCCAAAAATTCATCTTGAGTAAATACTTTACGCTTTTTGATATCAGGGAATAACTCAACCAGATGTTCCCAATCATTTAGTTCAACATACACCTCTGCCATCATTTTGATGACGTAGCCGTAACTGGGGGAGCGCTTCTCATCTTTAAGCATCATCAGCGTCGCTAAGCATTGCTCCCACTGGCCACTTTCAAACTGTAGACGAGCCTTTGTTAGTCCAATGGCAATATCCACGCCCTTAATAGACTGATGAGCTTGCCGTAAATAATCATCTCGACGGTCATCCTCACCCTGCTCATGGGCAGCCTGTGCTGCAGTAATATAATTCACTAACGGGGTTTCATTTTTCTTGGCTGACTTTTGCAATAATTTCTCTGCGTTACTCCAGTTGCCTTCCGCTAACGCGACCAAACCTTCCGTTGTTTTTTTACTGGCGCTACGTTGCCCGCGCTTGCCATCAAATATCCATTCAAAGAAACGGTAGACGTTCGATACCACGATGATAATCAGTCCAATCGAAAGCAGCAGAAAAAATGCCGATATCGATAATGAGCTTTCAAAAATTTTATTGCCAAACCGAACAAGCAGATAACCTGCATTGTCATCTAGTACACTCGCCGCCCATACCGTAAGCGCGCTACCAATCACCAAAAAAAGCAAGGTAGATGGCTTCAAGGTTATCCATCGAAAAAATGTTGCCATGATAACCCCCTACTGCTGACTGTTGGTAGATGATGACTCGGTGTCTAGCTGACTACGCTGAAGCTCTCTATCCACTTTCTCTTGTTGCCAGTATTCACGGAAAACCTGCAAGGCTCGCACTGACTGTTCAATGCTCGGTACGTTAGCCACCATATCCTTCGCGATTAACCGATCCAACTCCGCTACCACCGCTTGAGTCTCTGGCACCGCAACATTTAGGTGCTCTGAAATACGTTTGCGCGCTTGCTCTAGGCTCAGTTTATAACCTACATAATCGGTTCGAAGCAGTGTTAACTGCGCCTGCTCTAACAATACATAGATATTTTGGCGTAAATATTCTTGCTGGTCAGCACGCAAAAAGGGTTTGATTTCTGCATCGCCAATGGTTTCCACACGATAAAGTGATTGAGCAAAACCACTCAATTTGCCAATAAAGCGATCCCATGGACCCATCGCCACACTATCACTTGCTTCTATTACATCACTGGTGCTTTTGGTGTCTGGTTCTGCCACATAAGTCACCATCGCCTTTTCCAAACCCGCTACCCGGCCGATTAACGCCTCTATCACTGCGAAGTTCCCTTCGGTATCCACTGCGCTCGTCGCGGCTGCACGTAATGCAATAAGATCCTGGGTTAATGCCGCGCGTAATTTTCGTGTCGCAGGCTCACGCATATCACGAACCAAGTCATCCGCTTCCGTTAATAATGCCAATGCGCCATCGACATCACTTAGTAGACTCAAGCGCTGCTCCGCAACCACCACAAAATGCTCAGCCTCTTTCAGCATCCAATCTATTCGATGAGCACCCGTTAGCTCTGTCACCTGAGTTTCAAACGATGCCACCCTAGCGAGCACCTGCTCATCAGACTTGCGCATACGTTGTAACTGCTCTGCCTGTTGCGCATCTTTGCTGTTAATCTGATTTAACAACGTCGTCAATTCAGCAATTTGGTTTCGTTGCTGCTGCAACGTACGGTCTATTTCTTGTTGCGCTAGCTGTTGCTGCACGGCACTTTGTTGGGTGCTATACCAGACCCACCCAGCAGCGCCGCCAGCGGCGAGTGCCACCACAAACGACAGTGTTATAAAAATTTTACTCAACGCGCTCATACCTTTTTTGGGTAATACGGGAGTCGCCGCTGCTACCGAGGCAGGGCGTTCTATTGATGCTGATTGACTTACAGATGAATCCGCATCAGACATGCTGGCCGAATTGGCTTCAGAGTATGCAGATTGCGCAAAATTTGTTGGCGCTGGCTTATCACCCGACCCCATATCCACTGGTTCCTTTTCTAGATCTTCTGTTGTCATTGTTAGCGTTCTTTAGTCTGTTATATGCTGCTCAAGGCAGGATGCAATCGCATGATCAGACGGATTCTCTGCTAACCATACGTCCTCAAATCCCTTCTGTTGTGCGAACTCCGCCAAACGCTGGCTCACCACTAACACCGGTATCTTATATAGTGCACTTTCTATGCCTGACTCACCCGTCGCAACCGAGGCTGTTTTTACCATAGAGATCAGGTTCTTTAGACCGTCACCACTGGTTACTACAATGGCTTTTTTACTCGAAGAGCACAACCATTGGCCTAGAATATTTGGATCAACCGCAGGTTTTTTACGCTCGTATAACTCCAAATAATCAACTACAGCACCACGTTCACGTAAGGTATTTGCCATCAGCTCACGACCGCTCACCCCCCTGAGAATCAACACCTTGTGTTCATTTAGGTCCTGCAAGCTGTCCAGTGCCAACACTCCCTCAGAGTGGCTAGCACCTTTAGGAAACTGGATCTCCCCTAACCCCCAATTCTGCATAGCATTATAGGTTGCAGGGCCCACGGCAATCCATTGTTGCTGCACTGGCCATTGTGGCCAAAAATCTGCGATACACTCCAGTCCAAACCTAGCAGCATTCGCCGACACACAGATCACGTGTGAGTATAGGTCCAAACTGGCAATAGATTCGTTCTCTTGCGGCGACAATATCCTGGGGACAATCTCCAGGGTCGGCATCAGCACTGGGCTCATGCCTTGTGTACGCAATGTATCAGCCAAGGACAAGGCTTGCTGCTCTGGTCGAGTCACCAGCACAGACAGCGATAAGGCAGCAACGTCTTTTCCCACGCTATTGATCTGCGTAGAGCTTTTCTAGTATATCTTTAGCACCGGAAGCCAGTAGCTGATCCGCGAGCTGCCGGCCCAGCGCAACCGCACTGTCTCTAGGGCCAGACACTTCGTCCCGTACCATCTGGCTACCATCTGGCTCCCCGACTAAACCCCGCAAGGTTATCTGATCTCCCACCAACTCTGAGTACCCGGCTATCGGTACCTGACAACCACCTTCGAGGCGATTATTCATCGCACGCTCTGCAGACACACGCGTCCAGGTATCGGGGTCATTTAATGGGGCTAACAAGGCAAGTGTTTCTTGATCATCAGTACGGCACTCAATGCCTACCGCACCCTGTCCAACCGCTGGCAAACTCACCTCTGGCGCCATGGCCGATGAAATCCGATGCTCCATCCCCAATCGCTTGAGTCCTGCTGCCGCGAGGATAATCGCGTCATATCGACCGTCATCTAACTTGGCTAAACGAGAATTGACATTACCCCGCAGCTCCAATATCTCTATGTCAGGTCGCGACTCTTTTATTTGGCATTGCCGACGCATGGAGCAGGTGCCCACCTTAGCGCCTTCAGGTAATTCGTCGAGGCTCTTGTATTTGTTTGACACAAACGCATCCCGTGGATCTTCACGCTCACAAATCACGTGTAACCCTAACCCTTCAGGAAACTCGACCGGTACATCCTTCATTGAATGTACTGCTATGTCCGCTCGATTTTCTAACATCGCGACTTCCAGCTCCTTCACAAACAAACCTTTACCCCCCACTTTAGCCAATGGAGTATCGAGGATTTTGTCGCCTTTCGTTGTCATTCCTAACAACTCGACTTCTAACCCCTCGTGCAGTGCCTCCAGGCGGGCTTTAACATATTCAGCCTGCCACATAGCAAGAGGACTTTTTCGAGTAGCAATACGAAGGATTTTACTGGTCATAAGCGGGGTTCCACGGGGCTATCTTGATCACAAACACGTTAAAAGAACAATAGGTGGGTAACCTACCATAGCCCCAGCGGTTTCGCTAATGAAGGGGGCCTTACATGGCCTGTAGACGCTTCTTTAGTACAGCCACATGACGGCGACTAATTACTACCTTTTCCTCTACTCCCTGTAAACGGACTTGGTAGCCACTGTCTAGGTTTTCGACTGCCTCTAAATGCGCCAGCGATACCAGCGCATTACGGTGCACCCGAACAAAACGGCCCACCAGTTCATCTTCCAACTCTTTTAGGGTTTCATCCACCAACACCTCCCCTTCGCTATAGCGCACCGTGACGTATTTCTGGTCGGCTTTAAAATAACGAATATCACTGATAGGAATAAGTTCTAATCCACGGTGGCTCTTAACGCTTATACACTGGCGAGCCGATACAGGCTCGTCGACATCTTCCCCCCCCATTTCCTGACGTACAGAAGCGAGTTGCGCTTTGTTCACTTTGCTCGCTTGGCGAATGACATCCTCTAGGTCATTTTGCCGGATCGGTTTTAGCAGGTAACCAATGGCCTGCACTTGAAATGCTTTGATTGCATACTCATCATAAGCAGAACAAAACACAATGGCAGGCGGCTGATCCAGGTTCGCAATATGGGTTGCCGCTTCTAACCCGTCCATCGTGGGCATGCGGATGTCAGTCAGTACAATGTCGGGGCTGTGCAGCTGAATACCTAATAATAACTCTCGCCCATTCTGCGCTTCGCCGACCAAGGTCACGTCATCAATACGAGCCAACATACGGGTTAAGCGATCTCGCGCTAAGGGCTCATCATCACAGATCATTACTTTCATCTACGTTCTCTACTTATTGTTATCAACCGCCAGCAATCTCGTAAGGATATGAGAAAACAGTCACGAAGCGGTCCTTTTCCTGATAAGAGGTTAGCTTGGCCCGATCACCGTACAAGACGCTCAATCGATTACGGGTGTTTTCAAGCGCCATTTGATTGCCTTTAGTTTGCGCCGCTGACTCCTTTTCCACCAAGGGATTCGACACTTTAAGCTCAAATAACCCATAGTGATAAATCGCACTCACGGAAATAACCCCTCCATCGGGCAACGGCTGAATCCCATGCAATATCGCGTTTTCCAGTAGGGGCTGTAAGGTCAGCAACGGAATCTTTACGCCGATAGGAATATCACGCAGATCCCAATCTACCTGCAAGCGGTCACCAAAACGCAGCGACTCTATCCCTAGGTACCGTTCGCACAGCTGCACCTCCTCCTGAAAAGGCACCTGATTACCCACTTCATTCAGGCTCGCACGAAATAGTTCTGAGAGATCCAGTACTGCATCTTCCGCTTTGACCGGGTCAGATCCTATTAAGCTCACAATACTATTCATGCTATTAAACAAAAAGTGAGGCCGAATACGGGATTGCAGCGCTTGAATACGGTGAATTAGCTCCGATTGTTTGCGGGCAAACAACTGAGCCTGAAGATAAAAATAACGAATCACCAGCCCCCCCATAATGGCGGCGATCAACACATTGGTGAAAATTTCAGCCGAAAAGAAGGAAATATCCACACCGTTATATTGCGGTCTAGCCCACTGACTCAAGAAACTAAACACCCAAGCATCAACCGGAATCACAAGATAGGATAAAACGACCGCTTGCTTGGGTGGCATACGAGCCAAATAAGGGCGTAATTTGCATAAAATCGCCGCACTACTCAGCGCGACCCATTGCACCAACAAAGACACTAAACCCAAGCTATTCCAATCAAACGACGCCAAGGAACTCGACGCTAGCACCAGCACCAACGAAAATAGCGCTGCCACTAACACCAGAAAGAACACCGCCTCTTTCTCGCACAGATCTGGCAAGAAAAAATCAGGATTCACCTCATCAGAATTCGCACCGCTGGAGCGGTCTGCACTATCTTGTGGAAGCTTAGGCTGCCGGGACGTTTGCATAGAGTGTTTTGCCTTGTTCATCGGTGGTATAATCCGCCATCGCGCCTAACCACCTTTGCTATTATTGTGTGATTATAGCGCCAAGCACGCCCAGTGAAAGACACAGGGTTCAAGAACCCGAGTTAAATACCGCATAAAGCATCAGGATTATTATGGCAGACCAAAGCAAAGACAAACCTTGGGGTGGACGATTCAGCGAAGCCACCGACGCCTTCGTTGAAGCATTCACAGCATCCGTCACCTTCGATCAAAAAATGGCTGACCAGGACATAGACGGTTCTATCGCCCACGCCACGATGCTGGCCGAAGTAGGGGTATTAACCCAGGACGAGAAGCAGCAAATCATCGAAGGGTTAGGCGCTATTCGTGACGATATCCACCAGGGTAACTTCGATTGGTCCATCGCCTTAGAAGATGTTCATATGAACATCGAAGCTCGCCTTACCGATAAGATCGGTATCACCGGCAAGAAGCTTCACACTGGCCGCTCTCGCAACGACCAAGTCGCCACGGATATTCGATTATATTTACGGGATGCCATCGACGGCATTTTGGGAGAAATTACCCGCCTACAAACCGGTCTTGTAGGCTTAGCCGAGCGCGAAGCCTCTGCCATTATGCCTGGCTTTACTCATTTGCAAACGGCACAGCCGGTCACCTTTGGCCACCATATGATGGCGTGGTACGAGATGCTGACCCGTGATTACGAACGATTGGTCGATTGTCGCAAGCGTGTTAATCGCATGCCTCTCGGATCTGCTGCATTAGCGGGAACGACCTACCCTATCGATCGCACCATTACCGCTAAACTATTAGGTTTTGATGGCATCTCTGAAAACTCCTTAGATGGTGTGAGTGATCGTGATTTCGCCATTGAATTTGTATCTGCCAGCAGCTTGATCATGACTCACCTTTCCCGCTTCTCTGAGGAATTGGTATTATGGACTTCTGCCCAGTTCAATTTTATCGATCTACCGGATCGTTTCTGCACAGGCTCTTCCATTATGCCGCAGAAGAAAAACCCCGATGTGCCTGAACTAGTACGGGGTAAGACTGGACGTGTGAATGGTCACCTCATTTCATTGCTAACCCTGATGAAAGGCCAACCGTTGGCTTACAACAAGGACAACCAAGAAGATAAAGAGCCATTATTCGATACTATCGAGACGGTATACAACTGCTTGCGTGCCTATGCGGATATGGTACCTGCCATTGAGATCAAACATGACAGCATGCGAGAAGCCGCCCGTCGTGGTTTCTCTACCGCCACCGATTTGGCCGATTACTTAGTGAAGAAAGGCGTTGCCTTTAGAGACTCTCATGAAGTGGTCGGAAAGGCAGTACGATACGGCCTGGATAACAACAAAGACCTGTCTGATATGACATTAGAAGAGTTGCAGGTATTCAGCGATGTAATCGAAGCTAGCGTCTTTGATGTGCTGACTCTAGAAGGTTCGGTCAATGCCCGAGATCACTTAGGTGGCACCGCACCAGCCCAAGTGATTGCTGCCACTCAGCGTGCCAAAGAAGCCCTAGCAAAGCGATAAGCATGCAAGCTCTCACGTTAAACGTTAGAAGCACCCCATCGATAACGGTGTGCTTCTAACGGGTGTAGGGCAGCGCTATGCTACCACTTCCCGCTCTTCCCCTTGATAAGCCTCACTTAGCGCCATAAAAAAATCCGTATTCTCGTGCTGTAAACGTACCACCAAGGCCACCAAGGCCTGCTGATCTAAACTCTTCAGCAGCACCGGTACTAAGTCTGGATTGTCGGCCAAATACCCATTCACCGTCTGGCCCAGTACTTCTGGACTCACACCTTGCAACAACCGTGAGCCAAACTCAGGCTTATCTATCAGCAGCTGATTTAACGATTGTGCAATGAGTTGAGGATCGATTGATTCCAATAAATCTGAAAGATAATTAGGCCGGCGAGTTAACAAGTCGTTCACAAAGCGGGAGATAAACGAAGGGTTAATATCCGCAACCAATTCAAAGATCATGTCAGGGTGTTCTGTCAGCAAATTGTTCACAGATTTAGCCACCGGCTTCGGGTCAATTGCCCCTACTACCTTGGCTATAAAATCAGGATTTTTTTGTAATACATCATTTATCGCTTTGCCTAAGGCATCTGTATCCAAATGCCCGACAATGGAATACACCAGCTTTACCAACCACTTTGTTATATTCATTATTGTGTCCCGTTGCTGCCTAACGATCGATCTATAGGTCCACCTAGCGATGGATTAGAATCGATGCTAACACGAACAACAAAGGGTGTCTGAATTCAAATAGACTAGAAGATCGGCGTGTTTTTCCACCGGCGGGCGTCATAGCGCATCAATATTTGTCTCAATAATGGTCTGTACAACCCCTGTACGATCATAGAAATCCGTCATCACAATATTCACTGGCAAACCATCATCTACCCAGCCAGCCACCCATGTATTAATCTCATCGGCAATAGGCTGATTAAATTTGAGCAGTGTATTAGGCCCACCAAATATGCCTGCAATAATGCTACTGGCATTCCCCGTCACCACTGCTTGCGCCACACTGAATTGACCGTCGGCCCGGTTTTCGATGGCGTTGGTAACATGGGCACGGACCACATCAGCATTACCACTATTCGCCCAATCGGACTCCAGTGTCGCCCCTCTGTACCAATAGTCCTCACTTAAGTCCGCCATCTGCGATCCGTTCATCACGGCGATAATGTTACCTTCATTCGCATCCCAAAGTTGGTGCAAGGTACTTTCGGCGCCCCACTGGCTACTCAACATCTGGCCAGATAATTGCGTCTGAATCAAATCGTGGGTAGCACCGTAATATTCGACAGAGGTTAACTCTTGAAAGTCGAGAATCACAATCTCCTGGGGGTGGGCCTCAGAAAAAGTACCAATATCCTGAAGTACATTCTCCAAGGTATCACTAAACATACCATGAACAATCCACACCTGATCCTTATGCCATTCAAGGCGTAAATCCAAGTATCGAATACCACCGTCCAATTGTTGAGCGATATTGCAGGCTTGAGTCTTAGACCAGCCCGCGACGACAGGTTTAGCAAACTGGTAAAACCAGGTTTCGGAGCCTAATGACACATCACTAGAGGCAGTAATACCGTAGGTCCCACTATCGTGAGTACCGGGAATCACTAGATCTCGTAAGTTGATATCTTGATTCGAATAGATCTGCGACATCCAATCCTGAGTACTAATACCCTGAACAGAGGTCTGAGGGTCTTCACAGGTGCTTGCCCCACAGCCGCCCAGCAGCACCCCCAGCATTAACAACACAGCCCCATTTTGCCAGGGGATATTCACTAGAGACATAATTCAACCCATTTGTTACACGCCAAAACGATACAAACACCATCAAATCGTCACTAAGCGGCTTTATTGTTATTAGGATAAGGCATCAGTTTACGCCAGTTGCCAGAGCCTTGCGTAGGTATACAATGTAAAAAAATGTTGTCTACAGGCCTGACAAAAAACAAAATTCAACAACCTAGACCAAGCCACCTATACTGAAAAAATGAGCTTTATTCAACCAATCGCCCCCGATATCGATGAGGGTATCGACCGAAAAACGTTAAAGACACTAAAACAACGTTTTTTGCAGGTGAATAATGGCCGCCTTGATCGCATGCTATCTACTCTCAGCATCCGTCATCAGCAATTTGTCCAGGCGTTGCCTTTGTTATTACACCTAAACCACCCGTCTTTACCAGGCTACATTACTGGGGCTACCCCCTGCGGCATCAAGAACTTTAACCCCGAGCAATCGCACCTACGTGCTGCACGAGGGTTAGCGCGCAGTTTTCATTACCGCAAGAGTCGCTCTGTACTTAGGGAGATTCTGGGTATTTATTTGATGGGCAGCACCGGCACCATCGCCCATTCCGACAAAAGTGATATGGATTTTTGGGTATGCTACCAGCCCGGGCTTAACAGCAGTGCACTACGAGAGCTACGACAAAAGCTAGATGCAATTACCCGATGGGCAGAAGAAATTCACTTGGAAGTATATTTTTTTCTAATGGAACCCAACCAATTCAAGAGTGGTCAGCGCAGCGGTTTATCGGGAGAGGATTGCGGCAGTGCGCAGCACTACCTATTACTCGACGAATTCTATCGTACTAGCCTAATCATCGCTGGCAACTTACCGCTCTGGTGGATGGTGCCCAGCTATGAAGAAAAGCAATACGAACGCTACAGCAATACGCTACTGGATAAACGGTTTATCCCTCGAGATGACTATATCGACTTTGGCGGCATCTCTGATTTTCCTGCCGGTGAATTTGTCGGGGCTGGTATGTGGCAACTTTATAAGGGTATTGATTCCCCTTATAAATCTGTCCTCAAGATTGCTCTCACTGAAGTCTACGCCAGCAGTTATCCGAATATCGAATGTTTAAGTCTGCGTTACAAACGAGCAATCTATACCGGTAATTTAGACCTCAATGAACTCGACCCTTATATTATGGTGTATCGAGCCATCGAGTCTCATCTTGTTGCTCGAGAGGAGTTTCGACGCTTAGAGCTGATTCGCCACTGTTTTTACTTTAAGGTCAACGAACAATTAACCCGCAAGAGTGATACAAAGCGTCAAAACTGGCGCCGAGCAGTCGTGCAATCCCTCGCCAATGAATGGGGCTGGGATGAAGGTTACCTCAAACAATTAGACAATCGAAAACACTGGAAAATACTACGGGTACGAGCCGAACGCCAAGAACTCGTACAAGAATTAAACTATAGCTATCGTTTCTTATCTACCTTTGCCCGCGACAACAATATTGAAGCCTCCATCAAACAAGAGGAGATGAATATTCTCGGGCGCAAGTTATACGCAGCCTTCGAACGCAAAGGCGGAAAAATAGAGCTTATTAACCCGGGTATCGCCTCCAACCTGACAGAAGACCACCTCTCCTTTCATTTTATTGAAGACGACAAGCAACCCGGAGTTAGCGACTATTGGGCGGTATTTCGAGGCTACCTAAAAATCGTTGATGCCGCTGGACACTCTCCGATTAAGAAATCTCGCGGCTTGTTGGAGCTGGTAGCTTGGTGCTACTTTAATAAACTGATTGATCAATCGACGCGCTTTTCTGTCGACCAAAGTGCTGAAGGGTGCGACCTTACCGATGGCGAGCTCAATCAAACCGTGCAGGGTTTATCTCGATTATTTCCAAATTTTGCACCAAAAGCTCAACAAGAAGCCTTTGAACACGCAGCCTACCCAACACAAATCAGCTTGTTCATTAATGTGGGTATTGACCCAATGGGTACGATGACTCGCCAGGGAATCCACCGTCTCAGCAACCAGACCAATGCACTTAATTACAGCGCCTTGCATCATAACCTCGTCTTATCAGTGGATCAGATTGTGTTTAATAGCTGGGGCGAGATCATCTGCTCTCATTTTTCCGGCGACAACTCACTGATTGATTGTTTGGTAAATTATATGCGCCAGATCCCACCAGACGGTTCAATCCCACTGCCCAAACTAGAGGTGAAGAGTTATTGCAAGAATCGAGCGATTCCCATTGCTCTACGTGTAGAAGAACTTTTTAATGACGTCATCCATTGCTACTACAGCGGCACACGATCCACACAAACCCGCTATCTGGTAGAAATTGAGCAATATATTTACATGCTGCAATTTCGACGTAACTCCCCTCAGATCAGGGCACTAAAGGATTACGACCAACTGGTTGATGCATTATCAGAGCCCCAATCAACCTACAGCCATATCGTAGTGGACGAGCACGGCCTTAACCGCCACCCTCTGCGGGTAATTTCACGTATCGGTAATCCCAGTAAAATTCAGGTGTTTTATCAACGCATCGAAGACAAAGTCGACCTCTACGTACACGATGAAGTCGGGTCATTATTTTATACTCAGGAGCCTTTCTACGATGAAAATATCTTACTCAATCACATCGACCTATTCCTGCAGGCAATTCAATACCGCAGCTCGATAGCCAATGACGAAGAAGCCGTACGCCAGATGGTATCTTTCTATGAGATAGTCCCCAACAAGAAAAAAGAGCTCACCGCGGTGCGTAAACATATCAACAGTACATCAACACCCACACGTTACTTCAACGTCCAGGCCATTGGGGAGCTGACAGGGCTAGAAGATACCTTCTACACCATCTATTGCGATAACCTGGAGTTCTCTCAATTCGAGCACGGTGATCAGCTGTTTGTTGAGGTCGCTAAACACATCGCCTCAAAGCGTAAAGCAGGAAGCCGCTACCCCTGCTATCTCACCGATTTGGATTTATCGCTGCTAACACTCGACGGCTCAGCACCGGAACAAACCGTTGAATATTTCAAGCGCAAGAAAGAGATTGAAAGCGCACTGAATAGCGCACTAAACGCACTAGCCTAAGGTGATCTCGACGGTTTCACCGGATTGTTCCTGGCAAACCCTATTTAACAATGTAACCAAGGTTTCCTTGGTACCGGTCGTCACCCAATCAGACGCAACCCAATCTAAGTGATACCCGCCACTCTTAGCAGCGACCCACACCTGACCCATCGCAACCTGACGGTTAATAATCACTTGGCTTTTGTCTTCAAATATCAACGTTAAGATGCCAGAAACGGTTTCATAATCGATATCGGCACCGGTATCCTCAATCGCATCTTCTATTTCAATGAGTAAATCGTCAATTTTCTGATTAAATTCGGTTTCGTTCATCCCGTTCCTGCCCGTAGCGTTGATGCAAGTGCGATAGTATACTACAACGTTTGAATCCAACGATGGATTCCTCGTTAAACTAAGTGGATTTTACCCCATGGGCGCGAACACAACGATCTCTCTGCGACATTTATGTGCAGCAATGATAGTTATAGCAACATTCTTGATATCCGGCTGCGGTCAAAAGGGCCCCCTTTATATGCCGACGGAAAAAGCCGCTGACCAGAAATGTGAAAAAGAGAACTGTAAAAAGTAACCTTTCGCCCGTTGAATTTCACGACCGCAATAACACGACTACACGAGCAACACCATGAGCGTATTTCAGTACCAAAACAACCAACTTTTTGCAGAACAAGTTTCTGTCACAGAAATAGCCAAAGCCGTTGGCACACCTTGTTATATATACTCGCGCAAGGCCTTTGAGGATCATTGGAAAGCCTTTGATGACGCATTTGCCAGCCACCCTCATTTAGTCTGTTATGCGGTGAAGGCTAACTCCAATATCGCCGTGCTAAATACGCTAGCGCGTATTGGCGCTGGCTTTGATATTGTATCGGCAGGCGAACTTGAACGCGTGCTAAGAGCGGGCGGCGATCCTGAAAAAATCGTCTTCTCTGGTGTTGGTAAGCAATCCGCTGAAATGGCCCAAGCCTTAGAGGCCGGTGTTCACTGCTTCAATATTGAATCAGAAGCGGAATTATACCGATTGGATCGTGTCGCTGGCGAGCTCGGCAAAGTCGCTTCAGTCTCATTTCGCGTGAACCCTGATGTTGATGCCCAAACCCATCCCTATATTTCTACTGGTCTGAAAGAAAACAAGTTTGGTATCTCCATTGATAGTTGCGTATCTATCTACGAAAAAGCCGCCAAAATGGCCAACATTCGTATTACCGGCATTGATTGCCACATTGGCTCTCAGCTCACGACTGTCGAACCATTTCTCGATGCATTAGACCGTGTACTCGAACGTATCGACGAGTTAGCAGAAAAAGGCATTACCCTTGAACATATCGACATCGGTGGTGGATTAGGGGTCTGCTACAAAGACGAAGTGCCTCCTACACCGGCTGAATACGCCCAAGCATTACTTGAGCGCCTGGGTGAGCGCAAACTCACTATCGTCATGGAGCCTGGCCGGGCAATTGCGGCCAATGCTGGCATCATGGTGACTGAAGTTGAGTTTCTTAAGCCAACCGAAGCAAAGAACTTCGCCATCGTCGATGCCGCGATGAATGACCTGATTCGCCCATCGCTCTACAGCGCATGGCAAAATATCATTCCTGTCTGCCCAAGGGGTGAGAGCGATACCACCACCCTTGCTCACTATGACATCGTTGGACCTGTGTGTGAAACCGGGGACTTCTTAGGTAAAGATCGCGAGCTCAAGATTACTGATGGTGACTTACTGGCAGTATGCTCAGCAGGTGCTTACGGATTTGTCATGGCCTCTAACTACAATACACGTAATCGCCCTGCTGAAATCATGGTGGATAACAATGCGTTTTATACCGTACGTCGCAGAGAGACGTATGAAGAACAAATGTCACAAGAGTCTTTACTACCTTAAAACGCAGGTTAATTTACGATAGACAAACGAGCGAAACAATGAACATTTCATTTACCAAAATGCACGGGCTTGGCAACGACTTTATGGTGATCGACCAAACATCGACAACCATCGACTTAACCCCTGCACACATTCAATTTTTATCCGACCGACACCTAGGTATCGGATTCGATCAATTGCTTGTGGTATCACTGTCTCCTTCTGATAATGTTGATTTTCGATACCAGATCTTCAATGCAGATGGTGGCGAAGTCGAACAATGTGGCAATGGTGCCCGTTGTTTCGCGCGTTTTGTACAGGAAAGAAACTTAACCAATAAGCCCAGTATTGTTGTAGAAACCAATACTGGCATTATCACCTTGAATGTCCAAGACGACGGACAGGTCACTGTCGACATGGGCCCGCCTGTTTTAGACCCCCTGCACATTCCTTTTAATGCGATAGAGCAGGCAATCACGTATTCTGTCCCTACCAGCCAGGGTGATATTACCTTAGCCGCCGTTTCCATGGGTAACCCTCATGGTGTACTGGTAGTCGACAATGTCGATAGCGCTGATGTTGAGGGCCTTGGTCCTGAATTAGAAAAGCACGCAGCATTTCCAAATCGAGCTAATATTGGGTTTATGCAAATCGTGTCCAGGGACCATATTCGACTGCGCGTCTTTGAACGCGGAGTTGGCGAAACCCGAGCCTGTGGTACCGGAGCATGCGCCGCCGCCGTTGCAGCGATACAACAGGGCCTCATCAACAACCAAGTCACCGTCAGCTTGCCCGGCGGAGATTTAGTCATTGAATGGCACCCCGGTACTGCAAACGACACCACCAAAAGCGCCGACCGTGTCATGATGACAGGGCCAGCAACCACCGTTTACGAAGGAACAATTTCACTATGACTGATGCGGTAATCGAAAAAAAAGAAAAGACCACGTTGTCAGCGTCACAGGTTTCAGATTTCCTTATTAGCAATCCCAATTTTTTTCAAGAGTATGAATATCTCTTGGCGGACCTGATATTGCCTCACACTGCTGGCACTGCAACATCATTGGTTGAACGCCAGGCACGAGTACTCAGAGACAGAAACAGTGAGTTACGTCACCGCTTAGGTGACCTGATTGCGGTGGCCCGAGATAACGACCACCTATTTAAGCTCACCAAAAAACTAGGTCTTAGTCTACTAGAGGCCGATTCCCTAGAGGAAACCGCCCGCGTGCTGCACCATAGTTTACGTAATGATTTTAAGGTTGATTGCGCCAACATTATCTTATTCGATCAAGCGGAGTTAAAGTCCACAACATTGATCACTCAACTATCCAGTGAAGCGGCAAAGAATGTACTGGGCAAACTCGTGCGCTTTGATCGAATTAGTTGCAGTGCATTACGCCTCAACGAATTACAATATCTATTTCCGCAATATGATCAAGAAGCAGGTTCCGCAGCGATAATCCCCTTACGCTACAAGAAAGATCTCGGGTTATTAGTGGTAGGAAACTTTGATCCGCAACACTTCTGCCCTGATATGGAAACCACCTTTATCAGCTATATTGGTGAAGTAGCGAGCCGCTGTATTGCGCAACACTTATAAATCATGACAAATGATAAGACAGATACATTTCTTATCACTGCGGTCGAATCGTATTTAACCTATATCAGTACGATTCGACAACTCTCAAGCCACACCCAGTCTAACTACCGAAAAGACCTCTCTCTTTTCTTACAATACTGCGACACCATCAACATCACTCACTGTCGTGACGTAACACCCAATCATGTTCGCCAATATGTCGCTCAACAACACCGTCAAGGCAAGTCCGGCAAAACACTTCAGCGACATCTATCTAGTATTCGCGGGCTTATGGGTTACTTGTTAAAAAATAACGTCATCAGCACCAACCCTGGCAGCGGTATAGCAGCACCTAAGAGTCAGAGAAAGCTTCCACATACCCTTGATGCAGATCAAACCGCCCAGCTATTAGATCTGCCCGATGCCAGCCACGATTCTGTCGATACCCTCAGTATTCGCGACAAAGCAATATTGGAATTATTTTATTCTTCCGGTCTACGACTCAGTGAACTAACACACCTCAATACCGACAGTTACAGTTGCGCAGATCGCACAGTACGAGTAGTCGGTAAAGGTAATAAAGAACGCGTTGTACCGGTCGGCAAAGAAGCCATCAACGCACTTGAACTATGGCGTACACTACGCCCTCTCTTTGTAAAAGACACCAGTAATAACGCATTATTCCTCAGTAAAAATGGAACCCGTTTAAAACAACGCTCTATCCAGCAACGATTAAAAAATTGGGGTATCAAACAAGGTACTGATCGCCCGGTTCACCCCCACATGCTCCGCCATTCGTTTGCAAGCCATCTATTAGAATCCAGTGGCGACTTGCGTGCAGTCCAAGAGTTGCTCGGACATTCTGATATTTCCACCACACAAATTTATACCCACCTAGATTTCCAGCATTTAGCTCAGGTCTATGACAACAGCCACCCTCGGGCAAAAAAGAAAACATAACATGCTAAAATTAATCACGTTAGATTTGGATAACACACTGTGGGATGTCACTCCCACTATTGTTGCAGCAGAAAAAACTCTCGTACTTTGGTTGCAAGAGAATATTCCTACGGTATTGCCGTACTATCAAAAAGATAATTTATTAGCGTTGCGAAAACAGTTTTCACAAGAAAACCCTGAACAGAAATTTTTCCCAACGCTCATGAGAAAGTACATTTTACGCCATTGCTTTCTACAGGCAGGTATCAATGAAACTGATATTGAACAAACAGTGGAGCGTGCTTTTTCGATTTTTATCCACGCTAGAAATGATGTAACTCTATTTCCAGAATCCTTAGATATTTTAGCTTATCTATCGTCTCGCTATGAGGTGATTGCGTTATCAAATGGCAACGCCGATCTCACCATGATTGGTATTGATCATTTTTTTACAGCACACTATTCCGCTGAATCCATCGGTAAAGCAAAACCAGACCCCGCTATGTTTATTAAAGCACTGGACACCAGTCATAGTATTGCCGCAGAAACCTTGCATGTGGGCGACCATGCCATCGAAGATATTGAAGTCGCAAATTCCTTAGGTTTTCATACCATTTGGTTTAATGAAAATAATCAACAGGATTCCAAGTTATGTATACCGACCAGTGAAATTAACAAACTCGCAGATTTGATTACCGAAATTGACAAAATAAACCGCTCTCTATAACAAATAAACACGCAAACTGTTTTGTCAAAATACCGTCTTTCCTGGAAAAACTTATGGAGCAAATACTCCATATGCCAATAATTTGTCGGGACAAAAAAGCCGGTAATTATCAATACCGGCTTTTTATATTTCTTGAAACCTTTATCTAGATAGGTCGGCTTCCATAATTGGATTCAGGTCGTCGCGGTGGATCCTTTCTCAAGTCACGGTCAATTTTTTCAACTGATCCACCATCCCCTAAAAATTTCAACATCGCTTCTTCGAGTTCTGATCGCTCAGCCTCTCTAGAACTAATTGATCGATCACGGCCATCATCAATGTGGAACTGATCACTGGACGTTTCATTATTTTGATTATCAGACATCTCCATGTACCTCTTCATTGGTCTTCGTAAACGGGTAAAATTATTTATAGTCGAGAGAAAATGGATTGCGAGAAAAAACTAATTAATTTCAATAGCGATTTTTCCTAACATAGATTGGTTCTATAGCAGAAATGTCTATAAGGCCGTTTTCCAAACCGCTGGCTATGGAAATGCGGTTTCTTATTCCGCTTAAGCAACAAACAGGTTAATTTATAATCACTTGGCGAAATAACCTGAAGGAGTAGATCAATCAGAAGCTGCGCTCGGTTTCGATGACATCAACTTACGCCTTATATTCTTTGGTTCTATCAAACCTTAGTTCAACTTATTACGATACACACTAGGCGTAACCCCATACCAACCCACAAATGCTCGACTGAGTGCACTTTGCTCGGAATACCCCAACAGTAACGCAATCTCAAACAAGCTTAATTGTTTGTCCTTTAGGTAATCCGCTGCAAGTTGCTTACGAATATCTTTAAGCAGATCCCTAAACACTACACCGACATTATCCAGTCGCCGATGCAGTGTGCGAGAAGAAATATGTAATTTGGAGGCGATATTCGCAGCGGTGGGCACCCCCTCATGCAATGCCCTCACTATCGATTGATTCAATTCACCCATAAAATCCCGTTCAGTTGATTCTAATGGCAATTTTGCGGCAGCCTGCTCCAATAACAATCCGTGCAGACCAGGGTCAGCGTAGAGCAATGGCCGTAGTAGGTGCTCACTACTAACGGATACCACCAAAGTCGGTTGATTGAAGGATACTTCACCGCCATAAAACGCCTGATAGTCCTCTATCGGTCCCATCGCATCCCCGGTAAACGCCACCGACAACAACGCTATACCAGGATCATCAAGGCAATACCGCATAACCGATAACAAGGACGCAAATACCACTTCATCGGATATCTGTGTGGAATATCCATGGGAGATTTTCCACACCAAAGAGCACACATCCCCTTGCCAATGGATTTCCGCCTTATTACCTTCATAAATCAGACGCTGAAAGCGCTCAAAGCAACGTAACGCATCCAGCATCGTTGCACTGGTCTGCGTAAGATACCCTAATATCCCACTTTGCTTGGGGGTGACCGTAGAGCCTATATGCGTGCCTAACGCCGAACGGGGCACCTGATGGCTCAACCGATCCAACAACGCCCACCACAGCTCAAACGATAGCGCAGGCTGCTGTTCAAGACGCTCAAGCTCAGCCTGGAATTCAGGCAGGTCCAATTGTTCCGACGCAAGGTAGCAACGCAGAATGCCAATCGCATCATGGGTAATAAATAGATCATTCATTTTTGCCATGGCTCAGATTGTCAAACACTCGGCCCGATTCGTCAATACTTTTGACGCCTGCTCCTTATACTGGACAACATACAAACAAGAACAAAATAGCGAGCGAATAACATGAACGATGTAATACATGCGATTGGTTTTATCTTAACGTTTGGCGTGCTTTTTATGGCGATCATCGTTGCTGAGTATGTTTACTGGCAGCGAAAAGGTAAATCTGATGTCTATAACATCAAAGAAACTGCCGCCAATATCACCACCGGCTTCCTCTATAAGATGTTCGATGGTATTGCGGTAGCATTGTTTATTCAGTTTTTCTATGACTATGTTCGAGAGCTTGGTTTTCAATACACACCGAGCAATCTGGTGCTGGGTATATTCCTAATGTTTATCGCCGCAGATTTCTTCTTCTATTGGTTTCATTTTTCCATGCACAAAGTCCGTTGGTTCTGGGCAGTGCACGTTACACACCATTCCTCGACTCGAATGAATTTCTCCACTGCGTTAAGACAGAATTTTCTCTTAGACCTCAATTTTGGCTGGGTTCTATGGTGGGTACCGCTAGCGATCATCGGTTTCGATAAAACCTGGACGATTATCGCTATCGAGATCAACCTCGCCTATCAATTTTTCCTACATACGGAACTTACTAATCGAATTAAGGGGTTTGATTTCTTTTTTAACACGCCAATGCATCACCGCATTCATCACGGCAGCAACCCCGATCAAATCGATACCAATTTTGGTGGTACATTGATTATCTGGGATCGCATCTTTGGCACCTTTCAAAGCCAAGACCGAGCAGGAACGGTTGCATACGGTCTTACGGCGAGACAACCCACCACATTAAACCCACTACGTTTAAACTTAGACGAGTTGTTTTCAATGATAGGGGATGTGTGGCGCTACAAAGACCTGCGTATTCTGATTAAGCCACCAGGATGGGTGGATGAGCAATATCCAGAAACTGCAGCATTAGACGCTACTGAACCAAAAACTGCCTAATGCCAATGAGACACGTAATAATTAGATCACTTTGATAAAAAGTAAATTCCGTCTCGCTGACGCGCAACTAATAATCTCGTAATGTAAGTTAATACAACTATCAATATTGGGCGCGCGACCAAGAGAAACCTTTTCATCGACACGGATTGTCGATTTATCTTTTCGTAAGTACCGGTACATGGTTTCAAACCGCTGACTAAAACTAAGCCCTCTATCGGTTAAGTCTCGAAACAAAAAAGCAAACTTTCCTGAAGACATCGTTACCCCACCCAAGCCTATATCCAACATCTTTTGGATATAGTGAAAGTATGACGATACTAGATAATCATTCACTGCCGCACTATCCGCTAAATCCTGTTGATATGATGCTAATCCCATCCTATTGGCTTCCGTCAACACGCCATCAGCCAATGCAGAATTATTTTTGTTTCCCACCAACTTATACTGCTGCGTCGTACAATTTAGTAATTCGCCGTCGAATTGGCAACCATGCCGCCAGGATACCAGGTCACTCTTCACGGCAGTGCTCTTCACGGCAGCACGCTCAACTTTCGCTGGCTTGGATGCTTTCGGACGTATCGCACTGCTAGAGCTCTTGCGTGCAGTTCGACGCGGTATCGCCAACGTAATTCCAGAACGGGCCGCTGGCTTTTTCAATAACAACGCTTGTATTAGCGCATCATTTTTTTTGAAATCTTGAAAATCAGGTAAGTGTTTACCATAACCTTTGGCAGACACCTCGCAGTAGGTTTGCTCATAGTAGGTTTCTGCTTTCAGAAAACAAAAATCCTTAGCATGACTTACACTCGCAGACATAAACACCACAAACAGGGCAATACGGTATAGCGATTTATTGTTCACAATTCTCAGATTCACCTAATTTACCTCAACCACATTCTTTCACGTATTTCTTCATCACTTCAGCATCCGCGGCCTTTCGTTGCTTATCGGTCAAATACACTTTATTGCCTTCTTTGTCTCGGGTATAAAACAGATTGACCCCCTTGGATTCCTCTATACGACGCTTAATCTTACTGCACTTAGCTGCAAACTTGGCTTTATCCTCTTTCTCTTTCTTGCGCGCGTCTTCGCGTTCCTTTCTTTCGCTCGCAATGGATTCAATCACCTTTCTCTGCCGCTCTTTTCTTTCTATTTCACTCACATCCGACGCGGGCGTTGTCTTCACTTTAGGTAAATCAATCGTATCTACGGTAGTCCCTGTGGGGGCCTTATCGCCAAAATGAACCTGACCGTGCTTGTCCTTCCAGGTATAAACGTCTGCATGACTAACAGTTGACAACCCACCGAGGAAAAACCCCAATAGTCCAATTAACCCAACACCCATTACTCTTGTCTGTATTACTTTCACGAACAACTCCATTCCCATTTCTGACTCATACTCCGTCTACAAATAATGCTATCAGAACCATCAATACGCAAGAGCGCCAAATCACAGACATAAAAAAAGCACCCGAAGGTGCTTTTTTTATGTCACGTCTAGATTACTTATTCGTGAACTCAGGATAGGCTTCCATACCACAATCAATGATATCCATGCCTTCGTACTCTTCTTCTTCAGTCACTCGAATACCCATTACGGCCTTCAAGATTCCCCAAACAACGAAGCTAGAGGCGAATACCCAACTGAAGATTACTACCGCACCCAACGCCTGTGCCGCAAACGAAGCGCCATCGTTAGTTACCGGTACAACCATTACACCGAACAGACCTACAACACCGTGCACAGAGATTGCGCCAACAGGATCATCGATCTTAAGCTTATCAAGAGTAAGGATTGAGAATACAACAATCACACCACCGACCGCACCGATAATGGTTGCAGCAAGCGCCGTTGGAGTTGAAGGCTCTGCAGTGATTGCAACAAGTCCAGCAAGTGCGCCGTTAAGCAGCATAGTTAGATCCGCTTTACCGAACAGTAAACGTGCAACGATCAATGCAGCAATACCACCGCCAGCAGCAGCAGCGTTAGTGTTAAGGAAAACCATCGCAACAGAGTGAGAGTTAGCGATATCGCCAAGCTTCAATACAGAACCACCGTTGAATCCGAACCAGCCCATCCAAAGAATAAATGTACCTAACGTAGCAAGAGGAAGGTTAGCACCAGGAATCGCATTCACTTGACCATTTGCGCCGTACTTACCCTTACGAGCACCCAATAGAATAACACCCGCTAGTGCAGCAGCTGCACCGGCCATATGAACAATACCGGAACCTGCAAAATCAGAGAAACCAACCGCATCATCACCAGAACCCACTTCTAGAGCGAATAGACCGAATACTTCTTTTCCACCCCAAGTCCAGCTACCTTCTAGAGGATAGATAACCGCCGTCATTACAACTGCAAACGCTAAGAAAGCCCAAAGCTTCATACGCTCAGCAACCGCACCCGATACAATAGACATTGCTGTTGCAACGAATACTACCTGGAAGAAGAAGTCAGACGCGCCAGAATAGTTTGAATCACCTTCAAAACCATTTTCAGCCGATGCTTTTAGGACTTCAGCAGTATCAACTGTTTCAATTCCCGCAAGGAAAATACCACCGTCATACATGATTGAATAACCACAAACCATGTACATGGTGCAAGAGATTGCGAACAACGCAACGTTTTTGGTCAAAATTTCGGTAGTGTTCTTAGAACGAACTAGACCGGCTTCTAGCATGGCAAAACCTGCTGCCATCCACATAACTAATGCACCACACACCAAGAAGTAAAAGGTGTCCATTGCATACTGCAATTGATAAATATTATTTGCTAAGTCTTCCACGGTTATTCTCCGCAATGTAAATCAAAAATTAATAGGCATGGATCGTAAAGAATGTTCTTTAGATCGCTTCTGTACCCGTTTCACCGGTACGAATACGGATGATCTGTTCCAAATTGGTTACGAAGATTTTTCCGTCGCCAATTTTGCCTGTGTTCGCTGCTTTTGTTACCGCTTCTATTACTTGATCTAACAAGTCTTCAGAAGTCGCAACTTCGATTTTTACTTTTGGGAGAAAATCCACAACATACTCTGCGCCACGGTATAGCTCAGTGTGACCCTTTTGGCGTCCAAAGCCTTTTACCTCTGTAACGGTAATCCCCTGAACCCCTATTTCGGAAAGTGCCTCTCTAACGTCGTCCAACTTGAACGGCTTGATTACGGCTGTTACCAGTTTCATAAAGTTCTCCTTAATAAACCGGAATTAATTATTTTAGTTTCTGTGTCTGTTCGCAACTATGTGCAAATACAGGAGATGCTCGCTCAATACCGAACATGGTCAACTAATTTGCACAATCCATGCCTATTAGGATAAATTGCGGTAAAACAGTAGGTTAGGTCCAATTACAGGAATAAATGGCCAAGACCCAGCACCATTATAGCGCACCAGAATGATGCACGCCCTAAAAACGCGCAGCTACAAATTAGTGCACTATCAGATTCAATTGCGCCAATAACGAAATCCACCATTGAAAATGGTAAACTGCACTCTTGCTTAACTAAATCATCATGGAAAATTAATTATGGCACGCTTAACGCCCCCTGAAACCCTGCTAAATCAAATAGTTGAGTTATTTAAAGAAAGAATCCCTTCTGGCCTAGAAGAAGCCGGGCTGGACCTAAAACAGAACCTTCGTGCCTTAGTTGCTGAAAGTCTCAGCAATATGGATTTGGTTAGCCGAGAAGAATTTGATATTCAAAGCAGCGTTCTGGCTAGAACCCGCGCAAAGCTTGAGGCTTTGGAAAAAACCGTGAGTGAATTGGAAGCCCAGTAAGGTACTAAACCCCCGTAAATATTTGTGTAGAGACCGTCTTTTCCTTAATCATCAAGGGTTGAGAGAAAAAATGAGTCTCACCATTATATTTTCCCACACACGGGTAGGCATGGATGCCCCAATAGTGACCGTCGAGGTACACCTGTCTAATGGGTTACCAGGCTTCAGTCAAAGAAAACAATTTGATATGACCCTAAGCAATGCCCATCTCCTCCCACACCTTTTCTTCAGGGCTGCCGGGTTCAGGAAGGATTTTCCCCCCTTCCATACCATGTGATGCCGGAGCTGAATTAAATTTGATCATTATTTCTTCAGCAGTGCAGCCCAGTGCATCAATAACCCCTTCGGTAATGCGTTTAGTCATTTCCTGTTTGGCAAGTTCACTCCGTCCGGCACGGATATTACCGTTAATAAAAATGACGTTACCGGGTGGAAGTGCACTGAAGCCTGCTTCCTGGTCAACGTGTTCACTAAAAAAAGTATTCACAAATTGCACAGGCGCTTTCGTGACATCAACATGAACCGTCGTAATACATTGAGCAACTTTTTCCCGTTGAGCTTCTGTAGTGCGACCTTCTTTCACGGTTGACAAATAAATTGGCATACTTATTCTCCAAAATGATTCTCAGCTTTAACCTATTGCTCAATAGCCATTATTCAATGTGAATATCAACAATTCGTTTGGATTAGCCCCGGTTTGCCCTACCCAATAGTCATTAATCTGAGTCATAAATTTAGCTCGAGTTTCAAATTCCAGGTCCTCGGGCACAACACAAATTAATGCACTGGTGCGACTGGGTTTTCCGGCTGTCCAGGCGAAGCTTTTCGGGATGACCTTCCACTTCACTTCAGAGTTAGCAGCCTCTTTGCCAAACGATTCTATGGCTATATTTTGTAGACCTTTTGCTAAATGCTCCCGAAGATCATCTGCATTATGGCCTTGCTGGATGGTGGCGATAAATTTACTCATACTGCATTCCTCGTTTTAGTGCTCTAGCCCAATGCTCGAATCCATTTTATTTGCTTGTCTGAATGACCGTAGTATTTCAAATTAGATTCGATAAAAGTGGATTTCTCCAGAATAGATTTGAAGTGCGAAAAACACTCAAAGCTATACTTGCCGTGATAGCTCCCCATACCGCTATTGCCTACTCCGCCAAAAGGAAGGTTAGAGTTACTGGTCTGCATCACAGCGTCATTAATAGCGCCACTACCAAAGGGAATTTCACTCAGGAAACGATTTTTTATCTCACGATCATTTGAAAACAAATAGGCTGCCAAAGGCTTTTCTTGTTGCTGAACAATGTCGAAAGCCTCATCAAGAGTGTCGTACTCCAACACTGCGATAATGGGCCCAAAAATCTCATCTTGCATAACGGCATCATCCAGAGTTACATTGTGCAAAATCGTCGGTTGAATCACTCTTTCTTCACGGTCTGTTCCACCACCATAAAAAACTTTGCTTGGATCAATGAGTGCTGCAACTCTATCAAAGTTGCGTTTGTCGATGATTCTGACAAAGTTTTTATTTTCTACCGAATAATTATGTTTCTTAATTTCGTGGACCATTTTATCAAGTACTTTTTGTTTAATGCTTTTATGCACAAGTACATAGTCTGGCGCTAGGCAGAGCTGCCCAGAATTAACAAATTTGGACCAAATTAAGCGTTTAACACCAACATCTAGGGAAGCGTCCTGAGTAAAAATAGCAGGATTCTTGCCGCCTAACTCTAGGGTAACGTTGGTCAGGTGTGGTGCGGCAGCCTCATTGACAATTCGCCCTACCTGCGGACTACCTGTGAAGAATATTTTGTCGTAGCGTTGATTAAGCAAAGCCGTTGTCTCAGGGATTGCACCTTCAACGACTCTAAGATATCTAGGATCAAAATTCTCGTTGATTAGCTTAGCCATAATTTTACTGGTTTCTATGGGGAGTTCACTGGGCTTTAAGATCGTGGTATTCCCTGCCATCATGGACCCCACCACAGGAATCAACGAAAGATTGTACGGAAAATTCCACGCACCTATTACCAACGTAACACCCAATGGTTCGGGAACGATAAAACTTCTACCCGGTTGGTTGAGCAAATTGGTCGCCACTTTTCGTGGCTTAATCCACTTTTCCAAATGTTTAATCGCTTCTCGAAGCTCGTGATAAAGCGGGAGTATTTCTGTCATCTGAGTGTGATGCTTAGACTTACCGAAATCTTTATCAATGGCCTCATAAAGATCATCTTCGTGATGTTTAATCAATGCCGCTAGCTTTTTAAGTTGCTCCAAGCGAAAGCTAACCGGCAGCGTGGATTTAGTACGAAAATACTGACGTTGATTGTCAACAATGTTCTTAATGTCTTGCTCGGTAGTGGGTGCTTTGAGTTGTGCGTTCATACCTTTCTCCTATTCTCATTAATGATCTTTTCAATCATGATTGGGGGAATCTATTTACTTAGTACTTGTTATGCCTCAAACGGCTCCAGCAATTGATGAGAGAATCTCTTTGCATTGAACTCGACTCATACTCCTGGGAATGGCATAGGACCACCTTGCTTCCTTTAGCGCATTAGTTGTAATCTCGTCAAAATGCTTAGTCTCAAGCTCTGAAAGTTCACTGGGAATATCTAGTCGTTTGGCAAATAGTTCCACCCGCTCGACGAAGCGGTTAGCCAAGCTATCTTCTGAACCCTTAGCATCGTTTCAAGTTTTGCTAGGCGGTGCGCACAGACACCTTGATTGAAACGGAGAACTCTGGTCAAAATGACCGCATTTGCTATGCCATGAGGTGTGTTGTAAAGAGCGCTAATCTGGTGAGAAATAGCATGGACATACCCCAAACCAGACTTATTGAACGCATAGCCGGCAAGGAAAGATGCAATCGCTACCCACTCCCGAGCCTTGATATTATTCCCGTCTTCGCAAACCACGGGGAGATACTTGATAAGCAGCTGGATTGCTAATTCCGCATCCCGTTCAGCATCACTGAATCGATTCAATGAGGTATATGCTTCAATGGCATGTGTTAAGGCATCCATTCCCGTTGCAGCCGTAATGTGGGATGGGAGCGATTTGATCAACTCCGGATCAAGTGCTGCTACAGAGGGGATCAGCTTGGGGTCCACAACAAAGTTTTTTTCATGTGTTTTGGTGTCAGAGATTACCGCTGTACTGGTTACCTCAGAACCCGTACCCGAGGTGGTTGGCACTACATAGAGTGGTAGCGTAGGCTGCTTGACTTTTAGCAGTCCAACCACTGCGTGTACACCCACATTCATAGCTCGACACGCGGCAATGACTTTTGCAACATCAATGGCAGAGCCGCCGCCTACTACAAATACGCTGTCAGAATCATTCGCTTTACACGCAGAAATACCAGCCTCCACAACGTCACACGTGGGATTGGGAACAACCCCGTCAAAGAGGCTGACGTCACAACCTTCGTTTTTAAGTTGACCCAACACACCGTCGAGCAAACCTAACTCTAGAAGGCTTTTCTCTGTCACTAATAACGGCCGTCGATAACCCGAGAGCCTAAGCAGTGATGCAAGCTTAAGAGCTGAGTCCTTGCCTGTTAGGAGAAGAGGCTTTTCAGATGGAAATAGCGACGTGAAGATTTTTATTGCAAAATTAATGAATCGTTTGAGCATCATTTGGAGCCTCCTTTAAAAACACTCAATCAAATGGCCTGATGAAAGGCATTGAGTGGCTTTCTGTTAAGGAGAATGATAGGGCAGTGGTCAGCTCATAACGTAGTGAATAAATTTTCGATAACCACATAAATTATCGAATAACCACAACACTTTGTTATTCGGTAATCGGTGACATGTATTGAGAGAAGAGCTGAACGACTTCAGCCACGGCAGGGCTGAGGAGTATTTCTGGTTTGGCTAGGCAGCTACAGTGCCACATAATGGGTTTTGGAAAGGTCAATTTAGACAATTGTCCCCTTTCAAATTCAGATCGAAACAAAGATACCGGCCCAGCAGTGGCGTAGTTGGAGTTGCATACAATAGTTTTCGCCAAACTATAGTTATCAGAAACAATCGTAGAGCTGATATCAAACTCCGCCAAAGTATCAAGAAAACCGACTCCCATTTGCTGTGGTACATTTGGTGAGACAAATTTGTATTCACTGAGTTGCCTACCAAAATCACGGTGTCCGACCCATTCCATTAACGGATGTTCGGGCCTGACCGCGATAACTAATGGCTCTTCTGCACCCAGTACAGCGTTGTACTGCTCACCTATTTTATCAGATTTGAAAGGCCCAATCGCCAGGTCGATCTCACTACCCTCAAGTTGTTTTAGTAGAGTTTCAGGAGACTCCGTGACAACAGAGATTTTGAATGGCAAGTCTTTTTCAACAAAGTCCAACAAGACGTTAGGCAAAATAATTTGTTCGACGATAGGGCCAACACCAATGTTAATTGTTGCATTCACCATACCCGCCATAAGTTCGAGCTCTCGCTCAAGGCTCTGTAAACAAGATTCCAGCGTTGGTGCTTTTCGCATCAGCAGATTGGCGGCAGAAGTAGGCGTCATGCCCGAGTTTTGTCGACTAAAAAGCTTCAGGTTGATTTTATCTTCAAGACGGCTGATTTTTTTACTTAGCGTGGGCTGAGACATGCACAACACATCAGCTGCACGATTTATACTCCCCAACTCTGTGACGACTTTTATCATGTGAACATCAGAGATATCAATCATCAATTGCAATACTCTCAATAAATGTTGGCCAATAGGCGGCCCCAAAGAATGCTCAAGAAGTCTAACACCCAGGCAGTTGCCATGCCTAGGTCAATTGATAGACGCTATGATAAGAAACTACATTGAAGAGGAAATCTATTGGTTCGTAAATAGAAGGCTTGGAGCCCAGTAACTCACCAAAACCCCGTAAATATTTGTGTAGAGGCCGTCTTTTCCTTAATCATCAAGGATTGAGAGAAAAAAATGAGTCTCGCCATCACATTTTCCCGTGCGCGGGTAGGCATGGATGCCCCAATAGTGACCGTCGAAGTCCACCTGTCGAATGGGTTACCCGGCTTTACCATTGTTGGGTTGCCCGATGCGTCGGTCAAAGAAAGTAAAGAAAGGGTTCGATCCGCCATTATCAACTCGGGATTTGAATTTCCCTCAAAACGCATCACCGTCAATTTGGCTCCCGCCGATTTACCCAAAGACGGAGGGCGATTTGATCTACCCATTGCTATCGGTATCCTCGCAGCCTCTGAGCAAATCGATCAAACACCCTTAAAAGCACTGGAATTTATTGGTGAACTTGCGCTATCAGGGGAGCTTCGGCCCATCAAAGGTAGCCTCACGGCCTCTATCGCCGCTAAACACGCGCACCGCGCTTTATTTGTCCCCACTCCCAATGCAAACGAAGCCACACTGCCCAGTGCCGTCACCGTCTTTGCGGTATGTCACTTACTTCAGGTCTGTGCGCACATTCAAAAGAAAACCCTCATTGACCCTTGTGTCACCAGTGTAGAGGGTATTAAACCACCACATGCGCCCGATATGGAGGATGTAAGAGGACAACAACAAGCAAAACGCGCCCTAGAGGTCGCCGCTGCGGGTAAGCACAATTTACTTATGATTGGCCCACCTGGTGCAGGCAAGTCCATGCTCGCCGCTCGATTACCCGGTATTCTCCCCTTAATGACGGAGCAGGAGCGATTAGAAGTCGCGGCTATTCAATCCATCGCATTATCCAATGACACCTTAGATTGGAATATTCGCCCGATTCGAACACCTCATCACACCGCTTCAGGTATCGCACTCGCCGGTGGCGGTAGCAACCCGAAGCCCGGAGAGATTTCTCTCGCCCATAACGGTGTATTGTTTCTAGACGAGTTACCTGAATATGGTCGAAAAGCACTAGAAGTATTACGAGAACCGCTGGAGACCGGTGAAATAGCAATATCACGCGCCGCATGCCAAGTTAAGTACCCTGCTAACTTTCAACTGATTACCGCAATGAACCCTTGCCCGTGCGGAACACCGGAAAAACCCAGTGATAAGTGCAATAACCCTATCGCATGCTGTAATCGCTACCAATCCAAGCTATCAGGCCCACTATTGGACCGCATTGATATCCACCTAAAAGTCGATGCAGTACCGTTATCTCAACTCAATCAACGTCACACGTCAGAAGAAAACAGCAACGATATCAGAGCTCGCGTTGAATCTGCCCGCAGCAGACAACTGGATCGCTGCGGCAAGTCCAACCATGATATGGACAGCAAGGAGGTAAGCCAGTATTGCCAGCTCTCCAACGAGCATCAACATTTTATTGAACAGGCCGCAGAGCACCTTGGGCTTTCCGCCCGCGCCTATCATCGCGTGCTCAAAGTGAGTAAGACACTGGCTGATCTCGATGCTTGCGAACAGATAGAAAAACACCACCTCACCGAAGCATTATCCTATCGAAGTATTTTCTGACTGATAAGTTCACCATCAAAACCAGAGAAAATCTGTCGACTTTGTTTACAACTGACAAGCCTATAAACCTATAAGTCATTGTTTTATTTGATAAAAACATGTTGGCATAGATGCTGCTTTGTATAGATCATAAGGTAATCAAACCATTTTGCATTAGTCCTACATGTTGTAAACATTTGAGACTGTCTGCACCACTTACGTCGATCGGGGAATTTGTCACATGTTATTAAAGAAGCTTGCTCTAGGTGTTTCCACTCTATTACTTGCCGGTGTTACTCACGCAGCACCTATCAATTATTGGGTCGACAATGGCTTCAGCCAAATCGGTGATGACGAAGGTGTCGCGGGTAACGGTTTCGTTAACCCAGGCTGGGGTGGACAGGACTTTGACGCCGAGTACATGTTCTACAAGATTGAAGGTAATCAACTTCATATCGGCTTACAAACAGGCTTCGACGTATCCACTGGGCAAATAAACCACGGCGGAAAAGACTACTACGCGGGTGACCTTGCCCTTTCATTTGACGGTGACACATCAAATTACGAATACGCCATCGACTTTGGCCTATTTACTCAAGGCTATACTGGCGGACCTATCGACGCAGGTTCTGGCACGGGTATCGATGCTGCGGGCCTATACAGCGTATCAAGCTGGAATAACGACATCTACTTCGACCAATCTGCACCTTTCGCAATGGATGCAGGCACATTAGAAGCGAATTTACTTTCTAGTGCGACTGGCTTGAGCGGCGAAAGCTATTATCAAACTGCGTCTTTTGACCTTTCTCTACTGGGTCTATCTGGAGACATCGAGCTCGATTCACACTGGACAATGAGCTGTGGTAACGATTACGTTGATGGACACGCTGAAATAAGCATCCCAGTATCAGAACCTGCTACATTACCGCTATTCGCGTTCGGCGCAATGCTAATGCTGATGGGCCAACGTCGTCGTTTCAAGGCGTAAGCAACGCCTTTACGACAAAGTAAACAAAGATTGATTAAAAAAGGGAGCAAACGCTCCCTTTTTTAATGCCTGTCGATAACGTTATTAGCCTGGCAAAGCACATCACCACCATGGCCCTCACCTTCCAACCAATGGATGGTTGTGCCTTTTCTCTCCATGCGACGAAACCATTTCATCTGCTGTTTTGAAAATGTATGAATAGCAGAATTCAATTTTTGAAACATATCATTTTTATTGATCTCACCTTGAAGATAGGCCCCCACAAAACGATATTCCAACCCGTAAAAATGTAACGTGTCCCAACTCACACCTTTCGCATGCAGGCTTTCAACCTCTTCAATCAGACCCTGCTCAATACGCAGCGTTAAACGATGCGTAATTCTTTTCTTTAACAATTCCCTTTCCCAACGAATTCCCAGTATGAGTGGCGAAACCGATGGCATCTCTATGGCAGTTTTCTCGGCAGAAAGCTCCGCTTCGGCTATTTCTATCGCTCTCACCAACCGTTCACGTATCAGTAAGTCGGTCGTATTGTGCAAAGTAGGGTTACGCGCTTTTAATAACTCAACCAACTCTTCATGAGCCTTATCTTCAAGACTCGCTCTTAGCGTGACATTGGTGGGCACCTGAGTAAATTGGTATTGCTTAACCACAGACTCAAGATATAACCCCGTCCCCCCCACCAACAACGGGAACTTACCTTTAGCCTGAATTTTGCTGAACGACGCAGAAAATCCTTTTTGGAATTCAAAAACATTGTATTCATAACCCGGATCAACAACATCGATCAAGTGATAAGGTATATCGCCGTATTCATCCAGGTCTTTTCCGCTACCAATATCCAAGCCACGATAAACTTGTCGAGAGTCTGCAGAAATTATTTCACCCTGTAGCTGCTCTGCCAATTGAACACCGAGCGCGGTTTTTCCAGAAGCGGTTGGCCCCAACACAACGATCAGATTAGGTTTATCTGGCAACATTTTTCCCCTTAACATCTTTTAACTTTGTATTGTTCGTCGTTTCATTGTTCGACTGAATATTAGCCTGCTTATCATTACGTCGCAGATATCGAGGTAACATACTTTGATTGCCCAACACACCACCCTGATGAATATAAAGCACGTCACTTTCAGCGGGCATTTCGTTTTCTATATGTTCGAATAAGCTAATCCACCCTAACGGATCGTAGAGCAGCTCAAATTCAATGCCGGTTTCACACCGAAGCTCCTCCCACATATCAAAAAATTCCGCATAGAGTTTTCCAAAATGATATTTCTTCTTTGGTAGTAATATAGTCGGTAATTTAGCCTGCCCCTGTGAAAGCATTAAAAACTGTTGCTTAAGGTATGTATCGTCGCCGACACAAGCACAGGTTAATACCTCAAAGGGCACGTGTTTTTGTAAATAAAATGCAGTGGTACCCGTACCGGATGGCAACATTACGGTAAGTTTAGTGATATTTTGACCTGCCGCCCATTGGACAATTTCCTCAGCCAAAACAGAAATACCCCACTCCGCCATTTGATGGCGACCTCCCTCAGGAATAAAAAGACTGCGTTGGTCTTCTGCCGTTATTGCTTCCAACGTTGCTACATTATTCGATGAAGATGGCATATCGGATAACAGACAAATATTAGCCCCATTTTCCAGAGCTGCTTGATAATTGCCAAGTGGCTGTTGCTGTAGAAAAGAAGGCACATGATCTACATAAAAATCCAACGCCCACTGTTTTTGTTTTGCTAACACTGATAACGAATACAGAAAGTTTGACTGTACTGACCCATGACTGACTATTCGGTCAATATTTTTAGGGGCATCTTGTAGTAAATAGGCCAACTTCCTGGCTTTGTTGCCGGCGAACCCTGCAGACAATTGATCATCACGCTTAATGTAAAACTTGCGCCCTCTACACTGAACGGCATCAATGGATGAACCTGTTAATTGCTGACCCGACATAACTAACCTCACACTCTATCGCCGCATCATACCACTGTTAAAGCCCGGCTGAGCCGTTATTGAACTATCTTCCATTAAGCACTGAATGCTAATTGATTTAATTCACACACTTATAGTACTATCGTGCCGATTTTAATTACCCCCCCCCCTTTCGGAGATGTGATCATGACCCGCATACTAACCAACGCCCCTGTCCTCGTTACTGGTGCCAATGGCTATATCGCCTCATGGCTTGTCAAACAGTTACTAGAACAAGGTCACCAGGTTCATGGCACCGTCCGCGACAAAACCAACACCCATAAAGTGGGCCACTTACTCACGTTAGCGGACGCATTTCCTGGTCAGCTTACCTTGTTTAACGCTGACCTCTTTAATGAGGGGGAATTTGATGATGCCATGTTGAGCTGTGAATATGTATTTCACACGGCATCGCCTTTTATTATACGCGGTTTGAATGACCCACAAAAAGAACTCGTCGACCCGGCATTAAAAGGCACTCGCAACGTATTAGCGTCAGCCAACCGAATAGATAGTGTTAAACGCGTCATATTGACCTCCAGCGTTGTCGCCATCTACGGGGATTATGTCGACATGCAAAATATCAATGAAGACGTATTCTCAGAAAAACACTGGAATACCACCTCATCACTACAGCATCAGCCTTATTCATACTCCAAAACGGTTGCAGAGCAAGAAGCGAATAAGATACACACATCTCAAACCCGTTGGGATATGGTGACACTAAACCCTGGCTTAGTACTTGGACCATCGCTAGCCCAAGCGTCAGACTCCACTAGCCTGTCAACCATGTTGGAATTAATGGACGGCACCCTACAAACCGGCGCGCCCAATTTGCGCTTCCCTATTGTTGATGTACGTGATGTCGCAACGGCACATATTCTCGCGGCAAATACAGCATCCGCAAATGGACGCCATGTTCTTGTGGCAAGTTCCGTATCAATGCTAGAAATGGCCAAAACCATTCGCGAAAAATTCGCCTCCCGCTGTAAACTACCGCGCTGGGAAGTGCCGAAAGCTGCGGTGTGGTTAGTCGGACCATTTATGGGAATCACACGAGACTTTGTGAAAAACAACGTAGGGTATGCGATTGAATTTGATAACAGTAAAGCAAAACAATCCCTGGGATTAACGTTTAGACCATTAGCAGAAACGATTTTGGATCATGCCGAACAAATTATTGAGGATGGCCTTGTGTAGGAAAGCGTCTAAACTCTTAATGTCCATACTTAACGGAGAATCGCTGTTGCCATTGGCCTCGATTCTCCATCACACAATCTTCTTCTGTATCAAAAAGAATGCTTCGATTAGCATCCTTTATTTTCACTCCTATATCATCCATGCGATGACATATAATATCTCTAAGATAAGCATCTTTATTCAGCGCGCGTGCTTGTGCCAACCTCAACTGAGTCTCAAATACACAAATGATAGTAAGCGACTGTGGAAATGCATTGTAGTTGACTAAATGCGTCACCCATGAAAATCCATCAACATCCTTGAGGGCAGACTCACATACCTCTGTCAGTGTTTCTACTATCGCTTTTTCTCGCTTCTTATCCGTTTTTTTCATGATAACTACAACAACAAATCATCTTCAATTGGATTAAATACACTGGCGGCATGAATTAACGACGTTGCCGTTAACTCAGATACACCATAGACTTCAGCGGCAACACCATAGTCTTTTTTAATTTTCTCTAGCAACAAATCAAAGTCGCCATCACCGGAAAGTAAAATAGCGGTATCAATGTCACGGGAAACATCCATCACATCAATGGCAATACCGACATCCCAATCACCTTTTGCGGAACCATCACTGCGCTGAATGAATGGCTTTAGCTTTACATCAAAACCGATATGCTTAAGCGCACGTTGAAATTTCAGTTGTGATTCATCACCCCGATGTATTGCATACGCTGTCGCTGAGACAATATCACCTTGTTCGCTTATACGTCGCCATAATTCACGGTAGTTAAATTGCCTGCCATAAGCTTGCCTTGTGGTGTAATAGATATTTTGTACATCCACAAAAATGCCAATACGTTTCGCTGTGCTTTCGCTGACACTCATTTATCGTGCTGCCGTCGCAACAAATACCGCCCTTTTAGGCGCAGGATAACCTTCAATCGTTTTAGTCACATCGTCAGGGTCCAAAAAATCACCCAAGGATTGAAACGTCATCCACTCTGTCGCTCGCTGCTCATCCAATGCCGTGGGCGCACAATCCACCATTCTGACATTTTTGAAGCCACACTTCTCTAACCACAACATCATGGTATCGGGGGATGGTAAAAACCATACATTGCCCATTCGAGCATATCGCCCAGACGGTACCAAGGTATCTCCTAAGCCACCATCGATCACCAACGTCTCTAATACTAACTCACCACCGGGACGCAATAACTCTCTCAGTTCAATCAAATGATCCATCGGTGAACGACGATGATATAACACCCCCATCGAAAACACGGTACAGAAAGATCGCATATTCTTTGGCATCGCTTCTATACCAATGGGCAAATAGTACGCCGATTGCTGACCTACAAAATGCTGAATCGCATAAAACTGCATCATAAATAACAAGGATGGATCAATACCAATCACCATCGCTGGATCTTCAGCACACATACGCCACATGTGATATCCACTACCACAACCAACATCCAATACGGTACGGTTCTTAAGAGGACTAATATGGGGCAATACTCGATCCCACTTCCAATCGGATCGCCATTCGGTATCAATATCCACACCACCAATAGAGAATGGCCCTTTACGCCAAGGATGCAAACCCAACAAACTTTCTTTTAATTCAGCCAGCGATTTTTCTGACAACGGATCGGCTGGGTTCGCGGTAACTGCAGACTGATCAAAATTAACCCGCGTATCGTGTAACGTTGGAAGCTTATCCAGTACCTCATTCCAACGGGCAAAATCCCCATGACGCTCAGGTTCAAAATCGTCGTTCACTACCTGTTGAAAATGCGTCAACCATTTCTCTAATGGTGTGCGCTTAAGATGCTCAAAGAAAGGCTGGTGATTTATCATAGGAAAGACTACTTAATGGCGTAAATAGAAATAAAGTTAAAACACTGAAACCAGCACTGTATTGTACTGAATCCCGCTTGTTGTAAACGTTCTACATGCTCATCCAACGTATCGGGAACCAATACGTTCTCAATCGTCTGGCGTTTTTGGCTAATTTCCAAATCGCTGTATCCATTGGCACGTTTAAAGTCATGATGCAGATCGGTAAACTGCTCCTGCTTTGACTGCTCATCAAAACAAATTTTTTCCGATACGACCAACACACCTCCAGGCAATAGACCATTGTAGATATTGGTGAGCATCCCAAGGCGTTCTGCTGGATCTAAAAACTGTAAAGTAAAGTTCAGCGCGACAAGAGACCCATTGTGGATATCAACATTCTGAATGTCATCACAAATAAGCGACACCGGTACACCCGCGCCATGCTGGTCAGCCTGTTCAATATTCTGTTGGCATTGATGAATCATCGCGGTGGAGTTATCTACACCCACCACCTGGCAATCGGCAACACTGATATGTCGACGCAGCGCTAATGTCGCAGCTCCCAGGGAACAACCTAAATCATAAACCGTTGAATTCGGTTGAACATAGCGCCCAGCAAACACCCCGAGCATTGAAATAACCGTTTCATAGCCTGGAACTGAACGACGAATCATATCGGGGAAGACATTAACAACTTGCTCATCAAAGGCAAAATCTACCAGATGCGTTTGATGTTCTTGAAATAGCCGGTCTTTACTGGGATCTTTGGTCATGGAATTGATATATGTTGGGGACAGTTGGAGGTGAATTGTATGCAAATTCACCTCAGAAGCAACTACCCCGCGTAAGACTCTCACCGATGCCGGTAAAAGCCTAGGGTACATAGGCTATCCGTTATCGAACATCCGTCACCAGCATGTCGTCAAAAAAGTCCCCTAGACGCAACATGGAAGGCTCATCCAAGTCTTTGAACACTTTGTTCACCACCATATGTCCCGCCGCACGAGAGGTCACTACCGCCGCATCACAAATTTTCTTAACCACAAAGTTCACTTTCAATAGACCGATGATTTCTACCATCATATTGTCAATACAGGCATCAACCACCTGAATCATCACTACTGCAAGCTCGTCACGCACTTCGTCTAAGCGCCCATCCCTGACTTCTCCCGTTAGCCGAGTAATGTCGTTGTACACCTTTTCACCTAATTCACAGCCTACTGACACTTTTCCATTAGAGCAGGTCTCCGCCGTTAAGTATGTGTCTTTAACAAATTGGGCCAACGGTTCTAGCTCTTCATTTGTTCTTTTTTTCAACAACTTCCCCACCATGGCGGTGATGGTTTTAGACAACGTATTAGAAGCCGAATGGATCAATTTACTTGCCCTTGGGCTCAAACCAACGGCATCACAAGTATCCAACATTAACGCCTTAAGGAAGGCCGGAATAAACAGCTCCATCAGCGTATCAAAATGAGGGGACCAACTTTCAGGGGTCTTACGCTCGTAATGGTCTAGGACATTGTCCGCAGCAGATTTGAGTTCTGGAGATACCGCAAAGGCTAAAAAATAGCGCGTAGTCATAACACTTCCTTATTATTCTCTTATTTGATTATTTCTGCCCGAGGCTAACAATATTCACTGCCCCGAGCTATATCCATGCAGACTAGCTAGCATGATATGTTTCTCTTACAGGGAGCTCACCAGGTGACCACCATCAACGGCAATAACGCTGCCCGTCATATAGCGAGAAGCGCCAGAAGCTAACAAACACAAGGGGCCCAGCAGGTCTTTCATTGCACCTAATTGGCGTTGAGGGATACGTTTAATGAGTTTTTTACCCGGCTCAGATTCAAAAAAGGCCTTATTAATGTCCGTCGACACATAACCCGGTGCAATCGCATTCACCCGAATACCGTCTTTCGCTAATTCTAGGGCCATCGCCTTGGTTAACTGTATCAAACCCGCTTTTGAAGCCGCATATGGCGCAACGTTACCCGCAACACGTTCACCTAATATCGAGGCTATATTGATAATACTCGCGAGAGCTGCGCTGTCATCTGTGCCCAAGCGGCGCTTATGACGCTGCGCAAATACCTGACTGACCAGGAATGCACCTTTGAGATTCGTATCTAACGTTGTATCCCAATCTTCATCGGTTAATTGTAAAAAAGGCTTATTTGGTGCGATTCCCGCGTTATTCACCACAACGTCTACACCGCCGAATACGCTATCCGCTTTCTCAAAAGCCGATACCACCGACTCTCGAGAGCTAACATCCATAGTCACCGCCAAGGCCTTTCCACCTTGACTCTCAATGGTTTCTGCTAACGCCTGCAAGGGCGCTAGTCGTCTCGCCCCCATCACAATGGTGGCTCCGCGCTGAGCCAGCGCTTCTGCAAAAAACTGCCCAAAACCGCTGGATGCCCCCGTAATCACAATGACTTTACCAGCAATATCTAATAATTCGTCGCTCATCTTAACCCTCTACAGCGTATGCCTCGAAACTTGCGGGTTTTCAGAATATAGAAGTCGAACACCAAGTCAACCGACGAAAGTAAAATTGTTACAATGACGAATTCCTTACTAAGGAGTAAAATGGCGCTCTTTATTCGCCTGCATTCCACTGAGTAGTATAAGTGTCCAAGCTAAATCCCCGACAATCCGAAGCCGTTCACTACATTGACAACCCTCTCTTAGTGCTAGCGGGTGCGGGCTCCGGAAAGACCAGTGTAATCACCCGAAAAATCGCTTACTTGATACAAACCTGCGAGATACCCGCGAATAAAATTGTGGCGCTAACATTTACCAACAAAGCCGCACGAGAAATGAAGGAGCGAGTGGGGACACTGCTTAAGGGTCGTGAAGGCCGTGGCCTGACGGTGTCCACGTTTCATAACCTCGGGCTGAATATGGTCCGCAAAGAGCTAAAACACTTAGGACTAAAAGCAGGTTTTTCCATTTTTGATGATCAAGACAGTAAAACGCTATTATCTGAGATCATTATGAATGAAGGCTCTGGCGAAGATGATGAAGTTAACACCGTGCGCTATACCATTTCGAATTGGAAAAATGACCTAATCACACCATCACTGGCCATTTCTAGGGCGAAAGATGAACTTGAGATGAAAGCAGCTCAAGCCTATGCCTTGTATGATCGCTATTTACGCGCCTACAACGCAGTGGACTTTGATGATCTGATTCTTTTGCCCACCTTGATGCTACGGGACAATGAAGAGATTCGTGAGCGCTGGCAGCGGCGCATCCGTTACATGCTAGTGGATGAGTATCAAGATACCAACACCTCCCAGTACCTCTTAGTTCGCCTGCTTGTGGGTCATCGCGCCGCGTTTACCGTTGTTGGCGACGACGACCAATCTATTTACTCATGGCGCGGTGCAAAACCCGAAAACTTGGCGTTGCTCAAAGAAGACTTCCCCGCACTCAAAGTTGTCATGCTAGAACAAAACTACCGCTCCACCAGCCGTATACTTAAGGCCGCTAACGCCGTCATCGACAACAACCCCCATGTGTTTGAGAAAAAGCTCTGGAGCGAGCACGGCATGGGGGAATTAATTCGTGTCGTGCGCTGTAAAAGTGAAGAACACGAAACTGAACGTATAGCCCATGACATTATTAACCAAAAAATTCAGAAAGCGCGCTCCTTTAAGGATTTTGCCGTTCTGTATCGTGGCAACCACCAATCTCGCTTGCTAGAAATCAAACTACAAGCGTACCAAATCCCCTATAAAGTCAGTGGCGGCAGTTCCTTTTTTGGCAAAGCCGAAATAAAGGATGTAATGGGTTACCTGCGAGTGATGATTAACCCCGATGACGACAACGCATTCTTACGTGTCGTTAATACCCCCCGCAGAGAAATTGGCCCAAGCACACTAGAGAAGCTCGGGCAATATGCCCATGCCCGTGAGTGCAGCATGTACAGTGCCTGTGGCGAATTGGGGTTAGAGACTCAGCTTAAACAACGCCAACACGCCAATCTGCAACGATTCAGTGCCTGGATTGAGGAAATGCGAGACACCATCCTTCGTGGTGACGCCGTTGCCGGCATCAAACAATTGCTACGGGACATTGATTACGAGCAATGGTTACAAGAACAATCTAGCAGCACCAAGATGGCAGAGAAACGCATGGAAAACGTCTGGCATCTGATCAGTTCCATCGAACGCATGCTAGAAAAAAGCGATGATGGCAATGTAGAAGAAGTGATTGGGAAGCTCGTACTATTAGATTTATTGGATCAACAACAAGAAGAAGATGATTCTGATCGCGTGCAATTAATGACACTGCACGCCTCCAAAGGCTTGGAATACCCTTACGTCTTTTTGATGGGCATGGAAGAGGAAATATTACCCCATCGCTCCAGTATCGAAGAAGACAGCATCGAAGAAGAAAGACGACTGATGTACGTAGGCATTACTCGAGCGAAGAAAGAGCTCACGCTGACGCTAGCAGCAAAGCGCCGCATGTATGGTGAAGACTTTGACACTACTCCCAGTCGATTTATCGATGAAATAGACCCGGATGACCTTGTATGGGAAGGCAAAGGTGACGCAAAGTCTAAAGCCGAAACCCAAGCATTGGGGCAGGCACATTTAGCCAATATTCGCTCTCTTTTGGACTAAATCAATAGGCATAAAAAAGCGCAGAATAACTTCTACGCTTTTTTTATGATCTCGAGGCTTACTCTATTGGTAGAGTATACGAGACGACCACTAGCGGGTCTTCGTCTCTATTTTCATACTTAGTAGTATCACCCGAAACCTCTAGTTGTTTCTGATCAGTAATCTTACTGACGGTAAAGGTCAAATTATCATTGTAGGCGTAACTAACATCGAGGTGTGAATAGTCCGTACCAACGTCCCCAACCGCAATATCTGATGCCCCACCAATCGGATTATCTTCGTCATAATCATTATAATCCGCTATACCCAGTGTTACAGTGAGTTGCTTGAAAGTAGCGTTAAATGCGTAGTACTGGAATCCAGAAACACCCGCTGCCTTCGCTTTTTCACTGTCGGCGCTGCCATAACTGCCATCGGCAACGTTCGCCTGATAATCAAACGAGAAAGGGCCATAACCAACATTTAAAAATATCTCGGAGAAGTCACCAAACTGATCAGCCGAATCCATGCCGGGGTAATTATAATTGATGATACTCACATCGAGAGAAATCTGATCAAATTCCATCCCATACCCAACGAAGAGATCATATTCAGACCCGGCAGCCTGATCACCACTTGTCGCCCAAACCCCACCATAAAAGCCGTTCATGCTAGCGATCAAATCACCAGATACCATTGCGCGGCCATTACCTAGATCGATACCACGAAATAGATACAAATTAGACACTGATACCGACGCAGATACATCCACCTCCGCCACTGCCTGTGTCGCCCCCATAGCGCCTGTAACCGCTACTGCTAACGCAGACAATCGGATCGCATTTATTTTATTCTTCAACATTTGGTTTCCCCAACGAGCGTGAATGTGGGAGGTAAACTCCCGCTGTTAAATTCCATTTGCCAACAAGCTCCATCGTTATCTGCGCATGTCGCTCTTGCGGGCAGAGTCCAGGATGGGTTCTTACATCGGAAATGTTAGTCATTAAAAAAGTAGCAGCTAAATGCAAGGTCTACCAAACTATTGGATAAAAAAAGTTACATTTTTTAACTTTGCCAAGCACTTAGAAGAAGATAGAACAAAAAACAACCAAATATTTAGAAAACAAGAAAGGAAATATTTGCGGGCAACATCCAATATAAAAACAATCCATTTTAAAAAAGTAAGCGCTACCAGTAGCGCTTACTTTTCATACTACTAAAACAACAGAATCTTACTTAATTGGCATTGAGTAAGAAACAACAAATAGTAGATCATCGTCGATAAAGCTTAACGAATCATAAGCAGTTTGGTTTGCTGTAGATAGAGCGTCATAGTCATCAGAGCTCAACTCATTATTTGCATTTAAGTCTTTTTCGAAATCAACTATCTTGCTGACGGTAAAAGACAGGTTGTCATTGTACGCATAAGTGATATCTAGATGGGTGTAATCAAGGCTATAGTCTTCGTTATCATACGTCGCATCATCTTCTACGTCTGAATAACCTAGCACAGCGCTAAACGCTCCAAGCTCTGCACTAAGAGAGTAATATTCGTAGTCAGTATCACCCGCTACATTATCCCAATAGGAGAAAGTCACCATCTCAAAGCCCACTTCAACAAATACTTCTGACAAATCGCCAAAAGAATCGGAACCAGAGATCGATGGGTAAACATAATTTACCACACCTGCATTCAACGATACTGGACCTGCATCTAGCGCATAGCCAGCAATAAGGTCATATTCAGAACCATTAGCATCACCGCTTGACGCCCAAACGCTGGCATAAGCACCACCAACAGTTCCTGTGATATCCCCAAATATTGCGCCATTACCATTACCTAGATCTTTACCACGAAATAGGTAAGAGCTAGCAACACCTGCCGATGCAGACACATCAACTTCTGCAATAGTTGATGTAGAAAAAGACATTGCAGTTGCAGCAGTTAACCCCAAAGTAGCAAATCGAATTGCCGTAGATAGTGTTGATTTCATAATAGTGACCCCCCAAGGTCTTCTATTGATACATGGGCCATAAAAGCGCAGCCCAAATTTATAGTTATTTTGCGTCGTTAATATAGCAGGCATTATGCCAATTTAGCAAAAGCTCGGAAATACGGGGGGTTCAGCGTAATCACATGAAACTAAAGCGCCCGTACAAAAAAGGAACACGCACCAAAACGAAGCTTGCACAAAAACAATGCGCACAACTATGGGGCACAAAGTGACTTATAGGTCAGTCAATGCAACTTACTGACCTATAGACGCTTTCTCTTTTTCTGACACAACAGGCACCGAAGGTTTAGCTTCTTTTTGCACCACTTTCTCTACGATTTTCTCTTTGATTACCTGTTGAGACGGTCGCGCTTCCAACTGAACCACCCGCTCTAACAAGCGCTCAATAAGCTTGCGTGACTTGGCACTTTCCGAATCAGCGGATGCCTGCGCTGCCTGGATCGCAACCATCGACGACGCTAATACTTCAACTTGTGTGTTAGAGGTTTCTAGCTGAAGATTCGCTTGAACGAGTGCAGCCTCCAAAGCTTTCACCTTCCCCTGCAGGCTGGCCGCCTCAGTGGCTGCAGACACATTACTTTGTGCGCGATCAGTAACGACTGTGGAAAGCTGGGCTTTTAGCTCTTCCGATTGCTGTTTAAACAACGCTAACTCTGCATTCACTTTGACCAGTTCCATTGCAGCCGCCTCCGCTTTCTTAGCCGTCAACGACCTCTCCAAAGCCATGGATTCACGTAGATCCGCCACCGAGCCCTGCTGCTGAGATTGTGAGCTGGCGATAACATTCATTTGCCCCTCAAGATCTCGATCCATCAATGTTTGCCCCGCAACACCCACTCGGCCTTTCTTGCCCAACCGCCCCATTTGCCCGGTTTGCCCCGCCGGCATCCATTTTTTACTGCCCGTGAGGGTGCGCATATTGATGTACTTGCCTTCCGCGCCACCTCCTCCATTACCACCTGAAGCCCCCACTCCTCCTAGGCCTCCGCTATTCTCAACAGCCACATATTGAGTAAGCGCACCCTTAGACACGGAGCCCGGCTTGTAACTATAGGCAATACGGACATAACCGCCGTTGCCACCATCACCACCGTCACCACCTTGACCACCAGCACCACCATCAGGTCCAGTGCAACGGACTACCTTTCCACCATGCTGTCCTGCACCACCACGGCCACCAACACCGCCAGCGCCACCATTGCTTTTTATTACAACGCTACCAATAGAATCAATCACAAGGCGCATAGAAATAGATCGACCATCACTTCCATTTCCACCGTGCGTTCCATCTTCTCCTGCGTTGCCGTCGGTACACTTATCTGCGCTGCCCGAAGCGCTCTTACCAATACCACCTTTTGCTCCAGGTAACGCTGAGGCGTCGATAACCACTCCTTTACCGAGCGTGACACTACTCGCTTCAAGATGCCAACGACTGACTTCACTATCAAAGTTGATAACAGCATTATCACCTACAGTGAAATCCGTTAAGAACATTTCACTGTTCTCTTTAGTGACGGTATAGGTAGTACCTGCCTCTATCACTAACGTTTCACCCTCTGCCATAGCACTAATTGGCGACAAGGATGACAAAAGAACAACACAGGAAACGGGGATGGTAAAAATTCTGGTTACGATATTCATGACTTTCTCGATTATTTCAATGACGGCAGACCGGGTATAAAACAGCCACACCTATCCATATTTTGATTCTTATTCTATTTACCCTATCACTGAAAAATAACCGTAAATCAGTAAATTGCAAGCTATCGGCGAATATTAACCAGGGATTGCTGTGTATTTACAGGCACAAAAAAACCCCGCGCCGGCTACGGTGCGAGGTTTTTTTAGAACGCAGTTTGGTTATTTGCTGTTTTCAACCAAATAATCAACAACCGCTTTAATTGAGTCATCAGAACAATCACCACAGGCACCCTTAGGAGGCATAGCGTTGAAGCCGCTTATTGCATGGCTGTATAGCACATCAATACCTTGAGCAATGCGAGGTGCCCAAGCATCCTTATCTCCTAACTTTGGAGCACCCGCTGCACCAGTACCATGACAGGCAAAACACTTGGCTTGATAAGTGTCTTTACCAGAAGGTGCGGCTGCCGGTGCAGCTTCTGCGACAACCGGTGCAGGGCCCGCGCAATCTTTACCCTCGACACATGGATTGGCCGATGGAGCAACCCGCTCAGCGATACGCTCTGCAGTAAACTGGTTGCTTGCCAACGCACTCATACTGAATAGCATGACCACGATAAAACCTATTTTTTGTACAGCTTTCATATTGTCTCTCCCGTCAACAACAAACCGTTCACTGATTACAGCGATACCCTTTAAAAATTAGACGCGCAGTATAGCGCCAACCTTTGTAGGGTTTAAACCAATTTTTTTGGGTTGCATACTTATTCAGCACTTTACAACCTAAGTCAGTTAGTTTAGATTACGCACCTTCACGGCCTCAACGCATATAGCCTACAGCGCAGCGATACATATTTCGTAATAAAAATCGCCTGTCAAGAATGGTGTTTATCATCACTATTCTTTACAATCCTCTGCACTGATAGGCCCGAAGAGGCCCGAACAGTTCCCCCTTTGTGGTTTGCGCGGCATGATGCTGCGCTTTTTTTTGCCTGCGATTTATGATCTGACGATAGGGGTAGGAAGGTTTTTGAGGTAAAATGCCGTTCACTTCACGCACAACTCCATTTCTAGTACAAAGGTAGCAATATGAGCATTCAATGGTATCCCGGGCACATGAATAAGGCCCGCAAACAAATCATCGAACTGCTACCACAGGTTGACCTCGTCATTGAAGTCACTGATGCGCGGATCCCTTACAGTAGTGAAAATCCACTACTTGCGACTCTGCGCGGCGATAAGCCCTGCATAAAAGTACTCACCAAGAGCGACTTGGCTGACCCTACAACAACCCAGCAATGGCTTGACTATTTCGACCAAGAAAAGTCCACGCAAGGTATTGCGTTAAGCACTGATCAACCCTCAGAAATGCGCCAACTGCTCGACCTGTGTCGCAAAATGCTGCCAGAAAAGGACAAAGGGTTACAATCCATCAAAGCGCTGATCATGGGTATTCCCAACGTCGGCAAATCCACACTTATTAACATTCTCGCCGACAAAATTATTGCCAAAACCGGTAACGAACCTGCGGTCACCAAAGGCCAACAGCGCATAAAACTCGATAATGGCATTGTTCTTTTTGATACACCGGGAATGCTCTGGCCAAAAGTTGAAAACCCCAACAGCGGGTATCGACTGGCTGCCAGTGGCGCTATTAAAGACACCGCGATGGAATATGACGATGTGGCTTTTTACACCGCCAAGTATCTTCTTGATGCCTATCCTCAGCGTATTCTTGAGCGTTTCCAACTTGATGAATTGCCATCAAGCGAACTCGAATTACTTGAGACTATCGGCAGACAACGAGGTTGCCTGCGCGGCGGCGGGCACGTAGACCTAAACAAAGTGTCTGTTGTCTTTCTTAATGAAATGCGATCCGGCACCCTCGGTCCTATTAGCTTAGAAACGCCCGAGACGATGCAAGCAGAGGAAATCGAAGTGGCACGCATCAAAGAAGAAAAAGCCCGCAAAGAAGAGGAGCGCAAAAAACACAAGAACCGAGGAAAGCGCCAACAATAAGCATTTACATTTTTCTACAAACCATCCCCAAAACTCCCCGAATAATTCCATGTTTAATGGTGCTCCTATAAAATAGGGCACCATCTGTCATCTTATCTTTGCCAAACACAATCCCCTCTGTTGTCCGATATTACCTCTCGACGCTCAACCCGCGCCATAAACATCAGTCTGTCATCCTTATTTCATTTGTTTCTTATTCCTACCTTTTCTACCTTAACTGTCGCCCTAACCTTCGGAAATCTAATGTGTTTTCCCTTTTATTTAAAAAACACGATAGATCAGCACCAATAGACGCCAACTCGTTAAGTAAAAAAACCGCCTAATTGGGCCTTACTATTGTCCTTTTCTTACCAGCCACACTCATAACCAAATGATAACTTTATTAATAACAGCCCGACTCATCTAGAGCGGAAAGTTTATCCAATAAAAACAACGAAAAATATAATAATACTGGAGATCAGTTATGAGACTTCGACGCATTCTTTTTGTTTTTTCAATTGTACTATATACAAATCTACTCACCGGTTGCGGTAGTGGCTCATCAGTAGAAGGACTTTATACCGCCGTCACTGCGGATGGTGTTGATATTAAAATACGACGCTATCGCCCGGACCCAACGCATAATTATAACAACACCCAACCCATCGTACTGTTTCCGGGAATTCTATTAAATATTAATGAATTTCTATCCCACACACCGAAAGGCCAAAAATTTAATTATCGAAAAATGGATCTTCCGAATGACCTCGCCGAGTGGGCCATAGGAGATGAATATATTGAAGATGATCCAATGGTCTATTACAACTTATCACATTACCTTTGGACGCAAGGTTACGATGTATGGCTGGCAAATTATCGCGGTATTGGACGGGGGGATTTTGAAAGTGAAAAAGGCAACACCAGAACTAATTTGGATGTGTGGGCAGCATTAGATACGCCAGCAGTCATTAATAAAGTAAAACAAATCACAGGTAAAAAACCCGTCATCGGCGGACATAGCACTGGTGGTTTGGTGTCATATTTATACCTACAAGGTGTAACCATGGACCCGGTACCGGTCAGAAAAGGTGACTACATTCCGCATCTCGAATCCAGTGCAGCATTAGCAGTGCAACGTAATGCTGGTGTTGCCGGTTTCCTAGGAATTGATCCTGCAGGAAGCCCCACATTAGCCTACGAGAGCTTAATCGATAACGGAATAATATGGACTGTACTGGCACAACGTTGGTATTTTGATTTGGATTATATGGTCGGCGAAATCATTATGCCGTTACTTCCACCAGCACTTACTAGCAGCACGGTTTCCCTTATATTTAATACCGTCTCCAACTTGTCTGATGCTTTCCCCGCTTGGTTACTGCCCGACACGATGGATCTTTTTGGCGCGGTAAACTTTTGGCAAACAGACCAAATGAATCGATACACCTCCGATTACGTAGGCCGAATGTCGCTATCCAGTTTATACCTGCGTTCGTTATCACAATATGCAGACTGGGGTATCAATGGTACCTTTAGAGAGCACTGGATGAACGGCGAAGAAAACAAAGGCCGAATCAATCCACCGGATGCGATGGATAATGATGGTTATTATCGTTTTAATGAGAATATGTCACGCATGACCGTACCTGCCCTATCCATTTTTTCTGACAGTTCTGGTTTGGTCGATACCGATACCATGGTGGAAATACTCTATAACGGTAAGACCTATCACCATAACGATGACTGGATAGAAATTGAGGGATCTGGCCATGTTGACATCACTACCAATGAGAATGCGCCAACCATCCTTTTCCCAACAATAGGTGAGTGGCTAGATAACCTTTAAGTAGCGCAGCCATTAGTTTAGCTCGTCACTTCCCCCCCCAGTGATGAGCTAAACTTTTTTGTTACTGATCATTCTCATCTAGGTTCTGTCTCATCTTTCGACCACCCACAGGTGTTAAGCCATTACGCTGGTAAAAACTTACCGTCCGATCAAACGCCGGTAGCGGCGGCGTACACAATTCGATACACGCCCAATGATTATTGCGACCATAATCGCGTACTTTCTCGATTAGCATGGCACCTACACCAGAACTTCGAAACTCAGGAGCGACATAAAATTCTTGAATCACTCCTATTTTACCGCCTGCATACAGAGCATAGGTTTCAGCAATTGTCGCCACCGCAATGGGCTGTCCGCCTGAAAAACACAGTATCGCCGCATAATGCCCTTCAATGATTAGATCTCGACAACGTTGAATAGTCTCATTTATATCAATCGAAAAATGTTTCACTTGGGTGACTTCAGATATTTCGCTGGTAAGATCAACTACCAGTAGGCCGATAATTTCAGCATCATTTGATGTGGCTTCTGTAAAAGTAAACGTCATAACTATTCCTTTAACATTTCCTGACGATTTTCCTCATACTCTTCATAGGACGTACTTGCGTCTTCCATACACTCTTCGTATTGCGATTGTGGCAAGGTTCTGCATTCGTTTTTCATGTTTAACTGAATATTATCGTATACGGCCTTATTGCTACACCCGGCCATTAACAATATGACCGATAATGCGAATAGTACTTTCATAATAAACCCACCCACTTTAGAAGAGCAACCTTTGCTGCCTCAACGCTATTAATAATGGATCTTAGACTGTGATATATCACTAAGTTCCGATCAACGCTTTACGACTCTCAAATAAAAGCACAATGGACGACAATAAGCATATAGCAATAACCCCCAATGAAAAAGGTAATGTAAATTGTTCAAAACCTGCCAATAGAAAAGCACCATGAATAACAAAGGTTATTGCGCCTAGAGCTCCACAAAAAATCCCCCACTGTGGTGCATTAGCATGATGGGTGACAACGGCCTTATAACCCACAAAGACAAGGGGAATAATCACTATATTAAATAGCAGAAAACCTTGAATGCCACCGGGCACCATAAACATATCCCACTCATGCCAATAGGCAGCATCAATCTCATGTATTACCAACATCAACATCGTAATAAAATAACTACGCTCCATTTTTCTCTCCCATCCTATACCGCTAAGAACTCGCCCATTAACCGCGATACTTCTTCAGGCTCATCCTCTTGAAGAAAATGCCCACACCCTTGCAACACGTGTACCACTGTCTCTGGCAGATCCTGCTTTACCCTTGCCATCGTTTTGGCTACATCAGGCAATGCTAAATCTTTCGTACCATAAATTATTTGTACCGGTAATGTTAACTCTTTGAGCCCATCGGCAATTACGTTGAGTTTACTTGGATCCAGTTTATGCAACGTTTTGATCAACGCCATTCGAGCCTCCGGAGTCTCAAAAGCCGACTGATAATGGCGTATAGCGTCGTCGGATATTTTTGACGCTGTCCCCAACTTCATGGTCCATTTGATCGCTTGCCCGCTGGACATCCAACGCTTTAGCCCTGGCACAAAACTTAACCCCACAAACAACTTCACAAACCAATGCAGCTCAGGGTATATCAACGTATTCAACAACACGATTTTACGCAGACGATCTTTATTATTCACCGCCCAATATAACCCCACAGGGCCACCCATATCATGCACAGCAAGGTTGACTTTGTCGACGCCTAACGCTGCTAGGAAGCCAGAAATAATATCTTGGTAATACTCTAAGGAATAAGCCCCCCGCAACGGTTTGTCTGACTGGCCAAAGCCAGGAAGATCCAACGCAATGACCGTTTCCCCGAGATCAAGATTCGCCATCACATTGCGCCACAAAAACGATGACGTTGGCCAGCCATGCAATAACAACGTGATGTTGTTATTCTTATCCAGGCTATCGTCAAAGGTTGATAAGTAATGTAATCGTGTACCGTCTACAGTAATAAAATGGCTTACCGGTGTATTCATGCTGTCCTCTCAATTACGAATGGGTTGTCTTGGCTAGCACACCCAGTAAAACGGATAGGTTAACGAGCGTCGTCCTAGCTTATAAATCCGAACCTGTTGTGTTTACGCAAGACTTCATGGTATTAGTGGCTATCCACCACAGGTTTACACGTATGAGAGCAGATTCACCATGCAACCGGCAGTTAGTGACTACTTACTAGAATGGCAAGATGCCAAGGGCGCCGTCGCGATCTCTTTTCTTAAGGATAGCCTGCAGTACGTGGATCATTGCCCCATCGATAAAGACCTTATCGAAACATCACTAGAACAGCTTGAACGGGTTTATACCAACGTAACGTTTCAACATAAGAATCAGCCTATCATCAGTAACAATGCCGTCGCCATTGAATGGGAGATGCGCTGCCAGAGCGAAGACAAAGACAGCCCGCTTCCTTCCACAATGACCTTTGGTGGCTCGGACTTTATTCGGCTCTCTGACGACAGAATTCAGAGTATTGATCTGTATTTTGATCCCTCTCCCTTTATTTCAATACAAAAACAACTTGCCACAACGGCAACACGTTATAAACGAACAGGGATTTCATTCGATATAAGCCAGCAGATATCCCACCACATAGACCAACTAATGCAATCCGAAAGACTCTATCTGCAAAGTGACTTAACACTCTCAAGATTAGCAGCCATTGCCAACGTACACCCAAACCACGTATCGCAAGCCATCAATCAGCAGTTTAAGGTGAGTTTTAATCACTGGTTGTCGGGCTACCGTATCCGCTATGCCGAATCACTGCTTGCTGACCCAGGTCAGCAACAGTTATCCGTATTGGATATCGCATTTGCGGTCGGCTTTAATTCTAAGTCCGTTTTCTATACCGCTTTTAAACAACGCTTTGGCGTCACACCGAATCAATACCGCCAGCAAGCCGTTGTGTTATCGCCTATCGGTTAACTCTCACACCCCAACGAGTGAAGAGCGGCCTCGGTCAGCGGATAACTGAGCGAACCCCGAGCGATACACTAGGGCCTTTTCTTCCAAACTATGAAACGTATTACTTCCCCCACTCTTATCTTCCACTCGAATTGATCCAGGAGATATGTGCACAAAGCCCTGATAACCTGTCACCTCGACAAAGACATGAGTTCGAGAGAGCTTAGTACAGAAACGCCCCACCCAGGGTGATAGCGTTCCAGCATAGCCGCCACCACAAGCCAATACTCGAACATCCATAAAGTTTAATGGCAATCCTTCCAGGCGAAGATCTTCGGCAAGTTGCTCCGTGGTAAATGCTTTAAACACTCCACCTTCCCAATGCTCAGTCTCCGCGTTAAATGTTTGTCGCTGAGTCGGTAACCAACCGTGTTGTTTTGCCGCAATCGTCGCAGTATCAGCACGCCCCGCACCATGAGTAAAAATAAAAAGTGTATCCGAAGGGTGTAAACGGGAAAGACAACCATAGCCTGTACGTCGGGCAATACCGGAAGTTGCTTGAAGTACCGTACCACCCAGAGTCTTAGCAACCATTCCCGATAGGCTTATCATTTGTGGACCAGGAACCGGAAGGTAGATATAAATAGCCATAGTAAATATTTCCTATTATTAAAGTAGAATAATGCTGAATTAAACGGTTTCATTCATGCCGCCAACTGCTAACAAAATTACGCTCCCTTTCTTAACTGAGTCTTAAGAAAGAATTGGCAATTTTCACAGTTTGGGTACCAACGCTAGTGTTCTATCTCAGGTTACTGCATCATGTCCGTACTGAATAATATTCACTTTTAAAGGAAACACCCATGCCAAATCTTTATACCGCATGCTGGACCATGAATAATTCTGATTTCGGCACCAAAAACAGAATTAACGCTTTGGAGAGAGTCGCACTCACCGCAGACACCTCGTTAAAGGTGATGGGACGTATCGCTGGCGGTGATTTTCAGCGCTTGCTGATCGTGCCAGAATACTTCTTTGAGTCAGGTAGTGGATTGCTATCCCGAGATCAAAAACATGATATCTATAATCAACTGATAAAAATAAGTGCCCGTGTTCCCGATTTAATTTTGGTTGCAGGCTCTATCGCTTATGGCAAAGGAAAAAATACAAAGAAGACTTTTAATGTGTGTCCTATTTTACACAAAGGTGAAATTGTAAAAAAACTCTACAAGGCCAATGATGATGGCGTATACGAAACGAATGGTTCATTTTGTACTAAGACTGGCGGAAGTAAAGGCGTCCCAGTTGTAACCATTAACGGGGTAACCATCGGTCTCGATATTTGTATGGATTACAACAATGACCGTTTAGCTAAATACCTAAAAAAACATAGTTTAGGCGACCCTGATGTACATATTCAAATAAGCGGCAGTAATAACTCTAGCCGAGGAAGATCTGTTGCCAAAGATGGTGGCGTTTATGTTCATTGCGACCAAGGGGGCAAAGGCACGAATGGTGCCACTGCGTGGAGAATCACCAGTCGAGTGGGTTTGAATGCTGGAACAACCCAGATACAGCCGGTAGAAACCCAAAACCCCGGCATTGGTAGAGTCATGTTTTTTAATACTGCAATATGATCAGGCCACGCAAAATGATCATTACCATACCTGAATTATCAGTTATGGTAATGATCATAGCTCGCCTCAAGTTCCACCCATTGTAATCACAACGTTTTATTACTGGATAATCCTCGATCAATTTAGCCAAAATTTAATCAGAATTTGACGAGGTAAAGAAAAACCAAAATATCGAAATAGCCCAAAAATATTCCTCCTCTAGACACTAAATAGGCATATATAACAATCCGTAATAATACGTAATAAAAATTCCCAAAAAATCGACTAGAGTTTAACGATGCAAAAACAATAACTCGAACCAAAGGAATATGTCGATGGCGGCCAGTCAGAAACGTTTTAAAGGAAAAGTTCTTTCATCCACCTGTGATTTCCAAACCGCTGCCACCGATGTAGTCGGCCTCCACGATGTGTGGTACCCAGAATCCCCAGAAGATGTTGCAACCGCTGTCGCCCTTTCTCACACGCACAAAACATTTGTCAGAAGCGGTGCACAAGTGGCGCAACAGGACAGGGTAGATGGCTCTGGTGGTATCGTTATTAACCTGAGTGAATTGAACGATATCACACTTGAGAACGGCATGATCAGAGCAGAAGCCGCCGCAACGGCCGAAGACTTAGCAAAGTTTCTCTCAGATAATGACCTCGTGCTACCCATTACCGACAATCCATTAAAGAGTGTCGCCTCCTGTGTACTTAGTGATGGTGCCTCCAACTTAATGCGAAGCCTAGGCGCTCTCTCTGACTATGTCACCGAGATTAACGTGGTAGAACCGAATGGGACACCCACCACATTCAACGCTAGCGCCGGCAACACCTGTCGAGATCAGTGCCTTACGTGTAAAGCGGTGATCACAGATGTCGCCTTTACATCAGTGCCCGTAGCAGATCTCTGGATGCTTCGTTTTACCAGTATTTATCCTGGTTGTGACGACTTTCTTGAGCTTGCCCGCGCGTTGTTTATCGATAGCAATATTCCCTCACATTGCGATCTTGTATTAGATGCCTATAGCGGGCCGCACGGCATGCCGGTCATCAGTATTGAAGCGCTTGGCACATCAGCACAGGACAAACCAACACTGAAGAAGCTCGTCGAAGATGCTATTTCTGGCCTTCGACCTGACCTAGTGGCCGACATTGTAGAAAAACCATACAACGGTGCAGAGGTGCTTGAAGCCATTTCTGATACCGGCCAAGGTGCAGGGCTAGACCCTACGGTGGATTCTGAAAGGCTACACAGTGTCGCCAAACCCGCAGATCTAGATGACTTTCTCGCTCAATATGCCGAAGACGTCCATCGCGGCATTGCGTATGAAGACACAGGTAAAATCCACAATGAACTTAATTTGGCTTCTCGCTTACAAATGAATCGAGACAATACGCTTGAATTTAGTGGCTATGCGTATACGCCGAAACCCCTCATAGAACATTCGACCGCAACCATTCTAGGTACTCCCGCCCCCAGGACGGCTGCAGCTCCGCTTCACGCTGGCACCACAATGCCTCTTCCCCTGTCAGCACCCAGCGGCCCAATCCCCGGTTTTACCGGAGACGTATACCGACCAGGGGAACGCGGATACAAAAGACGCGCGGAAACATACGCGTCCTCCTCGTTTCCCAAATCGCAAATGCAACCCTTTATGGTGGCCTACCCACGTAACGTGCAGGACATTGCAGTCGCCCTTGAATTCGCTCAGGCGAATAATAAAAATGTTGTAGCACGCAGTGGCGGACATCAATACACAGGAAAATCTTCCGGTGGGCAAGACGTTATAGTATTGAGTATGGACGCGTTTAGAGAGATGAAAATATCGGGCAATATTGTTAATGTCGGCCCGGCGATACGCCTCACAAAACTCGCGAGGACCTTCAAATCCAAAGGCATCACCATCCCGCACGGCGAGTGTCCGTTGGTGGCTATTGGTGGCCACGCCCAAACAGGCGGCTATGGGCATTTAGTGCGTAGCTTTGGTTTGGCCCTGGATTATATTCAAGCCTTCGATATTGTATTGGCAGACGGAAGTTTACGTAAAATCACCCGCCCCATCCCCGGTGCACCTCCCACAACCTCAGAAGGAAAACTCGATAAAGAAATATTCTGGGGCGTGCTAGGCGGAAATGCAGGATCATTTGGCATCGTAACAAACTACACGTTCGAATGCGTTAAAGATTCAGACCACCCCAACTCATACGGATATAGTTCGAAAGCACGCTATAGCAAATCTCGTTACCGAAAATTAATGAAGGAAGTACAAACATGGACAGAGGAGATCGAAGACGGAACACTACAACCCGGCATTGACTTCATGATGACAGTCGAATCATCACAGGTACCATTCTTTCCCGTATTACTCGTTGAGACGGTGCATGCTAACTTAGGCGGCAAAGATGAAGTGGTCGATGGTGATAGGGTATTTCGCCCTATTATTAAAGCCGCATCCACTCTGCTCAGTTTCGTTGATAAAGGCACCACACCGCTATCGCACTTATCAGACTCCTTTGTACGCCGTCCACCCTATACTACAAAGGACGGACGCGAGTTTGAATACCCGTTTAAGAAGCGTATCAACTGTACGGCCAATGCGTTAAGCGACGACTTCGTCAAACAGTTTGTCGACATGGTGGACGAAGTCGTTAGCGATACATCTGGTGTGAAGCTTGTCTTTCAGATGCTATTCGGCGGTGGCGAATTTCAAAAATCGGAGCGTCGTGCAGACACCTCCATTCCTCAACGAGATTATGTGTATTGTTTTGTTTTTGACTTGTTTTACAAGAAAGGCCATGAAGATACTGCCATTGATCTTCAGGAGAGGATGCAGCAACTGATAGACGCGCACTTTAATCATGGACAAGAACGACGGGTATTTTGGGGCACATTTGGAGACACTGATATCAGTAATCCTGATGTACGCAAGATGTACTACGACAGTCAATTTCAATATAAACGTTTGCAAAATCTTAAGAAAAAAGTAGACCCCAATGATGTATTCCATACTGAGTTGACAGTGCAGTTACCGTAATGAATCGACACATAAGCTGAATACAATAGGTATTCTATAGCGTCGAGAGCGGAGTCACCACGGACGTAAACTCGACGCTAGTATATGTACTACCCCCTATGAACTTTTCTTCCTACAATAACTCCGCCAGCCTGGGCCGTAGGCAAACATGCCTAATCTTGTCTGGCGATGTCACACAGTTACGCCGAAAAACATAACTGCAACAAACGCCATTAAGAAAACAAGCGGAGGAGTTGCTGCCAAACCTGTACTCATAACCAAAGAAGACCGATACAGCCACACGCTACTATATTTATCTTTGCTTCTGTAAACAACGATAGATAATACCAAACCTATGCAGAAAGAAAAAAATATCTCCATAGGCACTGCGTCTCCAAAGCCATTTTGGTGGAGTACATTATTTGGAGTGTTCCACACCACAAATTTGGTTATCCACAATACGCAGCATATGACGATAGTCGCTATTTGAATGTTACTCTCCTTTCACATAACATAACTCTCGACTTTTTATTGCAGTGTGATTTTTCACCACATATCACAGTCGCTTGTTCGGTTTTCAGTACTGCTACGTATTGGACTCTTTTACAAAATATAACTGTTTATGGCCTTTCGCCTCCATGTGCTTCGCGTAGAACTCAGCACTACTTTGGCGGTGAAAGCTAGTTATTTCTATTTCGTTCGCATTGTCATCAACACGCATAGTTTGATACTTTGGAGCTCCAAGGAAACTATCATTTGAGTAAATAATAAGGTCAGCGCTCAAACCCAAACCCCGAACAATCGATTCTAAAGCAGACTTTGGCTTTTTTTCATCACTGTGCATGTAAATAAAAATATACGACTTTGTTCCGTTAATATCCCATCGATATTGGACTTTTAGTTCATTCGTGCCAGTGTCGAAGTAGAAATTCTTACTTTCCTTATACCACTCATCTTTAGGGACCGAAATCTGGACTGGCTTGTTATTTGATACATCAACCACACACAACTCTACAGGCACAGACTTTTCATTCTTTTTCCAACGCTCTTCTTCAATAACCGACATTTCACTCATATTATTTTTCCTTGCAGATTCACTTTTGAAACTGGTCTTACCCTCGACGGCAATCTAACGCCGCCATCAAATTCACATAGCAGGTAAAGCTTTAGGATCTTTTGGGCCGGAGGGACTGTACGCATTACCGTGCTGATAGAAGAAACTGTCTGAATCAAGCGTCCGAGCTATTGCCTCAAGTTCATCTAAATCGACTTCTGGATTTTTTTCAATAATGTTACTGACTCTAGAAAGTTGCTCATCGAACCCCTCGCTACCGTAGCTATCGCCTTCCCAACGCATAGCGCTGGGTATAGCCTGCTTTATGCAGTTAAACCCACAATACTCCCCAGGAACCAAATTTACCCATTTAGGCCCCTTCCAATAAACAGCAAAATACATAGCCTTCGCTTTGACCTTGTTTATCCCAAGGTCAATTAGTGCGTCATAGAACATACGATGCGTATCTCTCCATGTCCGCACCTGATTTTCATTGTAACAGTAGTGATCGTGAACAATCGCTGCCTTTAAGTACGACTCATCATATTGATCACCGATGATTGGCTGTGCCCATTTCGGAATAGAAGCCCCATCGGTAGTTCCTGATTCCCCGTTGCCATCTTTCCACTCGTCGGTTTGCCATACCAAACCATTGTTTGATGATTTGTAAGTTAGCATTCCTTTAAGCTTGCAGATTCTCGATTGTGTTTGCTGACACCCTTCAGGAAGAAGCACCAAATCTCCAGAAAAAGTCCCTGCGTATCCAGGAAGGGAGAGTATTAATATTACTACTGATAGAAGTGCGGTGAATTTTTTCATAGACTCTCCGATAATAAGTAATTTCCATCTAACGCCTTGCTCACCGAGGCTGGTGAATTGGCGATTATTTTGTGTTGAAAAACATGATAATTTGCCAAAATCCGAGTGCAATACGTTGTTATGCTTTTTTCCGTGTAATTGAAACCAGTTCACTCTTACACTTTTTATTATCGAACAATCCTGGATTAGAATCACTCCAAACAACAACCACATGACCAATTTTGGATTCAATAACTTCGAAGTAGTAATCTTCACCATCTGGATCTAAGGGCACTTTCCCAATATACCCTCCTTTTGGAAAGTGCAAGGACTTCACCCCATTGCTAGTTTCGCTAACAAGGGCTTCTAGACTTTGCACTTGGGTCGGATACACTCCGCTATCCAAATAATATAGATTCAGGGAACGAACTAAAAGATCAAAATCAGCATTAGTTTTGCACACTCTCGACTCAGCATAAGTATGTGACACTTGCAGGAACGACATTAAGATTAGAATAAATTTCATATTTTTGAAACATAACGCTTACAGCAGGTGTGTGTATTCTGCGTCACTCTGCCTGCACTTGTTGTATGTCCGCTCTTCGAACTAAAACAATGTTCAATCATAGCACCAACCTACGTTTAATAGCACTCTTTCGTTAGCGGTTTCAAACACTATTAGTAATGTCCTACCATCGTTGTCTTTCGCAAAAAGATGTGAAAATAACTGGTATTTTCTTCCATGCTCTTGATCAATTATTGAAATAAGCGTTTCCGCTGCTGCAGAAACATCCGTACCTGGTAGGGCACCTTGGAACAATTTTTTGATATTCTCAATGACTTCATTCTTATAATGACTCCTCATCGGAAGTATTCCCGACACATCCCACCCCATCATTGACAAAGAATCATGGATCTCAGTATCTAAATCTCGATCCAGCGAAAGGTCGAATTGACTGATACCAATCCCACCATTGATATAGGGGCTAAACGAACTAATTCCAGCAATGAATCCCTTCAGATACTCCTGCACCTTAAATCCCCCCCGCTGCACATACAACGTCTATAGCAATGAAACGCGTGTTTTTTTCCAGTCCTCGAAATACTCTTCGTATTCTAGATCGGATTCTTTCTCTTTTAGATGAGTTCATCTTTTGGTTTAGCCAAATAACCTAAACGCATTTTCATATAAATTTACCGAGCCCTAAAACGTAACGCTTTAAGCTGCCACCAAAGGCCGGTAGCTTTGCCTTGTTAAATGACATTTTTCCACTTTTGTAGTTGTTCTGATGAAACACAACCACCCCATCCGTCCGCTTCACTCCGATGCTTACCAAAAATCTCAATTTGCGAGTTTGTAAGCGAGTAATTACATAGTTTAACCACATTGCCTAGAAAACGAGAGGTTTCCTCAGGGTAATGCTGTCCATACATAGGAGATGCGCTAACCTCTCGTATGTTGCAAGCAATGATATTTATTAGATCCGCCTCGATAATATCCGCTGGGATTGGATCACCTAGACCAGTTATAGCCAGATTACTTGCTTGCTCATCCCAATCAGGAAGGTTGCTCGCTGTAGCTAGGCTTTTCATGTATTGACAGAACTCTTGGATCGCAACATCATTCAAACCTTTTGCAGAGCAAAAAGCTTCAAATATCTCAACTGCAAGAAATGTCTTTGCTCTAATTGACAGGTTCTCAGTATTCATAATGCCTTTTAACGCTTTATGGAGGCGCGCGTTTTTTGCGTCATTTTCAAATACAGTGTTATACCATAAATCATTGGTGTGCAATCAGTTTAAGCTCACCAATTACACCTTCTTTTTCAAGTCTAGATATTAGGCTGTATATTCTGTTTTCATACAACGGATGAAAATCAAAGCGAACATGCTGGCCATCACTGCTAAATTCAATGATTGCTGATATTTCTTTAACGAACAATAGCTCTATATCTATATAGGAATGATGCAACAATTCGCTTTCTGGAGTGAATTCGTCTTTTACTTTACTAATTAGCTTATCTAGTGAATACAATCCTTTACCGACTATAACTTCCAGGCATGCTCTATCAACAAACGGCTCAAAATACTTTAACGGCTCCATTTCTCTTACCAATCCAGAGTCAGAATGCCAGACGCATGGATCGTCAAAGTTTGAATCGATCCAATATATAGTGTCATCGTGCCTTGGAAGCACATAGACTCCTCTCTCACTCCCAGGGCAATAGATAATGCTATCGCAATCAACTGTACTGGCTATTTCAATAGAATTCGAAATCTCTTCCTCGCCAAGGACTTTAAGTCCTCGCTTCCACCGGTATTCCTTCGAAACTCGCTGCATTTCAGCTGGAGAAGGGATGTCGATAACCCCACAATATGTTCCTTCGCCAAAAACTTTCAGAAACCTCTTGTAACCCTGTGGTAATGAAATATTAAGCCGCTCCTCTGCAGCCAACACCTCTCTTTCCTCTATCACCAGCAGCCGGTCATCCACAAAATATATATCTTCAAACATTTACACTAACTCAACAGTAGGTAAGACTGAGTTATAACGCTGTTTTCTTGAGTCGAGTGAGCTAGCGAACGAAATCCCTAGCACAACCTTGTTAAGTATTTCTCGGTACAGCCACCATTCTCAATAATCCACTTTAGCTCACTGAATCTATCGTCATCGAATTTTATCCTAGACACAAAATCTTTAGCTTCTTCCCAAGTAGGATGCTCGACAACATTCCCAGAATTACAGTTATCCTGAAAGACCAATGGCTCATAGTATCTTTTGCAGTCACAGGGTGACTCACGAACAACTGGTAAATGGAGTTCATAAATTTTGCCTTTGTCAGCCTTGTAAACAAACCCATATGATCCACCATCTCTATATACATCAGCCATCAAAGGCTTTCTACACTTTTTCATACTCAACCAGGCTCTGGTCTTACCCACGAAAAGTAGACACGTATTTATGCGCATAAGCGCTCGAATTCAGCTGGGCTAACATAGCCGATTGCTGAGTGTCTTCTTAGTCGGTTATAAAATATTTCAATATACTCAAAGATACCGGATTTTGCTTCATCAATCGACTGATATTGCTCTGCGTAAATAAGCTCTACCTTAAAACGACTGAAAAACGATTCCATCGGAGCGTTATCCCAACAATTTCCTTTACGACTCATGCTAATCGAACCGCCATATGATCGAATGAGATCCTGATATTTCTGAGCCCGATATTGTACACCACGATCGGAGTGAATGATCAAACCAGGGTGCGTATCACGTAATTCAAATGCCATTTTTAAGGCCGTTGTAATGAGTTCTTCTGTCATTGTGAGATCAACAGCCCAACCAATAATACGCCGAGAAAACAGATCCATCACAGTGGCCAAATACAGCCACTGATTCTCAACCCAGATGTACGTAATATCGCTGGTCCATTTGGTGTTAGCTTCACCCGCACTAAAGTCTCGCCATAATAGGTTATCGGCAACATTATTCATTGCCAGACCCGTAGCACTATATTTAAAGGCCTTACCATTTCTCGCCTTTAGACCATTTTCCGCCAATAAATCAGCGACATGGTTAAGACAACAAGTCATACCAAGGGCCGTCAGCTCTTTCGCTATTCGAGGTGCGCCATAACGGGCTTTGTAGGTTGCAAAGGTATCCAGTACGGCCTCTTCGACCTGCTTTCGGCGTTGAGATCGATCACTCACCGGCCTCGCGTGCCATTTATAGTACCCTGACCGTGACACCCCTAAGGCCCGGCACATCAGCACAATGGCATACTGACCCACATACTCCTCGATTAGCGCGTACTTTACTCTTGGTGGTTCGCAAAGTACGCAGATGTAGGTTCAATTGGTCAATGCAACAGGTATCCTAATAAATTAACCAGTATTGGATGAAATAATGAATCGAAAATATACACAAGAAGAACGAGACCTCGTATTTGATCTATGGAAGCAGGGCGCCGGGTTCAGTGATATTGCCAAAATTCTTGATTCCAAACCTGGATCCATTTTTACCATACTGCGTGACCACGGAGGTATAAAACCGGACCAAAGGATACGGGCGGCATCCCACCTAACTATTGAAGAGCGAGAAGAAATTAGAGCAGGATTGTCGGCTAAGATGAGTATCCGCGCGATTGCTAGAAAGCTTAACAGATCTCCTTCTACGATTTCTAGAGAGGTTAACAGGAATCGTGGCCGTCGATGGTATAAAGCTGTTGATGCTGACAGAAGAGCATGGAGGCAAGCAAAGCGCCCTAAGCCATGTGCGTTAGCGAACAACCCGCGTCTAAAAAAACTGATCGTCGAAAAACTCCAGTTAAATTGGTCTCCAGAACAAATTTCTGGTTGGCTTATGGTCAAATATTCCAATGAGCCTGAAATGCAAGTCTCCCACGAGACGATTTATAAGACCCTATACGTTCGCTCACGGAAGACTTTAGACCACCTATTAGCGGCGCATCTAAGGCGAGCACATAAAATGCGACAAAGTAAGCATCATACTAGGTCGGGGGATCGTGGAACTATTAACATCGTAAAAGGTGTCTCAATACATAAGCGACCTAAGAGCATTGAATCTCGCAATACAATCGGTCATTGGGAAGGTGACTTGGTAACAGGATCCGGGAATACTCACATTGCAACTTTAGTAGAGCGAAAGACCCGACTTACGCTACTACTTAAGCTTAAAGGTAAGGATGCTGGAAATGTGAATACTGCGCTAGTAAAGGCATTCAGAAAGCTTCCAGAACCATTGAAAAAATCACTCACTTGGGATAGAGGAATGGAGCTAGCTAAGCATGCTGAATTCACTCGACTTACAGATATCCCAGTATACTTTTGTGATCCATCTAGCCCTTGGCAACGAGGCACTAATGAAAACACTAATTCCTTAATCCGACAATATTTTCCTAAGAAGACATGCCTTGCTCAGCACTCACAAAAAACACTAGATATTGTTGCAGAAGAATTAAATGATAGACCGAGAAAATCGTTGAAATTTAATTCTCCAAAAGAGATGATGGAGAGAGGCGTTGCACTGACCAATTGAACCTACAGAAACCTTTTTTAAAAACTCATTCTCCTTGCGCACTTCAGCCAGTTCTCGTTTTAACCGGCGTATATCCTCTGATTCTTTCTTAGAGTAATCGACGCCATTGATACTGTTAAACTGCTTATCTGACAATCTTCCAAATTGACGTCGCCAGTTATAGATTTGCTGGGGGCTTATACCCAGTTCCTTTGCGACCTTTGCCGTCGTTTGTCCTGGTTTTTGTGCTCGTAAGACTGCTTCCTTACGAAACTCTTCGGTATAGGCGGGTTTTCTGTGCTTAGCCATCTGACACCTCACTGTTAGACCAGAATCTAACTATAGTTGATGTCTACTTTTCATGGGTAAGACGGGCTCTTAACGCCAGCGTATTAGCCGTCGATTTTGACGCTTTTGTTAGGAATTTTCCACACTCCGACTCGATTTTCTGTTCCAGATCCTCAATACCGTCTTGAAGACTTTTCATAGGCTTAGAATCAAATTGAAATTCTACATCTAATGCGTCAATGTTGGCTCCCTTAGAAATTAGATAACGTACTATTTCTTCACGCCCATAATCATTAGCCACTTTCAATGGAGTAAATCCACCTTCACCTTTTTACTTAATGTTTATCCGATTTCCCGCAAGTAACTTTACAGTATCAATATCCCCCCACACACAGACACAATGAAGGGCATTATCACCAAAGCTATTTATATCACTAATCCAAGTCAACTCAAGTCCGGCACAGACTCTACTTGATTTAGCAATTTTCAAACTGAGTTATCCAAAAATTTATTGCCTAACGCCCGCCTCAAGGTCAGATTGCAGTCGCTCGTTAAATTTTCGAAGCATTTTCAATAATATATGAATTGTATATCGTCGCATAATCTATTGCTTTTTCTATCGCGATCCCATGCCGCATACCATCTATGAAATCGGATGTACCGACAATATTCACTGTCTTTGCAGATAGACATATTCTATATTCATTCTCAGTCTTTATCGCCGGGTAATAAGGAGCATAACCATTAATTTGATAGCACTTGGTCGAGCCACTAGTGATATCGGATTTCGCATCATTCTGGGGATCTTCCGTATCCAGCAAGGTTAATTGGATTTCAATTATCAATGCTGGCTCTGAGTGCAACGCTAGAATTGAACCCAACACAATAGTGCATAGGACAAGACATAGGATTGCGATACTTTTCTTCATTGAAAATTTAACGCTTGTTTCATTAATTAATGTTAGCTTGCGAGCATTAATTTTATGCAAACTCTTTTTATGTACTCTACTTGTAGCCATATAGCCTGAGATTGGAATCATCAGACTCAAGTTCAAACATTCCAATATCACTTATTATTTTGTATATCGCTTTTATATCTTGGGCTACTAGCCTAGTGCCAGACTTTATACTGTCAGGGTTAACTAATATTTCGGCCTTAGCGGGAAAATCGACCCATTCGATTTCTTTGTAGTCATAGAATCCTTTAGGGTATCCACTAATCATAGCTTCCATACTAGATTGATAAAAATCATGACAGTATCCAGCGTATCTTATTCCAAAATCTCTAAGTTCAACGTCCCAAACTAATTTAACTTTGCTTTCTAAGACCAAATCTGAATCAGATAAAGCCGTTATGATTTTCACCCACTTTTTATTATTCATAAGGAGATCTGAAAAACCCTGAATAATACGATCTGTTTTTGCTCTCGCGAAATCTAAAGGGTTACTCATACAACTTACTCCATTCATAACGACTAATTCAGACGCGCGTTTTTTGCATCGCTCTCAAATTTTTTGTTATGTGCCACAACGACACTATCCGATTCCCTAACAAGAAGAACACAAAGAAGTGCGGGAATCAGCACAATAAGCCAGTACTCAGAATCTGGGCCAAATCCCATCCAAAATGCTTCCCAAAAAGGTAATGGTTGCCAGCTATCTGTTTTTAGTGATGGGTTCCAGAACCCATACGTGGCTACCCCAATATTCTGCACTGTCCAGCTGGACAATAATAGTAAAACGCCAACAGAAACGTTCTTTATGAATTGGATATAGAATACAAGAGATAACGCAAGTAGGAAAAGACCAGTAGTTGTACCATATATATGAAGTTTCGGAAGCAATATATAACGGGGAGTTCCCACATTGAACAATATGTAAAATACCGGGAGAGAAATAGTGATTAGTGTCGCCAGCACATATCGCGCTTTCTTCGTAATTAACACAGAACTATTCCTCTTCATTTATAGTCAGAAACACATATAACGCAAATCGCAGACGCCAAAGCGTTTTTTTCTGAGGTCTGTTTTCCGGTTCTTGTTACGTTTCACCATAGTTTATAGCTTTCGTGGGGTTTCCAACCATCAGGTTTAACCCAACCCTCTAAATAACAACAATATATATAGTATTGTGACGCTACACCGTTAGCGAAAAACCTATAACACCGATAGCTACCCTCGAAATCCATTTGAGCAGTAATATCTACATGTATAAATGCCTCGCATTCTTCTTTGGAAATAGAACGAAATTCATCAATACCATAACCTCTGCCATTAACAGTATCCAAAGCCAAAGGTAGTTGGAAAAACTCGGTGAAACCAAATTTCAAATACAACGTTGCATCTTCGAAAGGCCCACCGCCAGAAGAATCGAACATAAATACTAGAGCTTGATCCTCATCGTCATAAGAAGACATGCCGCCACCTGACAGTTCCCCAAAGAGATTTATCAATTTCGACTCGTCTTTGATAATATTCATAGTCTAATTAACGTAACGCTTTGCGCAGTCGCAAAATTGCGTTGCGCTGTTTTTGTCGAATGCCGCACCTTGTTAGCGCCCAGCATGCGATTCATTCCATCCAATAACCTTAACATCTCTACCGAGTGAAAGGTAAGTCTCTAACTCTTCCGATTCAATAATCTCTGACTGGTATAACTCACCATTTTCATAGAATTCAGCAACAAGAACTTCATTATTGATAATCTCATCGATCATTTTTTTAGCAAGTCTAAACGCCTCTTCATCCGGTACATCCGACCAACCAAAATGCGAATGATAATTTCCGTACCCGACAGTAAGCTCTTCATGAATAGTAGAAATATCAAGAGTCAATTTAGATGACTGAGATGATGGAACAATTATATAGAACGCTCCTTTATAGTCATCACAAGTCCGAATTAAGCTCTCCCATTGGGGATAAGCTTTTAAAAACAGCCCTAACATTAACGTTGAAAATTCATCCAAAGTTTCAATTTCCATATTTCAAATATCGTTAACAGCGTTCACAATAAGAACATTTCCCTAAGGCCCTCATTACACACTCCTCAAAACTCTATATTTCCATTATATATCAAATAGTTAACACCACCAACACGCACCATTCTAGGGCTACCCCTCTGCGCGTAAAGCAGGCCTTACTCTATATTGAGACTCAACATGGCCAATTTTTGAAACATTCAAACCTCTTGCAGCCCTCATGGTATCACAAAATACAGAATGCACCTTGCGCGGATTACAGACTCTACTTATTGCTATTCTCTACACATTTAGTCAGATTTTTCGAGGATTTAACGGATTGAAAAAATAGGGGGGGGTGCAGAAAATAACGTAATAAACCTGATCTACTATTATCTTGAACCTGCGGTATGGGCGATAAGAAGTCACCCCAGAGATAACATATCGAGATCGACTCAACTTGGTAACAATAGTTTTTCCTTACCCACTACCGACAAATAAAAACCCTACCAATATCCTTGAGGAAATTTCACCCCCACACTGCTCAATGATAAGTCTATATCGTTCGTCTGTTCGTTAATTGCTAATGCCGTGAGTAATACACAATCCGTTATTGTAGATCCATCACCGCAGGTGGATGCCTTAACTTTATAAAAAGGTGTTTCCGTTTCAAGGCTTGCCGCCACAACGGATTCTAGATCTGCGAGATCGGTTGAGTAACGTAAGTGATCAGAAAAATACTGCTCTTGAGACAACATGACTTGTGATAATACGTCCATCGCATCGGAGCGTCGTGCGTCCGCGATAAGCCGATCCAGCGTGGGCAAAGTGATTAACGTCAGCGCTGACATTAAGATCACTCCAGCTAAGACTTCACCAAAATACTGGGTTAAATAGAATCCAACATTGCCTCGTATTTTCATCGCCATATCTCGTAATTACAAACTCATGATAATCTGAGCATCTCTGACCACTGGCCTTTCTTCCAAAGAGGCGGTTGATCGAATAAGCACTGAGATATCGATAAGAGATCCATAGCTGCAAGTATTCAAATCGGTAAGATCATTGTCCTCGCAGTCAATTGAAAACACCGCAAACAACGAATGCTTGCTATCACGAGAAAGTTCACCACCCTTATCGCTGTTACAGAACACATCCCACACATCAAAACTTGCTTGTTGCTCTAAAGAACACATTACCTCATCCAGGCCATATCCTGCACCGCAATAAACTGTCGGCTCACCTAAGCACACTTCGCCGTGTTCTGACGTACCAATATAATATTCTATCGCTTGTGGATTGTTGGAACGAATCCTGCTCGCCATTTCATTCGCTAACCAGCCCGCTCTTTCGTTACCGGTAACCTTAGGGGGCGGCGAACTATATTGAAGTGACGCCATACCAAGAAGGCCAACAACAACCACGGCAAGACTGATCACCACTTCTATGACACTTGAACCCGCAAGCCCCTTATTCTTTTCCATAACGTTCATCCGTTACACCTTCGCAGCCAACTCAGGCTTCCCCGCACACTCCATTCGATTATTTTCATTACACATTCCCCACTAGCACTTTTAACGTTTATTACGTTAATAACGCACGGCGGTTGATTTGGTTGACATGAAAATTTTGACTCTCTGCAATATAAGACAGTTATCACAGTAGACTAAACGCAGATTGTGGAACAATTATGGAAATAAAGAACAAATTGAGTAGCTTTCTGAGGCTATCGCACTAATCCGATTAGATTAGTGCGATACAACATCGACTTAGGCTATGGACTGTAATTCAACCTCAGCGTCATCAACCTGTACCCCTTTGATTCGGTCAACCGACGCTTGCATTAACGCCCGTATCCGCGAAGATTCCTGCTCTAACAATTCCAATGCATTATCCTTGTCTAGATCTGCTTCTACCATTTCGGGTTGATACAGCGTAAAGGCAATTTCTAACCTAGGAATCGTGGCTAAGGTCAGCGGTGCCATATTCAGTTGTCGGGTTTCCTTAATACGCTGATAGCTCTTTTTCGGCAGGTATTTAAGAATCGGATTAAGCTTTTCACTCACAGGAATGATATTCGACCAGCGCTCTGACCCCGTATGCACAGCAATCAGGATTGGCACACCGGACTTGAGGGCTAACTCAACAAACCGGGGGCTTAAGAACGGCTCAATATCCAAGCCATTACCGTAGGCACAATTCTCACCTTCTGGCATCACAAAAAGGTCCGTCACACCCTTATTTGTCATCTGCTTCACAAAACCATCAAGGTTAAATGGCATCTTCACTTGGCTCATATAGCGAATGAGGTGCTTTACCAACGGAATATGATAAAAACCACGCCATGCGATGATCATGGGTATACGCTCGTTTCCACCATTCTTGGAATATTGGTCCATCATGGCAATGCTACCGGCCACTGGTCCGGCCATTGGCCCATGGTTCATCGCAACGACGAGTTTGGGGTGCGCTTTAAGAATACTGTGAATATCTTCAGAGCTTTTATGTAGCTCGACTTTTTTAGCGCAGGCCTTTTTTAAAAACGCCATTGAGAGTGAATAATCTTCTACCGTTCGCATACTTCTCACCTTACGAGTCCCTTTACGTAAAAAACCCTATTATATGGCACCAACGTTCCACAGAATAGGGTTTCTTATAAACTCAACAGCAAAAAGTTGTCACTTTAATCAACTAAGCTACTTATGTTAGCTTTTGGCTTAGCTCAATGTTGCGCTTTCTTTGGTTCTTGCTCTGTCGAGGGCCGCTCGGCTACCGACACGCTTAAGGTAAGCTTGCAGGTTGTCCTGTTCAATTGGCTGCTTGAAGGCGGTACCCCACATCAGGGTTTGTCCCAATAAAATATCGACCGCAGAAAAGCTATCACCGAGGATATAATCATTGTCGCCCAAACCGGCACTGAATAGCTTCAATGCTTTCTGAAACTCCCATTGCGCCGTCGGAAAAATAGCCGCACAACGTTGCGCTTCAGGTAACGCAAATTTGTTTTTACCGATGGTCCATAACGGCTGCTCCAGTTCACACATGGCGAAGTAGCTCCACTGGTCATATCGAGCGCGCTCAATAGTGCCGGCAGCAGGGATCAGTTTCGAGTCAGGGTTCTTGTCGCCAAGATAAGCAACAATGGCCGCGGATTCCAACATCAAAAAGTCTCCATCAGAAAATGCAGGGACTTTGCCGGAAGGATTAATTGCTAGATACTCGGGCGCTTGCGGCTCTCCTTTATTGAAGTCAACTAAGCAAAATTCATACTCTTGCTCTAGCTCCTCTAACATCCAAGTAATACGTGTGGAGCGTGTATTGGGAAACCCATATACTTTCATCATCGTCAATCGCCTTTAATTGTTTGTTTTTTCGCCTGTGATACCAAGCACTTCTCCATCGAGATAAACCGTTTTAACAGATAATGTTCATGAACAGAACACCTTGTTCCAAAACACAGGATCCCATTTCTGGTATACTGCTCGCGTTTTAACCTACCCCGTCATGTTGTTCGTTGTATTGATACGCTATGTCTGAATTAACTATTACCCAATATATCCTGATTGCGCTGGTGTTTACCTGGAGTGGTTTTGTCCGCTCAGGTTTAGGTTTCGGTGGCGCGGTTCTGTCCCTTCCGTTTTTGTTGATGATCCACAACGATCCACTGGTTTATCTACCGATAATTTCGATTCATCTTCTGGTGTTTTCATCCATCACCATCTATCAAAATAATGTAGGAAGATTTCGCAGCTCTCGTGCTACAGAAACTGAATCTGTGCCGGTCGCAGAAAGCACTATTGATTGGCGATATTTACGATACGCTATAGTCATCATGATCGTACCCAAATTAATCGGGGTATTTGGCCTTATTACATTACCTGCCTTGCTCATGAGCAGCATTATTTTTTCCATTGTGGGTGTATATTCTCTAACGTATATCTTCAACAAACCCTTTAAGAGCAAGAGCAAACTTGTTGATATGGTATTTCTCATGCTGGGGGCTTATATCAGCGGCACTTCACTTATTGGGGCACCACTCATCATTTCGGTATTTGCCAATCATGTCAGCAAATACAAATTGCGGGATACGTTATTTGCGCTGTGGTTTATCTTGGTGGCCATTAAGATGGCGGCTTTCTTGTATGTGGGCATTGATCTTCAGCTAATTCATCACCTTTGGCTATTGCCCTGTGCCGCCGTAGGGCATATTGTTGGCCTACGTTTTCACCGCTATATTCTCAGCGCAGATACGGCAATGTTCTATCGAGTTGTCGGGACTGCCTTATTGATCATTAGTATCGTTGGTTTATGCCAAAATATAGGGTGATAAAACCATTCACAACACCATTCTAGGAGCTCATATGTCTCGCTACATTCTTGATGAATCAAAAATTCATAGCGCCATCCAACAAATCATCAGCGATAACCATCGTGAATTTATTGAAGACATTATCAACAAAGTGGAAAACACCCCCATTGTTGTGATCGGTATGTCGGGCAATCCACACTGCAAACGCGCCTGCAAATTACTGAACAAACAAGGCTCCACGTTTGATTATCTAGAATACGGTAGCTACTTAAAAGAATGGCGTAGACGTAACGCAATAAAAATGTGGACAGGTTGGAAAACATTTCCAATGGTATTTGTTAACGGCACACTTATTGGTGGTGCAGACCAACTTCAGCAATTAATAAAATCTGATTCGCTACAAGCCATCTAGCCGATGTTGCTCTCCGCTACTGAGTTGAAAATACCGCAAGGGCATAACGTTAAGGAAACCTTATGAGCAAACCTTTTTCTCAAGCCTGCGAAAACAATAAAGAACCCATTCGCACAGTCCTGGGTAAATACTTAACGTTACCTGCCACATTATTAGAAATTGGTAGCGGCACCGGTCAGCACGGTGCTTATATTAGCGGCAAGCACCCAGAATTGACCTGGCTTACCAGTGATTGTGCAGAAAATCATGGGGCCATTAATGCGTGGGTTAACGATAGCAATAATAGAAATTTTGTTGCACCTATCGAGCTTGATATCAATAGCGCGAGCTGGAATACAGATACGGTCGATTATGTGTATTCTGCGAATACAGCACATATCATGAGCTGGAATGAAGTCGAAAAGCTGTTTCGATTTATCCCTCAGTGTTTGTCATCTGGCGGTATCTTTTTACTGTATGGCCCCTTTAATTACCAAGGGCAATTCACTAGCGAAAGTAATCAGCGATTTAATGATTGGTTAATCGCCCAAGCACCCCATCGTGCTATCCGTGATTTCGAAAAAATAAACACTCTTGCAGAACAACACGGGTTAACGTTACTGGAAGATCACGAGATGCCCGCGAACAATCGCATGCTCGTGTGGCAGAGGGCATAACACCCTCCGCCAACAGATCAACGATTAAGGCAGTAATTTACCTGGATTTAATTGCTGCTTAGGATCAAAGGTATCCAATAAGCCTTTAATGGCTTCAATACCCAGCTCACCCTTCTCGGCAGGCAAATATTTTGCGTGATCTTTACCCACGCCATGCTGGTGACTAATAGTACCGCCAAATTTAACAATGGCTTCTGCACCTGCGGCTTTGGCTTTTTCCCAACGGGCATAAGTCTCTTCGTAGCTATCACCACAACGGAATATATAGGTGGTATATAAGCTAGAACCTTGTCCGTACATATGAGATAGGTGAGTAAACACATGCACCGACTCACCTTCATCTTCTAAGGCCGCTGCTATGGCTTTTTCAACTCCTGCAACCGCTCCCGGAATACGTACCCAATCAATCGCGGTTTCCATGGTATCGGCAGCGAATCCTGCGTCCCACAACCCATGGCGTAGGTAAGGTGAACGGAAGCGGCTATGTTCCCATTTTTTACCCAACAACGTTCCTGTATTTACACCACCGTGACGCTTAGCGATTTGCGTGGCTAATTTTAACGCCGACTTACACTGCGCTTTCGAACCCGTCACACCAAAGGTGAACATCGATTTTTCATCACCGGCACCACGGAAATCCAACAGTTTTTCAAGCAGTGCAATAACTTGTTCATTACCCGCGAGTTTTAGCTGAGTATAGGTTTCTACCTGATTACTCAAACGCATCATCGACAGCTGTACTTTATTCTGTACGATTTCCCTTACTGCTCGCACGGCGATGTCCCAGGTAGGGAAAAAGAATACGTGAAACGATTCTTTCTCGGGTAATGGTGTCACTCGCACCTTTACCTCGGTAATGATCCCCATACGCCCTTCTGTGCCCATAAACATTTCACGAACATCAGGCCCTGCAGAAGACGCTGGAATCGTTGGAATATCCAAGGTTCCTTTAAGTGTTTCAATGCGGCCACCGGCAAACATCTGCTCAATACGCCCGTAACGCATCGACTGCTGCCCACTCGACCGACTCGCGACCCAACCACCAATAGTGGATAGCTCCCAAGACTGGGGGTAATGCCCCAATGTATATCCTTCCGCTGCCAACTGTGATTCCACCAATGGGCCAGGAGTACCTGCGCCAAAGGTCGCGATTTGACTAACCTTATCTATCGCGAGCAGCTTATTCATTCGTGTCATATCAATCGTCAGCACCGGACGACCTTTTTCTTCAGGGTTGATATGACCAACAACGGATGTACCACCGCCATAAGGGATCACATCAACATCGTGCTCTTGTGCATAGTGTAATAAAGCTTGCACTTGTTCGTTGGTCTCTGGATAAGCAACACCGTCAGGGAAGGTGCCAAAATTACCACTACGCATGGCCAACCAATCTGGCAGGCTATGGCCTCGGGCATGACGCACTCGTACTTCTGCATCAAGACTAACCAGCTCGTGCTCAACTAGGCGTGAGTCAGGAACCTGTGCCACCACTTGATCCAAGCTTGCTTCCGGTAAAATTGAAGACTTACCGATCAACCCTTGCAGAAAGCCGCGTGCAGAGGCACTTAGTTCAAAATCCAGGTCGTTTGTATCATCACCCCAGCCATTCCAACGTTTCATCGCATACCCTGTTATCAAATAGTGTTTTTGTTATGTGTCTCGATCTACCTCCCGAAGGACAGACCGCAGTAAAGTAACGTTATAATAGACAGCTTTCAAATAGACGCACTGTCCTATGGAGACAGGCCAATCACAAATTAAGACACTGCTTATCTCTCTCAGCAACCAACTGATCGCGGTGAATTTGCATTTTCCCCAATCCGAACTAGTTTTGCTCTAAGACTGTTCATTTTTTATCTCATGGGATAAAGGGTATTTTCTATGTCGCTTACCGCACATCAAATTCGTATTGTTCAAGAAAGCTTTACCAAAGTTGAACCCATTGCCGAAAAAGCGGCGGATATTTTTTATACTACCCTGTTTGAATATGATCCCACATTGCGGCCATTATTTAAGGCAAACCTAAAAGATCAAGGCAAAAAGCTCATGTCGACCCTTAAAGTCGCCGTCAACGGGCTAAACGATTTGGATAAATTAGTGCCCGTATTACAAGGACTTGCTGAGCGCCACGTTAAGTACGGCGTGAAAGCCAAGGATTTCACGCCCGTGGGCAACGCCTTATTGCACACATTAAAAACCGGACTGGGACCTGCTTTCACTCCAGAATTACGAGAAGCTTGGGTAACGGTGATTCATATCGTCGCTAACACGATGAAAGCCCATTCCTTTTCATAATCACCACCCACTCCATGAGCTTGGGGTAGCAATTAACCATTATCAACCTACCCCACAACCCACCATTAGTTGTATTGCAATTGCTGCGGTTTAAGTGAGAGTATGAAGTCTTCACTTTCTCCGTAGACAAGCGAATGCTAGCTACGCAATAACAATAAATTAGCCAATATGTCCAAACACGTACTGATTACCGGCGGAACAGGATTTATAGGTCAACGATTGTGTCAATACCTGCTCCAACAGGGACACGCGCTGACTATTTTTACTCGGTCACCTAAAAAAGTAGAGGAGAAATGGGACGGCAATGTTGCCGCTGTGAACGAATTTGAGCAGCTGCAATATATTGAGCCCGTTGACTGGGTTATCAATCTAGCAGGAGAGCCGATTGCGGACAAACGCTGGACTCATGCCCAAAAGCACAAAATTCAAGATAGCCGAGTACTCTTTACGAAGATGCTCATTGATGCGTTGAGTTTAATGCCCAAAGCACCGGAATGCCTCATCAGTGGCTCAGCCATCGGTTACTATGGTGACTGTGGTAACGAGACCTGCGACGAATCCCAACCACCCGCACACGATTTTGCTGCGCAACTTTGCCTCGACTGGGAAAAGTCTGCCCAAGCCATTGCCGTAAAGGGAACGCGGTTAAGCTTTTTACGCATTGGCTTAGTGTTAGGGAAAAATGGTGGCGCGCTTAAGAAGATGATGCCGGCCTTTAAATTGGGCATGGGTGGCAGGTTCGGTAGCGGGAATCAGTGGATGTCCTGGATACACCTGGATGATGTTTGTCGCTTGATCATACATATTGCTAACACACCGAAATGCAAAGGTGCCTTTAACGGTACTGCGCCAAACCCAGTAACGAATACCGACTTTACCAAAGCACTGGCAAAATCACTCCATCGACCATCGTTTATGTCTGTACCCAATCTACTATTAAAAAAAGCGTTAGGTGAATCCAGTAATTTACTCTTAACCGGTCAACGGGTTATGCCAGTACATGCCAATGCCAGCGGGTTTAAATTTGCCTATCCGCAGTTGGACGAATGCTTGGACCAGATCATTCACCCTGCGGCATCTCACGGATAAACACTTGTGGCAAAACAACTGCTTATTGTCGCCCATGCTCCTTCACCCAACACCCGGTTATTAGTAGAGCATCTGCAACGAGGTGCTCAGCACCCAGATATTGAGGATACGCAATGGGTATGCAAATCGCCCTTTGATACTGTCGCAGAAGACGTACTCAACAGTCAGGGCATCCTGTTATTTACCCCTGAAAACCTCGGCTATATGAGTGGAGCATTAAAGGATTTCTTTGATCGCATATATTACCCCTGCTTAGAAAAAACCCAAGCGTTACCCTATGGCCTTTGCGTTCGTGCCGGTCACGACGGGACCGGTACCTGCCGGGCCATAGAGACAATCACCACAGGACTGCGCTGGCGACTTGCTCAGCCTCACCTAGTATGTAAAGGTGATTTCCAATCCAACTTCCTAGAACAGTGCGAAGAGTTAAGCGCTTACATGGCGCTAGCATTGGACAATGGAATCCTCTAACTAAACGCCCTAGGGGCGCATCGCGCTTCTTTCGTTAATGTCACGCAACTGTCATAAAAGTGTTGTATCAATACGCAAACCCTGGTTTCATGCGCTCATATTTGAGTCAGATCTAACCATCAATTAACTTAATTAGGAATAGTTATGAGTCCCCAATCCAACCCTAGCGCCAGCAGCATGCTTATGCGATACGGTATTGTTGGCTTATTTGCCTTAGCGATCATTGCATTTACTACCTCCAGCTTCGGTAGTATCGAAAATAGTACGTTACTAATTATTGCCGCCGTTATCGGTGGTTATATGGCCCTGAATATTGGTGCCAATGACGTTGCGAACAATGTTGGGCCCGCTGTGGGGTCGTTGGCACTCAGTATGACCGCCGCGATCATCATCGCTGCTATTTTTGAAGCCGGTGGCGCGATCATTGCCGGTGGTGATGTTGTCAGCACCATTAAGAAAGGCATTATCGACCCCAGTAGCTTATCCGACCCGATGACCTTTATCTGGCTGATGATGGCCGCATTATTGGCAGGCGCAGTTTGGTTAAACATAGCCACTATCCTCGGTGCTCCCGTCTCCACCACTCATTCCATTGTCGGCGGTGTACTCGGTGCGGGTATCGCTGCAGGCGGCATGGATATCGCCAACTGG
>MABD01000034.1:135940-171427 GCA_002162955.1 Gammaproteobacteria bacterium 45_16_T64
TATAAAACGTATGGTTATCCACCAGAACAACATGGTGCATTCCGCCAAACGTGTGATCCCTATCTTGTTAGCAATAATGGCATGGGCATTCACCACCTACCTTTGCCTTAAGGGCCTGAAGAAAATCTGGAAAATTGATTTTCAGACCGCCGCATTATTTGGCTTTGGAGCGGCTGTTATCACCGTCTTTGTCACCGGTAAATTAATCGAAAGGGCTGCCAGTAAGCTTAAAAATGAGCGCATGGATGTTGCAAACCTGTTTACCATACCCCTCATCTGCTCTGCTGCCTTGCTCAGCTTTGCGCATGGCGCCAACGACGTTGCGAATGCGATCGGTCCTCTGGCCGCTATTAATGACGCCATCGTCAATGTGGGTATTTCCCAGAAAGCATCGATTCCTCTTTGGGTAATGCTGATTGGAGCCATCGGTATCGCTATCGGCCTTGCGTTATTTGGACCAAAGCTTATTCGTACCGTAGGTACAGAAATCACCGATCTTGATAAGCCACGGGCTTTTTGTGTCGCTCTCGCGGCTGCCATTACGGTTATTATCGCCTCTCAGCTTGGCTTACCCGTAAGCTCTACCCACATTGCCGTTGGTGGCATCTTTGGGGTGGGTTTCTTAAGAGAGTATCTAAAGCGCACCTATCTTGCGGAAATGCACGTGATCTCTCATCAATTAGACGGTAAAGATAAGCAGCGTGTAGAACACATATTAACCAACTATACAAATACCTCCGTTGATGAAATCAACAAAGTATTCCGTCGCTTGAAGCAAGACCGTAAGCAGCTTCAAATGAACAAGAAAGACATCAAACGGTTGAAGAAAGGGTACAAAGAAGAGCTGGTTAAACGCTCTGCTCTCTATAAGATAGCGGCAGCCTGGATTATCACCGTGCCAGCATCAGCGATATTGGCAGCATTCTTATTCTTCGCTCTACGCGGTCTAATGGCGGCTTAAGCGATAGCCCTGGCTAATCAGTATTTGAAACGTACTGATTAGCCCTTTGCTTCCCTCCTTTCTTGGCTACCTCCCTATTTTCCTTGGCTTTTTCTCAATAAATTCGCTTATTTCATCTTCCTGACCTTTCCCATAGGGACAATGGCCCTACTTCTACTTTACAATTCGCCCTTCAGGATATTGTTATCAGACCGCATGCGCCTAGCGCGATATAGGAATTCGAATGACGCCATTATCTCCCGCAGATCAGCTTTTCCTCTGGCTGGAAAAACGCCAACAGCCCATGCACGTGGGTGGCTTACAGCTATTCTCATTTCCAGAAGATGCTGGGCCCAAGTATGTCACCGAATTAGCGGAATCCTTACGGGCCTATTCCAGCCCACAAAAACCGTTTGACCAGCACTTGGTCAGCCGATTCGGCCAACCCGGTTGGGAAACCGATCAGCACTTTGACTTAGAACACCACTTTCGACACGAAGCGTTACCCAAACCAGGGCGGATTCGAGAGCTACTGGCACGAGTCTCTGCAGAGCACAGTAATCTGATGGATAGAGAGCGGCCGCTGTGGGAAGTCCACCTCATTGAAGGGGTTCGCGGTAAACGTTTTGCACTGTATTCTAAAATGCACCATTCCATGATCGACGGCATCTCGGGCATGCGCCTATGTATGCAATCCCTATCGAATGACCCTAGTGCGCGAAATCTTCCGCCTATTTGGGCAATGGAACCCAAAAAACGCAAAACAGATGAGCAACCCTCACCAACCGACTTGTTATCCAGCCTTGCGCAATTTAGCACGGCAGCAGGCAAGCAACTCTCGACGATACCAGCCGTAGCACGTGAGATCGCCAAATCCGTCAGCAAAGCCAAGCGTGACCCAAACTATGTTTCCGTGTTTCAGGCTCCCCAATGCTTGCTGAACGAGCCTATTACCGGCTCCCGTCGATTTGCCGCCCAGTCCTACCCCATCGAGCGCATCAAACGTATTGGTAAGGCCTTTGACGCCACCGTCAACGATGTTGTACTAGCCGTATGTGGTAGCGCCTTGCGGGACTACTTAATTAGCCAGCACGCATTACCTGATCAGCCGCTGATTGCCCAGGTTCCCGTCAGTATTCGACAGGATGACAGTATCGGTGGCAACCAGATCGCGATGATTCTAGCCAACTTAGGTACCCATATTGCTGACCCGAGCAATCGTATGGAAGTGATTAAGGCATCCGTCAATGAAGCGAAGCAACGTTTTGCCAATATGACACCCGCAGAGATCCTAAACTACACCTCTTTGACCATGGCACCTTCTGCGCTTAACATTCTTACCGGATTAGCCCCTAAATGGCAGACCTTTAATGTGGTAATATCTAACGTGCCCGGTCCCAAAGAAACGCTCTATTGGAATGGGGCGAAACTCGAGGGTATGTACCCCGTATCAATCCCGGTTGATCGCGTCGCCCTAAACATTACTCTGCTAAGCTATGTAGATCAGTTGGAATTTGGCTTTACCGCCTGCCGACGCACATTACCCTCCATGCAGCGAATGCTCGACTACGTCGAAAATGGCATTCACGAACTGGAAGTTGCAGCAGATATTAATCATCGTTAATGCCATAGCAATACCGTCATTTATTACTCATAGAGGCAACTTTTTTGTTTTCTGAACTCGCTCTCAATGATCGCTTATTAAAAGCGATCACCAAACTTGGCTTTGAAAAAACCACTCCGGTACAAGCGCAAGCAATCCCACTGGCCCTCGCCGGTAAAGACCTATTAGTCAGTGCCAAAACGGGCAGTGGTAAAACAGCCGCATTCTTGCTGCCATCACTGCATCGTTTTCTAGAAAACCCGGCCCCCGATAGTGGTACCCGCGCACTTATTCTGGTGCCAACACGAGAGTTAGCTCGTCAGGTACTAAAGCAATGCTCTCAGTTCGCCGACTTTACCAACATCAAATCCACGATGATTATTGGCGGAGAAGATTTTAAATTTCAGAAGTCCCAATTTCGCAAGAATCCTGAAATCGTTATCGCCACACCCGGCCGACTGGTAGAGCATTTAGATGCAGGCTCTATTGATTTTAAAGACCTTGAAGTATTGGTATTGGATGAAGCTGACCGCATGCTCGACATGGGCTTTGTGGAAGATGTGATGCATATTGCAAAGGCCTGTAACAACAAACGACAGACCTTATTGTTCTCCGCTACGCTGAAACAGCGGGGTCTCGAAGAGATCATTGGTGAAGCGCTGAATGAGCCTGAAAAACTCATTCTAGACACCCATAAAGATGAGCATAGCCAAATTCGACAGCAGGCAGTACTTGCCGATGATAACGATCACAAAGATAAACTGCTGGCCACACTTCTAGAAAACGAGACCTATAATAAGGCCTTGGTTTTCACCAACAAGAAAGTACAAGCCACTCGACTGTGCGGATTAATGCGATATAAGAATAATCGCGCGGGTGTACTTCAGGGTGACCTAAGCCAAGAAGAGCGTAACCATGTTATGAGCCTGTTCCGCAACGGGCAGGTCAATGTACTGATCGCGACCGACGTCGCAGCACGGGGTATCGATGTCGACGGCATTGACCTTGTTATTAACTATGATATGCCTCGCAACGGTGATGATTATATTCACCGGATTGGCCGAACGGGCCGTGCTGACAGCGAAGGTGTTGCGATCTCATTCGTCACCTCCTTCGAATGGAATCTTAAAGCCGCCATTGAACGTTACTTACGACATAACTTCGAAAAGCGCACTATCAAAGGTTTCGAAGGCAAGTTTAAAGGCCCTAAGAAACTTAAATCTTCCGGTAAATCTGCTGGCGCTAAAAAGTTCAAGCAAGAGAAAAAGGGCGAAGCGGAGAAAACCAAGAATCGCTTAAGGGATAAGAAAAACGTCGGTAAACGTCGTAAACCCTCGACAAAGCCAGAGCCAGGTAGCAATACGCATAAACGTAGCGATGCCGGTTTTGAGCCACCTAAAAAGCGTATTTAGATACGCTTTTACTCTTGATCAAGCGCCTTCATTATATTTGCCATAGCTCCATCGGCAATATTACGAATGCGATCGCGGCCTAACATGGAGCTACCACTGAAGCTCCATGTTAGTTTTCCATTAAACGTCGCGGCGGACGTATTAAAATAGTTCAACACATTAGTATTGGTGGCAAACGCAAATTCGGTAACCTGCAACGGGCTATCCTTCACATCAATACTCACCCTACCTAGATTCGATACCGACAATCCTTCTGGATGCATTTTACTGATCATTTGACTAAATCGCTTCATGTTTCCATTCCCCATAGAGCGCCCTAGCAAAGCATAGCTTTTATGCGTAGCGGAATGAAAGAAAGGTAATGGCGTTTCCATCGTCTCCAACATGCAAGTATGAATCTCTCGCGCCAACGACCAAAAATCATTATCAGGGGAAATTCGGTGCATACTCGTTGAACCTGACACAAAACAACCACAATCCTCCCCCACCGGAGGAATTAATCGCGCTCGAATATCCAATACCTGCGTGCTCGTCGTCGCATGAAACATACTCGCCGGTGAATCTTGAGCCACGGTGAGAGACAACGCCGCATTAAGTACACACTGTACCGATGTGCCTTTTTGTTTTGCCTTATGCGCAATACGCTGCATTAATGCCGCGTCAAATACACGGGGCTCCACTTGAAGCTCTTGCGCACTCAGCGACAAATCACTTTTGTTTCGGATACCTTTAGGCAACCCGGCACGGCCCACAAATTTGACCGATGCTTGCAAGGTCTTCCAGGCCGTACGTAATCCATCCAGATCCGCATACTGGGCCATTTTAGGTATACGGTCACCGTAATACCCTACCGGTGCCAACGTAGGTAACGTCGCCGGCTCACCTTTTTTCAATTGTGCTAATGACGTTAATATATCTCGCAATAAAAACACGGCAGAACGCCCATCACACACGGCATGGTGATAAGTAGAAATTAGTGATGCATTGTTATGATCATGTTGAACTAATATGCAGCGAATCAATGGACCTACATCCGTCTCAAACGGTGTATTCAGCTCTTTTTCTAGCAGCGCCCACTCGCTACCTTTCGCTTGAGTCAGCAACCCTAGCGTAATACTTGAATCCACTTCCCGGAACCAAGGCGCGCCTTTTTCATCGGCACGAATAGCGACGCGTAATAAGGGGTGTCGTTGTTGCAACGCCACCAAAGCACCACGTAGTTCACTCACATTCACAGCACCCTGCAAATGCACAACGGAACCAAAATTAAGCGGCGACACCGAATCAAATCGCCAATACATATCTTCCGTTGGGCCCAGGAGGCGCTCAACAGACACTGATTTTTCCGGTGCCATCAACGTAATCCTTACTACACGCTAAGAAAACTGCAATAGAAACACTAGGGACTAGTGGTGATGACCACCTACGCCATGAGCATGGCCGTGTGAGATTTCATCAGCACTGGCTTCTCTAACACTTTGCACCTCGACATCAAACGTAAGCACTTTGCCCGCTAATGGGTGGTTGCTATCTACATCCACATTAAATTTGCCGACTTTAACGATTGTCACCTGCTGTGGACCTTTCTCAGTCTCCACCCCTACGATCATACCAGGACGTAACTTGGCCTTTTTAGGTACTCGTAAGTGCTTAATAGGTACACGCTGCTGCTTCTCTTCGTTACGCAAGCCGTAACCATCAGCAGGCTGAACCGTCGCGGTGAATGAGTCCCCAGCCACTTTACCGACCATTGCGGTCTCTAGGCCACGGATGACACCTTTGTGGCCATGCAAGTACGCCATCGGATCACCGCCATGGGAGTTTTCCAGCTCATTGCCATCTTCTGTGCTTAAGCGATAGTGAAAGGTCACTACAGTATTCTGCGCAACAGCGATATTTTCCTGGTTTGAAGACTCAGATGTCATAACTTTTCCTCATTAAATCTCGGTAATAAATGCGCGCTATTATCAGCTCAGACAAGGACTAAAGCAATAAGCTATTACGAGACTTGGTGGGGCTACTTGAGGCATAACCTCTAGAAAGCATTTGACTGCTAAACTGTTGGCTCGTGGCTCACGAGGCTAAAAATGACGAAATCTAGACAAAATCTGGCCTCACCCTACAGGCAATACAAAGTGCTTAATGTATTCTGTGATATTATAGGCGCCGAAAGAGGCTCTCGTGTTTTTATACTTGGCTCTATTGAGGCTAAATAACCACAAAATCTGCGGTATACGCAGAGGTATAGCCAAAAAACGGCGTCAAACTTTAACCGCTAAGATGTTGAATTATAACGGAATTATACGGTTACAGTGAGTGTAGAATAAGAGCTTTAGTAGAACAGGTATCATTGCAAGTGCAGTATCGCTAAAATCAGGAAAAACAGCCAAAGAAACGTTATGTGTCTTTAGCCGATTTTTTCGTTTTATATCCGAACCGGTGAATTCGGATATAATTTCTATATTTCACCAACAAAATGAGTAAAGAAAATGAGTAAAGGAACAGTTAAATGGTTCAACGCCGATAAAGGCTTCGGTTTTATTACACCTGAAGATGGCAGCAAAGATTTGTTTGTTCATCATTCAGAAATTCAAGCAGGCGGCGGGTATGCCACATTGAGTGATGGCCAGGCTGTTGAATTTGAAGTTGGCCAAGGTCAAAAAGGTCCTTGTGCAAACAAAGTTGTTCCTGTTTAAGCGGCAACACGTAGTAAGCAATGCAGTCGGACGGCTTCGCCGCCCGCTGCTTTGTTCGTTACCAATATCACATGTTAGTAATCTATATATTATTAAGACGACCTAGCTCAATCCAGTGACACCGATGCAATAGCTTGATCCAGCTTAGATTGGGGCCACATCTTAGCATCACTTGGCGGAGCCCCTGCTGTGCTATTTGTCACCGTAGTACCCATCGACGGTTGCGTAAACACCTTGCCCGACAAGACCGTTACATCAAGCTGATCGCCAAAAATGAAACCACCCCAGAAATCTGTACCACGAACACCAATAGTGGCAACAGGAGTTTCTACCTGATAACGATGTTGGGACATTTGCTGAATCTCCCCGGTAAGCACTCGAAATGCGCCCTTAGTAACGCGAAACAACGCCGACCCTCGACTACTGACAGCATCAAATTGATATTCCTTAATTGCCAGATCAGAGCTTTCCCCCAAGGTAAGTACACTACCATCTAGTAGCTTTGCCGAAAAACGAGAACCTTTACCCGTACTTACGTGATCGCCCTCAAACAACCTATCCCGTCGTTTTACGATAACAGGTGCATCAGCACGTAACACTTGAACCTCACCGCGTAAGAACACTACCTGACCGATCACCGCAGGTTGCTCAGCAAAAGACACAAAAGGCATACCACACAAGAACCACCCCAAACACCACGTCACTACGATTCTTGCCAACACCGCCGAACATCTCATCATTGCGACTCCCAGCTCAATTCTGCCCACCTAGGAGTATAGGTGCTACGCTGTTTTCGGTGCTGCTTTTTTAGCCGTTTTTTTCTTATAGCTTTTTCGCTTCTTGTAAGCTGGCTTCGTACCTTTTAACCCCCTTAACCCTGTTGGAAGCTCAGCCAAACTCTGGCTGATAAGCTCCCCTAATCGAGACGTCAACGGTGCCATAAAGCTCTCATAATTCACCTGTTTTAGGCTAATGGCCTCTAACGTTGCTTCCCACTGGGCGGTCATATCCGGTGTTGTTGCGGACAAAGGTAGGCTATCCACAAGACCTCGGCCGGCAGCGGTGGATCGCACCTGCTTCCCTTTACGTTCCAAATAACCTCGGGAAAACAATAATTCAAGGATCCCGGCCCGTGTGGCTTCTGTTCCCAGGCCATCGGTATCCTTCAATATCTTCTTAATCGATTGATCTGTGACAAAACGCGCGATACCAGTCATCGCCGCCAACAACGTCGCATCAGTAAAGTACTTCGGTGGCTGGGTCTGTTTCTCCAATAATTCGCCACGATCACAGTGCAACGTTTGACCTTTACGTAATGCTGGCAACGTTGTATTTTCGCCTTGCTCTTTATCTTTGGCCCCACCAGACTCCTTTGACGCTGAATTTAGTACCTTCCACCCAATGACTGTGACCTGATTCGATTTGGCGGTAAACACGCCCCCTTCAATATCGATGGTCACTACCGTTTCTAGGTATTCATGTTTGGGGTAAAACTGATACAGATATTGGCGGGCAATCAGCTCATAGACCTTCCGTTCATTTACCGCGAGCCGGCTAGTATCCATTTTCTTTTGCGTAGGGATAATAGCGTGATGGGCGGATACTTTACTGTCATTCCAAGCTTTACTCTTAATACGGATATCTGCATTGAGCGTTCCCTGTCGCAATGCCTCGGCATTTTTCTCTATTGCTAGCACTACCGAAGGGGCTTGTTGGAAGTGCTCTTTCGGTAAATAACGACAGTCCGAGCGGGGGTAGGTAATGAGTTTATGCTTTTCATATAACCCCTGACACACATCCAATACCGCTTTGGCTGACATGCCGTAACGTTTAGCCGCGTCTATCTGCAAACTTGATAAGTTATAGGGAAGGGGTTGTAGCTGAGATTTATTTTTTTTCTTCTGTTCAATAACCTGGGCGGGTTTATCAGTAATACGTTTAACCACATTTTCCGCAAGACCTTGGTTAATGATACGGCCTTCCTCATCTTGATGTGGAACACAGGCTTCACTGGGCACCCACTTAGCGGTAAAACACTCTTTTTTTGCGGTTTGTAGATGGGCAATCACCTCATAAAAGGGCTTAGATACGAAACGCTCAATGTCCTTATCACGGCGTACTACCAATCCCAATATCGGGGTCTGTACCCTACCAACGGATAATAACCCTTCGTACCCAACCTTTTGTCCCTGTAACGTATAGGCCCGCGTCATGTTAATACCGTATAACCAATCCGCACGAGACCGGGCTAATGCCGATACCGATAACGGCATAAAATGCTGATTATCTTTTAGATCATCAAGGGCACGCTTAACCGCAGGGCGATTCAGGTCACTGATCAGGCAGCGTTGAATACTGGTTTTTTTGGCCCCTTTCACCCCTAAGTGATCAATCACTTGATCCACTAGCAACTGCCCCTCACGGTCAGGGTCACCCGCATGCACCAGTTGATCGGCCTCTTTTACTAACTTGCGTAACACTGCTAGCTGCTTACGGGTTTTCGGTTTCGGCTTAACCTGCCATTGCCCCGGCACAATAGGAAGATCTTCTGTACGCCAGCGCTTATAGGCAGGATCATAGGTTTCAGGTTCTGCTTGCTCTAATAAGTGACCAATACACCAGCTTACACAGTCCCCATTGCCGGCCCGGATAAAACCATCACCTTTTTGGTGTGGACCAGGCAACGCGTCAGCAATCGCCCGACCTAAACTGGGTTTCTCTGCAATAAAAAGCTTCACCTGCACCCACTCCTAGTGGAATCTAAAATACTGTATAATTAACCAGTATTTTAGACAGTAAACAGGCCATAAGGCAAGACGACTTAGGATATTTTTTTCAGCTGACTAGAATATCGAGCCACCGAGTAATTCAATGTATCACCCAGTACCTTGGCTTTTTGCCCTAGCTGCTTATCGGTTTGGGTATTGATTTGCTTGCCGGCAAAAATGATCCAATTCCCACTTGTCGTACTAGAGACCCTCACGTCCGCAAATATGTCAGTGATCATCTTCAGCGTTTCCTTATCCTTGCGGTGGTCATTCCAACAGTTAAGCACCAACCAGCCATCATCCATGAGTAGTTCATGACAACGCTCTAAAAACCAGGATGTAAGTTGCTGTGGGTCCAATCCGTCAGCCCCATACATATCGGCCAAAATCAGTTGCGCGGGCTCAACATCCGGCTCCAGCAAGTACTGCCCAGCATCGTCCTCGATCACCGTCAGGCGGTCTGTTTTTGGCAAGTAAAAATACTTCTTTGCAATCTTGATCACAGAACGGCGCAATTCCACCGCTCGCAATCGCAGCTCTGGGTTAAGGCCTAATAAACAGGTTGCCAGGCTACCCCCTCCTAGCCCCAATAGAAGCACTTCGGTCGGCTCGACAAATAACAGAGACAACAACATGGCACGGGTATACTCGTGCTGAATATGTCCGGGGTCTTCCTTTAGCACACAGGTCTGCTCATCATCTTCTTCAAACGCCAAATAGCGCTTAATACCATCATCAAACACTTGAATCGGGCCGTATTCATCGTAGCAACGGTATATTTCTTTTCCTAATAAAGACACGAGATCATTCCTATAACACTGAAGTTACCTAACAAGATAAATTGCATTGTACGCATTCACCTTTTCGAATTATGCTTAAGAGAAGCACAGAGAACATTTTTCACAATAATGACGGAAGCCATTAGCCTATGAAATTATCTGTCGAACAACTTTTCCATCCTGTACACAGCGATGATATTGCCGTACCCAGCCTTCCGCCTGGGGATTCTACCGGTAATAGCGCAGAGGATGAACATATTTTAGGACAACGTCGCGCAACGGAGGCACTCGAATTTGGCATAGATATTAACCAACCCGGCTATAACCTGTATGTATCCGGCGAGAACGGTACGGGTAGAGTGCAATATGTGATGGACTACTTATCACCAGTCGCAAGCCTCGGCGCACCACCGTTAGATTGGCTATACGTCAACAACTTTGACAACCCTCGTGAGCCCCGCGTACTATCGTTGCCGCCACAACAGGGAGCGAATTTACTGAAAGCATTTGATGGATTAATTGAATCCCTCGTTGCGACCTTCCCCGCAACCTTCGATCACCCCACCTTTCAACAACAAAAATCCAGCTTACAACGACTGTTTGATCGTAAATACGACACTGCGATAGATGAGATCGAACGCCAAGCGAATAATCGTTTGATCGCAGTCTATCGAGAAGAAGGCACCATTTCTTTTACCCCTCTGGTTGATGGGCAAGCCGCAGACGAAGCCGTGTTTGCACAACTCGAAGAAGAACAACGGAATAAATTCCAAAAAGATGTAGTGGAATTAGAAGGATTACTAAACAAAACCTTACTTGAGCTGCCCCAATGGCAACGGGATCTAAATGACCAACTCAAAGAATTACGAGAAGGGACCATAAGGCAAGCAATCAAACCTCTGTTTGATGATATTCAAAAAAAATACCCTGGCAATACCGCGATCTTATTATACGTTGCCCAAGTGCATAGCCACCTCCCTCGAATTATTGAAGAATATTTGGGAGAAGAACAAGAATCAAAAAATGAAATCAATATCAACAAACGTTCACTGTTAGAAGATCTCTATCGTCCCAATCTTATCATCCGCTCTATACCAGACAATGGCGCGCCTATCGTCGTAGAAACCAACCCGCACTTTGGTAATCTGTTTGGGCAATTAGATGCACCACAAGAAACTACTCCGTTTAATACTCACTTCCAACAACTCAGTGCCGGTGCACTCCACAGAGCAAATGGCGGTTACTTAATCTTACATGTTGAAAAGGTATTACGTGAGCCATCAACATGGGAAGCATTAAAACGTGCACTACAAAATAATCGCATCAGTTTTGAACCGCCTATACACGAAGCACAACTGGGCATTCCCAGCACGCTAAGCCCAGAGAGCATTCCTCTATCAGTAAAAATAATTCTTATTGGGCCCCGGGATATTTACTACACCTTAGCCCAACTGGATTCTGAATTTGATGAACTATTCAGAGTCTTGGTGGATTTTAGCGGCGAATTTAATCGCACAAGTAAAAACCTTTATCAATTTTCACAGTTGCTTCAACACAAAGCCCGCAAGAAAGGATTAGCCGAACTCTCTGATTCCGCCATTGCGCATTTAACCGAACATGCCTGTCGGTTAGCGGAGCATCAACAAAAGTTATCAGCCCGTATTGAGCATATTATGGAGGTAGCTATTGAGGCAGATTATCTACGATCCCAAGAACAAGATGAGGTCATTAAACAACAACATATTGTTAACGCCATTGATGCACGCGAATACCGAAACTCTCGCTTAAGTGAGCAAGTGCGTGAGCAAATCCTTGACGGTACCATCGTCATCTCCACCACTGGTGTCGCGACAGGACAAATGAATGGTTTATCCATTATTGAAGTGGGTGAAAGTGTCTTTGGTTGTCCCAGCCGCATTACCGCCTCAGTACACCCTGGGAACAACGGTGTTGTGGATATTGAACGTGAAGTTGAGCTTGGCCAGTCTGCACACTCAAAAGGTGTATTATTACTCGGCGGTTATCTTTGTGGCCGTTATGCCAAAGACTTTCCATTAGCCATATCTGCACATATTGCGATGGAACAATCTTATGGGTACATCGATGGTGACAGCGCATCTCTAGCAGAACTGTGCGCATTAATTTCTGCACTGGTCAACATTCCATTGAGGCAAGATATCGCGATAACCGGCTCCGTTAATCAACGGGGTGAGGTACAAGCCATTGGCGGTGTGAATGAAAAGATAGAAGGGTTCTTTGACATCTGTCTAGCACGTGGATTGACAGGTAACCAAGGCGTCATTATTCCAGCCACCAATCAACCGAACCTGATGCTTGCTAAACGCGTTGTAGAAGCGGTAAAGAATAAAGAGTTTTTTGTTTACACCTCAACCTCCGTTGACCAGACCTTAGAACTACTCACTGGGCGAAACATGGGAAAAGAAAATTCACAGGGAAAATTCCCCACCAACAGTGTGAATCAACAAGTGGTAAAACGACTGAAAGAATTCTCCAAAATCATGAAACATTCAGAATATGAAAAAAAGTAGTCGTTTTTATTGGATGATCTAATAATAGGCTGGAAAGAATAACAGATTTTTCTGCAATTCTTTCCAGCGCTATTTAGCGTCACACTCGATTAGCGTTCTTTTGACTTTCTGCGTGCTGATCAGTCAGTCTGGATATCTGGTCCAAACTTTTATCAAGAATCTTCATCGACTGATCTATTCGTTCGTCCTGATCTTGAACAATAGAACGATGCGCCGTTTCAAATGCTTCATGTTTCCTCACATCGGCATCGGCAATGGCCGCATTATGCTCAGCACCTGCGCTCGATACTTGACCTAAACCATCTGTCAACGTGGTAATACCTTGCCCAATAATCAATGCAGAGCCGGTATTGCTTACCAACGGTGCCAATCGACTGGTAATAGCGCTAAGCATACCCGGTTTTGACGCCACACTTGCAGCACCACTTGCCGAACTAGCAGCACGGCCAGCGGCACTAGCAGCAGTGATCCCAATCCCCATCGCGAGCGCACCCCCCACAATCGACAGTGAGCCAGTAATCAGCTGAGCCGTCTTGCGTTCAGAGGCTGCCTCTCGCATCTTAGACGATTGATCAATCTGATCTTGCACCACTTGTTTACGATCTTCACGTCGACTAATTTTTTCGCTTTCATTACGTTCAATCTGTAACTTGGCGATTTCATAAATCATACTTTGCGCCTGAGTAAAAAGATCCTTACCCGCAATGCTGCTACTTTCTAGCTCCGGCGCATTGTTCACAGTACCACTATTACTTCCTGAGGTACGACTTGACGATACCAACGGTTGATTATTGTTAAAGCTCGACGTGACGCGTGCATCTGCATTTGGCAGATCATTCACACCGCCGAGCGATGGTTGTACTTCTTGACCAACACTTGCTATATCCATAGTTCTATTTCCTAATAGTTATTTTTAGCGAAACAGTTAAATTCGCATGGCGGCTGCATTGCTTTCAAATGACCCTTCAAACATTGATCGGACGAGAGAAAAACCACGATTCATATCGTTAATGGCGGTATTGTAATCCTCAATACCCTCACGAACTTTATCTCCATACCAAGTAATCAACGAATCAATCTCTACAGTATCCGCTTGAATATTTCCGGCTTCTTCAGTAATTTTACCCACGGTAATCTCACTGCTGCCTTTTCCAACACCTCCCACGCCGGTAGTGACCATACCCAAACTAATCACTTTATTGGCCACCCTTTCAAAGTCATCCGCATTTTGCATGGTTTTCAAACCCACCTTCTCAGCGATAGATGCCGAATTGCTGGATAATTTTGACCCCACATAAGCACCGCCATTGGCCATACCTTTTAGCACGTAAACAATTATGTCGATAGCCTGCTTTACTACAGGGGCATTACGTATTTGAGAACCCGCTGACATCAATATTTCAGCGACATCATCCAGTAACTTAAGTGCTGTTTTAGGTAATTCTGTCGCTAGCCGTGCGCCAACATCTTTAACATTTTGAGCCATTTTTGCAATCATCTGCGCGCCTTTCGCACCTGCGCCAGCCGCCGCACCACCTAAGGATAAAGCGATTGATACGCCAGTGATTAACCAATTGGCCGCCTCTTCCTTTTCTTCTTGCGTCATGTCAGAACTTGCAAAGAGTTCAGCAACTCCCTTTGCAAACCAACCGCCTGTTTCCATTGATATTTGGTTCACTAGGCCAATCGTTGCCCCCGCCATTAACGCTGCCCCTGCTGGTGCACCCACAACGGTTAACGTAAGTACCGCAGCAACAATAAACGATGCAATTGTCGCAACCCAACCAAAAATACGGGATAGCTTGCCTGCTTTTTCTTGTTCAGCCATTTTGTCGCGCAGTTCATCCATTTTTTCCGACAAAAATTGCGTCTGATCCGCTGATAGCTGAGAGTTTACTTTTACCGTAACTTCAGAATTTTGAATCTTCTGTTGTGCCGATTCGGTTTTGGCGAGCAATATTTCAAATAACAATGCTTCATTACTATGTCCGCTAGGAAAATGGATGGGTGCTTGAAGCACAGGCGCCCCTCCAGTATTACCCGCGGAAGCCGCAGATGTATTCGCATCCTGTTGCCGCGTAATGGCTGGATTCGGTATTCGCTCATCTCGATTAACACCACGTTGATCAGACGTCTGATCCAATGTGGTTACACCACTGTCTGGCCCCGATAAAGCGACTACACCATCCGATGCAGTATTTATATCCATTTATTCAATCCTCGATTGCTAGTTCGTGTTTTGTTTATGGTTTAGTTTGTAATTTATTTTGCAATTTCGTCTCCAGCACCGTCATCATGGTTTCTGATTTTCCATGTAACGTGCTGTGAATTTCAATTCCAGCTGACCACTCATAAGCTGCCGTAAATCCGCTGAGGGCTTCCTGCATATTTCCCATAGCCATATGGCATTCAGCAGCACGAAAAGGTGGAATCGGATCATTACAATCCAATACCATGGCAAAAGAATATGCCTCAATAGCCTCCTTATACTGCTTTTCCATTTGTCGGCAAGCCGCTAAACCAAGGACATATTTTTGATCATACGGGCTTATAAGACAAAGAAACTTGAATACGTCTAATGCATCAGAAAAACGCCCGCTTTGATAAAAGTTAAAGGCAACGCCATAGCAGGCCTCAATTGACTTTTCATCAATTCCTTTCGCGTCTTTAACCGGGACTCCCGTCGCATAAAATTCTTCAATCAAACGTTGTATGGCTTCTTTGCCGACCAATGTACTGGTCTGAGTCGCTGTCATGGTATATTCCTTATTAACGCATATTTCCGATCAATGTACCTTTCGATTGATTCGATTTGGATAGCACATTCGATAACATTTCATTGGTTTGGTTGTATTTACTTACTGCCGCCTGAAGCTTAACCATATCCAATTGGGAGGTACTGGTAAGGCTTTCATTCTTCGTTTTCAATTTCTCGATATTATTTTCCCAACCATTATTCGGTGGATCATCATTTAGTCCACCGGTAGTCACATCTAACCCCATTTCCGCAAAAAAATCTTTTACCTCTTGAGGGACACTACCGCTCTTATCTTGTTTAAGATCCCGTAGCTGATTCAATATTTCATTGGATTGCTTAAGAACAACATTCTTATTCTTAATCTCTTCTATTTTTGATCGGACGTCCTGATTAAGAAGGTCTGACCTTTCTGCTAACACCGCCGTAATTAATGCATCCAGTGACAATTCACCCGCCGCTTGCGCAATACCGATTCCGCCAACTGCTTCTACCATGATATTTCTCCGTGTCTTTTTGATTACGTTGTTGTTTACGTTGCTGTTTTCGTTATTACCTAGCGCATGTTACCTATAAAGGTACCCATGGATTGATTCTCTTTCGACAACATATTCGATAACTGTTCGAAGGCCTGCTTTAGCAAGTTATTGGCTTGCTGCATTTTTATGGTCTCCAGACTGCCTGTTTGGCTTAACCCTTCCTTAAACGTATCCAATTTTTCAATGACGTTTTCCCATTGAGATGGCGTTAATTTTTGGTTTACCGACAAGTCGTGACTGATACCGTTGCTATTCATAAAGTTAACCAGATCTTGTGATACACCAGGAATACTATCCTCTGCACTGGCTACTTCAGCGGTGCCAGGGCCATTCATTGCCTGATTAACGGTAATTTCATCGCCACTTGCGTTAAACCAATCATTTGCCCCATCAGCGCCTTCATAGAACACGTACCCGTCCACCGTATTTTTATCGGTGTTTTCAGTAATCGCATTTAGGTTAACGCTACCTATATTCACCTGGTTGTCGCGAATACCGGTAACGCTGACTTGTTGATTACCTTTAGTAATGGTTAACGTATCAGAGTAAGAAACACGCCCGTTTGGACTCAACTCTGTGCCCACCGTAATTTTGGTGCCATCTTTCAACACAAAGGTCGCGTCGTGCTTAAAGTCCCAGTCCGTACCATTAGCCCCATCTTCATCCACATGGGGGTCACCCCAAATACGTGTCTGATTGCCCTGGTCATCCTTGATATACCATTCCTGACGAGTATCCGAAAAACTCAGTTCATAGCCATTATCCAAGGCAATGGATCTATTTCCATCCACCACCCAAGTCGGCTCATCGACCATAATTCCCTGGGATTCTCGACTAATATCCCGCACATCCAAACGGCTATCCAACGATTGTTTAATGCGTTCATTATTATTTTTGATCTTATCGATTTTTTCTCTAAGATCTCCTGTTAATAAATTGGCCCTATCCATTAATGCTGTCGATATCTCTGCCATCAACGTTGCACCATCGATTGATTCTGCTACCGATGCCACCACGCCACTTGAGGTTGCTTCTATACTCATCCTTATTTCCTTTTTTTAATTAACCTACTATCACATGCTATTGCCACCGATAACCCGATAGGCATAGCGCTTACTACCACTTCCCGATATACCCTACTAAAAAGGCATATAAAAAATATTTAGCTTAAATGAACGATCGGTGTCGGGATCGCTTTACTCTATTATTCACCCCGTTATTTTCTATAGAACCAGCATCCGTTGAGGAATGACTCACCTGTTGATCCTGCCCGGATGATTTTTCCAATTGGTTGAGCATAAGACGTACTTTATTCTCATCGACAGCGTTATAACCGTAGGCTTTTCTCACGCGATCCAGTGTAGAATCCTCTACCCCGAGGGCACCCATAATTCTCAGCTGCTCTTCCAATTGCTGTTCTATTTTTCCGATAATAAGTTCATTCTCATAAACCAATGCCAAAAGATCGTCATCACTGAGTGACGAATCTCCATATTGAGGGTTATGTTTCATTCTCTGTCTCCGGCGGTTTTGGGTTATGTCAATTATTGGTAAAGAGAGAAATTAACCTATACACCAGCCGATCTATTTTTGAATTTATTCCAGTTATATCCACCGATCTATTTTTCTTTCGGTACGAATGGCATCAACGCGAGCGTGTTAACGTGCCTATCGATGTCATTCACACCCATTAACCAAGCATCCGGAATAGGATATGTCTACCCCGCTACACGCTATTGCTCAGTTACAACACACCGCCTCGTCAGTGGACAAGCCTGCGTCCCAGCAAGCGACCGGTCAGTTTCGAGGGGAAAATGTAAAGGTTGAGGTTAATACTAAGTCCATGCTTGCTTCCGCCGCTGAGGAAATGTCGTTTATGCGGGCGGAGAAAAAAACACTCGATGTATCCAAACGAAAAATCAATGACAAAACATCGATCGATCTAAATGCCATCGAGAAAGCCCAGGACTATCTTGAAAAAGCCAACGACGTCAATAAAGACAAACATCTAAAACCGTTGCTTGATCAGTTATTACGGCAAACCGATACCTCACCGCGCCAGCTCCAACAAAACATTCAGCAGGCATTTAAAGACCCATCACAGCAGTACGTAGCATTGCTGTATATCAAAGCCGAACTGGAGAAAAAGAGACGCAGGTCACCGTTATCAAGCCACGAAGAATCCTTGCTCTCTGCAACTGAAACCTTGCTGGATGAGATGGCATCAAGCCAGGCATCAGCAATTGCAGCGGGAATTAATATTACTACCGTTGCCTCTAGCAACGCCTCCGACAAGCTTGGATCAATCAATGGTTTACGCCAATTTTATCGCGATTCCGTACTCGATTACGGCGGATTATCCGCCACCTTCAAGACCATTATTGAAGAGCACGGGGAGGAGAGTATTGCGGGTTCCATTATGTTCCTTATTAAAGCCCTGGGTGCAGATATTTCCTCCGAGGGCCCATCCATTCCCAAAGCCCGTTTACAGATGATCGTTGACGACATGTATAAGCTGCAATCCCTCGGTAGCATACATAATGAATGTACCGAGTTACTGCAACAGATACAGCGTATCTATGCCCATGTAGACACGCCAACAAATGTGACATTGATGGATAAATTACTGGAGTTAGTGGAAAAAAAATGGGTTAACGGCATTAAAATATCGCAAATGGCGCAACAATTGTTATCCAATGCCTCCGATGTAGAACCTTATTTTTTACGGGGTATGAAAGAGATCATTCGTGCCATTCCCATCAAAACCTTTGCCGATCCCTTCGACCGAGACAAACTGATTTTGTCTGTCCAAGAAGCATTGGATATTGTTGTCGATGCCGAGGAATCCCGCTTAGAGAATAGCAATCCATGAATACAACACAGCATTACTCAGTCATCGATCATTTTCTCCATCAACTGGGTATCGATACCCTCCATTGGGATGGTTCACCACTGACTCTCACCTTCGACGAAAATGGCACCCTTAATCTTGATGCTAATCAACGAGGAGTGATATTGGCGCTAACGCAGAAAATTGACGACTATCAGCTAGAGTCCATCGCCTCCAAGGTCTTGCGTGCTATTCATCTTGATCAACGGCTACCTTTCCCCGTTCAAGCGGGGTTAAAAGGCGATCACGACTTGGCATTGATTATCGTTCTTAGGGATGAAGACGTCGACCTATCAAATGTCAATCAAGCACTGTCTCTTCTCATTCACTTACACGAACACGTAAACCAATAACAAGGGTATTTTTATGGACCTTATTACATTTAATCAGGGCATAGAAGGGATACAGCCTTATGATACCGAGCAACACTCCCCGCAGTTACCCAAAGAGTCTTCTTTTGTTCCTCTTGGGCAGAGCATAGAACAACACACACAAACACTGTTCAATAATGATTCTCTCAACAGTGAGCGGTTCTCATCTCTTGCCAATCCAGATACTTATCTTTCCGTGGACGCCGACCGATTTACCGATCTTATTCGAGACACACTCGCCACCTTACAGTCAACAGTCCAATCACCGAGTCCCCCTGACAATCCGCGGGAGCTCGTGATATTCCATCAAGCCATCACTGTTATGGCAGAATTATCCTCGGACAGAGAATTGCTCCTAACCCACCTCCATGCACTCAATCGTGTATAACGCAGGCCAACTTATGTTAACAACAGAACAACAACGCTTGCTGCAAACCACCGCCAGTGTCTATCTACAGTATCAGCAATACGACAAGGCATCCCCTTTATTACAACTATTACTTTTTCTGTTTCCTCATGATGAAAGTGTACATCGCCAACTCGCTTACCTTCACTACCAACAAGCCGATTATGACACCGCCATACGTGGTTGCGACCTATTTTTGAGGTCAGGCCATGCCCCACAATCAGCTTGGCCCTATTTAATAAAGAGTTTCAGCTTTCACAAACTGCATCAACCAGATGATGCTCACACCAACTATCAACGTTACATCGCCGCAGGACCCTTCTCATGAACGTGAGCCAGCTCAATCATGCAGTGCGGTTTATCACCGCTAGAAAAGATATCATGATCGCATTAATGCTAGTCGCCATGATATTTATGATGATTCTTCCATTACCCACTGAACTGGTTGATGTGTTGATTGGTCTCAATATGGGGTTAGCCGTTGTACTGCTTATGGTAGGCGTATATATTGGCTCACCATTAGAGTTTGTCGCCTTTCCCTCCGTACTGCTGATATCCACGTTATTTCGATTGTCACTATCCATTACCACTACCCGTCTGATTCTTCTTGAAGCGGATGCCGGATCTATTATCGAAACCTTTGGTAACTTTGTTGTGGGCGGTAATCTTGTGGTTGGCCTGGTTATCTTCTTGATTATCACAGTTGTGCAATTTCTTGTAATCACTAAAGGTTCTGAACGCGTGGCCGAAGTCAGCGCGCGGTTCTCGCTAGATGCCATGCCTGGCAAGCAGATGAGTATAGATGGAGATCTTCGTGCTGGCGTGATTGATGTCGACGAGGCACGACACCGCCGCTCAATGGTACAAAAAGAAAGTCAGCTTTACGGCTCAATGGACGGCGCGATGAAATTTGTGAAAGGCGACGCCATTGCCGGTATTGTGATTATCATTGTGAATATACTTGGGGGTATTTCCATCGGCACCATGCAGCTGGGCATGTCTACCGGGGAAGCACTGGAACTGTACTCGATACTCACGATTGGCGACGGACTCGTGGCGCAAATACCCGCCCTATTTATTGCGATTACCGCCGGTATTATTGTCACCCGAGTTACCACCGATGAATCGGAAAACTTAGGCACCGACATTTCCAATCAGATCGCCAGTAAACCCCAAGCCCTATTGATTGGTGGTGGAATATTATTCGCCTTTGCGTTAATCCCTGGGTTCCCTACCCTCACCTTTATTGTATTGGCCTTGATGGTGACCGCCACCGGTTATGGTATCTTGCGTAAAGAAAAACGCGCTCGTGCCGATGTCGGAGCGAATATTATGCCAGCCCTAGCCGCCGCCGGACAGCCCGCTCCCAAAGCGCAGCTTTCAGAAACTGAAGAATTTACCATTACCGTTCCTCTGTTAATTGAGATTTCCAGTGATTGTGAAACCTCTTTTGATATTAACGAACTCAACGACGAGATACTCAAGATACGCCGCGCACTCTATCTCGACCTTGGAGTACCCTTCCCCGGAATTCACCTGCGTTTTAACAGCCAACTCGCCAGCGGCCATTATGTCATTCAACTACAAGAAACACCGATCGCCGAAGGCACATTACGCCCCAATCAGATTCTTGTGCGAGATCAAAAAGAGCAACTGGAATTATTGTCCATCGAGCATGATCAAGAAATCGAATTCTTGCCAAATACTCCCGCTCACTGGGTACCGCAAACCCATCAACATTCACTCGACAAAATGGCCATTAATTATCTCACGCCGCCGCGAGTACTCAGTTATCATCTCTCGATTATTCTGCAAAAGTATGCCAATGATTTTATTGGTATTCAAGAAACCCGCTACCTTCTTGAAAAGATGGAAGGCCCCTATAGCGAATTAGTAAAAGAAGTACAACGATTGCTACAAGTACAGAAAATCACAGAGATATTTCAGCGTTTAGTGTCGGAGGATATTTCCATTCGTAATCTTCGCAATATCCTCGAAGCCTTAGTTGAATGGGCCCAAAAGGAAAAAGAAACGGTATTACTCACTGAATACGTACGCAATAATCTACGACGCTATATCAGTTACAAATACAGTAACGGTCAAAATATACTGCCTGCTTACTTAATGGATCAGCAACTAGAAGACACTATTCGCAATGGTGTGCGTCAAACGTCTGCCGGATCATATCTCGCATTAGACCCAGATACCACTCGACACATAGTAGAAACTACCAAGCGGATTGTCGGTGATATCCATCTGCAAACCCATAAACCCGTGCTCGTCACCTCCATGGATATTCGCCGCTACATTCGTAAGCTTCTCGAGAGTGATTTGCGCCAACTCCCGGTGCTTTCCTATCAAGATCTAACGCCTGAGATTACGGTACAACCACTCGCGAGAATCACGCTCTCATAGCGTGGTCTTCGCCTAATGGAAAATAGACCTCCAGGCTGATATTGCCGCCCCCTCGATTCCCTTATTCTAGCGATCAATCCATCGAAAAGAATAAGCCTTCGAATCCTATGCAGACTGTCCCAAGCACACATTCACCACTTGCATCACGAACAACCAAGTTACGACAATTGGTGGAGCGCACCGATTTTACCCAGGTGCGCGGCAAAGTCAGCGAGGTGGTCGGCACCATCATTCGCGCCTCGGTGAATGGTGTCAAAATTGGCGACCTATGCCACCTGGTTGACCCGAACACCCAACAACGTTTCGTTGCCGAAGTAATCGGCTTTTCCAAGCAAGAGGCATTACTCACGCCGATTAATGATATCGACGGGTTATCCGCGAACACCGAGGTAATTCCCAGTGGGCAAAGCCAACAAATGGCGATGAGCGACGCGCTATTGGGCCGAGTGCTCAACGGACTGGGTGAACCCATTGATGGCGCTGGACCGATCGATACAGGTCAGCCATACCCCATTATCAACCGTCCCCCTAACCCCATGACTCGCTCGCTGATTGACAGGCCCATCCAAACCGGTGTTCGTGCCATTGATGGGTTACTCACCTGTGGTCAAGGCCAACGGTTGGGTGTATTCGCGTCGGCTGGCGTGGGTAAAAGTTCATTACTCTCCATGATCACCCGTGCAACCGATGCCGATATTATTGTGATTGGTTTGATTGGAGAGCGCGGCAGAGAAGTTAGGGAGTTTATCGAACGCGACCTCGGTCCTGAAGGCCGGAAAAAATCGGTAGTCGTGGTGGCAACCTCCGACAGGCCCGCTATGGAACGGGTCAAAGCCGCCCACGTTGCCACTGCCGTAGCAGAATACTTTCGTGATCAAGATAAACGGGTCCTGCTATTAATGGATTCAGTCACTCGGTTTGCCAGAGCACTGCGTGAAATTGGACTCGCCGCCGGTGAGCCCCCCGCCCGACGTGGCTTTCCCCCCAGCGTATTTGCCAGTTTACCGAAACTATTAGAACGCGCTGGCCCTGCGAAAAAAGGCTCCATTACCGCGCTGTATACCGTACTCGTCGAAGGCGACGATATGACAGAACCCGTTGCCGATGAAGTACGCTCGATCCTTGATGGACATATTGTGCTTTCTCGCGAGCTGGCGGAAGCCGGTCATTTTCCTGCCATTGATATTCTGGCCAGCACAAGCCGTGTCATGAATGCAATTACCCAGCAAGATCATCAGGCCCATGCCACACGGCTACGCCAATTATTAGCAAAATATAAGGAAATTGAGTTGTTAGTAAAAATTGGAGAGTATCAACCTGGTAGCGATGTAGAAGCCGATGCCGCCATTCAGGCAATGGATGCTATTAAACGGTTTTTGGTTCAGCGTAACGACTCACCCCAAACGTTCGATGAGACCTTGCATGAATTATCTAAAGTAGTGTCCTTATGATGCGAGATGTGGTCGAGCTAAGCCAATATAAAACCCGCATTCAATTGCGTAAAGTCAATCAATCAACTCTCGCCGTAGTGGAATCAAAAGCCGCATGGGAAGAGATCAAACAACAACAAGAAGACTATACCCAATGGCAACTGGCTGAGACTCAGCGATTATTTGATGCGTTGGCGGCAAAACCCGCCACCACCGAACAACTAAAAACCTACAACAGCACCCTTGCCACATTTAAGCACACCCTACTCTCACTGAACAAAAATCTGTCTATTGCAGAAAGTGAATACTCCCGGGATCGTGATCAACTGACACAAGAGAAACAACAGTTACATCAACTACAGAATAAACAAGAAAAATTCGAATACGTATCTCATCAATTGGACGACATCGTCGCAAACCAACGTCGACAAAAAGAAGAAGAGCAGGCAATGGATGATCACTCGTCTATCTCTCAAACAATCACCTTTATCTCCAAGGAGCGATAAGTAATGTCTGTCTCAACGCCACTATTGAATACGCCACAGGATTCCCAAAGAAAGGCACCTAACCGCTCAGCTCAAGCCTCTATCAACCCACCGGATTCAGACGTTAATGAGCGCTTCCATCGCCATTTATCCCCCCAAGAAGACGAGGCAGCAAGTGCTACCGCCAAACACAACCGCGATTCCTCTGGAGAACAACAACAGCAACCCGATGACGAGCCGCACCAACGTGTACTGACCGCAGATAGCCTTGGTTTATTACCCGGAGACAAAATGCTTAAAACCATTGGGATCTCGACATCCAATACCCCCACGCCGCTGGTCAACGATCTCAGCCATAAGATAAGTCAACTCGTGGACAAAATGTGGGTAACCTCCTCCACCATAGCGGGTAATCAATCCGATATCATACTTCAGCTAAAACACGGTACGTTAACCAATACCGATTTACATATTCGCCAGTCTGAAAAAGGGCTGTCCATACAATTTGTCACCAGCGATAGCCAAAGCGCGCAACTCCTGGCGACAAACCAACTACAACTGCGAAGACAACTACAAAAAAAATACACCATTGACACCATAGAAATAGAACACACCGTAGCAGATCAGCCACACAACAAACACACTGAGGCTCATCCTTTATGGACTTAACCACGGATCATATTATCCATGCGCTATCCCTACCCCGAGTGGATGCAATACCCTACGTACCGTTAAGGTTTGATCTCAGCGGGGCTAAAGTGACGGCAACGCGCGTAGCGCCGCTACAAGAAGAACAACGCAACCTTCCCTATTGCATTCATTACCAGATCGACGGACACGCCTTCAGTGTCAGTATCGACAGCACCCTACTGGATCAACTGCTGGCGAACCTCCCCAGTGCATTGCCACTCGCCGCTCTTCCCCCAGCGATACAATTTGCGTTGATGCAAACCGCGATGGCTCCATTCATTGAATCCATCGAGGCACACACCAACCTTGCCATTGCGGTATCGGGATTTGATTGTGTTGATACTGTAAATGACACTACAAGAAACATAATAGAAGACATTCCGTGTTCGGATTATTCAACGTCTTCAAAGACTACAACCCTAGAATTTCGTTGCGTACTCAATAATAGACCTTGCTTGGCGTCACTCTCTATCAGCAGCAACGCGTTGCCTTCAATAACAACCTTATTTAGCCACGCGCAATCAACCCCAGTACGTATCGACGTCAATGCCATCCCCATTACCTTTTCCGTGCATCTGCCGGGTCTCAAAATTGGCTTACAAGAACTCACTGAATGTCGGGTACACGACATTCTTTTGCTATCGAATAGCCATGACCAATTATTACAGGCAGTCGAATTACGGATTAACTATCAACTAATTGGCTACGGCCGTATAGAAGACAACGCCATTCACATTACTCGCACCACAATAGGATCAGCTATGGAAACCTCACTCGATGAACATCATCCCACCGACGAATCTATTGATACCTTGGACACATTTGATCATCTACCGGTAACCGTAACATTCGAAGTTGCACAACAACAGTTCAGTATTGCAGAGTTAAAAACCTTGTTTGAAGGGCACGTTATCCCGCTGGACAAACCTCTCACGTCACCTATCGTCGTGCACGCCAACGGTAAACGAATCGCCAGCGCTGAATTAGTCAACCTAAACGATCGTCTAGGCGCACGTATCACCGAATTGTTTGCCACACAAGAGATGCCTCATGACTGAGATGCCTGATCCGTTTTACTTAATATTTGGCTTGGCGGCGGTAGCATTGGTTCCGTTTGTTGCCGTCATGACCACGTCGTTTGTTAAAATTGCAGTGGTTATCGGTCTGCTGAAAAATGCACTGGGGATACAGCAAATACCACCCAACATGGCAGTGCATGGATTAGCGATTATTCTCACAGCTTATATCATGGCTCCCGTTGGCATAGCCACTTTCGAGGCCATCGAAGAAAACCCAGTATCATTAGAGAATACCGATGAACTCAAAGCGCTTCTAGAAACAGCCTCTGCACCGTATCGAGAATTTTTGGCAGAGCACGGCAATAAAGAAGAGCAGACTTTTTTTCTCGAAACCACGGCAGAAATATGGCCAGAGGACGTTGCTAAAACAGTTACCGAAGATAGTTTATTTGTGTTAATACCTGCTTTTACCGTCAGCGAGCTGACCAGCGCCTTTCAAATCGGATTTCTTATCTATCTTCCCTTTCTTGCCATCGACCTAATTATTTCCAATATATTGTTAGCCATGGGCATGATGATGGTGTCCCCGATGACCATTTCACTACCGTTTAAATTGCTGTTATTCGTATTACTGGATGGATGGACGCGATTAATTCATGGCTTAGTACTGGCCTATTAAAAGGATATTTCATGTCTGAAGCCGACGTTATTCAATATACAACCAAAGCCCTGTTTCTGGTGTTATTGCTTTCAATGCCCCCTATTATCGTTGCCTCGGTGGTGGGTGTATTGGTGAGTTTGTTTCAGGCACTCACCCAAATACAAGAACAAACATTGGCTTTTGCGATCAAACTCGTCGCCATTGTTTTTACGTTATACCTCACTGCACGCTGGTTAGGGATAGAAATCTATAATTACTCGGTACTTATCTTCGACGCTATTCCCTCGGTTAGCAGCCTGTGAATCTTGTACCGGTCTACGACGCGTTTTACTTATTTATGCTCTCTTCCGCGCGTATCGCAGCCGTATTTACCATTATGCCGTTTCTCTCCAAACAAACCATGGGCAGCGCCATGATTCGCAACGGCGTGGTCGCCAGCCTTGCGCTGTTTATGTACCCCGCGGTGTCCGCCGACTACGCGTCTAGCTCACTCACTACGCTGGACACTGTAGTCACGCTGATTAAAGAAGTACTGCTAGGGTTAAGTATTGGTTATGTGCTTACGGTACCTTTTTGGGCCATCGAATCCGTCGGTTTTTTTATTGATAACCAACGTGGTGCTACGATGGCAAGTAGCCTCAATCCGTTATCCGGCTCACAGACGTCTCCTTTGGGCATATTACTCACGCAAGGGCTCGTCGCATTGTTTTTTATTAGCGGTGCATTTCTAGTCGCGTTAAGTGCGCTTTATCACAGTTACCTGTTGTGGCCCATTTTCGAATTTTACCCAACCTTCTCTTCGCAAACTCCAGAGATTATGTTGGGCCAGCTCGACACCCTTATGCGCTATACCTTACTGCTAGGCGGACCAGTCGTCATCGCCATGTTCTTATCCGAATTTGGTTTAGCCCTGGTGAGTCGTTTTGCACCACAACTCAACGTATTTATCTTATCGATGCCCATTAAAAGCGCCGTCGCCATTGCGGTTCTCGTGGTGTATATCCCCATCATATTTCATTTCTTTGGCGAGATATTGGCGGACCCCACGACGCTAATCTCTCCCCTCCACAGAATATTTTCCGGGTAAATCTACATGAGTGAGAAAACCGAACAACCCACTGCAAAAAAATTACGTGAGGCCAGGGAAAAAGGTCAAGTTGCCCACAGCAAAGAAGTCGTGTCCACCGCGCTGCTGGCCAGTGTATATGCGTTGTTTTTTGCCAATAGTGATTATTTTCTGTCTCAGTTATTAGAAATTATCACCTTACCGTCTTTATATTACGATCTGCCATTTTCCGATGCGCTAAAAAAAATCGTTGAAGGTATTATCGGAAAAAGTCTGAATATTCTTACTCCCATCGTAATACTGGTCATTATTGTTGGTGTTGTCTCAAACGTTGTTCAAGTAGGACCGCTACTTGCCTTTGAGTCCATCAAAATGGATATCAAAAAAATCAATCCCGCGGAAGGGGCAAAAAAGATATTTGCCATGAAGAACCTGGTTGAACTCATTAAATCCATATTCAAAATCGGATTTCTAAGTTCACTTGTCTATTGGGTTATTCATTCCAATCTCTATGACATTATTAAGTTACCCTATTGTGGATCATCTTGCTTACCCAGTTTAGTCGGGCACTTAATGGCCCAGATAGCCATCGTATCAGTGATCGCTTTTCTTATCGTCGCCGTCGCCGACTTCGTATTCCAGAAACACGATCACATCAAAAAACTCAAAATGACCATAGATGAGGTAAAACGGGAATACAAAGATAGCGAGGGCAATCCCGAAATTAAGAGTCAGCGCAAACAAATTCACCGAGAAATGCTCGAAGGCGGTATGATTGATGACGTTAAACGCTCATCAGTCATTGTCACCAATCCCACCCACTTTGCCATTGGTATTCAATATGATGGCGATACACGCACACTACCTATTGTCTGCGTAAAATCCACCAATCAACTGGCGCAACGGGTAAAAAAAATTGCCGCTGAGGCAGGTATACCCATGATCGAAAACGTCCCCCTCGCCCGTGCCCTCTACGCCCAGGCGGAACTCGATAACTATATCCCCTCAGAATTTATCGAACCCGTCGCAGATGTCCTCAAATGGGTGGCACAGCTCGACGACAAATAGGCATCTTCACCAAACATCCCACTTATTTATTATTTTTTTGCTACAGCCTGCAACTTTTTGGCAATCCAAACGTATATCTGTTTTAGAGAAGGTTGCCACGTAGAGTGCCATACCGCAGAATACGCTTCCATCACTTGACGATGATACGAAGCCTTTTGCGGAACCCCCGAGTACTATGCAAAACGATGACAAGCTCTACCAATTAATAGCGCGATGCGCAATTCGAGACCAACACGCGTTGGAACAGCTCTATCAAACGATTGCGCCGTACTTGAATCATGTGGCTTTTGGCATTGTAAAATCGGAGGATCTGAGTAATGACGTTGTACAAGAAGCATTTATCCAGATATGGGAAAACGCGGCCAGTTATCGTGTTGATAAATCCAAACCGATCACCTGGCTTACCAGCATTGTCCGCTACCGGGCCTTGGACCGACTCGCCAAGGAAAAGCGCTACAGTGACCCAATAAACAACGACAGCGACGAAGACAACGTATTAGACAACGTGGCATCAACCGACCGCCCCGATAAAACCATGATGCGCTCACAGGATATGGATATTCTTGGAAAATGCATGGACACATTGAACGAACGAACCAAACACAGCATTGAGCTGGCCTACCTACAGGGTTACAGCAGAGATGAAATTGCCAGCCGATTTAACACCAGCGCCAATACGGTCAAGTCGTGGTTACGTCGTGGCGCCAGCAGGTTGAAACAATGCCTAGAACATAATGTGGAGGTAACATCATGACAGACAATGATAACAATGCCTTTGAGTATGTTGTAGGTACGCTCCTCAGTGATGAGCGAAAGGCAGTAGAACAATCGCTCAAACACGATGAAGCACTGGAAGCCGACGTTCACTTTTGGGAACAGCAGCTACAACCTTTGCACAGTACTGCTAACACGCGCCAGCCCAAACCCAGTACTTGGTCCGCGATTCAAGCCGCAACCGCCCCTCGTAGCACCACTCCCCATAGCACCACAACGACGACCAAACCCCGTTGGCTCACATGGCTACCCTGGGGCTTATCCGCAGCGCTTAGTTTTGCATTTCTATTAATGCTAAATATCGGCCAATTCTCCACCGCTGATAAACACGGCCTGCCTATTGATTATGTCGCCATTCTAAGTGATGACACAGGCAGCGCAAAACTGACCGCCGTTACTGAAGGTGAGACCCAACACATGTGGTTACGCTGGCAGGATATCGAATTGGAACAAGATCAGGATTTACAGATCTGGGCGCTATCCAAAACTGACAACGAGATTCGTTCCGTTGCCGTCATCGACGATCCAGAGGTTGACCATATTCAACTATCTGATGCCCATTGGCGCCTCATAAAAGATGCCGTCTCCCTTATACTCACTGCCGAAGAAGAAGGCGGCTCCGCACTCGACGAGCCATCTGACATTATTGTTGCGCAAGGTATCTGCGTTCGCCTATCGCAAAAGGATAAGACAACATGACGCATCCTAGAACCGCACCCCTATCAGTATGCCGCTATTTCACACGGTCATCACTCGTACTACTATTACTCACGCAGGTACAAACCGCATGGGCGGATTTTTCAACCCTAGTCGACCCAGCCTTACGTACCTGCGTAACCCAATTAGCCAGCAAGCACCAATGGTCAGTCCCAGCAGAAGTGACTTCCATTAAATGCCACAACGCAAAAATAAAAAACCTAGCGGGCATCGCCTCTTTTACCCAACTCACCTCTCTATCGCTGTACAAGAACCAGCTAGAAGAAGCACACATTCCCCCGCTACCTCACTTAACCCACCTGAATTTATCAGGCAATCAACTCTCCACACTGCACTTAAGCGATCTACCCGCATTAACGGGTTGCTTTGTATTCAAAAACAAATTGCATTCTCTGGTTTTGGAGGGAGTACCCAAGCTAAAGAAATTAAAAGCCAACAATAACCAACTCACGTCGTTACGGTTTAAAAACAGTCCCTTGTTGAGCAAGCTGTATATCTTCGACAACGAACTGGAAAACGTCGACATGGATACGCTTCCTACGCTCAGTTACTTCGACGCGCGCCACAACCCCATGCCTGATGACTTTTATGACTATTTAGACACATTGAACTCCGTCACGGTTCTACATGATGGCAATGCCGAAGATTGGCAATAGCGTCCCAAACCTGATCTAATTTGCTCCGTTTTGATTATGACAGGAGCAATGACTGTGCAGAGTTATTATCGATCACTGGCATTACTGATGCTAGCAAGTGTAAGTCACGGAGCATGGGCAGAAAGTAACCTGCCAACAGTGGATATCGGACTGAGAACCCGCTGGGAAACCGCCACCGTCGACAAAGATGACGCCCACGCGCTCACCGCCAAAGCACGACTTACCGTGAACTACCGGTTCCTCGAGCAATTCGACACCATGCTTGAAATTGATCATGTGGCAACCGCCAACGACGATCAACACAGTGACGGCGTTGTGCTCACTGATAAACCCACCATTGCCGACCCCGAAGGCACAGAAATCAACCAAGCCTTTATCCGCACCGAATGGCAAGACAACACCATTACCCTAGGCCGACAAAAAATCACCTATAGCGATGAGCGTTTTATAGGCAACGTCGGCTTTCGTCAAAACGATCAAACCTACGATGCCATTCAATCAGAGCGATATATTCTAGAAGGCTCGCAACTCCACATCGCCTATATCCATAATGTGAATCGCATTTTTGGCGATGATGCTGACAGAGATCTGGATAAAGACGACCTACGTTATGACGCCTTAAACGGCAGCCGCCCCGCCGCCCTGCTCGGCAACCACCATATTGATGGCTGGTTAGTACACCTCACATTAAAAGAATGGGACTACCTAGAATTCAATACCTACGGATATTCCATTCACAATTACCATGTCAGTAACTTCTCTAACCAAACGGTAGGCTTTGAAGGCCACTTCCAACGTAAATTTGGTCAAGTAAAAATCGAATCCGGGGCAGAGTTGGCCTATCAACAACAGCCCGACCATAACAACGATAGAGTGCACTACCAGCGCATCAGCGGCAGCCTTACCACCCAGGGATTTACCCTTGGACTACGTCACGAACTGTTAACAGAAAATAATGGCACCGCTTTTATTACACCCTTAGCCACACTGCACCGATTCCAAGGCTGGGCCGATCAATTCCTGGTAACACCTTCTGTTGGCCTACGGGATAACTCAGTGAATATTAAATGGCGTGCACGCCCGTGGACCGTAGACATTCGCCACCACTGGTTCACCTCAGATGCGGGTAGTGTCGATATTGGACAGGAATGGAATGTGGATTTGATCTTTAAACCTAAACGCAAACATGAGGTAAAATTGCGTTATGCAGATTTCAACCACGCGTCTGAGCAGACAATAAAATCAGTGGATGTGGAAAAGGTATTTTTGATGTATTCGTATAATATTTAGTGTGTGTGGGGATATATGAATCTCACTACATCCAAGCAATAAGGTTGCCTAAGGGCTGCAGTGAGATTTGTGTTTATCGTTATATCAGAAAGCTCTAGTCTAAGGCGTCCACTATCCTATTCGCCTCATCAATATTTTTAGCCGCAATAGAAAGATACGGAATACTGGACATTTCAGAGGGAACAAAAGGTGAATTAACTATTTGGTTATTAACAACCAAATTAAGATAAACGTCTTTTTTTCCTAACATAAGTCCTTTGAATTTTTCCTGCCCTTCTTCACTAAACATTAGCTTGACGATATAACTATTATCACTAATTTTCGTGATGGTTTTTGAGGCTATATCGCCCTTATGCAAACTTTGTTTCTGAGAAACAATTTGAAATTCCAAGTCGTTCCCAGCAAAACAACCTTGAGAAAATATAGTTACCGTGACTGCTAGAACAAGCGTTTTTAATGATATCAATGTGTATTCCTCTCAATACGTACTGTTTGCCCCAATGAATGGCTTTTCATTCTAACTCGAACGGAGCATACACAGTTACCCGCCGTGAAGGAGTGTTCACCAGAACCGGGAATACTAACGCTATCAGTCTGCCATTGACCATTCCAATATTCAATTTCAGCCTGAAAACTCGACTTAGCATTAGATTGTGTCTTAAAACTAATTTTATATGTAGAAGTTCCAAACAAATGATCAACTTCTACCCAAGGCCCCCACATTAGCGGTGGTGCCCAACCAGAAAATGTATCCATATTAATTCCCTTTTATGTTGATACATCAATAAAAACCCGATAATGCAAAACCTATATACATTTTACAACTGTTTTTTCTACACACTGGACATATGTCACTAGAATTTATTCGACTATAGAGTTTTTGGAGCAATAGTCATCATGAATAACGAATAAGAACCACCTTCTAGGCTAGACCGCTTCACGTCAACTATTTTAACCGGTTAGCGTGAAATGGCTTGTCCGATAGAATAATGGTAAAAATCGATATACATTACGAACATGTTGACATCACCTCTGATTGAAATTGGGAGTACTCAAAGTAGATTAGTAGAACTAGTGTTAGCTATCTGAAGTGCCTACGCCAACAGGACGTACGTGAAGTACGGACGTCGCAGTTGCTGTTTTTGTTATATTTTTCCTTGTTTGATATCGCTAAACCCACAAGTAAGATTAATCCAAATATTCAATAGTGCTCAAATCATGACGGTTAAAATGGACCAATTTAAACGACTACCCAGACAACTCCTTAACAAGATAACAAACAGATGATCTATCCTTTAAAAACTCCTTTTACTTGCCTAGCTCTAGAGATGAACTTGCTCGCGAACCATGGATACTTTAAGCGACATTAATCAGCCGCGCAACACACGCATACTTAGCAACCCAGACTTGATGAATGACAGTGTACGTACAGAACACATTTCCGCAGTTCCCACTGCAAGTCTCTAAAACATTAATAAAGCATAACTGTTTAGTTAAGATACGGCTTTAGGTTCGACTTTCTCTTAAGAAACATGCTTATTTAAGAGATTCCTTCACAGCAGTCTGGACAATTGGTTTTGATAGAATCTCAACTACAGACTTTTGGTTAGATAGATCTCCATCATTAGATGGTGTATATCCCGTTGATTGAGGCGAGAATATACAACTAGCTGCCTGCAATAGAACCGCATCACGCACCCCATCCTCACCCGATGCCTCAACCAGTGCCCCATGCGTCATCAATGCATTTTGCCTATGCTTATTGACTATCGCGTTATGCTTATGGTTTTGAAAATTCTTCATCGATAGAAACAACATATAGGCCATTACAAAAAAGATTAGAAATTTGCTAATCGATAGTTGAATCGCATCGTAAGTATTTTCTGGTACTAGAATTGGCACCTTATGCAAAAAGATACTCAAAATAGCATACAACCCTAAACAAAATGCAAACACTACACCTCGGAATTGCCATTTATCCGCCTCCTCTATGTGGTGTTCAAATTCCACATGGAAATGAGCAGCTTGCTTAGTTACCCCCTCCTCTGCCGCCACTTTTCTAATTTCACTAAGTACTTTTTTTGCATCACTTTCATGCTCATCGAGGCTACCAGAAACACTAGTTGCCTTATCCCCAATAGCCTGAAGCATAGCCCTAGCTTCTGTGTCTAGTGTCTGAAAATCAGCAGATCGATGCAATGAATACGAAATATACGGATGCAACGCCGTAAACGCTAGTGGATACCCCTTAATAACATTATTTATAATTGACGATCTAACGCTACTAGGATCTTGCTGGCCTATTTCAAAATCAAGTATTTGCGTGAACAACTGGTAAATACTATCAGCCTGAGTCTTTACTATGTTTAGGACAGCATCGGGAAAGTCTTTCAATGCAGTTAACGACAACCTCGTGCAAAGATCAATCAACTGCTGAGCTGGATATACAACATCATCAAAATTCAATGCAGTTCCTAGCACATCCTCTCTCGGCAAGCTCGTCACATCAAATCCCTGTACTCTCTCAAGAGACTCTTTTGTTTCTTCGTATAGTTCTTCAGTTCCTACAATCATGACCATTCCTTGTACTGAAATAATTTAGAGTTAATATCATCCACAAATGATTTCCTAAGTTCTAGTACACATCAACAACATGGATAATCTTACAATGCTTACCGGTATCGCGGCAGGAGCTGTTGCTGCTTTCTATGGCACAACATTAACCCGTCGCGAGTAAAACACCAGACATAAAGGAAGCCCATAGCACGTACTATGGGCGCATCACTTACACGAGATTATGAGTATACGGCGCGAGATACAACACGTAATGCATAACCTGCACCATCAACAATACTGTACTGGCTCGAAAACTGAATTTAACTGTCAGCTCTACGTTAACCATGGTCATCCTCCTATCTTGTATAGGAAAGACAGATAATTCGAACCACTGGTTGAAGGAGGTCTTAGTAATGTACTACACTCCCCTTAGATTTAGCAGATAGCGATATTATCTCTACGTCTTGCCCTAGCGGTTAATATCTCGGGGCGATGAATGAATATCCGACCAAGAATGCCATTCATCGTCTCGACTTATCCCTTCTGAAATACTCCCCAGAAAACATATTCGTATAAGTTACCAAACACATCATCTAGTGCGATTTTAGTACTTATGGCTTGGTATTTTCGTTGATCATGGAAAAATGTCAAAAAGAAATTTTAAATGAACAACCTATTTCCAATGCAAAAACTAACTGAATTTATATCTCAAATAGCCACCCCACAAAGTACGCGGCCTTTACAAAAATCAACGGCTAAAAAATTTATTTATACGTGTTTTTTGAAAAGCCCCTGAACGTAATAACATTTTATATTCTAAATATCATTAGGTCGAAAAACACTCAAACGAACGGGATTTTAAGGATTAGTGGGTAGTGGGTTATACTACGTGTACTAAATGGAGTTAGTCTTGTCGTTTTTTAACCAAAATAGACAGCGTAAACCAGCATTG
>MABD01000007.1 GCA_002162955.1 Gammaproteobacteria bacterium 45_16_T64
CATCCAGCGGTTCATACCAAGCCAACAAAGCGCCGGTTAGGCCCGCGATTAACAAAAATCCGGCCATTACCAAGCCGACGTAGCGATGTAGAAGTAAGGCGATGGCTCTCAAAATAAGGCGGCTCAATAATTGATTAGTGTGTGGCGGGAGTTGGCGCGCACAACCCGACGACCAAACCAGCGTTGACCGCTGAATAAATGCTCAAAGGCTGGTTTGCGCCTGAAAAAAACAGGTGCTTATCTATATAGAGGAGTGAGCGCACCAAAAAGGATATATTTTGTTTATATTTATTTTTCACAGCGATGGAAATGGCTCTCATATAAGCAACGGGGGGGCAGTTCTCATATTGCCATAATACGCTAATCATCCTGCCTTCTGCCGCCTAAAAGAGACCGGCCCGAGTCGGTTATTGAGGGTAAAGGCGACCGAGGGGCCTTTTTCTCACCCTGGCAGAAGTCGTTGGCTTTCACAGCGGCGGTTAACACGTTGCGACAATACGAGAACTGCCCCGCCCTCCCTGCCAAGTGATAATCAGTCATAATTGAAGAAGGTCGTGAAATTTGCGCCTGCCACTTTGAAAAAGGTGAGCTAAGTAGGCTCAGGAAAACCCACAAACCGCGAGAAACCAGGTGGCATTGCAAGGCGCGCCCCCTTTTCCTCAATTATTTTCACTAATAATTAGAACTCATAACCGGCATTAACATATACCGTACGAGGGTTGCTGTAGTTAACACTCCAACTATCCGTCCATATGCCCTCTTCATCGGTGACGTTTTTCACTCCTGCCTGTATCGTTAATGCATCATCTCCAGGCAGTGCTAAGCGATACTTCATGGCAAAATCAATGGTGGTAAAGGCTTTGGTATCAAAATCATTCGCATCATTAAACGGCGCCTTGCCCTTATATTTGATGCCCCCTAATACACTCAAACCTGGGATGCTGTTACGTAACGAATAACTGACAAATAGCGCCGCCGCATGGGGGGAGACACCCGGAACTTTGTTACCTTCCAAATCGGGGTCTTTACTGTACCTCGCTTTAGTGTAAGCGTAGCTTGCCAATAATTTCCATTCATCGGCAAGGTCGTAACTTATGTCAATCTCGACACCTTTTGAGGTTTGTTCACCCACCAAACGTGTTGTGTTATCTGGCAGTGTTTTAGCGACATTGGTTTTTTCCAAATCGTAATACACCACGCTATACAGCAGCTCCCCGTTCACATCTCCTTTGATACCCAGCTCCCACTGTTTTCCCTTTTCGTTTTTGTTAGCCTCCACACCCGGTCGAGCGTAGTTTGGTTCAAACGATGTCGAATAACTGGAATACAATGACAGTTCTGGAATGATTTTATAAAGCACACCGGCATTCCATGAGGTGTCCGATTCGTCGTCATCCGCATAATAGGGATCACTACCATCCGGATAAATCTCTGTTGCTTGCTCATCAATTCTGTCGTAACGAACACCCAGGTTAACGATCAAGTCATCACTAAGGTATGCCGTTTCGTTAATAAAAATACCGCTTTCTTTGGTTTTATAATCTTCGATAGACTGTACTTCTATATCACCCGCATATTGCCCATAGATCGGGTTAAAGATGTTAAAGACTGGAAAACTCAAGGTATTGTCGTGGGTTTCAGCCCAGCCAAACTTTCCAGTTGCTTCTGCTGAAGAATAATCAATCCCCACGGTGATTAGGTGGTTGGTCGAACCGATGTCTATATCCGCGTGAAGTAATGCCGACATCTGGTGTGATTTACTCTCTTTTTCGGGGTATCCGAACGTTTCTCTAACCAGCGACCCTGCGGCATATCCCCCATCCTCCAGGGTATCAACCGGGTAATACGGCCAACCGGAGGTTGAGCGTGTGCTTAAGTCTTGCTTCACATACACATAAGACAATTCGGCGCGTAAATTATCGTTCAGTTGATGTTGTAATGTAATATCAAATAACTTGTTGGTGTATTCGCCGACATCACCGCGCTCACCAAAATTTGCACTAGCAAGGTTCTTGGGTATTTGATTAAAACTCTTAAAATTCTCTTGCGGCAAGCCCTGGTTAATCGGCCTTTCCGAATGTTGGTATTGATACTCGACATCCAACAATGTGTCTTCGCTAATCAGGAGCCTTAATGAGGGTGCAATGGTAGAGGATTTCACCTGGGCAAAATCACGATGTGTTTCTGAATCTTCACTTGAAGCAATTAAACGGTACATCACGTTGCCAGTGGAGTTAGTCGCCCCCGTGATGTCGGCAAGAAGTTCCCGCTTACCATACTCATCCAGTCTCACTTTGACGGAGCGTTGCGCTTCTTCTAAGGGTTTTTTTGTAATGACATTAACAATACCGCCGGGTGAGTTCACCCCAAACTGCACAGAAGCGGGGCCTTTTAATACCTCCATTCTTTCCACTGTGCTCATATCTATTTGGCCTCCGTATCGCTGGCGTTTACCGTTACGAAAGGTCATGCCATCGGAGCTAAAACCACGAATGATCACGGAGTGTTCTAACTGACCCAAGTCGTTGGCTCTCTCTACACCGGGAATATACATCAACGCATCTTCCAGCCGATCAATATTGACGTCTTGAATAAATTGCTGAGAAATCACCTGTACGGATCGTGGTATATCCACAAGCGGCACGTAGCTGCGAGTGGCCGATACCGACTCGGGGGCCGTGTAGCCATGCTCCCTGGTCCCTATTACTGCGATGGCTTTTCCGCCCACTTGTAATGGATTCAACGTCATCACTTCATCATCCTTCAAGGTCACGGTATTGCCCGATCGGACCGAGTGAATCCCCGAACCATCGAGTATTTGTTGTAATCCCTGATCAACTGAATATTGGCCCTGTAACCCTGGGCTTTGCTTGCCCTGGGTTAAATCACCCCGGCCACTGATAAAAATATCAGCATCGGCGGCAAAGCGATTTATCACTTCGGCAAGGGGCCCGGTGGGGATGTTGAACTGGATCAGGGCGGCACTGGATTGAGGAGCTATTTCTGCCTGGGCGGTGTTGGTGTAGCCCAGCGGCAGCGCTACCAAACCGGTGCAGCCAAGCTGCAAACACAGGGCTAGTCGGGAAAAGCGATGGGCGGGATGAGGTTTTGACCTGAGGGTCGATCGGTACAACATGTAACACTCCTTTTTCACCAACGCGCGCGCAGCACATCGGTCAGTTAGTGGTGGTCTTACCTTAGTAACCGAGCGAGATGAAAAAAGGGGAACCTCTGGGAGAGCTTGTTTGAGTTTTATCCATAGGTTTGCCGCAGGTTGTTGTGGATCATCACCACGGTGATTAGGGTAACTCCAGCGTCACCCACCAGGGCAGCAGCCGGTTAACCTTAATCGGCAGGGCCTTCTCGAGCATGGCTAGCGTCAGTTCGGGTTGGTCGGCGGGATAGGTGCCCATCACGCGCAGCTCGGCAACGGCGGGCGCAA
>MABD01000008.1 GCA_002162955.1 Gammaproteobacteria bacterium 45_16_T64
ATGGATGATTTTGGCACCGGCCATTCGTCGTTGTCTCAGCTGAAGCGTTTGCCCATTGATACATTAAAGATTGATCGAAGTTTTATTATCGATATTGAAACCGACTCCCAAGACTACCAGATTATCGAAGTGATCGTCGCAATGGCCCGAAAACTGGGTGTTGCAGTTGTGGCAGAAGGTATCGAGAGCAAAACTCAGCTAGAGCTTCTAAAACAAGCAGGTTGCGATATGGGGCAGGGCATATATTTTGGGGAGCCGGAGGGGAGGGATAATTTGAAAATTTAACCTGGGAAATAGGTTTTTTGAAAAATGACATTTGTTCCATCTGATTTATCAACAAAAGCGGCAACTGCACCCCCGGACTTTTGCTGACAAATCATTTTTTACTGCAAGGAGTTTAGACCTAGACTAAAGTTGATTGCTGTATCCTAGTGGTGCTATGACGGAATCAGGGTTAAATCCAGTTACATCAACATCGTTTTCGAATAATTCCAACACGGTGTGGGTTTCAGATGTTGCGTACGTATTACAGGAACTAGGGCTTCCTTCGGAAGCTGCTTCAATAGTTTGAGCCGTTGTGTCCGTATAGACAAAGCCGGTTTCATTGACTTCAACCACTATTTTCGTTATCAAAGCCCGTGTATATTGGGTGCCCGTGCAGTCACTTGTACTGTATATTGATGTGACTCCATCATTATTGAAGGTGAAGTACCCATCTACGTATGAGGAGAAGCGAGCTTGTACAATGTAGCCTTTCGAAGTGGCAAATGCATATAGCCTAGGTTCGTACCCCATTGAATCCCCAAGAATAGTTCCGTCAGCACTAATTACTTTAATGCTAAGGTCCTTACATTCAATGCTACCATCAGCATTGATTGCGCTAATGGCTTGGCCCACTTCACAGTCACCTGTAAGGGTATTCTGCTTTTCATCATCGCTAAGAGCGCTGATTTCAGCACCGTCAAAGCTAATTCCTTCACCAGCAGTGTAAGTGTTGTCAGTAATAGCAGTACTATTCTTGTCGATTCTATTGGCTAGCTCACTAAAATTTGCGTTAACTTCTGCTGCTACAGCAGGAGTGTCTGCAGAGAATTCAACAAGGTCAGCCGCTGGTGCTGAAAGAGAAACGAGGCTAAGGCCTAATGCTAAATATTTATACATCTTTTTACTCCGTAAATTTTGATTACTGCCAGGTGTCTTTGTCCCAAGAACCTGAATTCCAATTTAGTTGGTTTGTTTGATCTCGTGTCGTTCCATCATCATCACCGCCAGATGAACCGCTGCCACAGCTAACCAATAAAGCTACCGACATAATGAGAATTACTTTTTTCATAGAATAACGTTAACGTTCCTTTGTTATGTAGAGGCGACCGTAAAATGTTGTGTCAATCCTACGGCGGCGCTTTTATACCACAAAAGCTGATGTTTATGTGACCCGTGTTACAAAAATCAATAAAACCTGGTGGCATTCAATCAGCTGACTTGAAAATATCGATGCCAAGCATCATTAATCTCAGATATCATAGCGACATACATTTCACTGTTTATTTTGGAGTTTTACATGGGGCGGTATCGACCACCGAGGCCTTATAGTTCACCGTATATCACGCTTGCAGGTAAGGTGATGCTGGAAGATGAGCTACGTTTCTTGGGTTATACAAAGCGACCTGAGGTGACGAAAGCCCTTGCCGCAGCGGCTGCAGAGGGTGACAGGTCCGAGAATGCCGAATATATCTATCGGAAAAAACAACTGAGGGAAATTGACAGTCGTTTGCAGTACTTGGTGAAACGTTTAGAAAAACTGACCTGTGTGGATCAAAAACCTGACGACGAGTCTAAGGTGTTCTTTGCAGCCTGGGTGATCCTTGAGGATGAAGACGGGGCGGAATTGACTTACCGGCTCGTTGGGCCTGATGAAACCGATGCTAAAAAGGGTTGGATCAGTATTGATTCTCCGGTTGCGAAAGCACTGCTTAAAAAGCAAGTTGGGGATGAAGTGGCGGTGAAAACACCAAGCAGTGACGTATATTACGAGATAATGGCAATACACTATGATGAACCCTGAATACGAGGGTTTACTCATTATCGTGGAATATTGTAGCGGTTAAGAACATGTTGGTATGCTTGTGATTTCTTGAACTGGGTTAACGCTGTAGCGAATTGTTCTGCAAGTACGATGTGTTTTTTTGTTTTGGAGAATCCCAGGTAGGCAGGCAAGCGTGATACAGAAGGGGTAATGATGGTGATTTTTTCTCTCAATCCCATTCTATTTGCTGCAATGTGAAGATCCGTTTTATTTGCGATCCCCAGCTCATATCGCCTGCTTGTGATTAGTTTGATCTGTTGTGCGAGGGTGTTTACGGCATATTTTCTGATATATGATGCGTCGTCAAATGTCTTGTTGTAGGAGAAGGCACGGGTTGTTACTACAGTATGATCTTTTAGTTGGAGCATATCACCGGAATATAAGATGGGTGAGGTGTTGTTGCTGTAGGTGAAAAATGTATTTTCTACAAAAGATAGTGTGTTGCCTGGTAAGAAGTAAGTGTATCTCTCCCGCTCGGGGCGCTTGCTGATATAGCTAACGGCATCAACTCCACCAGCTTCAAGAAGTACAAGAGCCCTGGCCCAAGGAACATTTTTGAAAGAAATTGTCCAATTAAGTTTTGCGGCAACCGCTCGAATGAGGTCAGCATGAACACCAGCCAGCTTACCCTCAACCATAATTTCAAAAGGCGGGTAGTCCTGAGTTCCGCCATGTGCAATCTCCAGCCTAACTCGACTCTCGTCAGCAAAGCTTATAGAGCAGATCCCAAAAAGAAACAAACAGATGATTCGCATCGTCATTCCCATGGTTAATGAGGAAGGCATTTAATATTAGCACAGTTTCTACCGTAGATATTTTGACTAATGGTATGAGTAAAATGTTACCCCTTAACCTTTAAGGAAATATTGACAATTGTTGTCGAGAAATTGTGAAGGGCTTGTCCCATACTTTTCTTGAACCCGCGAGATTCATTGTGCATTCACTAACAATAGCTTTGTAATTTGTACCATCCTCTTGTAGTTGCCTGCTCAGGGTTCGTATCGTTAATCCTAACGTCTCAGCTGAACGTGTAAGCTCTACGGAAGATTGATCAGTATTGGTTTTCCGGATAAGAGTAGAAACTCGATAAATCAACCACCGCTTGGCATTACCAAGCGGTGGATTCAGTTTTACATAAGCCAGTTAGATTATGCTCCCACGAAAGTGGGCTTACGCTTTTGAAAAAATGCCATTGCGCCTTCTTTGGCATCTTTGCTGGTAATCGTAATATTTTGTCGTTTGGCTTCTAAATCAATGGTTTCAGATAGACTCATTTGTGCAGCTTGCTGCAAGATTTCTTTACTGTAACGTTGAGACAGCGGAGCGCCTCTGACAAGTGACTCGGCCCATTGTTGGGTTTGAGTCGTAAGCTCATCGGTCTCTACAACGCGATTAACTAAGCCAAACTCCAAACACGTGGCAGCGGGCATTTTCTCAGAAGAAACAATCATTTCTAAGGCGCGTTTATGGCCAAGTCGGTTAAGCAGATGCCAATTTGCACCGCCATCAGGAACCAATCCTATGGCAGCGAACGCTTGGTAAATATAGGCATCCTCAGACATGATGCCCAAGTCGCATACCATGGCTAGGGAACTTCCGATTCCCGCAGCTGCACCTTGTACGGATGAAATAAAGAGCTTGGGTGATTCGTAAATTGCCATCAGAAAAGGTTTGTACTCAACCATTATCTGACTTTCAATATTCTCATGGTGTGTGCGATAGTTTTCGGTTAAGTCCGCTCCTGCGGAAAACCCTCTGCCTTCACTGGCGATAACCACTACGCGTACATCGGCGTCGTCATTTGCTCGCTCTATAGCGATGAGTAAATCAGAACGCATTTGTTGATTGAATGCGTTCATTGCTTTCGGCCTATTTAGGCTTATGGTCGCTACTTGATTCACTACGCTGTAGTTGACAGTGTCTAGATTGCTCATGTAGGTGCTCCAAAAAAGCCCGCTGACGCGGGCAAAATATCAGATTGAATTACGTGTCATTTTGGTTGCATTCGTATACCGCCATCAAGACGGATACACTCGCCATTGATGTAGTCGTTTTCGGCAATAAATTTCGCTAAGTGGGCGATTTCTGACGGCTTTCCAAGTCGCTGTGGGTAAAGCACGCTAGCGGATAAACTATTTACCGCAGCTTCAGGTAATGAATCGAATAGGGGGGTATGTATTAGTCCTGGTACGATGGTGTTCACGCGAATACCGTAAGACGATAAATCACGGGCAATGGGTAGGGTCATACCAACAATACCACTCTTTGATGCGCTATAGGCAGCCTGGCCCATTTGGCCTTCATAGGCTGCTATGGATGCAGTATTGATAATCACGCCACGGCCATTGTTCTCATCAATGGGGGCTTGCTTCGTCATTTGGGTTGCGACAAGGCGAAGTACGTTGAAGGTTCCTACAAGATTGACGTTTATGACTTTCTGAAATGTGTCGAGAGGGAAGGGGGCGCCTTTACTCACGGTTTTACGTGCGTCACCGATGCCTGCGTAGTTGTTGCATATGTGAATATCACCGAATGTCTCTACGGTGTTTGCAATAGCAGCTTCAACAGATTCTTCATCCGTTACGTTGACGCTGTTGTATATAACGCTTTCCCCAAGTTCATCGGCGATGGCGGCGCCGCGCTCATTGTTCATATCAAAGATGGATACTTTAATGCCGAGTTCGACGTATAGGCGAACAGTTGCTTCGCCGAGGCCAGATGCCCCACCGGTAACGATGGCGACTTTGTCTTGTAAGATCATATTGCGTAACTCCTAATGCAGGGCCAGGAAGTGTAAAGTGATAGCGGATTTGGCCTCTGGATGACGTCAATAGTAAGAGAATGTCCTGTGAATACAATGGCAAGCACTATTGCAAAAATAGGCAAAAAGTTACACCATGGAAGTTGGGTTAATCATTGGGTTTCATCATGTCGTCATTTACCATATCATCACAATTCGTCAACAAAATGCTTGAAGGCGCGGTGGATGCTGGGTGTGATATAACACGGTTGTTGATAAATGCCGGCCTATCTGATGCATTGTTGAATGAGCCAAAATCCCGTATTACTACGCAGAAATTTGGTGATCTGAGTCGCTCACTTATCGCAGAGATGCAAGATGTCACGATGGGCCTATTAGATAAGCCAATGAAGGTAGATTCGTTCAAAGTATTAACATACTACCTGCTTCATTCTACTAATCTGATGGAAGCGTTTCGGGCGTACGTGGAATATATGAATTTATTCGACAATAGCTTTCAGCATGAATTTCATGAAGCACATGACCGTTACGTCTATAGACTTAATCGAATGCCAGACTCAATGGTGGAAAATAGTTTTGTGGTCGAGTATTTTTTGGTAACACTACATCGAATCTGCTGTTGGTTATCGGGGAAAAGAATCCCTATTGAAAAAGTAGAACTGGATTATGAGACTCCGACCTACCATGAGGAGTATCGGCATCTATTTTTAGGGGCTCCCGTGTTTTTCGAACAGAATACCTGTTCTATGTCATTCCAGGCCAAACATTTAGATGTACTTTGTCGACAGGATCTGGAGGCGTTAAAACAGCTACTAAGAGATGCGCCTATTTCACTATTAACACAAACGTTAACGAGCAATGATATACCTTCTACCATTAGACACTGGATGGAGAATGAATTGTTGTCGAAAGGGTTGTCTCCAGACTTGAATGATGCGTCTAGGTATCTCAATATGAATTCCCAAACGCTGCGTCGTCGCCTCAAGGCTGAGGGGACGTCTTATCATGAAATAAAGCAGCAAGTACGCAGAGATGCAGCTATTAACCTGTTGAATAACGATGCTTCCCGTATTGAGGATATCGCCTATCAGGTTGGATTCTCTGAACCGAGTACGTTTATTCGGGCTTTTAAAGGCTGGACAGGTTTAACGCCTTTGGCCTATAAGAAGTCTTTGCTACCAGTGGTAAACGTAGGAGTGGCGATAGGTGAGTAAAAATAATGCCTCAACCCAAGCGCCTATCTTTATGCTGAGGTTAGTAGAAGACCTTGCACTCAGTCATGGGTTAAGTATTGATGGTCTTCTTCAGATTGTGGCAGATAAACAATCCAAAGTGATTAGTACAATGGAGCTGGAAGCGGCGGTCCATTGGTTGTTGGCGGGTACTCAAAAGCCATGGCTTACCTTAGAGTTTGGAAAGCTCAGTAGCTATCGACAGCTTGATATTTTTGGCCCTTTAGTGGCGAGTTGCGAGACGGTCACTGAGGCGTTTGATGTATTTCATCAATATCAAAAATTATTACATCCTTATTTTGGGTTGGAAATTAAAGTGTTGGGTAATCGTTTGTGCCTTGAATATCGGTTAGCGGAATATCAGCCAATTGATAGTATTTATGCAGAGGTAATCTTAGGTGCCGTGCCTATTTGGGCGGAGCGTTTAACAGGGCGCAAACTGCCAATACATGAAGCTTGGTTTCGTCATTCGGCGCCGCCTCATATCGATAAATATAAAGAACATTTTCAATGCCCTTTGCTTTTTGAGCAAGAGATTGATGCATTATGGACTGATTCTAATTTACTCGATGTTTCTGTTTTGTCTGCTTCACCAGAATATCACTCGAAAATTAAGGAGCAAGCTGAGGTTCAGCTCAAGTCAATTGAAACGATGGCAGCGGAAATCAAGAGTATTATACGTAATGCGCTGCCTAAGGATCTTAACATTGATGAGGTCGCAGATATTCTACATTGCAGTGAGCGGACCATGCAAAGACGGATCGCAAAGGAGAATACAAACTTTAAGCTTCTTAAGCAGGAAGTAAGGACAGAGGAAGCCATCAGGTTGCTAGAAACGACAGATCTTTCCATCGAAAATGTCGCGTTTCAGCTTGGATACGAACAGCGGAGTAGCTTTGCGGCAGCTTTTCAACGTTGGACGGGTGTGAGCCCCGCCAAATGGCGCCAGTAACTCATTGAAATTACAGATTAATTGCCAATTGTTACCCATCGTTTACAATTTAACCTGGGTTTGGCGGCAAATCATACATATCTGCCGTCAGTTCACTTAATCTCCTTGTCACATCTCCTTTACTCTTAACTCTCTTAGAAGATTCGTAGGTTTAGCACATGCACCGTGTCGAGCCTGGTTATGTTAAAGGGGAGTTGGCATGGTTGAGAGTAACAGTGGCTCGAATACTCGGCATTTACCTATCGTGATTATTGGCACAGGGTTTGGCGGGATAGCGTTAGCGGTAAAACTGCAGGAAGCAGGCATAGAAGATTTCTCTATTTTCGAGAGAGCAAAGGAGGTCGGAGGTACCTGGCGCGATAATACTTATCCCGGTTGCGCCTGTGATGTTGCCTCTAACTTATATTCTTATTCGTTTGCCCCTAACCCCGATTGGACGCGTACTCATAGCACTCAACCTGAAATATTTGAGTATCTAAAAAAGGTAACGAGTGATTATGATCTTTACCCAAATATTCGTTTTAACCATGAATTAGAAAAAGCTGAGTGGGATTCTGAAAACCAGCGTTGGAGAATAAGTACCAATCAAGGTGATTTTACCTGCGATGTACTGACGACTGCTGCAGGGCCATTTGGTAACCCTGTGATCCCAAAATTTCCTGGAGTTGATGCATTTAAAGGCGAGTCGTTCCACACCTTTAACTGGGATCATGGGTGTGATATTGCGGGAAAAAACGTCGCCATTATCGGAACAGGCGCAACGTCGGTTCAGGTTGTTCCTGCGATTCAGCCTATTGTGAAACAACTGACGGTATTTCAGCGAACCCCTAGCCATATACTGCCCCGTTTAGATATTGCGACCTCGGCAATTAAACGTGCGGCATCAAAACATATCCCCTTGTTTCAACGCAGTATTCGTTCTATGTGGTATGGCGTTTATGAGAGTCTCGTGGGCTTACCGCAGTTTGTGGATTCTCGCTTTCTTGTCCCCTTTGAAAAGGTCACACGTTATCACTTGAATAATCAGGTGAAGGATAAGACTTTGCGGGAGAAATTATCCCCTAATTATCGTTTTGGTTGTAAACGCCCTGTGTTTAGCAGCCTATATTATCCAGCCCTTCAAGAGTCAAATGTTGACTTGGTATGTGAGAGCATCAAGGAGATCAGAGAAAACAGCATTGTCGATGCTGACGGAAATGAGCATGCCGTTGATGTTTTGATATATGCCACAGGATTCAGGATACCGCATCAAATATCTGAAAAATTAATAGGTGAAGGTGGGAGATCACTTTCTCAGTTCTTTGGTACTAAACCCAAGTCCTTTATGGGTACGTCTTTTTCCGGGTTTCCTAATCTTTTTATGATGCTTGGGCCATTTTCTGCAGCAGGTAATCAATCTGCGGTATTTATGCTAGAAACACAAGCAGATTACATTACCAAAGCAATACTTGCGATGCGAAAGCAAAATTTGGCGACAGTGGATGTTAGGGAAGACGTATTAACCGCATTTTCTAATGACGTTGAACAGCGTAGCCAAAAAACGTCGTGGGTTTCCGGTGGTTGTAATAGCTATTTTCAAAACCCAGAGGGCGGTAATGGCGGATTGTGGCCAAACTGGAGTTTTATGCATCGCTGGCAATCAAGGCAGTTCGAAGTGGCGAAATATAACGTTACACGTCGTACCGAATTGGAGAATGTATGATGCGTAATAAGAGTTTGAATATGGCGTTAACAGGGAAAAGAGTACTGATCACCGGCGCGGCTAGAGGCATTGGTGCGGCAGTGGCGAAACGGCTTTATGAGAAGGGGGCGTTAGTCTCTTTGGTCGGGTTGGAAGTCGATGAATTAAAAAAAGTTGCAGAAGAATTAGGCTCGAATGCCATTTATTTCGAAGCAGATGTGAGTGATAAGGCCGCGATGGATGCTGCGGTAGATAAAACCGCTTCGGTGTTTGGTGGTTTGGATGTAGTGATCGCCAATGCGGGTATTTATCATGTATCTCCTTTGACGGGTGACTCTTCGGAAGGCGTAGAACGAACCTTAAACGTTAATCTATTTGGTGTGCTCAATACGCTAAATGCAACGTTACCTTATATCAAACGCAGTAAAGGATACGTGATGACAGTCGCTTCTATGGCGGCACTTACTCATGGTCCGTTGATGGGAGCATATGCCGCATCTAAGGCTGCTGTCGAAGCACTTACTGACAGTTTGCGCATCGAGTTGGCTGGAGAAGGAGTTGATGTCGGTTGTGCTTATTTTGGTGCCATTGATACTGATCTTGTCAGGGGAGGGAAGATGAACCAAGCATTATCCAAAATGGAAGAAATGGTTCCTGAATTTGTACGTAAGCCCGCCCCTTTATCCGAGGCTATTGATGTGATTGAACGTGGTATTACTAAGCGATCAAAGAGGGTTTGGGCCCCGCGCTGGTTAGGTGCATTCTTGTTGCTCCGTGGATTCGCGCAACCTCTGTTGGAATGGCGATTGGTACATGACTATCGAACACGTGATGCATTGGCGATATCCCATGAAGAAGTGCGAAGAGGTACAAAGCAAGACACATCGATGGGGGTTGCATCGCTTTCTACTAAAGAAAATACAACGACCTAATTAATAACAAAATACCTGTGACGCAATGGCGTCGAGATCACGATCTTTAAGAATAATAGGGGTAATTAATAATGAACATGTCTGCATCTAAAACACTGAATTGGTATGCGAAAGCGTTACGTCCAGCATCCGTGACCATTAAACCAAAACCGTTAGGCATGAAGCTGGGTGAAAGCACGCCAACCTATTGGTTTGATGATAATCCTTTCTTGACACATTTCTTGACTGCCTTCTCTGCAATATTTCCCCAGGGCGAACGTTATATGATTGATTCTGTGCGAATGTTTCGTGACGAAGTTAAAGATCATAAGGCATTATATAAGGATTGTAGCGGGTTTATCGGTCAGGAAGCCCATCACTCTAATGAGCATGCCATTATCAATGATTTTATGGTGGCTCGAGGCGTGCCCGTTGATAAGTTAGAGGCAATAGTGGATTGGTGGGTGCCGGTATTTAAACGTTTCCCCAAAAAAGACCAGATGGCGATCACAGGTGCAGCGGAACATTTGACAGCATTGTTTGGGGATCTTGTCTTAAATAACCCTGAACTTATTGATCAAGTTGATGAGTCAATGCGGCCGATATGGATATGGCACGCGATCGAAGAGATAGAACACAAAGCGGTGACATATGACTTATTTGAAGCGGTGGATGGCAGCTATCCACGCCGCCTCTATGGATATGCATTGGCGCTTGCGTTAGTGGTTGTATTCAGTGTTTATGGTACTGGGCTATTTATTATTGATGACAGAAAAAACATGGGCATTAAGAAAACGGCCCAAGGTTTGTGGTGGATGTTTGGTTTCGGAGAGAAGTCTGGCTATTTGCGTAAAGCGGCTCCCGAATTATTGGAATACCTTAAGCCTGGTTTTCATCCTTGGAAGGACGATAACAGTCATTTGATTGATAAGTGGCGTCCAGAGTTGGATCGAATGTTGAATGACATAAAGCAGAAGAACAGCGAAAAGGCCGGTAAATAAGATGTTAGGTTCCACGTTGGTGGGCCAGTTACTGCGGTGGGAGCAGGAGCGTCCAAATGCAGTTTATCTGGTCCAGCCTTTACCCAATGGCGAGTTAGAAACGTACACCTGGTCGGAGGTGGCCGGCCAGGTGAAGAAGATGGCGGCATATTTGGTGTGGCTGGGTTTTCCACCCAAAAGTCAAATAGCTATCTTGGGTAAGAATAGCGCTCATTGGATAATCGCTGATTTGGCCATTATGATGGCAGGCCATGTTTCAGTCCCTCTCTATCCCTCACTGGATAGTGATACCGCCAACTATATATTGGATCACAGTGAATCAAGGCTGCTATTTATTGGGAAGATGGATGTTGAAGGGGAAGAATGGGTAAACTATTTACGTGCGCTACCTGCAGAAATCCCAAAGGTGGCGTTGCCGCATTCGCCTGCAGGGTTAAATGGTCCAACATGGGGAGAATTGATTTCTATCAATAGCCCGATTGAATATTTGCCGTTACCTAGATCTGAAGATTTGACGACCATTATCTACACTTCTGGGAGTACGGGGACACCTAAAGGAGTGATGCATAATAACAGCAGTATGTTGGCCGTATGTCATGGTTTTCAACGCTCTTTTGATATGTCACCATCTGATCGCATGTTATCGTATTTGCCGTTGGCTCATGCGGCAGAACGAGCGATTGTTGAAACGGCGTCTCTTTTTTATGGGTTCACGGTCTATTTTAGTGATTGCCAAAATACTTTTTCTCAGGATCTGCGCCGAGCGAAGCCTACGGTTTTCTTTTCGGTGCCACGGCTTTGGCTGAAGTTTTATTCTGCCGTCTCTTGCCAGTTACATCCTGACCAGACCGCATTGCTAGAAAGTGGCCTGTCGAATGCGGAAGGATTGCGTAAAGCGGTATTAAAACAATTGGGGTTAGAAGACACTCGCGTAGCGCTGACGGGGTCGGCACCAATATCTGAAGACATCGTATCTTGGTATCGCGCTTTGGGCCTGGAAATGTTGGACTGTTATGGGATGTCGGAAAATTTTGCAACCTCCCATGTTAGTCGTCCCGGTGAAGTCAGATCAGGGTATGTCGGAAGCCCGGCAAATGGCGTCTTAGCGCGAATATCATCTTCTGGAGAACTGGAAGTGAAAAGCGCCGGCCAGATGATGGGCTATTATAAATCACCGGAACAAACCCACGATGAAATGACGGAAGATGGATTTTTTAAGACGGGAGATTGTGGGGTTATCGATCACCTAGGAAGACTTAAGATAACGGGTCGTGTAAAGGACATATTTAAGACCAGCAAGGGAAAATATATTGCTCCCGTTCCCATTGAGCAACGTTTTGACAACATTCCAGGTATTGAAACAGTATGTGTTATGGGCTCTGGCTTGCCTTCGCCGTTCCTAATGATTGCTCTTGAATTTCAGGAGAAACAGCGCCTTATCGATACGAGTGACAGAGTTACTTTCGAAGAAAAACTTACTGAAAAGCTACACCGCGTTAATCAGGATCTTCAACCTCATGAGAAGCTCGCTTTTGTGGTGGTGATCGGGGAATCTTGGTCTATTGGTAATGGTTTATTAACACCAACAATGAAGATCAAACGATCTCTAATTGAAAACGCGTATCAAGGCCTCGCCGCAGAATGGTTTGACCTCAATAAAACGATTATTTGGTATAAGTAGGAGTATATAGAATGCAACGTAGTACCTTATTACCTGAAATGGAACAGTTTAGAGATTCAGCGATAAAATTTTTCCAAAACGAAATTGCCCCCCACAGTGAACGTTGGAGAGAGCAGCGTATTGTTGATAGAGACGCCTTCAAAAAAGCAGGAGAGATGGGGTTTCTGTGTATGTGGGCCGATGAAAAGTATGGTGGTTTAGGCCTTAAAGACTTTCGTTACGAGCAGATCCTAATAGAGGAGAATGCAAATCATGGCGATACTGGTTATTTTATTACATTGCACAGTCGTTTGGTTGGCCCCTATTTTGACCATTTTGCAACTGAAGAACAGAAGCAGCGATTCATTCCTGGCATGATTTCTGGGGATATTATTCTCGCTATCGCAATGACGGAGCCGGACGCGGGCTCCGATTTGGCCGGAATGAAGACCCATGCTAAAAAAGACGGTAACGACTGGATATTAAACGGTTCAAAAACCTATATTTCTAATGGTATCAACGGGGATGTAATCATTGTTGCGGCTAAGACAAATCCAGATAAGCCACACGCTGTAACCTTGTTTCTAGTCGAGCGGGATATGCCGGGTTTTGAGCGAGGAAGGAATCTTAAAAAGATGGGTTTGAAGTCTCAGGATACAGCTGAGCTATTCTTTAACGATGTAAGGATTCCTGATTCGAACGTGCTAGGGCAAGTGGACAAGGGCTTTTATCACCTGATGGCAGGGCTTGCGGAAGAGCGTTTGATCGCTGCTTGTGGAAATGTTGCTGCCGCAAAGGTTGCGATGGCTCACACCAAGACATTCGTTCAAGAGCGAAAGGTATTCGGCAAGCCATTATCCAACATGCAAAATACTCGATTCAAATTGGCTGAATTAGATGCAGAGATTGATATTGCGCAATGTTATGTAGATCGGTGTGTGGCGATGCTTAATGACGGAGAGCTTGATGCCGTTGATGCTGCGCGGGCTAAGCTATGGACCAGCGAATTGAATGGCCGTATGGTTGACGAAGGTGTTCAACTTCACGGTGGTGCAGGATATATGGAAGAATATCCTATCTGTCAATTGTATCAAGATGAGAGAATTCATCGGATATTGGCGGGTACTTCTGAAATTATGAAAGAGATTATTGCTCGCTCTATCTTAGACTAATACAGTGATTATTTGGCTAGACATGAGTCTGGCCGTGATTACCCAAATAAAAAAGCCCGTATATTCTAATAATATACGGGCTTTTTTATTTGGGTAATCTATATGAATACGTGGTGCTTGCTGTTCTGATTGTCATTGATTGATTGTGCGTTAAGGTCTTCTAGCGTCGCGTCCAATGCCTTAGAAATAAGCGAGGAGTTCTTGATGGCGGCAATCTTGGGCCAGGTGCTTTGTACACCTGCATGTATGAGGTTTGCAATTTCTTTTTCGGTTAAATCGACCACAGATTGGCTAAACTTAAAATCCTTCTTTTTAAGGATCATGTTGATGTCGCCTGTGTAGTCTTGCTCTAATAAACGGATCAAATACGCCAGTTTTTGAGATGTGTTACGATCATTGATGGGCATGTGAATTAGCGCGTTCTCAATAATAGAAAGAGATTCCTTAAGGATGTCCCGAGTGGACTCGGACATGGATTTTTTTAGGCCTTTACGTTGAATACGCTTCTCTTCATTGACGAAAGGAACAACCAACGGGTTAATTAGGCTTACCAAAAATTGATTAACGCCGTACAATCTACTGAGTTTCTTCGCGGGTATATCACCGGTTACGGAACCATCAACCCATCGTCTATTGGGTAAGTAGGGCCGTGGTTTTCCATCATAACCTTTTGCAAATAATCGTTCAGAAGGGAAGGCGCCAGGTACGCTAAAAGATGCAGACACTGCTGAACGAACATATACATTGGGTGAAGTGATCGTATTCATCAATCGAGATTTTTGGTGTTTGCCTTCGGGAGAAATGGAGATGTTGATATATCGCCCGGTTTTTTCGTAGGCTTCCTGAAAGGTCATGTCTAAAGGTACAATCTGATCTAACATGCCTTCTTTGTAGTCCTTGATTTCTTTATGCGAAAGCTTACCAAGAAACAAATCCACTACGCTGGTGTTGTTGTCGTTCGTGTAGCGTTTGTTGATAAAGTAATCCGAAGCCAATTCTTCGTCAGAAAGGCACCCTAATTGCCCTGCGATGATAGCGCCAGCGCTAGACCCTGAAATGACATTAGGCAGTAGATTATGAGAGATAAGCTCATTGACTACGCCATGATGGAAATAGATAAGACCACCACCACCGCTTAACATAAGGGCTTGGCGACCATAGCAATGACTGGCACGTCTGAAAAAGTCCAATTTTTCTGCGAACGAGATTTCGCTTTCTGGACTCTTGTGAATGACGGAGAAAGCATCGACGATGGCTTGAATATAATCGCTAATTAGAGTCTTGGTACCGCTTAGAGCCTGGCTGTAAAGGGCAGGGTGGCCCATGCCGCCCATATTGCCGTGCACACCTTCATTGAGTCGATAAAGTAGCTCCTTCGCATTTGACTCTGAGATAAGCTGGAGGATTTTTTGATGACGAAAGTCTATTTCGCAGTAATCGTAGAGATCCGATTGTTCTGTGTCTTTCCATTCTTCAAAGCCGGATAGTTTATCATGGGTTCTTGCCAGTGAATCCCAGGAGGCGAAGTCTTGAGCGGCGTCTATTTTCTTCTCAATTTCGTGCGTGACGTTATGAGCCATTACTACCCCAGCGGTGTGATTGATATTCACACTAGGATAGTCGAGGGGTCATGTATCTGACACGCTGGGTGCTGCCATATATGTATGACTTAGCGCCAATATTACGCGTAATGGCGGCTTATCGATACAAATAGAAATAGAGCACGATACGACCTTTCAAATCCATTGCTCCCATTAGTGTGTTGTCATCCACTTTTCTAAAATGGTCAATGATGGGCAGGTGGTTGTAGATCATGGAGGTAGACAGCTTTCCCCTGAATTGTATAGGTCTAATCTGCGCTCGGCCAATAACGGGAAAGTTAAATTTGAACCCTAGGAAGTTATGCATCAGTGCTTTTACATTATTTTTTGAAACGTATTCTTTTCCGATCCACTTAATAAAGCCGTAATCTTTTAGCGTCCAATCGATCAATGTACCACTCTTGAATATTCCACCTTGCCACGGGCCAATCATGGAGCTCATATCAATGGGCTCTAATGTTGCAAATATCTCTGCCAAATCGTCAAAAGCAACAGCCTCCTTGGATTCTGCGTAACGATTAAAAAGGTGTCGATTGCTGTTTGTGCTCATCATGGTTCCAAATGTTGTAATTCTTACGTACCAGTGTGCCATAAAAGTTCGCTTCGCAGCGTATTTAGATGACATAACTGGGGTTGGTGTCTCTGCTAATGTTTCTGAGTCTTAGGAGCTGTTAAGTAATGTTGAAGCATTTGGTAGGTTTCTTTTTTATTAATGGGTTTACTTAACACTCCCTGACAACCGGCGGCGAGTGCCTTGTCTGTTTCTTGCTTGTCTGTTTCTGCGGTAAGAGCCAATATAGGCATTGTATGGTCATTGTCTCGTAGGTACTGGGTCGCTTCAATGCCATTTCGATTGGGCATATTAATATCCATTAGCACCAAGTCAGGTTGCTCACGATCACAATAATCACATGCTGCGACACCATCATTCGCAACGATGACTGTTACGCCGGTTTTTTCGAGCACTTTCTTAATCAATTGTTGGTTGACGGGATTGTCCTCAGCGAGAAGAACTACGCCTTGCAAAGACGGTATCACGGGCTTAGACGATGTGTTCTGTAAACTGTTCCTAGTGAGCCAAGAGCAGTTCTGGCTCGTTTTTGCGTTAATAGTAAATGAGAATTCGCTGCCGTTGTTTGTACGTTTCTTATAGGTTATGTCACCTCCCATGAGTCGAGCGAACTGTTGTGATATCGGCAATCCTAGCCCTGAGCCTTTATTAAGCGAATATACGTTTCCAGTATTGCCAACCAATGTAAACAGCTTGCTGGCGGCTTGGTCAGGGATTCCAGGACCGGAATCTACGATTGTAAATAACAGGGTGTTGGAGCGCCAAGACACCGACAATTTAACGCCGCCCTTTTTGGTATATAGCATAGCGTTCTCGCACAAGTTGTTGAGTACCTGAAGTATGCGTGTTGGGTCGCCAATAATGTGAGAGGGAATTTTGGAGCTAAATGTCATAGTGAAAAATAGATTCTTTAGTTTTGCTCTTTTAGTGTAGTGGGAATTGATTTTGCTGAGTTCACCACTCAGATCCATATCAATGCTTTCAATATCAAATTTCTCAGCGTCTAATTTTGACAGGTCGAGAATGTTGTTGATGAGTTTGAGTAGTTTTCTGCTGTGGTCACTTACGATATCTACATACTCAATCTTGGTGTCTTTCGCTAAATTATCTCTTTGAAGTGATTCGCTGAATCCGATAATTGCCGTGAGTGGTATTCTTATTTCATGGCTCATCATCATTAAGAAATGGCTTTTTTCAGTTGCGATTTCTGTTGCAACAATACGTTCGAGTCGCTCCAGTTCGCCCCTATGAATTGATATTTCTCTTTCCATTTCCTCGGTCATATCAATTACGGATCCTTTGATGCCGATGGCGCGACCAGATTCGTTACGAAACAATCGTGCCCGGTGATGAAGCCATTTTCGATGCCCGTTAAAATCAGTGACTCTTGACTTTTGGGAGACCTCTCCTATATCCATTAGTGTTTGGAATTGCTCTGTGGGGTTGCTGAATAGCTGTAGTGATATGGATTTCGATTGGGCCCTAATGACGCTGATACTTCTCATCCCCATGATACTAGCCATCGCATTGTTGGCGTTATGGATCACGCCAGATAGTGTCATCTCGTACATTCCTTCAGGGGAATTGTTATAGGCTGAACTGTATTTTTGTAGGCTCTTCATAGCCAGATTGTCTGCCTGTAACACTTCTTTTTGTATGAGCTTTATTCGGTGGGCGAGTACAAAGGAAAAAACAACGGCTTCCAGTAGTACGGAAAGAGGTGCGGCCATTACTGTGAGTGTGTTGCTGGGAAGTACTTGATTTACCATTAATGAGTAAATAATAAAGCCAAGTGCGGTAAACAGCCATGCGCCAAAAAAAAGCCGTGTATGTGCCTTACCTTTCGTTATGATATAGACCCCGGCGAACAATAAGAAGAACAAGCAAATTGAGGAGTAGATGGTGACCCAAATGATGGATGTTTGAAGGTCCATAAAAAAACAAATGAATAGGCTGGCCATAGCAACACCCGTTAAGTGCAATGCAAAAACATCCAGAGCAGGATGGTCGGTTTTTAACTCTAAAAATTTCCTAGAGAATAAGCCACCGAACGTTAGCGCTAATAGAACGACATAGGGAACTTCTTGTTTCCCTACAATGTTAAAGAGTGCACCAACGTGAATAGTGCCATGACCCGTTTCAAGTATTTCAAAATAGGAGATGCAACTAAGGTAAGCAACGTAGTACAGGTATCCGGTATCTCTGATAGATATATAGACGAACAGATTATAAATAATCATCATTGCCATGCCACCAAAAAAGATCCCGTAGAGAAATTCCTCCATGGCGCTCTTTTCTATATAGGTATCTCGTTCCCATAGCGTCAGTGGAACCAGTAGCATCATACTGTTTTGGAGCTTCAGATAGATCGTTACTTCTGTATCGGAGCGTGTGGTTAGTGGAAAGACACTATAGATGTGGCGAAATTCACGTTGCTCCCAGTCTTTTCTGATGTCTGAAGAGAGTCGTTGAAATGAGCCGTCTGATGTAGGTACGTAGAGTTCTGCTACATCGATAAGGCTCTTGGCTATCTCTAGATACCAGTGTTTTTCTTGAGTAGCGTTTACGGGGTTAGCTTCAAAGGAAAGGCTAACTTTGATCCAATGTGTAAAGTGGGTGAGGCCAAGGTGAGTCAGTTCACGTTCATTTCTGATAAACCTGGATTCAAATTCAGGGGACGAAACCTGCTCGATGGTCAAATTATTGGTTTCGTCGGTGAGGACGTACATATAGGGGTTTAAGCTGACTTGATTATCCGTCGACAATGGCGCCGTAACGCTTTCAGCGGAACTTGAGATTGAGAAAATCATGAGCACTAGAGCAAGCACCGCAGCGGGTAGTGCAATAGGCGAGCATAATATCCTCAATCGTTGATTACCACGTGTCATCTCTCTGTGAAGAGTTATGCCAAAAACAGGCATAGTTGTAGTAATTGTAGCTGATATTGTGAGGGTAAGTAGCTTAGGAAGGGTTTGGCGTCCTAATTTGGACGCCAAATGAAGAACTTATGTGATATTACGCAGCAACGAGTATTTTAATGGGGGTCTCTTCAATTTCCATTATTGCAGGTAACACACCGGCGGGGTCTCCGTCTGCTTGCAGTACGTCTGGCTGATTACTGCTAACCTCTATTCTTTTGGCGGGTACAGAGATCAACGTCGTACACCTTTCCATGATGCCGAATACCATTGCCAGCATGTACCCGATCATTGTGAGGCGGTTGGTCGAGGTGAAAATAAGGGCTTGCATAGTGGGTGCGGAAATATCAGCCTTTTGCGATATGGTAAAATTTCCGCCATACTTTTTGCCGTTGGTAACAATCATAGATGGCACGTTATATTGTTCACCATCCACTGCAATTTGGTACTGCTTACTGCCGTAAGGTAGTACATACTTGAACATTGACCAGATATAAGCGCCTTTCCCAACGGATTTTTTGAGTGCCGAGCTGGTACCGTTAACAACCCATGCGTCGTAGCCGATGCCGACCATCATTATAAATCGTTTGTCATTGAGCCGGCATGGATAAACAGGCTTGCTTTTTCCGTTTACGAGAATGTCTGCGATCGCCTTGGCTGATGACGGCATATTGAGTTCTTGTGCGAGTACGTTAGCAGTACCCGAAGAGATGATGCCGAGCGGAATGTCTTCTTTACCAATCATGCCGTTCAGTACTTCATTTGTCGTGCCGTCGCCACCGGCAGCAACGATGAGATCAATGGGCTTATCATAAGCTTGTAAGAATTGAATGGCGTCCCCCGCACATTGGGTATCATAAACTTCAACGTCACAAGCAGCTTGTTCTAACTTTGAGACAACTGATTCAAGCAGTGTACGTTTTCCACGCCCAGCGGTGGGATTAAAGATGATTAGGATCTTCTTACTCATGATATTACATCTACATCTTTACCCATCATCAACGATGAGTAGGTTAATATTCAGTGCGACATGCGATCAATTTTGTATGAATAGTCTTTATATATTCGAAATACAAAATTATCGAGCATCTTGTCGAGCCGCGATTTTGGACCTGATATTTTGCAGGCTCGGTAGCCTATCCATGGGTTTTCTTTGTGTCAATTGGCGTAGCGACGCTTCAGCAGTTTATTGTTTTCGCGTGCGCTCTATATTTTGAAAATGAAGAAATTCTACTTAGTTGTCTAGATATCGATAAATTTTGTCAGGTGTTGCTATCAAATGCAGCTACAACTAACGGGAAGGTATACATAACAAGTTTAGCGTATTTATCCCTAGAGCAACGTTCGCTTATGTTCTTTTATATTCTAAGATGTTGGAGTTTTATCATTAATTGGAAAAAGCACCACAAGAATCATGAGGTGCAATATCTAACACGATTGAGTTAGTGTTTGATGAGTTCTGTTATTCATCGACAAAAGAAATGGGGGGTTGTTGTTTTCGATTGACCTCCAATTGAAAAATGTCAGGGCGATTATAGTGTCCGCTTACATCCAAGCTCTTGCGAGAACTAGCTGCGGCATCAACATCAATTGTGTGGTAGAGCACTTCTTTTTCTTGGTGAAGTGGACCTGCTTCAACGCCGCCAAAAGGTTTTATGATTACAGCGTCCCCTGGGTTTATCCATTCATCTTGTTCTGGAAATAGTAGGTCTTTGTCGGGGAAGTCGGCTGGAATGTCGCTGGCCTGCAATGCAGTGGCGGTACTGAGCACCCAGCATCCGGCTTCGCGACTTATGAAGTTCATGGAATCTAACCAAGTTTTTCCGCTATCCCAGGTCGGTGCTATGTAAATGTCGACGTTTTGTGAATACAGTGCGAAGCGTGCCAAGGGCATATAGGATTCCCAGCAGATTAGCGTGGCCAGGCGCCCACATGCAGTGTCGACTACTTTCAAACCACTACCGTCACCGCAACCCCATACCATTCTTTCTGGATTGGTGGGCATCAACTTTCGATGTCGATTAAGAATTTTCCCATCATTGTCGATGATAACGACGGTGTTATAGAGTGTGGTACCACTATAAGTCGAATCGATTTCGTTGAGACCCATTACAACGACGACGTTATATTGAGCTGCCGCTTCGGTAATTTTTACTAAGCCATTGGCACTCAAGTCTACGGAATTTTTTCTGAGTAGTGTATGCAATCTATTTCCTAACCCTATATCACCGCCGGGACGTAGACGCCATACCCAGCTAGGGTAACCGGGTAAATACGCTTCAGGAAAAACAATGAGCTGTGCACCTTCAGCTGCACATTCTTCTATGATGCTGACGGCTTTTTCGATACTGGCCGACAGATCCAATAGTACGGGCGGCTTTTGAGTGATGGCAACCTGGATATTCATAATGCAAGCCTAAAACGTATTTTCAGAGTCAACATTGGCGCTGAATCTGGGTTCAAAGGATGTATTGGTATTAAGTATAGTGTGGGGGACTAGCGAAGGAAGTTGCCGCTTAAATCACCTGGTTATTACGTAATAATTGAATCGACTAATAAAAATTGATAATAAATCAAAAATTAACCTCGGTACTGACTTTGTTTTATAGATCGTTTCGTGATAACTGGAGGGTTAAATGTGGGCTTGAAAATATATAGGTGGAAAAATAAGAGAGGGGAAGAGTGAAATAATCGAATTTTAAAAACGCGTACATCTATGTTAATGGCCATTCAGATCTAGCGCAATATAAAATTGGCAATCATCAAAAGTAAACAAGTTAGCGTTAGCTACCCAGTTAGTATAACACTCCTACAGGCCCTCTCACAGACTGGTGATTTTTTTAGTTGAGATTAGAATCCGATTTCTCGATACCGGATTCGTTATCGATTGAAACTCAACTAAAAGGGAAACGTAATCTATGAGACTTGATGAATATGTAGAGTATGACGCGGTTGCATTAGGGGGGCTTGTTAGAGAAAGGGAGGTTAGCGCTTCGGAATTGACCACACTTGCTTGTGCCGCTGCTGACACAGTAAATGGTGAGCTGAACGCCATCGTGGAAATTTTTGAATCAGCGATTTCTGATAGTAATGCATCTCAAGAATCGATATTTTCTGGCGTGCCTTGTTTCAAGAAAGATCTTGGTGCCCTTATTAAAAATTGTGGTTATGAAAGTGGCTCTCGATTAACGTCGGGAATTAAGACGCCGGTGACGGATGACTTTTCGACACGCATGTTAGCTTCGGGCCTACAGATTGTGGGTAGGGCTACGTGCTCTGAATTTGGAGCATCGATAACCACAGAGGGTATTGCCAATGGGGCTACACGAAACCCCTGGGACGTAGAGCGAAGTGCCGGAGGATCAAGTGGAGGTTCATCCGCGCTAGTCGCTGCGGGTGTGGTACCCATTGCACATACCAATGATGGTGGTGGGTCATCTAGAATACCCGCTAGTATATGCGGTAATGTTGGAATGAAAGTATCGCGAGGGATGGTAAGCCAATCACCTAATGCCAATGAGCTGACTTCTCCATTGGTATCGGAACTATGCAACTCACGAACAGTAAGGGATACGGCAGCATTTTTGGATGTTGTTGGAAAACAGAGTGCTGGAGAGGGGATTTATAAAGGAATGAATCGTGATTTTACGTTTCTGGAGCAGCTTAGCCAAGCCCCAAGACAATACAAGGTTGCGTTTAGTGGTGAAGGCTGGGGAGCGAAGCCAATGGATTCCCATGCAAGGAGTGAAGTAGAGAGAGTGGCTTCTCTTTTGTCTGAACTTGGCCATCAAATGGAAGAAGTGACGCCAGAGGTGGTGACTAGCGGCCGCTATTGGCAGCATTTACAAACACTCATTACTTTCTTTACCTATAGTCAGATAGATTTCTGGAGTGATCTGTTACGGGTTGAGCCAGGTGGAGATAACGTAGAGCCCGTGACACTAAAACTATTTGAAGCGGGATCAACGATATCCGCCATTGAACACGCGAAAGCCTGGAGGTATATGAATAAAGTGAGTAGAAGTCTGGGTGCTTTTTTTCAGCAATATGATTTGTTGCTCACACCCACGGTAAATCAAATTACTCCTTTTATTGGTAGTGATTTGGCATTATCAAGTGATCTACCTTTATGTGAGTGGTTTGAGCTATTAAGAGGGTATGTACCACAATCTCCGATTGCGAATGCTACGGGTATTCCCGCGATTTCAGTCCCAGTGGCTTCTTGGGGCAATGGTCTTCCTTTGGGAATGCAGTTTTTTGGTGCGATGGGCGCCGAATCTACATTGCTTGATATCGCGAGGCAATTGGAAGTGGCGACACCGTGGGTTCATCGTCGACCGATTGTGTTTAGTGTTAGTGGAGATTGAACGCGAGAAATCGTAGCGCTATTTTAATGAGTACTGTCCAGTCAGGTCTGTTTGTGTGAAAAATAACGAACCGTTAACGGTTCGTTAGTGCGCAATGCATTAGGATCTCGCCGTTCGATTAATCTTTATTAGGAATGTAGACAAAGGATCTTGTTATCATGATATCAATCAGTAAGCGCTACGCGTTTCTCATTTACACAATACTATTAAGCGTTTTATTAACCGCATGTGGCGGAGCAAAAGAAGGTGCAACCAACGAGTGGGTAATGACCAACACGGAAGCACAATCCCCAGAGAAAACTGTCAGCATACTGAATCGTGCAGAAGAAGTCGTATTTGCCGGTTTACAACAGAATGACCAGGAATTAAAAACACTACTTACAGCGTATGACTTAGACGGAGAAGTGCTTTGGGAAGCCGAGGAGAAGCTGGATTATGGGTATGATGCAATCGCAGAAGCGGCTGCAGGCGGATATGTTGTCGCCGGTGGGCAAGTCTATCTTGAAAATACGAATCCAACGTATCGGAACCCTGGCGTCACGAAATACTCAGAGCTTGGCGTTGAAGAGTGGAGCGTAGCGTTAGCCGATGCTGAATTCTCCATGATCAGCATTGATCTGGATGACAGTGATCAGTCCTATGTGTTAACCCGGAACTGGACAAGCGTTGATGGCATTAGCGCTACGCATTTCGGCCTACATAAGATTGACGTTAACGGGGTAATTGTGTGGAGCAAAGAGTTTAGCGATAAAGGTACGAATCGGGAAATACACCTTGCCGTGGATTCGGTAGGGAATAGTTATGTGGCGTATGAATTGTATTCCGGCCCGGTAGTGAAGCAGTTTGATGCCGATGGTAATCAGCGTTGGGATTACGCAATACCCAGCGATGAAAACCCGTATCGCTTTATTCAAGCGTTACTTATTGATGCCAATGATCGTGCTGTTATACAGACAACAGTAGGTAAGCAGGTCATTCCAAACTTTATTCCACCCCTAGCATCATCGACCTATGCGTTTACACGTAATGGCGCCATTGCGTGGGAATATCACCTCCCGGCCGAGTCTACGGATTACAAATTAAATGTGGAATCCAGCGGAATGACAATCGATGCCGAGGGTAATTATTATCTAGTTCAAACATCAAACCGACAAGATGTTGCAGTGCCATGTCCGTTCTGTGAAATAGTGACAGAAAAATTGTATCTGACCAAGCTATCACCTGAGGGTAATGAGCTATGGCAACAGATATTGACCGTTAACCATCAAGCGGGGACTGACTTTGTTAGTGTTAGCGATGGATTGGTTGCAGTCATTAACGATGAATATATTCGAGCGTTTGATTCAGACAGTGGAGAGCTAATGATTGAGCAGGATAACCAATCAATATTTCGTCACCTGACGGGGGGATTTATCAGTGAAGAAGGTGATTTTTATCTTATTAGTGATGCTGAATGGTACCGATCAGAATACCAGATAGAAAAGTGGGTGCGAGATTCTAAGGTGGCGCCAGGAATCGAATAACATCTCCTTTAACGGGTAAGCCGGGAACGAAGAGGTTTACCCGTTTGTCTTCCATTATAGACATTCATCTTTTGTACATTTATTATTCACTCCCTATAAAACACTATAGATCACTAAACCGTATCACCGGTGAGTGAAAGGTGGGGATGTAATCCGTCAACAATATGAACGTTTTAACCGCATTGAGCGTGTTCTTCAATACATCAATGATAACCTCGCTGAGCCGCTTAGCGTTGAACATATAGCAGAGCAAAGTTGTTGGTCTCGCTGGCAGTTTCAGCGGGTGTTTATCAGTGAAACTGGGTTAAGCGTGGCGCAGTATGTGCGTGAGTTACGGTTAAGCGTCGCGGCAGAGCAGTTGCTAACGACGCAAGCGCGACAACTGGATATAGCCCTTGCCTGTGGCTTTGAGTCAGAAGTGAGTTTTAGCCGTAGCTTTCGTCAGTTTTTTCAATGCACACCCGGTACCTACCGACGCCGGGGCGAGCGAGTTAATTTACGTACTCCCTTAACTCTTGTGGCATCCAAGTACCATCAACCGAATGTGGTGGGGAAGCTGTTACAAATTCGGGTAGAAACTCGGCCTGCCTTTGTGCTGGCAGGTGCAGAAGGAACCATCGATGGGATTCTCGCCGAAGAGCCTAACTTTAGCGACGTAGTACCGAGGCTTTGGGCTGATTTAAAGCAAATAATAGCCAATAATCCACCGAGCTCGGAAGTGCGAATTGGTGCGATAGCGGTAGCAGAAAGCGACCCAACGGGTCTTAGCTTACCTTATTGGGCAGGGTTTGAGGTCACTGATGAGGAAACTCCAACAGAGCTTGCGCTGCTGCAAGTGCCCGCGCAGCAATATGCGGTTATTCCCTACAAAGGTCCGATTACTGAGCTGCATAAAACAGTAGAGTGGTTTATTTTCCATTGGTTACCCGAATCTGAGTACTGCGGTATGGATGGCTATGACCTTGAAATATACGGTCCGGGTTTCAGTGTTATGGATGAAAATGCCTCTATGGAGTATTGGGTACCCGTACGGAGTAAGTGAGGCTTGTCGTAAGAAATATGGATATGCCCCAAATTGTTAAGCCTGGATAGAGTTTAATCTCTATTATGCGAATGAGATTGATTATCATTGGTGTAGCAGGACAATATCTGGGGAAGTAATGTACAAGTCATATCGTTTTAACCGCTCGATGCTTGCGGTTGCAGTATCTATGGTGATAACAACACCTATCGTCGCAGAAAGCCAGCCGGCGCTTTCTACACAGCAAAAACATGAATCAGTTGTGGTTTATGGCAGTACTTATCGTAATACCGCAACCAAATCAGCACTAGAACCCCAAGAAACGCCACAGGGTATTTCTGTCATCGATCAAGAAACGCTGGACATGCGCGGTGCCGATACCATCGGTGAGGCATTACGGTATGTCTCTGGTGTGACGACAGAGTTGCGGGGTGGGGCAGTGACTCGGTTTGACCAATTTACCATTCGTGGTTTCAGAAATGATCAGAATTTTTATGATGGCTTGCAACTTCTCGGTAATGGTTGGAATTTACAACCCCAAATCGATGCGGTTGCAGTAGAGCAGGTCGAAGTATTTAAGGGGCCAACGTCTGTGCTGTACGGAGCGATGCCACCGGGTGGCATGGTGAATTTGATTGCTAAAGCCCCTAGTGTTGAGAGCTATAACAGTATCAATATCAGTGCAGGTAATCAGAATTTGCGTGAGGTCAGTGGGGAATCTCGAGGGCAGATTACCAGCAGTGACTTTTCCTATAGCATAGTAGGATTGGCGCGAAAAAAAGATGCTCAGGCAGTGACATCGGAAGAAGAGCGGTACGTTGTTGCTCCCTCTGTTGATTGGCAGATGTCAGATAATACCGTGTTGAATCTACATGTGTATTACCAGAAAGACCCTTCGGCAGGGATATACAACACAGTGCCGGCGAAAGGTTCGGTAAATTCAAACGTCAACGGTCGTTTATCGACAGACTTTTATGCCGGTGACGCCAATTGGAGTACATTTGAACGAGAATTTTCCCTATATGGTTTTAAAATAAATCATCAATTTAATGAAAATTGGACGTTCTTACACAGTACCCGATATATGGATGCAGACGTATATCAAGAAAACACATACAACGCAGGCCTAGCGGCAGATGAAAGAACGCTAGTGCGTCGGGCCTATCTCACGGACGAAGTGTCTCGGGGTGTGACCGTCGATAATCAGTTATCTGGTCGATTCAGTTGGGGGGCGGTAGAACACAATATTCTGATCGGTGTTGATTACCTTCAACTTACTTCTGGTATTGAATATGAAGATGCCGCGACAGATTCGATCGATTTATTTGATCCCGATAATTATATTATCGATCCAGCTTCATTGGATTTTGCTGCATCTGGATACAGTAGCGAGTTCGATATCGAGAAAGAGCATATCGGGACGTATTTTCAAGATCAGATGTTGATTGGCCAATTAGTATTGATCGCCGGTGGCCGTTACGATGAGTACAAGCAATCAGAGAAGGGCGTCAAATACGGCGCAGAAGTTGATCTAGAAGTAGATCAGTACAATTTCTCTGGCCGTTTAGGCGGACTCTATCAACTGGATAATGGTTTTTCCCCTTTTATTAGCTACGCTGAGAGTTTTGAACCGGAGCCAGAAAGTGATCGTCATGGAAATAGTTTTGATCCTACCACCGCGCATCAGTGGGAAACGGGAGTTAAATACGAATCCCAAAACAATCGGCACAATATAACCGTATCGTTATTCGAGTTGATCAAAGAGAACGACCTTACACGTGACCCCGCCGGTACGCCTTATGACAAGATTCAAACCGGTGAGGTGCGTTCTCGCGGGGTGGAACTTGAAGTGGATACTCAGCCTTTTGATAATCTGACTGTATTGTTTAACTATACACAGATGGATATGGAAGTGACTAAAGATAATAGTGGTCTCGAAGGTAAGACCCCTATCTGGGTTGCAGATCGTACCGCCTCTTTGTGGCTTAATTACGGGCTATCGGAAGGGGCCATGAGAGGGTTCGATGTGGGTTTAGGTGTGCGCTATGTTGGAGAGACTCAACTTGATGCACTCAACACGGATAAGGTACCAGGCTTTAGTTTGGTTGACTTGGCGTTAACTTACGATCTGGGAACCATTAGTGATGCATTGAACGGCATGACGACACGAGTGACCGCAAACAACGTATTTGATGAACGTTATACTTCCTGTTATGACGAGAATAACTGCTGGTTTGGTGCAGAGCGTACCGTTGAAGCTAACATTAATTTCGAATTTTAACGGCGATTCTCCATGTTTATTTTTTTGGGAGCTGCCCTGGCGACGAATGTCGCTGGGGTAAGTATATTGTTTTATTCGTGGAAGCAGCGGCACAAGTCAACGGTCACATTGAATGTAGTGGGCGGGTGTCTTGTGATTATGGCCTGCGTCTTTTGGAGTGAATGGGCTGGCGCTGAATATGGCAGTGTATATTGGTTGATGATCTCACCCTTAATAGCTTGGTTGTGGGTAGTGCAGAATAGACAACGAAAGTTGGCTGTGATCAACGCAAAACCGTATGCCTCCACAAAAATATCCATTCATCAAATATGGCAAGTGATAAGTACGTTGCTGGTGGCGGGTCCAGTAGCATGTATGGCGAGCGGTTCATTGAGTCTTGTTCTGGCTCGTTGTCTGTCAGTCTCAGAAGCCAATCAGTTTGTTCTTGCCGTTTTTCTCTTAATCATTGGTTGGTCTCTGATGAGTTTTTGGGTTGTTGCAACAGCAAGAGTATTACGTGCTCTTGGCGTTTTAATCGGGGTGAGTGTGATTTGCAATGTGTTGCTGTGGTTTTAGGGGTATGAGCTATGAATAGTAAGTCTTCAGCGCTGAGGGTAAAGGCATTGCTCTCTGGTCATTCATGGATGGGGCTGGTTATCGGGGCCTTAATGTATGTTGTGTGTTTGACGGGTTCTCTGGTGGTTTTCTTTGAGGAATTCGAACGCTGGGAGCAGCCGGGTATTCCTGAATATATGGATTATACTCCGCAGCTGATTGAGCACTCTGTTGAGCAATTTCTTTTGCGAGTGACTGAATCGCCAGCATCGTTATATGTGGTTCTACCAACAGTAGCAATGCCTAGAATACATGTGTCAGATGGAGAGTTTGAGTGGTTTGTAAATCCAGACGGTTCGTTAGGTGATATACCACGCAAAGGTTGGACCTATATGTTGCAAGAGCTACATATAGGTCTGCATTTACCACAGACAGTGGGTATTATTCTGGTGGGAATTCTAGGCGTTATGTTGTGCGCTCTTGTGGTGTCAGGTGTGTTCGCGCATCCAAAAATAGTTAAGGATGCTTTTCGACTTCGCCTTGGTGGTTCAAATCATTTAGCACAGGCCGATCTTCATAACCGTCTTAGTGTGTGGGGAGCACCATTCTATCTGATCATTGGTTTTACGGGGGCGTTCATTGGCTTGGTTGGCGTTGTTATTGCTACCGTCGCGGCATTATCATTTGATAATAATAGGGATGATGTTATTGATATAATATACGGCGCTGATCCTGTGATCACACATGCTTCACCACTCCGTAATTATGCGGTAGCGATGCAGGAGCTTAAGAAAGTTGCGCCCACTGCCACTCCGATCTATTGGGTGATCCAGAATATTAATACAGACTCTCAGTTTATCGAAATTGCAGCGACCTTGCCGGGCAGGCTCACGTATTCAGAAATCTACCGTTTTCATGGGAACGGAGAATATATTGGTCATCAGGGTTTAGCGGATGGAGATCTTGGGCGACAGGTAGCATACTCAGTGTATCGATTGCACTTCGGCCATTTTGGTGGTTTTTGGGTAAAAGTGGTTTATGCAGCGTTAGGTATGGCCCTGACGGTAGTGTCTGCAACAGGAATAAATATTTGGTTGGCAAAAAGAACGCGGCGAAGTGTGCTCAATGATCTTTGGGTCGCTATCGTATGGGGGACGCCACTTGCCTTGGCTTTATCTGCGTTGCTGTCTTTGTTGGGGTTAGTATCGAGCCAAGTGTTTTTTACCAGCCTTTTGGGTTGCATTGGGTTATCAGTTTGGTTGAAGGATGAACACAAAAGCAAAGGGCTATTTATAACGTTACTAGCCATCACGTTTCTGGGAGTTGCGATGACGCATATGATGTTGTTTGGCGTTATAGGTGGTAATGTTGCTGCGATTGGACTTAATCTTGTAATGGTTAGTGGGGTGGTGGGTTTAGGGGGGCTCAGGCGAGTGCGCTACAAAGTAGGGTGGAAGTTTGGAGCGTAGCCTGCTGAATTTGAGAGTACTGAAAAGTAAGGTCCGTAACCCACGCAAGGTGCATCATGTATTTCGTGATATCATGCGGGCTGCAAGATATTCACGTGTTTTCATAATCGACCATTTCGCGTCTCAATAATAGTAGGGCCTGCTTTATATGCAGAGAGACGGTCAAAAAACGGTGCAATGTAGGTGTTGATATCTACTTGATAATTGAAGCGAGCATGAACATTTTTTGCGATATTTGAGATTATGAGTATTTCTGAAGAATTGAATGAAATAATGTCTATTCAGTTGGTAAAAACTGATGGCCTACTAGATAAAGTGATTTCATCATTAGATGACCTTCTCGACACACATAGCCCGGACGAGATACTGGCGTCAATGATGGGCCTTAAAGAGCGATATAAGCAGGCGGAATTGAAAGCGAGAAAGAGCATGAGTGGAGGTATGGGTGGAGAGTTTCATATGGCAGCAGCGCTCCGATCTAGCTATCTAAATCAATCCATCAAATACATCGAAAGTGCTAACAAATGCAGGCAGTCGGATTAAATGGTGATGTAATGAAGAGCTTTCTATTGGGTATGATGGAAGGTGCACCTCATAATGTGCATTGGGTCGATGTAGACAATTATCTTACTTAGGCTCATTAAATGTGAAATGATCAATTTATGGGCGACAACCAAAAGGTAAACAGTATGGCCGAGCTATCTCTAAAGTGTCATTGCGGTAAGGTTCAGGGTTGTATTGAAAAAACAACGCCAAAGAGCGGTATTCGAGCCGTGTGTTATTGTGATGACTGCCAAAAATTTGCACATTTTTTAGGTGATGAAAGTGCAGTGCTGAACGAACATGGTGGCACAGAGGTATTTATTACGGCGCCTGCTCTGGTAAAGTTTACTCAGGGTGAAGAGCAGCTACGTTGTATGAGATTGACTCGTAAGGGGTTGTATCGCTGGTATACTGATTGCTGTAAGACGCCAGTCGCTAATGTGGCATCGCCGAAGATCCCGTTTGTATCATTAATTCATTCCATGATAGATGATAATGAAAAGGAGGCTTCTCTTGGTCCCGTAATAGGTCACGTTCAAGTGAAATTCGCAAAAGATACATTGCCGAATGAACTCAAAAATACAGGGACACCTTATCGGTTATTGATGAATAGTGCTTATAAGGTTATGAAGTGGAAAGTGACGGGCTTACAAACACCGTCTCCCTTCTTTGATGCGGGAGGAAGGCCGACGCATAAGCCTTCTATTCTTAAGTCAGATGGATAATCCTCACTAGCCCAAAGCCAGTGAGGATTATAAGATTACGCTTTTTTCGCGAGTGCAATATCGTAACCGAATCGACCTTTGCCGCTTCGAGCGTTGGTTTCACCAGCTTCAGTGAAGGCCACTTCAAACTGTGAGAAGCTAAGAGAAATGGTCTCTCCTGGCTCGCCGTCGCTAGATGCGCCGATAGAGAAGCTGCTGATAAGGGTATCTTCAAGAGTGTAAGTTAAGAATTCTTCCAGCTGATCACCGCCAGTCGTGACAAAGTGAATCAGTACTTTTTTACCTTTAGTGCCAATTGTGGACTCTTGAATTAGCAGTGGCGTTGATTTATCCGTTGCTTTAGTCAGTGTGATCTCACTGATGCTCGGGCGAGAAGCTTCACGGTTGGCCATACGACCAGCTGTCTGAGTAATGGCTCGGCCAACCCCCCAGTTAAAGCTAGTGACGTCAATCATCTTCTCATAGCCAGTAGCGGTTGCGTTTCCTTCGATGCCTTCAAATTCTAAGTATATAGCCATGATCCTGATTTCCTGTGTCGTTCGATTAAGTAGTGTTTTGGATGTTCAAAAATTCGTGTGCTGCTGTATTCCTAAACCGTGATTGAATTATTGCAGGCTATTGCGATTTTGCCACGTTAATTAGTCACCTCGGAAACGGTAAAAATATAGGTTTTCGAATAAAGGGGAAAAGGATGGTTGAAATTGAATCTATAGCGCTGGATGCTGGCTGATATTTGATCTTTTGTAACGTAGGCATACACTGCTGCGAGTATAGTGCTCGGCTGCGAATGCTGATGTCATGGAAACGGGCATGGAAGGGTGGTGCAGGATGGATAGTCAATAAAACAGGGAGGGTATGGTGCTTAAGAATGATCTCACTAGCCCAATGGGGCTAGTGAGATTGTTTAACTTACGCTTTCTTAGCAAGAGCAATGTCATAACCGAACCGGCCTTTGCCGCTTCGTGCGTTAGTTTCACCCGCTTCTGTGAAGGCCACTTCGAATTGTGAGAAGCTAAGCGAAATGGTTTCGCCTGGCTCGCCGTCACTTGATGCGCCGATAGAGAAGCTGCTGATTAATGTGTCTTCTAGAGTATAGGTAAGGAACTCTTCTAACTGATCGCCACCAGTAGTCACAAAGTGAATAAGAACTTTCTTGCCCTTGGTACCCACTGTTGATTCTTGGATAAGCAGTGGTGTGGATTTGTCCGTTGCTTTGGTTAGCGTAATTTCGCTGATGCTTGGACGAGACGCTTCTCGGTTAGCCATGCGGCCAGCAGTTTGTGTAATGGCACGACCAACTCCCCAGTTAAAGCTAGTGACGTCAATCATCTTTTCATAGCCAGTAGCGGTTGCGTTTCCTTCGATGCCTTCAAATTCTAGATAAATTGCCATGGTCTTAAATTCCTGTGTCTTTCGATTTTGGTTTGGGTAGTGGTTAGTTTGTGTGTTGCTGTGTTCCTAAACTGTGATGAAAGTATTGCAGGCTAGCAGTAATTTCGCACGTGAATAAGTCACTTAACGGAGGGCAAAAAATGTGGCTTTTGGAGGCCAACTATGCCTAAGTAGGTTTGGCTCTGGTTGAGCGGAGTGGAATGCTTAGCCTTGGAGGCTACGGATTACGTATAGTGTGTGATGACTAAGTACACCGCAGTGATCACAGTCGATAAGAATAAACCTAATAGGATTAGAGCGCAAAGTAGGATCTGTCCTTTGGTGATCTTGCTTTGAGTTTCCTTTACTTTAGCTTCTGATTGGATGCCGATAAGTGCTGCAAGTACGTTTTGGAGCAGCTGTAACGTAGTTAGCTTCTTTTCCTTGGAGTTCATATTGAGCCTATATGTCCACTATCCAATGCATCTGAATATAGAGAATATCATGTTTTGAGAGGGTAAGGAGTCTTGTGGTACACAGGGCGTGAGGCTATTTTTTCACAGCACCATATACAATGGATAGCAGCTCTTTTGTGTCGATCGGTTTAACGACAAATCCATTCATTCCTGCAGAGATTGCCCTATCTCTGTATTCCTGTAGCGCGTGAGCGCTTAGTGCAAAAATTGGTGTATCTTTATTCTGATTGTTGGATGAACGGATATTCCTTACGGCATCATACCCATCCATGACGGGCATTTCACAGTCCATGAGAATCAGATCGAATGGATTGTTCTCGGCGCTTTGACAGGCTTCTTTTCCGTTATTAGCAATAACGGGGGTGATCCCTGCCTTCTTGAGGATACCCTTTATGACTAATTGGTTGATGGCATTGTCTTCCACCACCAATAGTCGTTTATCTGAAAGGTTGTCATATCTCACCGTTGTTGTTTTTTGGATTTCCAATGGTTTGCACATGATGGTTTTAAGTAAGTGGGTCGTAATGGGTTTTTCAATAAACTGAATGTTGCTGTATTTTTTCAAATTGTTTTCAATAGAAGAGCTTGCATGCCCCATGATGGCAATGGATACTTTTTGCTTGGCAAGTGCAATAAGTCTATTCCCTACGACGGTAGCATCTTCATCTTGCAAGTTTTTTTGATCTATTAAGAAGAGTGTATTTTTACTTGAATCGAAAGGTAATGACTCGGTGTTGGGTGAGCTATCTGTTGGAATATTCCACTGTGATAAGATGCGATGGATAGATGATTTTAGCGCCGCGTCTTGTGTCGTAATATGGATTTGTTCAAACAGCACGGAGTGATCATGTAACGTGTGTTTGAAGCTGTGAGTGCTGTCTGCCTTATTGGTACGAATGGAGAACCAAAATTCCGAACCTTTCCCTTCTACACTGCTGACACCGGTGTCGCCATCCATCAATAGAGAGAGTTTTTTTATGATGGATAGACCCAGTCCTGTACCGCCGTATTGGCGTGTTGTCGTCGAATCTGCTTGACTAAATTGTTGGAATAGATGGTTGATTTGTGTTTGGCTCAAGCCTATCCCCGTGTCTTTAACACTGAAACGTAGCTGTTGATGATGATCATCATCTGTGGTGTTGGTCTTGTCTATTGATAGGTGAAGATTTATTCCGCCTTTATGGGTAAACTTAAACGCATTACTTAGATAATTGAGTAACATTTGTTTTATACGAACAGGGTCACTTACCAGCGAGGTGGGTACGTTATTGTCAATTGATAGGGTTAGGGTTAGCTCTTTTTCTTCCATTCTTGAGGTGAACATAGTGAGCGTGTCGTGAAGTAATTGTTCTACGTCAACATCAATGGACTCGATACTCATTTTACCCGCTTCAATCTTGGAATAATCCAAAATATCGTTAATGATCTGTAGAAGTGATTGGCTCGATGAATCAATAACACCGACATAACGTTGTTGTGTTTCCTCCATGTTGGTATCTTTTAAAAGACTGATCATGCCGAGTATACCTGTCATTGGTGTTCGAATTTCATGGCTCATACTCGCAAGAAACTCACTTTTTGCCTTCTCTCGGCTAATGGCTTTTTCTTCCTTAATCTTACTCTCATAGTTATCTTGCATTAGCTGATAACTTTCTGATTTTATCTGGTTGGTCCTTTCTGCGATGGCGATGGAAAAAAATAATGTGAGCACAGTATTACCGAAAGGAGCACCTATTTCTGTGAGAAGGCTAGGTTGAATGAAACCAATCTTGTTGAGGCCGAACCCGGTAATAAAAATACAGAGCACTCCCCAGCCAGCAATAAAAAGTACGTAGCTCAAATCAATATTGTTTTTCTGGAAGGCCGCAAATACACTGAAGCTACAAAGGCAGCAAATCGTTGTCGTAGCAATGAGTGAGAGTAGGGGGTGACTTATTAGGATAGTGCATCCCAAGATTGCCAGCGATGCGTTTCGAAAAAAACGGAATATCTTGCCAAAGGTTGGCGATATCTTGCCGAATTCTAAAAAATCGTTTGAGACATACACAGCGCCAAGTGCCATTCCTGAGATAAGTATACCGACTATATGTACGTTAATGGCGGAATAATCTGGCCATAGAAATCGCTGGGGAAACCCGAAATAGGTAGACCAAAAAAAAACGCCAGCAAGTTGTACGATACAAAAGGTGAAATAGATTCTCTCAAGGGTAATGAAGAATATACACAGATGGTAAAAAGCGACTGTAAGGAAAATGGTCAAGATGAATATTTGATAGATTATACGGATTTCATTGGATTCCAGAAAAGCAGGTTCTTGCCAAAATATGATAGGGACTTGGATGGCATGTGGCCCACTGACCTTTATATAGAATTCATAGGGTTGGTGGTTGTGTAGCGGTAAGGGAAAAACATGGGTGTTTGATGGATAGTGACGTTCATTGAACGACGTGCGATTCCCCCCCTTAAGGTGGCGGAAAACTTTACCATCTTGTACCAAGAAAAGATCGATGTCGGCGAGTAATACGTAAGCTATTTCTAGCAGCCATTGAGTCTCCCGTAATCGGTGATCCACGGTGGCATTATTGATGACACTGCCTTTTATCCAATAAATGCTGCTGGTGAAACCAAGGTTTGGTATATCACGTGAGGGGGTTAACCATTGTTGGGGTTGGCCGGATATCAGTGTGTCTATTGTCATATCGGCTGTATGAGTTAGGTAATGTATTGAAGGCGGGTGGACTATGGAGGGTGTCTGATCCGAGAGTTCGATAATGGCATTTGTATGTTGGTTCGATTGGGCAGGTGAAGGCCAAAAGCATAACGCTATGTAAATCAGAGAGATAATCTGTATGGCTTTTGAGGTTTGGTGCATCGCAGCGTTTCCAGGTGCTGAGCAAGTACTAAGTCGATACTGAGATCGTTAAGGGTACTTTGGGTCGATTAATTATAGTTGAAAATTACACAATCAGATGGGTAGTCGTTGTGTATACACTACTTAAGGAGGGGCTAAAGTCACCAAAGAAAGGGGTATGCTCTGCGATGTCACAATATAGATACAAAACGACAATAATGTGTCTACGTTTACGCGTGTCTATTTCTATGAAGTGGACTAGTATATATTTAATCGAAAGAGATGGTTGTCGCGATTATGTCGTAATGACCTGTTAGTGTGTTGTCATCAATAAGAATAAGAGTCACCACTATGAAGAGCACAACAACAAAAGCTATTTCAGGTATGGTTCTTTTTGTTTGCCTTACCGGGTTTAAAGCGGACGTTCCTACGCAGTCTGATAAATCTCTGAATGGAATCTTTCAGGATGTTCTCTATTTTTATAACTCTATTCAAGGTGGACAAGTTTATTGGGGCGGTCTCGGTGACGTTAATGATCGTTAATTAAAGTGACTTTCCTGTCAGTGCATCAATCATGACAAGGCCTTTTTCAATAGGCTGAATATCGAGGGTATTGGATTTGTCGCTGACTTGAGTGAGTGACCTAAACATGTAGGTGATTCTTTCAAGGTGAATGGTGATTTCTTCCATCATTAACAGGGTGTCTTCAATTTCCCGCAATGCATGCTCTAACTTTTCTTTTCTAACCAATTCCAGCCAACGTAAGTAACCCTCATCCAAAAGCCCCGCGCCGCGAACAACACCTAGAACATTAATGTATGCTTGCTTTATGGCCTGTAATTTTGCGTGTTCTTTTTCGTTTACGTAAGGTTCAATCATTTGCTCTAAGGTATTGACCCAGCTACTAAGAAAGGCATTTTGGTTAAGAAGCTCGGTAATCACGGGGTCGAGGTCTTCTAATTTTATGTGTGTGTTCGTGCTATCAACCACTGTTCTGAGTGCTTTTATGGTTACTTCATATACGTCATATCGGTGAACGAGTGCATTCACCTGTAGCATAGGGAGGAGATTCGCGAGGGACATTTTGTCTTCTTTTATGTTGACGGCTAACCTTTCAGAAATGAGATCAGACATGCCAACGATTTGCCCTTCTAAACCGAGCTCTTCGTGGAATTTCGATTTTGGATATCCCGTGCCGTCACAGCGCTCATGGTGTTCTAATACGGCTCGAGGAATACGCGGATCAAGATCCTCTATTGATCGTAGAATTTTGCACCCAATGACAGGGTGGGCCTGAGTGTTCTTAGGGATTTTATGTTTATCAATGCCTTCTTCAATCTCATTATCAAGATGCAGGTAGCCAACTTCCATTGATAATGCTGCCAGAAATGTCATTTGTGTATCAGGAATACTCATCCTAGTTTGATGGGCAATGAGCAAGGCAAACCAAGAAGTGAGTAGAGAATGTGAAAATCGGTCCGGTAACTGTAATTCAAGGACGGTAATTTTTTGGCGCAGAAGCGGGATTTCAAAGTACGCCTTGCAGGACATTCTTAGGTACATGTCCAGACCGAGAGTTTCATGTAACGATTCCAACTCAGGGTGTTGTATAAGAGATGTTTGAATAAGTTTAACAATATTCTTGTCTGACAATTCATTCTCTAATGCAACGCTACTATCTATTGGATTGAGCAATTTAAACTGAACGATCTTTTCTTGGGCACTTTTATCAATGACGCTTCCTTTCTTGATAAGCAGGGCGCCTTGATCGTTAACAATATCTTCTGATGCCACCACTGCATTTTGCTCATTAACTTCCGCTAATCGTGTGGTGTATATGTTATCACTGTTTGAGTCCGCTTCTTCTGGTGAGTTCACGGCATACCGTCTGTTAGTGGGATATTCTTGGATTGTAGCTCACAACAGGTAGGTATGCCGAAAAAGCGGGTTAGAGCTCCAAAGCCCCCATCATCGGTTCTGGGTAGCGCTGTCCAAACACCAAGTCTGTCGATATATTTGTGGCAATTTGACTTAGTTCTTCAGTTGTTAGTGTAACTTCCATTGCTTTAGCGTTCTCTTGCACCCTTGTTGGGCTACGTGTACCGGGTATTGATACATAATCAGCACCTTGATGAAGTATCCATGCCAATGCAAGTTGAGCTGTCGTACATTGCTTTTCTAGCGCCATTTCTTTGATACGATCAACCAGTACTAAGTTTTGCTGGAAATTTTCTTCTGAGAATCGAGGGTTTTGTAGTCGCCAATCGCCAGCTTCAAGGTCATCCCGGCTTTTTATCGCGCCGGTAAGGAAGCCTCTACCCAATGGACTGTAGGATACGAACCCTATTCCTAGCTTCTTGCATGCAGGTAAAACGCTTTCTTCAAGATGCTGACTCCACAAAGAGTATTCACTTTGTAAGGCTGATATGGGGTGAACCTTTGATGCCCGCTCTAAGGTGTTGGCACTGGCCTCTGATAAGCCCAAGTAACGGATCTTACCTTGTGTAACAAGTTCAGCCATAGCGCCCACGGTTTCTTCAATGGGCACCGCTGGGTCCATTCGATGTTGATAATACAGGTCAATATGGTCTACCCCAAGACGCTTTAGGCTATCGTCGCAAGCTTGTTGTAGATATTCAGGTCTTCCATCAAAACCATTAAAGTCACCGGAAGTATTGCGTAAAATACCGAATTTAGTTGCTACAATGACCTTGTTTCTCGCGCCTGGATTGTCTTTAAAGTAACGACCCAGCAGTTGCTCATTCGTGTAAGGGCCATAAGCGTCCGAGGTATCCCAGAAAGTCACGCCAGAGTCGATGGCGGCGCTAAGGGTTGCCATTGAGTCTGCATCGTTATGGGCGCCGTAAAAGTCTGACATTCCCATGCAGCCTAGGCCTACGCTGGATACTTCTAAGCCTTCTGTACCAAGTTTACGTGTGTTCATACTATCTCCAAACCAATGTGTATATGTGGATACAGGAGCAGTATGGCCAATAAATGCGTCAATCTTATAGATCAGTCCTCTCTACTTCTTGCCTATTCCTCCAGAGTGGGTGATTCTTTGATAAAGAGGGCGATGAAAGTGGCATACTCTTCTTAACAGAATAATGGACACTGAATAGATCATGGCGTTAGCAAAAATAATCGTGGATAGGATGTTAGAACTGTTGCCCGAAGCCGGTGCAGTGGATACCGGGGTCCCTGGATTGGTTCTGGTGAGATCGGATCAAGTAATGACCGAACGCAAGCCAATTGTGTATGATCCGAGTATTTATATTGTGGCGCAGGGCTGTAAATGCGCACATTTGGGGGATGAGGTATTCACCTATGATGCGTTACATTATCTGGTGTTATCTGTGCCACTTCCATTGGAATGCCAGGTACTCAAAGCCAGTGAGGATGAGCCTTATTTAGCAATCAAAGTGGATATTGATTTGCGACTACTCAATGACCTAATTCATGAATTACCCGCGATGGAAATGTCTCGTGAGGCAGTAGCAAAGGTGGGGCGGGGCATCTATGTCTCGTCGGTGGACGATGATATTCGAAATACCCTAACGCGATTACTGGCTTGTGTGAGCAGTCCAGATAAAGCAAAAGTATTGGGGCCTATGGCGGTAAAGGAATTATTATTTCATGTATTGCTGGGGGAGCAGGGTGATCAACTAAAAGCCTTCGCCTACCGGGATAGACACAATTTTCAGATTGCGGAAGTGTTAAATTATATCCAGCAAAATTATGCAAACGCCTTAGAAGTGGATGGGTTGGCGCAGCTGGCGAATATGAGTCAGTCATCGTTCCATCAATATTTTAAAGCGGTAACTAATGTAACGCCGATTCAATATATTAAAACTATGCGTTTACATGAGGCGAGGCGTAAGATGTTACACGACAATCAATCAGCCAGTGATGCTGCGTTTCAAGTGGGTTATGCGAGCCCTTCGCAATTTAGTCGTGAGTATCGCCGCTTGTTTGGGGCTGCGCCAACAAAAGATATGGAGATGGCCCGTCAGGCGTCGTGATGGGTTTGAGGTTGTTCTGAATGCTAACAGTAGAAACACTAGTGACGTTTGTATTGGCTTCTGCGTTGTTATCTTTTGCACCGGGGCCCGATAACATTTTTGTTCTGATTCAATCAGCCACTCATGGTCGAAAAGCAGGTGCTTTTATTACATTGGGTTTGTGTACGGGGTTGTTGGTGCACACAGCAATGGTTGTGCTTGGTGTCGCGGCGTTGATTCAGGCCAGTGAATTTGCATTTAATGGACTGAAAATAGTGGGGGCCGGTTACCTCTGTTATCTTGCGTGGAGCGCGTATTCTGCAGCTGATTCTGAACTTGACATTAGCGGTGTTCCTCAGTTATCGAATTTAGCACTGTATCGTCGCGGCATCGTAATGAATGTAACGAACCCTAAAGTTGCAATTTTCTTCTTGGCTTTTTTACCCCAGTTCACGAATTCTCAAGAAGGGGATGTATCGTTGCAAATGATGTTGCTTGGATGGGTTTTCATCCTCGTCGCGTTAGTCTGCTTTTTATGTATTGCTTATCTGTCTGGTTTTTTGAATCGTTGGTTTCGAGAATCTGCTGTAGCGCAGCGATATTTACATCGAGCGGTTAGTGTGGTGTTTGTGTGCTTGGCGGTAAAGTTATTGTTTACTGCGGTATGAGCTGATTCCAGCGGATGTACTAAAATGTGGTTTGACTCATCATCTCTAGGGGAAATAATGCCAAATGTCATAAAAAATACCATTACAATCCACAAGACACCTCAGCAGGTATTTGATTATGTTACGCAGCCATGGAAGTGGCACGAATGGCATCCAAATTCTGTTTCTGCGAAGGCTATTGTGGACCGCCTATCAGTCGGTGATGAGTTTGATGAGGTTGTACGGTTAGAACCTTTCTCGCCACTGCCCATAACCTTGATGCGGGAAACCAAATATACCGTTCTGAAGGGTGTAGACGCCGAGTGCTGGGAAGTGAAAGGTGTAATGAAGGACGGTTGGCTTAATCTCTACTACAAATTTAGTCCTGCAGGGAATGGTGGGACGGATTTTGAGCGAACACTCACCTATGATGTGTCTGGCCTTAGCCGTCTGATGCTGCCTCTGTTAAGTTCAAGAATGAAAGCTAACTCAATAGTAGCCCTGAATAACCTCAAGCGATGCCTAGAAGGCTAGTAGAATAGGTTTTGCCAATCATAATCATCAGTTTAATCGATTAGAGCCTATCGAAGGTTTCTCCTAATATGGACTTGTCTTAACCAACAACCCATTTATTAGGAGTTACCACCATGAGTCAATCAATCGTAAATACCATCGTTAAGCCTTTCCAGGCAACAGCCTTTCATAAAGGCGATTTTATTGAAGTATCGGAAGAAGCCATGCAAGGGCAATGGTCAGTGGTGTTCTTCTACCCTGCAGATTTCACCTTTGTATGTCCGACTGAATTGGGGGATATGGCAGATCACCACGAGCAACTTAAGGCGATGAACGTCGAGATTTACTCGGTATCTACGGATACCCACTTCACCCATAAAGCCTGGCATGACAGTTCTGACACTATCGGCAAAATTCAATTCCCGATGATAGGTGATCCCACTGGCAAGATTGCTAGAAACTTTGGTGTGATGATCGAAGAGGAAGGGTTAGCGCTACGAGGCACGTTTGTGATTAACCCTGAAGGTGAAATCAAAGTTGCTGAAGTTAATGATCTAGGTATAGGACGCTCTGCTAAGGATCTTGTTCGCAAGATTCAAGCCGCTCAGTACGTTGCTGAGCACGATGGTGAAGTATGCCCCGCAGCTTGGCAACCAGGTGAGGCAACATTGTCACCGTCTTTAGATCTTGTTGGAAAAATCTAACACGGTTTTACCCTAACATTATCTAAAAAGCGGAGCGCTATCATGTCACATTCAAATTTAGATCTAAACATCGTCAGTCAATTGACTAACTACTTAAACAACTTAACCACACCTGTTGAACTCGCGGTGTTTGTTGACGATAGCGCGAAGTCCGCTGAATTACAGGGGCTGGTAAATCAAATCGCAGAATTGTCTTCATTAATAACTGTAGTGGAGCGTAACCCAGAAAACGAGCGTGTACCATCAATGTTAGTAAGATCGGTGGTAAACAGCACTGAAATTCGTTTTGCTGGTGTACCGATGGGCCATGAGTTTACCTCGCTGGTGTTGGCGTTATTGCACAGCGGTGGGCATCCAATAAAACTGGAGGCTGAGGTTATTGAACAGGTGAAACACTTGCAAGGTGATTTCAACTTTGAGACCTATGTGTCGCTAAGTTGTCAAAACTGCCCAGACGTTGTCCAGGTACTGAATATGATGGCGGCGATTAATCCCCGTGTTAAAAATGTAATGATTGATGGGGCGATACATGTTGAAGAGGCTGAGAGGCGAAACATCTTGGCGGTGCCCACGGTTTACCTAAACGGTGAGCCGTTCACGCAGGGGCGTGTAACGTTAAGCGACATTTTAAATAAAGTGGATACAGCTGGGCAATTGGAACAAGCGGAGGTTATTAATGACAAATCTGTTTTTGACTTCTTAGTGGTTGGAGGTGGGCCGGCTGGTGCCGCTGCAGCGATTTACGGTGCACGTAAAGGAATTTCAACCGGTGTGGTTGCGGATCGTTTTGGCGGACAAGTACAAGATACAATGGCGATAGAAAACTTTATCTCTGTGACAGCCACGGATGGACCTAAACTTGTCGCCAATCTTGAGGCCCATGTTGCTGAGTACAATGTTGATATTATGGACCATCAGAAAGCCAAAAGCATAATGGGTAGCAACCAAGCCGGTGGTCTAATTGAGATTGAATTAGAAAGTGGGGCGACTGTAAAAAGTCGCTCGGTATTACTAGCAACCGGTGCACGTTGGCGAGAGATGAACGTACCAGGTGAGCAAGAATACCGGGGTAAGGGCGTTGCGTACTGTCCGCATTGTGATGGACCTCTGTTCAAGGGGAAGTCAGTGGCTGTGGTTGGAGGAGGAAACTCTGGAATAGAAGCGGCTATTGATTTGGCTGGTATTGTCGAGCATGTGACAGTATTAGAATTTGATAGCAAGCTTCGCGCAGACGCTGTATTGCAAAACAAAGCTAACTCTATGCCCAATATCACTATTATTCTCAACGCGGAAACCACAGAAGTACTCGGCGATGGAGATAAGGTGAGGGGGCTGGATTACCGTTGCCGGGTAAGCGAGGGCATACATCATGTTGTAGTTGCAGGTATTTTTGTACAAATTGGTTTAGTACCCAATACGGACTTTTTAAGAGGTGTATTGGATCTTACCAATCGTGGCGAGATCATTACCGATGAACGGGGCCAAACCTCAATGCCCGGTGTGTTTGCCGCAGGTGATGTTACAGATACACCCTACAAGCAGATTATTATTGCGATGGGAAATGGTGCCAATGCAGCACTCGGTGCATTTGACTACTTGATTAGAGCACCAGAGCAAGTAGTTGACGAGGAAAAAGCGGCGTAGTGTTGGCAGCGTTGTTAACGTACGGTAGCCGTCAGGTGAAACTGGCCTGACGGCTGACGCTAATACGGGGGAAGTAATCGGCGAAAACCATGCCCTAGTACGATCGACAGAAATACCATATTGCGTAGGAAGACAAGTGGACCCGTTATTGAAAAAATCCGCTGAGATGATTCCTCAATGATAGATTGGTGCAGTTGATTGGATAGCGTCGTAATGTACCGATGAGTGATTGGCCAATCTAAAATATCGTCTAACCAACGTTTAGGTATTTCTTCGATATTTCCACGGGCACCGATTATGCCACCCAAGATTGCCGCGGTAGTATCAGTATCCCCACCAAATCGGATAATATTTTCTATGGCTTTAGCATAGTGTTGGTGATGACGAAACCAAAGGTATAACACTGCGGGAATTGTGTGATAACTATAACCTGATACGCCTTTAGGTTGACCAATGGCCTTGAGGAAAGACTCATCGTCACCAATAGTTACGTGGTGTTCGATAATATCCAGTAACCCCTCAAATTCTTTGACGGCATCGCTTGGCTCGTCGACAAGCAATAAACTCAGCTCCTCTCGATATTCGGTAATGCTAATGTTGTTTTGTCGGCTGCTGATAAATGCAGCGAGGGCCACCGCGAGAGCACAGACCTGCGCTTTAGGGTCGGTATGCGTCAGGTACGTTGATTGTTTTAGTACCTGGGCCATCAACGCTTTATTGTTACCCAAGCAAACACCAATAATAGGAGCGCGCATGCAGGGGCCATTGCCTGCGGAATACACGCCGGCGTATTTACGTGGGACTCCTAGCCATAATTTTAGTATAGAACGTCCGGTCGCAAGGCCGATGCCAGCGGGCAACCGGAATAGCCACCAGCGAAGACGCCAAGCCAGATTGGCTTGAAAGGCACTCGGCTTGCCCCAGGTGGCGGCCAGCGATGCTGCTGTCATAACTGCATGTTCTGTATCATCGGAGACCATGCCTTTCCCAAAGATGAGTTGCTGATTCAGCGCGGTTGGCATCATTTTAGAGGTGCGTTGAGTGCTCAGCCCCTCGTAAGGTAGACCGATTGAATCTCCAGCCATGAGGCCGAGCAAGGACCCTTCAATTGAGTGCGCTAATTTGTCCATCGTTACCCACTGTTGTTAACCCGTGATTGACATAGTGTCTATAGACCACTAACATAGTGCCCCATTCACATTATGTCAATCACAGGTTAATAACGGTTTTACTTATGGCCAAAGAGCTCACAGAGAAGCAATTTCTAAAACGTTACGATATTCATGAATTTGATATTCCGCTCACCTCTGTGGATATGGCGATATTTACCATTAGGGGTGGCGAGTTGCAGGTGTTGCTAGTAAAGCGTGCTCAGCATCCATCAAAAGGCTTGTGGGCGCTGCCTGGTGGATTCATTGATTTGAAGAAGGATCGCACATTGAGTGATACCGCTCACCGAAAATTGTTAGAGAAAACAGGAGTAGACACGCCTTATCTAGAGCAGGTAGAGAGCTTTGGTTCTGCTGATCGAGATGCTCGTGGTTGGTCTGTTACCGTGGCTTACTTAGCATTGATTACCTGTGATGACATTGTGTTAGCTGCCGATGAAAGCTCTGAAGAGGTAACTTGGATGTCGGTTGAGAAAGTTGAACAGGAGATGGACTTAGCGTTTGATCATCAGGCTATATTGGATGTTTGCCATGATCGTCTTAAGAATAAAGTTCAATATACGTCCCTACCGATTAATCTTTTACCGACAGAATTTACGCTAACTGAATTACAGAAAACATTTGAGATAATACTCGGCATTCCTGTGGAGAAAAAATCATTTAGACGACGTATCTTAGATGCGGATATACTGGAGGAAACAGGTGGCATGAAAACAGGAAGCAATCGGCCCGCAAAACTCTACAGCACTAAACCGGAAGGTGTGAAGCATTTCTTTAGTCGAAGTATCGAAGGGCCAAGGCGATAATTTGCCAATGTGTTATTGCAAAAATAAATTGACACGAGTATAGTGCGCCGAAATTCAATATCAATTCTTATTAAGGAGGCTCTGCATGATTTTTCGATATCTTACAATGTGTGTATTGAGCCTCGTCAAATTCTGTTCTAGCGACTAGACAGACCTCAGCGTCGCTTTCTTGATGCCTCTATTTCTTATTACGAAAAATCAAATGAGCTCTCCATAGATTAAAAAAATTAACTATGGGAGGTCGGCGTTATGTATAGCCGAAAAATTAAGTATCCACGTACACCTCATCTGCCTTGGTCGCCAGGGTTTACCCATGATGATGTTAGGAACAAAACGGTTAACCAGTTTAATGGTAAACACGTGGTGGTTACAGAAAAAATGGATGGCGAGAATACTACTATGTATGCGAATTGTATTCATGCCAGGTCAGTAGATAGTCGACATCATGCTTCAAGAGACTGGGTAAAAGCGCTTCATGCTAGGGTCGGCCATGGAATTCCAAAGGGCTGGCGTTTGTGTGGGGAAAATGTTTTCGCCAAGCATTCTATTTACTATGAACAGTTGTCCAGTTATTTTTTTATGTTCTCCATGTGGGATGAGGGTAATACCTGTTTGCACTGGGATGAAACTAAAGAATGGGCAGAATTGTTGGGTTTATGCATGCCCAAAGAACTCTATATAGGAAAGTGGGATTCAGAGTGGTTTAAAGATCATGATGTAGATATGGCGGTAAGTGAAGGCTACGTTGTGCGTCTAGTTGATTCGTTTGATTTTGGTATGTTCGATCGTAGTGTAGCCAAGTGGGTGAGGCCGTCCCATGTTAGTACGGATAAACATTGGATGCACGCTGAGGTAGTGCCGAATAAATTATGCCGTAGAGACAAAGGAGAGAATAAATGAAAAAGCAAATGGATGGCTGGTTAGATACGCTAAAGGTTGATGCATGTCCTAATATGGAAGAAATGGTTGGTATGTTAGGCAAACACATCCCCTGGTTATGTCGATTAAAAAACACCGAACAAGATCCAGAATGGCATGGCGAAGGTGATGTGTATATTCATACGGGGATGGTGTTGAACGAACTCTACCAATTATTAGCTGAGCAAAACAATACGGTGCAGGGTGAGCGTCGTCAGGCGCTAATCTTAGGTACGTTGCTGCATGATATAGCTAAACCTTGCTGTACTAAACGTAAAGAAATCAAGGGTATTGAACGGGTTGTGTCTCCAGGTCATGAAGCAAAGGGCCGTTCGTATTTGGCTTATCGGCTTGCGCCGCTTCATTTGTCACAGGAGGTGATTAATATGGTGTTGGGCCTTGTGGGTGAGCATCATATACCAAAGCGACTGGTTATACGGGAATCAGGTATCGAAGGGTATTTGAAACTATCACGTCGGGTGGATTGCGAGCTACTTTACTATCTTGAGATGGCGGATATGTCTGGACGGTACTGTCCTGACAAAAAACAGCAACTTGAGCATCTCGCGCTATTTAAGTTGTTTGCTCAAGAATATGGTACGTGGTATTCAGAAGAGGACCCGAGTGCCACTGCTTATTGTTCTTGGCAGCGTCATCTTATTGCTGAAGTTGGTCATTATGATGCGGATACTCAGGACTTGATTTTCGGCAATGCCATCAGAGATCGAGAGGCAGGGAACATAACAACACCTCATGAAGCGGTAGCAAAGTCCTATGAATACAGGGATGGTTATTCTTGCTTGATGATAATGTGCGGGCCGTCTGGTTCAGGTAAATCCAGCTGGATTCAGCAGTACCTGAAAGACTACTACGTTATCTCCCTGGATGACATTCGACAGGAATTATGCGGAGACCGTGCGAATCAAAAGCATAGGGGCAGGGTATTACAGGAAGCAAAAACACGGCTAAAGCGAGCGCTTGCCTCACATAAGAAAGTAGTTTGGGATGCAACCAACCTACGTCAAGATTTTCGAGACCAACTCTACGAGTTGGGGTATGCCTATGGGGCATTGGTGACTCTCGTGGTGTTTCAACAGAGTGGGGAAGAGTATGCTGAAGGTAATGCTGATCGAGAATATAGCGTGCCCAAGCAGGTATTAGCACGGCAGCTAGAAACGACCGAATGGCCAACGCCGGATGAAGCCCATCGTTTTTGGATTGTGCGTGATCGGCACGTGATATGTCGGATGGGCTCGCTCCTTAGGTTAGCTATCTAGGTCTATTACCTCGGCCCGCTTTAGTATTGAATCAATGTGCTGCAACGTAACTTCCACAGATAGATAGTCCTGGGTAATACGCTGTAGGTTTTTTTCAAAGCCAAGTACTAGAGAGGGAAAACCGTTGGCGAGTCGGAGTTCGTGTAGTCGCTCGCATTGCTCAATACTTTGTTGGAGTTCTTCTTCAATACTGCCAGAACGAATATCCTCGATGAATTTATCAAGGGAGTCGTCGCTAAATAATTTCCCAGCAATGTCTATCAGAACATGTTCCTCTGAAGGGTTTTGCGCGCCTAAGTAATAGCCTTCTTGTATAAGATGAATCATGTTTTTTTCTTGGTGTTGTCGTTTTGCGGCAAGTACCGCGCGACAAGCAAGGTAAGTTGAGCGTTTAGGCTCATTCTTGGTCCAAAAATCATGGTTAAATGTTGTGCCTAGTTCGGCCGTAATCCTACGCCAATAGCTTTCTATTGTTTTTCTTTGTTCAGCAGGCATTAGTTGATCGGTATCAGGTGCTAACCCGCCTGCGATATAAGTGATAGTGAGCGTGGGGTACCTTTCTAGCAGTTTTGCCTGGATTTCATCCCATACTGGGCGAAACCCCCAACACCAGCTACACATAGGATCGTGTAGGTAAAAAAGAGTGGCTTTCATATTTATCATCTCCTCTGGGTTGTTATGGTATCAGTGACTTATTCCATTTCACTAGGCATTTTGGTTGGTGATTGATAATCTGCGTGGTATATCTACATAAAATTTCCCTAATCGGTAATCAAGGTTACTCATGACTCGAAAAATACATGTTATGTCAGGCAGGCTTATCATTGCCTTGTTGTTTACCCTGTCTTGGAACTGTTACGGCCAATGGCATAAACAGGATGCCGGAATCATGGGGACGTCGATCAAAGTAGAGATTTGGCATAGCGATGCTGAGCGAGCTAAGGTTTTGATGAGCTGGGTCTTTGATGAGATGCGCCGAATTGATCGGTTAATGAGTCCTTATAAACCCAAGAGTGAACTAGCGTTAATAAATAGTCAGGCTTCCTTGGGGCCAGTGACAGTATCCCCTGAGTTGTTTCGGCTCTTGCAGATGAGCGTGGCCCATGGTGTTCGAAGCGAGGGGCAGTTTGATATTACATTTGCCAGCATTGGTTATAGGTATGATTATAGGCAATCAATAAAGCCGGAGGAGAGCGAAATTGCGCAGGCGTTACCCGCAATTGATTTTCGTTCTATTAAATTGGAATCAGCAAAAAATACAGTGATGTTTCTACATCCAAATACACGCATTGATCTGGGCGGTATTGCCAAAGGTTACGCCGTTGACCTTGCAGTGGACTATCTTATTAAACAGGGCATACAGCATGGCATAGTAACGGCGGGTGGTGACAGTCGTATTATAGGTGATCGTAAAGGACGGCCTTGGATGTTAGGGGTGAAGTCCCCGCGAGGTGAAGGGCATATTGTTACGTTACCGGTGGAATCATTGGCATTATCTACCTCGGGTGACTACGAACGTTTTTTTGAAGTGGATGGAAAACGCCATCATCACATTATTGATCCTTCTAGCGGTAGGTCAGTTACCGGTGTGCAGAGTGTAACAATTATGGGCCCGACAGCAATGCAAACGGATGCATTATCAACGACAGTATTTGTGATGGGAGTGAAGAAGGGCTTGGCGTATATAGAACAACAGTCAGATTATTCCGCGATCATCATAGATGATCGCGGTAAATTATTCTATTCGAGTGATTTGGTGAATCCGAGGTAAATAATTATAGGTCTATTTCTCGGGTCCAATTGTCAGGAAATTCTAGCGCCATTGGATTGTTAGGATTCCAGGAAACATCGTAGGCGTAGAGCTTGCTATCGGTAATTCTGAAAACAGAGTAGTGACCACGTTCGTCCGAATTGTAATTAAGGTAGTAGGGCGATCCGACGTTAAACACAGGAATACCATTCCAGGTATAAGCACTCGTTGCGTGAGAATGGCCATGTAAATAGGCAATGACGGGGTAATCTTTTATCGCGTCGTATAGAGTGTCTATTTGTTCGTTGTCCCATTCAAAGGTCTCCCAGGGGCCGTAATGAGACATGATAATGACTTTTTTGTTGGTGCCAGCAACGTGTTCTGCTAAATCTTGTTTCAGAAATGTAAGGGCCATACGAGGGTTTCTAACACCAGGAACTTCATGGTTTGGGTCAACGTCTGATGGGGTTAGGTTAAGCTGAACAAAGTGAATGTTATCCCAATCCCAACTATAGTGTCCATTTTTGTCTGGGGCCGTATTGGCGAGGCCCACTCGGTATTGGTTTCTAACGCTGACTGAGTCTGCGACCGGGTGTGCTTGAAGCAAGCGGTATCCGATATTGCTCCACTCGAAGAAGTCATGATTTCCGTAACCTTCAAACATGGGGAATTTGACATCTCGATTTCCACATAGGCCATAGATATCAGTGAAACCTTTGTATTCATTCTCTGATAAGGTTCTGCCATCCCTTCCATTTTGAGTGATGTCGCCATTCATAATAATGCCACGAATGTTGCTGACGGGGGCGTTGATACCAAACGTATCCCAATGAAGTTGAACGTCAGCCTGATTAATAGCAATTTTATGCAGGTCATTTTTGTCTTCTGCGCCACCGCCAAATTGAGAGTCACCAAATGCAATAAAGGTTACATCGGTTTGATCTATACCCAACCAAAAATTATCAACAGGCGGAAGATCGTCACTTGTGCAGTCATCATTCCCGTAGTCTGAGATGCAACCACTTATTGCAATGGTTAACGTAGTGATTAATGCTAAGCGAGTTAGCGTTTGCGGGGCGGAATGTGAATCAGTCATAAAAGAGCCGTTTTTATTGTTTTGAGGTGATGATATACCCCTATATTTCGATAATTTAATGGGTTTAACAACAGTGTTTTAAGGCCATTGCTTACGTAAGCAATATCGTTCAAATATACCTGGATAACACTGCCATTTTATGACAGATAATTCTCTCTATATGAGGAGGGGCTTAGCCCTGTCCATTGTTTAAACGCTCTTCGGAAGGCGGCCGCTTCGCTAAATTGTAAACGTTGCGTAATATCTTCAATCGTTAGCTCACCAATTTCCAGAAAATCACATGCCAGGTTTCGGCGGGCATCTTGTAGTAATTGTGTGTAGGTAACATTGAGTTCTTTTAGGCGGCGTTTTAGCGTGCTTTTGGACGTATTGAAATGATTGGCCAGCTCATCAATATTCGGATATCCATTTGGATGTTGGGAAATGTATTTAGATATATGTGTAAGCAAGCCTTCTTGATTGTTTAGCTCGTCCAGCAGCCCTGAAGACCGCTGGGTAACCTCATGTATGATGGCTGGGTTGGAAAATGAAAGTGGAATATCGAAAAGTTCGGGGGAGCAAGTGATTTGAGTTCGGTGAGAATTAAATTGAACGTTGTTTCCAAGTAGCGCGTAATATTCCTCTGCATATTCCGGTTTGTCAAAGTCGAATTCAAACGTGCAGTCCATCGTTTTTTGTTCGGTAGCGTACAGAAAGCAATGGTAGAGGGTGGAGAAAAGTACTTCTGCAAAAAAGTGCTGGATTTCACCGCCTTCAATCGCTGGGTCGCAGGTCAAGTGGGCAGTTGAAGGGTGTCGAATCACATCAATAACCGTGATCGGCGAGATAAGTTTCTTATAAGTCTGAATAATGTGAAGGGCTTCCCCAACGGTGTTGCAAGCAAGAGAACCTAAGCCTACGGATCCATGGCCACTAAACATCAAGCGTTGGCCAAAGTAGAGGCCTAGCGCCGGTTTATCTAATTGCTTGATGCAGGTTTGTATGAGTGATTTGTATTGATTGTAAGTAATACGTGCAGAAAAGTTGGTTTCTAATTCTTCTCCCAAACCCGAAAGCTGTCGGAGTTCTGCTACATCTAGCCCTAATTCACCTGCATAACTTAGCAAGGCCTTTGGGTGGTTGTGGTACCGAATGATGGTATCTGAGGGTTGAATGATCTTCATAAGAGAACTCTTTGTATTGTTGTTATTTTGTAAAGTACTTTTATTTTTATCAGCGTTTGAGCCGATTTGTCACTCTAATATCCACATGTAGCCGCTAGTGTATTGGTTTTACAGGCGGGTTAATTTTGACCGTCGGTATTATTTGGGCTGATTTGTCATATGTGAGACTAAAGTCCCAATATATAGTTTGTATCAATCTAGTCAAGTGACAAAACTGTTGGCTCGGATGTTTTGAAGCTGACCATAAAAAGTAAACGCAATTGACAGGGCGTTAACCCAACTAAATTCAATGAGTTAGGTGGGATAAGGACAAAATAATAATGAAGAATAATAATTGTCTTAAATTAAGAAACAAATTAATAGCTCATCGGTATTCAGGCTCTAGAGTTAGCCGTGCAGCGTTGGTAGCATGCGTTGGGTTGGCCTCGATTTCGGCCAATCATGCCCAAGCACAGCTCATGCAAAATTTGTCGATAGGTAACCCAAAGGCGCTTGCCCTGGGACATGCGGTTACTGCTGATCCACCGGGCATTGACTCCATTCACTTTAACCCCGCGGGATTGGCAAAGATCCAAGGGAGGCAGCAGCAGACTAAGCTTTTAGCTGCTCATATGTCGATTTCAAGCAAAACAGGCTCCCAGCAGAATACTCAAGCCATTAGGGATGAGTTTGAAGCTTTTAACGATAACCTTCCTGATGATGCCGACCCTGTGGCATTTCCAGAGGACAATCAAGCAAACCTAAGTGCTACGGCTACGCAGCCCGTGTTGATTTTGCCATTTGCGGGTATGACTGAGGTGCCGTTTATCTTGGCACCCTTTGGTGGGATTGCGGTTGAAGACCCTCATCAAGGTTGGACCTTTGGTACTGCAGTTTATACTCCCATGGGGTTTGGGTTTGCAAGAGATAGAGATGAGGACCCAGGCTCTTATCAGGGCTACGAGACGGCTATAACTCGCCTAACCTACTTTTCACCAACTATCGGTATTGAAGTGACAGATACTTTATCCGTCGGTGTGGGTATTAACTTTTCTTGGCAAGGCTTTGGGACAAAAACGAAATTTAGAGCGCCTGATCAGACGATAATTTTTATTAATCGGTCTGAAGCTGCGTTTGCGCCAATCTTAGGTGGGACAGATACTGATGGCGAAGCTCAAGCAGGTATTCTAGGCGCATTTGATAATATCGGCGATCTAGAGATTGTTGCAGAAGATCCACTCTCATTAGGTTTCAACTTAGGGTTGCTTTGGGAGCCGACGCCATGGCTGGCTTTTGGTTTTGTGTATCAGTCTGAGACTAAGGCGGATATGGAAGGTGAGTTTCAAATGACGTATTCGGATGAATTTCTTGGAACAACCATCGGTTTAAAGGATATTTCTACGCTGATTGGCCCGCTAATCGGAGGGGCTGAGTTTAATGCGGAGAGGGTGGAGAAGGGAAAAATTGAAGTAGAGATGATTCAGCCCCAACATGTGGCTATAGGGACATCAATTCAAATACTACCCTCGGTTAAGTTTAATGTAGACGTCAAATGGATTGAATATAGTAAATGGGATAATCTGACCCTCTCATTTGATCAAAACGTGGATTTTCTTAATCTAGCAAGCATTGTGAGTTTTGCTGCCGGTGGTTTTGTAGAAGATAATGCTGACCCCGATGAACTGCGTATTCCTAGGGGATATGAAGATGTAGTTTCTTGGGCATTTGGTGTTGAATATCAGTTTAATGACGCCCTTGTGTTGAGGATGGGTTATGAACCTAGAGGCAGCGCGATTCCGGATGATAAAGTGGATTTCCTCTTCCCTATAGCCGATTCTAACCTCTACTCGTTTGGCTTTGGCTACCAGATCGATGCGGAGTCGCGTATGGATTTCGCTATGGCCTATATGGTGTCAGAGTATGAAGCGGATTTACAGGTGACAGAGACGCTAAACGAAGACGGGAAATATGTGGAAACAGCCACAGGTGAATCTAGTAATGCAAATTCAATCACCCCCGGGGCAGTTGTTTATAACCCTTACGCATATTTACCGATTGAAGGTAAAACCGAAGCTTACCTCTTTACTATCAGTTATGACGAAAAGTTTTAATCCAGTTTCTCGCGTCCCAGAGAGTAACCCTGCCTTGTGCAGGGTTTTTTTTGTCAATTCTATCTCGGCCATATTTACCTTAGGTATTTGTGCCCAGAACAGGTAAAATCCTTTTTTTGAAATCAAATTCGAAAATGGCGTAATGAGATCGCTTGATAGGATTGTATGACTGAGAGTGTGGATTTTGTTGTTGTTGGTGCGGGAATGGCTGGTGCTTCGATTGCCTATGAGTTATCGCAACTTGGGGCAAGTGTTATCGTCCTAGAAGCAGAAGCTCATGCTGCGTATCATACCACTGGCCGCTCAGCAGCCTTTTATATGGTTGGATATGGTAATGATGTTGTTCGTGGCATCACGTTAAGTAGCGAGGCTTTTTATGGCAATCCCCCCGAAGATTTTTGTGAGCACCCCCTGCTTGGCCCTTTAGGCGCAATGTATCTTGCGAAGCCCTTACAGTTACCTCAGCTACAGGACGTTTACCAGCGCGTTAGCCAATGCCTAGACAATGTTGAATTGGTTGATGAAGCTTTTGTCTATGATAAATTACCTGAGTTGAAACCAGGTGTTGCCGCTGGGTTTTGGGAGCCAAATTCTAGAGAGATAGATGTCGCAGCTTTGTTGGGAGGCTATATTAAGCTGGCGACAAGGGCTGGCGTAACGTTTGTCTACAACGCAAGAGTGTCTTCGTTAGAGCGAATAGGTGATTCTTGGATAATTAGCAGTGAAGGCCGAGAGTTTTGTGCTCGAAATATTGTTAATGCCAGTGGTGCTTGGGCGGATAAGTTAGCAAACCTTGCGGGCGCAGTGCCTCTTGGTATGGAGCCTAAGAAGCGCACAGTATGCGTTGCGAAAACACCGGAAGGTGTTGATGTCAGTCGCTGGCCGTTAACGATCGACATTGATGAGACATTCTATTTTAAACCAGAATCAGGCAATATCCTTATTACTCCTGCCGACGAAATCCCATCGGAACCTGTGGACGCGTACGCAGAGGATATTGATGTCGCTCTGGGGATTGCGCGTTTTGAAGAGGCAATGGATGTAAAAATCACTACGGTGAAGAGACAGTGGGCGGGGCTGAGAACATTTGTCGCAGATCGCTCTCCGGTGGTTGGTTATGATAGCCAGGTGGCTGGATTTTTTTGGCTTGCTGGCCAAGGTGGTTACGGTATTCAAATGGCGCCTGCATTGGCGAAATTAGCCGCTGCACTCGCGGTTGGGCGGTCGGTGCCCGATTTTATGGTTAAATTTGGTGTGACGTCAGAAAGCGTTAGCCCTGCACGTTACCAAAACGATTAAGAAGGAGAAGGATATGGCGGGTTCTTTACAGGATCAATTGTTGAAAGCAGGCCTGAGCACTAAACAAAAGGCAAATGATGCTAATTCACAGAAGAAAAAGAAGGTTAAAAAGCAACGCAAGAGTAGTGATGTCGTTGTTGATGAAAATAAAGTGGAAGCAGAGAAAGTTAGAAAGGCAAAGGTTGAGCGCGATCAACAGCTGAATAAGCAAAGGAAGTTGGATGCCGAAGAAAAGGCGGTAGAAGCCCAGATAGCTGATATGGTGGCTCAGTCCAAAGTTGCGAAAGGTAATGGCGATATTGCCTATAATTTTGTGCATGAGAAAAAGGTCAAGAAGCTCTACGTAGTAGAAGATGTATCAAAAGGCCTGTCTAAGGGACAGTTAGCGATCGTGAGTATTAATGATAGCTATGAACTGGTACCTACTGCGGTCGCTGAGAAGATTCGACAGCGAAATGAGAGTTGCATTATTGTGTGTAACCAGAATGAAACGGACATTGACGATGATGATCCGTATGCTGATTTCCAGGTGCCAGACGACCTAATGTGGTAAGTCAGCTGCAACAATACGCATGTTGTAGATAGCACGATAGTTGCGAGATAAACGTAAGCTTCTAAACTGATGAGATGTATATCATCTAGAAGCCTACGTTTATGAAAAAAGTGTTATTGGTTGAAGATAGTTCTGTGGTGATCAAGGTCATTAAGCATCTATCGAAAGATCAGCAAGACCTCGATTTTGATATAGCAAAATCTTTCGCCGAGACCAAGGAGTTCATCGACGCGAATGGTGCTGGGTATTATCGAACGGCTGTTGTCGACCTGAACTTACCGGATGCACCCAATGGTGAGGTTGTCGATTTTATGCTGGGATTGTCGGTCCCAACGATTGTGCTGACGGGCAGTTTTGATGAGCATTTACGGGATCAGATGCTTGAAAAGCCTATTGTGGATTACGTTATCAAGGAGAGTCGTTTTTCTTACGAGTATGTTCTCAAGCTTATTCGTCGATTAGAGTTAAATCGAAGCATCAAAGTGCTCGTTGCCGATGATTCTAGGACTTCTCGGCGTTTTGTCCGAGCGATGCTTGAGGTTCATCAGTACATCGCCCTGGAAGCGGAAAATGGTGAGGAAGCGTTGCAAATGATCAGCCAAGATCCCGCGATCAAAATGGTTATTGTTGACTACAACATGCCAGTAATGAATGGCTTTGAGTTGATCAAAAATGTCCGGCGCGATGTGACTAGAAATAAGACGATACTCATTGGCCTCTCAGCTCATGGTACGAAAGGAATGTCTGCGAAATTCATAAAAAATGGCGCCAATGACTTCTTGGCTAAGCCGTTTAGCCATGAAGAGTTTTATTGTCGCATGATGCACAATATAGAAGCGCTCGAGCAATTGGAATCCATTGAACATGCCGCAAATCATGATTATTTGACGGATATTCCGAATCGACGGTATTTTTACGAGCGCGCTGAGAGAGAGCTAGTGGAAGCCCAAGGGAAAGGGTTGTGTTCTTGTGTCGCATTAATGGATATTGATTATTTTAAAGCAATTAACGACCAATATGGCCATGAAGGCGGGGATATGGCGCTAATTGATATCGCAAAACTACTGCACAAAGCGTTTGGTCGATTTTTCTACGCACGTATGGGCGGCGAAGAATTTGCCGTATTGATGATTGGTTTGCCAATAGAGAAAGCCGAGGTTCTTGCTGAGAACTTCCGTGAGCTGGTTGAAGACAGCATTCTTATGTTGGGGGGAAGCAGTACGTCAGTAACCATGTCTATTGGCCTGGTTTCTGATCAGCAACATACCCTGGACGAATTGGTAAATGAGGCCGACAAATTATTGTACGTCGCAAAAGAACAGGGGAGAAATAGAGTCATCGTAGAGAGCTAGAAAGGTCGTCGGTATGACCTAGTTCACATAGGCATTTTTTATGCCGAGTCAATTGCTGTTAGCCTGGTCAAAACCGGGGATATTTGTAAATGATAGCTTGCTCGTCGCAGGCTGTTCTGGCACATTGAGGGCATGGTTATGATGTGAGCGATCGGCTCTATGGACGGTTGGATAGATGGCTTTAGAAAAAGAAATACAGCAGTGGGAGCAAATGTTTGCAGGTTTTCCCTATAGTGTATATATCGGTGACATGGATACTCGAAGGATCATTGTTTTTCCACAGCAGGCTTCTACTGATAACGCTGTTCTTGGTGATAAGAGTGATGTTACGAGGCTTAGTTTTGAGCAGTGGTATTTAGCTTTTTCAGAGGAAGAACTTGGGCAATTACGTAAAGATATCGTGTGTGTGGTCCGTCGTGAGCAACATTCTGCTTTAGAGCGTGTTTATAGGATGAGCAATGACCAAGGAGATTGGGGTTATTATCATCATTGTATCAAGCCATATACTGGAAAGACGTTCGGTGACATTGAGACCGACAATTGCTTTATTGGTGTCGTGAGAGAAGTTTCTGATGCTTTTAAGCAGGGGTGCCAGTTAAGGGATAGCGAGGAGCGCTATCGATTACTTGCAACCAATTCTAAAGATTTGATTTGGACTACCGACATACATTTCAACTTGACCTATATCAGCCCTTCTGTAACCGAGGTTACGGGACTTAGTTTCGAAGATATGCTGTTTACACAAAAGCCTGCATTCTTTTCCTCGCAGACGAATCAAGATATTCACGAAATTTTTGATATCCATTTTCATCTTAATCACCCACTGGACAGCCCAGTGTGCCCGGTAAAACAGTTTCATGTTCTGGAACGTGAGTTGTTGTGTGCTGATGGTCAAAAAATTGCTGTGGAAATGCAACTTTCTGTACTTTATGACGATATGGGGGATATTCAGGGAACATTAGGGGTTGCTAGAAATATCACGGAACGAAAGGTCATTGAAAGAGAGCAGCGCTTGTTATCTACCGCATTTGAGTCGAGTGGAGAGTCCATTTTTATTACCGATGATAGTGGGATTCTTATAAGGGCTAATCAAGAGTTTTATGCAACGACAGGGTATCTCCCGGAAGAGGTGATGGGACGTTATTGTGGATTTATCTGGCCGCAGCCACAGGACAAATTGTTGTTTCTGGGTGTTAAGAACAGCATAAGTGAAACAAACAGATGGCGAGGCGAATGTGAATACGCAAATGTTAAAGGCGAGTTACGTCCGAGCTTACTCAGTTTTAGTGCGGCGAGAGATGAAAATAGTGATGTCACACATTATGTAGGAATATTTCTTGATATCGCAGACAAGAAATCGGACGAAGAGAAAATTCGGCGTCTCGCTTACTTTGACGCCCTTACCGGGATACCCAATAGAAGTCTGTTTAATGAACGACTTGAAAAAACAATCGCTCAAGCTAGCAGAAATAACACTTCGGCGGCGGTATTGTTTCTCGACCTAGATCGGTTTAAGCCGATTAACGACTCCTTTGGTCATGCAGCGGGGGATCAGTTGCTAACGTCAGTTGCTTCCAGGTTACAAGGGTGCATAAGAGAAGAAGATACGGTTGCACGAATGGGGGGAGACGAATTTGCAATCGTATTATCTTCGTTGCCAAGTGTTGAAGAAGCGGAAGAAATTGTGATTGCTACTGCAAACAGAATTATTTCAAGTTTTGTGCAGCCATTTTTGATAGAGGGTAGGGAGGCTTTCACTTCAGCGAGCTTAGGAGTGGCAGTGTATCCATGTGACGGGGCTTCAAGCGATGAACTCCTTAGAAACGCAGACATGGCGATGTACTCAGCAAAGAAGCTTGGCAAGAATAATTATCAGTTTTACGATCAAGTACTAAATGCACAAGCCGTGGAGCGATTATTTATTGAGAATGCTATGCGGAAGGCATTGGTGAACGATGAGTTCTGCATGTATTTTCAGCCTCAGTATTGGCTCTCTAATGGTGTAATGTCCGGTGTGGAAGCCTTGCTTCGCTGGCATCATCCAAAATTTGGTACATTATCGCCTGCTCAGTTTATTGAGTTAGCTGAAGAAAGTGATCTGATAATACCCATTGGAGAATGGGTGTTTGAAAACGTCTGCAGTAAGATTCAGGAGTGGCGCAATGATGGAGTGCATCTTCCTAGAGTCGCTATCAATGTTTCTGCTGCGCAATTCAAGCGTCGCCGGTTTGCCGAGTGGGCGATGGCGATGATAGATAAGTATCAAGTGCCGGCGGGTATGTTGGAGCTGGAGATCACAGAAACGGTGCTTATGGAAGATATTGAACATACGATAGCGGTACTAAATGAATTTAAGACGGCTGGCTTGCGTATCGCTGTGGATGATTTTGGCACCGGATATTCATCGTTAAGTTACCTGAAGAAGTTCCCGATTGATACTTTAAAAATAGACCGTGATTTTGTTAAGGATATCGATAACGACGAGGGAGGTGTAGAGCTAACGCATGCTGTGATTGCTATAGCTAAAAGCTTGGGGCTAGGGGTGATTGCAGAGGGTGTTGAAACGAGAGAGCAATTAAGTTACTTGGGGAAACACAATTGTGATGAAGCGCAAGGCCATTATCTTAGCCCTGCGCTATCTGAGTTGGATCTGTTGGAGCTTGTAGCTTGCGAGGTAGCGGGATAGAGTTTTTCGAATACCTAAATTGTAGGGTATCGATTTGAGAGTTGGTCGTAGACCTGCTGTTGGAAGTCACTGGCAGTAGGGTCTACTATTTGTATGACTTCAGCGAGGTGTTCATTGTCTTCCTTACCATTCCACACCTTTATGTAGCTACCTTCTTTGTATCCATTATCTTGACGGAAAAAATTAAGTACATTCTTACCTATGTATTGACGATACAATTCATCTTGGTCCATGTCTGCTAGGGACATGAGCTTACAGAACAGGGGAATAGAAAAGTGCTTCGTTCTTAGGGTGTGTTCTGCTAAGGATTCAATAGCTTCTGGAAATGTAGTGCTGGGCTGTTCGAGCGACCACTGTTCGCAAATTTCTTCGGATATCGCCTGGATGTCATTGTTGTTGACAATCAGTATGCTGAGGCCAAAGTGCCAAATATCTACGATCTCAAGTTGTATTTGGGGCAGGTCTGGGGTCTGGGCTTTCCACCATTTCCAACCGTGATGATCCAGCAGTTCAGCACATTCAGTCCAAATCGCCCTATACCACGCATAGTTTTGGCTGCGCCAATCGGCGTGAACTTTTGTGTTCATTTTGTCCTGCAGTGTCAGCATATTGATTAGCTGTTGTTTCATCTTCTTTGGCCCCTAGAAAGTGCATTGGTATTCGGGGCTATTCTTGCATATTTGCAGGAGTAATGTACATCGCGAATGTTGGAGGGAGGGTTAGTCTCCAAAACCAAAAATTGACTTGAAAGAACCGTCAAATAAGCTCTTGCGCTTCTCAACGTCTAGTGGAACTTTGACCTTATCTTTTTCGTTGGGTAGGGCACTAGATGACTCTTCGTCACTTTGATTTGTGGACTGGTCAGGCAAACCGCCTTCCGTACTTTGTGGTAGATCTTCTGGAATCTGGTCGGGCTGGGTTGTGGGTTCTTGGCTTTGTATATAGGCCATATCTTGTAGGCGAGCGATGGAGAAAATTGCATTGGCTTGTAGATTGCGAATATGTTGTTGGTGCTGTGTGATAATGCTTCTCGCGATGGCCTTCAAATATGCCCGTTGGTGTAGGATTCCACGCAACGACTTCGTTTGTAGGTCCGTTAGGCGTCGATCTAGATCAGTGATCCGAACTCTATAGCCGTCAAAGTTGTCTAGTTTGCGTTCCCGTGCAGTGATGACCAATTGAATGCGTTCTTCAAGTAGCGCGAGTTGCCCTTCGATGAATACTTTGTCCTTGGTTCTTTCCCATCTACGCTCTACTGCGCTTTCATTTAGGTCCCATAATAATACGCCCTTTATGACCCTATATCGTTCTCGTTCGGCGTCATAGTCAGGTATGTTCGGCAGCTTCTCTAAATTGGAGCCTAGTGTTTCTAAGCGGTTTAGTAATAACGCTTGAGCGTCGGTAGCGGTGATCGTGATATCATTTTCCGCGATAGCATTGTTCAGGCGTTGAGTGAATTCAACGAGTTTCTCCGTTCCCTCACTCAATAATGTTTGGCCCTTTTGTATACCATCTTTTGCCTTCGGTTGAAGGATGTTTAGGCGCTCAATGTTTGCATCGACCATTTCGTTAAAAATGGGGACTTCTCTTTGCCATTGATTAAGTAGTTGTTTTAATCGCTGTAACTCTCGGTAGTCTCTGAAACTTTCTTGGAAATCATGGCTTGCATAGAATTGGTACAGGTATTCTGATAGTTCGTTTTCTGGCAAGGTAAAGGTTTCAACGTTATCGAGGGGATCTAGCGAAAACGATATAGGTGGCGTTAAGCTATCTATCCAGTCTGTGTCATCGATAGATTGCTGTATTGCGACGAGTTTTTCAAATTCCTTTCCGTAGTGTTCGTTTGCGGCGCGATATCCATCTAGAGCATCCTGTAACGCCCCCGCTTTTTCGTAGACTAGAGGTAGGTTTAGCAACACTTCTTGTACAGCTGGGTCAGAGGAGTTTCTTCTGCTTAGTTCTTGCCATGGTGCTAGGGCGCCAACAGGGTCATCTGCATTAAGGTAGCTCCAGCCGAGCCCCAATAGAGCAGTATTGGATGATGCCCCGTTAAGCTTAATAGATTCGAACGATACCCTAGCCTTGGACCAATCTTCACTTTTTAGATGGTTGGATCCTAGTGCAAGTGCGGCTCTATCTTTTAATGCAGTCGCCACTTTATCTTTACGCTTGGTGCGAGATCTCAATACTTCTAGGTATAGCGCTTTCGCTTTGTCGGGCTGGTCCAAGATCGCATGAGCAGAAGCCAGATTAAATTTGGCGAATTGTGAAAATCCTTTTTGACGCTTGATATTGTCCAGGTGCTTGAGGGCTTTTTCGAGGTCGCCTTTTGCGATCAGACTCTGGGCGAGTAACAGCTCTATATCGTTGGCCAATTTTTGTGGCGGCTGGTCAATTTGAGATTGTAATATCTCGATGGTTTTATCGTAATTGCTGCGCTTGTAGTAGACCTCTGCTAAGTGATACCAAACTTTGTCTCGAATCGTTTTTGCGGTAGCATTTTCCAACAGATTGTTGAAAATGCCTTCGGCTTCTCCAAGCATTCCATAGCCGACATACAATGAACCAAGCAAAACTTGAGTTTGTGCTTCGTGGTGCTTTAGCAGTCCGCGTTTATCCGCGATCATTGCTTTGGATATGGACGTGAAATATTTCTCTTGGTAATAGTCAAAGAGAAACTCCCCGTAAGCTAGATCTTTTACCGGGTGGGGTTTGTCCAAGCGTACAGATTGCGTTGGTTTATCTGTGATCTCAACCTGTAGTTCTTCCGCCACGGCTTGCGGCGCTGTAAATATGCTGCCACACAATAGAATGCTGGTTACAGCAATATGTGATGGCGACAGCATACCTGAGTGTTTTGGGCGATTGCGTATAAAACGTAGAATGTTCATAAGGTTACGGGGGAGAGCCCCAGCTAGTCCCACTCTTTAAGTTGGAAAAGAGGCTGCTTTCGTAAGTCGTCTCCCTTTATTTTTAGTTCTACGTATTTAGTCCCACTCTTTTTCGTGAAGTCGATGCTGACAGCGCGGCGGAAGTCTCGTTTTTCTGGTCCTTGCCCTGTGACAATGGCGACGAGCTCGTGCTCACCAGTGGGTAAGTTTCCGGTGAAAAGGCGTTGTACTGCACCACGATTGAGTGCGGATAGTTCACGGCGAGTGTATAAGTGATTGCTAATGGGGCGGTCATTGATTTTTAGGGAAATACCATCAAGGGAAAAGTAATCGCTAGCGTCGATGGAAACAAATACATTGACCTGAGTGCCGCTTGGAAACAGAAGATCTTCTTCCAAAATAAATAAATCGCGATTGACCGCAAGCACTTCTTGTTTGAGGCTTTGCATCTCAGACTCAAGGCTCTGTCGGGTAGGGGGCTCAAGGTCGCCTTCTTCGGCCTTAATTTTGTTTATTGCTTCTTCATCCGTGGTGCCATAAAGGATTTCGTCTAGATTGATAAAGTCAGCATTTTCATCGTCTTCCTCAACGTTAGCCACAGGTGCTGGTTCGTCCTCTTCTTCTGACATTATCTCTTCAACAGTGAGGTATTCTAAGTCACCTTCGTCTGCGTTGCTCTCAATAATGATGTCTTCAGCAGCCTCTAGGTCGCCTTCTTCTACTGGTTCCGAAGTTTCTGAGTCAATAACCAGTTCTACCGTAGGATCAGGTTTTGTTTCTGTAGGTGCATCAGAAAGGGTAGTGGTTGCTTCCGCAACCTTAATGTCTGCATCTTCGACATATTCAACAACCTCATTGGCAGCCCAACTGCCAAAGCCAATGAAAAGTAGGCCGAATATCCATGCGCGAGGTTGGCGATATTTTTTTGAGGTGTTTGGTGTAAGCTGACTCATAGTTAAACCTTGTTGTGACACCTTATTCGGTGGCTACGTGCAATAATTCTTTTCGGTATCGTTTTTCATCACTAGCGGTAAAATCAACATGGACGAATCGCATAATACCGTCCCTGTCAATTATCACTGTAGTGGGCAGTTCATCGATAAAATAGCGTTCGGCGATATCTTGCTGTTGGTCGAGCAAGATGGTCGCATTAAGCCTCATTTTTCGTGCTGCTTTCACCGTCTTTTTTAGTTTTTCGTCGAGCGAAACTACCCACAACTCCATGCCTTGGTTGGCATGCTTTTTCACGAGTTCATTGAGGAACTGAAGGTGTGGTTGGCATGAACCACACCAGCTGGCCCAAAAACTGAGCACAATAATTTTTCCATATTGCTCTGACAGCTTCTCGTTAGGACCGCTGAGTGATTTGAGCGTAAAGTTCGGCGCTTTATCACCTACGGGTAACGATGAAGCGAACGAGGAGGGCGCACATAGCGCAGCTAAAACAAAGCCAATCACAACAACACCCTTAGGAAGGAAAGTGAACCTCTTACCTAAAGGAGTTGCTTGCTTTGGAATCAGGGTTCCTTTTTCCAACATTAGTGCCTCATCACGAAGGTATAAAATCAATAGGATAGGTGTCATCCCATATCTCAACATCAGCCGCGCCAAAATTGATGCGCTTGACTTTCACTACGATCTTGCGCTCTAGGGTGGAATCCTCAAGTTCGCTTGATAAAACTTCACACTTAGTCACTTTACCAGAAGGTGCTATGACCAAACGAAGCACAAGTGTGCCTTCGAGTCCTGGATCTTCACGAAGTGCACGTCGATAAAGTGAGTAAATTCCGCCTTTGTAGCGATCAAATACTAACTGTATATCTTCAGTTGTACGCCTGGATTTGCCATCTTTTGAACGTCGCTTTTGCTTGGTGATGGCCGGGTTTTCAATATCACTGGACACTTCTGTTGCCGATATACCGGCAAGAGATCCTGCACCGCCCCCACCACTACTTGCTTTCGAGGTTGTTACGCCTCCACTTCCTGAGCCTGCCATGCTGGTTAGCAACTTACGTTCAGTTTTCGCCGCTTGTTTGCCGATAGTTTCTTTCTTTTGCTGCGTTTTGAGTTGTTTGAGCTCGTCTTGGTCACGTAGATCAAATAAATCGTCAAACACCGCTATCGCTGCTTTGGCTTTCTCTTTGGCGGATTTCTTTTTAGGTTTATCTTTTTTCTTCTCTTCTTTCTTTTTCTTTTCCTCTTTAGGTTTTTCTTCTTCTTTTTTCTCTTCTTTCTTTTTCGGTGGAGGAGGAGGTGGTGGCTTTTTCTTTACGAATTTAGCTAGCCTTGGCGGGATAGATTCTGCCTGGTCTCGTTTCTTTTCGGGTACGGGAATGTTTGGCATGATAATGCTAAACAAGAAAAAGAAGGCCATTACGGCAGCAATAATGGATCTAAATCGCTTTTCTTCCTCCGCGCCTCTGTCCCAGGGTAAGGATGATGACGAGTAATATTGCGCGTCTATCATGATGCCTCATCCTCCGGCTTTTTTAGTACAGCCAAAGAAATTTTCGAAAACTCGGCCGCACTACAGGTCATCATGATTTTTCGTAGCAATTTATAGGGGATCGATTTGTCTCCCATAATGGTTACGTCTCTTTCCGCTATTCCAAGCTCATTCACAACAGCCGGCGTTTTACTTGCTTGATACAAAAGCTCTTGTTGTAGCGCTGCAATGGTGTCGCCTGTCGATAGCATTGCGACAGTTGCTCCCACGATTGCTCTACCGTTCACAATAATGCTGTTTTTACTGACCATAATTGTGAGAGTTTCTTTTGGTAGCTTTTCAGCAAGTGAAGTTGGTAATTCGATAACCTTAGCGTTGGGCGGTTGTGCAGTCGTTGATGAATTCACCAACAAAAAGAAAACCAAGATGGTGAAAATATCCATTAGGGATACTAAATTTATTCCGGCGCTACCTTGTCTCTTCTGGCGGCGATCCATTCTGATAGCTCTTGCTGACTTCTTCATGCCTTACCTCCATTGCTGGAAGCGCTAGTAGCAGCGGTATCTGGCGGTGCGTCACCGATAGAAATATCGGGGAATAGCTCCGTTTTAATGCTTTGGCCGTTGATAAGCTGGTTACCGTAGCGAACACTGTCCATGGTTTGCACAAGTACGTTATATGGCGTGTTCTCTTCTAGTAGTAGAGTCACCTCTGTAATTGCGGGAAAGCGGCTCTTGATAGCTTTTAATGTGGTTTTCATGCTGGCGTAATCGTAAGTGCCGTTAGCGCTTCTTACTATCTTAAGTGGGCCAGATTGACGATCAACAATTTCAAGCCGATCGGCATATATCAGTATTTCTAGGATTAAGGGTTTTTTCTTCGAGTTGTCCTGTTGAGCTTGGCTACCGGCAGGTAGGTTTAGCTCAAGCACGGTTACTTGGGAAAAAACCGCGGTAATCAGGAGGAACGGTACAAGCACAACCATTAAGTTCATAAAGGCAGTGATGTTAATTTCAGCGTCCTCTCCACGACTACGTCGCGAATGTCCTCTCATAATTGCTCCTGCTTAACGTTTTAGCCGATGGTTACGCTGATTTATTTTGCTGAGCTTTTGCTTGTTGCTGCGCTTGGCGAAAAACGTTAAGGAATTTTACGGATGCCATTTCCATGCTATCGACCAATTGGTTGGTTTTAGATTGAAGGTAGGCAAAAGTAAGAAGCAGTGGTATTGCAGCCATTAGTCCAAAGGCTGTTGTGTTCATGGCCACGGATATACTGGCGGAGAGTAAATCAGCTTTTTGGGCTGGGTCAGCGCTAGCAACGGCGGTAAAAGCATTAATTAGACCCATAATTGTACCGAGAAGGCCAAGTAGGGTGGCAATATTTGCAAAAGTCGCAATGTAGTGGGTACGACGCTCAAGGCTAGGGATTGCTTCCAGTAGGCCTTCTTCCATTGCCATTTCAATTTCATCAGTGCGAGAGGCGTAAGCGCTGCGGGATAAGCCATACATCAATATCTTAGAAATAGCGCTAGTGGATTTTTTGGACTCTTCCATCGCTGCTTTGAACTTTCCTTGGGAAAGCAAAGGGAATACCTTTTTCCAAATTTTTTGGTTTCTTGTTTGGGTAAGGTTGAGGTAAATAAATCTCTCAAGTGATATAGCGATACCAACCAAGAATACAAAGAAAATGATGTACATGAATGGACCACCTTCAGCAAAGAAACTGACTACAGTGGTCACAAAACTTGTGCTGCTTTCTCCGGCGGTGATGGCAGCTTCAGTAGGTGTTGGCATTATTTTCTCCTGGATTTTCGTAAAATTCGTGGCAGGAACGTGTTCCTGTGCTTACGTTATTGGTTGAAATAGTAGCGTAGATTCGACATCTACATTGGCACTGGTCGTAATATTTGCTCAAAATGTAGTCGAATCTGGCATTTGTTAGTGTGTTTGTTATGGCTTTGCCGTGTTCATATTACGAAGCAGATTAAAATATTCAACCTCTCTGCGCAATACATCCTTATCCAAAGATTTTTGGGTATTTTCAAGAACGGAATTCCCTGGTTCTGGTTGTATTTCCCATGGGTTTCCGGTGAATTCATCATCCTGCCAAGGAACAACGTTCAATACGTTTGGCGCTTCTTTGGTGCCAATAATTGTGGTGCCTTCATCGAGCGCCGACACAAGGGTGCTGAAGCTATAAGAGCAGGCTAGTATGGCTCCCATGGCTATTTTTTTGTATATTTTCATCGCGTTACCATTTAGCAAGTCGCCGAGTGTTATGATTTTGATTTCTTCATTCGCTTAATTCGGCGTTTAATTTCTTTTATCCATCCCTTAACTTTCTTAGCGGGTTTTTCCTGCATGGATTGATAGATAGTAAACTCTTGCAATGCGAGCTCCGGATCGTGCAAATATAGATCAGCGAGAACCGCTAAGTTAAAGTGCGGTGTCGAATAGGCTGCGTCTATGCGGATTGCTGAGAGGTAGGCCTGCTTAGCTTGTTTGAAATTGCCCAGGTCGCGATTTATTGCCCCTAATTCATTGAGTAAGTATGGGTTTTGATATTTCTTAAAGAGTGCATCTTGAAGTAGCGCTTTTGCTTGTTTCAATTTACCTTGTTTTCTAAGAGCAATGCCTTGGTTGACTACCGGGCCTGATAGTAGCGGGTATTGGGCTGAAAGTGACTTAAACCGTGAAATCGCTTCGTCGAGGTCGCCAGATTTCATGAGGGACAGCGCAGCTCTATATTGAGTTTCAGCGGCTTTCGCCTGCTTTTCGTGCTCAGCATTTTTAGCGATGAGCTTTTTGGGTTTTGGAATGACTTTGCTCGGAATCGCTTGAGGCGGAGTCTGGTCTTTAGTCTTCACTGCCGTCAGTGTCGGTTTTTCTACTATTTCTACAGTAAGTTCGTTCTTTGGCTCTTCCCCCTTCGGCTCGTTGGCCTCAGTTTTATCGCCTGTTTTATCTTCATTGCCGAGGTATTTTTTGGATAGAAAGCCAAAAAGGGTGCTGGCATCCGCAGGACTTTCAGATTTAGCACTATCAGATTTTGGTACATCGCGCTTTACACCGTCGCCAACCCATTCTGGTATTGCGTCCTTCTCACCGGAGGTAGTGGCGCAACCGGATATAACAAGTAAGGAAGCGACAAGCAGGGAAGTAAAGGGTTTAGTAGATCGCATTAATAGCTTCCTCCCTAATTTCTTTCTTGGCGAATCGGCCAGGCTGTAATTTCGATAGAGATTCATAGCTCTTCTTAACCCACTCGTCCCATATGCCGTCTTTTGTGCGTTCTGCATTGGCCTTAAATATATCTATGGCTTTATCTTCAATGGGCAGGGCTTGGTCTTCAAGCAGTAGTTCATACTCCTCAAGTGTTTCAGCGTCGAGTCCCTTGGGTCGCTCGCTATGTAGAATGGAGGTGGCGAATAGGCGATATATTTCCCCAATTTGATAGTTGGCAGCTGTAGTGAATTCAAGAATGCCAATGTTTGCAACACGGCCGTAGGCCTTGGTTGCTGCTTTCATTGCTGCCTTTTTCTTTTTGAGGCTGCGTTTTAGCGGTTGTTTAAGGGCTATCCGGTTAAATTTGTTGAAATGTGGCAAGGCAAGTTCTTTAGCTGCATAGGCTGCAAGGTACTGTGTTCTGTCTGTGTTTTCAGTTCCACCATTTTTATAGCCTCGTACTAGCTTGTTTAACCAGAAGCTTCGCTTATATTCATCCCTCTCTCCGCCATATAGTTCGGCCAGTTTAAATTGTGCTTCGGCGCGTTGGGGTAGTGGTTTTTCGAAGGCCCATACATACTTCTTATATAAGCGAATAGACTCTGAAACGTCTTTTCCTTGTTCGACGAGTTGTGCCGCCTGCCAAAGGGCTTCCTGAGCCACTGCTGGGTTGGATTCCATGTTGCTGTTCGCTATTCGTTCAAGCTCTCTAGCAGCTTTAGCCCAGCTGCCGGCTTTTTCATACGCCAAGCTTAATTTAGCGGGCAGGGTTCCAATTAACTTGTGTCGCGGGTAGCTTTTTCTGAAATGCTCTAATACTTCAATTGCTTTGTCCCAATCTTCCAGTTTAAGGAGAATGTTTGCTGCATCGTATTCTGCAGTCGCTCTCACCTTTGCCGTAGGTTCTACTATGGCTACGCGAAGATACCCCGCGGCGGCTTGACGCATTTTCCCCGCTTTCTCTAAGCTTTCGGCTTGCTTATAAATAGAGGTTGCTCGTCTGTCATGGAGATTAGCCGCTTGACGTCGAGTTAAATTACCAAAACCGATCACCTTGGTTAAGGCTTCTTCTGCCTCGGCATAGAGTGCAAGATCGAACTTCCCATTGGCTAAGGTACGCCAAGCCTTTTCCCATAATTTCTTTGGGGGAGGTGGTATAAGCTTTATTAATAGTTCGCTGGTGATAATGGCACCAGGAATATCGTTAAGTGCGAGTTGATCTTCAATGACACCGTCGAGAATTACAGGAGTCTGTTCATGTGCCGGAAACGTTTTCGCAAATTGCAGCGAGCTAGATGTCTTCTTTGCTATCCAGCCGCGCTTAGTCGGGTTGCTATCTTTGAGTGTTTTGATGAGCTCTTGATAGGAGAGGAGGGCGAAATACCCAGCTTTAGATGAATCTTTATTGGATGGGTATTCGTAAGCAGTCCTTTCAAACTCCTCAATGGCAGACTGAAATTCTTTCGCGGAGAATAATGTTTCTGCGAGTAATTTGTTCATTCCCGGCGCAGTTAAGTCGTGAGGGAAAGTCGCGAGATATTCACGATACCATCTGGCAGCAGCCATATAGCTCTTGGTTTTTTTGTCGGCTTGCGCCACTGCATGATAATGATGAGCTAGCTCTACTAGGTGCTGTTTTAATTCTTTAGAGTATTGTTCACGGGCCTCAGGGGATGCCTGTTTCCAATACTTGCTATACAAGCCGTAGTTCTTAACAAAACGCTCTTTGTAAGGTAATACTAGGCTGGGGAAGCCCCCTTTAAGAAACGTCTTGATTACTTTGGATGCCATGGAAGGCGCTAGGGGATGTAATGCATGTACTGTCGCAAATGCCTCGTAGGTATCGGCGGCGTCCCTAAAGCGTTCTTGAAATAGGTAAAGTGATGCTAGCGTATTGTATATCTCAACTTCATAAATTCGTTCGCCCTTATCATCAAAATAGGCTTTAACGCTTTCAGGCCCTTCCAGGTTTGAAAACGCCAATGCTGTCACGCGTAGAGCGTCAGACATTACCTTACGCTGAGTTTTGCTTAACTCTCTTAGTTTCGGTGTGCTATCTACCTCTTTGACAGCAGCAACGATAACCCCGTCAGTCGACGGCGTGCTGTTTTCGACAGTTTGCTCATGAGTTTCAGTGGTTTGAGGTTCCTCTACATTACTTTCTAGTGTTGGTTTTGGAGTAGGTTGATATATATCCATCAATCTTACGAAGTCATGTATAGCGAAATCAAAATCGCTGAGCTTATATTGCGCCCAGCCGTGTTTATACAGCGACTGCTCATAGAACGGGGTGCCTAGTCCTGCCGTTAAAATCGTTTGGTAGGCGTCGGATGCCCCCTCGAAATCGGAGAGTAAGAATAGCTGTTCGCCTCGTCTAAACTGGGCTTCATAAATATATTTACTGTCGGGGTACTTATTAACCAAGATGTCTAGCTGTTCTAGTGAATCTTCGGGGGAGGCGTTGAGGTCGTAGGCTTTCGCTAGAAGATAATAAATTTCTGACAAATCTGTGCCAGGTTCAGCTTTCGCAATGATCTGCTCATAGATAGATATTGCGGTAACGTATGATAAGTTTTCGTCCACAGCGCTAGGGGTTTCAATGCCAGCTTCTTCGGAAAGTGGAGTGGCAAGCGGTAACTGCGATGCAATGGTTGGGTCGACAACATCTTCGTCAGATGATTCTGCAAGAAGCTTTTCTTCCGTACCCACCATGGTCAGGTCTGCCATGCGCTTAAGCACGGCGCGGCGCTCGTGTGGTTTAGAAAATAAAGACAACGCTTGCGTATATGTGTTGATTACTTTGCCGACGGATACTTGTTCTAATGACTGTTGAGTGAGGGTGACATCCACACGCGTAAGATCGCCAAGGGTCTTTCCAGAGGCATGTTTAGGGATCGTGTACTCGGAACGGGGTTCGGAGTGCGAGCAGGCGGCTAATAAGGCGATAAGCATGCTCAGCAAGATTGTTCTTGCTTTAGTTATAAAAATCGTAGAATTGCGGCTCACGGGTTATAAATATCCGTTACTGCTTAAAATTTTAGCGGACATTACAGGCAACAGCATGATTATAATGTCCTTTTCTAGCTAATCTCAAAGACTAGCCCATGGATATCAACAGCAGCAAATAGTTTTTTTTATGATGATGTGTTTTGTTTTTTTCGTTTACTGCCGAATACAGAAGCATAACCGATTATTTGCTAAAATGTACGACTAAACGCCAGATTTTGAAAGGCTTTTTTAAAATTGTGCACCGGTTAAACAATTTACTATGCCTGCAGCGCTAAATAGCCTGTGTTGTGAAGAATTCCTGTGATTCTTTTATTCATTACCTATGATTGAATCTAAGGCTAGTCTAGCGGTATAGAGCACCTATGGAATAGCAACTTACGGGATAATAACGCTGAAGGTATAATGAACAAGGAACTGGAACAATCCATCATACAGCATATCGCCAGCGAGCTTGGTAGTGACTACTTTCGTTCGCGATTAAGAAGGTCGGGCGAGGGCGGTATTAGTGAAACATGGGAGCTATATGGTGTTAACACACCGTCATTGTTTATTAAAATTGGCCGGCAGGGCTTTGAGCAAATGTACGCGAGTGAGTGTGTATGCTTAGAAGAGCTTCAAAGGGCGAAAAAATTCCGTGTCCCTAAGCCGATGTTATGTGGTGTCATTGAGGGCCAGTGTGCTTTTCTTGCTATGGAGTTTATACAGCTAACTTCTCTGCGACGTAGTAGTGAGGTAGCGTTAGGTGAAGCATTGGCAGAAATGCACAGTATAGAATCCGATCGTTTTGGTTTTGCCGAAGATAACTATATTGGCCGTTCAATGCAGCCAAATGGGTGGTCTTTGAATTGGTGGTCTTTCTTTGCAGAAAACAGGCTGCAGCATCAATTGTCTATGGCGATTAACAGTGGTTTACGGTCAGACTTGGTGGAGCCCATCCAGCTAGTCATTCAAAAAGCCCCAGTGTATTTTGTTACTCATAAACCAAAACCAACGTTATTGCATGGGGATTTGTGGTCGGGGAATGTGTCAGCGGATAGCCAAGGCCGGCCTGTTATTTATGATCCAGCGGTTTATTATGGAGATGCAGAGACAGATGTAGCGATGAGCCAGATGTTTGGTGCATTAGGTCAAGCAGTATATGATGCGTATTATGCCAATATTGATGCGCAAGATGGTATTGCGTTGCGACGGCCTGTATACGACCTGTATCATTGGCTAAACCATTTTAACCTGTTTGGCATTTCCTATTTGGGGCAGGTTGAGCGAGTTATCAAACAGCTTTCAGATACCCTTGTTTAAATATTACTCTTCTATTTCGGTGTTTCTACCACATGAAAATTGTTGTTGATGAAAACATGCCTCTTGCAGAGGCATTCTTTAGTGGTTTTGGTTCTGTCGTACGTTTGCCGGGCCGATTGATTACTCAGCAAGATTTGTCGGATGCGGATGCGTTAATGGTTCGTTCAGTCACGACAGTTAATGAAGCATTGCTGGCGAATACGTCCGTGAAGTTTGTCGGAAGCGCGACAATTGGCGTAGACCACATAGATCTTGATTATCTGGATAAAGCCGGAATATCCTGCGCGTCCGCACCGGGTTGTAATGCAGATGCGGTGGTCAACTACGTTATTGCCAGTCTGCTTGAAATCAAAAGCGCGCGCGGTATTGCGCTGGACAAGGCGACAGTTGGTATTGTTGGGCTGGGTAATGTAGGAAGCCGGTTGCAGGCGGCGCTAAAGGACATCGGTATATCGGTGTTAGTTTGTGATCCACCAAAACAATTGTCCTATCAGCGGAGGGGGGATACCTCTCAGGCTGAAACATTTTCTTCTTTGGAGGAGGTGTTGGCTGCAGATATTGTTTCTTTTCATGTACCTAAAGTGACAGAAGGTCCTTTTGCAACCCACCATTTACTTAATTTTGAACGGTTACAATCCCTAAAAAAAGGCGCGTTGATTATCAACACATCAAGAGGCAGTGTTATTGATAATGATGCTTTACGTTCTGTTTTACAGGAAAGGTCAGATTTGTCGGTTGTGCTTGACGTGTGGGCGAATGAGCCCCTACTGGACAGGGAGTTGGCGAGTTTGGTAGATATAGCGACACCCCACATTGCAGGGTATAGTTATGATGGCAAGATAAAAGGTACTCATATGGTGTACCAGGCCTATTGTCGGTTCTTAGGGCAAAAATCTGCTATTGGAATTGGGGATGTTATTGAAGAAGAAATGGAGCAAGGTGTTGATTTTAAAGCCATTGGCGACAGCGGACCATTAACAGCGCTTCGTATAATTCGGGCAATATATCTCATTATGGAAGATGATATGGGGCTTAGAAGCACGCTCAAAAAACCACAAGAGGAAAGGGTAGCTGCGTTCGATCAACTGCGGAAACATTATCGCTTACGAAGAGAGTTTTCGACGGTTATATTGCGCCATGTGGACTGGATGCTTGAATCGATATCGGAGTCAGAGCTCCGATGGTTGAGGGCGGCCGGCTTTTGTTGCTAGAGGTTGTTAGGTCGAACGGGATTTAGACCGCCCTGGCCATTAGCTCTATTGAATGGTGTTTGCTGGAGGGTGTTTTCCAAGCATTGCTAAGTGCATTACATGCTCGTTGAACCATCGCTTCGGTAATAGGGGTTTCATTACCGTTTTCGTCAACAATAGCCGCACCATGAAACTGATCTTCAAGGGGGGCAGCGTTAAGAGAGTCAAAGGAGGCAAGGGTTTTAGTTGATTCTGTCATGGGTCCACCTATTATTGCGCTTCTCAACAACATAGCCTGTAATTGATCTGCGTACTTTATTGCTCTTGCGTTTCTGTTGGATGACAATGCGCCAATCTTTGTTGGGCATACTTTCAGTATAACGAGGCTTAGAAATGAATCCATCCCAATAAAGGATCAGAATGTAATGAATGGTATCGCTTTGATACTATTTGCAAACACCTTGGGGTAAGCCCTTGATCTTATGCCTATTGAGGTCTACTAGTATAATTAGGTGCGGGTACATATGAAGAGATATTTGCGTGTAGGCTTGATTGTAAATCCGCTTGCAGGAATTGGTGGGGCCGTTGGGCTTAAAGGCTCTGATGGTAGCGACATTGTTAGAGAAGCGTTGGCAAGGGGGGCAAAACCCCGTGCTTCGGAAAGAACATTGGCAACGCTTGAGCGGTTGGCCGATATCAGTGATCATCTAGAGTTTTTTTGTTTTCCTGGGGTTATGGGGGAGGATGTCTGTCGTCTGGCAAATATAGAGCCAGTGGTAGTTGGCGAGTTGACAGTTGGTAAGGATGGCTCGGACAGAGGGGCAACGTATACCTCTGCTCATGATACTGAAAGTGCAGCTAAGGCGCTTAGGGATCTTAATGTAGATATCATTGTGTTTGCGGGGGGAGATGGTACTGCGAGAAATATCTATCATGCAATTGGAAGTTCGGTACCTGTGCTTGGTATTCCGGCTGGGGTGAAAATCCATTCTGGTGTTTATGCTGTTAATGGCGACGGTGCAGCCAATATTCTCAAAATGTTGGTAGAGGGAGATATGGTGTCGATAACTGCCGGTGAAGTAAGAGATATTGATGAAGATGCTTTTCGCCGCGGCGTTGTAAAGGCAAAATATTACGGTGAGCTGTTGGTGCCTAATGAGGATCGATATTTACAGCAAGTAAAGTGTGGTGGGAAGCCTGTTGAGGCGCTGGTGTTACAGGATATCGCAGAGCATGTAATTGAAAATATGGAAGATGATATTGCGTATATCTTCGGTCCAGGGTCGACCACAGGTGCAATCGTTGAGCAGTTAGGTCTGAATAATACTCTATTAGGCGTTGATGTCGTTAAGGGTGGAGAATTAATCGCTAGCGATGCGAATGAAAGTGTTCTGATAGAGATAGCCAAGGATAACGATTGCCAGATTGTGATTACGCCGATTGGGGGGCAGGGTCATATAATCGGTAGGGGGAATCATCAGATTGGCCCAGAAGTGATCCGGTTAGTTGGCAAAGAAAAGGTGATTGTGGTTTCTACTCCGTCAAAAATAGAAGAGTTGTGTAACCGACCTTTGCTTGTGGATAGTTATGATAAGCAGCTTAATCTTCTGATGAAGGGGCTTATTACTGTTGTAACCGGTTTTGAGAGCACAATCTTATACCGAGTCGAATAGATTATTGTTTAAGTGAAAAGTAAATGGAAAGAATATTTAGTAGTGTGTGGGATGGAGCAAAAAAAGGTAATGACGCAGTTCGTTTGTTTCATGGTAGGGGGCATTGCTTTCCCGGGTTGGAGTTTGTAGCTGTCGATTGGTTTTCGCCATTACTCTTAGTCAGTTTTTTTAAGGAGCCTGATGCAGTTTGGTTAGAGAAGTTTGTTGCGGGGCTTTCCCAATTTGCACAGAGCGACGATATAAAAAATATTGTTTTACAATACCGTTATTTGCCTGGTGCACCGAGCGAAAGTATTCAGGGAGTGCTCGATGCTGAAGTAGATGCTGTTGAGGATGGGCTTCGATTTCGTTTGAATGTTCAAAAAAATCAAAACACTGGTTTTTTTCTGGACATGAAGAATTGCAGGGATATATTGCGTGTAAATGCAGATGGAAAGACTGTGCTCAATCTATTTTCTTATACTTGTGCTTTCTCTGTCGTTGCTGCAAATTCGGGTGCAAAGTTAGTGGTTAATATGGATATGTCCAAGGGGGCATTGAAAACGGGTAAGCTAAACCACTCTATCAACGATATAGACACCCGCGACGTCTTTTTTTTCGCGCACGATATTTTTAGATCGTGGGGTAAAATTCGTAAATATGGCCCATACGATTATGTAGTCGTTGACCCGCCCAGTTTTCAGCGTGGGAGTTTCGATGCAAGAAAAGACTATGTAAAAATCGTTAGGAAATTACCTGAATTGCTTGCGGATAATGGGCAAGTTATTGCTTGTCTGAATTCACCTGAATTGGGCTTTGATTTTTTACGAGAACTTTTTGATGATGTTGGCGGATTTCAAGAGTTGGAAGTTGTTGCAACGCCAGAATCTTTTCCTGAAGTAGATGTCGAAAAGGGATTGAAAACGTTACTTTTCAAAAAAATAGCGCATGGTGCTGGCTAGCTGCTCGGATGACTCCGATTTTATCGCGTCGCGTAATTGCTCTATGCGGGTGTCTATCTTGGTGATTTCTGTTGGCTTTTTTGTCGATGCGGGGTAATCGCTTGTAGAGAGTAATATTAATGCTCTTGAAGTGAGCGTTGCTTGATTTATGGCTTCTTGTCGAGAGGTGCTTTGGAAGCGAATGTAGTTCTCTTCCGATAACCACAATATAGCGGCAAAACAGCTTTCGTGGCGTTTGCTGTGTAAGCCGAATTCGTCCGTGTGATCTGCTCCGATTAAGTCTTCTACATATACGTCACTTCTTCGTGGGAAGTGACGGTGGAGTTGAATCAGTACTTTTGCTGTGTCTTTATAAAAGTCGAGAATGTTTAAATCAGCCATCTGTGTATCATGACCGCCTTTTTTCTAGGAATAATGAAAGTTTATTGATCGCAGCACGCAATTCATCTTCCATCGGAAGAAATACAATTCTGAAGTGGTCATGAGCTGGCCAATTAAATGCGGTACCTTGAACTAATAGGACTTTTTGTTCTATTAGAAATTCAAGTACCCATTGTTCGTCGTCATGTATGTTGTAGGTGTTTGGGTCTAGGCGAATAAACATATACATCGCGGCTTTGGGCTTTACACAGCTAACACCGGGAATGGCGTTTAGCAATTGGTGTGCAAGCTCTCTTTGTTTGTGCAATCGGCCTGACGGAGCGGTAAGTTCGTTAATGCTTTGGTAGCCACCAAGTGCCGTCTGAATAGCGTGTTGACTGGGTACGTTTGAGCAAAGGCGCATTGACGCCAGCATCTCTAAGCCTTCAATATAATTTTTAGCGGCAGTAATGTTTCCACTAACGATCATCCAGCCCGATCGGTAGCCAGCGACGCGATAGGTTTTCGATAACCCATTAAAGGTTAAGAACACTAAATCATTAGCCAATGATGCGGTGGCGGTATGCTGTTCTTCGTCGTAGAGAATTTTATCGTAAATTTCATCTGAGAAGACAATTAGCTCGTGTTCGCGTGCAATATCAATAAGCTGCTCAAGAATGTGTGGAGGGTAAAGAGCGCCAGTTGGGTTGTTTGGGTTGATAATAACAATGGCTCGAGTATTTTTTGTGATTTTTGCTCGAATGTCCTCGATGTCGGGGTACCATTCATTTTGTTCATCACACAGGTAGTGAACGGGGGTGCCTCCCGCTAGGCTCACCGCTGCGGTCCAAAGCGGATAATCAGGAGCCGGTATTAGCACTTCATCATCATTATTAAGTAGGGCTTGCATCGACATGACAATAAGTTCGCTTACACCATTGCCTATAAATATTTCTTCAATGGAAACATTCTCAATACCTTTTTGTTGCGTGTAGTGCATGATGGCTTTGCGGGCACTGAAGAGGCCTTTTGAATCACAGTAGCCAGAGGCATTGGGAAGATTGTATCGAACATCGTGTACTATTTCATCGGGAGCAGCGAGACCAAAGGGGGCGGGATTACCGATGTTCAACTTTAGTACGTGCTGCCCGTCAGCTTCAAGGCGTTTGGCGTGTTCTAGCACAGGCCCTCGTATGTCGTAGCAGACATCGTCAAGCTTAGTTGATTTCTGTATTCCCTTCATTTTATTCCCGTTACTGGTGGTATTCGTATAAGTGCGAAGGTTGTCGTCGCGTCGAGCGAGTGTAACAAGAAAATGTAAAAAGCGGTGAGAGATAACGTACTTTACACCGAAATACATCTAGATTAGAGGCAGGAATACCGGAGAATATGCAAGGCCGGGCTGCTGTCATGCTAGGTAGTAAAAAGAGTTAGCATCCAATCATGATGCTTGTTTACGGTCTATTGCTGGAAATCATGGTCGGATGGGCCGTTTGCTTGTTGATCAGAAAACGTTCGGCAGGCTGGAGTGCCAATGATTTTAACGTCCAGAGCTATATGTCCGCATATTACCAACATAGTTATCCACAGAAAGTGTGGGTAACTATGCTTTGTGCAGAGTAACGTTAGTGAAATTATATTGTGCACAATATAATTTTGTACGATATAATTCTGGAACCGTTTAAATATACACAATGTTAGGGGATTTGATTATGGCTTCATCCGTCTATGACTTTTCAGCGATAAATCTTAAGGGGCAATCAGTTGAATTGTCAGAATATAAGGACAAAGTTCTGCTAATAGTGAATACCGCAAGCAAGTGTGGGTTGACCCCGCAATACGAGGGCTTAGAAAAACTATACAAAGAAAAGCAGAGCAAGGGCCTGGAAGTGCTTGGTTTTCCTTGCAATCAGTTTGCCGGCCAAGAACCGGGGGAGAGTGCTGATATAGGTGAATTCTGCCAACTTAATTACGGCGTGAGCTTTCCTATGTTTGAAAAGGTGAAGGTTAATGGTGATGATGCCCATGGGTTGTTCAAGTACTTGAGAAAAGAAGCTAAAGGTGTGCTGGGCTCCGAGAAAATCAAATGGAATTTCACCAAGTTTCTTGTTAGTAAAGACGGCAAGGTCCTAAAACGCTATGCGCCTACAGATAAGCCAGAGAAAATCGCAAAAGATATTGAAAAGATATTGGCTTAACCCGGCTTCATATTATGGATACTGATGACACGCTGCTATTAGATAATCAGCTTTGTTTTGCTCTGTATGGCTTGTCACGTAAAATGACGAGTTTATATAGGCCGCTGCTTAAGCCGTTGGGGCTGACCTATCCGCAATACCTGGTGATGTTGGTCATGTGGGAAGAGCAGGTTGGTACGTCCGAAAGTACTCTTCTGGGTGTGTCAGTTCAGTTTTTGGGAGACAGGTTGCTACTGGATACAGGCACGTTAACGCCGCTATTAAAGCGACTGGAAAAGCAGGGGTTGTTAACTCGATCAAGGGATAGTAGTGATGAAAGAAGGTTATGCGTCAGATTAACCGATGCTGGCCTTGATCTAAGGGAGAGGGCGCAAGCGGTGCCAGTGTCGATGTTGTGTAAAAGCCCGGTGGCCCCAGGCGATTTGCTCGTGCTGCAAGCTGAATTGATGGGCTTGCTTAAGAAATTCAAATAAGCAATGCTGGGGTGGTTGTTGTGTAGCAGTGAGCCTAAAAATACTTCTTTTTCCAAGAGTCATCTTCATCGCTAAGGTTTTTAATCCCCTTGGATAGCTCGTCACCCTTGGCTTCTTCTTCCTCTTCGTCGGCACCTGTGAGCGACTTGAGGATTTCTTTTAGCTGGCTAATTTTTTCGGTGTGCTTGTTATTTTGATTGTGCTTCGAGAGTTCTGTAATGGCCTTTTGGTATTGGTGGGTGGCTAATTTGGTTTTGTTATCCCTTCGGGATTGGTCGGCTATTTGTATGCTGTAATTGATATTTGCTTCGATATATAGCTGGTGAATGTTAGCGAGATATTTCTTTGCGCTACTGACGGGAAGGGCTTTGCTGGCAGCTAAGGATTCTAATATTTTGGAAAGGTCTTGGAGTAGGTTTTTTGTCTCCTTGGCCTCCTCTGGCGATTTCAGTTGTGGTATTGGGGGTTTCGCGCTTGAAGACTGGGTCTCACTTATTTGAGCGGTTAGGCTGTCGAGGTTGCGTTTGAATTTTTCATTGCTAGGTGCTAGCTCTGTGAGCTTTTCCATTCGCATTTTGACTTGAGTGAGCAGGAGCAGTCGTACATCTTTCTCTACGTATGCATCTGGTAGCATATCCAGGAGTCGTTGCAGCCGATGGGCTCGCTCGCTCAAACTGGCAACAAGAAGTGCTTTTTGCGCACGTTCCTTTTCTTTGTTATGCCCATACCAAATCAACCCCAGTACCACGCCGATACCAAGTACGCTGATCATGGCGATTAATTCTGTAGGCATTCAATTATCCTCAATCGGCTGTTTGTATACATTCTGTGCGTCTTGTGGGCACCCTATATGCATAAGTGTAGACCCTTATGGGTATTGTGCAGAAGGGTAGCGAGAGAAAGGTGTTGTATTTTAATCACTTGAGCGTTAAAGGTGAAATCAGTGGTTGGCGGCATCCGGTGATCTTCACTTTTTCCTTTTGGAAGTAGTGAAGAGTCTTTTCTATCTTGTTGTTATTTAAAAAGAAATGCATTAATTTTGGAATCAATGGTTGACAGGTGAGGGGGGCATCAATACAATGCGCGCTCCTTAGTTAGATGATGTCCTTCAGGGCATAGCGGGAATAGCGTCCCCTTCGTCTAGTGGCCTAGGACACTGCCCTTTCACGGCAGTAACAGGGGTTCGAGTCCCCTAGGGGACGCCACTTTTTTTTCCGACCAAACTCCTTTTCAACTAAACAATCCATATAATGGTTATTCTCTCAGTTTAGTTGTGCGCGTCATATGAAATTTACCGCTCCTATTATTTCAATACTTCTTGTTTTGCTACCTTCATTTTTGTCGGCTAAAACGGAAATTAGTTTTTCATCGCAGTATTATTCGTTTCAAGCCCATGACAAAGCAAGTATTTGGAAAGGAATTGCAGCGAAATCTCCAAAAGTTTCTCAAAAGGACCATGTGCGCCACCAGGTGATTGTTGGATTGACAGAGTGGGACTTGCGGCAGCATTATCGTTTTCGTGGGTCACTCAACCGGTGTGAGCTTGTTGGTGCGACAACTCAGCTCAATGTTTCCATTCACCTGCCTTATTGGGAGGATAAATGGAAGGCCCCTGGCTACCTTCAAAAATCTTGGGATCAGTATGTGAGGATGGTTTCGGATCATGAGGGTATCCATAAGGCTTACGCAATCAGAACTGCCGAGCGTATCGATAAAGAGGTTTCCGAGCTTGTACATGAAAAAGATTGTGAGCAGCTCAAAGCATATATTGATGAAATAGTGCAAAAACATATGCAACAAAATCGACTGGATAATCGCTGGTTTGATGCGAAAGAAAAGATCTACCAAAAACATGCGGCCTGGTTCTAGTCTGAGTGTTTTTTGTCCTAAGAGTATTTAGAATATAAAGCGTTATGACGTTCGGATGTTTTTCAGATTGCGTTGATAAAAATAAATTTTAGCCGTTGATTTCTGTATACCCCGCGTACTTTCTGGGGTGACCATTTGGTATATAAAATTAGTTAGTTTTTGCGTTGTAATCAGGCCATTTTTTTAAAATTTCTTTTTGACATTTTTTCATCTTCAACCACAATATGTGGGTATCGAGCTGGGGGATGGAACCATATATGGGGTGTTTGGTTCCGTAGGGTTGCTTTGTTAATTTGCTTTAAGACTGCGTGAATAGCGGTCTTAAACGTTAACGGTCACGCATGTTGTCCCTCCTTTGTACGCTCTAATCCCAACCAATACAGTTAAAGGATTTCGAACCGCGCCATGACCACAAAAACTGCAAAAATCATTACGGACAAAGAACGAACAGACATTCCGTTACAGCCAACCTCTTATGATATCTGGGAACAGAAATATTGCTTACGTAAAGGCGATGGTTCTGCGGTTGACGTAGATATTGATGCGACATTCTCGCGGGTGGCAAAAGCACTTGCTGATGTTGAGCTGACGCCAAAGAAGCGTAAAGAGTGGGAAGAGAAGTTTGCTTGGGCATTAAAGAGTGGGGCAATACCGGCTGGTCGAATATTATCCAACGCAGGGGCGGCAGCATTTAAGTCGGATACATCGACTATAAATTGCACAGTATCAGGTACCGTAAAAGATAGTATGTCAGGTATCCTTGAAAAGAACTATGAAGCTGGCCTAACGCTTAAGGCAGGCTGTGGTATTGGTTACGAGTTTTCGTCGCTGCGCCCTAAAGGTGCTCACGTGTCAGGTGCCGGTGCTAAGACCTCAGGTCCATTATCTTTTATGGATATTTTTGATAAGACGTGCTTTACCGTATCTTCTGCGGGCGGGCGGCGTGGTGCGCAGATGGCGACGTTTGATGTGCAGCATCCCGATGTTATGGAGTTTATTAAAGCGAAGCGTGAAGATGGTATGCTGCGCCAATTTAATTTGTCGCTCCTAATCAGTGAAGAATTTATCCAGGCTGTGTTGCATGATGCGCCTTGGAAGCTTGTCTTTCCGATAAAGAAAGATAGCGAAGAGCATGCAGTGATGGATCTAAATGATCCTAAGACAGTGTTGTGGCGTGAGTGGCCAAGCGAAGACGGCTACATACAGAATGCCGAAGGCAACGTAGCTTGTAAGATCTATAAGGAAGTGCCAGCACGTCGAATTTGGGACACGATTATGTCCTCGACTTATGATTTTGCAGAGCCCGGGTTTATTCTTATTGATAAAGTCAATGAAATGAACAATAACTGGTTTTGTGAGTCTATCCGAGCCACTAACCCTTGTGGCGAGCAGCCATTGCCGCCATACGGCAGTTGTCTTCTGGGTTCTGTGAACTTGACGCGCTTTGTGGATAATGCGTTCACTCCTGATGCGAAATTTGACTGGGATCAATACAACAAAGTCGTTAGCGTATTCACGCGTATGCTTGACAACGTGGTTGAGCAGAATGGGTTGCCGTTACCGCAGCAGCGCGAAGAAATTACCCGTAAGCGACGTCACGGTATGGGGTTTTTAGGTTTGGGGTCAACCCTTGCGATGTTGCGAATGAGCTACGGTAGCGAGGAGTCTGTTGAGTTTACCGAGCGCGTTGCAAAAGAGTTAGCGATAACGGGTTGGAAAGCAGGTCTAGATCTAGCAAAAGAGAAAGGTGCTGCGCCAATTATGCTTGAGGAATTTGTTGTGACTCGAGCAATGCTTACTAAGCGACCTGAAATGGTCGCTGATGGCATTAAAGAAGGTGACCAAGTTACTGGGCGTGTGTTACACAAATATAGCCGATATATGCAGCGTATAGCTCAATCCGCTCCGGAGTTGGTGGAACAGATTGCAGAGCATGGCGCACGATTTACTCATCACTCGTCTATTGCGCCTACAGGGACAATATCTCTTTCAATGGCGAATAATGCCAGTAATGGTATTGAGCCAAGCTTCGCTCATCACTATTTCCGAAATGTGATTCGTGAAGGTAAAAAGAGCAAAGAGAAAGTTGATGTTTTCTCTTACGAGTTGTTGGCTTATCGTGAGCTTGTTAATAAGAAGGCGATGCCGCTTGGTGAGGACCCTTCCACTGCGTTGCCGGAATACTTCACTACGACAGACGATGTAACGCCAGAGCAACATGTCGATATACAGGCAGCGGCTCAAAAGTGGGTTGATTCTTCGATATCGAAGACGATTAATGTAGCAACAGATATAGATTATGACTCGTTTAAAGATATCTATCTTTACGCTTATCGGAAGGGTCTGAAAGGGTGTACGACCTTCCGATTCAATCCTGAAGTCTTTCAGGGTGTGTTGGTCAGAGAGTCCGATATTGCCAATACGACCTATAAATTTACCTTAGAAGATGGGACAGTTGTTGAAGCCAGAGGTGATGAAGAGATCCTATATGATGGGGAAACTCACACGGCAGCTAACCTTTATGACGCCCTTAAAGAAGGCTATTACGGAAAGCTATAAGCTCAATAACTACGGAATTTGCCAGGATTTGCTATTATGACTAAAGAGATAAAACAGAAGATAGTGGGCTACGAAGTTGTTAAGCCCGAAGACGAGGCTGCAGCGGCGAAAGTTGAAGTTTCTCAAGAGGTTGCTGCTCCCAAGGATAATGTGGTGCAAATGCATGAGAAAGTAGAGCGTCCAGAGCGGTTGGTGGGCTCTACCTACAAGATCAAGACACCTTTGTCGGAACATGCGCTCTATATCACGATCAATGATATTATTTTGAACGAAGATACTGAGCACGAAATGCGCCGTCCATTTGAGGTGTTTATTAACTCTAAGAATATGGAGCACTTTCAATGGGTGCTGGCATTGACTCGAGTTATCTCTGCCGTATTTCGCAAGGGAGGGGATTCTACTTTCTTGGTTGAGGAATTGAAGGCGGTATTTGATCCGCGTGGAGGTTACTTTAAGAAAGGTGGTAAATTTATGCCTTCGTTGGTCGCGGAGATTGGTAGTGCCATTGAAGATCATATGAAGTATATCGGTATGATCAAAAGTGAAGAAGACCACCACCAAAAAGCGTTTATTGAGGCTAAGAAAAAAGAACTTGCTGGGGCGTCGGCCGGAGACGCTGATGTGGATGCCTCTTACCCAGACAGTGCTAGTTTGTGTACCAAATGTAGTACCAAAGCATTGGTGTTTACAGATGGTTGTATGACTTGTCTAAGTTGTGGTGATTCTAAGTGTGGCTAGAGTTTTAAAAAACGGAGCTGATTCAGCTCCGTTTTTTTGTCTAAAAGACCAGTCCCGCTGTAAGGATTAGACTGTTTCCATCTTTACCGTGCGCGAACTCTAGTCGTGCAGGTATGTCCCCTACGTATGCTCTCAAGCCTGTGCCGATAGAATAGTTGCTGTTTTCCAGCAGATCTCCAAAATCATCTGCTATTTGCGCTTCTTCGACGAACGCTATCCATTGTAAGTTGGCGCTCTTCGTAAATTGCATTTCTTGAGGGAGCTTCCATTGAAACTCTGCACCTTCCACCAAGCTATTGCTTCCACGGAAAAATGATTCTTGGTAGCTTCTGAGTCCTTGGCTTCCTCCAACTGCTTTTGCGGTACCTTCTCGGTTAGAAGTAGCAATATAGGTTGCAAGGTCTGCTTCTAGCTGAAAGCAGTCATTTTGCCTTTGTACACTTGATTGCTCGTCGCAGCGGGCATCCAAAGCTGCGATAACTTCTTCTTCGGTATCGTATTGATCCTCTTTTGAAAGAACAAACGCATGACTTCCGTTTGCATAGAGGCTGAGTAACGAGCTGTTACTGATTGCAATGTGGTGACTAAGTTGGTAGTTGAATAGTGCCTGATTGCTTTGGCCAGCACGACCAAGATCAAAAGAAAGGGATGTGCTGACTTTGCTTCCAGCGGCTAGTCCTTGAGGGCCTGTGCGGTTATCCCAAGTGATGCCTGCAGCGACAGAGGTTGTTTCAATATCACCCAAGCCAGATTCGTTGATAAAAATATCGTTGCCATCCTCAATGGCGTATCCATCAAGCGATACACTGGTTCGAGTGAAGGACAATTCAGTTGTTAGCTGTGGATTGGGAAGCTGATGGGAAAGCGCAATCCGATGTACGTTGCCAGAGAGATCTTGTTCGTAGATGTTTCCGACGTTCGTGCCGCGTCCGTAGTGTGTCTCTATAGTGGCATCGTCTGCTTGGGCGTATAGGTAGCTGAGTTTTCCGCCCAGAAAGGCGATATCAGTCAATGCTAAGCCGAATGCTGTTGCGTCTCCGCCTGCGACTGCAACATACCCATTGACCCCTTTGTCGCTTATGTTTTTGACCCCTGCCGCAGCGCCGTAGAGGGTTCCTACACCGTACAAATTTATGGCTCCAGGTAAGAAGACTGACTTTGAGGCTTCCTCAGACCAGGCTGACTGGCTAGGGGTGAGGCTTGCGATGGCGATGGCGGCGGCAATATATTTCATAGGTTACTCAAACTGTTCTGGCTGATTAGGACTAGTGAGTAGTGTGTCTGAGAAATGAGGGAACGAAAAGTAGGAAGGGTTCGTATTTAGGAAAATGTTAAGAGTCGTTATAGTTCTGTTAGAAATGACACAAAATTTGCCATTTTGATGGTGTTAATAGAGCGGTGAGAGCTAATATCTGAGTTGCAATATCAACATAAACTGTTCTTGGTTGAGCGCTTTGTCTTTTCCGAATTGCTCCCTGCTGTTTTGTGTAGACTCTATCTTGGTCCATTCGGCACCTATTTGCCATGATTTGTCGATCGCATACCGCCATGTTAGTGTCAGTGCGGTTCCCTGGCTGCGATTGTCGTCCTCGGGGAGTATGTCGTTTTTATTGAATGTCCCAAAACGGTCAATACGAGTGGTCAAACGATGCTTTTTTTGTTTGTAGCTTGCCAACACGTAATAGGATTCGTAGCCTAGGTAGACTGCATTTGGCCCCATGAGAGTGGTGCCAGTAAGGTACTGGGAGATAAAACGCCAGTTTTTTATCGGTCTGTAGAGCCACGATACGCTGTGGAATTTTGTGTGCCACGCATATTGCCCACTGGAAACTCTTAGAGGGTCTGCTTGATTGTCGTAGTAATAATATCGGAGCTTCGACTTTCTCTTGTAATTCCAGTGTCCGCCAACATAAAAACCGTACCTATCGTCTTCTTCGCGAAAAACATCTACGTAGTCATTTTGCTGTTCGAGTGGTGGTGTTTGTATTGAAGGGTAGTTTGCGAATGGTAAGTTCTCATTTAATTGGGTTTGTTTGTCATGAAGAGCAAAGCCACGCCACGCTAGCACAGTTCCTGCAGGGTCGTTGCCTTTGTATACGCCCAATAGAGCAGAAAAGCTATGAGGAATATTGTTGCGACGGTTTCCTTTGCGGGATAAAGAAAGCTCTAACCCGTTAATCCTGATTTCTTCGCCTATCCACGTGTTAATGGCCGAGTTGGTATACGCAAAAGGTGAGGTCCAGCCTATATCAACATTTTCGAAAGAAAGGGCAGGGTAAAAAGAGCCTGCTTTCGCTTCCCAGTGGTAGTTGCTGGTAGGTATTGGTTTGTAGCGCAGAAAGGCTTGCGTTAGTCCTGTGCGGCTTTCTGGCGTTTGAGTATGATTCCCTACAATCTGAGTGGACAACGTATCGGTAATGTCCCCTGAAAATACGAAGAACATTTGGCTTAGGTGTATGCCGTCATCATTATACAAAAGGCGTCCAGTTCCGCCGTCAATAAAGCTTTCTTCTGAGTCTGCGCCAATCGCGGATAATTGAACGATGCCGGAGATTTTGGCATCGGAGAACGCGGATGGAGAATATGTCAGCATCAGTGAGACGATCACACAGAAATGGTGGCGACTGATCATCGTACTTTCCTTGGGTGTATGCGGGCTGAGTTAATAGTCTTCGAACTCATCGATATCCTCGTCGGCGTCTGATCCGGTACTGATAGTTAGATTGAGGGCTATCACCTTTGTGGTACCATCCTTGGCGACTATTTTGGTGATACCTTCTTTTGTATAGTTGACATTCTCATCCGGGAGGCGTGGATGCCATATCTTAATTAGGTATTCTCCATCGCTGGGTAGTGACAGCGTTGCTGAACCGTTGCTATTTGTAGTTGAAAAATACGGCGTGTCGACCACGTAAATGTAAGCGAGCATCCAGTCATGAATGTTGCATCCGACGGGTACAATACCCGGCTTTTCAAACGTGATGGGGTTAGCTTTAGAGTCTTTGGATAGCTTTAATTCGAACTTCTTTATCCCAGAAAAAGAATAAACATGGTGCTGGATGTCGTCGTAATTAGGGAAAACTATGGAGGTTCCGCGCTGAATAGGCAGCACAAATGGGGTGAATTGTTTATCTTTTTGTGAGAGTTCGTTTTTTCGGGTTGTCGAGGGAGGGGTGGGGTTTTTGGATATTAACTGAATAACGGCATCTTTAACGGGGGTGTTTTCTGCATCGAAAATAGTAAATGAAGTACTTATTGGGGCGGCATGGGTGGTTTCGACAATTCCTAAAAGGGTTATTGCAAGGAATATAAAGGACAGTGGTATGCGAGATGTATTCATCGAAGGGCCTCGTTAATGGGTGTCGACCTTAAATTGTGATAGCGCAGAATTCATTTGCTCTGCAACACTTCGTAAAGCAACCACTTCTGACAGCGTATTGGTTGCTAGTCGATGGGATTCTGTCGCCATAGAGTTCAAATTTCCGGTATTTGAAGCAACTTTGTCCGAGGTTATGGCTTGCTGTTCGGAGGAGAGGGCGAGTTGGGAGGTTAGGCTTATTACGTCTTCAACCGAATTGGTTATTGCCGCTAAAGCCTCCCCTGATTCGTGTGCTTTCGCCCGCAGTGTTTGAGAGTCTTCTAGGCTCTGTTGCATAACCGTTACCGCATTGGCGGAGCCTTGATTTAGGTCTTCAATGCTGCTGTTTATTTGTTGGGTGAGTTCTTGAGTCTTAATAGCGAGATTACGCACTTCGTCTGCAACAACGGCGAATCCTCTACCCGATTGGCCAGCTCTAGCGGCCTCAATGGCGGCGTTAAGTGAGAGTAAATTGGTTTGGGATGCAATTTCACTGATGCTATCGGATACCGAGTTTATGTTTTGAGATTTACTGTCTAGGTCTAAGATAACCGTTGATGTGGCATCAATGCTGTCGGTAATGTTGGTAATGAAATCTAATGATTCGGTGACAATTGTTTGTCCCTGTTTTGCGAGTGTGCCTGTAGTGTTGGTGGTTTTCGTTGTCTTTACGGCAATGTCGGCGACTTCATTTATGGCAGACGACATCTGCTCCATCGAGTCAGCAACAAGATTGTTTTCTTTTTGTTGGTTCTGGGTTGAGTCACGTAAACTTCCCATGTAGCGTTCCATTTGCTGCATTTTTTCCAAGAATTCATTCATCGCGACTTTGATTTGTATAATTAGGTTTGCCTGCTTTTCGGCAAACGCATTGAAGGCTAGTGCGACCTCGCCAATTTCATCTTTACGATCACTCTTGAGGCGCTGAGTGAGGTCGCCATCTCCGCCTGCTATTTGCTGTAGTCGGAATGTGAGTTGAGAAATAGGATGTGCAATGCCTTTAATTAAAAGTAAGGTGAGTAAGGAACCCATCAAAAGCACGATGAGCGAGACGCCGATTAATAACGAGGCGCTATTTTTTCGGTGGGAGTTGGCTTCCTTTACCAAGGTGTTAATAGTGCTGTTGAGTATGTTTGTGTTTTCATCGAGTATGTCGTGCATGCTGGCGAATGCTTTTGTGGCTTCATTTAGGCTCAAGCTGACGGCTTCTCGCCTTGATTCTTTGGAATTACCTTCTCGCAATACAATTATGTCATTTGATATCTTGTTCCATGACTGCATAAGATCAGAATAATGTTGTAATTTGTCGGTTAATTCTGTGGTCGCTAGCAGCGTATCGACATCTTTGAGAGTGTCGATGGCGGTTTCTATATTTTGTTGATGAAAGGTTTTCAAATTATTGAATCGCGGAGACCCCACTTTTACAAAGAGTAGGGTGCGTTCAGCGGATATGGCTCGATATAGGTGTGAGTCGGCTTTAAGTAAGCCTTGGTTGGCGACAAAATATTTGTTGGCTAGGATATCTAGGTCGTTGGCGAGCTGAGATGAAACCCATAGACTGGTTGATAGTATGACCCCAAGAAAAATGAAAAATGACCCCGTCGATAGCCAGAGCTTTTTGCTAATGGATAAATTGTTAAGCCATTTCATCGGAATGTACTCTTTTCTGCCACCGTTATTTCAAATGTCCTTTCTATAACGCTAGTCTAGGTATCGTGGTTCGGCAATATTTCTAGATAAAACAATGATTAACGTTCAAGGCTTGCGAGCAGTCATAGTGACGCTTAACTATTGCCAAGTAAACTTTCAACATTTTTGTTCGCAGGAGTAATACAGTGCTCAGCGGGGTCGTATTGTGCGTACCATTGTGCAAAATCTTCAGCGGGCATGGGTTTGCTAATGAAATAGCCCTGAAGCTTGTCACAGCCCCATTGCTCTAATAGATGCCAGGCCTCGATTGTTTCAACACCCTCTGCCACAATTCTTAGGCCGATATTATGGCCAAGCTGAATAGTGGATTGGACGATGATCTGGTCATCCTTGTTGCTAGGTAAATTCAGGATAAAAGACTTATCTATCTTTAGTTCGTCTACTGGCATGCTTTTGAGTTGGCTGAGGGATGAATAGCCTGTGCCAAAATCATCAATGGATAAATCAATGCCCAGGGCCTTAAAGCTCTCGAGAACCTCTATCGCGTGCTCTGGGTTATCCATGACGGCACTTTCGGTTATTTCTAACATTATATCGCTGGCATTCAGTGAGTGTTCCCTCAATAGTTCGGTGATAAAAGAGGGGAGACCGTCGTGTGCCAAATCGTGTGCTGATAGGTTGACCGCGACTACAGCGTTGACGTTTTGTTTCCTCCATTCGCTTGCCTGTGCAGCAACGGATGAAAGCACCCAGCGTGTTAGGTCAGGCATCATCCCGGAGCTTTCTGCGAGCCCAATGAAGTCATCAGGGGGAATGAAACCAAGATCTTTGTGTATCCATCGAATGAGTGCTTCGACTTGAGAAATGGATTGGGAATGTAGATCGATCTTAGGTTGGTAAAACATGACTAAATCGTTGTTCTTAATAGCATCGCCTAAATCCGATATTAGGCGTATGCGCTTCATGTACTGTTGGTCTTCCCCTGTTTCATAGAAAGATAGGCTGCGATTATACGTTTCGGCCACATTAAGTGCGATACCTGAGCGTCTTAGTAGTTGTTCGGCGGTATCACCTTGTTCGGGATAGCTTGCTGCGCCGAGCCGGACCGAGACGGCGATGTCTATATTGGACAAATTAATATTTTTTTCGAGGGCCGCTTGAATGGTGTGTGCTGATTTTGGTACGGAGTCGGTACAGGTTGTAGGTAAAATGGTAATGAAATTATCGGCGCTAAGGCGGGCCGACAGGCCGGGGGTTGATGTGAGTTTTTCCAGCCTCTTTGAAAAAGTCTTAAGGAAGTCGTCACCGACATCAAAACCGAATGCGTCGTTAATTTGAGAGAACCCAGCAATGTTTATGCTGATGACGGTAAATTCCGTTGTGCTGCTATCTTCAATAAGCGATGTGATGTATTCCTTTATTTGTGTTCGGTTAGGCAGACCAGTGAGTGTGTCGTGATAGGCTTGGTGGAGTATCTTTGATTCCCTATCCGCAATGCCTTTCTGCATTTTCTTAAAGCTATTCTCTAAGGTGATTATTTCCGTTGTATTTCGTTGTTTGTGGGCTTTGTCGTCGGTATAGTCACCGTCGCTAATTTGCTTGGCAATCTTCACGAAAAAGGCTATGGGTTTGGTTACATTTTTGGATATTGACAGTGCTCCGAGCGCTGATGTCAGCAAAGCCAATATGGATATGCCGAGTATTTGCCATTGCAATGGCGTGTACTGAGCGTAGGCTTTTGTAAGTGACGTGAAAATATGTGCATTTATTTGGTAATCGTTAAGCTTGTGTATAACTATCGAAAGCGAAATGAATTCTTCCTTGTTATCCGAATAGAAGTGGCGTATCTCAGTGAGGTCGTTGCCATTATCGCTTGCATCGGCCGACATTATTTCTGGTAATGTTGATATTGTAAAAAGTTCACCTTTGTTATTGCTGCCAATAAAGGAGACGTCCAAATTTGTCAGTTTTTTTAATTCCTCAGCGAACGCGGTATTAATGGCAACGCCAATCGTTGCCCACGCGATTGTTGTGGGAGCTTTCACGGGCAATATGGCGACTTGATAAGCGGTACTGTTAATGACCATTGTTGTGAGTAAGCCGCCTTCCTTTTTTATCGTTTTGATGTCCTTTTGCGATAATGATGAATCCTGCGGATCGTTGTTCAACGTGTTTGCCAATAGTGATCCATCGATATTATGGATCATCATAAGGTCTACATCTGTTCTTTGTTGGTAATTATCTAATGCAGAAAGGATGGTGTTTTTATCAGACGAAGCAATAGCGGCTTTAAACCCAAAATCACTCACCATGACCTCTGAGGAATCTATTAGTTGATCCCCCCTGATCGCCATAAGGCGCTCGAAAACGTTTTTTCCTGTATATAGACTTTCTTTGAGTTGTAAATTGATATTGTTTTTCGTAGCGAAAAATACGCTACCGATAATGGCAACGGACGTTGTGAAGATAAGAACCAAGAATGGTATTAATATCTGACTTTTTAGTGTTAGCTTCATTTATAAAATCTTCCTGATTTTTTCTTGCTGATCTTGACCGGAGGGGGGTTAAGGTCAATTGCGATGGTGCTCACGCTGCTGCCGGATAGTTTGGGGCGAAGATTGGTTAGGCTGCGGTTCTTAAGGTCTGGGTGCCAAATGGTGAGAGTGGATATTTGCTCTTGAGGCTCATCGAAACTTACAGAGCCTTTGCTATTTGCTTGCTTAAATTTGCCTCCGTCGTAAACAATAATGTATCCCAGCATAGAGTCGTGAATGTTGCAGCCTAAAATGACTTCTCCTGGGGAGCTAAATGTAAGGGGGGGGGGTAGGGTGTTGGCGTAGAGTTTAATTTCGAAAGGCTTTGTTTTTGAAAAGGAATATATGTGGTGTCTAACGTTGTCACTGTTGGGGAACGAAACTTGTTGTCCTGTATATATTGGCAGTAGGTGAGGAGTATATTCTCTATCTACTTGGTCCATCACCGCCATGGGTAGGGAGTCTGTTGTGAGTACTTTCGGGCCGCTGATGTGCACGATTGCAGCAGGTACAGTTGTGCCTTTCGCGTCAACCACGCGTAGGCTCCAAGCATATGATGATGTTGGAACAATCAGCAGTAAGCCGACGATTAGGCAGGCGATATTATGTGTTGAGGATAGGTAGCCTGGCATGGTCCTGTTCTTTAAAGAGTGTGTTACTCAGTAAAGAATAGACCAATTCAGGAGGGTGCCCGCTAACTCAGCTGACATTCAATGCTAACTTACTGAAAAACGGAGAGATCTGTGGAAATTCCATGCTCTCGGAGCCGTTCGTAAAATGCCGGAATAAAGCCGGTGGATGAAAAGTTGCCGATGGTTTTTCCGTTATCATCCACGCCGTTTTGTTGGAAAGTGAATATCTCTCCAAGTTGTACATTGCCGGACTCCATGCCTGATACTTCAGAAATGCTGGTTATTCGGCGGCTACCGCATGGGAAGCGGGTTTGTTGAATGATGATGTCTATCGATGAGGCAATTTGAGTCCTGATTGCAACTATTGGGATTTCAACCCCCGACATCAGAGATAAGACTTCCAGTCGACTAATGCAATCCCGTGGGCTGTTGGCATGTATTGTTGTAAGCGACCCGTTATGCCCGGTATTCATTGCTTGAAGCATGTCGATGGCTTCGCCTCCTCTACATTCACCTACCACAATTCTATCAGGGTTCATTCGCAGTGAATTCTTAACAAGGTCCCTAATTTCAATGGCGTTTGTTCCATCAATGTCGGGTTGGCGAGCTTCAAGAGAGACTAAGTTGGGTTGTGATAACTCTAATTCTGCAGCATCTTCAATTACAATGACGCGTTCTTTGTTAGGAATGAAACTGGAGAGCACGTTTAGAAGAGTGGATTTTCCCGAGCTGGTGCTGCCTGCGATAATAATGTTGCATTTATGCGTAACGGCAACTTCAAGAAATTTTATCATCGCTGGGCTCAGTGTCTCAAAGTTTATGAGATGTTGAGCAGTCAGTCTTTCGTTTACCATTTTTCGAATGGTGAGGGATGGCCCTTTAACCGCAAGCGGTTGGATAACCGCGTTGATTCGGGATCCGTCGGGTAACCGCGCGTCTACCATCGGTGATTGTTTGTTAATGTGACGACCTGTTGTTGCGACTAAACGTTGAATAATATCGGTCAATACTTCAGAAGAGGTAAAAGACCCACTGTATAGAAGCGTTTTTCCATTTTTTTCGTAGAATATTTCGCAGTGAGAGTTGATCATTATCTCTGTTATGCTCGAGTCATTCAGCAGTGGGCTTAGTGCTCCGAAGCTTGTTATTTCCCCATGGACCCGCTGTCCAAGTTTGGAAGGGTCGATATTCGATGGGAGATCCGTGATATTCTGAATGGTGGATTGTACCAGCGACGCTACCTTGTTGTTCGTTTCAATCGTGTTGGCGTTATTGGTGCCAGTCACCTCATGCTTTATTGTGATCGCATGGGTTTTCAGTAAAGGAGATATCACCTTATGAACATGTTGTTGCCATTTCAAATACGCTTTTTTTCTGGCTTCGGCGCTACTCATGGTGGGGGCCGCATAGGGTGACTTATTCGGGTCTATATCGGTGAGGGTAATACTCAAGTTAAACTCGCCGATACTGATGGTGTCATTGATTGTGATTGGCCCGAAGTGTTCGACTTTACTCTCATTAACAAACAGAGGTTTGAACTTTGCGCGGTTTGATATGTGTATTCCATTATCACGAAATTCTAATTGCGCGTGTACCTTAGCAACTTTCCGGCTCTTTAGTTTTACTGCGTTGTCTTCTCCATCACCTATGGTGCAGATGGTCTGTTTGATGAAAACTGAGGTGGGATTAGTGATATTTAACTGAGATATGGTGACCATGTACATAAAAGGTGTACCAAATGTAAAGTGCCGAGAAATCCTTTCCTTGTGTTATATCCAGCGGCGTTGATCCTAGGTCGGTAGCCTTGCCGTTAGAACTTATTGTTGCTTATAGGATATGGACATTGATTAAGTTGTCAATCGAACTAAAGACCGCAGTGTCAGAATTGCGTGCGGTATCTCTGATATATCCTGATTAAATTATAAGTTGCTTGGTTGGAATGGACTGTTGTTATTAGAGGTATTAAAGGCTCTTCTGGGCTCGTATATAGTGGTTATCGGTATAGTGTCTGTAGGTATCGTGCTTACAGGTATTGGAAAATATAAAGGAACACACCATGGCAACGCAGCAAGATTTCAATCAGCCCTTCGAGTGGAGAAGAGACCGAGCGCAGGCGTTGACGGTAGAGGCAAGTGCGGCAGAAAGGCGGGGGATGTTAGGTGTTGCTTATCAAAAGCTAACAGATGCACATGACCTAGTTGTCGATTGCCCAAGAATGCATGGGCTTGCTCACGACGAATTGAGGCGTGTAAACCGAAAAATGGGTAACTATGGTGAGCTTGCAGGTGATTGGTTTCTGTATTTTGCTCGGCCATTCGGAATATTTACGGTGCTTGCTTATGCGCTTCGACGTAATTTGGTGGACGTTGATATTTGTCGTCATCGATAGCTAAAAGCATTGAGTGTGCATATTTTGACGGATTTCGTCCCTGATTAGGGCAGTTCAAGCCATTGTTTCAGCGCAGAGTTGGTCCTATTCTAGATGAATCAACGCTACTTTATTCTGAAGTAACAGGAGTCAAATATGAGCGGTAGTACTTTTAACGACATAATCGCGGGAGTTAAAGGGGAGGGAGGGGAATTTAAGGCCCAGATTCCAGCAACGTGGATGCAGGGGAGGGCTACGTTTGGCGGTTTGGTTGCAGCAGTGGCCGTAGAGGCTTTGCGGAAGACTCTGGGCGATAATAAGCCACTCAGAGCGATCCAGGTGCTGTTTGTTGCACCAGTAGGTATAGAGCCCATTGACATAAAAGTAAAAACCTTACGAGAGGGGCGCAATGTCACATCCATGCAGGCCGAGGTAATTCAGGAAGGAGGGGTTTGTTGTTCGGTGTTGGCAAGTTTTGGGGCTGCGCGCGAGTCTGTGTTATCGGTTTCTGCTCCTCAGCGGCCTAAGGTGAGCCCGCCGGAAGAGCTTTCTCCATTTGTTTATGTTGAGGGGAAGACACCTGGTTTCACCAAGAATTTTGATATGCGGTGGGCGAAAGGGGCGCGTCCATTTTCTGCCTGTAAGGATACAGAGCATGGAATCTGGACTCGGTTTACAGAGCCTGGGGCGGCATCAATTTTGCACCTAATCGCCTTAGCGGATATCCCGCCTCCGATCGGTATTTCAATGCTCTCAAATTTTGCACCAGGCAGTTCGCTAACCTGGTCTTTGGAGTTTGTTGATGATATTTGGGAGGCCCAGGTAGATGATTGGTGGTATATAAAAACCGAGCTTGCTCATATGTCTCACGGGTATGGGCATCAGGAGTATGAAATATGGGCTCCTGATGGAAAACCTGTTGCTTTGGGGCGCCAAGTGATGACGGTATTTGCTTAAGTTTCGATTAATCATTTGTAGCGCTTTGAGGGGGCAGTTTATTGGTATTTAGCCATTGGCTATGAGAGAATGCGACGCGCTGTTCCATGGGAGGTTGACAGTAGTAGCTTCAGATAAATAATAAAAATAAAGGGGCGTAGTAGTATGTCAGCACCAATTGAATTTAGTTATACCTCGATGGGGTCTGTACCTGTTCGCTTAATTCACGCTGTGAACGATGCCCTGTCTCCCCCTGCAAATTCCCTGTGTTTTTATGAAAGCCTGGATTCGGCTGCAAGGGATAGAGTGACGTAAGAGAGCATGCGGATGCTCAGATGTTAATTTTGTAAGTTAGACCTATTTATACATTCGGTCTTATTATAACAATGAAGTAAAAAGATGAGCATTAATCAAAAAATAGAATCCATCATTATGTCCCCGAAACAATCAATACTACTAATATTGATTGTTATCGTGCTAACACACCTCCCTACAAACTTTGGTAGTTTCATTGCCGACGATTATATGCAATGGGCAATGTTAGAAGGGTCTAGTGACCTAGCATCGCTTGGTTTTAGCAAAGCAGATCCTGGCAAGGCATTGGAAGATAAGTTATTAGAAAGCTTTCATTTTTTTAATCCCGTTGCTGGAACAAACGAAGCGTATCGGAATTATGGGAACCTGCCTTGGTGGTCAAGCAATAATGCTTCTATGGTTCCTTTTCGTCCTGTAGCGGCACTGTCGCACTGGGTTGATTATACAGTTTTTGGGAAAACGCTTCAGTTTCACCGATTGCATAGCCTTCTCTACTTTTTACTTCTCGGTATTGCCGCTTATTTTCTTTATACGAAAATAAGCACGAAGCACGCTGTTGCAGTGTTTGTTGTCTTGCTTTTGGTGGTAGATTTCAGCCTTACCAAGAGCTTCAATTGGGTTATTGCCAGAAACTCCTATATGGCGTGTGCCATAGGGATTTTTAGTATTTCTGCTTATATTCGATGGCGCTGTCATGGAAAAACCTATGATTTACTTTTATCACTGTTCTTATTGGGCGCAGCGATTCTAACAGCAGAAGCCGCGATTTCAGCGATCGCCTATATGGGGGCATATACCCTGTGCGTAGAGAAGCACGATTCAATTATTAAGAAAATTCCGCCCCTGATTCCTTTTGTTGTGTTGATAGTGCTGTGGCGAATTTTGTACAGTAGCGCTGGTTTTGGATCTAACGACATTGGGCAATATGTAGATCCGGGTCGCTCCCCGGTTGCATTTTTGGTTAATTTTTTGGAAGTGTTTCCGCTGGTTTGTATCAGCTTAATCACTGGTATTGATAGCCTTGTTGTTATGATACACCCCGAGAAACGCTTGATCGTTTCTGTTGTTGGGTGGGTGGTTTCACTAGGTTGTGTGTTTTTTATCTGGCCTACGTTAAAAGAAAGTCGTACTGCACGGTTTATGTTTGTTGGATCAATTGTCGCGGCTATTCCTGGGACGGCGTTGATTAGCGGGGAGAGCAGGACGGTTACTTTTAGCTCCATTGGGTTTTTCTACCTGCTGGCTCTTTGGTTGGTTACGCTGTATGGAAATAGGTCATCTTTTTTAAGCCGCTGGGGGTTTAGGTTAACTATCTTGTGGCACCTTGTATTGCCAGCTTTACTTGCGGTGTTTTTGACATCTAATGTGAGTGGCTTTAGCCAGCAATCAAAACAATATGAAAGCGTTCCAGATGGTGTTGAAACCAAAGAATATGAGCTGGTAATTGTTAATGACTCTAGCGCAATGTTTTATTACTTGCCTTTCGAGTGGGCTTTTAGAGGGTTTAAACTACCGGCAAGACTGAATGTTTTGACTCCGGGATTAAATACTGTCGACATTACAAGAGAGTCGGAGAGGCTTTTCATAATATCTACGCCCGCAGGGATGCCTATTCATCACAAGGCTAATATAGATTCACTCAGTGGTGATGAGCCAGTGGTTGGTGCTGCGTATAGCGGATTGTTTGCTCTTGGCTTTTTTACTACTCCAGAGCAAACGCCCGCCAAGGGTGAGGTTATCCTGAATTCTGATATGAAAATCACAATAGTAGAAGAAAACCTGATAGGCCCAACAAAAATTACAGTGGAATTCATAGGCAAGACTTCGCCAGATCAAAAAGTGTGGCAGCGGTTTGATTGGTCAGAATACAAATACAAAGTAATGCAACCATTGAGCATAAACGAGACCCGGCGAATCATAGGGCCTTTAGATTAGTGTAGAAATTGACAATGTTACAATCTGTAATAAAAATAGGTGTTATAGGGGCCCTAGAGGGGCCCTGCTTTATGGAATATCTAAGGCCCATCTCACATCACGTCTTAGATTGCCCCTGAATAAGCCTCTTAAGCTCTGCAATTTCTTGATGAAGGTCCTCCAGTGTTACCTTGCCTTCTCGTACATCTCGTGCCTCTCTTTCTCTTTCGTGCTCTTCTTCCATCACGTTGACAATAATCCCAATGACCATGTTTAAAAATGCAAAGGTTGTGAGGAAAATAAAACTTAAGAAGTACAGCCAGCTTAGGCTATAGACCTCCATGGTTTCATACATGACGGTTGCTTTATAAGACATAAATTTGTTGACAAAGTCATGCGATCAAGTGAAGTATGCTATAACTGTAGGTTAATCCTAAATCTAAGCTATATACCAAAAAGAGTCAACGTTGACAAAACCCACTATCGGCCGAAATCCATCTGTGATTCTAATTAATGGTTCGATAGCCGTCTGGAATATTGGCAGTTAATAGCCTTTTCTAGGCCAGTCTAGCATTTTTGGCTGAAGTTTAAAAATCTGATATGGAGTGTGATACGCGAGGAACCCCCTTTTGTCGCTTTATTTCGTAGACATGCAGCCTTGTTTCGGTTGCGCGTACACGTGAATGAAACGGAAAATATTGAGCTAATCGAGCACCATTCATATATTGTTTCTAAGGGGGAGCAGTTCAATAAAAACCAGGTTTGACATGATTCGTTAGCCAGTTGGATTCAAGTAACCTGATACTAATCGGGGCTTAAAAGTACGACCTCTCCATGTTAGGTACCCAAAAAATTTTACTGACAGATTATTTTCATCCTATTTGTAGATTGATAATAAAGTATTATCGTTACCATCCATTCCGTAAACAATATTTCCAAGGTTTTTTTTCCTTAACAGTCGTTAATTTGAGTGCTGAACAAAACCTATCAAAGTCATAAAGCTCATAACTTTCTAGTTCGTCGTTCTTAACGACTTCTTTTGCGCCCTCTATTGCTGCATTGGAAAATTTACTGCAAGTTGACACGTAGATACAATTCCTATTTCCATTTATCTTCGCAGCACCGATAAACTCACGTATGCCAGCTATACCTTCGGTATACAAAAGCTTTTTTCTTCTCTTTACTTGAACAATTGTTGGATTGTCAGAGTTTATCAAAATAAGATCGATTCCGCCGTCATGTGATTTTCCTATATGTTCTACATCGCATGAAAAGTGTTCTCGAAAAACTGACTGTACAAGTTTTTCCATTCTATTGTGATGAATGTGAATAACATCCTCGAAGTTATTTCTTAGGTAGTTCTGAAGAGTTATTATTGGAATATTCTTACTGGACAAATCATACCTTCTTAGAATTGCATTAGTGATTTCCACGGATCTCGCATCAATACTGCCAGTGGTCACTTTGTTACAACGCAGTTTCCACCAGCCACAACTAGAGCAGTTTTTTACGTACTCATTAACCTCATAGTATCCTCCTTCCAGCCAATCTGGATGGCTGTGTGATTCATCCTTATGAACAGTTTTCATTTTAAGATTGCAAAAAGGGCAAACTCCTTCTTTGATGAATAAAAAAACAGCTCTGTTTTCCCGGTGGGCAAGCCACCTCGGTCTTGATGGCTGCCTTCTTTAACAAACTCATTGTAATCTAATATTTTCTTCATATTCACAATACATCCTGTTTATTAGGCAGTTGCGGCTGATTGTATGTTAACGGTGTTTTAGGGCTTTCAATTGGAAACACAATATAAATCAGCTTCATTCGGTGCTCCAAATTTGGTTCTGTCGCATTCAGTGATGCCGCCTCATAGCATGTTGGAATGAAATTTCAAAATTCTACTAAATCGAGTGATTTGCGATCGACTTTTGAGGGTCATCACACACCGAAGTAGTAAATGGTCTTCTGTAAAAAGAAGAAACCACCAAGCGATCGAGTATGTGGTAAAACCCGGCAATGTATTTTGATGCACTAATGCCACAGTTCAAAAAACAACCCAAAGTAGATGTGACAGAATCCAAAAGACAACCGACTTTCAAAAAATATTAGGCCAGCATTATAAAAATATCAATATGGACTATTCGTCGCAGTGTAAATACGTTGTGAGTGGATTTACATGCACTAGAAAGTGTGTCAGATTTCAGTATGCTCTGTATTAAAGTAGAGTAATAACAATAACCAAATCTCAGGAGGTTAGCATGAAGCCGACCGTACCAAAACTACTACTAATAATTGCCCTGCTAATCGTAGGTGGGTGCTCCAGCTTACCTTACGATAAAACCAGCAATGAAATAGATACACGTCTATATCAATTATATATCGATGAATACGGCAAGCTTATTGATCCTTATACGAAGTTACCTGTTGAGAATGGCACCAAGGATATCACGGAGAAATCCTACGTTGATCGCATTCTTGAAAACTATCGCTTAATGGAGGCTGACGGCTATGAGTTAACTGTCTTTATACATGGTGGACTCAATACATTTGCTAGCGCAACGGATCGAGTTAAAGAAAAAGCTGAATTAATGCTCAAGGCGAAAAAGTACCCACTGTTTATTTCCTGGGATTCCTCAGGTCCCACCAACTACTGGGACTACCTGATGTTTTTGAGAAGAGGTGAGCTGTTAAGTTGGTATAAAACGCTGCTAACGGTTCCGACCGTTATAGTAGAGGACTTTTCGCGATCGATAGCGCGTATTCCTGCATCTTGGTTTAACATGCTCGATAATAATAGCGCCGTTGCGATGTGGAAAGAAAGTGATGAAGAAAAAGACGTTCGATGGACGCTTTACGGTCGAATTGATGCTGAAGGAAATGTTGTTGTACCGAGTCTAGAGGGATACGGGTTTAATATACACAATCACCCCGATGACAACGATTTAGGTATTGCTGATATGTGGTCGGTACCTAATCCCATTAAACTAGTTACAGCTCCAATTATTGATGGCTTGGGCACCGGTGCATGGGAGTCTATGCTGCGTAGAACGGATTTGGTCTTGCTTAGAGACTCTGGAGAGGAACTCACAGGAAAATCTGAAACAGCAGTAACCGTACTGTTTGATAATCTGAAAAGAGATAAAGAGGTTAAAGAAGCCAAAATGAAAATGGAGAAGCAATCGATTTCAAACGAAGAATCAATACCTATTTCTAGTGAACACGTCCATGCTGAAGAAAAGATTACTATTATTGGGCACAGTATGGGAACTATTGTAGCTAACAATATTATTGCGAACTACCCAAACTTGAATTTTGAAAGAATAGTCTATATGGCTGGGGCGTGCCGGATCAAGGATATTCGAGGTGTGGTATCTCCGTACCTAAAAAACAACCCAAAGGCACAATTCTTTAATTTGACGCTGAATCCATACAGAGAAATGACTGAGCGGAATTATCTTGATTTCTTGCCCCGAGGTTCGTTGCTGATGTGGATTGATGACACGCTGGGGGATGTGAATTCGTTTCAGGATCGAACTGCTGGAACTTGGTTCAATATAGTAAGGGCGGCAGTTGAGACTTTTCCTGCAGATATACGCTCGCAGGTACATCTGACACAGTTCGGGATGGACGATTACTCACCAAAGGTACATGGTGATTTTGGGACTTTTCCGTTTTGGAACGAAATTTTTTGGACAGAAGAATATTGGAGTAATGGTCGGAAATTTTAACCATATCTTTCGCGATGAGAAGCGTGGGAAACGGGAAGGTTAGCGGGGTATTCGCGGCCTCTGGAGTTTTATACGGTGCATTTCTATTACTAAAAATACAAATTATAAATGGATTGAATTATGAAAATGCTAATAAAAATTATTGCAATTATATTGTCAATAATTGGATTTTCACAGAATGTGTATAGCTTGGATTGTGGAAAGCTCTTAATGGGGGAATCCAAGAGCAAGACGAATATAGCTGTTTCTTTAGAAAAAGTATTTCGAGTCGACTTTAGTTTGGGAAAAACAGTTGAAAAAGCATCAGTGAAGGATTTTCCGGTTAGCTATGAAAAGTACACCAAACTTAATGCTGAATGTGAAAGAATAAGTGCGAAATTTGGTTTTTTTAGTTTTGTATTTGGTTTTTTTAGTTCTGAAAATGATGAACACGATATGTGGGTTGATTATCTAAATTCTAATAAAGTACTCAATAATTCGATGTTTGATCTGGTGAGCTGTTCAGATATTCAGAAACGACTAGAAATAAAATATCAGAATGCACACTGCAGTTATAAAAATGCCAAAATTCGTAATGCAAGCATTGAACAGGCTGAAGGTCGGCTCTTAAAGTTAAGAGAACATTACCACCAGTTTAGTTGCTCCGGTGAGAAGACTGAACCTGGTTATATGTGGGTCAAAGGCGATTGGGAAGGCCGGTATCCAAAAGCGGGGTTTAATTCAAAAAAAGTGGGGGTTCCAGTTTGTGGTCCTGGTACTCTTGGTAATACTGGCTACATGATTATTAACACATCACACAAAGTCCGCAGCGTCTATAAAAAAAATGCAATAGCGAAGGGCGTTCCTGCATCACAAGAAACAGTGGCCGGTCAATGGACAGCAAAGTGTGTCAGTATGTCTGATCCTGACCCTCAGTTTAAAATGATAGTAGAGTCATTTTCTAGAGTTAAGAAAGAAAGCAAAGACTTTTATTATACGAAGGAAGGGGTTTTGGAGTGTAAATAGTAATTTTTATGAGGTGTAGTGATTCTTCGGTGGCGTAGTTTCGACAACGGATTGAAGGGATAGGGGCCGTAGGGGCCCAAATTCTCAAAAAATTAGCAGGGGGGGGGGTATAAAATCACAGCTGAATATACTGGTAATCAAAAAATGATGCTTTTATATGAGTCGAATGGTTTTGACTCTGGTATTGTCCCTTGGGGTTTTTTAGGTTAGGCGATCGTAGGTGAAGAAAATCATACAGTAAATATAATTATAGATGAGGAAAACTATTATTTTTGAGAGTTTTTTCTGCCGGCAGTATCACTGACTTCTTTGACGGTTCGAGAGTGAGTAAAGAATAAGTGCTTTTATGCTATGATCACTGTTTCGTTGTGAGCAAAATATTGATATGTTCGATAATCAGTGAAAGAAAAGGAACTCCCCCACCCCGCCCGAAATTGTAAAGAAAAATTAAAGTCAGAAACTAAAAATAGGAAGCCTAAACTAGACATCTTTTACATAAGGGAAAATGAGATGCAAAAATTTAAAAAATCGAATATTAGTAAGATGAAATGCATGAAATTACGAATATTTATATCGCTAATATCGATCTTTATATCTTCACAAAGCTATTCCTACGAAATGGGGAGGCAAGCGATGAAAGATATAAACAGTCCATCCTTAGAAATCGATAAATTAGTTTCGTTTGAATGGGAGCGAAATCACGAAAAGTTTACAGTGCTAGCCCTTCAGTGTATAGCTGATAAAAATGCGGGGTTAACTTCATTGGATGTAGCTCCAGAATATTGTGAAAAACGCACAATAAATCTTGATCAGATGTCACTATACAATAAGTCCTATAATTATCCAAAAGAACTAGAAAGATATAAAAGTCTCGTTAAGCATGTTAGGTGGTCAGATGATCCAACTCGACAGGTATACGATACAAAAAAAAGCTCTCCGAAGTTCGCCGCTACAATGAAAAAATATTGTGAATCAATAATCGAAAATTCAGAGGATGGTGAAATTAATCTTGCCGCTAACGGGCTTTTGTGCGCCAGCCATTTTGGAAGATTTCAGTATTTGCACTCTATGGCTATCAATGATGGGATTGAAGCGAAGGTAACGTTCAATAAAATATTGTCCTGGAGTAAATTCGCATATCAATTCTCTCTTTCTGAAAAAGACCATAACGAAAATTATTGCGAATACTGGGAGAATAATAAAATTTATCCAAACATCGTAGATTCATTTCAGGTTGAATCGTTTAGGAATAGAAAGGATAATTTCTGTGAAAGACGTAAAATATCAAAATGGAATTGGATTACAAACCCAAAGCTTTGGGGGAGTAACCAAGAATACTATGAAGCTTGGACAGTGAAGTCATTTTTTAGTAACGAATGCACAGGAAAGTTTGGGTCTGGTCAATGCACTGTAATAGAAGACAAAGATGAGATAATGTTTTCTGCATTAGGGTCGATATTGCATCTTGTTCAGGATTCATACTCCAAAAGCCATGTAAGTCGAGGCGGGACACCGGCTTTGTCTGAAATTGTTTGTTCTCCTCCTGAAAACTTTCATAGCTATCTAAATCAGGACAGTGATACTCATACAAAAGCAGACAAGTGGCCAGTGTTTCATTCTACTTGTAACCTTGGGTCTGGAGGAACACTTGATCCGATAACAGCGGTAGCACAAATTATCTTTTTGCATGCAAAAGGAGAAAAAGATGTTAAAAAAATTGAAGATATCATTACAAAGGTTTATGGGGGTTATGATTTGAATGCGAAGTCAAAACCCTGAATTTAATCGGTTTTGTCGCATCCAGCGGAGTCACCTCATTGCATTGTAGAGTGATCTGTGATCAGGTTTAAAGGTGGCCACACACCTCAATAGCTGGCTCTAGATAGGAGTAGGCATGCGGTCTTTAACAAGGGGGTCAATTGCTTGATTAACCGTAGTGTTAGTCCAATATTTTGGAGAAAAAATGCTCCCCCAAAAAGGCGACTTGTCGCCCTGGATTTGGTTTTTAGATGATGCTTATTGAAGTTAATTATTTCCGCTGACATTAGATAGCTAGAATAACGGAGGAAATGTGGGAGAGTTGAAACTGGTTAAGCAAAGACTCAAGGCTGATTGTGGTATCGCATGTGTAGCCATGGTTTCGGGGCACAGCTATGAGAAAGTGAAATCTGATTTTGCAAACACATTCAAAGTTAGAACTTATCGCTCCTCCACCAAACAGTTGGCTCAACTGTTAGAAAAATACAAAATGAATGTTTCCGAGATGAAATCTCAAGCATGGAGTGATATTTCAGGTGTCTGTATCGTAGGTGTCAATTGGTATAAACCAAATATGTTTCATTGGGTAGTTACAGTCAAAGATAACAATAGGTTTCTTATTCTTGACCCTGACTCTGCTCAGGTTTACCAAGGTTACGATTGGATTGATGAAGAGGATGGTTTTATCCACAGCCCTTCAGAATCAAATTATATTGTAATCGATGATGAATATAAGTGTATCGAAATCTAACAAAGCAGGTCGGTCAAGTTAATTGTCGCTTAATAGCTTTTCGGCGCACCATATTGAGAGTTTTTTTTGTTCAGAGGTACGCTTATGTTGTTTGCAAGTAAGCCCAATCTTGATTTGGGTGATGTCTACAGTTGCAGTAGACATCAGTAGCTATAAAAAGGGCATTCATAAGCGTTCCAGAAATGTTATTCGGTTTGGAGCGTTTCAGGTTTATTGTGTGACATATTTGATTGGGATTGAGAGTGAAATATCATGGCTTTTAGTTCTCTTATTTCATTTTGTAAGTCAGCTAAACTTGGTTCTGGCCCATTTTTCACAATTTTTGCCAATTCATGTTCTTGTTCCATCACAGAAACAACTATACCTATCACCATATTTAAAAAAGCGAATGCCGTAAAAAAAATAAAGGTCAAATAGAAAATCCAGCTAAAGGGATAAACTTCCATCGTTTCATATTGAATGTCAGTCCAGTCTTCAAAGGTCATTATCCTAAATAAGGTTAACATCGAGATAGCTATGTTTCCCCACAAGACCGTATTGATGGGAGCAAACAAAAAACTTCCTATCGCTGCATAGATGTAAAAAATAATAAACATTAGAAGTAAAACATACCCTAGTTGCGGTAGTGCTTTAAGTAGCGAGTTAATGAGAACCCTAAGTTCAGGTATTACAGAAACCATACGTAATACTCGAAAAATTCGTACTAATCGGGCTAATAACGCCATTTCTGAGTCCTGAATAGGAATTAAACTAATAACCACCACCAGAGTATCAAAAACATTCCATCCATTTTTAAAGAAGTGTCGTTTGTTTTCGTCGGCAAGAAACCTAATAGATATTTCAATAAGAAAAAATACAGTTACGAATATATCCAGGTATTTAGTAAACAATACTATTTTGGGGTCTAGTTCATAGGTTTTTGCACCGATCTCAAGGGCCGAAATGATGATCACTGAAATAACTAAAAATTCAAAAATTCGGTTGTTCTTGAGTGAAACTAACTTATTCATGAAATTCGTATACATAAATGACAATTACCGCTCGTATTGTAAATAAGATTTACATGGTTTTGTATCTTTGATCTTCGTATTGATCTTTAAAGTTTGGAGAAATTGCATTTTAGCAAAATATGAAGTGTAAATCCTTCGGGGGGGACCTTTTTGGATGGCCTTGGGATAGAGAGACAATAATCGGTGTTGGCAGAAATAGTATTAGTACTTTTTTAGTTGTAGCCCTTGTTCATGTAACTATAATTTGGTCCGTTGCTCTCCCGCCCTGTTTTTTCAAATACGAGCCAACTGAGTTAACCATGATTACATTCAAAAGGTTAATCTGACTTTTTTACGGCAGTTAACCCTATAGAGCGAACACCGATGGACGAATATTTAACAAGTAATTTCCTCCAAAGTCATTACACTAAATACCCATCAACAGCATGCGTTTTCCCATCATATTTTCGCAATGCGTTACTCAATGCGCCGCCAACTAAACCACCAATAAATACCATTAGAAACGGGTTGCCGCGTCCCATGTTTAAACCAGCTAATCCACCAACAATCATTCCTGTTACGCTTGCTTGGATCTGGGGGCTGGATCGACGCCCATATATCAGCAGGTTGGCAATATGTTCACAGTTATTAGCGGATACATGATACTGGCCGCTGTCCTGAAGGATTACCGTTAAGCGCTGCACAAGCACTGCATTATCATGCTCTCCGGTCTCTATAACTTTCACTACTTTACCGTCCGCATACTCGACAAAGCTAATAATTTCCACATCGCCAGAGGGCGAGTTGTGGAGAACCTGGTTTCTGCCCAAGTAAACGCCTGCGTGTTCAACGAAACCCTTTCTGCGGTATAGCAAAAAGCCGGGTTTAATATTAGTATTCATATAAATAACTCGTATTCATTTACGTTTAAGGTAAATATACATTAAACGTAAATGAATACGTGGTCAACTCTATTTGTTGGGTGAAAGCGATATGTGGTTAAACCTGTCTACGCGAGGTGCTCTATGAATACTTCACAAACGACTTATTCAGCCGTGCTGGGGGTTGTTCTCTCCAATAAGCGACAGTTACAAAGCATGGAGCAAGGTGATATGGCTGCCCGTATGGGATTATCCCAGGCAAGTTACAGTCGACTAGAGGGCGGTAAATCAGCTTTTTCTATCGACCAGATGTATCAAGCCGCTACAGCCCTAGGTGTTAGCGGTGAGGATCTTTCAAATAGCTTAAATATCACCGTTTCGAATTTACGTGCCAATGGCGTAGAAGTGGTACCTCAAGTCAGGGGCAACACCACTCAGGCTAAGAAACAAGGCCTCGATGTGAGCGGCCTGGTAGCAGGTGCTGCCCTTGGGGCGTTGTTGATCAGCATATTAAGTAAAAAATAAACAATTACAGAGAGACCTAATTAGGAACAGCAAGAATGGCAATTAAGAAAACCGAACTCTACTCAACCTTGTGGGCGAGCTGTGATGAGTTGCGTGGTGGCATGGACGCATCCCAGTACAAAGATTATGTGCTGACCTTATTATTCATGAAATACGTCTCCGACAAGTATGCCGGTGATGATTACGGCCTGATCATGGTGCCCGAGGGGGCAGGTTACGATGATATGGTCGCACTGAAAAACGATAAAGAAATCGGCGATAAGATCAACAAGATTATCAGTAAGCTGGCAGAAGAGAATGACCTAAAAGGTGTTATCGATGTTGCTGACTTCAATGATGAAGACAAGCTTGGTAAAGGCAAGGACATGGTAGATCGCCTGACCAAGCTAGTGGGTATCTTCCAGGGTTTGGACTTAGCCAATAATCGTGTCGAAGGCGATGATTTGTTGGGTGATGCCTATGAATACCTGATGCGTCACTTCGCTACTGACTCCGGCAAATCCAAAGGCCAGTTCTATACCCCCGCCGAAGTCTCTCGAATTTTATCCAAGGTGGTGGGTATTGCTAAAGATACCCCGCAAGACGCTACCGTATATGACCCGACGTGTGGTTCAGGTTCGCTATTATTAAAAGCTTCTGATGAAGCGCCTCGTGGGCTCACCATCTTCGGGCAGGAGATGGATAACGCCACGTCGGCACTGTCGCGTATGAACATGATTCTGCATGACAACGTCACGGCTAAAATCTGGCAGGGTAATACTCTGGCTGACCCACACTTCAAGAGTGAAGATGAGAAGGGCTTAAAGACCTTTGATTTTGCCGTAGCTAACCCGCCATTCTCAGTGAAGAGCTGGAGCAATGGCATCAACATCAATGATGATGAGTTTAAACGCTTTGAATATGGCACACCGCCGGACAAAAATGGCGATTTCGCCTTTTTGCTGCATATCCTGAAATCCCTGAAAAGCACCGGAAAAGGCGCGGTTATTTTACCCCACGGCGTGTTATTTCGTGGTAATGCCGAATCCCGCATTCGTGAAAACCTGATCAAACAAGGTTATATCAGGGGCATTATCGGCTTGCCAGCAAACCTGTTTTACGGTACCAGTATCCCCGCCTGTATTATTGTCATCGATAAAGAACATGCTGCTACCCGCGAGGGTATTTTTATGGTGGATGCCAGTAAAGGCTTTATGAAAGACGGCAATAAAAACCGCCTACGCAGCCAGGATATCCATAAAATCGTTGATATCTTTACCAAACAACAGGAATCAAATCGTTACAGCCGCATGGTGAGCTTCAAAGAAATTGCCGATAACGACTACAACCTTAATATCCCGCGTTATATCGATTCCTCAGAGCCGGAAGACTTACACGATCTTAGTGCTCATTTATCGAGCGGTATCCCAAATCGTGATATTGAAGCGCTGGATAAATACTGGCAGGTATTCCCCTCTATTCGAGCATCCTTATTTAAAGACGCGCGTGAAGGTTACAGCGAGGCACAGATTGCCGCCAATGAGGTGAAAAATACCATCCTCAACCATAACGAATTTAAAACCTTTGCTAACACCGCCATTGATTTATTTCATGCTTGGAAAGAAGAGGAAGACCTAAAAGTTTTAGATGTTGGTCAAGCCCCAAAAGAAATCATCCATCGTATTTCTGAAAGTCTGTTAAGTACATTTACCGAAGCACCTTTGCTGGATAAATACGACATCTATCAAATTATCATGGATTACTGGGCTGACACCTTGCAAGACGATGTTTATGTCATCACTCAGGATAGTTGGCAAGCGGGCGAAGTTTTACGCGAACTGGTGGTCAATAAAGGCGACAAGTTAAAGGAAACTCCAGATATCATCATTAAAAAAGCCAAATACAAAGCAGAGCTTATTCCTCCTGCATTGATTGTGAATCAATTCTTTAAAGATGAAAAAGTCGCCCTTGATGAATTACAAGCGACTTGCGATGTCAGCACACAAGCATTAGAAGCATACATAGAAGAAAATGCAGTAGAAGATGGCTTACTGGCCGAAGCATTATCAGACGCGGGTAAAGTCAGTAAAACAACCGTGGCAGTACGTTTAAAGCAAGCTACAGACGCAGAAGAAGTGACAGCACTTAAAAAAGTAAAAAAGCTTATTGGAACAGAAGCGGCCAATAAAAAAACCGTTAAAGACGCGCAAGAAGCCTTAGATCAACGAGTGTTTGATCAATACCCTGCATTGACCATTGAAGAAATTAAAACCCTCATCGTCGAAGATAAATGGTTAGCGACTTTACAAGCCAATATCGTAGCTGAGATTGAGCGCATCACCCAACAGCTGGCCAATCGTGTTAAAACTCTAGAAGAACGCTACTGCATCCCAATGTCTGCTTTGATCGATAATGTTGCTGAACTAAGCGACAAGGTGGATGAGCACCTGAAAAAAATGGGGCTGGCATGGTGAGTACGATGACAGGCTTGGAGCTGAAAAACATATCAGAAGGTTACAAACTGACGAAAATCGGGCTAATACCGGAAGACTGGGATATTGTGGCGCTCGGTGATTATTCAAAATTTGTTACTAGCGGATCTCGTGGTTGGGCAAGATACTACTCAGGAAACGGGGCCTTGTTTGTTCGAAGTCAGAATGTCCGAGGTGGCCGTCTCGATTTCACAGATAGACAGTTTGTGAGCCCACCGAATGGGAGCGAAGGTAGTCGAACACAAGTTAAGCATAGTGACTTACTTATCACTATTACCGGCAATAGTGTAGGTAATGTAGCCCTCGTTGAGTATGAATTAGGCGAAGCTTACATTAGTCAGCACGTAGGGCTGGTTCGTTTGAAAGATACTATATATGGGCAATACATTTGCCGATTTCTGTCTCCTGGTTCGCCAGGTAATATGCAGATATGGGCTAGTCAATCTGGGCAGAGCAAGCCAGGGTTGACTCTTCGGATCTTACATGATTTTCGGCTGGCGCTACCTCCGTCCAAAATCGAATTAGAAAAAATTGTTAGGGCTCTCTCCGATGTTGATAGCCTGATCGTCGCCTTAGAATCCCTCATAGCTAAAAAAAGCGCTATCAAAACCGCTGCCATGCAGCAAATACTCACGGGTAAAAAACGCTTGCCGGGTTTTGCTAAGAAAAATAGTGATGCGACCCAAGCATCGCAGACTGATCAAAATACTGATTCCGCAATAAATTACAATGGCCAAACCGCCCCACGCCCTGGCTACAAGCATACGGAACTGGGTGAGATACCGGAGGATTGGGAGGTTGTTAGCTATGAAGAGTCATTTAAATTTCTTCCTTCAGCGTCCAATTCAAGAAGTGACCTAACGGAAAACGATGAGCTTTCATATATTCACTATGGTGATATTCATACACTGTGGGATATTAAATTAGATTTTTCGAAATCTAGTCTGCCTAAAATTTCACAGGAAAAAGTTGGTGGAGCAGTGCCAATAAAAGACGGTGATGTCATTATGGCAGATGCCTCGGAGGATTATGCTGGCATAGGTAAAAGCGTTGAAATTCAAGGGCTAGGCGATAGAAAAGCGATCTCAGGGTTACATACATTCTTGTTAAGAGATAAAGGGTATTTTGTTGACGGCTTTAGAGGCTATTTACATTTGATAAAAGCTGTTAAAAACAATTTTGATCGACTTGCAACTGGTTTGAAAGTATATGGGTTATCAAAAAATAGTTTAAAGGAGGTATTGCTCCTAGTACCTCCAAAGGAGGAGCAAACCGCCATCGCCAATGTTCTATCCGACATGGACACGGAACTCGACGCTCTTCAGCAACGCCTCAATAAAACCCAACAAATCAAACAAGGCATGATGCAGGAATTGCTGACAGGGAAAACGCGTTTAATATGATATGTGCCGATTGCGTTAAATTAGACTCATTAAAACTATTTATTAATCAGAATAGCAAAGTCGATGTTTGTGAGTTTTGTAAGGCGTCAAAGAAGTGCGTGGATAAAGAGCAGCTTTATTCATATATGGAAAAACAGCTATTTGAAGCGTTAACACCGACTGATGATCTTTCAAACTTTGAACAAGCAATGATTTATGAGTGTGGTTCGGATGAGCCGGCTGTCTATACGCTTTTTGACTTTATTCAGGACGCTGATGATATTGTTGATGAGAATGTGGCTGAGGAGTTTGTCAACTGGCTACCCGTTAAGTATCATACTGACGAGCACGGCTATGAAGCACTTTATGTTTTTGATGATGGCACCCTTGAATGTAATGATTATGCCCATGAATGGGAGAAGTTTGTTAAAGATATTCATCATGGTCGGCGTTTTTTTAATGAAAAAGCTAAGAGTTTCCTTGATTCGCTACTGTCAATCTTAGATCAAGGCGACAAGCTTCATACGGATGTTGTTGAGGTTATTGATTGTGATGCGCAGTTATATAGAGCAAGAATTGTTTCTGGTAAAGATCAGATAGAAGAAGTAAGTAATGATCCAGCCGCACAATTAGGGCCTGTCCCCGAAAAACTGGCTAGTAATCAGAGAATGACTCCGGCGGGAATTTCTGCCATGTATTGCTCTCTGGATAGGAATACCTGTCTTTGCGAACTACGGACTATTGTAGGGGATACTGCGATATCTGGAGAGTTTCGGCCTATTAAACCACTGAAATTATTGAACCTGTCTTCGTTGACGTCAGTGAGCTTCGTTGTGGGTGATTATTTGTCTGTTGATTGGCGTAAGCATACCCACGCGACTGAGTTTTTTAAAGAAATGGTCTACAAACTGTCCAGACCTCTGGGGCGACAAGATGAGCTAGGTTATCTCTCAACACAGGTGTTTTTTGAATACCTTCGGGTCAAGTATCACAAAGAGGTTGATGGTGTTCAATTTACCTCAGTTCAAACTGATGGCCAGGGCATAAATATAGCCTTGTTCCCAGAGTCTTCTGTTATTGGAAATCAGGATGATGTTGACCAGCATAGCGATACTTTCCCATTGGATAAGCAGGTACCAAAACTATATTACGTAGATAAGTCTTTGGTTTTCCATCGTATCAAAGCGGTTAAAATAGACTCGCATGATGAGAATAGTTCTGCTCCATATGTGATGGATGAATTAACTCGTAAAAGGTTATACCCAGGGACTAAAATTTAGTCGCCTGTTAAGACTGGGGCACGGAAAGACCGTTAATAATTAATATGGTGCAGATATATCAAGGATAAGGTATGGCAGATAATGAACTTTCGCTGAGGCCAATTAGCGCACTTCTAAATGAGTCGTTTTATATTCCGGCGTATCAGCGTGGGTATCGTTGGACAGAGCGTCAAGTGACTGAACTGTTGAATGACATTAAGGAATTTCAACAGCAAGCAGAAGAAGGCTCCAAAGACGCCTTCTATTGTTTGCAGCCCATAGTCGTTAAACAGCGCAGTGGCGCTTGGGAACTGGTTGATGGGCAGCAGCGATTAACCACCATTTTTATCATTCTCACTTATCTCAAAGATATCCTTACACTGCTAGATAAATCACGTTATCAATTAAGTTATGAAACCAGAGAGACCAGCGCAGAGTTTCTTAATCATATTGATGATGACCGTAGCGATGAAAATATAGACTTTTTTCATATTGTTGAAGCAAAAAAAGCAGTTGAACAGTGGTTTGAAGCACAAGATGGTACTTATAAAATTAAATTTGTACAAACACTACTCAATGACGATGACACCGGTAAAAATGTAAAAGTGATTTGGTATGAGATTAATGAAAACGAAGATGCTACGGCTGTTTTTACTCGACTAAACATGGGTAAAATCCCCCTGGTTAATGCTGAACTTGTCAAGGCGTTGTTTTTAAAATCAAGTAACTTCGACCGTGATGGAAAAGCCTCTAGGCACCTTCAACAACTCAATATTTCTCAGGAGTGGGATGCGATAGAAAAACGCTTACAAGATGATGCTTTTTGGTATTTTGTAAGCAATATTTCTATGAGAACTAATCGTATAGAGTTTGTTCTTGATCTGGCCGCCAGAAGCTTAAGTAGTGAAAACATTCTGGGCACAGGAAAATTGAAAATATTTCTTCAGTTTAACCATCTTTTTAACGAGAAAAATGCCGATGTTGTGCAAGAGTGGCTCAAGGTGAAGCAGTGTTTTATGACATTGGAAGAGTGGTTTAATGATCGTGCTCTATTCCATTTAGTGGGGTATTTGGTATCGCAAAAAGTAGCCATTGAGGAGATATTTGATTTAAGCGATTCTAGCCAAACAAAATATGAATTTAGACAAGCGTTAATTGAGCGTGTTTTTGAAAAATCATTTCCTAATAATGATTTTTCGGTACTATCTAAAGAGATGGTTGAAGCGGAGCTATCTCAGCTAAGTTATGACTCTGGCGCCAAACGACTGCGAGCAATTTTGCTATTGTTCAATATCGCAAGCCTGCTAGCCAACTCAATTACGAACTCTCGTTTTCAATTCGAAAAATTCAAGATAGACCTATGGGATATAGAGCACATACGTTCTGTAGCCACTGATATGCCAAGCGTTAAAGATAAGCAAAAAACTTGGCTAAGCAATGTGGTTGACTATATCTCTGAGGATAATACCATTACTGCCGAAGAAAGGTCGGTGAAAGATGCTAGTACTGCACAATTAATCAGGGAGGATGCAAACATATTATTAAAAAATGCGTCATTTGACAATGACCAGTTTGAAGCTGTTTATGAGCGAGTTATAGCGCTATATGACCCAAGTGGCGATGAAGATGTCGATAACTCTATTGGTAATTTAACTCTCTTGGACAGTTCAACAAATCGTAGCTACCAAAACGCCGTATTCCCAATAAAACGTTCTAGAGTTATTGCCCTCGACAAGCAAGCGACTTTTGTTCCTTTATGCACTAAAAATGCTTTTTTGAAATACTACAGTAAGCAAGTGGACAAAATGTTGTTTTGGGAAGCAAAGGATAGTCAAGATCATCAGTTAGCCATGGTTGATTGCATTTATGGCATTTTTTGTGGCAAAGGAGTGCACTAATGAATAGTGGTAAAAGCTTAACCTTTTATGGTTTATTTGACGAAGTAGACTACATCGAGATTCCCATATTACAGCGCGACTATGCGCAAGGAAGAATAGAGGAAAGTGAAGTCAGAACGTTGTTTTTGCGATCACTGTTTGATGCGTTAACAGTAGAAGGTAGTGGGTCACGACAACCTCTCGATCTTGATTTTGTTTATGGCAATTATGAAGATACTGAGAATAAGACTTTCTCGGTGCTCGATGGCCAACAACGTCTGACGACCTTGTTTTTGCTTCATTGGTTATTGGCAGTAGAAAATGGCCGGTTTGCCGATTTTAGAGAGCAGTTCATTACATCGGATGGTCGTTCTCGATTTACTTATAAAACAAGACCGAGTACTACCGAGTTTTTTAATGCGCTGACGGCTAAAGATTTCGTAATGAGTAAAACTAAAATAAGTGAGCAAATAAGAGATAGTCAATGGTTTTACTTGTCTTGGAAGCAAGATCCTACAGTTCAGGCTTGTCTTTGTATGTTGGACGCTATTCAGCAAATGTTTGCTGGGCGAATGGAAGGCTTGTTTGAAAAGTTAACTAATACAACTAAACCGTATATTACCTTTCAATTCTTAAACCTTCACTCGTTTGGTTTGTCAGACGAGTTGTATATTAAGATGAACGCTCGCGGAAAGCCGTTAACGGTTTTTGAAAACTTCAAAGCAAAGTTTGAGAAAGTCATTCAGTCTATTAAGCAGCCTTTACCTGATTATAAGTTGGATTTTAGCGAAAGAAGTGTTAATGGTTATGATTATTTTATTCACAAAATAGATACTGATTGGGCAGATTTGTTTTGGCCTTATCGGAATGTATTCTCAGGTGACAATACGTTTGATGATGAAATAATGAACTTCTTCCGGTTGATCATTGCTTATCAATATCTTTTGGATAACCAAGATTCTCCCATAGTCTTAGCTAGAGCTAAGAGTGATATTTTTGGTTTTTCTGGAAGTTTACGATCATTAACGTTATCGAAATATGAGGAACTAAATTGCTTTAATAAAAATTTAATTGTTCGCCTGATTGAAGTTTTAGATTTTATTTATTGTGAAGGTCTGGTAGACAACAAGATTAAACCTTACCTTGTAGATCAATATTATTACGCCGAAGAAAAAACGTTCAAGAAAGTTCTTTCTAATGCTGCTAGTTACGATGACAAATTACGCTTCTATGCTTTTTACACATACTTGGCAAAAAACAAAGACCACACGGACTTAAGTGCTTGGATGCGTGTTATCTACAATTTGATTGAAAACACTATCATTAATACATCTGATGAGTTCTATAAAGCGCTTTTTGCGATTAATGAATTGAGCCAATTTGATACGTCGATATTAGCTACGCTGAAAGGTGATTTTGAGTTTTCAGGATTCACTGGTGCTCAAGTATTGGAAGAAAAAATAAAAGCACACCTATTGCTGAAGTCGCACGAGTGGAATGATGTAATAGTTGAAACAGAGAAACACCCATTTTTTGATGGTCAAATCGGCTTTATCTTGAACTTTTCTGGCATCTTGGCATTCTACCGGGAACATAAACACTGTGATTGGGGTGACGAGTTTGACAAGCAGTATCTTAGTGATTTCAGAAAATATGCTTATTCAGCAGGTGAAGTCTTTAGTTTAATAAGATCAAGTTCCTCAACCATCAACTATCTTTGGGAAAGAGCAGTGCTTAGCAAAGGTATATATTTTACAGAAAAATCCGGTGATAAATTTAATTTGCTTAGCACTAGAGATACAAGAAATAATATTCCACGAGATCATAGTTGGCGTCGGTTATTGCGAATTGGCTCTTCAGTTATAGAGCAAAAACAAGCGTTTATTAAGGCGGTTATTGATGATATATCATTCGATTCTGAAAATATAGCAAGCTCTTTGGGATTGATTTGCGAAGCTGCGCTCAGCAGTCCCAAAATAGGTGGCTGGCGCCAAGCACTAATAAAGCACAAAGAGTTAATTGATTACTGTAATCAAGGGTTTATTACACGGAATAATCAAGAGGTTATTTTGCTCAGTGAATCGCGACGTAATCATTATCACAGCGAGCTTTATACAAAAGTATTAGAGCTTGAGTTGAAATCAAAAAAAGCTTTATTAGAACCCTTCTCTTTTATTGGTTACGAGCCAGTTAAGTCTCGTGACGATACTGCATATACGAGCATCAGTGGGTGGACATTTGGTGGTCAACGTTATTCCATAGAAGTCAGAAAGCAGGCTGCTGGATTTAATATTCGCTTCAAAGGAGGGATTCCTTCCAATTATGATGAGAAACTCATGGCAGTGCTTGATACGCAAGGGTTTGTTCGCGTAGAAAGTGGCGTTAGAGATACTGGTATTCATGGTCATTTTGCTCAAAACGAACAATGCGAAGTTAAAGAAGTTATTAGCAAGCTTGTTAGTTTATGCTCTGACATAAAGGAACTAAATGATGAGTAATGTTGGGCAAAAGGAGCGGGTCACTCAAAATCGCGTGGTTAAGTTTTTTCAAAAAGAACTGGAATATGACTACCTAGGCGATTGGCAAGACCGAGATAACAATCGTAATGTCGAAGAAGGCTTGCTGAGAAAATGGTTGCAGGGGCGTGATGTCAGTGAGGTGCTTATTGGCCGTGCATTACGTCAGCTTGATACCGCCGCAGCTCTTGGAGAGGGTAAAAAACTCTATGATGCCAATAAAGCGGTGTATAGCCTGTTGCGCTATGGCATTAAAGACAAAGAAGGCGCAGGAGAGCAGAACCAGACTATCTGGCTTATTGACTGGGGAAATCCAGAAGCAAATGATTTCGCTATTGCCGAAGAGGTTTCAGTTAAAGGCGAAAACAAGAAGCGCCCCGATATTGTTATCTACGTTAATGGAATCGCCTTAGGTGTGATTGAACTTAAGCGATCTTCAGTCTCTATTGGAGAGGGGATTCGTCAGAACCTGGATAACCAGAAGAAAGACTTTATCCGCAACTTTTTCACGACGATGCAGCTGGTCATGGCGGGTAACGATACTCAGGGTTTACGTTATGGCACCATTGAAACTCCCGAGAGATTCTATCTGGAATGGAAGGAGGTTGTTGTGAAGGAGTACGGTAACCCCCTTGATCATCAGATTAGCCGTATCTGTAATAAACAGCGCTTCTTAGAAATCATTCATGATTTCATTGTTTACGATAGTGGCACAAAGAAAACCTGTCGGCATAACCAGTATTTTGGTGTTCAGGCTGCTAAGCAGCATATGGCGGATCGCAAAGGCGGGATTATCTGGCATACACAGGGCTCTGGTAAGAGCTTGACCATGGTGTGGCTGGCTAAGTGGATTCGAGAGAATGTTCCGGATGCACGTGTGCTGATTATTACTGATCGTACTGAGCTGGATGAGCAGATAGAGAAAGTGTTTAAAGGGGTTAATGAGGATATATACCGCAGTAAGTCCGGAGCTGACTTAGTGGCGATCTTGAATGAGACAAATCCGTGGCTGATGTGTTCTTTGGTGCATAAGTTTGGGCGTCATGGCGATGTTGAGGGCGCTGAAGGTTTTATTGATGAAATAACGAAAAGCCTTCCTCGTGATTTTAGTGCCAAAGGTGAGCTGTTTGTTTTTGTCGATGAGTGTCACCGCACGCAGTCGGGTCGCTTGCATGAGGCGATGAAGAAGATTCTTCCTGAGGCGATGTTTGTTGGTTTCACTGGTACACCTCTATTGAAAAAGGACAAGAAAAAGTCCATTGAGGTATTTGGTCCTTATATTCATACCTACAAGTTTAATGAAGCAGTTTTAGATGGAGTGGTATTGGATTTGCGCTATGAGGCGCGGGACATTGACCAGCATATCACTTCTCAAAAGAAGGTAGATGAGTGGTTTGAGGCGAAGACCCGTCAGCTTTCACCTTTTGCTAAAACAGAGCTAAAGAAAAAATGGGGCACTATGCAAAAGGTGCTATCCAGTAAATCTCGGCTTGAGCAGATCGTGAACGATATCCTAATGGATATGGAGACCAAGCCGCGCCTAATGGATGGCAGGGGTAATGCCCTCTTGGTGTGCTCCAGCGTGCATCAGGCCTGCAAGATCTATGAAATGTTTAGTAAGACGGACTTTGCGAATAAGTGTGCGATTGTTACCAGTTACAAACCGTCGCCAGCGGGTATTAAAGGCGAGGAGACAGGCGAAGGTAAAACTGAGAAGCTGGCGAAATACGACATCTATCGGAAAATGTTAGCCGATTACTATGAGCAGCCTGAGGATGATGCGGCCAAGCGGGTTGAGGAATTTGAGAAAGAGGTAAAACAGCGCTTTATCGATGAGCCAGGTCAAATGCGATTGTTAATAGTGGTGGATAAGCTACTAACAGGTTTTGATGCGCCTTCGGCTACCTACCTCTACATCGATAAGCAGATGCGAGACCATAGCCTGTTTCAGGCCATTTGTCGGGTCAATCGATTGGATGGTGATGATAAAGAGTATGGTTACATTATTGACTACAAAGACCTATTTAAGTCTTTGGATAAGGCCGTTAATAATTATACGGAAGGCCCTTTGGATGGATACGATGATGAGGATGTGGCGGGGTTATTAAGAGATCGTCTAGTGCAAGCCAAGGAGGATTTGGATAATGCGTTGGAGGCCGTGAAGGCGCTGTGTGAAACAGTCAGGTTGCCTCGTGATACGCAGGATTATTTGAATTATTTCTGTGGTAATACTGACCAAAAGGATGCCTTGGCGGAGCGAGAGGCTTTAAGGGTAGCGTTATACCAAACTACCGGAAAACTATTGCGAAGTTATGCCAATATCGCTAATGAAATGCTGGATGCCGGTTACAGTGCCGCATATGTAGTTGCTATTGCAGAAGACGTAAAGCATTATGAAAAAATGCGAGACGAAGTGAAGTTAGCCAGTGGTGATTATCTCGATATGAAGCGCTTTGAGCCTGCGATGCGTCATTTGCTGGATATGTATATTCGGGCAGATGACAGTGAAGTCCTGATGGATTTTGAAGAGTTGGGGTTGATAGAGCTCATTGTAGAGAAAGGAGATGACGCTCTAGATGACTTACCTGATGGCATTAAATCGAATCCGGAGGCGATGGCCGAAACGATTGAAAATAATATGCGTAAAACCATCATTGATGAAAATCCGGTTAACCCTAAGTACTACGAACGCATGTCGGAGTTATTAGACGCGTTGATTGTGGAGCGACGTGAAAAAGCTATCGATTATCAGGAGTATCTTGAGCAAATAAAAGCGTTAGCCAGAAAGGTGGTGAAGCCAGGAGGAGTCTCTTCACCATACCCCTCAAGTATGGATACGTCAGCCAAGCAGGCCCTGTATGACAATCTAGGCAATGATGCGTTGCTAGCGACTAAAGTAGATACGGCTATTCGCTATACCAAAAAGGCTGATTGGATCGGGGACCGGATTAAGGAGCGAGAGATTGCTCTTGCCGTGCGAGAAGAAACTGCTGGTTATGAGGTTGATCTTGAAGAGATCTTAGCTATCGCTAAGAATCAAAAAGGGTATCAATAGGTGATGTCCAATACGAATGAGACTGCCGTCACGGCTCGTTCATTGATGACCGTGGGTGGCATTGATGTTGAGGTGGTACGTAAGGAGATTAAGAATCTACACCTGAGTGTGTTGCCGCCAGAGGGTAAGGTCAGAGTTGCTATCCCTCTGCACGTGACGGACGAGCGTGTACGCGCAGCTATCGTTTCAAAACTTGCCTGGATAAAACAGCAGAGAGAAGAATTCGCCAAGCAGCCTCGGCAATCTGAGCGGGAGATGACTAATGGAGAAACCCATTATTTTCTTGGGCGGAGGTATCGTTTAGAGGTCATTGAGCAGATTGGTAAACCTTTTATTGTGATTAAAGGCACTAAGCTGCAATTAAGGATCTCAAATGGGTCTGATCTTGATAAGCGTTTACAGGTATTAAATGAATGGTATCGAGAGCAACTGAAAGAGCGATTGCCAGGGCTACTAGATAGCTGGCAGCAAAAAATTGGCGTTGAGGCTCAATGCTGGGGCATCAAGAAAATGAAGACCAAATGGGGTAGCTGCAACATAGAGGCTAGGCGAATTTGGTTGAACTTGGAGCTGGCTAAGAAGCCTCCGGAGTGCCTTGAATACATACTTGTCCATGAGTTGGTTCATCTATTGGAGCGGCAGCATAATACGCGGTTCAGGGACTGTATGAACTTATATATGCCGAATTGGCGCTTGCATCGTGACACGTTGAATACTTCGCCATTAGCGCATGAAGAGTGGGAGTATTAACACAGTTGTTCCTGTAACCATAACTTGGCCGAACTATGTAACCATAGTTTGTCCGGGGTTGGCCTTTGGGGGCGGTCGAGGCAAGCTTTATACCGGCTTCTGACGCTTTAATGCCGACATTAAGTAAAAAGTGAAATTCTTGCTACCCAGATAGTCCGCTGTGTTTTTTGAGTTCAATCGGTCGATGCAACACACGTATAAAACCTCTCAGCAGGTGTCTCGTAGTCTAACGTTTTTCTAGGTCGTTCGTTAAGTCGTCTAGCAACTTGATTCAGTTTATTTTGACTATACCCAGAAAGATCAGTTCTTTTAGGAAAATATTGTCTTATCAAACGATTAGTATTCTCGTTGGTTCCTCGTTGCCAAGGTGAACCAGGGTCACAAAAATACACATCAATATTTGTCTCCATTGTAATAGTCTTGTGAGCAGCCAGTTCAGGTCCTCTGTCCCAAGTTAAGGATTTGTACAACTCATCAGGTAACTTGTTTGCGTGCCGAATTAATGCAGCGATAACGGTAGCTGTTTTACTATCCGCAATTTTAAGGAGCATTAAATAGCGTGAGTGGCGCTCTACCAGAGTTGCAATATAACTATTCTTTGAACCCTCAATTAGGTCGCCTTCCCAGTGACCAGGTACAGCTCTGTCCTCAATTTTCGCAGGCCTTTCTGCTATCGGGATTGCATCCACAATTTTCCCTAGCCGTTGTCCTTTTAGGCTGGAATACTTAGATCTTCGCATTATGCGTTGAGTTCTTAAGCACCGCTGAAGTTCCTTCTTTAATGCACCTCTGGATTGAATATAGAGAGTTCTATATATGGTTTCATGAGACACTTGTAGCTCACTCCTTTGAATGTGAGAGGGTATCAACATCAATATGCCCCTACAGGATTTGGAGCTTCCGGGTGGTTAGTCTTTTACGTGAACAAATTTCAAAATTAAAGCCAGAACGCCGTCGTATTTATAATCAGTGAATAAAAGTTTGAATAGGAAGAAATGCTGGATTATCTGTGTTGGAATGTCGCTAGGTGTGGCAATAACGGATCAGGGAGGTTACCAGGGGGCTTTCTCCACAACGTAACCAGTGTGGTGTATTACCACTTTGAATGTTCCAGTTGTAACAGTGGGCCTGAATTTCCATATTAGACTTCGATATTATGTTTCCTTTCTGTATCTGCGGATTGGGTGATTTTTCCCTCGAAGTCTATTTCTGCCATATGCACTCCATTCTTATTCAAAACTTCAAACCTTCCATGTGCGACATCAACCGAAATAAAGAGCTCAAGATTATTGCTAAAATAGATATCCCTGATAGCACTGGGGTTTGAGTTTTTAGAGCTTAGCCTTCTATCATATTCGTAACCATTTGAAGTGGCTATTAGTTTACCAGTCTGGCGGATAGCCTCAATTTTCTTGCTTGGAGTCTTATAGTCAATCTTGTATAGTTCCCAAAATAAGGGTGGCACTACTTCATGAAATGCCTTAATTTTTGGCAGGTATTCGTGATCGCCGCCAAGTTGCCTGTTTACCCAATTTCTAATAAAGGAGGCGCTGCGCTGAATTAACTTCCCAAAATCATTGAAATTTAATTTGGCCGAATTTATTATTGATATTTCCCTCTCACCGCTTACTATCTTAACCTCATAAGACTCCCAGTATTCAGTCGTATGTAAGGATAGAAACTTGGGGGAATCGTCGCAATCCAAGTAGTAGTCAAGGGCTTTGTAGGGCCTTCCGGATTCATGGCACAGATACTCAGATTCATAGTCCCCAATAGGCTTTATTTTCGAGGTAAATATTGACAACAAAATACCCCTTATTTCAGAATCCAAACAGTTGCTTAGTAACTCTTTTATAGAAATATTTCCGCCATAATTTTCATTTGGTTTATTGATCGGAGAGCAAAGGCATATTTCAATGTTTGGATTGTTTTTTTCCTTATTAAGGAAAGTATACAGGCCTTCATATATTTCCTTGGTTAATTCATCGCAGTCATCAAATGACAAATGGTTTAAATAGATCATAGAAGTTTAAAGAGCGAGCTCTCCCATTCATCAAAAAAATCTTTAGGAGCATGGCGTATTTTTCCGTCATCAAATAGTTCTACCTTATGTATTTTGGAGCTTAGGGTTTGAGTCGAGCCTGTGCCTGATAATTCTTTCGCTATATACAGGGTGTTTGTTTCATCGGTACCTATGACCCCATCTTTAACTGCTAGTCTAACGCCATTAAAAAAATGATCGCTATGGGTTTCAACAAATATCTGAACGCCATTTGCTGCAGCAATCGCAGTTAAATAGCCGAGCTTAGTCTGTCCTTTGGGGTGTATATGAGCCTCTGGGTTCTCAATACATAGAATCGTATTTGCACTACTAGAAAGCAGCGCCGTTATTATTGGGAGCACATAACTGATGCCAAAGCCAATGTTCTTTGGTGTTAAGTTAGAAATTAACGAGTTGCTATAATAGGAGGCGGACATGCTTGCTGCTCGCAAATTTAGATCTTTCTTAAAGTCGAGGTTTACTCCGGGTGATATGTCCTGCATCCAAGCATTAACATTGGAAATGATTGAAGACGACTTTCCAGCATGGTTAAGAAGATTTGGGTTTTTTAATTTTTCGATAGGTAGGTTTTTTCCTCCGTGTGAGTTCAGGAAGGAAACAGCGTTCTGACCTTTTGAACCCAAACTCCATTCGTCACTTTCAAATTCTGTTGAGTCTGAATTATAGATAAATTCAGCCCCAATACGTTCAGCAGAAATGTACTTCAAATATTTTTTACAATATGCTATTTCCTCCAAGTTTCCTTCAATGTCTACCTTTGGAAAATCACTTTCTAGATTTTTTTCTGGTTCTTGGACTGAAAGTTTAAAAGTGCTTTCTGTACCTGAAGTTATGAGACCGTATGTTATAAACAGTTCATCGTCATTGTTAAAGTTACAGTAAATGTCTTTGACAGACCCTAACGAGAAGTGGTCGCCATTTATTGAAAGTCGCTTTGAATCTTTATCTAGGTGGCATGGGGCGTTGATTGCATTTATGATTGTTGACTTTCCAGAGCTGTTGATTCCCGTAATGATATTGAGATTTGAGAATTCTATTCTCTCATGTATAAATGACTTGAAATTATGGAGTTCAATATTTTTAATCATTTTTCATCCTTAGTACAGATTCTGCTTTATCCATTCTATACTTAACGTTATCAATTCTGCTAGTAGCACTGCTAATTGACTTTATGAATCTATCGTCATCAAATATATTTTGAAAAAGTTCCAATACGAGCACCTTGTTCTTGCGGCACCTGTCTCTATCGTCTTTGTTTAGTTTTGAGGCGGCATAAACAAAGCTATCCAATATTCCTTTGTTTAAGATTTTCCTTTCGTTTTTTGCATTTACAAAAAAATATTCACCGAGTACTTCTTGGCAGAAATCAAGGTTTTTTTCCAATTCCCTGTATATCGAGTCTAGCTTTTTCTTGTTTAGTTTGCTAAATGTTCTAATTGAATTGTCTAGGAATTTTTTAAGGTCACTGCCTTGTGGGTATCTTGTATAACCAAAACATGAAAAAGCGAATAACCTAAGAACCATCTGTTGACACTCCATTCTTTCATCTTTGATGTGGATGCCTCTAGGTGAAATTATTTTATCTACGGCACGCTTTAATACTTCTATAGTGTAGCCTTGATATAAGGCATGCCGAACTTCCTGTGCTTTTAGAGGTAGATTGGTTGTGTTTATTCGCTCAAATATTCGGTGCTTTACTTCGAAGGGCGTGTCAGGAGAAACAATATGTAATTGCAACTGAGAAGAATGGAAGTTTCTTATTAGGTGCCTAGGTATGGATTCAAAACCCAAGCCATTCAGTTCAGGAAAGAAGTCCATATCAGTAAGAATCAGTTTGTTGCTTTTTTCATTGTCAGTGCAAAAGCTCTTTAACGTCGATAGTCGCTGCAAACCATCGATTATTTCCCAGGCCTCGTTCTTGGCTATCTCATTAAAATAGAAGGGGGGGATTGGAAGATCAAGAAACATGGATTCGATAAATTTACTCATTCTGCTCGCTGACCAAAGGTCACTAGATCGCTGGAAATCGGTAGCTAGGTTTATTTCATTATGTTCAAGCATATCCAGTATTTGGTGGCAACTGAAATTGGCTTGTCTTACGTCAATTTCAGAAGGGTCGAATGTAAGATGTGACTCACTTACAGCTTTGTCATACAGCTCTATAAATTCCATCAGTAACCTGTAGCTCTTTCAAGTGACATATAGGGATGTAATCTACCAAGAAATTTGCCCTGTATGTAAAATAATTATGGGGCTCCATTTTACATAGAACCATCAATGGGTAAAGGGCTAGGTGCTCTAGCTCGAATGTTAGACTCAATTTGTTGTTTTATACTAATTTGCTATTGTGGAGGATGCTCTTCGGCAGGTGGGCTTCAGAGTCAACCCTGGTGGTGAAATAGCGTGGGGTTCGGTACTTTTAGATTCCTATAGACCTCAGCATCAAGCAGTCTATTTCTTTGAATTCATTGGACTGTAGCTTGTAGGGGACGCTAGGTATCGGGAGTAGCGACTTTAGAACCGGCTGCCGGTTTAATTACACTATAAGGCGGGTTCAGCGATGGTGCGTTAACCACTTGCAAGGGGCTCTCACTGAATGCGTGCCCTTTTTCGTGGAAACGCCGCACTGTTAGACGGTGACCTTCTAAGATACCTGCCATATGTACATGGTTAAAGTGATGAATAATCATTAAGATTAATCAATCTAATAAGCCCTATAGAACAGGTGAGTCAGCAATCCACGCAATATGGATAAGGGAATCTGTGATATTATTAGGGCTGTAGGGCTAAGTTGTATTTCTATAATTGACCAACCTGGGTCGCGATAAGAATAAGGTCTTGATTACATGCAACGAAAAGGCTAAAGGACGGCGTATATTGTGGCTCTAAAGTAGCTGAGATATAAAGAATAAATAGGGTTCTGGAGGGTGTTAAATGAGGGCTGTGGATACCGGTTCTTATTGTGAACGCTACATATCCACTGTTAAATGACATGTTTCTCAGGGAGAGTGAAGTTGGAAGAATTGAGGGAAGTACGGGATAATTGGTATGCAGCCTACTTCGCGGCAGATGTTGATTCGCTAAAAGAAATCGAATTGCCTGATTTTAAGGTGATGTCACAGCAAGGGATTGAGTCGTCTAAAAGTCGATATGATGCCATCATGAATGCAAACTCCTCTGGAAATTGGTACAAACCAAGCGCTAGACGGGAAGAGGAGTCAGTGACATTTAACCAACATGGAAATGCTTGCTAAGTAATTGGAATGGGCAGGATCACTGCAAAAGGCATAGTTTTGGCAGAAGTGGTGTTTAGCGAACTATGGGTAGAGAATAGTGGAAAATGGAAGGTTCAAAGCTTACATATCTCGAATCACCAGGAAAGCATTTAACAATGACAGTCAAGGCGACCCTGAAAAATACGAGCGCCTGCTGTAAACGTTGTATATGAGTGTCCGCTTTAACGTGTTTTAACCCTCCAATTTCAATATTACGACTGTCGGCTTTATAAACACAGCGGACTATCTGGGTAGCAAGAATTTCATTTTTTACTTAATGTCGGCATTAAATCGTCAGAAGCCGGTATAAAGCTTGCCTCGATCGCCCCCCAAAGGCCAACCCCGGACAAACTATGGTTACATAGTCCGGCCAAGTTATGGTTGCAGGAACAAGAGTTTATTCTAGGTGGTGGGCTGCACAATAAATCGTCAGGTGTGGCTGTGCTCGGAAGTGATTTTTACATAATTTTGTTATCTAAAGAATGTTCAAGCAGATCTATTGCTTCATGCGGGTCTGCACCTACTGCTCGGCAGTATTCGAGCAATTCCATAATATCTATCCGGCGCCTGTCTTGCTCAAGCTTGCCTATCACGGAGTGGTGGCGCTGCAATATTTCAGCTACAGCCCTGATTGACAGGCCTTTAGCCTCACGCTTTTGCTTCATCCAAGAGCGAAGGTCTTTGTATTCTTTTGAGTAGGAGGATGGTCTCATTGTCACGATGATAGAGACAGGGTAGAATGTCGCGAAATTCG
>MABD01000009.1 GCA_002162955.1 Gammaproteobacteria bacterium 45_16_T64
CAAAGCCTGAATCCTTATAGCTATAACGTTTGTTCGCACTCACATTATATCTATTTAGATTCAGGCTTTCTTATTTAGTCACTCACTGTGGGACAGCAGTGGCCTAAGGCTGCCTTTTTAATGCTTAAAAAACTAAGCTTTAAGTACACGCCAATCATCGTGGCCAGAAGTACCAGATACTTCATGAGTCCAGGTGATTTTACGGTAAGTAAAAGACACGTCTTCAAGGTGAGTGAAGTGAGCCAAACCTGGATCCTGGCAGTTATGCATGTAAGACTTAATGTCTACAATGATCGCGTCTTCAATATGGATTGTGTAGTAATGCTCTTGAAGACCTGTTGCTGAAGTACGGTACCATTCAATAGTCGCCTCAGGCAAACGCTCACCCGAAGTCAATGAAGAGAAAAGCAAAGGTGATGCCTTATCGAATACTTTGGTAATCACGATAGGCTGATGAACACGCTGACCTGTTGGCTGTCCACTTTGAGGGTCACGTGGAAGAACGATGTCGTGCTTAAATGCTTCAACCAAGATTTGATCTTCGTGACCTTCTTGGTAGATGTTTCCTACAGAAGGCTCAGTAAAAGTGCCTGCTGTGATAAGACCTTGTTTTTCACCGGTAATACTCATATACGCTGGAGTTGGCATACTAAAAATTCCTTAGTTAATTCCTTTAATATTATATAAGGGCAATCCCGCCTTCCTGGCGAGATGCACCTGATCTGATTCGTTCTCAGCATAATAGCAAGAACTAAGCTTCTCATTGCATAGTCTATGCCAGGTTCTTTGGAATGCCCCCCAAGGCAGATGTAGCCTGAGATACAGAGACGTTGCCACCCCTAGCTCCAGCAAACACTCTAAAACACACCCACATTACTTCCTTTTCAGCGCATTAAATTGCACAACTTTCTTGAAACAATACAAAAAATCCACGCTCTAACGCAATATAAAGATATTTGAGATTTTAAGCGGAATAAAACGTGACGGGGCACACTTTCCATAGTGTTTTTTTGAAAAGAAAATCATCACACTCACCTTAATTCACGAACAAGTCGAATGCCGGCCATTTCTCTCTCTATTTTTTCGCCCACATCCAAATGTGAAATACGACAATCCGCAAGTGGAGTCATCGCATTTCCCCCAGACACTCCCACGCCTCGATCAAGCACAACCCATTCGCTCACATTACCCAAGCCATTCTTGACTCCCCAAGCATTAGCGCTTCCTTTTGTCGGTTTGCGGAGCTCCATACCTCGGATTACTTTATTCCCATGGGTAAGCAAACAATTGTGATCATTAATTTGTTGCGTGCCATTAGCTGATACTGCATGACGCCACTCTTCCAACCTTGGCAATCGATACACAAATCCTGTCATTGTTGTTACCCATTGAGCGAACCGCTTAGCCTCTCGAATATCAACGCCAGAAAGAACCAAGCTTTTGTCGATGAATCGACGATTGCAACGTTTATAAAGTTCGCAATAACGTTTGTAGAGATTGTTACTTACCTCGTAGCGCATGATTGCAAAACTTCTTAACCCTATTTTCCTAGGAATCACCACCAATAAAGGCCCCTTCAAACGAGACGTTATTGAATCACGACATTGATATCTATCTAGGCGCCCCTTTCCGGCCCACCAAGACTGACAGGGATCAACAATTCTTTTTTGTGTTTGGAACAACCCCTCATCAGGGTACATTTGATGACCCAGTGACTTATAAGCTTTTGCCACCACCCTATCGTTAGTCGAACCAGGTTGAGTATACAGATCGTACTGCCGCTCAACAAAAGCTCTCATGCCTCCTTTGAGCGCCCTTCCCCAGGCGGATGTTGACACCGCAGGCGAGTTAAGAAATTGCATACTATCGGCGGCAGCCCAAGAATTCGACCGAATAGATTGAACTCCTACCTCATGAGCAGCCCATAGCTGATCAATTTCTTCCAAATTATGCCAATTGGAGACAGTATTATCTGAGCCTGTATCACCCGCAGAAGATGATTGGTACTCCTGGTAAATCCTCATAAACCGCTCATCACTGGGGAATATTTCTTCTGCAAGTTGAAACAAAGAGGAGACTAACTCTGCATCCCCCACATAAATGGACTCACTCATCTTTCGGGCCAGCCACAAATCTAGTGCCCACTGCTGTAGAAGTTCTTTTCCACCTTCAATTTTTCTGGCAGATTCGAGTAAATTTGGTAATTCCTGCAAGCGATCATTAAGCTGTTGAGAAGCAGAAGATTTTATGCTTCTCACCCTCTCGATGAGCCGCTCCCTCATACTATTCTGTTTAAGTGTCAATTGCTGGCTCAACGCTGATATACGCATTGAATCCGGATAAAGCCCTTGAACCTCACGAACAACTCGTAGCGCTGAAAAATAGTCGGCTCCAGCAGAAAAGCGTTTAGCTCGGCTCTCAAAATAACCTATCAATTCACCACTGGAGCTTTCTAAGAATTGGTCTCGTTCCTCCTCAGCCATCGTATCCACGGCATCGATAGCTTTAGCGAATAATTCTCTATCTTCTGACTGTAAATCGGAAAGAAGAACTCTCTCACTATGTCCTAATAGATAGATTCCAACAAACGTTATCAACAACAGAAATAGCGCGCCTCCTAGTGCTGCATATATAGGAGAACGCTTAGGTTTTACTAGGAAGCGATCCATGAATTGCTGAGCACTCAGCTCGAGAGGCTCAGAGACCGACAATATTGCATCCAATGCATCTGATTTATGTAAATCTGAGAATTTAGCTGACGCTAACCTCATATTGCTCTCTAACGCTTCGAGAGCGGTTTTACGCCGATAAGGGTGTTCAGCACTCGCAGCTATATTGATAACACAACCAAATGCATAAAGGTCATCAGCCGGGGTCGCTTTCTCATCCCGAAGCATACCTACGCTTGCATAAGCTGGCGTTAGGGCGACAAGAGGTTCATCTTTACCCCCTGCGTCACCTGCCGACACATCGTGTACTGCCCTAGCAATTCCAAAATCATATACTTTAAAGTCTCCCCCCTTAGTCAAGAAAATGTTGCTCGGTTTTAGATCGGAATGGACAATACCTTGTGAGTGAGCATAGGTTAACGCTCCCCCTACTTGAGATACAAGTTTGTCAATTTTCTCTTGAGGCCAACCGGAAAAAGAGGGCTTATTAATGACTTCATCCAAAGGCACACCGTCAAGTAGCTCCATCGACATAAACAATGTATCACCATCACGATCAAAGTCGAATACGCTAACGATATTTGGGTGTGACAACAGTTGTGTTTTTTTACACTCCCTTTGCAAAGCTCCCCACGAGAAAGCATGCTGGCTAATATTACTATTTAGTATTTTTATGGCTAACCAAGGGTCTTTTTCTCCCACCTCCTCCTGGCGCAGATCTTTGGCTCGATATACCGTTCCCATCCCCCCTACACCCAAGACAGAATCAAGAAAGAAACGATCCTTTAAGGTAGCCCCTAAACCAATAACAGAATCAACGCTCGTACATTTAGTTATTGACTCTTCGTGAGCATTTAAGGTTCTTTCTTGAGCGGTGCTATCACCAGCAAGCGCTACAGTCCTTTCGTTGCTCACCGTAGCTGGAACAACCACCGTTTTATCGATGGGGTTTATTGCTATTGTTCTATCTAACTCATTTTCAGCAAGAGGTTCCTTAACATCACTCATACCGGTATCTGCACCACACAAATACTAATATTGTCTTTTGCCTCAGTATTCAAGGCTGCACCCAACAATGCTTGCGCCTTAAGTTCACAGTCCAACGAGTTATCGCCCAATAAGTTTCTAATATCCGCTGCACTCACTTCGTTGTACAGACCATCGGAGCACAATAACAATACATCCCCTATTTGCAAATCAAAGATAACTTTTGACAACACAAGTTCATCACGCACTCCAACTGCTCGTGTAATAACATGACTCTGCGGGTGGTTGTGGGCTTGCTCAAGCGAGAGAATGCCATCATCGATCATATCTTGGACAACGGAATGATCCTTACTAATCTGGTAGAGCTCTTCTTGTCGCAATACATACAATCGACTATCTCCAGCCCACAAACACGCACACTGCAATCCATTCGTTGCCGCCACAACAATGGTGCTTCCCATCATATCGCTACCAATACCTACGGTCATTTCACACGCCAGTTTTAGATTCACTCGTTGTAAAGCCGCTTCGATCAAACTAGAAGCATCCTCAATTGATCCAGAAACATCAAGACTACTGAGCGCATCGATAACCATGCAACTGGCTATATCACCTGCTGCATAGCCTCCCATCCCATCAGCAACAGCCCACATATTCGAACGACGGCTTAGTATTGAATCCTCATTCACTTTTCTTACATTACCGGGATGAGTCACCGACGCGCTTTGCGTTGCCAAAGTTCCAGTCATAACTACAGCCTCGTTGGTAACCTGTAAGCACCGAGATAATCCCTAGCAAAAGGATTGACGGCACTATTAGCTGATATCTCGTAAATCGCCTTTTTCCCATCTTTGGTCATTGTAAGCTTATAGCTATCGCTATACGCTGAGCGCCTTAACGGATGTAAATCCAAGAAACGAAACAAGGACCACACCCCCTCTGATCTATCTCCAGTTCGTGCGCCATAATAATCTTCAAACTCAAAACGAATATCTGACATCAACTGATCCCCAGGCCAATTCACCTTAGATTTCTGGCTAGGGCCATGTCGATATTGCATTCGTTGGCCAAGCATATCCAATTCAAAACGACTCACATTTGCATCTAAATATAATGGTCTGAGTGAAAATTGAAGAGCAGGCTCATCTCCTGACGAAAAGAATACCCGCCTAATTTCCGCCGCTTGTTCAAACTGAGATAGCGATTTCACACTCATTCCTATCGTTCTATTACCGACTCGTTTTAATCGCCAAGGCTTGTACTTTGTATCCACAAATGGTGCCAAATACTGATCAAAAAAAGCCTCTTCAATGCCACCAATTCTGAAAAACTCACTAAAATCATCCAATGTAACTTCCGCATCCGCCTTCTTTGTCAGTGGATACCTAGATTTCAAACTCGTGTCATAGAAAGGTTTTACACTCAATTGATATTCACTCACGATAAGTTGCTTCGCTTGTCCCAACACCAACCCCCAAGATTGATCTAAAAGAGAGGTCACCCAACGTTTTACCGGCTGAGGATATTGACGTGATTCTATTAGCAATCTCCCAATAGGGTCTCCCGAGCTTTGTTTCATCCGTGTAGTGGCCACTTCAAATGCATTTTCAGGCGTAGAACCGCTAGCGGCAATACCTTCAAGATATATCTGAAGCCCAACGAGCGACTCCGTAAGCTCATCCAACCGCGTGGGCCGGCTACGTGACACTTCCACCATTTTGTGTAATGGCTTGAATTGCTTATCAACTAAACTTGTTGGATTTTCGGGTAAATTGGCTAACCTCTTACGCGCAGCCATATTGGCAAGTCGAGTAAATTTTGCTGTTTGCGGAGACGCCATTCTTGCAAGCATTGTTGCGTTCTGCGCTTGCTCTTTTATCTCATCGGCATTAATCATATTTGCGCTTAACTGAGTATTTACACTGATCGCATCCAATATCTCCCGCAATGGCGACTGACCCGACAATAGAGCATTCATTAACTCAAGATTACTTTCTAACGATACCATCGATACAATGCGAAGTTGATTAACCGCTGCACTCCAGTGATGTATATAATCTTCTAGGTACTGCTTTTCTAACTTTGCCTGCACTGTAGCCAAATCAAGATCCGTTAATTCACCAGATCGCGTTCCAACAACCCAATTGTCTTCGCTTAGAGATTCTATAAATTCTTTTTTTGCCGGTTGATAAATCGTATCATAACCATCAAACGTGTAGAGCCGAGGTATCTCATAATCCGCCCGCTGGAACACCTTAGCAACATCCCTACCTAAATCTGAATCAAAACGATAGTTATCGACGTACTTCTCCATTGCCTCTAATTTTATCGATGCATAAACCTGTTCGTGCAATGGAATCCTACGCAATACCTTCCGTGTATTTTCAACCAGCTCAGCATCAATCTCTTGCGCTTGGTACGGCTGATCCAGCCAATATTCCAAATAACTGACTAGCGCATCTCTCACCTCAGGCTTCGTATGAAATCGATTATTCCAATCAATAGTAAGCCAAGTGTAAAAGAAATCCCTGTCAAATCGCTCTTCCAGCGTTAGCATTAAATAAGCTTTAAGGCCTTGATGTAAGAAATCTGGATTATCTTTCTCCCGCACAAGCTGGTTCGCCAATTGATTCTTAAGGGCCTTGGGGAATTGATATTGAATATGAGCATCATAATTGACTGCCGCTTGCTCAATTAACGCATCGCCTTGATACAGCCCCAAACCAAGCAACCAACCGTCGTTCTCCTCCGAATAAACCGCCTGAATTGATTCCACCGCAGACATGAAGGAAACAGTATCTTCGGGTAAAACGGCATCCGTCACCGCCTCCAATTCTTCTTCATAGATACTTATTTTTTCAGCAGCATCTCTTAGTCGAAGGTCATTATTTCCAAAACTCGTTGACCACAGAAGAGCTCCTGTAACAATACTGACTATTGCACAAACAATCCCGCCATTTTGCAGCCAACGTATTCGCCTTTCATGATTACGATTGGTACCTACCATTTGGGATTCAGGAAAAATAACCTGCTGCATTAAGTTTCGAATGAAATAACTTCGTCCTTGCTGCTGTTTTGCGATCAGGGCTTCCTGCCCCACCCCAATACTATTCGCAAATTGACTCATTACTCGTCCCAATGCATTGGAGTTCTGCGTACCACTCGTAAAATAGACCCCTCTTAGCAAGTACTGGTCATGAAAGCGTGATTCCGAAAACGTATTTCCTATGAATTGCGTTAGTGAACTTTTACACGACTCCAGCGACCGAGGAAAAGAAAGAATATCAGATCGGCGCGCCACATCCCTTTCGTAGTGAAGTTTGCTATTAAGATTTTCATGCAATCGTAACAACAATTTATCAAAGCCTTCAGTAAATTGTGATTCATATGCATTATCACCGTTATCGGGAAAAGTCATCCCCCACACCTGGGCCCTCTCCTCTTTCCCAAGTGAATCAAAATATGCAGGAAAACCCTCGATCAAATCACATTTTGTAAAATTAAGATATACGGGGAATTTGATCCCTAGCTGATCGGTTAATTCTTGCAGTCGAGTTCTTACTGCACGCACATTTGCCGCAAGCTCAGCCTCGGTCTGAGACATCAATTCCTGTAAACTAATCGCAACGATCACACCATTAATAGGACGGCGCTTACGATACTTTTTAAGTAGGTCAATAAAATTCTTCCACGCCCCGGCATCAATCTGAGCATGACTATCCTGCGTAGTATATCTACCTGCAGTATCAATTATCACAGCTTGATCAGTAAACCACCAATCACAATGCCGTGTTCCACCAATCCCTTGAAGCGATTCTTTACCAAACGTATTTTCTAATGGAAACTCTAATCCTGAATTAACCAACGCGGTTGTTTTTCCAGACCCTGGGGGGCCAATCAAAATATACCAAGGCAATTCATAGAGATAGTTTTTACCTCGTGTCTTACCTGGCTGGCTCTTACGCAATACGCTTAAAGCCTCATTAAATTTAGAAGCCACAATATCCGACTCATTGGCCCCACCCAAAGCCGAAGGCCCAGAAACATCTTGGCTTTCTTTTAACTCTTGTTCCAAATTATCGTTGTTTTTCTTCGCTGCATGAGTAACGCGAAGGTTGTTGAGCCCCCAAAGCAGGAGCATCACCATAATTATGATCAGCCGAACAACTTCGCTAGAGAGTATTTTTACATCCGCAATTGCGATCAGAGGGCCCACAAACCACACTAGTATCGACAGTGCAATCACTCCCAACAAACCAATAAACCATCTTTCTTTTAGGAAACTAAATGTAGATTTCATTTTTCTAGCTCGTTCTCAGTATCAACAGATGGCTCGGGCGTTTCTATAACCGCATCAACCTCGTCGTTATCTTTTTTTATCGGCAAATAGTGTTGAATTGGTGCACTAAGCGACGCAATCACATCGTCCTTGGAGCCATTTAATTGATACGAAAAACCAGAATACAGCACCAAAAGTACAACACCTGCAAGCGCTGACACAACCCAAACAGGGACGTGCTTCATTAAGGTATGGCGTTTTTCAGATACACCTTGCCATTGCGGGGATAAATCACGCTCGGGCTCACCTCGCTGTAAACGCATCAAGTGAAACAGATTATCTCTAAGATTCTCTATATCAACATTACCTCTATTTTGTAATGAATACTTTCCCTCAAAACCGAAACTAAGGGAGACATACATGAGCTCCAGTACGTTTAGGTAGGTCGCAGGCTGCGTTTGAAGGTGATCTAATATTTGAAAAAACTTTTCCCCCCCCCTGGTTTCGTCATGGAATTGACTCAATAAACTTTGACTACTCCAAACACCGTTCCCACCCCAAGGTGTCTTCGTGGCAAACTCATCTATTACGGTACATAGCACATAACGACTATAGAGAACCGACTCTTCATCAACACCCGCCTGTCCACACCTGTACTCAAAATCCCGTATTTGCCGAACAATATCATCCTTTAATAACGATGGATCCAGAATCGCACCATCGCCAAGACTACGACTCTCAGAACGCAACGCTGCCATTCGGTCAATTAAATCATTTGCGCAATGAACCACTGGATTTATATAGACCGTCGATTGAAATCCGGCCGATTGCTGATTCGTAGTTGCCGTTACGTTTTTAACACTCGGCGTACTCTGTCGTGAGCTATCTAGCGGTGGAACCCCCATGGTGGGCTGTAATGCCGGCGCTTGAGACATAGGTGTAGGTGCAGCAGCCTTAGCATTTCGCCCACCTGGCTTCGGTCGCTGAAACCCTCCGCCAGGACTTGGTTTTTGAACAGCTGAGCCGCTAGGGTCAGGACGATCCTGGCGAAAAGTAATAATCGTTTTGTCATCATGAGACATCTAGCATTACTCCTTTATCGCCCAAAATTCCAATTGTAAACCCGGTATTTCACCTGAGAAATGGAACGCAAAGCCACCAGACTTCCTCAAATGAGACCAGTTTTCAGCGCTTTTTTCCATTTGAAAATAGGTATACCCTGCGTTGTAAGGGATTTGGCGAGGAGCCATTGGCATTGCTACAAGACGAATTCCAGGCAGTTGTAAATTAACCAGTTCCCTAAGTTGCTCAACACCACCAGCTTTCACCGCAGAAGGAATACGTGAAGCAACCGTTTCTTTTGGCCAATCTGCCTTTATAGCAAGAATAAACGTGGCATCTTCGAGTAACCTACGATCGTGAATGGGCGCAACTTTGACACCATAATTTCGCTCCTGTAGCTCCAACGCTACCGCTGTCTGCTCGAACACCATACTAAGGGATTGACGAATATCACCCATAAGACGGGAAAAACTCACCCTTAAGTCATCGTGCTGATAAACCGGCAGATCGATAAGCCTTTTTTCTTTACGCGTAAAAGTCGCTATCTCACTTGCCATTGAAACCATATCGACGAAAACTAGCTCGGGATGTACATTCTCTGCATGCTGCCAATGCTGAAGGCAGGCGATATACCGATTAACCAATTGCAGCAATAGAAAGTCCGCGACCTCCGACGTACTTGTCCTGGAGTTTTTACTTAGCCGCCCAGCCAATGCCTCTGCTCGATGATTTAATAAACCTATTGCTTCACTCAACGCTTGGGTAATGGGCGCCGCAACAGATATATCGATGCAAGGGGGGATGAAAGCCTCATCCAAAACAATAGCACCGTCTCCGGCCACTTCCTGAATGTGAGTCATCGCTATTCGACTATAATCACTAGTAATATTATCTTCTAGCAATAACTTGAATCGCAAGCCGCCAGTGTTTAATCGAGCCAACTTTCCTTGTCCAAGGTTGCTATCCCTAACCTCAACTTCTTTTTTCAAATAACGAGTTAGAGACTCTGGGTTTTCATCTAATTCAGCTTCATCACTACCAGGAAGCACGACAGGTAAACAAAGGTATACTTTTTGATCTTGAATAGACTCGTTGAGGCTCAACGTTAGCGGATAACCAAAGGCACTGCCAACATGAAACAATGTGCCATCAGCCAGTACTCCTGAGCATTTCGTTATTGAGAATGTCCCCTGTCCTAACAGGTTTTCATCAACACTTAATGTTTTGACGCCCCAACCATATCGCTGCAACAACCGATTTCGCTCTCTAAACTGCGAATCTATATACCGGTCATGTTGCTGCATATGCTGGGGGCGTAAAAACATACCCTCAGTCCAAATAACTTTATCTTGGAAAGCCATACCATTCTCACCCTATCGCCATTTGAATCTCCTTTGAGAAAGGAGCTTTTAATAGAGACAAAACGATGGTAAGAAAACTGGCGCTTTTAGCAAAAATACTGTGCAAGTTTTTGCACTACCCTGATCTGTTATCGCCCACTAGCAGTGGCGACTCCTTGGCTACCAAATAACACGGTAAGGTCATTTTTTGACTTTAACCTTAAAGGCAGTACCATTCGCCATGAGACTTTATCTAACTGACGATAAGCACCCATCACTGCAATAAATTTAGACTCAGGGCTTAACGCAAACTTAATATCCTGAACATCTCCCGGCTTGAGCTCAAGCTCTTCACTTGATATCAAATCCCCTCCTAACGTTTCTTTCTCATGGTGATAAAGTGAAAAAAATTCTGCATTCTCAAAACCCGCGATTGATTTTAGCTCTAATAACCTCACAACTAGCGGAGAAGGCCTGCCGTTATCGTCAGGGTTTAAGTCCCCACCTGCCACAATACGCAAGTCCACCTTGGTCAAGTCAGACATCATAAATTGACAACCTGCCAACATGAATAAACTGCCGCAAAGAAACCCAATCATCATAATTTTTCTTTTCATACCGCCTCGCACTCTAACTACTCAATCCATTAACATTGGTAAAAAATACTACGATTCGACTGCGCCAACGGATGAAAACAAATCAACGTTATCATCACTATATTCACCGGTCTTCGCAGCCTTTAGCCTATCTATCTGATCTTTATAGGTCACCGCAAAAGTATCACCAAACACTGCTGAGAAAGTCGAATCCTCTTGTTGTATGTCGTAGTGATATTCCTTATATGCATCCCAATAACGCGCTTTTTTACCCGTAATAGAAAACCCTTTTGCAGATGTCCGGTTGAATTTTTCTTCCAGCCGAGTAGGTGCAACTTTATCGAGTAATTGCGACAAAGATGCCTGCGCACCCGCCATAACACCAATTTGGTGCTCTTGAATATCGCTAAAACTCTCTTTTATAGCCATTGGTATATTTAGAAAGCCTTCCTTTTCTGAACTCACAAAATGTTTCAACACTTGCTTGTCATCGATAGCAAATTTAAGCGGGTTATTCTTATCCATTTGAACCAGAGTCATATCCATTCGAAACTCATTTTTAAGACTCGCCCGGCCTTTCATTACATTAACCACACCTGAAAACGTTTCTCTCAACGCCTCCCCAGCACTCTGCATCAGTACAACGCCATCAACCCCTAACTCACTCGGATCAATACCTAAACCTCGACAGAAGGCGGCCAAATACTCATCGGAAGGTGGCGCTACAGAGGGGCTGCGAGGCTCAACACTGGGGATTACTAGCCCTGCACCTTTCACAGGCTCATCAACCTGGGGTGCCGAACTCACTGGGGACCTAAAAGGGTCTATTGCAGGGCCCGGGGGGTTCGGGATGCCAACAGCGTTATTTCGAGCACGATTCCCCGGACGAAGAACTGGCGCCGCCATAGGCTCAACCTCTTCTCCCCCAAGAGCATTCCAATCCTCTGGTAGTTTTTCCGACGACATGCTTGGCGCACTGAAGGTTTCTTGTATTGCAGACAAGCCATCTGGCATTGACATCGACTCCCGATGCCATGAGTCCAGTTGATTGCTTTCTGAACCGGCTGCCAACGTCTCCACTGTACCTGCTCCGCTAGCGGTAATTTGAGACGAACCGGGCATCTTTTGGCGTAGTACTTCCAAGGGATCTAGAATTGGGCCAGCACTTCCTCGAGGATCCAATACAGCCTCCCCATTAGCAAAACCCAGGTCCGCAGATTCACTCGGCGAAAAACCATTTCGCGTGGAGTCTACATGAACCTCCGCCAAGATCTGTATGTCTCCCATTAACAGCATATCGCCAGAACTAAGCGCTGAGGGATTGTTTTTCCCCAAAGCTTCTGAAGATCCGTTTAAGTACACACCATTAGTACTAATATCAGTAATGAAGAAGGTTTCACCCTCACTACTGATTTGAGCGTGACATCCCGACAGGTGCCTGCTTTGATCAGGTATCACCCAGTCACACTGCTTAGAGCGCCCAATCACACCCCCTACAGGGAAAAAGCTCTTAGATGCGCTATCTCCAAGCAAATGCTGCTCTGAACTTACTATTTTGAGAACCAATTCCATCGGCACCACTACCTAATGTCACAAATCCAGGGAAAACTTAAGATCACATTTCACAGGAGAAGATTAAATTATTTGCGAGTCACTTTATAGGCAGACAGTGTCGGCGCAAGGAAATGGCGAAAATATGAAGGTTTATATAAGAACATGTGCAAAAAACCGCACACTTAGAATAATCGAATGGACATATTAGGAAATGATCAAAATTGGTCGGGGCGAAAGGATTTGAACCTTCGACCCCCACAACCCCATTGTGGTGCGCTACCAAGCTGCGCTACGCCCCGACACTTTTGATACCCTGCCTCAACAAGGTCGCGAGATAATACTAGAAATCAGGGACTTATAAAACATTTATTTAGAAAGATTTTACTCCCCCACTAAATCACCCCCAAAGCAAACCAAGCTCTGTACCCTGCGATTAGTTTTTTAGGACTACGAGTAACTCCTCTAACTCTTTGATCATCTGGTACGTCAGTTGTGATGACTTATTTGCATCATCCTGAGCATCTGCGCCTTCCATTTTTTGTCTGGCCCCCCCAATCGTATAACCCTGATCGTACAGCAAGGCCCGTATCTGGCGAATCATTAGCACATCTTGGCGTTGATAATAACGGCGATTCCCGCGCCTTTTTACCGGTGCCAACTGCGTGAATTCCTGCTCCCAATACCGAAGAACATGGGGCTTAACATCACACAGCTCGCTTACCTCTCCAATAGTAAAATAACGCTTACCTGGGATTACAGGTAATTCACTATTGTTGCTGGGTTCCAGCATATGCTTCCACTCTCTGCTTTAACTTTTGACCAGGCCGAAACGTAACAACCTTACGCGCAGATATTGGGATCTCTTCACCCGTTTTAGGGTTCCGCCCAGGGCGCTCACTTTTTTTGCGTAAATCGAAATTCCCAAAACCGGACAATTTAACGTGTTCATCGCCCGCCAAAGAGGTTCGGATTTCCTCAAAAAACAGCTCCACCATTTCCTTGGCTTCCCTTTTATTTAGCCCCAATTCTTCAAAGAGCTTTTCCGCCAAATCAGCCTTCGTCAAAGCAGTCATGTTTATTCCCTCAATATTACATTTAGCTTGTCTTTCAACGAAGCTACAACGTTATCGATTATCTCGTTTACTTCGTCATCTTTAAGGGTGCGCGAAGGATGCTGGAGGGTCAAGCCAAAAGCGATGCTCTTGTGACCAGCATCTAAGTTAGGGCCTTGATATACATCAAATAATACTACGTCAGTTAACCATTCGCCGGCAGTTTTGCGCACATTTTCCAGTATAGACTCTGCTGAGATCTTTTCCTCTACAATTACAGCCAAATCACGCCTAACCTCAGGAAAACGTGACAATTCTGTAAATCCCGGAGCTCGCCCCTTCAATAGAGTGGCAAGTTCAACCTCAAAAAGGTAGATTTGGCCAGAAACACCTAAAGTCTTTTGTACCGTCGGATGCAACGCACCAACAACACCAACCTCTTCTCCATTACGAGTAATTGCCGCAGATTGCCCAGGGTGCAAGACAGGATGGCTAGACTCAACAAAACTATACTCATCACCAGCACCCGCAGATTCCAACAAGGCCTCAACATCTCCTTTGATATCATAGAAATCTACACTAGCAACTTTACCGTGCCAACTCTCATTCGCCACACCGCCATAAATCAACCCGGCCAACATAGGTGTCTGATCTATCGCATTACCCTCACCTGGCACAGGTTTGAATACGAGCCCACTTTCAAACAAACGAAGCCTCGTCTGCTGACGATTTATGTTATGTTGTGCAGCCTTCAACAACCCCGCCCATAACGTCAGCCTCATTTGAGACATATCGGCTGATATTGGATTCGCCAGCTCAATGGCTTTTTGTCCTGGCGCTACAAGCGAAAGAATATCCTTGTCTACAAAGCTATAAGTAATGGCTTCTTGATACTCTCTTGCTACCAACCGTTGTTTTAGGGTATCTATCGACAACGTATTCTCTGGGCTTACTTCGGCGGCAAACCCCATTGCGGGCAAGCGGATAGGGAGATTGTTATACCCCCAAATCCGTCCCAGCTCTTCAATCAAATCCACTTCGATCCGAACGTCAAATCGATAGGCAGGTGGCACAATATGCCAACCAGATTCAATACCAACAACATCCATACCCAAGCGACTTAGGATGTCGTCAACGTCACTGTCTGGCATAGAAAAGCCTAGCACTCTCTCTATCTGATCTCGACGCAACTGAATTGGGTCAATATGCGGCAAGTTTTCAATTGAAAGTGCCTCAACAATCGGCCCAGCATTGCCACCAGCAATCTCTAGAAGTAATTCCGTGGCACGATCCATCGCTTTACGCTGCTGCTCAAAATCCACGCCACGTTCAAAGCGGTGCGAAGAGTCCGTATGCAAACCATAGTCTCGTGCTTTACCAGCGATCGAAACAGGCTCAAAAAAGGCACTTTCCAACACGACATCTGTAGTGCTGGGAGTCACAGATGAATCTAAACCTCCCATAACACCCGCTATTGCCAAGACCTTCTCCCGATCCGCAATAACCAACGTCCCGGCAGTTAATTCAACCTCTTGCTCACCGAGCAGGGTTAACTTTTCACCCTGCTCAGCCAATCGGACTTGGATTCCAGCATTAATAGTTGAAAGATCAAACGCGTGCATAGGCTGACCCTGCTCAATCAACACGTAGTTGGTAACATCGACCACAGGGTCAATGCTACGAACCCCGCTTCGACGCAATCGCTCCACCATCCAAAGTGGTGTACCCGCGGATCCATTAATCCCCTTCACCACTCGACATAGATACCGAGGGCACTGTGCCCTTGCACTCACGTCTACCTGCACGGTATCTGTTATCGTACCAACCACCTCTTCGATATGAATGGAGGAAACATCCATTCGATTGAGCACCCCCACTTCTCGGGATAACCCAGCAATCCCTAAACAATCACCTCGATTCGGCGTCAAATCTACTTCAATTGCTTTGTCATCTAGGTTCAAGTAATCCCTGATATCACTACCAATTGGTGCATCCGAGGGCAACTCCATTAACCCTGGCGACTCTTCTTCCAACCCTAATTCAGAAGCCCCGCACAACATTCCAAAAGAAGGAACACCCCGCAGCTTGGCTTTCTTAATCTTAAAATCACCAGGTAGTACAGCCCCAACTTTCGCGCACGGAATTCGCAACCCCTGTCGTGCGTTGGGTGCGCCACAAACAATGGCAACAAGCTCTCCGTCGCCTACGTTTACCTGGCAAACACGTAATTTATCTGCGTCAGGATGCTGCTCTATCGATTCAATTTCAGCCACAACAACGTGGCTAAACACGCCCGCCACTGCCTCAACACTGTCGACCTCTAGCCCAGCCATTGTCAACTGCTCAACCAACTGCTCAGTTGTAATTGATGGATTAACCCATTCGCGTAACCATTTTTCACTGAATTGCATGTGCTTTACCGTACCAATTGAAGACTATGTTGTGGCGATATATAAAACTGCCGCCTTATCTGAATTTAAAGCGAAGTTTATGACTACGCTAATTAAATTGAGATAGGAATTTTACGTCATTCTCGAAGAACAAACGCAGATCATTGACACCATAACGCAGCATCGCCAAACGCTCCACACCCATCCCAAAAGCAAAACCTTTAAAACGCTCAGTATCAACCCCTGAATGTTCAAACACTGTAGGATGAACCATTCCGCAACCAAGCACCTCTAACCACCCAGTATGACTACACACACGACAACCTTTACCGCTACACATGACGCACTCAATATCGACTTCAGCAGAAGGTTCGGTAAAAGGAAAATAAGAAGGCCTAAAACGAACGGGAAGCTCTTTCTCGAAAAACTCCTTTAAGAATAATTCGATCACCCCTTTGAGGTCTGCAAAGGTAGACGTCTCATCCACCAGTAGCCCTTCTACCTGATGAAACATCGGTGTATGAGTTAAATCGGAGTCACAACGATATACTCGACCAGGGCAAATGATTCTAAATGGCGCCTCACCCGACTCCATCACTCTAACTTGAACCGGAGATGTATGAGTGCGCAGCAAGGTATGTGCGTCAAAATAAAACGTATCATGCATAGCACGAGCGGGATGATGGGATGGTATATTTAGCGCTTCAAAATTGTGGTAATCGTCTTCTATCTCTGGACCTTCCACGACAGAGAATCCCGCTTTGGCAAAAAAAGCTTCAATTCGCTTCATCGTTCTGGTCACTGGATGCAAACCACCAACAGCCCCATTTCGGCCAGGCAATGTCACATCAACACGTTCGTTTTCTAACTGAGCGTTCAATGCAACCGATGCCAAGGCATCTTTTTTGGCCTGTATCACGCCCTGTAGCGCGACTTTTGCCTTATTTATAGTGGCTCCAGCAGCAGGGCGCTCTTCAGCGGATAGCTTACCAAGGCCTTTCAGTAAACTGGTAATCTCACCTTTTTTGCCCAAGTACTGAACCCTTAGCTGATCGAGTGATTGCTCATCTTCTGCTGCGTTTATGGCTTGCTGTGCTTGCTCAACGAGTGTCTGTAGGTCTTCCATCGGATGTCCAAAACGTAGTCTTTAAAAACAAAATAGGGGAAGAGCGATACGCCCTTCCCCTATTCTTTATAACCGCTACCAGGCCTATCACCTAGCATGTTACAGCGCGATTAGTCAGAAAGGCTCGCTTTTGCCTTTTCAACTAATACCGTAAAAGTTGCCGCATCATGAATCGCGATGTCAGACAATACCTTACGGTCGATTTCAATAGACGCTTTCTTTAGTCCATTGATAAAACGGCTATAAGTCAAACCGTTTATACGTGCTGCTGCGTTGATACGTGCAATCCAAAGCTGACGGAACTGACGCTTTCTTTGGCGTCTGTCACGATATGCGTATTGGCCTGCTTTAATAACAGCTTGCTTAGCAACTCGATAAATACGGCTACGGGCTCCGTAATAACCTTTTGCTTCTTTAAGAACTTTCTTGTGTCTTGCTCTAGCGGTAACACCGCGTTTTACGCGTGGCATAATGTAATCTCCAAAAAACCTAAATTAATAGCAATTAAACGCCTGGCATCATACGACGCACTAGCGCCACATCAGATGCAGCAACGTGTTGCTTGGGTCTCAACTGACGAATTCGCTTAGAATTCTTCTTGGTCAAGATATGGTTTTTGAAAGCTTGCTTACGCTTAAAGCCGTTAGCCGTTTTTTTAAAACGCTTAGCAGCTCCGCTGTTTGATTTGATCTTTGGCATTTTCATGCTCCGCATTGTTGAGCGTGATTATCACGCGTGAATACAATAAAGCACCCGGTGTTGATCAAACGTTGAGTGCTACTTCTTTTTGCGAGGAGCTATCACCATTGTCATTTGACGACCTTCCATTTTAGGATACATTTCGACAGTGCCCAATTCCTCAAGATCGACCTCGACCCGCTTTAGCAGTTCCATTCCGATATTTTGGTGGGCCATCTCACGTCCCCGAAAGCGCATCGTGACTTTGGCTTTATCTCCATCTGAAAGGAACCGCGTCAGGTTGCGAAGTTTTACCTGGTAGTCTCCTTCCTCAGTCCCAGGACGGAATTTTATTTCCTTAACCTGAGTCTTTTTCTGCTTCTTCTTGGCTTCAGCTCTACTCTTCTTCTCATCAAAAATGTGCTTGCCATAATCCATGATCCGACAAACAATCGGTTCCGAGTCTGCTGCAATTTCAACCAAATCAAGTGATTCCGCCTGAGATGTTTTTAGAGCTTCCTCTAACGTTACTATCCCAACCTGTTCACCATCCGAACCAATCAACCTCACTTCAGTTGCAGTGATATCATCGTTAATTCGATTTTTTTTTGATTGCGCACCGCGCTTATCTCGCTTAATAGCTTTTTCTCCAACGCGCCCTTATTGCCTAAATATTAAAGACAAGGACTTATCATTTTAAATGAGGCTAAGAAGCTCCAGAATGACCGCTTCTTCTTCAAGTTTGTTAGCAGGGGGTAACCTGCCAAGTTGACCTTGGGAAGTCTAATCGTGGATCTGGAATTTCTCAAGCAAATTAATGACATCTACATCAAAATATCGAGTACTGTCACTGAAACCAAAAGGGCACCTCCTTCGAGGTACCCTTAGAGTTTGGTAGGCACGATTGGATTCGAACCAACGACCCCCACCATGTCAAGGTGGTGCTCTAACCAGCTGAGCTACGTGCCTATATCTAGGCGCGCAAAGTACCACTACATGTAATTAAGTGCAAGTCCTTGGTCTAATTTTTTGAAATTAAACCAGTTTTTCGAATCAAACCTGATAAAAGTCCCGATACCAAGCCACAAAATTACCAATACCCTCTTCAATTGAAGTGGAAGGGCGATAATCCACATCCTCAACCAATGCATCCACATCGGCGTATGTATCCGGCACATCACCAGGCTGAAGTGGCAATAGCTCTTTCTCAGCCTTTTTACCGAGCGCATCCTCTAGCACCTCGATATAGCGCAACAACTCAACCGGGCGATTACTCCCAATATTATATACTCGATACGGCGACTTACTTGTCGCTGGATCTGAACTATCACCAGACCATAGTGAGTTAGGGGGCGCATTTTGATCCAATGTACGAATAACACCTTCAACTATGTCATCAACATAGGTGAAATCACGGCGATGATTGCCATAGTTAAACACTTTGATAGGTTTGCCCTCCAAAATACTCTTGGTAAACAAGAATAACGCCATGTCAGGACGCCCCCACGGACCATACACAGTAAAAAATCGCAAACCCGTCGTAGGTATTTGATACAAATGACTATAAGTATGCGCCATCAGCTCATTGGCTTTCTTTGTCGCTGCGTACAAACTCAGCGGATGATCAACATTATGGTGGACTGAAAATGGCATATTGGTATTCGCGCCATACACAGAGCTACTCGATGCATACACCAAGTGCTCCACCTCGTGATGACGACACCCTTCCAATACATTCGTAAAGCCCACTATATTGGCATCAATATAAGCGTGGGGGTTCTCCAGCGAATACCGCACCCCCGCTTGGGCAGCCAAATTCACCACTTTGTTCGGCTTTTCTTTTGCAAATAGCGCCTCAACAGCAGCCCTGTCTTCAAGACTTGCCTGCACGAACGAAAAATTCTCATGGGCCTTTAGCCTATCTAGACGCGCTATCTTAAGGTTTACGTCATAATAATCGTTAAGATTATCTAGACCGATAACCTGATCACCTCGAGCCAACAAACGATGAGTTAACGCAGCTCCAATAAAGCCCGCAGCTCCAGTTACCAATATCTTCACACTATCTCCTTATTCTATTCAGCATCAACGCTACGCTCGCATGATACCCGAACCACACCCCAACAAAAACCTCTAGCTTAGCAACGCTTGCTCTTTAAGCACTTTCATTTCATCTCTCACTTTTGCAGCTTCTTCAAATTCCAAATTTTTAGCATGCTTCATCATCTGCTCTTCAAGCCGCTTCAGCCGCTTAGCCATCGCTTTCGGCGATAAGTCTGCCTTTGACGGGTGATACTCACCTTTAGACTCAGCAACCCTTCGCTTAATCCCGACCTGACCTCCAGGAGCATAGGTCGACTCCAAGATATCCTCCACACTTTTGACGACTCCTTTTGGCACGATTCCTTCCGCCTTATTGTGGGCAAGCTGCCTTTCACGGCGCCTTTCCGTTTCATCCATGGCCTTTTGCATCGAACCCGTAATACGATCAGCATAGAGAATTGCTCGCCCCTCGAGATTACGGGCTGCTCGACCAATAGTCTGGATTAACGACCTCTCTGATCGCAAAAAACCCTCCTTATCTGCATCAAGTATCGCAACCAGCGATACCTCTGGCATGTCTAAACCCTCTCTCAACAAATTAATACCCACCAACACATCAAACTCGCCCAAGCGCAAGTCTCGAATTATCTCCATTCTCTCGACAGTATCAATATCAGAATGAAGATACCGCACTTTCACTCCATGCTCAGCCAAGTACTCAGTCAAGTCTTCTGCCATTCGCTTAGTCAGGGTAGTGACCAATATGCGATTACCTGACGCTGCGCAGCGATGAATTTCGCTCAACAGATCATCGACCTGCGTTGTAGCCGGCCGTATCTCTATTGTAGGATCAATCAACCCGGTTGGCCTTACCACCTGCTCCACTACTTGCCCAGCATGTTCAGCTTCATAAACCCCAGGAGTTGCTGACACAAAAATAGCCTGGGGTGATAGCTGCTCCCATTCATCAAACCTCATTGGCCGATTATCGAGCGCTGAAGGTAAACGAAAGCCATACTCAACAAGTGTTTCCTTCCTACTCCTATCTCCCTTGTACATTGCTCCTATCTGAGGGACAGTTACATGAGACTCATCCACGATAAGCAATGCATTATCAGGTAAATAATCAAACAATGTTGGTGGTGGATCTCCAGGCTCCCTCCCAGACAAGTAGCGTGAATAATTCTCCACTCCGCTGCAATATCCCAACTCCTGCATCATCTCGATATCGAATCGCGTGCGCTCGCTCAACCGCTGATGCTCCACCAGCTTATTTGACTCTGTTAACTGTGCGAGCCGCCCCCCTAGCTCATCTTTAATGGAATCAATAGCACTAAGGATTTTCTCTCGTGGAGTCACATAATGTGTTTTTGGATAAATACTTATCCTTGGCAAGACCTGCAAAATCTCACCCGTTAATGGGTCAAACATACTGATACGCTCAACCTCATCATCAAACAACTCAATTCTCACCGCATCCCTATCTGAATCGGCGGGATACACGTCAATCACGTCCCCCCTTACACGATACGTCGAACGATGAAAATCCTGATCATTTCGAGTGTACTGCAACTCAGTCAAGCGCCTCAGTATCTCCCGCTGACCTATTTCTTCACCGCATTCAATATGCAGCATCATTTTCAAATAGGACTCAGGGTCACCCAACCCATAAATCGCAGATACCGTAGCGACAATAATGGCGTCATTGCGCTCCAGCAGCGCTTTAGTGGCAGATAAGCGCATCTGTTCAATATGCTCATTGACTGAGGCGTCTTTCTCAATAAACGTGTCTGAAGCTGCTACGTAAGCTTCAGGCTGATAGTAATCGTAGTAAGAGACAAAATAGCCCACTGAGTTATCGGGAAAAAACTCCTTAAACTCGCCATATAGCTGAGCTGCCAGCGTTTTATTATGAGCCATCACAATGGTCGGTCGCTGCACAGCAGCAATTACATTCGCCATTGTGAATGTCTTGCCTGAGCCCGTCACCCCAAGCAAGGTCTGGTAAGCCAGCCCATCCTCCAGGCCTTCGACTAGCTGCTTAATGGCTGCAGGTTGATCTCCCGCAGGAGCATATTGGGAGTGAACAGTAAACTTTTGCGTTGTTTTCGACGACATAGACATTCCAGCCGGTGAATGAATCCTGTATTATTGCACGGTTTTGTAATACCGCATGTAAGGATGCCTGACTAGGGCATTCTCTGATCCCTCCGTTGTAAATCTATCGGGAGTAGAAACTTGGACATCAAGCTATCTAATCGTTCTAACAATATCAAGCCATCCCCTACGTTGGCTGTTACCAACCGCGCTGCAGAATTACGTGCTGCCGGCAAAGACATCATCGGTCTCGGAGCTGGCGAGCCAGACTTCGACACCCCAGAACACATCAAAGAAGCCGCTACCAAAGCGATTGCCGATGGGTTTACTAAATACACCGCGGTAGATGGTACTCCCACCTTAAAAACAGCCATCATTGATAAATTCGAAAGGGATAATGGGTTGCGCTACGAGCCTAACCAAGTGTTAGTGTCCTGTGGAGGCAAGCAAAGCTTCTTCAATCTCAGTCTTGCTCTTTTAGATGCTGGCGACGAAGTCATCATTCCCGCGCCGTACTGGGTCTCCTACCCTGACATGGTTGCCGTTGCTGATGGCGTACCTGTTATTATCGAAGCAGGCCAAGATCAAAGCTATAAAATAACACCCGAGCAACTTGAAGCTGCAATCACCCCCAAAACAAAACTAGTGGTGATCAACAGCCCCTCCAATCCGTCAGGCAAAGCCTATTCAAAAGCAGAACTAGGTGCCTTGGGAGCCGTACTCCTCAAGTACCCACATGTACTTGTCGCCACCGATGACATGTATGAACACATCCTATGGACCGAAGAACCTTTCGCCAACATAGTGATGGCCTGCCCTGATTTATATGACCGTACAATTGTGCTCAATGGCGTATCAAAAGCCTATTCAATGACCGGTTGGCGCATCGGCTACGCCGCTGGGCCTGCGAAGCTAATCGGCACAATGAAGAAGATTCAATCGCAAAGCACATCGAACCCAACATCCATTGCACAAGTCGCCGCCCAAGCAGCTCTTGACGGCCCACAAGATTGTGTCCAGATGATGGTAAAAGCGTTCAAAGAACGTCACGACTATGTAGTGAAGACCCTAAATGAAATTGAGGGTGTAAAATGCATCGAAAGTGACGGTACCTTCTACGCATTCCCAAGCCTAAGCGAAGCCATAGCCGCACGAGACGACATCAACACCGATGTTGACCTTGCAGAGAAGCTTTTAGGCGAAGCGGGTGTTGCGATTGTACCTGGCTCCGCATTTGGTACCGCTGATCATGCACGCCTCAGCTTTGCAACTAGCATGGACGTATTGGAAGATGCATTAGGCAGACTGAAGAAGGGCATCGAAGGTTAGGATTATTGACAGCCTCCTGCATCATTGGAGGCTGCTAACCTATTGATTAAAAAAGATTAAAAAAGTGGTTGACCAAGCGCTAGAATATACATAATATACGCGCATTCCACAGAGACACAGACAATTCCTCGATAGCTCAGTTGGTAGAGCAGTAGACTGTTAATCTATTGGTCGCAGGTTCGAGCCCTGCTCGAGGAGCCATATTAAAAAACCCGCTTTTTAGCGGGTTTTTTTGTGGGTGACAGTTAGGTTTCATGCTAGGCGCTCATAAAAAACCGGCATAAGTGCCGGTTTTTTATGAATCTAGAATATACAGTTAAAACTGACTAGTACCGCCAGTTCCACCAGTACCGCTATCGTCCCCGCTATCGTCTTCCTCTGCATTATCTTCATTAACATCAGCAAGAGAATCGCCAACATCTGTAGCATCAGCTGTTGAGTCAACGCTTGCTGTCGCCTCCGCCGCTGTCACAGAAGTATCGGCCAATGTAGTAGCCACAGTAGCAGATTCACCAGCCGCATCAACCACGGCAACAACTGCGGCAACAACTGCGTCAAAGTCAGAGCTAGTCTCCACGCCATCCGTATCGATTATTTCAAGGATAGCTGTCTCAAAGATAGTCTCATCGCTATAAGTAGCTCCCGCATCATCACTAATTTGCTCTACTTCCACAATGTTACTTTCAATAATGTCTGTAATCACTTCAGCAGTAGCCTGTACAGCAACATTACCATCATCAATGAAGTCATAAGCCCCTAAAGTAATACCGGCGCCCAGCCCCAGAGAAGCCTTGATCGCAGCTTCACCAATCGCAGCAGATGCGTAAGTCCCGTGTTCGACACCCACTTGAAGCAGCGTTGTAAATGGGCTCACTATAGTTGCCCCATTTAACGCAGTAAGAGTAAAGGCCCCTGCATCACGAACAACTGCCCCGCCAGGAGTGGCTCGCTCTTTCGTCACAGTAGCAATAGACTCAATAAGAATGATTGCATTCGTCGCACCAACCAAACTAAAATCGCCATTGATATCTGTTGTTGTAGACGACGACTCATCATCACAACTTTTATCTCCTGTAGTATCATAACAAGCAGTCGCTGAACTTAAATACGCGTCAATTGCTGTTCCAGAAGACGTCGTTGAATGACTATTACTACTACCGCCACAACCATACAAACCTAACCCCGAAGTAGCACCCAAAACCGATAGTGCTAACAATGCCTTTCTACATTTCATATCCGTTCCTTTTAAACTGTTCAAATAGCATACCGGCCCCATAAAGTGACGCCCACCACAAAATCAGCATAGCAGAAGAATAAAAAGATGCGCCATCGGCTAAATTGGAATTGATATAATTTTGAGCGCATTAGCCGAAAACCATAAAGTGGGCTCCTAGCTCAGCGCCGTCAAAAACAGAATCTCACTATTAACCATTGTGATGACACTACTGTAAGCTATGACTAAGATTACCCACAACTTATCTATGCACACAAAAAAGAACAACAATTATGAGCATCAAGACCATTTTGATTACAGGAGGTGCCGGCTTTATCGGCTCCACAGTTATTCGTCACGCGCTAAAGCACACCCACCTCAGAATAATTAACATAGACGCCTTAACATATGCAGGCAATTTGGCATCTCTTGAGTTAGACCCAAAGAATCAAAACCACACATTTATTCATGCCAACATTTGCCAACAAGATCTAATTCAAAAGGCCTTTGACACTTATCAGCCAGACGCAATAATGCACCTGGCAGCGGAATCCCATGTCGACCGCTCAATAAGCGCTCCCCTTGAATTTCTTACCACCAATGTAATGGGGACTGGCATCCTACTGGAAACGAGCAGAGACTACTGGTCCAACCTCCCCCCCGATAGAAAAGCCTCTTTTCGCTTCCACCACATTTCCACTGACGAAGTGTTTGGCAGTTTGCCGGAGAAGGGGTTGTTCCATGAAGAAAGCCCCTACCAACCAAACTCTCCTTATTCAGCAAGCAAAGCAGCTTCCGACCACCTTGTACGCTCATGGCACAAGACATATGAATTACCCATAATAATCACTAATTGCTCCAATAATTATGGGCCCTATCAATTCCCTGAAAAACTCATTCCCTTTACCATCCTAAACGCACTACGAGGTAACCCAATACCCATTTATGGCAAAGGTGAGCAAATCAGGGACTGGCTGTATGTTGAGGACCACGCAAGAGCGTTACTTGACGTACTACATAACGGCATTGTCGGTGAAACGTACGCCATCGGCGGCAGGAGTGAAAAGCAGAACATTGTCGTCGCTCAAGATATTTGCAATTTATTGATGGAACTTGCACCAGAAAAAGCACCTTCTTCAGGCCATTACGCCGACTTGATAACACATGTAACTGACCGCCCAGGCCATGACACCCGCTATGCCATCAACAGCGATAAAATTGAAGAAACCCTGCACTGGAAGCCGCAAGAAAACTTCAAATCCGGCCTAACAAAAACCGTGCAGTGGTACCTCCAGAATCAACAATGGTGGGATAACATCCTATCTGGGAAATACAGGCTTGCACGCCCACAAACCGAATAAATAGACTACACTTAGTATTAAGATAAACATAAGGAATATCAATGCAATATAAGGGAATCATTCTAGCAGGAGGCACCGGCACCAGGCTGCACCCAATAACTCTTGGTGTCTCCAAGCAAATGCTACCTATTTACGACAAACCGATGATTTACTACCCTCTATCGGTATTAATGCTCGCAGGAATCCGAGACATCCTTATCATATCAACCCCCCAAGACCTCCCAAACTTCAAAGCTCTACTTGGATCAGGTGAAGAGATTGGCATATCACTATCATACAAAGAACAACCAACACCTGGCGGGTTAGCACAAGCTTTCACCATTGGCGAAGCCTTTATTGGCAGCAATAACGTCTGCCTAGTGCTAGGCGACAACATATTTTATGGGCAGCATTTTTCAGATAAACTAAAAACTGCAATCAATACACAGCAAGGCTCCACTATATTTGTTTACCCCGTAAATGACCCAGAACGCTTTGGGGTTGTCGAAACAACGCCATCTGGTGAAGTTATATCTATCGAAGAAAAACCCACCACACCAAAATCCAATAAAGCTATCACAGGCCTTTACTTCTTCGACAACCAAGTCATTGACATTGCTAAGAGCATCAAGCCATCTGCACGCGGCGAACTAGAAATTACGGACGTAATTAGAACTTATTTATCGCGAAAACAATTAAGAACCCAAGAACTCGGAAGGGGTTTTGCCTGGCTGGATACTGGAACACACAACTCCCTACTAGACGCAGGTCAATTCGTTCAAACCATTGAGCATCGCCAGGGGTTAAAAATCGCCTGCCTGGAAGAAATTGCATTTCGTAAAGGCTGGATAAATGAAGTAACAATGCAAACGCATGCAGATCGGTTGCGACACACTGGCTATGGACAATATATTCAGTCAATTTTGGATGGTTCTAAGTAACCATGAAAGTCGAGAATACAATACTAGATGGGGTAAAAGTCATCTATCCAAAACTACACAGAGACGAAAGGGGGTACTTTCTAGAAACATTCCAATCCTCACGCTACCAAGACCTACTTCAAATCGATCACACATTTGTGCAAGATAACCACTCCCACTCCATACGCCATGTACTGAGGGGGCTACACTTCCAAAGAGACAACCCTCAAGGCAAGTTAGTCCGAGCCATCTCTGGCTCCGTTCTTGATATCGTTGTAGATATCCAGCCAACATCCAACACCTTCGGGCAGTGGATTAGCACGCTGCTCTCATCTGAAAAATGCAACCAACTCTGGATTCCACCAGGGTTCGCACACGGGTTCATCACCCTGTCTCAAACCGCAGACATAGAATATAAATGTACTCGCGCCTACGACGCCAATGATGAAGGCTGCTTGGCATGGAATGACCCGCAACTAAACATAAACTGGCCAGTAGCCACCCCGAAACTCTCAACCAAAGACCGACAAGGCCTACCACTATCCAAGCTTAACCTATGAAGGTACTTCTGACAGGCGGACCCAACGGGCAGCTCGGTGCAGAGATAATCCAAGCCTTCAAGACAGAGCCCTTTGAGTTAACCCCACTGGCTAGATCACAACTAGATATCACTCAAGCGCAAGACTGCATTGACATTATCCGCAACCTCCAACCAGATATAGTTGTAAACGTAGCAGCTTACACAGCAGTTGATAAAGCAGAAGATGAGCAAGAAGCAGCGTACTCTACTAATCGCAATGGCACCCACAATCTAGCCATCGCCTGCGCGAACGAACACTCCCCCTTAATCCACATTTCTACCGACTATGTTTTTGATGGCCTTCAAGTAACTCCATACAAGGAATCAGCTACAGCCAACCCATCGACTATCTACGGTAAAAGCAAATGGGAAGGAGAGGAAAAACTAAGGAACACCCTAAGAGAGCACATAATTATCCGAACGAGCTGGATATTTAGCCAATATGGCAGCAACTTCGTTAAGACGATATTATCTCTCTGCGAACGCGACAACATAAACATTGTTCATGACCAAACAGGCGCCCCTACTTCAGCCCAAAGCATTACTCAAGCTATCATTAGCTTGTGCCACCGATACAACAACAACAAGACATTACCATGGGGCACTTACCATTTTACCGGGACCCCCCAAACAACTTGGTACGATTTTGCAGCCAACATTGTCGATATCGCATATAAAACCGAGCTAGTGTCAACGGAAATAAAAATAACACCCATTACAACCAAGCAATTCCCTACTAAGACCAATCGCCCCACCAATTCAACCCTAAACTGCGACCGAATTCTTAGCGCTCTAGGGATCTCGCAATCAAATTGGAAAGACGATCTTCAGCTCGTACTAGAACAACTAAAAACAAATAGACGAAATCACTAATAAAAACATCCCAGAGACCAAAATGCGCACTCAAGTAAAAAAACTGACACCGCTCATAAGCCTACTGGCACTTTCAATATCGAATGCTCACGCCAAAAACGACAGCCTCTCACTACAAGGGTATTCAGGTCTGTTCAACATCCCAAACGCACACGTTTCAAGCCACGGCACTGGCTTCATACAGCTTTCGGACCAGATGTTTTATCAAGATGAATATGTTCACAACAAAAACCTACAGGGATCTTTTGGTATATTCCCCAATATAGAGGTTGGAGGTCGGATTGCCTGGTTTCATGCAGACACGAATTTGTATACTGACGAAAAGGAGCCTCGTGATTTATCCGCAAATATAAAAATTAAAATTCCCTTTATACCAGAAGATTGGTTTTCTATAGCTATAGGTGAGCAGGATATTGGTGGGGAGGCAAGCTATTTCGATGCGACCTACGCAGTGATCAGCAAGTCATTCGGCCCATTGAGGGTTGATATGGGTTATGGCAACAGCACTGAAGGGCAACGGCTAGATGGGGGGTTTGGGGGGGTTGAACTTCAGACGCTCCCCTGGCTTAGCCTTATTGCAGAATATGATGCTAAGGACATAAATGCAGGCTTTAGACTCAACACCCCAGACTCTTGGCTGCCCAACGGTTTCCGGGTAGACCTAACTGTCTTGGCACAATCAAACAATATGCCAAACGAAGACAATAGCTATTTCGGACTCAACTTTCGCTTCCCCCTTAGCGGCCAGTCACCAACAACAACCAAGAATATCACACGAACCCCGCTGACAAACAGCACCAAAAACACCCACCATACTATAGCAGGCGACTTAGCGGCGCCAAAGATCTCCCCATTAATTTTCGCTGCAAACCGATTCCGCAAAAAATATGAACGCCCCACTACCATTGACTTTATACCCCACCACTTGCCCCCGACCGATAGCACAAACAAACAAACACCAACAAAACGAAAAGCCTTAAGGGCAGTGTTTGATAAATTAAAGTCATACGAATTTGAACGCATAAAAGTCGGCAGCGACAACAAAGGTGTGATGTACATATCCATTGAAAACACAATATTTAATCACAATGAATTGGACGCGATAGGCATAGCATTGGGCGTCGCTGCAAACCTAGGCAAACTTGAATTTGACAAAACACGGCTATTCCTCACAAACGAAGGCATCCAAACTATCGAGATCACCACCAATAACATCAGCTATGCTGCGTTTAGCAACGACCAACAATTTAATAATGTCGACATTACAGCTTCTTTCCCAACAGACAAGCACTATCAGGTCAACTGGACATACAACTCACCCGCACAAGAACACTACAAACCTCGAGTCACATTGTCACCAGCAATAAGCAACGTCATTGCCAGCGAGTACGGCGTGTATGACTATTCCTGGGGCATCGAGTCAAATCTTGCTCTCTCACTATGGAAAGGCGGCATCGCCAACCTAACCTTTAGCTATGAAAAAGGCAGGAGTGATGATTTTAAAAAGGGCAAAAGTTTCTACGAAAACAGAATACGAAACGAAGTACAAGACATGACAATACAACAAACACTCAGGTATCACTCGATACTTAACACCACATACCTTGGAAAAACACAATATGATTACGAAGGCGTGCAGAACTTAACGACACTATATTCACCCACAGGCACTCACAAAGCTACTTTCCGTATTGGTAACTACCACCACAACACTAACAGCGGCGACACAAGAGACATTGCCCTATACAGCTACCGCTTCTATTTCAGCCAGTTCGATACTTCTACTGAAGTTACGGGAGGAAAATTTTGGAATGGTGACAAAGGAGTTCGACTTGAGAGCAAATTTTGGTTCGAGGACAATGCCATATCGTTAGTTTATAAAAATACGGATGCAGAGTTCATCGCTATCACTTGGAACCTCCCTCTGACCCCAAGAAAAGATTTCAATAGTCGCTGGGGGCAGATAAAGGGAAAGCCTGACTGGACATATGGCATTCAAACCATGATTAACAATGATTCTAACGACCTCGCTTTTGGACCAGGTGTCATTCCGAAAATGCAGTTTGAAACAGAAAACACTTACCTCAACAGAGACCGGTTATCCCCCTCTTACTTATACAAAAACCTAACTAGACTAAGGGAAGCCTATCTAAGGTATAAATAGCTGTTACAGCATTATTCTTAAGGTGATTCCGCTTAAATAATGATAAAGTTCGCAGAAAGACACTGGCGAAATGGCAATGCCAACGAAACAATAAGGATCTGCATGAGGAAGTTCAATTCAGTTTGCGTACTAGGACTTGGCTACATTGGGCTGCCCACAGCCTCACTTCTTGGCACAAAAGGATATAATGTCATTGGCGTAGATATATCTCAAGATGTTGTTGATACAATCAATCGCGGAGAAATCCACATTGTCGAACCAGATTTAGATTTGCTCGTTAAATCCGCCGTGAACAGTGGTAAGCTTGAAGCATCAACGCAACCCTCTCCTGCAGATATATTCATAATTGCAGTTCCAACACCATTCAAAGACAATCATCAACCCGATTTAACATACATTGAATCAGCCACTACCGCTATCGCACCATACCTCAAACCTGGTAATTTGGTAATCCTCGAGTCAACAAGCCCCGTAGGCACAACCGAAAACGTCGTTGCCAATATCTTGCAGGATAAAGGGTTCGACATTATTAACGATATACATATTGCACACTGCCCAGAGCGAGTACTACCCGGCCGCATATTGATTGAGCTAATCCAAAACGACCGCATAGTTGGGGGCATATCTCAAGCTGCAACAGCAATGGCCGCATCATTTTACGAAGAGTTTGTCAATGGCGAAGTACTTCGCACAAATGCCAAGACTGCTGAGATGTCGAAACTAACGGAAAATTCCTTCCGAGATGTCAATATCGCTTTTGCTAATGAGCTATCCATGATCTGCGACCAGGAACAAATTGATGTTTGGGAGCTAATATCCCTTGCAAACAGACACCCAAGAGTTGATGTACTTAAACCAGGGCCCGGTGTCGGCGGGCACTGCATCGCTGTAGACCCTTGGTTTATCATCGACAAAGCAGGTGACAAAGCAAAATTAATTCGCTCAGCAAGGGAAGTAAATGAAAGCAAACCGCAATGGGTCATCGACAAAATCACTGAGAGAGCGCGAAAATTTCGCAGACCAGTAATTGCCTGCTTAGGCCTCGCATTTAAAGCCGACGTAGATGATTTACGAGAATCGCCAGCACACGAAATTGTAAGCACGCTGATAGAAAAGAATATCGCAGATTTACTCATCTGTGAGCCGAATATCAAGTCCCATCCCAACTTCGAGTTAACGCATCACAACGAAGCGATTGAAAAAGCGGATATCATACTTGTTCTTGTCGACCATAAAGAATTTAAGACAATTCGACCAACCATATTTATAGAAAAGATGGTTATCGACGCCTGCGGAATAACCAAGTAAATAGCTAAAGTGAAACCTCATCAAATGCCCCCCACAGATAAAAAGATCCTCTCCATATTCGGCACTAGACCTGAAGCCATTAAAATGGCCCCAGTAATTCGAGCGCTCGAACAAACTCCCGGCATCAAGAGCCTAGTAGCCGTAACCGCGCAACACAGGGAAATGCTAGATCAAGTTTTGACCCTATTTAAAATTGAACCTGACTTTGATTTAAACATCATGAAGCCAGGACAAGACTTGTTTGAAATTACCTCTGGGATATTACTAGGACTGCGGGGTGTTTTCGAAAGAAGCAAGCCCGACCTAGTGCTAGTTCACGGCGATACCACTACCTGCACCGCCGCTGCCTTAGCCGCTTTTTACCAAGAAATACCTATTGGACACGTAGAAGCTGGGCTTAGAACGGGTGATCTACGGGCACCTTTCCCAGAAGAAGCAAATAGAAGCATAGTAAGTAGAATTGCCAGCATGCACTTTGCCCCCACAAACACCTCGAAAAAGAACCTACTTGCTGAAAACATCAACGAGAAAATAATTTGGGTTACTGGAAACACAGTAATAGACGCCCTGCTAAGTGTTCGAAACACAATACACGACCACAACCCTTATGATTGGCTTACCCTCCCCAACAAAACTGTAAAGGCGATAGAAAACATTCCTGAGAAGCTAATCCTCATAACAGGGCACCGAAGAGAAAATTTTGGCCAAGGCTTTATAGACTTTTGCGCAGCCTTAATAAAAATAGCAGAGCACAACCCTAGGTGGTTACTTGTCTATCCCGTACACCTAAACCCAAACGTGCAAAAACCAGTATTCGATCTACTACAGAACGCCCGCAATATCCACCTCATCCCACCACAAGAATACCTGCCATTCACATGGCTACTAGACAGCTGCGACCTTGTTATTACTGATTCCGGCGGGATCCAAGAGGAAGCCCCGTCGCTAGGCAAACCAGTCCTAGTTACCCGAGCAGTCACCGAACGACCAGAAGCTGTCGACGCCGGCACGGTAATTCTGGTTGGTACAAACCCAAACACAATAGCCGACCAAGCCGTAGATATCCTTACGAACAACACAAGATACGCAGCAATGTCTGAAGCTCACAACCCTTACGGGGACGGGCATGCAGCTCAACGTATCGTAGACGCAATCCTAGAGTTCAAGATACCGAAAAAAACTAAACCTGCTCCCTTCTAAACTCCACAGGCACAACGTTATTCGCAGCTGGCTCCTCACACTCCTGATGCCATACAGTATCATTAAGCCCGTCATTAGGTGCATAGCCAGTTTCAGTACAAAGTAGCAACTCTCGAATGGCCTCGCAATCCCCCTCCGCACAAGCCTTACTCAGCTTATTCAATATCCGCTCCATCTCAGACCATGATAATGAGAGTTCATCAGCTTTCATGATGCGCGGGTGCGCTGTACCACTTACATTTTCTCCAATTAGCAATTCTTCAAAAAGTTTTTCGCCAGGTCTCAAGCCTGTATATTTAACCTCAATATCACCACTAGGAACATGCTCATCCTTCACTTCCAAACCCATCAGGCGAATCATTGCTTTGGCAAGCTCTGCAATCTTTACCGGCTCCCCCATATCCAAGACAAATACATCTCCGCCTTTCGCCATTGAACTAGCCTGAACCACCAGCTGCACAGCTTCTGGAATAGTCATAAAATAACGGATAATCTCGGGATGAGTGACTGTGACAGGACCACCAGACTTAATCTGCTTACGAAAAAGAGGCACAACAGAGCCAGAAGAGCCCAGAACATTACCAAATCTCACCATGCAAAATGTTGTCAAGCAAGCCTCTTGAGCCAAGCCCTGAAGCACTAACTCAGCCAACCTCTTTGACGCTCCCATCACATTTGTAGGCCTTACAGCCTTATCTGTAGAGACCAGCACAAAAGTTGAAACCCGATTATCTTTCGCAGCCTTGGCCGCATTATAAGTACCAAGCACATTATTTTGCACACCCTCGATCACATTCTGCTCAACCATAGGAACATGTTTATAAGCCGCCGCATGATAGACCGTATCCACATGAAATGCGCCCATCACCGCCTGCAGCCGGTCCAATTTTTGCACACACCCCAGAAGCGGTATAACTCTCGCTCCGCCATCCATTGACGCAATTTCCTGCAGCTCACGATCTATTTGATACAAAGCAAACTCACAACGCTCGAAGAGTAATAGCTTCGAAGGCCGCGCCTTCAATATCTGTCGGCACAACTCCGAACCAATAGAACCACCCGAACCAGTGACCAATACAACTTTGCCCGTTATACAGCCTTCCAAAAGAGATGGTATCGGTTTCACAGGATCTCTTCCCAGAAGGTCTTCAACAGCTACATCACGCGTTTCTTCTATGGAAGCATCACCGCTCACTAGCTGCTCAAACGTAGGTACCGTCATCACCCTAACAGGCATCGGCTCTAAATCGGCAAGAATCTCTTTCCTTCTCCACATAGGCGCAGAGGGCATCGCCAATAGCACCTGCTCTACAGCCCATTTATCAATCAACAAAGATAGTTTTGATGAAGGGTACACTCTAATACCCCTATAGATTGCTCCAACTCTATCCGAGAGATCATCAATCAACGCTACAGGCTCGTATTCGCTACTATTGTTAAGAGACGTGAGCAACTGTAACCCCGAGCTCCCAGCGCCATATATGATAACTTTCTTCTTACGTACTCTGGATTGAGCAAAGAGGTACTCCCTCACTAGAAACCGGCTACCGCCGACAAGAAAAAATAGAACCACCAAGTAAACTACCGAAACTGAGACCGGAGTATTGACCGAAAAAGCCAGGAGACAACCAATGAACACCAAGGCAGATAGCACACTGCCCTGAATAACAGCCAAAAGTGCCTGCCTCCCCATAAATCGAACCACAGCTCGATACAATCCAAGCCGAGCAAACATAGCAATAGTTAAAATAGTGGTCGTCAAAACCACCGCTAGCAGCTTGACTTGGAGCAAAACATGATAACCCCCTGAGCTCGTCATTAGCACAGACAAGACTACTGAGCATGGCAATAATAATAGATCAGCAGACACCATTACAGTTCGCTTCACACTTCTCGGGGCACTAAGCAATTTGTGATGAAACATTCCTTGAGCAACATCCTTATACTAAATAGACAAAAAACAATAGACTTATACGCTATCGCGGCTGCTTAAGTGTTTAATTCTAGCAGGAAACAATTAAAGTGCCTCCTAACTAACGAAGAGCACATAAGAATTAGCTCGAGGCTAGATTATAATCCACCTCCTCCTACAAAAAAACATCTAATGGCTAACCCCCTGAAATCTAATCACTTTTAAAAACGTCAAAAATAGAATTTTCAGGTCCAGCGAAAACGATCTTCGCCCAAGGTACTCCACGTCATATTTAACTTTCTCAGAAATCGAAAGCTCATCCCTACCATTAATCTGAGCCCAACCCGTTAGACCAGGAAGCAACTCATGCACACCGCATTTAGTTCGAAGTTTTATCAAATCATGCTGATTATACAGGGCTGGCCTAGGACCAACAAAGCTCATATGCCCACCTAGGATACACCATAGCTGAGGAATCTCATCCAAGCTCGACTTACGAATAAACCCACCTATAGGGGTCAATGCCGACTCAGCATTTTCCAGCAGATGAGTCGCTACCGCAGGCGTATCAACCCGCATACTTCGAAACTTAGGCATTCTAAACAGATTATTATGAATTCCAACTCTATCTGACCAGTATAGGACAGGGCCTTTAGACGTTGCTTTAACTAGTGTCGCCACCAATATGAATGGAACAGCAAGTAGCACACTCGCCACAACCGCCAAAAATATATCACAAACTAACTTTATAGAGTACTTATTCTCTAAGACATTATTCACAATCCTTCACCACCAAACCAATCCCTTTTAAAAGTGTTATCGGTGGCTTCCAGCTCAATAACCTTCTAGCTTTGGATATATCCGCCTGCAACGAGCCACAAAGCCTAGTTGCAACATCACCTTTGCCAACCACTCTGCAAACAATTCGTAACAACCTAGCCGGAAAAGGAATGAGCCGAACTGACTGCCCCAAGACTCCATACATCGTAACCAACAACTTCGTCGTCGAAACATCTTCACCATCACTAATCAAGAATATTTCATTTGCTGCCTGCGGACTCTCAGTACAAACACATATGAAATCCACGAGATTCCCAACTGCGATCAACGACCTTCGATTATGTATCGCCCCCAAGGGCAAAGGGATACCGCTCGATACCAGTTGGGTCAGCTTCAAGAAATTCGCCTTTACTCCAGGCCCATATACAAGAGGGGGCCTTATGATTACAACGTCAAAATTGGAGGATTCACTCATCATGGACAGACCTTTTTCTGCCTCATGTTTTGAGCGACCGTAAGCATCTCTTGGTTGCGGCCTGTCTATTTCAGTAAACGCTTCACCAGGTAAGGTTTCCTCGCCATTTACTTTAATAGAACTTATAAACACAAACCTCTTTACCCCTGCGGCTATAGCCTGCCGTGCTAGATTTAGAGTTCCCTGTACATTAATCGTCTCAAATTCTCTCTCCGTATCAGCAGATACGCCCTCAAGTATGTGCGCCCTAGCAGCGCAATGTACCACCACATCCACCCCTACTAAGCCACCAGACCAATCAGTCTCTGCGTTCAAGTCATCTATCTGGAACGGGATGCTATTACCCAATACCCGCTCAGGGCTTCTAGTGCCAGACACAACTGAGTGTGATCTCGACGACAAAGCAGGAACCAATTGCGCCCCAAGGAAACCTGTCGCTCCTGTTACGAGTATTTTCACATTACATCTTCCTGCAAGAGATCCAAAAGGCTACCAGTCATTTCAGACATAATGTTAACCCGAGAATATTTCTCTATAAAAGACTGCCTATGCGTATGCCTCAACGCTAAAGAGTTAAAAGCCTCTAGACCACTCTCTGCATCGCAAGGCCGAAACACTTTAGCATTTACGACCTCAGCCTCCAAAAAACTCGAGGCATACCCTGAAACTCCCGCCAAAATTGGCTTCCCAGTCGCAGCATATTCAAACAACTTGGAGGGCAACACTTTTTTAAATGCATCATGATCATTCAAATGAATAAACAAAACATCAGCGTCTTGGTATTCTGCCAAAAGCTCATCTCTTGTCACCGGGCCCAATATTGTCACATTCTTACACTCCAGAGATGCTACTTTTTCTTCCAACTTGCTCTTTCGCCCACCATCGCCGAGCAAACGAAAGCTCACCCGATCAGATAGCAGGCTCGCCAGCTGAGGAATTATTTTATGCAGCCCCTGCCCCTCACCAAAATTACCTGCATATAGTATGCTTACCTTCTTCCCTTCTCTATCTGATGAAGGTTCGTATGACTCCTTTTTCTCAAGGAATATGGAATCAATTCCATTACTATAAAAATCGAATGTTTGGGAAGGGTATCTAGTTTCAAAATAATCTTGAAACCCACGCGAAACCAGATTAACTCGTTGTGCACCACCTATTGCCCAGCGCTCTAAAATGCCAAAAAAAGGCAAACAAGCGGCAACTACCTTCTTGCTAAGAACGTCCTTCATTGTGTCCACAAAAATATCTCGAATATCGAGATACAGGCAAATGGAGGACCTTTTGGCTACGAAACACCCCAATACAGCTGTCATTAACCTTGAGGAGGTTGCATAAACCAAATCGTAGGGTTGGTTTTTAGTCCGCTTCGAAACATACCTAGCAAAGGACAAGAACGACCTGCTCTGATCTAACATACCATTTTGATGCGCGGGTAGCCGCACCCGATGAATAGATACTCTTCCCTTTTTCTCAAATTCCGCCGCTTCACTAGAATAACTGCTATACCGATTAGGTAGCGTAGTTATGATTTCAATTTCATCTTCCGAACCTAGCCGTGACAACAGGGATTTTACCAGCGCTGACGACCTAAAAGAGCCTGCACTGAGATCTGGCTCGTAATAAAAGCTTAGTACCAAAATTTTCACTTCTTTTAGTTGCTCCTGCAAAACAATGAAAGCCCGCCCAAGCTCTAATTCAAAATAATCTGGGTCTGTACTTGAGCCTCTAAAAAATCGTACCTAAGTTTAACGCAATCCACAGAAGATCCAAAGTATGGATGCCACATAGCCCCCTCAAGTGCTAATTCTGCTCCGCTAACACTGAGACTAACGCAGAAATCTACACCCTTAATTGTCGCCACACCCCTTTTCAGTTCCACTTCCATATCTGGGTGTATATGCAAGTACCCCGCCGCATGGGAATAACCCCCTTCCAATCGATCAACAATTATCAACTTCTTGGGCGCAAGATGCCATTCACGATGGTGTAAACAGTCCATCCCTCTTTTCCTCTTGAAACCGTCATGCGCACCTTTAACAACGACCTCTGCAGAACCAAATTGATCAATAGAACGATTAGTTATTCTAGCCCGCTTCGCCACACGAAATCCGCTCCAGACATGCGAGGAATCCATTTCATTAACAGACACGGTATTATGCGAGAATGTCTTTCTTTGCCTAGTCCTTTCTTCACCAAGACCGTATTCAGAAATGCCCGAATTTACAAACACCCTTCGCCCTCTGACTGAAAGCTCAAATGACAATGAATCTGCATGAGCATGCCCTGGCATATAGTCAGGCCCAATCGGCGCCAAATCGGCAACAAGATACCACTCATTAGTCCGGGCAACCAAATAGCCTGAGCTAACCAAATCAATAACATCAATTTTCCCTGCATCCGGCAAATTTAGCACTTGTGTTATTCCTAGCTTTCTCGCATAACCAAACACCACCGAATTATCAGGTGCGATTCCAAAAGCAGCGTCGTTGAAAAAACTAAATGCTTCATCCGGGTGAGACATCTCTCTCAACCAGCGTAACATTTTATGAGCAACAGCCCTTGATTCGACAGCCACTCCTGGATCAACAGTATACTCGTATGCCTGAAACACATTAATAAGATCCAATATATCAACAAGCATAATTGTATGATACATGGGAGATAACTCAAAATTACCTCCATCAGACAGCACCTGCTCTCGTAACTCTTTTCTATAAATTTCCAGCCCTTTAAGATACCAGGACCGAGCCTCAACACAATCACAATAAAGGCCAGAAAAAATTAACGCCTTGGCATTTGCAAACAAATGATTGCCCAACAAATGATACTCTAACGTCTGGAACAAATAATCAGCTTGTTGAGCTAAGCTATCGAGTATACTTGGACTGGGTGATGCGCCAGAAAGAAAAAATTTGATCCAATTTACAATTCGAAGAGATGCTGGATAAGGCTCCCAGCCATTCCCTATAGGAGCAGGATTTTCCTCTATCCAACGATTCACAAAATTCATTTGCAAATCGACGCGACTATCCCTTCCTAGACTCTGTAGATCATCAAAATAGTGTAAATTATATAGCCACAATTTTGCCTTTGAAGGCATATTCCAATCTCCAGGTAAATCAATCACACCTGACTCACCAAGAAAACGGACTACATTATCTTCATACAATTTTTGACTATACAACTCGTGGGAAACCCATCGTGCGTTTGGCGATGAAGCTCTTGAGTTGATAGAACTAACTCTTGGCGTAACAAACTTCCCTCTTATTCGATAGTAAACTTGGCTCAATTTCAAATAACGAACGGTATGAAAATAGGTTAGTAAATTCAAGGTTCCACACTCTCCGAAGAAATACTAAAACTCAACGAGCTCCCCCCTTTATCGTAACGAGGATGCGATATCAATAGAAAGCCGGGATACTTCCATGATTTCAGAAAAAGAAATTGGTGTACCTGTACCAGCCCTAATCGATTCCACAAAAGACCTGACACAATAGTTTTGCCCCTTGTCCTGCCGAACCAGTTTGCTTTTCTTAATTCCAGGCCAATCAAAACCTACAAGACGCCTAAAATTGTCAATTTGTAGAACACCTCCATTCGCAAAAACTTCAACCCTCTCTTTTGGAAAAGATTTCCCTCCATTCGCAAAATAATTAATAACCCCCACCGAACCATCACTAAACTGCAAGGTAATACAAGACTTATCCTCAGTAATTTTCATGCTTGGTGACTTCCCCATTGAAGCAGCAAAAAAACTCTCAATTTCACAACCAGCTAGAAACCTCATAAGATCAATATAATGACATGCCTCTCCCAGGATACGTCCACCACCAACCGAAGGATCATGAACCCAGTGATCAAAGGGTATATCACCAGCATTCATAGTAAAAATGAACGTCTTTGCTCCCTTAACAAAAGAGAGCCTCTCTTTAACAGCCAAGGTATGCGGAGCAAACCTTCGGTTATAACCAACCATCAATTTACAGCGTTCACCCTGGCGAAAATAGGCCTTCTCTATTTCATCCAAGCCCTCTTGTGTCAAAGCCAAAGGCTTTTCGACAAAAACGTGCTTTCCTGCATCCAAGGCCTGAACTACTTGCTCGCTGTGCAAATGATGCTGCGTTGCAATAACCACAGTATTAATGTCATCACTCTCTAATATGCTTGAATACTCAGTAGAAGCTTGGAGAAATCCATTTTTTTTACCATGATGAACAGCACTAACCCCTCCGCTTGTTAGTAGTGTATTAAGCTCAACATCCGCTCCCCTAAAAGCAGGAATTAACACCCTAGAAGCGTAATTTCCTGCTCCCACAAATCCACAAGATACTTCATTCTCAGTGCCACTGGCAAGGCTCGAACTTATCGATATAGACTTTACCGCTATTAACTCTATTGGATCGGACTTATAGTCTAATAGGACACCTAATGTGTGTGTTTCTTCGAGTTTAGAATATGCCTCCACGGCGTCACCAATATCAAACTCGAAGCTCATTAGTGGCTCCATATTTATGGCCCCTGCACTCATCAAATCGAGTACAGACTCAAAGTTCCTCTGCTCAGTCCAGCGAACAAATCCAACTGGATAATCTATACCACTTTCTTCATATTCTTTATCATATCGGCCGGGACCATAGGAACAAGACACTTGAAAAGTAATTTCTTTTTCATAAAAATCTGCACGAGATAACTCCAGCCCAACCACACCCACAAGAACTACCCGGCCACGTTTACGACACATATTAGCTGCCTGGCTTACAGGTTCACTACTAGAGGTCGATGCTGTGATTATTACCGCATCTACCCCTCGCCCTCTTGAAAAATCACTTGCTATATCAACAGGGGTTTCAGCAATTGACAAATCCACAACCTCAGCACCAAACGATTTAGCCAACGCACACCGGTTTGAATCAAAGTCGATACCTAGCACCCGACAACCACTCGCCCTTAACAACTGTACTGTTATCAAGCCAATCAACCCCAGGCCAGTAACAACTACTACTTCACCAATCTCAGCTTTTGAGATCCTAACCCCCTGCATAGCAATAGCAGCCAACACAGTAAATGCGGCACTTTTATTATCTACATTGTCTGGGACCTTCGCACATAAGTTTTTCGAAACCCTTACGATCTCCGCGTGCCCTCCATTAGAAACAACTCGATCTCCAACCTGAAACCCAGTGTTACCAGCGTGCTGAACAATGCCTACATTGCAATAACCCAAAGGCAGGGGTTGATTAAGCTTAGATTTAACTGTTTCCAGAGTAGTCAGAACACCATCCGTCTTAACCTTATCAAGAACCATTTTAACCTTGTCGGGCTGGGACCTAGCTTTTGCAATCAGCCCTGATTTACCGAAATCAATTAACATTTTCTCGGTACCAAGAGAGATCAAGGTCTTACAAGTTGCAATTAGTAATTGATTGTCCACCGGTTGTGGGCACGGGATATCAACCAGTTGGGTTTCACCATTAGATATATTTTGTAGCACTTGTCTCAACTCATTATCCTCATAACAACTACGCTTTTAGCCTATGAATTAGGGATGCATCATTTTCAGATAGGTAATTAATCAACACTGCTTTATAACTACCTTTGAACACAAACAAACTACCTGCTGCCGCGCCGATTACATCATAGGTATGCACTAACTCTTTTATATGATCAACAGAGCCAGCCCCCCCAAGTACAGTCATTGGAACCTTAATTGTCTCTCTTATTCTTCTAACTATATTCAGATCATAACCCTTCATTACGCCATCATTATTGATCGAATTAACGACTATCTCCCCAACCCCCATTCTTTCTAGAACTCTTGCAAATTGGACAGGACACTTACCAGTATTTTTAGTAGCATTATGGGTCCATATCTCATACTTTGACCCAATGAGTTTCTTTTTAACGTCCAGTATAGCCACAACACTTTGCCCGCCAATCTCTCTGGCAATTTCTCTCACTAACTCAGGGTTATGCACTATCGATGCACTTAAAGCTACTTTTTCAACACCAAGACTAATTATCTTTCTAGCTTGCTCTTTAGTTGTCACACCGCCACCGTAACAAAAAGGCATTCGGCACTCTGAAGCCATTTTCTCGATCATATGAAAGTCTGGCTCACCAGACGCACGGGTAGCATCGATATCAAGCACTATTAGCTCATCAACTTCTTTTTCATTAAAAATCTTAACAGCATTTAATGGGTCACCTACGTACTTTCCCTCTTTAAATTTAACTGTTTTGACCAACCCCTTATTTCTAATAAGTAAGCACGGTATCACCCTAGATCTAAGCATGCCTCAAAGTTCCGCGAAGTTTTTAAGTAATCTAATGCCATTTCCATGGCTTTTCTCGGGATGGCATTGAATACCATAAACATTCTTGGAATTCACAATGCTGCTAAAGGTTTGCCCATAACGAGAACTCGCAAGCGTGCTTTCTTCTGACTCGCATTCAAAATAATAAGAATGCAGAAAGTAAAAACGAGAAGTGTGGTCAAACCCTGTCAAAATTTTGCTGCTTTTCAACGGCTGAATACTATTCCACCCCATATGTGGTAAGTACTCTTGCGCTTCCGAATCACAAAAAACGATTTTCTTTACAACGCCATCAATCCACCCCAAACCTGAAAGCTCCCCTTCTTCTGAAGAACATGCAAGCATTTGCATTCCCACACAAATACCTAAAATAGGCACTTCTTGCTCCAACACTAGATCATCCAACCTAGCACGCATTCCAGACTCGTTTAACCTTGTAATAGCATAGTCAAACGAACCCACACCAGGAAAAATAATCTTAGTTGCGCCTTTCAATTGATCTGCAGTTTGAGCAACCTTAAATGGTATGTTCAGACGCTTATAAATATTCGTGAATGCTAACACATTCCCAAGTCCATAATCGACCACGACTATCAACGCTTCCCTCCTTTTTCCAACCCCAGAAACTTCATTATTAGCGCACCCACTTCGTAAATCGTCTGTTGTGACTTATAGTCTCGATATGTCTTGTTTGGTGCATCCATATACTCCTGCAATTCATCAACAGTAATATCTAGCTTGGTTGCTATATACTCAAAATCATGAGCTATCGATTCTTCATCGTAGGATTTCTTTTCCAACAATTCTAAGGCCTCAGACCTCGACATTTGCCCAGTGAGAATGAGGCTCGAAAACTGGACTTTGCGTGTGTCAAAACCAAATTTTTTCGGAAGCCAGTAACCCTCGTAGAACTTAGTAAAACGAGACTCAAAATGTTTCTGGGCATAACGCTGATACCCATAATTATCAACCAAGAACTGGGTTGCCTCCTCTTTGTTGTACACCATATAATCCAATGGCCTATATACTTTAATACCCTTAATATAGGGTAGATAGACTTTGTGCCAAAGAATGTTCGTTACCCTATAATTCTTTAGTGGGCGAGTCCCATGTTTACGATGAATATCCTTTAACTGAATTGAATCAGACTGATAGTACATCCACTCTATAGGGTTACGAATACATTCCGTTGAGTAGTTTCCACCTGTCAAAATATGTTTTATTCCGTGTTTATTTGCAAATTTATACATCGTAGCAAAAAACGCATGATCTTGTGGTGTATCTATATGTGGGACCCCTGATTTGAAATATGCTAATTGCAGGTCTTTCATTTCTTCCCAATCGATAACCTCTGTGTACAGGTCCAAATCAAGCCTATCGACAATTTGCTCGATATTGTTGACGGCTTGCTGTGAATTCCAGCCAGCATCCACGTGAAATACAAGAGGCCTAAGACCTAATTTTTCCTTAGCCAGATATACTAGATAGGAGCTGTCAATCCCTCCACTCATTCCAATAATACAATCGAAATCTTTATCGCTATTCTGGCGCTTAATGTCATCTGCTATTTTGGAAATTTGACCCCACCCCTTCTCGGAAGTGTCCCATTTCGGCTCAATATCTTTCCAAAAAGTATTGCAATGATCGCACGTACCTGTTGAATCAAATACAATCTTACTATCGGTAGTGTCCATGACACAATTTCTACAAACTTTCAAATCCACCTCGCCCACCTCGCTCACGATAGCGTACATATTAAACATTTACTTAAACGGCCCCATAGAGCTTTTTGACTAGCTTATCAACAGACCTACTCTGATCAAATAAATCTAAAGCTTCAGCCGTAGGCTTGTATGGTTCTTTAACAATCAATTTGGCAGACTCCAACGCCTTATCTAGCCAAGCTCCCCCAGCAAGATCAATGACAACGATCCTGCTTTTCATGCAAGACGGCAACACATCAATCCAGCTATTATAAGTGACAGCCACACAACATCCACAAAAGATTGCCTCGTAAACACTTCTTGGCGATGAGTCACTTACAGGTACGGATATAGCAAGAAGGGTAGAGCTAAAAAGGTTATACATATCATCTCTTTCAACCCTGCCTCTAAAGAGATCCTGTTCTGAAGATAAGTCTAGTATTCTATTCTTATAAAAATCTTCCCAGAACGGATATATAAAGTCGAGTATCGGCTTTTTCTTTGATATATCCCTAGCCTTAAGAATTTCATCTAAACGGTAGATCTCTGCGAGCCCTCTAAAAGAAACCACACGTGTTCTTGGACAAAGGGGATCTGTCATATTTCGTATTGCATGCGTATCAACCCCGTTTTGAAGAACGATGCACTCACGTGAACTCAGCGCCTCAACCCTTTTTGCCATATTATTGGAATCGACAGTCACATGGTCAGCAGCCTTCAGGGCCTTAGCAGCAAAAAAACGATATAAACGAGACCTATCGGGCCTTACAAGAACCTCACTTCCCTGTGGCGTACCTATATAACTAACTCCAGCCAACCAACACAAGAACATATAATACATGGTATGAGCATGAATCAACGCACCGGGATATTTTTTGCTCAATTTCCGAACAGCTAGTGTTTGTATAGGTACCGCTACTAATTTGACTAAGTTTCGCCATATATTCCCAACATTAGACTGACCTTTCAATAACCACCGATCTACGTTGTAGAGGTTAACAATATAATCATCACTCTCTACGATTTTAGTATGCCCTTCACTATCAATAAGATCTGTAGCAAAAATCACTCTCCGATTAGTAACAGCGCGTCTTATTAATCTATACCAATCCATTGTATGGTAACAACGTGCATTACCTAATATGATAATGTCCTTCATTTTGTGATTTCCTTTTTATCTAATTGCCTAATAATTGATGGGGCAAATAGAAATGCAAAAAGTGCACTTTCCCAAATAGTCGTTCTTTGCACAACAAATAGGGACAGTGGAATCAAAGTAGAAAAAACAGCCTTTTCCTCTAACGTTAAGTTATTTCTAGTTGATGCAATACAAGATACGATGACAGCCAACAGTAACACTATTAGGTAACCAATTAGCGCAAAAAAACCACCCAAAACGAACTTATACATAGGCATAAATGTGGCGAATGCTTTAGCAGAATAATCTGAATTACCGGTACCACTCTCCCCCTGAAAACTGAATCCAAAAGGGTGGCTCAATATCAAGCCTGGCAATTCAGAAATACCCTGCTCTATATTATCCAATCTGGTCATTCTAGATGCTTGCTTCGCGTCATATTTACCTTTTAAGAACCCCAACTGAGATATCCCACCCATAAGCATTAAAATCATAACAATGCTTGCAAATGAAAAGAATCGTTTCTTATTAAACATATAGAAAAACAAAGGCATCAGCAGCAAGCTAATGAAAGCCCCTATTGAGAAAGCAAAAAACACACCGATAAGCATGACGACCACACTAAGATAGGCCTTTTGGTAATATGCGTAAGCAGTAGCTGGAATTAAGTACATCGCTAATGTACCAGGTTCCAAAAACCAGCCATACATACGAAAATGGACTCCTCCACTTTCCAGCGGATAAAACAATGAGAAAAACCCAGCTAAAAACACTCCCCCCGATGTATCTAACTCTCTGAGCTTTAACAGCCCTCCCAATACAAACACATTGAAATACTCACAAAGCGCAAGCGTTACCCCCAAGAGCATAAAACAGTAAAAAACATACCATAGGGGCCGATCAAAATATCTACTTTGCTTTAAGAAAACAGGAGCAGCCAGATAGGCGCCCCAAGGTATTAGCAAGCCAATATACGATAAATTCACCAAATCCTTATTAATATTATACAATATGTTCGCCGACATCCCCAAGAAAACCAAGAGACCAGGAATAATATAAAAGCACCATACGGTTAACCTAAAGCGCGATCGAAAAAGCCCTATAAGAAAAACCATATTGAGAGCCAACAGCATCAATAAATTCAAAATGCTTGATATTAATTCTATGTGCCATATGAATTTCAAGGCTGTCAATTGGAACAAAAGAGTAATGACGAGAAACACCATCGGCAAATATTTTTTCAAAGTACTCATAGGCTGCCTCAAATCACCTTCCGATATAAATTGCTGAATCTAACACCCCCTACCTTGACAACTTAGAAAACCTAATCCGCACCAACATGTAGACCGTCTTAAGCTTGATTGTCAAAGGAGAAGCCAACAAACTTACTTTCGAAAGAGATAGCTTAGCATCAGGCAATTTTCCTAGTAAAAATTGAGCACGACCTTTTCCGTAGTCGAACCACCAAGGCATCCCCCCGCCACACAAACTTACTATTTCCTCAGAATACCTTTCTTCAAACAAGGTTAAGTTTCTCAGTTTCAATGTTGGGTTACTTACGTTACCACCACCAAGCCAATAATATCCTAACACTTGATCCAAACGCACAAAATTATCGGTTAGCTTCGCAATCCTAAGCCATGCGTCATAATCTTCCATGGCGATTAGCTCTTTATCTTCAAAGAGACCACCAATTTCATTCAAAAGGCTTCGGCGCACTACCACGCTAGAATTCTCAATAGCATTTCCGCTCATGAGTAGATCGTTAAATACCGGCAACTCTAAACCTCTAGAAACACCTGACCTGCGGTAATTTCGCTGCCCAAGGCTTCGTACCAAGAATAAATCGTGAAAAACCAGGTCCGCACCGCCTTCCAAATATTGAACTGATTGCGTTAATTTATCAGGGCACCACCAATCATCAGAATCCAGAAAAGCTACCCACTTGCCTCTAGCATGTTTAATACCAAGATTTCTTGAAGCTGCGATAACTCCATGGTTTTCTATTTTCAGTAGCGTAATTCGTTGACTTGCATAGCCGCTAATTAGCTCATCAGTACTATCTGTGGAATTATTGTCTACTACTAAAATTTCCCATTCCGAAAAGGTTTGATTGAATACTGAGTCTATGGCTCTCTTAAGATCAACGGCTCGATTATACGTAGGGATGACAATTGATACTTGAGGGTTCATAGAAATACCTCTCTATTATCTACACAGAGCTTAATGGTATTATCAATTTCATCCACCCTTTTACTATCGTCGACCTCGTAACCAATACCTTTTATTTTTTCAATTCCGTAGACAGCACTAGGAAACTCTTCGCTTGCTGAAGACTGTCGCTCTAATTGGATCATCTTACCTGCTACCGCGTGAAACCTGGACTGAACGATTTTAGCCATATCGAAGATAGAAACGCTCCATTCACCTCCCAGATTAAATACCCCATCCCCCAATAAATGTGGAGATACGCATATTAAAAACTCAACTGCTTTACACACCTCAAATATTGAAACAAAATCCCTCTCCTGGAGCCCAGAAGTTAGGAGGGCAAGCCTACTATGAACCGCGACTTGACAACAAAAATCATTGACTGCCAAGTTCCAACAATTTGAATTCAAACTGGCTGGTACACCAAAAGCATTGGATAAGCGAACAACTATGCCCTTGATTTCTCCGGCCTCGTGCGCCTTCCTTACTAAATTCTCTTTGTTAAAGTGATTTACGGAGTAAGGGTGGACCGGCGCTGGCACTGTCGACTCTTCAATAATACCGCCCTGAATATTTCCATACACATGAGCGCTGGAAAAATAGACGAATCGTTCAACCCCCGCGCATCGAGCGCTCAATAGCAAGTTATTAACGAAATCCACATCAAACTCTAACTCTTCTCTAGAAGCAGACTGACAAGTAGCTGCATTTAACCCTGCCAGGTGGATTATCACATCCACCCCTTCGCATGCTCGCTCTAATTCACTCCTAGAATACGCACCAAAATAAACTATCTCGTTATACGATCTATCATAGTCAACAGAACGCCCTCTGATGCCTATAGAAACATCTATACCTGGCACCTGTCGCAAATAATCCACCATTCGCCGACCAAGATAACCATTTCCGCCTGTAATAAGCAATTTCAAAAAGACACTCCGCCGTAGTCATAACAACAGTAACACGCCCCATAGGTACTTCTACCTACCAAGGGAAATCGATATCAGCAAGCGCGCAAACTTTCGCCTCAGAAGGGTCATGCGCTATACTCGCCAAATTCAACAATAAATTCTCGCCTTCCCCCACACCTTGAAAGGCCACCCATACCTTAGGTGGCACCGTCAGACGGCGGTAATTACGACTACCAAGAATAATATCGACAAATTGATTTTTCGTAATACTGCCCTCACGATCGTCAAAAATAACGAAACGAATATTTCCGACAGGCACAATAAGGTTCAAAACCATTCGTTGGTGACTTTTCCAACCCTTTGTCATTCCGCAATTAACAGAAGAGAAGTATGCCTCTCCAAAACCAGCAAAAGCACCTTCCGTCGCTTTTAAAGCATGATAAATATTGCCTTTAGGATTTTCCAAAATTTTCAATTCTTGAATAGCAACCCCATCAATCATGAGATGTCCAACATAGGCTTTTCTCTATAGCCCTGCCTTCGTATTCTCTTATTTGTCCAACTGTGTATTCAAACATATCAACTTCTTTTTCATAGTAAGAATAATACCATTCACTAACAAATTTGATACACTCCACATAGGTCAGATTAGACTCCCACTTCAAGGAAAAGAGCGCTTTATCGCAATTCAATTTCAGTAACCCCGCTTCATGAAATGGAATATCTGCGGTCACTGCAAATGCATCTTTTTCATCCTCAAAATCCCAATATTTAGCTAAATCAATTAACAACTGCTTCACTGTATGATTTTGCTCTGCTCTAGGTCCAAAGTTGAATTGCTCGCCCTGCAATTTGTCGTTGGTAACCAAGGACTGTCCCAATCGTAAGTACCCACTTAGAGGCTCTAAAACATGCTGCCAAGGCCGTGTTGAGCTTGGGCTCCTTATCTCCACTTTCTGACCTGAACTCCAAGCCCTCATACAATCAGCAACAATTCTGTCTGCAGCCCAATCTCCGCCACCGATTACATTGCCAGCCCTTCCCGTTGCAAGTCTAATATCAGAGTCAGACTCCTTGAAAAAGGATTGCTGATATGCGTGAAAAATCAATTCCGCAGCACCTTTGGATGCACTATAAATATCTTTCCCACCCATATGATCTGTCTCTCTATATCCCCACATCCACTCAACATTTTCATAGCATTTATCACTTGTAATAAACACAGAATAACAAGACTTATTCAGCGTCCTAAGTGCCTCCAAAACATTTGCAGTTCCGATAACGTTGGTAGAAAGTGTATCCAAAGGATTATCATAAGATACTGAAACAATAGCCTGAGCAGCGAGGTGAAAAACGAAATCGGGCTGAAAAAGCTCTACGATTTCTCTCAATTTATTTACGTCTCTCACATCTGCTATATGATGCTCAATCTTACCTTCTAGCTCTAATTCTTCAAAAATAGAAGGGGTGGTTGGCACACCACTAGAAACCCCAGACACCTCCGCCCCCAACTCAAGCAACCAAGTGACAAGCCAACTACCTTTAAACCCCGTATGGCCTGTAACTAATACTCTTTTATTTTGGTAACATGCTCCAAACATACTATTCCCAAACCGCCCAAGGTGCATCACCTTTAGCCCACAATTCCTCTAGGTAAATTTTATCCCTAAGGGTATCCATTGGCTGCCAAAAGCCACTATGTTCAAATGCCATTAATTGATTATCCCTGGCTAAATTTATCAACGGTTCCTGCTCCCAGGTTGTGTGATCACCATCAATATAATCAATTACCTTTGGGGATAAAACGAAGAAACCGCCATTAACCATAGCGCCGTCACCCTGTGGTTTTTCAGTAAAGCTACGCACTCTCTTATCCTGTATATCCAAGGCACCAAACCTTCCAGGAGGGAACATAGAAGATAACGTCGCATATTTCCCATGCGCTAAATGAAACTCAATAGACTCACGAATATTTACATTCCCTACACCGTCACCATAGGTAAAGCAAAATGCCTCATCATCCTTCACATAGTCCCGAACTCTTTTTAACCGACCACCAGTAAGAGATCCTTCTCCCGTATCAATCAGGGTCACTCGCCATGGTTCAGCTCTCTTGTGATGCACTTCCATTTCGTTATTGCGCATACAAAAGGTGACATCCGAAGTGTGCAGAAAGTAATTTGCAAAATACTCTTTTATTACATAACCTTTATAGCCGCAGCAAATAACAAAGTCGTTAATACCGTAATGAGAGTATATTTTCATTATGTGCCATAAAATAGGCTTACCGCCCACTTCAATCATTGGCTTAGGCTTTACAACCGTTTCCTCGCTCAACCGCGTACCGAGACCACCAGCCAGTATTACTGCTTTCATTTGGAACACCACCACAACGTTTTAAAAAAGATATCGTATAATTCCCGCATCAATGCACCGCAACTACGTTTCAATCAAAGCCGTAGGCGGGAAAATGCTCCTCGATCCGACTCGACAACAAAAAGCGGGAAAGGAATAACTCTCTAGATTTTTCGCCCATTTCATGCCGCAACTCTGAGCTACCCAATAAGATCTCAATTCTCTCTGACAGCATATCGATATCATAAGGCTCAACAACAAAACCAGTCCGCCCATCATCAACTGCCTCCGAACAACCACCAACTGTTGTCGTAATTACAGGCCTACCCAAGCGTGCAGCTTCAATAATTGTATAGGGGATTGACTCATCGCCGACAGACGGTGTCAAACACACATCTGCAACTGAGTTCAATTCATAGATATCCCTTCGATAACCCAACATACGAACATTCTCAGATATGCCTAAAGTTTCAATCAGCGTCTCGAGATCCGACTTTTTCTCCTCACTCCCTCCCCCAACTATTAGCAGAAGAACATTAGGGAATTTTTTCTTAACTTTCCCTATAGCCCTTAATAGTGGCACATGACCTTTTCTTTCTTCTTCATAATTCCCAGAGATCAAAAGAATAGGTTGATGATGACCCACCCCCAACTCACCCTTCTTTCTTAGGCACAACTCTGAGCCCAACAGGGAAATATCTTCAAGGCCACACCTGATTGTTCTACATAGCTCTGCAGGTATTTTCCTATTTGCTAACAACTCATCCCTCACTCTATCTGAGGCCGTTATAATATCGGTACAACATTTTCTAACAATAAGGTCACACAACACGTCAATAGGTAGCCATCGTTTTCGCGGAATATTATGAACAGTCATTACAATGCGTTCAACCTTAAAGCACTTAGCCATCAATATACCGAAAACACCTGCCACTTTCGCAGGAAACCCGCCGTTATTGAAATGAAACACATCAACTGCTCCCCGCCTTTCCTTAAACACTCGATAGAACACCAAAGCATTGGAAGTGTGAGCACGAACATAAGTCAACAGTACTACACGCATAAATATCTTCAAATAACCAGCTATATTTCTCGAACCAATCGAATATGATAGAATCTTAAATACGGCTAACTGAAAGATGGTTAGGCTTGACTGGTTATCCGAAAGGTTTGAGTAAAACTTCTCTATAAAATGTGGCTTAAATAATTTAGGGCTCGTATCCAAGTACCCTGGAACAAGATCTACTTTTAACCAAGCGTCCGCTCGATCTTTAAATAACTTATTTTGATCAGTCACCAACTCAACTTTACATCCCTTCGAATATAACTCGTTTATGAGATCGAAAGCATAATGAGCATCTCCACCAATTAGTTCATTGTGGCCTGTATACATAAGAATTCTGGAGGAAGCACTACTTGACATATAAACCACCGTTAATGTTAACATTCTCTCCATTAATGTTTGCAGAGTCGAACATTAAGAAGCTCACCAATGATGCAACCTCACTAGATGTAGTAAACTCCTTACTTGGAGTAGCATTTTTTTTGCCCTCTAAAACGTCTAAATCCTTTCGGACAAGGGTCATTCTAGCGTCCTCTATTATTCCGGGCGATATCGCATTTAATCGCGAGGAGCTTGGTAAGGAAGGAACCGTACATTTGAGCACTACGTCAACTCCAGCCTTCGTTGCTGCATAAAGGGTATCGTAGGAACCAGCTTTGCCACTGATAGAAGACATTGTCACCGTTCGGAGATCCTCTATCTTTGTGAGCACCTCCATTATCATCAATACACTAATCAAATTCACATTTAGCATACCGGCGATTTCATCTTCCCTGCACTCATTGACTTTTTTACCGACTAACAAACCATGGTTAATAAAAAAGTAGTCAGGGTTAAGCTCGAATAGCTGATCGCAAAACACTCTAGTTTGCGCTACTGATGAAAAATCAACCTTGATATCAGCAGTATCATCGCGGCCACACCTAATAATTTCAAGCTCTCTTCCATCCGCTTTGAGAATCGAAAGCAATTTTTCGACAATCGCAGAAGTATATCCAGTAATCACTAATTTTTTTTTCAATATCTCATACCTTTACTAGAGACGTATTGGAAATATCTTCAAGTACTTTTAGAACCTTATCTACCGTCTGGTGAACCGCGTCAAGCTTACCACACATCACAGATATTAACTTGTTGTGAACTCTAATATCGGCCAAGCGCTGATCATACAGATCATGTAAAAATTTCGCTTTGGGTGCAACCCAAACGCTTTTAACATCGTCGAACCTCAAGTCTAAATCTAGGACATTGTTTCCGTGGGCCAAAATGTTCTCTATTACTTGATTATCAACTCCACTTTCTCTAACTTTCAATAACCGAGTTTCTAACTCGGCCACAGTCGAGCAGCTCGTAAATGGAGTGTGTGTCACACTCGAAAGCGTAGAGAGTCCGTACCCAGCAGGGTATAAGGAAACAAAAGGGCCGTCCATAATAGTTAACGCGGTATCGTCACCATAAGGCGATTCGACAAGAGCCATTGCAGCTAACTCAAATTTCAGCTCAAACCTCTTCTCTTGGGGCATGCCTATATTATTGTCTGTATAGGTAGCGTTCACTATTGCATCGTATCCCTCATAGGCTTTACCTCCAGTCGTCACTACTCCGCGATCCGGATCAACCGAAGTGACTATTGCGCTGCAATAAACTTTGGCATCTAGTTTTGACAAAATCAGACTGGCCATGTCAGCTAGGCGTATAACTCCCTCCTCGACACGAATAATACCCTCTATATGACTCGGGTTCCTAAAATAGGGAGCATTCTCAATGGGTAATACGTCATATTTAAGATCGTGATCATCCATTGCGACCATATACTCATTAAAATCAACGTAACCATCTCTATGCACTGCATACAAATTATTTTTAGGGTAATCTATGCAGGCACCAAACTCTTCCACAAACGAAGAAACTCCCGCGATAGTTTGTGCAATAGTCTCAGTAGATCGTGGATAGTGAAACCCTAGATGTAGTCGGCTTTGATTATTTGTCGCTGCTCGACTCAAAAGGCTTTCAGACCTGTCAAAAATATCAATTTGAATATTTGCTCCATGAAGTCTCTTAAGAGAGTTAGCCATACAGCACCCATAAAAGCCCCCCCCAATTATAGCAATCTTCACTCTATTTCCCCATTTTCTATTTGAACGTTATTCAAGCAAACTCCATAAATGCGTACAGGTCAAAATCTAATTAGGCAGTCATTACCTTTATCAATACCCGTTCCTACTTTACGGATCTCTATTATGATCGATATTCTGTTCACATTCCGCATACGGACCTAACCTTGGCAAACAGCTCTCGAGCCTGTGCATGGCTTAACCCTATCAAACTGGGAAATTTATAGATTGCAACGCCAATCAAAACTAAATAACCTAATCCATTCAGTAACATGCGTAAGAGTATAGCAGTTGAACTACCTAAACTCAGGTTTACCAGGAGATTTGTAAGATAGCCTAGAAATAGGAATAAGAACAAGCCATAGAACTGATAGAGCCACTCTGCCTTCATACCCAATCGGCGGGAAATCCACCACAAAGAAACGTTAACTGTAAAAAACTGCACCACGACCATTTTCAAAGCGAGACCAGAAGCTCCCAAACCTAGGCCAGGAACATTTGCATCAGCAGGAGCTAGAAGAAAATATGTAAGCAATACCCCAATTACGTTACTTACAACGCCCAACACAAGAGTTGATTTTGTCATTTCCATTGCCAATAACATCGTGCCTGCAACCTGCCCCCTAGCTTGATCAATAGGGTAAATGAACATAATCATCATCACCAGAGATCCGGCCAAGTATGAATCACCAAGAAATATTGAAATAATTTCATCTACCCAGGGTATTAGCGCTCCAGATATCATAGCGCCTAAGCAATACAATGACTTGGTAGTTCTTGTAAACAATTTACGAACAACCTCTACTTTCTTAGCCTGATAAGCTTCCGATACTTCTTTCCAAAGTATATTAAGAACCGACCTCGTGGCGATAAGGCTTACTACAGAAAACTGCAATGCGACTACATAATAAGCCTGCTCTATAGCCCCACCAAACCGCTGCAATAGCCATGTATCTGCAAAACCAGTAAGAACAGCAACCCAAACCGTCGGTACCAGAGGGTAACAGTATTTCCCATACTCTCTTATAACCGCAGACGGAGCTTCCTTATCTTTTGAATACCTAAGGGGAAAGAACCAAATAGCTACGCAACTCCCCAGGAAAAACTCGACGGCTACGATCCCATAGACAAATTCAATTGACGGTCTACCGCTCCAGAACAACAGGACAATTATTATTAAGTGGACACATGCTATCGAGACACTCACTGCCTGAACTATATGGGTGAACCGTTGCGATTCTCCAATTTGAACGGCAGCCTGCCAAACTTTATTCTGTAAGAATACAGCCACAAATGAAACAAACACTCTTTCCCTTGACTCCCCGTGCCATAATTCTCGTAGAAAATCATCGGGGACAACAGCAACAATCAATATGATTGAGAATAGAAACTGAAGCAATATCCATAGCCCATAGTAGAGCAGGTATGATTTAGACCTTATCCTCTGGGAAATAAAAGTAATGAAAGCGTTTGAACTCCCCATATCCAAGAGCTGAGTCAACGCTGTAAAACTTGCCAGAAGAAAACCGAAGACCCCATATTCAGCTGGTCCCAGGCCTCTCGCAAGTAAAATACCAGTGATAAAGCTGAGTAATGCGCGAGTAACGTTTCCAATAACAGAGTAGGCTACCCGGTTAAAAACCTTATTAGATATTTGCAATTTTTGACCTATTAGATATATCCAAGATTTGCATCAATGCTTTATGGATAATCTCGAGATAGCCCTCCTCCACCTCCTGCTCACGAAACAGATCGTAGATTAAATTTCGATCTACACCTTGATCTAAGATATGATTAATTGTTTCATCACTAATAGCTACTGTATCGAAGCTAGATATTCCAACTCCGCTCCCAAAAGTATCAACATGAGACTTTTTCTCCTTGGTAAAAGTATGATCATGCAAGAGTAAAATTGGCTTGTTAAAACACACGCTTTGATAAAGTGCACTAGAAGAATGTCCAATAACAATACAAGCCTTACTAGTCAGGTCTAATGTCTTCCCATAAACAATTTCTCTATTATATGGGTTATTTTCATACTCAACCTTACCGGAAGCGCCCACCACTACCTTTTTGCCAGTAGCGTTCTCTACTCTCTCAAATACGTTCTTCATATTAGAATAGTATTTATCAAGATCCGTTGTGGTTGAGTAACCACTCAATTTCGCATCAGGAGCATACCCTATAGACTCATCCACGAATAAGCAGATTGACTCACTTACCTCATGCATTTCCCAGTTAACGGCTGGGCTTGGAATGCTCACAAATGCCGTCCCGAGCTTCAGATGCCTATCAAAAGCCTTTCTCCCAGCTCGCCCAACTCCAATCGCCATACTCGGTCGAGCAAAATACCCCGTATGTCTAAGTATTAGTTCAGCTACTTTGAAATACATAACCTTACCAAGTTTGGGTAAAGCGGCAAACAACCTGTCTAGGCTAGATATCCTTTGATATAAATAATGCCACCCCGTCAATGCTCCCCCTCCCGGGACAGGCATAGCGTTTTCGAACTGAAGAATCGCATACCTAATACTAAAAACTTTGAATAGACGCAATATCCAGTAATCATTCACACACGGCGAACTATGCCTACTTAAATGGATAACAACTGCATTCGAAGACAATTTTTCGATTGCAAGTGCCAGCTGAGCTTTAGTAGAAAATTCGATCCTATTCCCCGCCTGATATTGCAACTTAGCACTTCCCGAAAAATACCCTCGGACACTGGCATCACTGAAATACAAGCTAGAAACGTCCCATACTTCTACATCAAACCCTTTTTGCTCAAACCATTCAGGTGCAACTTTCCGAGCAAAAATAGTTGTCATTGGAACACAGCTGAGAAAAACTAGCCTGCCTTTCATGATTGGCTCGAAAAATATTCAACCCGCTCCCTTAAGCTAGGAGAAATCGAGTCTAATACGTCCATATTTCTAACTCTAGAAGTAGGCTTGATAGACGATATGATTTCCTCTGTCTTACAGCCAGACTCCAACCCCAAATAGTCCAGCAATTTACCTATAACAGCTTCGGGTGCAGACAATAGATCGCCATATTTAATCTCAATTTTATTTTCAATACTATCCACGCCCTCATTCACTCTCACATAATAATACGCACACCTATCAACTTCCGACATACCCTGCCAAGATTCACGATCATGCTCTTCAACCCAAAAAGGTACGGGATACCCGTTCACGTTAAAACAAGGCAATATCATCCCCTTTGCTGCATTTTCGTCCGAAAACCACCCTTTCGCAATTAAAGAGTTAAGCGTTCCTACCGCTTCCCGACGCATCATCACAACCCTTGTACCTGGATAATAGGACGTGATTTTTGGTAAAAAAGGAACTATATCAGGCATTTTATATGCAAGTAGGTGATTTGAGCCATTGCTAAGAGCTTCAACTTTTCCAACAGACCCATTTAATCGCTCATTCACACAACGTTCCGACTTAACTCGATAAATTGAGCTGTCATCGGCTCTATTGCAATTTAGGCCTCTGCCTGCCAGTGCTCCAGAAAAGAACTCCTCATACAGGTAAGTTTCATACAGCACCTTCCAGTTCGCGGAAGTCATGGAGTTAATCATAGAAACAAGAGTAAATAGTGTGGGGGGCTCAAAGGCATATTCCACTCCTTCAAAGCTGTGCAGTAGCTTCCCTAAAATAGTAGTTCCACTCCGAGCAGAGCCACTAATAATCACTGCAGCATTTACTTTCGAATACGCCTCTTTCGATATTTCTAAATTCATCTTTCTACCAGTATATGTTGTATGATTTTTTGGCCTTCCTACTCAGCTAATCAACTACAGCAAGCTACTAACTATCTACAACCGGGATTCCAGTTAGCCAAATTAGCACCTGAACTCAGCATAAATTCCCGTGCATTCGGCAGGCCGTTTCCAATAAAATTAAATAAATTTGCAGTTGCCACAGCAGAGACTTCTGGCAATTTCATACCATCCAATAAATGACTCTCTTTACCCGCCCCGCCCATCAATATTAGAGGTACATTTAAGCCCGAGCAGTATTGACTAACTATATCTAAATCGTAACCAAAACCAGTACCATCTTTATCAATTGAATTTAGTAAAATTTCACCTACACCCAAACTTTCTACATAGGAAAGGTACTCCAAGAGTGAAGCCTCAATAAGCGTACTACCATCGTCAATATACACGCAACATTCACCCTCAGACATTTTATAATCGACGCTCGCAACCAAACTCTGAGAGCCATATCTATCGATGATTTGCTTTACCAAATCAGGATCTCTGTAAAGTGCACTATTAATAACAACCTTATCTGCCCCGTTAAGAAAAAGCGTTTCGGCATCAGAGACCTTCTTTATTCCACCACCAGCAGCAACTGGAACAAATACTTTCTCCACAAGTCTCCTAACCGTTGACGCAAAAACCTCTATGTTTTTATCATTTCTTGAAGCGTCAACAACTACAAGTTCATCTATAGAAAAGGAAATTTTTTGAAACTTGTAGTTTTTCTCAAGCCAATTTATATCTCCAACGCGTTGCAACCTAAAATTTCGGCTTTGCATGAAAGCGCCATTATTATAAATGAGGCCAAAAATCAATCTATCCCTTAACATTCAAATAACTCTACAAAATTTCTCAAAAGTTGAAGCCCGTTGTCCTGGCTTAGCTCTGGATGAAACTGTACTCCAGCGACATTTTCCAACTCAAAGCTCGCAACAAACGCCCCTCCATATTGACAGGTGGAAGCCCCAATACTTGAGTCACTCAACATCCGAAAGCTATGAGTAAAATAAAAATCAGGGCCAGTACTTAATCCCTTATACAATCTACTCATTTCATTGAATATGACTTGATTATATCCAACATGCGGGACCTTTAGGCCTTCAACCTCAAAGCGCTCAACTCTCCCATCTATTATTCCCAGACCAAAATTAAGCTCTCCTTCGGTACTTGCCCTCCCTAGCAGTTGCATCCCCAGGCATATTCCAAGTATTGATTTATTATTGCCAACAACTAGGTCAACCAATTTCTTATCCAGTTCCAGGTCTATAATCCTGCGCATTGCTTGCGAAAAATTTCCAACCCCGGGCAGTATTAACCTATCTGCGTTATTAAGATCCTCAAATTGGTTAGATACCAATACGTCCTCTTGACCAATATAATTCAACGCACCAACAATTGATCTAACATTCCCCATGCCATAGTCAACAATTACTATTTTCACAATTCAAACGCTTCGCCAACGGTGAACTTAGGCTCCCAAACCCCATCAACTTTCTCAAAGAGAGCTCTATTCGCATATTTATCTAATACGAGATCGAACTCTTCCTTAGTCATTTGATAATACTCGAGATAGAGATCAATAAAATCATATGGGTATTGGTTATCGTAGGCCATCACCAAATTCAATGCTTGCTCTCTAGTCATGGCTCCGCGTCTTATTTCTATTCCAGCGTCCTGAGTTGCGCGACCGAATCCAAATTTCAAATACATAAGGTAGGCATGTAGAGAATATAGAGCTTGGTCATTCTGAGAGAAATTCGTGAACGTTCCGGCAGTTCCCTCCTCTTTTTCCATGAGTCCACAATGCTCTTTTGCTACGACGTAATTCCGATAAGAATCCCAACTTTCATAATAAGACCAATGAGTAAAAGCCAGCTCATTTTCCTTAACTTGTGCCTCTGAAGGGAAACGCCAAAATGCCAAATCACCAGCAGTCATGCCATCCTCAGATGCCACTATCCCAAAGACTTTATCGTAGCCTCCCTCAAAATATATTCTCTTCATATATTCAATATTATACAGCGCTTTATGTTTACTTTCAGTAGACCCGCCATACTCTACCTCACCGTCTTCACCATAAAAGATTAGGGGGATGTTAAAGTTCATTGCTGTCTGAATCACGGCACTTTTTATCGCAATCAACCAACCGTAGTATGGGAATCCTTTTTCAATAAAACCATGCTTATTTAATTTTTGCATAACCTTAGAATTAGGAGAAACATGTATATGATTGTAACCCGACTCTATAAAGCTAGTAAGATTCTGCTCGCCTAACTCTAAGGATAATGCAGGCCTTACGGTCACTGTTAGCGGGTTCATTCCATATTCATGCTTCAATTTATAGGCAACATATGAGCCGTCCTTACCTCCACTTACTGGCACAACACAATCGAACCCCTCTGAATTCTTCGAGCGATATTTATCTAAGAGTCTATCAAGTTCCTTCTGCCGCCCCCCCCAATCTAGTGTCTTTTTTTCATCCATCCAAACACAAGCATTACACCTCCCCTTACTATCAAAAGCAATGCGAGGCCTAGTAGACATATTTAAGCAACTTGAACACCAAAACACAGAACTACTCATTATTAATCCTCGGAAATTTATAAAGTAAAACCATCATCAACTATTATGTTCTGCCCATTAATGTACTTAGAATCATCTGAAAGTAGGAACATAATCGTACCCACAACATCTTCAGTGTTCAGCATGCCCTTGCCTAAACACTTACTTTTGTATCTTTCTAAGAACTCAGTAGGCTGTTTGTCAAGCACACCGCCAGGACTAACACTATTAATTCTAAAATTGCTATCCTTCGCATAAGCCGCAAAATAGCGATTCAAATGTATAACTGCCGCCTTAATGGCTGCATATTCCACTGGCATAGTCATACTTGTATTATCATAGACATCAAAACTTGGAGCTACCACACCATAAACGGAAGATATATTCACTAGAGAGATTCGTGCTTTATTTTCAAGAAAATACACTAAGCACTGCTGGGAAAATAGAAAAGTAGAGCCAATATTTAGAGTCAAATTTTGATTAAAACTATCGAGAGAAACATCTAGTAACGCTTTTCCATAGTTTTCATTACGAGGGTAACAGCAATTTACAGCTCCAGTCATACCAACTAATGAAGAAAAGAAAGATTTTACATCATCCTCGTCATTAACATCTAGCCGGTCACAACATAAATTAGCATTATCAAACGAAATGCCATTGGAAGAAAGCTTAGTCCTCATATTCTCCACATCGATATCAAGGGCTATTACTGAAGCCCCACGCGCTAAAAGAGTAGCAACAACACGCGTACCAAGTAACCCACCAGCACCTACTACAACAATTTTTTCATTATCAAGCATTCACTTCATCCACACGTTTTAAGATAGCTTCCGCAAGCATGAAATCATATATATCATCAATATCCACGGCTCTTTCTTTTGGAACTTCAATTGCAACCACTTTTCCTTCAAAAATACCCTCGTGAGTCATAATAAAATCAACGCTCATTGCATATACAACGGTGGACACATCGAAGACTCTAGGAGAATCCTGCCTTCTATACACTCTGTTCTGAGGGTCAATTACCAACTTTATCTGCTCACCGTCTATTTCCCTAACCATATTAAAATATGGACTGCGAGAAGCCTCAGTCATTGAAATACAAATATCTGCTTTTAGACGCTCTCTCTTGAACATTGCGGCCTCAACATCCTGAACACTTCTAAGAGGGCTCGTTACCGGAAGGCTTACCATCTCCTGGAAATCACCGACCTGGTCCCTTACCCATTCAACTGCATGCCGCCAGGAATCCCACTCCGCAGAACTATCACCCGCCAAATGAGAAGGGCGCTCAATGACTGTTGCCCCTTGACTCTCAGCTATTCTAGCAATCTCATCATCATCAGTAGAAACAAACACTCTATCTAACTTGTCTACTTTCTTCGCTATATCTATTGAATAACAAATCATAGGGCGACCGGCTAAACTCTTAACATTCTTCCTTGGAAGCCCCTTCGAGCCTCCCCTAGCAAAAATAAAACCATGAGATATCAGATCACCTTTCCCCATATAGCCTCCGCCTTAATTTCATCAATCAATTCAACTGTTCTCGCAGCTTGGTGTACATCCACACACTTATTCTCTTGGCCTTGGATCAGAGCCACAAAATCTTTGATCATAGAAACATACATCTCGTTCCGGTCAATCGTTGGATCACAATACAGTACTTTCTCGCCCCCCTCTGACTGTAGTGTTACGCAATTGCCTATCAAGTCCCAATCCAACCTCCCTTTGGTTCCTACAAAACTACATTTTCTACTGGGCACATGCTGTAGAAAATCCAAATGCATATGGCATACACACCCCCCTCTCGAAACCAACATAATATCTGCTGACTCCTCTACCCCCAAGTTGAGTGCTTTTGAGTTCCGTAAATGAGAATATACAGGCTCCATTTCACCACATAACCACTGCATGTAATCTAATTCATGACTAAGTTCTAGTAACACTCCACCACCTAACTCTGCTTGGGCTGAAACCGTTTCTGTATAATGTTTATTCGGTCTCCATTGAGGTAAATATTGTCCCATATTAACTGATGCATGAAACATAGACCCAATCACTTCAGAACTGAGCATTTCGCGAATTAATAAGCTAGAATGCAAATACCTTAAGCAATACCCCACTGCAACAGGAGTTTCACATTGTGATGCTACAGCAGCCAATTTAAGAGCATCATCTTTATAGCCTGCTAGTGGTTTTTCAATAAGTACGGGAATTGCAGAAAGCAACAATGGAATGCTATGCTCGGAATGCTTTGTGGCTGGTGACGCCACAATAACAAAATCTGGATTCAACTCAATCATAGATTGTATATTAGGAACTACCGTATCCGCATGTTCTATACCTTCTTTAGGCATTCTACCACTAGCAGGCATTGCAATAACTCGTACACCATCAAACAAAGCCTTAACATTCCTTCGATGCCTTACTGCAATATTACCAAGACCAACAACCCCAACCAACTTTATCACGTAGCCAAACCTAACGTTCGAATATCAACCTGAGCTCGATTAAAATCATCCATACGACCAATATCAAGCCAATATTCATGAATGGGGAACATAAGTACTGAATCATTAACATCAAGGCTCTTTTCTAAAATAGTGGGCATATCTACTTTATGGTTAGAAGGCACTGATCTCGCAAGTCTTTGACTTACAACATATATACCTGCATTAACGAAATACCTCTGGATTGGCTTTTCAATCATGCTTTTGATTTTATTTCCCTCCCCAGTAATCACTCCGTAAGGTACCTGATATTCGTATTCCCTTACACACATGGTAGCATCAGCGTCGTTCTCGTTATGGAATTCTAGCAACCGCTGAAAATCGACGTTAGTTAGAATGTCTCCATTCATCATTATGATAGGCAAGTCTGGCATATCTACAGGTAGCAACCCCAATGCCCCCCCAGTCCCCAATGGAGCCTCCTCATGAACGTAAGAAATATTTACATTCCACTGGCTACCGTCACCAAAATGATCCCTTACTTGGTCCGCCATATAATGCGTTGAAACATAAAAATTGACAAAACCCGCTTTAATGAAACTCTCCAAGACAGTTTCAAGCATCGGTCTGTCACCAATAACTAACATGGGCTTTGGACAAAAATCAGTTAGCGGTTTTAGCCTTGTTCCAAACCCGCCCGCCATCAGAAATATCGGGTTTTCATATTTTGGACACGAAAGAGCACTTTGTAAGGTTTCAAGCCCTACAACAATCCCATTTTCAAGTACAGGAATAGACAAAATATCTTCTCGCTTCATTAGCTCAACCAACTCACTCTTTGGTGTACTGGAGCTTGTTGTAATCGGGCTGATTTTCATTACATCTGATACTGGAGCGCTTAACTGCAGATTATTAAGTAACCCTCTGCGAATATCCCCATCTGTTACCGTCCCTAATAAGGATCTGTTTTCATCTACAACCAACACTACCCGTAGCGATTCAGCATTTATAAGCTCTAAAGCCTCTCGAATCGTCTGATCTGAATGAATTAGAATGTTTTCCCACTTAGTATCCATATTATTTATCCATTGGGTTTACGACCGTTGTTTTAGGTCCATAAGCAATGACGTTTGCCTGTAAATCTTTGGTAACAGCTGCTCCTGCCCCCACAACAGAGCCACTCCCGATAGAAACACATTGAATAACACAAGCACCGGTACCAATGTGAACCTCGTCTCCTGTCGTAACTTGACCACTCAAGACCACTCCTGGTGCGATATGATTATGTGAACCGATAACACAATCATGCTCAACAATCGCCCCTGTATTAACAATTGTATTTTCCCCTATGATCGCACCAGCTTGAATAATAGCACCTTGCATCACCTGAACCCCTACACCTAATACCGCATAAGAAGAGATCGTCGCTGTAGGAGATATTACTCTTTCAAACTCAAACCCCAGAGCCCTAAACTTACGATACAAGTTTACCCGTGTATGCGATCCAGGTATCGAACCCACTCCATTAATTAGTTTGAAATCCGACACTTTGCTATTTAGAATATAATCATCTGTATCGTATACAGAAAGCCCTTCAAAAATTTGGCCATTCGCAGCAGGATTGGGGCTGACTATCGCTTCTATCTTATTTGATGCTTCTAGTAGCGTATCTAACAGGACAGCTGCGTGCCCCCCAGCGCCGAGAATGACCAAAGAGCTAGTCAATTATCAAATCTCCTTCCGCATAAGTACGCGACGAGGACTGCCCTAAGTACTCCCAATATCTAGTCGGGCTAACCCCTGTCCCTGGACGCTTCACTCCAACATTAGAAATACTAAACTCTTCTCCCTCAGCTATCTTCGATATAGCGACCAAACTTTTTCTCGCTACCTTTTTATTTTCTATTTCCGATAGCCGAGGCCCTTTTATTCCATCCCCTAGCGCCAACTCAATGGACCTAATGTCTCTTACCATGCTTTTCAATTCGTCTGGTTCAATAGATGCCTTATGATCAGGACCAATCATACCTCTATCCAACGTAAAGTGCTTTTCAATAACAGTAGCTCCTCTTGCAACTGCTGCAATTGGAACATTTAGTCCTTCGCTGTGATCCGAATAGCCAACCTTCATTCCAAATGCACTACTCAGGGTATCCATAGCTCGTAAATTAATATCTTCAATTGGCGCAGGATACTCCGTCGTGCAGTGCAAAATTACGACCTTTTCCTTAAGCAATCTCTGTCCAGTTTTGGATGTATAAGCTTCTTGAAAGGCTTCAAGAGTAGGCTCACAAGTATCAGAAGATACGAATCCAAATGCTATAACCCCCAATGCAAATTCGACTTCAGCTAGTGTGGCCATTCCTGTCGATATCAGTAGATCACAGTTAGATCTAGCATATGCCAAAATTAAGGGGGCATTCGTTATTTCGCCCGAAGGGATTTTCAGTCGAGATAGTCCCAGCTCAGCGACCAAGAATGACAAACTATCCAAATCAAATGCCGTGGACAAAAATTCAATCCCTAGACACCGGCAATGCTCTAACAGCCTAAAATGAGCTTCATAACTCAGTTCCAATCGACGTAACATATCGAATTGAGATTCTTTCTTTTTCGTATTTGAAATTTGGTACGCGCATTGCTCTGCTGAATGCGTCACTAACTTAGAAGCTTTAAAGGTTTGGAATTTAACTATATCAGCGCCCGCTTCCGCAGCCTTATTAACCAACTCAAAGGCCAATGCCTCATCACCATTATGATTCACCCCCGCTTCGGCAATGACCAACACTCCCATTAGCTTATCTCCTTAATTAACATAAATGCCTCTGCAGCTTCACTATTTGCTTGAATTCCCCTTATACAGGCGAGGGAAGAAACCGCTTTAACACTCCGAGGAAAAGGAAACTCACCCATCTCCGATTCGAAAACACTTAAAATCTGAAGTTTTCGATCTAGGTAGGAACTCACATCAACAAATACGTTAGGCCTAAACCCACCATCTTCCGGTTTAAGACCGAAGTCCGTTTCTGAAATTGTCTCATATGACAAAACTCGCTTCACAAATGGATATCTAAATGATTTTGTAGAAGAAATAACCGCATCAAACACCACTTCGTGATCACTATGGGCGTCATTACGAAAAACCGTATAAATTATGCTAGGTTTAACGCTTTTCACTACTGATGAAACCGCCTCAATAATATCAGCTTTTGCTAAAGTATCCAAAGCCGCCGGGGGGAAACCAAGCTCAAAGTAATCGCTAAAACCGTACATAGCAGACACTTTTTCTATTTCCCCGGCACGCTTACCTACTTTGTCTTCAGAAAACCCAAACGAACAGCTCATCCCAGAAACAATCAGCCAATAGACTTTATCGCCCTCCGCAATGTGACGAAGAAGCGTCCCCCCCGCGCCTAAAGTCTCATCGTCAGCATGTGGGGCTACAACCAAAACAGTATTCATAAACAATCGCCTATGGCTGGAAGCTTATCAGCCTTAAATTTCGTGATCCATATTGCTGACCCGCCCCCACATTTAACACAAAAATTGGCCCCTTCTTTAAACAGCACTCGGCCCGGCTCAATATTCTTACCCAAAATGCCGTTGTGTATTTTCGCAGAATATACCTGGTGTGGTTGGCCACAAATATATAGCTCTGCTCCTGGGTATGGTGGACATAAAGCTCGAATCAGATTCCTAATATCCTCTGCGTGCATTCGCCAATCGATAATCCCATCTTTCCTCGACCTTTTCCTCCACTCATTCGACAATTCATGGTCCTGCTCTTTAAAAACAGCTGACTTAGCACTAAGCGCCAATGTAAAGCCTCTTACCTGCGCAGGTATTAGGGCAAGTATTTTATCATACAATGACCTTGCGTTATCTTCTGTTGATATACCAACAGGCTCCTGGCTAAGAATTGGGCCTGAATCAGCGCTTTCATCCATCTTAAAAAAAGTAGAAGCAGTAGATTCTAACCCTAAGGCTAGCGCCCATATTATGGGATGCCTCCCTCTATTCTTCGGTAATTCAGCTGGATGAAACCCTATGATTCCATATTCAGGTAATTCAATAAATTCTCGTGGGAGTATATGACTCCATCCTACACAATAGATAACATCAGGAGAATAAGTCTCCATAAAAGCAATACTTTTATCTTGCCCTCCCCCACTATACTCATAATAAGGTATGTTCTTTTTCTTACATAAACCAGTCAAATCTACAAAGTCAGAATTACCCTTAGAATTTGGCTTGGTGATCACGGACACAACCTCAATCTCGCCTACTAACGCACTATCTGTCAGCAAACACTCCAAAGCAACAAAGCTTGACTCCACACAGCCAATAAAGCCAATTTTCATTCTATCGGCTCCATATCACAAAACCGTTTACTCAAAATATTGTCCAATGGATGACCTATCAGCTCCTCAACAATAAACTGGGACGCACCTCCGTCTCCATAGGGGTTTTCCGCGCTTTTACAATTCTCTCGAAATTCTTTCGTCAAAGACGTTTTCATGGCCTCTCGTATTGACTCTACACTTTCCCCGCAGTGTAGAACTGTTTCTCCCGCAACCCTTCCTTTCTGTCTACTTCCAATATTAATGGTAGGTACCCCAAAGGTTGGCGCTTCAATGAGGCCACTTGAAGAATTACCGATCACTAAATCGCAATATTTCAAAAGGCTCAAGTATCTCAACTGTCCTAATGATTGCACAAGTAGCACCCTATTAGCGTTCTGACTCTGGTAGGCTTCCAATACTTTTATGAGCCTTCTACCGTGAGTATCCGCATTTGGATAGGTAATAATCAGTTTATGATTAGGGTAGCCGGACAACACTTGCAATAAATTCTCTAGAGCAAAGACAGCGCCGTCTAACTCCAACGTTACGGGGTGATATGTTACTACGAAGTAAGGTGTCTCCAATGAGAACCCTACGGCGTCTGAAACCTCGGACCTCTCCAATAGTTCTAACGAAAAAATACTATCAATGCCAGGGGCTCCGCTATTAAATACGTTACTTGGCTCCTCTCCCAACTGCATGATTCTTTTTCGATAAGTTTCTGTCGACGCAAAATGTAAATGAGACATTTTTGTAATCGAATGCCTAACTGCTTCATCGATTAGCCCCTCAGTAATTTCACCACCATGGATATGTGCAACAGGGACACAGGCTATCATTGCAGCTTGGACAATAGCCATGGCCTCGAACCGATCCCCCAAAACTACTAACAAATCGGGCTTGCATCGTTCAAAGGATTCGCTGGCAGAAATTAATGCAAGCCCCATTGACTTAGATACGCCCACAGCCGAATCAGAAGACATTAAAAACTCCAACCTCTCTGTGATTTCAAAACCATCACGATCTATTTGTTCTACAGTATATCCAAATTCGGGTGACAAATGCGCGCCCCCAACCATAAGGCATAACTCAACATCATTACTTTCATGAAGCCTTCTTATGATCCAGTAAAGCAAACCATATTCAGCTCTGGTGCCTGTAAAAACTGCAATCTTACGCATCAGTCTCTCCCGTCATTGACACAACCGAGCTAGGTAAATTCACCAAAGATCGTTCCAATTGTTCTGACACGATAAGTGATCCAGTTCTTGCTTTTCGATACATTGGTAAACGGTTCATCAATTGCCATACAGGTCTTGTCATTACTCCTGATGCATTCGTTTTTTCCAACAATTCATTCCTAGCCTTTAAACTGGGGCAAATCACCGCATTCAACCAATAATTGGAAGTCGCATATTCAGGCTCAGATACAAACCTATAGTCGCTATCGGCAAAAAAGCGTTCGTAAGAAAATGCCAACTCCCTTTTCTTTTTTAGAAATTTGGGCAACACCTCTAGCTGAGCACAACCCAAAGCAGCATTCAAATTAGGCATCCTAAAATTAAACCCAGGTTCGTCATGATAGAACTCAAATGGATGAGGAGCTTTAGCTGTCGTCGTTACGTGTTTAGCCCAAGCGCCTAGCTCGCTATCAGCGCAAAGTACCACCCCCCCTCCTCCGGTGGTGATAATTTTATTACCATTAAAACTAATAACACCAAATTTACCAAATGTACCCGTATGCCCTCCCTTATAATACGACCCTAAACTCTCTGCCGAGTCTTCGATTAACGTTATATTCCATTTGATACAAATCCCTACGATCTCGTCTATTTCAACTGGGTGACCAAAAGTATGCATTGGGACAACCGACCGAATTATTTGCTCGGTACCATTATGCACACACTCTCCTGCTGCATTTAGGGAGGCATTCTCATCCAAATAGGAACTTAGAGCTACAGGGCACAATCCCAAGCTGGTTTCAGACACATCAACAAAGAGCGGCTCAGCTCCCAAGTGATGAATTACATTACAAGTCGCCACAAACGTAAGCGCTTGGGTGATTACAATATCTCCAGGAGTGACACCAGCCAGATACAATGCAACATGTAGCGCAGACGTCCCATTTACAGTTGCTATTGCTCGAGGTGCCCCCGTAAGTGTTTCGATTCGGGATTCAAAATCATCCACGTACTTCCCGACACTAGATACAAACGTACTATCTAGTGTGTCGTTTACATAATCTCGTTCATTGCCAGTAAAAACAGGTGCGTGAAGAGGAATAAAATCCTTCGTTTTATAAGTATCTTGAACAAAATTGACTAACTTTTTATACATAGTATTCTCAAATCACATCTTGCCATCAAGGTACTTTCCAGTTTCCCTGTGTGAAAAATCCGGTATCATTTTTAAAAAAAGTTTTACGACATCAGCTTTTGTCCAGACTCTATCAGCTTTCAACCTACTAATGGCGACTTCAAACGTTTCTATTAGCTCTTCGTTATAGTATTTCTTATTCTTGATAACGCCTAAATTCACAAAACGATTCATATCCAAAACCTCACTTTCGGTGAAGAACTCTTCGAACCCCTTCTCTCCCGTGGTGTCGCTTTTACTAAATAAGCACGGCCACTTCCCTTCAGCAGGTAACGTATTAGCGAGCGCTCTAGCTTCAACTTCAGACTCACACAAGAAAGGCTCGTAGCCCATTCCCTCCAAATATTTTACAGCGATATCAGCAAAAGTGATCAAATGAAGCGACTCGTCCAACTTAGGAAAAAATATATCCCTATTTTCACCAAATATACACGACATCAAGCACAACTCACCTGACTCCTTCGGTGTTACGAAGTAACGCTTAATATCATGCGGAGCAACAATCGGCTGCTGCTTTTGAATGCGGTTATTAAAGCTCTGTAAAAGGGAACCATCAGAAAATGCGACATTGGCAAAGCGTGCTGTTGAAATCGACAAATCAGCACTACGCCGCATTAAAAACATCTCCATTATTCGCTTGGATGCCCCCATCATATTGACAGGGTTTGCAGCTTTATCTGTCGAAACACAGAAATATTTTTTTGCGTTATTCGCCGCTGCATGAACCATTGTTTTTTCGGTATTGAATATATTCACATCAATCATACGCATCAAAGTAAAGGGATCCTTTTCACTGCGCACATGCTTCAAGGCCGACAAATTTAGTACGTAATCATACTTTCCGTCAGCCATGATAAAAGCATCGTATTCCACCGAACCAATATCTAACGCGAACGTTTTGAATTCCCCCGACATGTAGCCAACCGAACTACGAAGATCTCGAACTAACTCAACCATATTGTTCTCACTAATATCAACAACATGGAGTTTTTTAGGGTTCCTCTTAAATATTTCCTTGGTTACGGCCTGCCCTATTGTTCCCGCCCCACCTAACACCAAAAACGTAGATGCTGACACAATATTACATAGGTCGGTTTCATGATTGGCCATATCAATAGTAAACAACTCTTTTTTTCGGCCGATTAAAGACAATGTAGAAATCATTTCGGTTTATCTAACTCTTTTGTTAAAAACTAATTTACGATCGGCAAGAAAGGCAATGAGGTATCGACGCCTTATCTACTCAAAATATATCGTCACTCACCCTTCTAGTGATTACTCTGTATTATCCATTTGAGTACCACTTTTCAAAAACCGTGTTACAAAACCTCACTTCCTTCCGCCTTCCCTTGTCTTATGAACCATAATAGCAATGTAAGACATACCCCCATACCCAACCCAACTAAACCGCCAAATATTACAACAAGAGTTCGTTTTGGCTTAAATTTCTTAGCCGGTATCATTGCTGGACTCAGTGTCTTGAAGACATACTCATCGCTTATTTCTGCCAACATCAAAGTTTTGGTTTGCTCTTCAATCAATTGATAAAACACAGCCTGCATCTCAGCCACATTTGTTTTATCTATTTGCTCTTTTAAATAGCGAATTCGTGATTGCGCATCTTTGCGATCCTGAGACTGAATATATCGATTAATAGACACCACCAATTTATCAACCCACTCTCTCGCTATTGTGGGCGAGTAATGCTCTACGGACATTGATATCAATCCAGTATTTTTATTCTGACTGACACTAACCCTCCCGTTTAGCTTATTAAACAAGTCCCAACTACTTGGCCCCCCAGCGACCCATTTGTTCGATTCAACATCATATAACTCTTCATTTATGAGCAAGGTATTAGTTTTACTATCCCACCCTTTGACCGCATACACTTCTTTCTCTAGTTGATTACTCCGAATAAACTCTTCCAAGAAACCCCACGTCTTTAGCAACTCTATTGCAATTGTCGTTTTGTCACTACCTCCAGAGCTAAGCCCTACTCCGGCTAATGAAGCTAGACCACCAAACTGGCCTGCTAGCTTAGCAAGCGACGAATTATCTGAAGCTGATGCGGGGGAAAGCAATGCCGTTGATCTATATTCATCAGGCACAGACATCGCATAAAAGATAAAAGCTATTGTGAAAATAGAGGTCAGACCGATTATCAACCACCCGCCTCCAAGAATCACCGCCCACAATTCTCGTAAACTAATATCACCTTTCTGCAGCATATCATCATCATGCGACACAGTAATTTCCTGTTGCATTTTTTAGCTCCGGTAAATTCACCTACGGATAACCTGTAAAGTTATTAGATATATTAGCGCCCATATTTCATATAACCCCATAGGTTTCCAGGATCAATTGATAAGCCCCTGCCCCCTTAGGTAGGCCAAGATTATTTGGACATTATCCTCAACTGAGTTAAGTGCATTATCAATTACAATATCTGGAGAAACTGGCTCCTCATATGGTGAATCTATGCCAGTGAAATTCTTAATTTCACCCAACCTCGCCTTTTTGTACAACCCTTTCGAATCTCTTTTTTCACAAATGTCCAATGACGCTTTGACATAAACCTCAACAAACTCTCCCTCTTCAAGCAACCTCTTAGCTAACTCCCTCTCTGCTCTAAAAGGCGATATGAATGCCGCTATGATAATCATACCTGAATCAACAAATAGCTTACTGACTTCGGCAATACGGCGAATATTCTCAACCCTATCACCATTACTAAAGCCCAGGTCGCCATTCAAATGCTGACGAACATTATCACCATCCAAAATATACGAATGATGCCCCCCCCTATACATTTCGCATTCCAATTCGTTTGCAATAGTAGATTTTCCAGCACCGCTTAGACCAGTCAACCACAATAAAAAAGGGCGCTGATTCTTCAACTCGGCTCGCTGGGCCTTACTAATTCGCTGCTCATGCCAGGTTAGATTATTTTCAACCAAGGTCATTTTTTACCTCTTGCAATTAATATCAAGTATCTAGTCGTATTGTAATGGTTTGTTAACCAATCAAAACACACCAACGGTATTCAAAGCTGCGACGGTAGTCGCCAACTGAAACAATATCTGACTCACACCAGACCAATAGACCATAGGGCTAACAGAATAAACATCGTAGGGTACAATAACTGTATCTCCAGGACCAACCTCCGTATTATTCTTAATGAACCAGCCATTATCAACCGCAGCAACCTGACCATTGGCCCTTATGATATAAATACGGCTTTCGTCCGCCCTAGATGAATAACCCCCGCTGATTTCTATATAATCAAAGACGTCGCTACTCCTATTATATAAGTGAGAGGTCGGAAACTGAATTTCACCAAGCACCGAGACCTCAGGGTTTTTCGGTGGAATTATGAGTTGGTCTTTATTTTTCAGTTCAATATTAAAGGCCCTAAGCGTATTATTACTTTCCGCTAATATTCTGGGTAAATCGATAACCAACCGTCCCATTGCCTCAGCGTCAGATAATTGCGACAACAAGGTTCCGCCGACCGCAGCGCTTTCTTTTGGGCCAGTTATATCCTGCGCAGCTTCAAGCTTCAATTCAGCTACATCACGCTCCAGTTGCTTCTTGAAGCGCTGCAATTGCTCCTGCTCTCGCTTTTTTAGACTGTCTCTCAAAAATACTGCTGCATAAGGTTCAGCATAATCCGTAAGTCCCCCTGCTCGAGATACCAAATCAGAAACCGTATCCCCTTTGTAAATAGGATACACGCCAGGAAAATTCACCTCCCCTTTAATAGAAACCGTTTCTTTCTCGTTCCAATTTGGAATTCGCTTGATATACAGCTGATCTCTCGACCCAAGAATTGTACTCATGCCATTCTGTTGGGCAGTAAGGTCCAATGTCAATCGTTGAAACACCTGGTATTGTTTATCATCAGTATCTAGCCGGGTTATTTCAGCCCCTAGACCAAATGCCTGCTCTTTAAAACCACCTGCAAGGCCTATTAAATCACCTACCGTCATCCCTGCTGAAAGGGGGTACGTACCAGGAGACCGAACATAGCCAGAAACGTTTACAACCTTTAGCTCATCCTCCTTATCTGCCTGAAACTGTAATTGAGCAATCACTGGCTCCATCAACTCAGCCCTACTTTGCTCGATACTAAAGACAATAAGCTCATCTTTAGCCGAAACCATCTTCGCCAGAGAATCCCCCGTTAGAGAAATCAACTCAACATTAATTTTCCCTGTGACTGGCAGGTGATGAACAAAAATCGCTTTATCGAGGTCAGTTCCTGGCATAAATGATCGCGCAGCCTGTAATAATCCACCCACAGTCATTCCCATATGAATAGGATATTTACCTGGAAGGTTTACGTTACCAGAAATAGTTGCAGTGCTAGCATACCGATCCGACCTCGCCTGAAACTCAATCTGATTATTTATATTTTCGAGGATATCTATACGCTGAATACCAACATCAAACACCCACAACAGGTCTTGCGGGTCTAACAAAATATCAGCAACAGATCCTGGTGCATTTATGACTGCCCCGACGCTCACTTTGAGAATTTCAATTTCGTGATTTGGTTGCTTTTCACGCCTGATTAGCGCGTAAGTAAGATCAGCATTAGGCAGCAAGCTATGCATCGAAGGTAGCAAATCTGACACTCTAGCTCCCTTCTTCCAAGCAAAGGTGCCTGGACGTTTTACATGCCCCTTTAGCACAATAACATTCTCCAACGTATCAAGAACTGACGACACGTGAATAACATCAGCATCTCTTACGGTACGGCTTTTTCCTGAGAATTGAGTGAGATCCACATCAACAATAGTACGTATACCCTGCTCATTGATACGGTTAATGCTAGATGCCTTCAGATATGCAGTCGGCAACAAACCACCCGCTAATTTCACTAAGTCTTCCACTGTCGATTTAGTAACCTGATCTGCCCTCGCATTTAGCTCATATATAGCAGGTCGCTTTACCTCGCCACCAATACCAACAGTTTGTCCAATTGGCGGGATAAATATCACATCACCCGGTTGTAATCGCTGATCCTTGCTCGTATCGCCTTTTAGCAATAGATCATAAAGATCAAACTTACCTACCAACTTTCCTTTACGCTTTAACTGGATATTCCTCAAAGACCCTACTTTATTTATGCCGCCACTTGAAAGCAGCGCATTAGTAATGGTAGATAGCGCACTGATCGTATATGAACCGGGCCGAAACGCTTCTCCTAATACAAATACTCGTATCGAGCGCAACGCTCCCATCGTAACCGTTGCTCTTACCCCGATCATTTGTTGTGACACTGAATTCTTTACATGCGCCTTCAACTCGCTAAACATCATTCCTGATACGTTCATTGGTCCCAGTTGAGGAAATGCAATCACGCCTTCTCGATTGACGCTCAATTCATGGGTTGCGTTATCCTTCCCATACAGCTGTACAACCACTGTATCCCCTGGACCGACCACATAATCGGACGAAACAGGTATATCAGTTGCCGGGGCAAACGTTGTAGGTGTACCGGCGAATAGATCATAACCATAGCGCTTAAGAGGTTCTTTTTTAAAATTGTCGCTGCCTCCCTCTCTATCCAAGGCATCCTTTTCTTCCACTCCCCCCTCTCCTCCCAACGCAGGGAGCCGGTTAATATTAGAACTGACACCCATACTGGGCTTATTCGCCGTTTCGTCGTATATTTCTCTAGGTTCAATGGTATCTCTGATTTCCACAGGGCGCGAAGTGGCACTCTCAATGCCCGCGTTCCAACTCACACCCAACTGTTTAGCCAACCGCTTTTGCTCAGACACAGGCATACTTTTAAAGGCCGCTACCTGTTGAGGCGTTGGAGAAATAACGCTGCCTATCGAAGAGTGAGAAACCGAAAACATCAGAAACAGCATTGCTAACTTTCTGCGAGCATTACCATCCAACAAGAAATTTAAAAAATAGGTCATCATATAAGGTTTTTAGCTTGGTCCATTTATGAGAATACAAGGAAATCCGTGTAGAAGTCGCGACAAACCACTCCATTTACACCGGATACACGTGACAAATGTAATTATCATAGGAATTAACGAGATAGTTTAGCTTGAATAGCAATCAACCACCCAAGACCATCACTTTTTACAAGGAAGTATCGACCCGATTACCTATTCACGCAAGTTTTTTATCGACAATTCAGATAGATACAACAACGCAGGGAGTTTCTTAAACTAACTAGATGAACAAATATACATCCTTGACTGAGGCACAAAACACACGCACCTACAGGCCATCTAAACTCTACAGTGTAAGAACGAAACAGGGAACCAGTCCTATTTCGTTCTTACACTCTGATTACTCTTTCTCTTTGATTACTGCTACTACTGTCTCATTCTTACCCTCAGCAACCTCTTCCTTCTCTTTAGGCTTAACCTCTAGCTGCTCAATAAGCTTCTCAATTCCATTTTTCTTTATTTCATCTGCACTAGCAGACTTAAAACTCTGCAATACGCTAATCCCTTCCACGATAACGTCATACACTTGCCAGTTTTTGACCTTCTTATTCATGTATAATTTATAATCAATAGCATAACTGCTTGCACCGCCGATTTGATTCACAATGCTTTTTACGACCGCACGGTTTCCTTTCTTGTTCTTTCGCTCGCCCGTGATTTTCAACGAGTACTTTTTTGTCGGGTCATATTGAGACACCATCGCCAAACTCACTCGGTTTTTAAATGCCTCAGAATAACGCTGCTGCTGATCCTCAGTAATCTTTTTCCAGTTCTTACCTAACACTTGTTTTGCCATCTTTTGGAAAGCAACGTAGGGACCTAACACCTCCTCACCCAGGACTAATAGATGTTCCCGATTTTCCTCGATGAGCTTCTGATCATCCTGAAGCTTTGTGTTCATCTCAACAAATAATGCCGCCACCAAGTCGCTAGGTACGTCATGTTCCCCCGCATTCACAGAGATACTCGAACAGACCCATAAGATCGCAACGACCATCTGTGCACAGTGTTTTACCAAACTATCAATTTTCATACTTAACTCCCTATTTTCCTGGTGACGCATTGTACACAACACAACCAAATGTTTCGAATATCTAAAGTGAAACGGTATTATTCCCATATGGTTCGATAATAGCAAAGCCCCGCAATACGACGGGGCTAGGCCTATAAACCACTAACGACTACTCAAATACGATTACATGCTCATTTTTGGCCACAGTTCCTGCTCCAATTCCCTTCACATCAGTAAGTTCATTAAGAGTCTTAAACTCGCCATACTGCTCTCGGTAAGCCACTATAGCTTGCGCTTTTTTAAGGCCAACTCCGCTCAATACCTTGGAAATTGATTGCGCATCCGCAGTATTGATATTCATTAAACGCTGAGTATCAGGCTTACCCTCTTCAGCCACTCCTGCTCCCGAGTGGAACATTAGGCCCAAAAGCATTACAAAAGACGCTGCTACTATCCTTATATTTTTCATGTCGATCTCCATTCTGATTTGTCTTAAGTTGTTGAATTATGTGCACATGCACATGAACAGAGACTGAATAAACATAAATGATATAGGGATTTTAGAAAATCTTACTGACGTTTCTACGCCAACGATGCCAAAATACTATCTAGCGCCTGCTGAGGATGCTCAGCCTGAGTAATAGGACGACCGATCACCATATAATCAACACCCGCCGCTTGTGCTTGTGGTGGCGTCATCACTCGTCGTTGATCTCCCGCATCGCAGCCCTCAGGGCGAATACCAGGTGTAACAAGAGAAAAGCCGGCACCCAATTGTGATTTTAGCATTTCTGACTCCTGAGCCGAGCAAACTACGCCATGCAAACCACTGTCCTTGGCTAGTTTTGCAAGATGGGCCACTTGTTGTTCGGGAGACCGTGAAATACCAATCCCTTGCAGGTCACCTGCATCCATACTGGTTAGAACAGTCACGGCAATCAATAAGGCACCGGAGCCAGATTGCTCTACCGCCGTCTTAGCGGCCTCCATCATTCTCGCACCACCAGAAGCATGCACATTCATCATCCAAACCCCCATATCAGCAGCCACACTACAGGCTTTCGCAACGGTATTCGGAATGTCGTGATATTTGAGATCCAAGAACACGTCAAACTTACGTTCATGCAACGCATATAACACTGCCGGACCTTCACGAGTAAATAACTCTTTCCCCACCTTCACTCGGCATGTACTCGGATCTAACTGATCAACCAGTTCTAGCGCATTGGAAAGATAGGGATAATCCAATGCGACAACAATAGGAGAACTAACGGTGGCGTTATTAGTAGAAGACGTCATTATTTTCATCACTTCTGTAAATTGATATTGAATTTGCGCTAAGTAAGTAGACTATTCGCCCTCTAGCCCATGGATCGGTTTTACCGTTCCCCATTCTTGGCAAGTAGGGCAATGCCAATGCAGCGTTTTACCATTAAAACCACATGCATTACATTGATATATGGGTTTATTGTGTATCATTTGCTGGGTAAATGCCTGCAATAATGCCAGATTATCCCGCGCCGCACCCTCTGAATGGGCCATATGAAAATCAATCAATCGGTGTAACCCACGTACCGATGGACGCTGTTTGAGATATTCAGATAACACAAATGCACCTTCTGCATCGCCTTTTAACTCCCGCAGCCTATCTGACAAAGCGATCACAATAGAAATTGCGGGGTGCTGCTCCAATAGGGTAAACAGATACTGGATATATTCCCCTCCCTGATCAAGGGCATGATAACTCTTATCAAGCAGCGGAAGCGCCTCAGGCAAAAAATCTTCATTTTGATGCCTAATTCGACGCAGAACCTTAATAGAATCTTTGTATTCCCCCGCGTCGCATTCAAGCTTTCCCTGCAATAAACTCGCTCTCACACAACCTTTATCTTTCTGTAAGGCTTTTTTTAGCTGCCTCCTAGCATCAACAAAATCACTCACTGAGATCGATTGCTCTGCAATCTCACAATGGTAATGCGCAACCCTCTCAGCTGTACCAGCAACGCCTTTGCTACTTAACAATCCCGCGGCCTCAATAGCCTCTTCCCAAGACTTTTCCTGCTCATAAATAGACATCAAAGACTCAAGGCTGCTTGATACATAAACACTATCCTCTTCAACCAATTCCTTGAGGATCCTCTCCGATCGATCCAGCACCCCGGCTTTAAGATAGTCTCTGGCAAGCTCATACCGAACCGTCGTTTGCTGCATTTTGGAAATAGAAGGCCTTGCTAACAAATCCTGATGTATTCGAATAGCCCGATCAACCTCCCCTCTACGTCGGAATAAGCTGCCCATGACCAGATAAGTCTCTACTGTATCTGGGCTGACCTCGATGGTTCGCATAAACACTTCCATCGCTTCATCTTGCTTGTCATTCAGTAATAGATTCAGCCCGAGGTAATACTCTCGAGTGACGGGGTCAGCACCCAAATATGCAGGTTTTTTCTTTCGCTCAGCCTTACCCAAAAACCAGCCAACAACAATGGCAAAAAACAGTAATGTACCGACCAAAAGATCCATCATTTTATAGGGCGTCTTTTAGCGACAGGGAACGCAGTTGATCCAACTGCTTCTTGAATTCGTTTGCATCCTTTCTGGCTCTACGCAACTCTAATGATTGTACAAAGACATACGCCAAACAAAGCGTCGCTCCAAATACCAATCCAAGAAAGAAACTACCCAGAACGAGGCTGCCGACAGATACAGGGAAGAAAGTTGAAAACAAGAGATCTATGGCAACTGGTACACCATCATTACTACCCAAAAAAACAACACAAACCCAAGCAATAGCAATGATTGATAAGATAATTAATAAGAACTTAAGTTTACCCATAATATAATATTTGGCTCTCAAGGGTGATTCCTCGCAAGCCATTCCAATTCGTTGATTTCCGAACATAAAAAAAGCGACACAATTGCGCAATCATGCCGCTTTTTGAAAGCGAAATTCAAGTGTTATTTCAAACCATTGGAACAAATAGGTTAACTAATTTGCCAGCGGTGGTACCGAATGCTCATTCACCCGTTCCCGCAATTCCTTGCCCGGCTTAAAGTGCGGGACAAATTTTCCGGTAAGATCGACAGACTGCCCAGTTTTGGGATTTCGCCCAACTCGGGGAGATCGATAATGTAAAGAAAAGCTACCAAACCCACGAATCTCTATTCTTCCACCCGTGGCTAATGTTTGAGACATTTCCTCAATCATAGTCTTTATTGCTAATTCGACGTCTTTCTGAGAAAGCTGTTGCTGCCTTATCGAAACACGTTCGATCAACTCTGATTTAGTCAAAACCCAACCCTCTTTTGTTCTTAACCAATTGAGAACCTTGTATTTATTAAGATAACCTAAGTTTCAAATATAGCAAACTATCACCGGAAAAAGGTATAAATTGTCAACAATTTTCACATTTACACCGCGAAAGGCTGTCATTTGTGCCATATTAATAACCAGATTATCTAAAAACACCTTAAGTTGGTGTTTTTGTTTATAATTTCTAGCACTTAGAGAACATCAATGATCATTGTTCCGATAGAAAAAAAGATTAGCTGGAAACAAGCTCCTATTGTCACCGCCGTACTTATTTTTCTTAACGTACTTACGTTCATCGTTTGGCAAACCCAGGATGAACGTAAAGTTGCATCCCTCACGGAACAACATAAAGACAGTATCCTGCCCAAGATGGAGTATGACAACTTCATCAACTATCTATACCAATCAGATCAAATACCTCTCGCCCAGGCCATCGAGCAACAATGGAACGACGGCGATAAGAATGCCATATACCCCCATATATTAGTCGACCTAGGGTATATTCTCTGGCTCAACCAAACTGACCTCTCATTTTGGGGGGAGAAAGAGTATGGCCCATGGTTACGCGAACATAAGAAAGTTGAAGCGCAAATACGCGAAATAAGTTACATCAAGTACGGGCTTACTCCTGCCGAAAGCCGGCCCCTCACTTTATTTACCTACCAATTTTTACACCATGACTGGAGCCAGCTTGTTGGCAACATGATTTTTCTCGCTATCGTAGGAATAGGCGTTGAAGCTGCAATTGGATCGTTTCATTTTCTAGTCGCTTATATTCTGTGCGCACTACTCGCAAGCCTTACCTATCTTGCGTTCAATGGTGCAAGCCCCATTCCTCTAGTCGGTGCCTCTGGGGCAATTTCTGCCATATTAGGCATGTATATCGCAATTTATGAACTACACAAGATTCGCTTTTTCTATTTTGTTATATTTTATTGGGGTTATTTTACTGCACCAGCGCTTGTAATCGCTCCAGCATGGATTCTCATAGAGGTACTGCAACTTATCATTAACCCTGAAGCAAACACTGGCTATAGCGCAATCGTAGGGGGCTTAAGCGCTGGGGTTGCGTATATTTATGCCTTTAGACGATGGATCTTGGTAAAAGATAGTCCATCACTGGAAGCCTCCGATGCCGATCAGGCCTACCGTACTCAACTAAACGATGCCCTTAAACAAATCTCAATATTCAATTTTTCTGCAGCCCGAGTTCAACTTGAATCCTTATCAAAAGCACATCCAAAGCACATCCAGCTGAAAATCCAGCGCTACCATGTAGAAAAGATGCACAAAAACCAAACAACCATAGATACACTAGTACTCGATATTTTCCAACACGGCGTTCATCACCATCAATACTTAGAGTCCGTTCATGACCTCTATTGCGATTACTTATCTCAAGAGCACAGTGCCGTTATCCCCTTTGATCTCAACATCAAATTACTCCTTGTATTTATTCAACTAAAACAATTAGATACCGCAAAAAAGATCGTAAAACAGTTGATGACGGAGCCAAACGATGACGCAATGTTGGCAAAGGCTCTTTATAGTTTAAGTAAAGCTTTAGAACGACAAGGGTTAAGTGACGAGGCCTATCGATACGAAAATATGGCCAAAAAGCTTCAATCTACAACACAACCCCCTTCAACCTGACCAAAACGTACTAAAATTAGCGCGATTGCAAACCTTTTGGTCATTACCTCTCACTATAGATTTAGATAACCTCAATAACGGCTCCGGAGAATTGTTCTTACGTTGAGCCCACCACCTATTCGCCGATTTTATAACGACTTTTTCTGAAGGAGCCCTTTATGATCGACTGGAGTGACACGCAGCGCATGATGCGCGATGCAGTGCGCAGCTTTATTGAGTCCGAGATTGCCCCCAACGTAGAAGAGCTTGAGCATGGGGATACCCCGCCCTACGACGTCTTACGAAAAATGATCAAAACGTTCGGCATAGACGCTATGGCTCGCACTAATTTCGAAAAGACAATCGCAAAAGAAAAAGCGATTGCCGCCGGTACCTACGAAGCCAAAACACCCGCGAAAAAAGATGACGCCGCAAAAGAAATGATGCGAGCGGATGAAACTGCAATGACCATGATCCCCGTGATAGAGCTGTGCAAATACTGCCCAGGAATGGTGACCGCAATGGGAGTAAGCATGGGGCTGACTGGCGGAGCTATTATGTCAAAAGGCTCAATTGCCCAAAAAGAGCGTTGGGCCCCCGAATTACTCACATTAGAAAAAGTCGGCGCGTGGGCAATCACCGAACCAAATTCTGGCTCCGATGCTTTTGGTTCGATGAAAGCTAGCTGCAAACGAACTGAAGATGGCGGTTATATTCTTAACGGGAACAAGACATTTATTACCAACGGCCCTTACGCAGACACAATCATCTTCATCTGTAAGCTAGACGAAGAAGGCATCGAACCAAAACAGCGGAAGGTACTGAGTTTTATCCTTGATTCCGGCATGCCAGGCCTAGAACAAAGCAAGCCGTTTAGAAAGATGGGAATTCACTCCTCACCTACCGGCGAGCTATTCTTGCAAGACGTAAAGGTAGGAGCAGACCGACTACTGGGAGAAACCGAAGACGTGTCCGCTCGCTCGGGGGCCAAAGATACCTTTTCCTCTGAACGATCCGGTGTTGCGGCAATGGCACTTGGTATCGTTGAACGTTGTTTAGCGCTGTCTGTACAATATTCGAAGGAAAGAGTGCAATTTGGGCAGCCAATTGGACAGTTTCAGTTGATACAGGCAAAACTAGCCAAGATGGAAGTTGCTCGGGTTAATTTACAAAATATGGTATTCCGCTATATCGAATTATCCGCAAAAGGCCACAAACCGACTCTCGCAGAAGCATCTGCAATGAAATTATATGCAGCACAAGCCGCCGTTGACGTTGCATTGGAAGCCGTCCAGATCCACGGAGGCAATGGATATATGGCAGAATACCATGTAGAACAACTTGCCAGAGACGCAAAGATCTTACAGATCTACGGTGGTACCGACGAAATACAAATTACTCATATCGCAAGAGATTTACTATCCAGGGAATAATCCATCTACCTAACTGGCCACTAATTAACTTAGCTGATTAATGGCCAGTCACTCCCTCCCTTCCATTGTTCCTGCAAGCCAGACCCAGTTCGGGTATACTTCCCGCCGCACATTATTGCTCATTGTATGAAGGAAGTTCCCATGTCATTGCTACGTTTACGAGATATTACCGTTAGCTTCGGTGGTCCGATGCTACTCGACCATCTCAACCTGACCATCGAGAAAGGCGATAAGTTATGCCTTGTAGGTCGAAATGGTTCTGGGAAGTCCACGCTGCTCAAAACCATTACCGGTGAAATCAAGCCAGATGAAGGCCTTATAGAAAGTAGCGGCAATATAAAAATCGCGCGCCTTGAGCAGGATGTCCCCGATACTGGTGCAGGGTCGGTTTTTCACGTTGTTGCCTCAGGACTAGGTGACATAGGGCCTTTATTAGATGAATACAATAAGATTACCCACGATGTCGCAGAAGATCCTAGCGAATCCAACCTCAATCTATTGGAATCTATTCAAAGAAAATTAGAAGCGCAAAATGGCTGGGAACTACAACAACGGGTAGACACCACGCTGTCAAAACTGAGCCTTGATGGGGACATGCAGTTTTCTGACTTATCGGGGGGTGTCAAACGACGCACCTTGCTTGCTAAAGCCCTAGTTCAAGAGCCTGACCTATTATTGCTCGACGAGCCGACCAACCATCTGGATATTGAATCTATACAATGGTTAGAAGAATTTCTCGCGAGCTACCAAGGTAGCCTACTATTTATCAGTCACGATAGATCATTTTTAGAAAAGCTGGCGAATCGTGTTATCGATTTAGACCGGGGGCAGTTATCTGATTGGCCAGGCAGTTACCAAAATTACCTACGCCGAAAACAAGAACAGCTAGAAGCGGAAGAAAAACAAAATGCCCTTTTTGATAAGCGCCTTTCGCAAGAAGAAGTGTGGATTCGCCAAGGTATAAAAGCACGTCGTACAAGAAATGAAGGGCGTGTACGCGCGCTCAAAACCATGCGCCAAGAACGCTCGGAAAGACGCAATGTACAAGGCAAGGCATCATTTGTAACCCAAGTCGCCGATCGCAGTGGTCAAAAGGTCATCGAAGCCAAGAACATCAATTTTACCTACGAAAACAATCCGATTGTACAAGACCTGTCGACCCTTATATTACGCGGCGACAAGATAGGGCTTATAGGGCCTAACGGTGTGGGTAAATCCACGCTGCTTAACTTGCTATTAGCTAAACTAGCGCCGCAGTCCGGGACCGTAGAGCTTGGCACTAATTTGCAAATAGCATTTTTCGACCAACTAAGGGATCAGTTAGATGAGTCGCAAACGGTACGCCAGAATATTGGGGAAGGCAGTGATTCGATAGACGTCAACGGTCAAACTAAACATGTAATCGGCTACCTGCAAGATTTCTTGTTTACTCCTGACAGAGCCAACACACCGGTAAAAGCACTCTCTGGCGGGGAGAAGAACCGCCTCCTGCTGGCTAAGATTTTCTCCAAACCATCCAATTTACTTATTATGGATGAACCCACCAACGACCTGGATATCGAAACGCTAGAGCTGCTGGAAGAGTTAGTGTCCAGTTACACTGGCACCCTGCTACTCGTAAGCCACGATCGAACCTTTATTAATAATGTCGTTACCAGCACACTGGTGTTTGAAGGGAATGGCAAAATTGGCGAATACCTCGGAAGCTACGATGATTGGATTCGTCAACGACCAAAGGGCAACCAAAGCGCTGCGGTAAAAACAGTCAAAAAAAAGGAAGCCAAAGCACCCAGCACCACAAAACTAAGCTACAAGGAAAATAGAGAACTTGAGTCCCTCCCAAAAGAGATAGAGCAGCATGAAATTCGTACCGAAGAAATTCATAGCCTCTTAGCAGACCCAAAAATCTATCAAGACAGCCCAGATAACGTTAACAAACTACAAGCAGAATTAGCATCCGTAGAGAAGTCACTAGAGATTGCGTTTGAGCGATGGGAGTTTCTCGAAGCCAAACAAGAAAATGCAGGGTAACCCGCACGTCTTACTTTCGTTCAATGAAAACTTATTTGCTAGCTAACTGGAAAAAAAGCACTTTTAGTCTAAACTGATTATAAAACAATCAGTTACAACTCGACGTGCTCACTTTTTCTGGAAATTGGCAAAATTTGAATAAGTCCCAGCTGTTTTTGCTTTTTATCATTGCCGGCGGAACCCTTTCTGCTCTGGCACCTCAACTCTGGATAACACTGAGCGTATTCGGTGTTATCGCAATATCCTATGCGATAGTCCATAAAGAGCTCTTATTACCACCAAAAGCAGACGAACAAGAGTCAGTACCTGAGTTTTTATCATCCAACGAAACCACACCACTCAATGACTCGATGACGATCATGCACGAAGGTCATTCAGAGATCCAGTCAGACTTGAGCTTCCTTAAAAGCGCCATAGATGACAGCACCACTCAGTTGACCGGCAGTTTTTCTGGTATGTCAGCGACCTCCAACGAAACCAACAAGCTCATCAATCACGTCATGTCTCTTGTGACAGGTCAGACCAAGAGCTCCGAAGCCGACGATAAAAACCAAGAGGAGTCAGTCACCGTAGAAAAGTTTGCTCGCGAGGTAAGTGATACCCTCTCTGAGTATGTTGAATTACTGATTGATGTCAGCGATAAGAGCGTACAAGCGGTGCATCATATTGGCGACATGGTTACGGAGTTGGAGCAAATGTTCGGCTTGCTCAACGAAATTCGTAATATCGCTGAGCAGACCAACCTTCTCGCGCTCAATGCTGCGATCGAAGCGGCTAGAGCAGGTGAAGCAGGCCGTGGCTTCGCCGTTGTTGCTGATGAAGTCCGGAACCTATCTCAACACACCAATAACTTAAGTGACCAGATAAGAAACAGAGCCGAAGCCGCGCAGACTACAGTGACGGAAGTTAAAAGAATCGTTGGAGAAATAGCCTCGATGGATCTTAATAATGCCATCGATGCCAAAGGACACGTCGACACAATGCTTGTCAGCCTCGAAGATATGAACCAATCCATTTCAAGCACCATGGACGATCTCAATGGCCTCAACCAACATGTAAACCAAGACGTCAACAAGGCAATTATGGCTCTACAATTTGGTGATGTCACTGGTCAGGTAGTTTCTCAAATAACAGCTAAACTGAATCAATTAGAGCAGATCAATAAACAGTGGGATGCACTTGCAGAAGAGAGTCACTTTACTCAGCACGCGAAAGGCGCCATCGATGAATTGGCAGTCCTAGTTGAACAAAAACATCAAAAAACTGTAGAAACTGGTGAAGAAGCAGGATCAGGTGGCGATTTAGATCTATTCTAAAGAAAGCAGCTTAGCTAAATAATATTGTAAACCAACGTGGAGCAAGACTATGCCGGTAGAAAGTGCATTATCCAGCGATAACAAGGAACTCACCATCAGTATCGTCGGTAGGTTTGATTTTGAGCTTGTACAAGAATTTCGCTCAGCCTACGCAGAAAAAAAGGACGTGATTTACACAATAGACATGCGGGCCACCGAACACATGGATAGTTCGGCGTTAGGCATGCTGCTTAATATGCGAAAAACCCTTGGTGAGAGCGCGAAGATCTCCATCGTTAATTGTCGCCCTCAGATAAAGAAAATTCTCACAATCTCTCGCTTCGATAAGAAATTCAATATTGAGTAAGTAGGCGTAGATTTATGAATATCTTGATCGTCGATGATACTGAAGCCAATCGAAAGCTATTATCTTGGATTCTAGAGGATGATGGCCATACCGTAATAGAAGCGGTTAATGGGCAGGAAGGTGTCGATATTTTCAAGTCAGAATCACCTGACTTAGTTCTGATGGATGTAATGATGCCCATCATGGATGGGTTTGAAGCGACCAAAACTATTCGAGAGTATTTGGGTGACACCCACGTCCCTATTATCTTTCTTACAGCGCTATCCGATGACGCATCTCTAGCTAAATGCCTCTCCATTGGCGGTGATGATTTTCTGAGCAAACCTATTAACGAGCAGGTTCTGCAAGCTAAAATCAAAGCCCATTCGCGTATCCGTGATCTCAACGAAGAGCTAAACAACCAAAAGGTTGAGCTTGAAAAACTGCATTTACTGACTGAGCGTGAGCACGAAATCGCTAAATCAGTATTTGAGAAAGCGATGGGTGCCAGCCTAAGAGACTGCACGAATACCCGACACTATATTTCACCAGCAACAACATTTAATGGTGATATTTTACTATCGGCGCCCTCTCCTTCTGGCGGACTGTATGTAATACTGGCCGATTTTACTGGCCATGGCTTACCTGCCGCTATCGGTGCTCTACCGTTGTCACAGACATTCTATGACTGCACCGTTGCGGGCGATTCCGTCAGCGATATCGCTCGCAAACTCAATCGGTCACTGGAAGGTTTCTTGCCTGATTTTATGTTTGCTGCCGCCGCCGTATTAGAAATGAATGGCGACGGTAGTCGCGTTACGTTCTGGGCGGGCGGCCTGCCTGACATCCTAATCACTGATTCCGAAGGCAAGCTCAAAGAAACCATCATTTCGTCACATATGCCTCTTGGTGTACTTGAGGACAGTGAGTTTGAGCGAGAAGTGACTATTCGCCATCCAGAACCCGGCGATCGCTTCTATGTCTACACCGACGGTATCACGGAGTCCCTCAATCCTAAAGGCGATATGTACGGAGACGACCGCATGCAAGCCCTATTTGACGGTACGCAAAGCGATCCTTTCACAAAGCTAATTTATGACATCAAAACCTTCCGTGGCGACCTGGATCAGAACGACGATATTACTGTCATAGAACTCATCTGCTCCCCTGTTGAATTGGAAGCAGAAGAACACACAGAAGCGCCTAAGCAAGGTAAACTCCCTTGGACTTTGAATATGAGCTTGGGACCAGAAGCGTTACTAGGCACATCACCGGTATCCCAAGTGATCGATATGATGGGGGCATCACCCGGTGTTTCAGAGCACAAAGACTACCTCCACACAGTCATGTCAGAGCTGTTCTCTAACGCACTTGAGCATGGAGTACTAGGCTTATCGTCCCAATTAAAACTTACCGAAGATGGCTATCTGGATTACTACACCCAGAGGGAAGAAAGGCTAAATGAACTAAAAGAAGGTAATGTTACCATTAATGTTTCTTTTGAAGTTGACGAGAAGCATGGACAACTTACCGTTCAATTCAGTGATTCGGGGAAAGGTTTTGATGTAAACAACCTTAGAAAGTCTGATGAAGATGATTCATTTGGTCGTGGCGTATCACTCATCGACACGTTATGTGACAGCGTAGAATACAACGATACTGGAACGTCAGTTACCGTCACATATACCTTGGGAAAAACTATCTAAACCTATAGTTTATTGGTCTTATTATTTTTACACTTCCCCCTCTAACATACCCTGCCGATAAACGGCGGGGGTCTTACCCGTCCACTTTTTGAACGCTCGGTGAAACGAGCTAGCTTCAGAAAAACCCATCAGCATAGCAATTTCATCAATGGTGAGTTCGGGTTGGGACAAATAATAAATGGAGCCATCTTTACGAATACTATCCTTTATCTCCTGATAACTCGTATTCTCATCTTTTAAGCGTCGGCGTAATGTTTGCGGTGTCATATTAAGCTTCTCGCACACCACAGAAAAATCAGGGAAGTTATTCCCATATTCTTTACTGATAATACTTCGAATCTGTGCGTTCAGGCTAGCATTTTTGATATCGCCTTCCATCAACTCCCGTAACGAAGACTTAAGAAATTTAGACAATGAAAGCGGATTTTGTATTAACGGCATATCCAAGTATCGATTTTCCAACACCAAGACTGTTGCTGCCTGGTTATACAAAACAGGACAAGAAAATTGATCGGCATAACCGCCATCATCTATCATTTCAAAATCAAAACATATCTTTTTGGGCACCAACGTTTGTCCAACCAACCAACCAAAAAAACGTACCGCTAAAAAGACCGTCGCTTCTAATATATGCTCACGAAACTCAACATTCTTGAACGAATTGAACTGCACACGAGAGTCATCATCACTACGCTTCAATTCTGCAGACATATATATTTCAAACAATTCGTAAAACTTAATACTACGAGTAATCGCTTTCTCTAAGGTAGCGCAATTAATCAGTGCATGAGCCATCATGCTGAAAGTACCCGGTCGGGATACACGCCCTTCACCAAACCCCATAAACTCATCTTGAGTTCGATGCATAACAATCAGCATAAGTTGAATTAGTGTACGTTTTTCGATAGCGGCATTGGGCTGCTCAAGCAAACTAGGTTCGATGCCAACCTCTTCCAACAGCTCGTGTGAACTTACGCCGCTGCGTTTTGCCGCTTCCAGCAATACCAGTACCTGTTTTATCGGAATTAGATCTTTAGCCACACGTTCCTCTATCTTCTTTTCATTCACTATCGCGAACACCTCGACAGTGTTCCCACGATACCTTAAGATCGTTCTAACAGCCGTATTTGCATAACAAAAACAAAGGTAAACACAGCTTATACCCCTATAGAGTTCGTCCACTTTACTGCCTACAACACAGAAGATCTACCCTCATGAACGAATATGTCAGGAAATTTGGCATATTACGTCATTGCTGAAAACGGACTCAAAAAACAATAATTAGAACCATGCAGTCAGGCCTATGACCCTTACCCGCTCTGGGGTTAACTGCTAGAGATACAGGACAAGGTAATAATATGAGTATCGAAAATCGTTCCATTTTCGAAGAAGAGCATCACGTATTTCGCGACAGCTTTCGCCGCTTCTGTGATGAGGAAGTCACCCCCTATACCGAAGATTGGATCGAAGATGGCATTGTATCTAGAGAGGCCTGGCTTAAGGCCGGTGAAAATGGCTTTTTAGCGCCGTTTGTTGATGAAGAATACGGTGGACTGGGGCTAAAAGATTTTCGCTACTCCATGATAATGATCGAAGAATTAGCGATGGTCGGCGAAAGCGGGTTTGCAATAGGCTTGCATAACGATGTTATTGCACCCTATTTGGACTCCTACGCAACGGACGAACAAAAAAGGCGCTGGCTTCCCAAAGTATGCTCCGGTGAAGCCATACTCGCCGTTGCGATGACAGAGCCTGATGCAGGCAGTGATCTTCAAGCCATCAAAACACGTATAGAAGACAAAGGGGATCACTACCTTCTAAACGGCTCAAAGGTCTATATTTCCAACGGTATATTAGCGGATATCGTGATCGTCGCTGCTAAGAGTGACGAAGGTATTAACCTTATTGTCGTAGAACGAGGTATGGAAGGCTTTGTTCGCGGCCGCAACCTACAAAAAATGGGATTGAAGTCACAGGATACTGCCGAGCTGTTTTTCGAGAATGTAAAAGTGCCGAAAAACAACTTACTCGGCGAACTAGGCCAAGGCTTTGTCTATCTCATGCAAAAGCTCGCGCAAGAACGTATTGTCTGTGCCGCTGGAGCAATGGGAAGCTGCCACTTCGCATTCGAAGAAACCCTGGATTTTGTCAAGGAACGTAGTGCATTTGGTACTCAAATTGGCAAATTCCAAAATACCCGCTTCAAAATGGCGGAGATGCATACCGAAATAATGATTGGGCAAACCTTCTTGGACTCCCTAGTCGTTAAGCTTAACGAAGGTACGTTAACTGCCGATGATGCTGCTGCCGCAAAATGGTGGTGTACCGACCTTCAAGGGCGCGTTGTTGATCAATGCGTACAATTCCACGGTGGCGCAGGATATATGTGGGAATACCCCATTGCCCGAGCATATGTGGACGCAAGAATCACCCCTATATTCGCGGGTACCAATGAGATAATGAAAGAGATTATTGGACGCGGATTAGGGTTATAACGCAAGCGACCTCTTCTACCGAGACCTTGCGCTTAAAAATTTTGGCGGTGTAGTCTTTCGAAACATAGTTTCGGACTTCTCCGCCTTTTTTTTGCACAAAAAACAAAGTCCGGGAGAAATACCATGTCAGAAGTTCGTTTTGATGATCGTGTTGTCATAATTACAGGGGCAGGCAACGGCTTAGGAAAAAGCCATGCCATCGAGTTCGCTAAACGTGGCGCTAAAGTGGTCGTTAATGACTTAGGCGGCAGCGCTTTTGGAGAAGGTGCAAGCAAGAATGCAGCCGACCTTGTTGTCGACGAGATTATTGCCTCTGGCGGAGAAGCCGTCGCCAATTACGACTCAGTGACAGATGGCGACAAAATCGTTCAAACAGCAATCGACAATTTCGGCCGTATTGATATCGTGGTTAATAATGCAGGCATTCTTCGCGATAAAAGCTTCTCTAAAATGACCGATGCCGACTGGAACCTGGTTTATCAGGTCCATGTGGAAGGTGCTTACAAAGTCACCCATGCCGCTTGGCCCTATATGAAAGATAACGAATACGGTCGCATTATCTTCACCGCTTCTGCCGCAGGGATTTACGGTAATTTTGGACAAGCCAATTACAGCATGGCCAAACTAGGGCTATACAGCCTGGGACAAACACTATCGATAGAGGGCAAAAAAAGTAACATAGTCGTCAACTCAATTGCCCCCATTGCGGGCTCTAGAATGACTGAAACCATTCTCCCGCCACCGCTAATCGCCCAACTCAAACCTGAATACGTTACGCCCTTAGTCATAAAACTCTGCGATGAAAACAATACCGACACAGGAAATTTATACGAAGTCGGTGCAGGCTGGATAGGAAAACTACGTTGGGAACGCAGCAAAGGCCATGGATTCAATCTAGCTAACGGTTTTAACGCTGAGGACGTCAACGAGCACTGGGATACTATTAACGATTTTACCGACGCCGATCACCCAGGTAACACCCAAGAAGCAATGATGTCAGTTATGGCTAACCTGTCTAATAAATAAACACGTCACTTAGGAGAGAGTAATGTCTAGACGAGTTAATGTGATTGGCGTTGGCATGACAAAATTCACTAAGCCTGGTGATCCTGCGGGCCAGGATTATCACGAGATGGGGGCTACCGCCGCCAAATTGGCCTTGCAAGATGCCGCTGTCGAATACAGTGAAATCGAACAAGCATGGACGGGTTACGTCTATGGGGATAGCTGTAGTGGTATGCGTGCACTGTATGAAGTTGGTCAAACCGGCATTCCAATTTTTAATGTGAATAGCAACTGCTCAACTGGGTCCAGCGCCTTATTCGCCGCTCGCCAAGCCGTAGCATCAGGGGCAGTAGAGGTCGCACTGGTGCTAGGTTTCGAGAAGATGGAGAAAGGGGCGTTACAGGCTAAGTGGGGGGATAGAGTTCCCTCGCTAGGCAAGCACTTAGAAACGCAATTACGCCTACAGCAGTTCACTGCGGCACCACCTGCGGCACAGATGTTTGGCGGCGCAGGTGTCGAGTATCAAAATAAATATGGCATTGCGGATGATGTATTTGGGCGGATCGCCGTCAAGGCCCGAAAACATGCCAACGTAAACCCCTACGCTCTATTTGGAGATTTACTCACGCTTGAACAGGTAATGGCTTCGCCCCATCAACACGGCCCATTAACACGATTTCAATGTTGTCCACCCACTTGTGGCGCTGGCGCAACAGTGCTTTGTTCCGATGAGTTTGCCCGTAAAAAAGGCATCGTAAACCCTGTCTATATCGCTGGACAGGCACTAGAAACCGATCAACCAAGCAGTTTCAAAGACAGCATGATGGACATGGTCGGCTACGGCATGGCCCAGCGAGCAGCAGCGTCGGTTTACGAACAAGCAGGAATCGGAGCGGAAGATATTGATGTTGTTGAACTCCATGATTGCTTTACTGCAAATGAATTAATCTCCTATGAATCCCTTGGCTTAACCCCTGAAGGCACCGCGGAAAAGTTCATTCTTGAGGAAAATAACACCTATGGTGGCAATGTTGTAGTCAACCCATCAGGCGGCCTACTTTCCAAGGGGCACCCTTTAGGCGCAACAGGCTTAGCCCAATGTACAGAGCTCGTCTGGCAACTAAGAGGACAGGCTGAAAAGCGGCAGGTGGAAGGCGCCAAGGTTGCCCTGCAACACAACGTGGGCATTGGTGGCGCTTGTATAGTAACAATGTACAGAAAAGACTAACCCACATAGAGAGGACCGAAATATTTTAGGATAGCCAAGCCCCCGGCAGTAGAATTGGTGGATTCGCGTGTTACAGCAACCCGCGAACCCATCAACCCCACGATCATCAAATCACGCAAAAAAACTCAACGGGTTATGTTTAATTGCCACTCCTAGGATATACACATATAGCAATAGACCGACAGCAAACGCGGTACCTCGCACTCTCTTTGTCTTACCCAGTTTTAATGCCACTACGCCAGCAAAAATATACCCTAGCAAGGCAAACACTTTGGCAGTAAGCCAATGATCTACAAAGGGATACTGGCTGATTTGAACCATCAACCCTACGGCAAAAACCAACAATAACGTGTCAACCACGTGGGGTAGGATTTTCACCCATCGCTTTTGTAGCTGGGGAGAATCCAGCAACATCCACACACCTCTCAATACAAACAGCACACCACTCGTTAACGCTAATAGCATATGAGGGTGCTTCAGGGCTGCATACATAGTTCTTACTCCTCTATCAATTCATTACATAATGGGCATGCAGTATAAAATCTAATATTCAAAATAGTAATGAATTAACCACTATCTATAGTATTTTTTTGCATATCTCCCTATTTGAGACCCCCAATAGAAAAGCTGACTTTTTAAACTACACTTTTCTTATAGATCAATTGAATAGCCCCTATAAACCGCAGTTGGGAGGCGCCTGTTTTTGGCCACCATAAGGTATCGAACAAAGCAACATGATCGCCATGCCATAGTTCATTCTTGGCGTGCCCTTCTTATTTGTTTATGCACACTACAGATTTCACTCGCTTACGCTGATACACCAGCACAAAACCAATCCATGTTATTGGGGGCACGCTGGTTTAGCACTGCGCAATCACTCCCCTACTCCCAGGCGAGCAGCCAATTTAATCGAATTGCTAAAATTTCCAGCAGTGATTATTTACATATTGAAAACACCCAGCGCTACCATTGGATACAGCAAACCATTACCACACGCGACCAAACATCTCCTCGTCCTTGGCACTTAGTAATCGATCGTCAGTACCCGCAATTCGACAATATCGACCTCTATGTATCTACGGAATGGAGCCCCCCGGTTCATTTCACACAAAACGACAGGGTCACGGCTGAGGGCGATGATACCCCGTCACGTTTAATGGCTTTCCCTATCACGCTTAAACCCAACAAGACCTACACCATCAGTTTAGTTATTAAGAGTCGAGCTCAACAATCCATTGCACTGCATTTGATGGACCCCAGCCAATATTATAAATCCATCAAGGAAACAGAATTTACATGGGGTATTTATTACGGCATATTCTTGATCGCGGCTGTCTTTAATCTCCTTATTTATGTCTCTTTACGAGAAAATTTGTATTTGTATTACATTGGCTTTGTAATATCAATCGCCCTTACTCAAGCCAGCCTCTCAACCCATGGTGCGTATTACCTGTGGGGAAGCACATCAGAATGGAGTCAAATCACACACTTATTCTTTATTGGTTTCGCGGTTATTTTCGGCGTCTTGTTCGCACGCCCGTTTCTCGATACGCCACAACTTGCCCCCAAGCTAGATAAAGCACTATTGCTAATGATTCCTGTCGGCACATTGATTTCGGTAGGCTCAATTTCTCTGCCCTACCAAACCATCATTACCTTCACCGACATATCATTAGCGACACTCACCATGTTAATGATCGTAAGTAGTATCGTATGCCTTCACGCCGGAAGAAAAACGGCACGCTTTTTCCTATTAGGCTGGGGAACACTGCTCGTCTGCACACTTGTCTACATATTAACCTTGCGAGGTCTGCTTGCACCAAATACCTTTACCTTGCATGCATCACAAATCGGTACCGTGACAGAGATCCTCATTATCACAATCGCTATCGGCGATAGGATTCAGCAACACCAACAAGAAAAACGCATCGCTATACAAAAACAACAAAAAGCAATAGAAGCGCTTAAAGAGGCCGAATCTGCGCTCACGTACAGAGCCTATCACGACAAGATTACTGGCCTCCCGAACAGAGACAAACTGATCGAAATTATTGATACCGAATTAGCGACTCAACAGCAACAGGGCACACTTAAAAATATCTTTGTCGTTATTTTAAAGATAAAACGTCTTCGAGAAATAAATCACACACTTGGGCATTACGTAGGGGATATGGTGGCAAAAACCACCGCCCAAGCCCTCAATAACTTGTTACGAAAGCTACCCGATCATGTCAGCGTTCCTTTTAACCGAGAAAAAGGGGAATATCTAGCCGCCATTCAAGGGGTCAATCTTGCATTCGTATTAAAACAACCAAAGAATGGTAAAGGGACTGCGACCATCATCGGTATGCTCAACCAACTGCCTCAACAGTTTCAATTTGAAAGCATTTCACTGGATATCAGTACCTCCTGTGGCCTGTGCTACGCACCGGATCATGGCAACGACTCCGAATCTTTGCTGCGCAACGCCTTTGTTGCTGTCGAAGAATCACAAACCCATGGCCAAATATGTTGTGTCTACAATGATGACGTAAACCCTTACAGCGAACGACGACTATCATTGATGGGAGATTTAAGGCGAGCAATTGCCGCGAACGAGCTTGAGCTTTATCTTCACCCTCAACTAGACACGCATGATATGGAGATTGTCAGTGCAGAAGCTCTCCTACGCTGGAATCACGACCAATACGGGTTTATCCCTCCCGATGAATTCGTTGCCCTTGCAGAATCTTCAGGCGCCATTAAACCACTTACCCGCTGGGTGATTTCCCAGTCCATGATCCTATTACAAAAACTACACACTCAGAGCTATATGCTCTCCGTATCCATCAACTTGTCCGCACATAACTTAGAAGAACCTGACTTAACCGATTTTATTGCGGAACAAATGGCTCGGTATGGGATTACACCAGAATTTATCACGCTAGAAATCACCGAAACAGCGATGGTTACTAATCCAGACCTCGCCCACGACGTTCTTGTCGGTTGGAAAGACGCGGGGCTCTCGACGTCAATTGATGACTTCGGCACTGGCTACTCCAGTCTGTCGCACTTAAAACGACTGCCAATGAGCGAGCTCAAGATTGACCGATCATTTATCACAGACATGCTTGAAAATAATGATGATATCATGATTGTTCGCTCAACCTTAGATATCAGCCACAATATGAATATGCGAGTAGTGGCTGAAGGCGTGGAAACTGAGGAAATAATGGAGGCCTTAACCGAAATGGGCTGTGACATCATACAAGGCTATCTACTCACACCACCGCTTAGCATTGACCGCTTCACTGACTGGCTTGAAGATAGTGTATTCCCTGTAAAAGGGCGAAAAAAATCAGCACCCAACGATAACACCTCCCCGCTAAGAAGCGTGTAGGTACAAAAAAGCCAAACCCTAAGGTTTGGCTTTTGATGGATACGGGTCGGTTATTACTGAACGACCAATATCACCTTTACGCTGTCATCAACAGCGCCAGGGCTAACGTAGCCGATCAAATCTGGATCATCAGCAACCACTTCAACCACTTCAGCGTCCCCTGATACTTGATCAGGCGGCAGACCTCTACCGGTGAATATGAGTCTTGACCAGTAAGCATTCAATTGTGATGCAGATTTATGCACAACCGTTGAATAAAACTCCTCACGGGAATCCTGGCCTTCTTCCTGATCTATCGGTGTTACTGACACACCATCGATCTTATTACGTTTGCCTAAAAAGACAGCCGCAACACGATCCACATCAACACTCGAAATACTCGACTCAGCGCTCACGATAATTGCGGTATCCGCAACAGAAAGTGAAGCACCAGTCACCAAACACGCAGCCACAGCAGACGGTATCAACCGTTTTATTATTTTCATATGATTAACGCCCCCTTAGAATACTGCGTCGATAGCAAAGGTATAAATTGTGGTGCTAGAATCGATATCGGTCGCATCAGCATCATCGCTTAAGCCAAAGCGTCCGTAACCGTCGAGTTCGGTTGTCACAAGGTCACCACCGCCATCGATCGAGTACTGATTGTACTCTCCGAAAGAGCTATACTGAGTAACATCAAATTTAGCTTTAACACGAGAGCTTATGTCATATACCACACCTACGGTTACAGACTCTTGCTCTTGGACTAGAGTCTCCAAGCTATTCGCCAAACCTATTGCATTGGGCACTACCACGGCAGCAGGTAGCAACCCACCAGATAGAGTCTCAATCGCACTAGATTGCTCCGCTGCATCAAGAGCAACCTCAATATATTCTTGAACCTGTTCGTCATTCTTAGCATCAGTATAGAAACGAGAGAAGGTTACATGAGGCATCCATTTCCCAAATCGATACCCAACCATCAGGTAACCACCATCACCAGCAGGCTGAACAAAATCTTTTACTTCAAGATTTGATAACTCACCAATAACCAAAAGACTACCGTCATCATAGGTAAATGCAGCAGAAAGATAATTCGTTTCTATTCCAGATTCAGGCAATTCTTCTATATCTGTGGTGGACGTAACTAAAGGGTGACCCGAGTTTAGAATACCAGCCGTAGGCACTAATAGATCATTAATACCATCAAGTAATAAGTCGCCCGCTCCACCTTCAACCTTACTGTCTACCTTAACCTCAGAGTTACTATACGCTAAACGCATAGCCCAAGGACCTGTCTCAACAGTGAAAGATATACCCCGGTTCTGTAACCGGAAGCTTCCTTCCAACTGGTCCACTTCCCCAAAACCTTCGCCTGCATACACATGGGTGCCAAAAGTCCAATCACCTGCGTTAAAATCATGCAAGAACGCGATGCCATCAGTGTTATTCAAAGGCAAGCTGTACATTTCGATCGGTGGACGTGTCCATGGGTAGGCATAACCTACATCCAAATATTCAGACAACATATAGTATGGCGTACGTTGACGTCCAATACGTGTCGTGAAATTTTCAGTCATCTGCCAGCTTAAATAAGCCCACTCAGCAGTCACGTCATAGTTATCAGTACCCTTGGATACTAACTGACCGGTAACATCAATATCGTCAGATACCTTAAAGGTCATCTGAATACCGAGCTTAGTAACCGGAGAAGTACTGTACTCGTCATCTATGTTAAAGGTGCTTAGTTCTAAATCTTTGCTGTCTAACAACGTCGACCCGGCAGAGAAGAATCCATTGATCTTCAAACGGCTGGACATATCAGAAAGCCGACTACGGTTTTGTTTTACCGCATTACGAGTACTTTTGACTCGTCGCTCCATCTTTTTAATTTTTTTCTCTTGCTCTAGCAGTCGCTGTTCCAACTCTGCATTGCTTGCGGCAAATGCGGGAGTACTAGCGAGACAAACTGCTAAGGGAAGCAAGGCCAATTTAGCGTTCGGCTTTACCATGAGTGCAATCCTTCTAATTTTTATAGTGAGCATTACCTCATTGCGAGTGAGATCATGCAATGCTCGTTTCTATGTTGCTACAGCTGTCTAAAATTCAAACAAGCAGAAACACTTAGGTAGACCTCAGCTATCTAATCGAAGTCTGTGCAAGATTCTGACACATTGACGAAATATTTCGAGAGGCGGAAGCGTGGGATAGATTGTTTTGGGTAAAAAAATCGGAACTATTTCACATTTTTACGAACAGAAACATAAATTCGAATACTTTTTATTCAACATTTGAAAATGTTTTGGTAAAAATACGCCTTTTTCTTTACGCAGGTAAAATTCGATTATTCGCTCAATGAGCAATACCAACAGTCATTAATTTCCATTTATCAAACAATTAGTGCGCTCTCACCCATCGCTATGCAACACAATCAACCATCCAAGTACAAGAAACAACCACTACTTTTGACCGATAACAATTCGCTGGTTGGCATCACAATTCATATCGTCAGGCCTTGCTTTTTGATACGAATTAGTCAAGTATGGCACCTTGCTTTTTGGCACTGATAGAAAGGCAAAAAAAAGCCCGCTTGGGTAGCGGGCTAAGGGAATGCCCGATGAGGATCGGGCGAGAAAGTCGATATAACAATAATAAGATTTGGCGCTTAATCAACGCCTCAAAAATAACAATAACGCTAATAACAATAAATAAGTTGCGTCGGCACACAACGTAATTCATATAAGCCCCTAGTGGGCTTTTCTTGTTTTTACGGTCAGATAACGAAAGCTCCCACACAATCACAACTAACCGTCTAAACAAGTACGAAGGAGTTGACAGGCTTACTCGTCTATTCAATCCCTCTCTCTCAATGAAGGCTAGATTATCAACTAAAGTTAGAATAAACATACTAAACACCCCAAAAATGCTTATTTCACAACAGTTTAGAGCGTTTTTTAGACCTATAAAAGCAAAACAATCGTCCCACCTTACTTATAACCTATTGATTACTAAACAACTAATCTACGCATGCTTTTGCATATAAGAGAATGATAAGTTATCTAAAAATCAGAGGTATAACTTAGCTCAACAAGAATTCCTTCGACCCGCCCCTTAAAATCGATGCCCGCATAAGGGTTGTAAAGTATATTCACACTTTCATCTGTGCTGTTTGCATTCGTACTCGCCCCTCCAGGCACATCAATAGTAGACACCAAGTAGCCAAAGCCAACCTCCCACAGGCTACCCTCAGATGCCCGATAAGCAAAACCCGCAGTATAGAAGTCAGCATCCCCAACCGGCAGTATAGAAGTCAGCATCCCCAACCGGCAGCAGCACATCCCGCTTATCCTCTGGAATGGACGATGTTCTTGGCTCATACCCAAATCGAAGCGCTAACGCATCATTCCATTGATACTCAACGCCATACGCCCAATTCCAAGTACTCTCATAATGACGAGGAATGGTTAGCACATCCTCAGTAGCATAATCCGATATGGGACCCGCTATTTTCAAAAAATCCAAGGGGCGATCAAACTCAATAACAATCCCACCCCATACAGCCCAGTCAGTCCACTTCGCATCCACATTCACCTTCCAACGCGGCGTTAACTGAACGCTAACGCCTGTTGCAAAATGTGCAGGGGTTTTAAGTGAGATTTTAGCAACACCTTTCTCAACTTGGCGACCTGTTGGTAAAGGCAGAAGAAAATTCACTCCCTGCCCCAATGAAGAATTATAAACATCGCCAAAGAATGAAGACCAAGCATCACTATAGGTAATTTGATAACTACCTTTCATATCGTTCTCACTCTCAGACTGATACACCGCCCCCCAGCTAAACCATGGGGTCGGCTTCCAAAGCACACCAAAGTTGACACTAAAGCTCAGCGTATCTTCTGCATAAAACTCCAACCGTGCCGCTTCCGTTACTGGAGTAAGCTCACCGTCGCATAATTCGATTACACCGGGAACACAGAGGTTTTGTTCCGTAAATTGTTTAGATAACAAGTATGCCAAGCCAACCAAGCTATGGGGGACCCGCAACCGTGTATTACCACCAAGACCAAAATAAGAAAGACCGAGCGAGGCTCCAACCAACCACTCATCCGACAAGGCAACGCCAATGGATGGAGATAAATAGGTAATCCTCGATATTGCTAACACTTCTCCCATATAAGTAGCCGGATCATCTTCATCTCTTACGTAGCCAGCTGCCAAGGGAGTGTAAACCGCCGTCCCAAAGGTCACGTTAGTCCCAGGTGGGTTATAGATTGCCCCGCCCAAAGGGGCAATAAGAAATGGTAGCGGCCACTTCTCCGGTTTATCCTGCCCCGGAATCTTGATAGCCAGTATTGATGTACTACTTGATGAGTTGGGTACATCATCTTCCAGTTCTAATGCGTCCAGGGTATCTTGATACTCCTGTGTATATTCACCAAACTCCACCTCAAATGTTAAGCGAGCCGCCAATAATTTGAGATTCCTTTGTCGACCTTTCATTAACGCAAGGCCCGCTGGATTAAAGTGAATTGAATCTACTCCTGGCGGATCAGCCGTCACCGCATTTGCCAGCGCAAGTGCTTTAGCATTACCGATGGTCAAATTTTCAACAATAGCACCATAACAATGGCCCGTCCAAAACCCCACACACACGCACAAACCCACTACCCACGCATAACGCATGACTCTTCTTCCCTATACTCAGCTTTCATTATTGTTGTTGTAATATTTTGTTATTGTTATTGCTGTCCCACTTCCTATCCCTGGACTTCATTACAACAGAGAACCGAGCAGTTCTTGCGAGTGTACACCCCCTTGACGTCTTATCAATTGTCACACGAGGAGCTTTTGTCACTTTGTGTTGTCAAACCTGCCTGCCCAATAATGAATAAACGATCACACTTTACACAGGTTGGTTACGGCATAATGAATACTGGTATAAGCGCATCAATCGGCCTATTGTGTATTTAATGAGATTCGTCGCTAATCCCTTAATTTGCTTAACAAAGTTAGTTTTGTTAGCTTGTGTTAGCTGAATACACACGGTCGCATACTGCGCACTTTTGAGATAACCTTTAGGTTGGCTACATATGACTCATCGAACATCCGTTGCACTGCTTTTATCTTTTTCCTTAGTTATAACAAGTGCTTACGGCGCCCCTAATTTGCTATCACCTACACGATCGCAGATAACTACCAGCCAAAAAATCGTCAAATTACTAGAGCGATACCATTACAATCACATTTACCTTGATAACGGCTTGTCGTCTCAAATTTATGATCGATATATAAAAGACCTCGACGCCAATCGCAGCTATTTTCTCCAGACTGACATCAAAGAGTTTGAAGCCTACCGTTACGAAATGGATGATGCGTTGAAGAGTGGCAATCTGGCCCCTGCATACCATATCTTTAATCGATACCAGGTTCGCCTTATCAATCGATTATCTTATGTACTAAAAGCACTTAAAAATGACCTTGATGAGCTCACTTTCACCGACAACACAACCTACAACACTGATCGTGAGAATGTCGAATGGCCAAAGGACAATAAAGCCCTCAATGTCCTATGGGATAAACGCCTAAAATACATGGTGCTTAACCAAAAGCTTTCAGGCAACGCATTAGATGAGATAAAAAAGACCCTCATCAAGCGATTTGAAAACCAGCTAAAACGCGTAGAACAAACGGCAAGTGAAGACGCATTTCAAATCTATATTAATGCGTTAACGCAAACTTATGATCCCCACACACAATACTTTTCTCCTCGCGTGTCAGAGAACTTTAACATTAATATGAGCCTGCAATTACAAGGTATCGGCGCCGTACTGCAGGCAGAAGATCAATACACAAAAATCGTTCGATTAGTTGCAGGCGGACCTGCCGCAAAATCTAAACAGCTAAAGCCCTCAGATAAAATTATCGGTGTCGCACAGGGAAATTCAGAAATGAATGATGTCATTGGCTGGCGCCTTGACGAAGTAGTCTCTCGCATTCGAGGTAATAAAGGCAGCGTTGTTCGGCTTAAGGTCATCCCTGCTGACGCTAAGAATGAAAGCGAAACCAAAATCGTCAGCCTTACCAGGGACACTGTCAAGCTAGAAGATAGAGCTGCCCAATCCAGTATTCTCGAAATTACCCATGACAACAAAAAGAAAAAACTTGGCGTTATCGATATCCCAACGTTCTACTCTAATTTTCAAGCAATGCAGAATGGGGACCCTAACTATAAGTCAACGACTCGGGACGTCGTTCATCTAATAAAAGGTTTAGAAAAAGAAGGGGTTGATGGCATCATCATTGACCTTAGAGATAATGGCGGCGGCTCACTTAGCGAAGTCAATTCACTGGTTGGATTGTTCATCGATACGGGCCCCACTGTCCAAGTTAAGAACTCCAGTGGGCACATCATGCCCTGGGAAGATACCGATGAGAGAATCATCTATGACGGGCCTCTTACGGTTGTCATTAACCGACTTAGCGCGTCTGCGTCAGAGATATTTGCCGGCGCCATCCAAGATTACGGTCGAGGGTTAGTGGTTGGTGGTCGCAGCTTTGGTAAAGGTACCGTCCAATCCTTACAGCCAATTGATAGCAGTCAGCTGAAGGTAACCTCGGCAAAGTTCTACCGCATTTCAGGAGAGAGCAATCAACACAAAGGTATTATCCCTGACATTCTATTTCCGAGTATATTTAATTTAGATGAAATCGGGGAAAGCTCACTGGCTAACGCCCTCCCTTCAGACAACATCCCTCCTGCTCGCTTTAAGCGATGGGGGAATTATGATGAATACCTCAATTACTTGACTGCAGCACATCAAGATCGTATTTCTAGCGACCCTGACTTCATATTTACAAAGGAACAGATAAGCAACCGTGAAAGCGAGGAGCAAGGTAAAACTATCGTCTCGCTAAACGAAAAGCTACGAGTAAAAGAACAGTCCGACGCAAAAACCCGACGGCTAGATATGGAAAACAAAAAACGCGTCGCGAAAGGAGAGGAACCCTATAAGGACTTCGAAGAACTCACCAGCGCTAACGATACAGACTCAAGTCTTCATGAGAGAACGATTACCATTGACCATGTTCTTACTGAAGCAGGCTACATCTTAGAGGATGCCATAGCCATACGAAACAAAACACAAGTCGCCTCACGCTTAAAGCGTTAAAAGAAATACTGATGACTACATTCGCACTGGATCCGAAATTAGAAGCAGATACATTTACGATTGCAGAATCGGAATGTAACCTGCTCCTCCTTATGAATGACGTTCGCTACCCGTGGTGCATTCTTGTACCCAAGCGAGCAAATACCCAAGAAATTTATCAGCTGCCCCGTGCAGAGCAAATCCAACTCCTTACAGAGTCAAGCCTGCTGGCAGAAACGCTGATGGATGAATTTATTCTCGATAAAATGAATATTGGCGCCCTGGGCAACGTTGTCAGCCAACTGCACATTCATCATGTCGGAAGAACAACCACAGACGATGCCTGGCCCAACCCTGTCTGGGGGCACTCCGCTGCGAAGGCCTATTCCGTAAAACAAAAAACCGAAACCACCCGGCAAATTGCCCACCCCCATTTAACCGAGTTATTTAACTTTCGCTAACCAAGCGATCAAAGGCTCGCAGGGCAACAATTAACGCTGACGCATCCGTTGAGCTTGCCTTATAGCTCTCCTCTGCCATCGGGGCAATATTTGATTCCGCTGGCAGTACCAATTCCGCCAATATCATGTCTCTGAAACGCGGAACAAACAACCATTGAAGCCACTGTTCAAAAGCCATTGTATCCATGCAAAAGGGTAGCGAACTAGCAAAAGCCCCTTCATCAGGGCACTCCTTCCCCCACAAACAAGCGCTAACCATTTCCTCTTCAATTTTTTCTAGTGCCACTAATAACTGCTGATTATTTCTGGACATTACTATCCCACGAGTGAATGTTAAAAGACTGGAATTTTATGCTAAGTTAGCAGTCCATACCATCTAGATTTTTATTAAAGGGGCCTCGCAAGCTTCTCATCCACAGACAGGATAACTCTGCACCAATGAAATCAACCCAGAGCAAACAGCGTTCGCTAGCAATCGGAGTCATTTTAAGTAGCCTTGCAACTCCCCTTGCCTTTGCACAAGACCTTTCATCCACACTGAACCAAGCCAAAAACAACGACCCTCAATGGGCGTCAACTGTTCACGCTTATAAGGCCAACAAAGAGCTTAAACATATAGCCTCTTCTGGGTTAAAACCAACAATTGCGCTCAAAGCTCAGACAGCCAGTCAAGATGTGAACTACCTCAATGAGGACTCCGTCTCCACGGAAGCACAAGCAGGACAACAAGATTCAGACGACAGGAATCGAACATATAGCGCCACACTATCGCAGCCATTGTTCGACTTATCCAAGTGGCACACACACCAACAAGGCAAAGCCTCGGACAGCCAATATGACGCTACGTTTGAGTCCAGCCAGCAAGCGTTCTATATGCGCGTCGTAAAAGCGTATCTTGATGTATTAAGGGCGGAAGAAAGCCTACAATTTCGCGACGCAGAAAAATCAGCGATCAAGCGTCAATTAGAACAAACAGAGCAACGTTTTAATGTTGGACTCATTGCCAACACCGACGTACAAGAAGCTCAAGCGGCTTTCGATATTAGCTCGGTACAGCACATTATCGCCGAACAGGATCTTGCTCTATCATTGCAAAACCTTGAAACGCTCACCGGAGCTCCAATTAACACAGTCAGCGGGCTTAAAGCTGATGCTCCCATTAGCCACCCTACACCAAACAATATCTCAGAATGGACTAGCACCGCTTTAAACAACAATCCTGACTTGCTTGCGTCTCTACACGCAAAAGCTGCCGCACAACAAGACTATAAATCCAAACGCTCGGGTCACCTGCCCGTTATTAGCCTAGAAGGTAGCTATAGTGACAACCACAGCGATGCGGATAACTCGCTAGACTATAGGACCAATCAAGTATCCGTGGCTATAACACTCCCCTTGTATTCGGGAGGAGCAACAAGCGCATATCGCAGGCAATCCAAAGAGCTAGAGCTGAAAGCCCTGGACGATTACAACCTACAAAAGCGAGAAGTCATTCAAAATACTAGCAATCTATTTAGAGTGGTTAATACCGACGTATCCAGAGTGAAAGCCCAAAAACAAAGCATTCGCTCTGCCCAAGCCGCACTCGGAGCTACCGAGGCAGGATATGATGCCGGCACTCGCACCGTCGTTGACGTGCTAAACGCACAAAAGACGCTTTACGGCGCTAAACAAGACTATGCCAATGCACGTTTTGACTACATATTTGATAGCTTACAGCTAAAACAAACTGCTGGTGTACTCACCGAGAAGGATATACACGACATCAATAGCTGGCTGAACACCAAGTAAACATACACACCAAATTCCAGGCAAAAAAAAGGGAAGGCATAAAGCCTTCCCTTTTTTACAAGTACTAAATGCTTACTTGTTTTCCATCTGTGCTTTGATCAGATCACCAATTGTCTTAGGTGCTTCCTGCTCTTGGCTCAGGCTCTTCATTGCTTCTTTCTCATCAGCAACGTCTTTCGCCTTCACAGACAGGTTGATACCGCGGTTCTTGCGATCAACATTGATGATACGCGCTTCAACATCATCACCTTCATTGAGGTGATTACGAGCATCTTCAACACGATCACGGCTAATTTCTGACGCTTTCAAAGACGCTTCAACGCCTTCAGCAAGTAGTACAACAGCACCCTTAGCATCAACAGAAATTACCTTACCAGTAACCACTTTACCCTTGTCGTTATCTTGAACGTAAGCGGCAAACGGATCGTTTTCTAGCTGCTTGATACCTAGAGAGATACGCTCACGCTCTGGATCAACAGAAAGAATAACAGTATCGATTTCGTCACCCTTCTTATATTCACGAACCGCTTCTTCTCCTGCAACTTCCCAAGAGATATCAGACAAGTGAACTAGGCCGTCGATTCCACCGTCAAGACCGATGAAGATACCGAAGTCAGTGATAGACTTGATCTTACCGCTAACTTTATCGTTCTTATCGAACTTGGTACCGAACTCTTCCCATGGATTAGGCTTACACTGCTTAACACCAAGAGAGATACGACGACGCTCTTCGTCGATATCAAGAATAACCACTTCAATTTCGTCGCCAATAGAAACAACTTTAGAAGGATGGATGTTCTTGTTCGTCCAATCCATCTCAGAAACGTGAACAAGACCTTCAACGCCTTCTTCGATTTCTGCGAAACAACCGTAATCCGTAAGGTTAGTAACACGTGCAGTAACACGGCTACCTTCAGGATAACGCTTAGTCAACGCTACCCATGGATCTTCACCCAATTGCTTCAATCCTAAGGATACGCGGTTACGCTCACGATCAAATTTCAATACTTTAACGTTGATTTCGTCACCAACATTAACGATTTCGCCAGGATGCTTAATACGCTTCCAAGCCATATCGGTGATGTGTAGCAAGCCATCAATTCCGCCAAGGTCAACGAACGCACCGTAGTCAGTAAGGTTCTTAACGATACCCTTAACTTCCATACCTTCCTGAAGGTTAGACAGCAACTGCTCACGCTCTGCACTGTTTTCAGCTTCAAGAACCGCGCGACGAGAAACAACAACGTTGTTACGCTTAGCGTCTAATTTGATAACTTTAAAATCTAGCTCTTTGCCTTCTAGGTGGGTAGTGTCACGTACTGGACGGATATCTACCAAAGAACCAGGTAAGAATGCGCGTACTGTTTCAACATCAACAGTGAAACCACCCTTAACCTTACCGTTAATAACACCCTTAACAATTTCTTGCTCGTCGAATGCTGCTTCAAGACGTTTCCACGCCTCTGCACGCTTCGCTTTCTCACGAGAAAGACGGGTTTCACCCCAACCATCTTCGATCGCTTCTAGTGCTACGTCTACTTCGTCACCAACAGCTACTTCAATCACACCTTCAAGGCTGTGGAACTGTACGCGAGGAATAACACCTTCAGATTTTAGGCCAGCGTGTACGGTAACCCAATCATCATCAATAGACACAACTATGCCTTTAACGATTGAACCGGGTTTCATATCAAGTTCTTTTAAACTCTCTTCAAAGAGTTCCGCGAAGCTTTCGCTCATGTTAATACCTGTAAGTTATTGGTTTCCTTCGATAATAAGCACTATTTGTAATCACCGGCTTGACCGGAAATTTGGCCTACAAAGGTCACCCAATACACCGCATACCATCAGCATCATGCGGGGTTGTTGATAAATATTTGAAAAGTTTTGCTGATGTTTCTGACTCTTCAAACACAAAACGGAGATAGGAGACAGCCTAAGGCTTCTCCTTATCTCCAGAATTTCATATTTCCAAACACCTAATGATGGGATCTATTCACACGCTCATCGTTTCACTAAGTGTCGCTTTTCGGCGGCATTCATGATGGTGTTAAACACGTCATCAATACTCATCGCAGTGCTATCTATTTCAAGCGCATCATCTGCAGGCCGTAAAGGAGCAATTGCTCGATTCATATCCTGCCAATCGCGGGCTTCAATAGCATCTAAAAGCTCGGGTAACTTAGCATTCATTCCCTTTGCTTGCAACTGCTTATATCGCCTTTGCGCACGTTCTTCTGCACTCGCAGTAAGATACACCTTTAATTCCGCTTCTGGAAACACAACTGTACCCATATCACGGCCATCAGCCACCAAACCAGGGTAGTCTTTGAATGATTGCTGTCGCTGGAACAAGCCATCTCTTACCGCCGGTAACGTGGCCACTCGAGATGCCATCAATCCGATTTCTTCCGTTCGAATATCGTTAGTCACATCTTCGCCTTCCAACACAACCTGAGCCGTCCCTGAGTCTTGAGCCAGAAACTGAACATCCAGGTGCTGCGCAAGCACGCCTAATGCCTGCGGATTTTCCATATCCACCCCATGGTTTCGCGCAGCAAGAGCAGTTAATCGATAAAGGGCGCCGCTATCCAACAGATTCCAGCCAAGCGTAGAGGCTAGCATTTGCGCGATTGTGCCCTTACCCGAACCACCAGGACCATCAATTGTAATAACAGGGCCTATAGAACCTAAATCGTTCATTGATTTAAACCTTTTGACGCATTTAGCGCTAAACAACTAATCAGAAACACTGACATTAATACCAACCTGAGAAGCCAACTCAATGAAGTTAGGGAATGACGTCGCCACATTAGCACAGTTGCCAATGGTAATGTCCGCCGCAGCTCGCAAGGATGCAACCACAAATGACATCGCAATTCGATGATCGCCATGGCTCTCTACAGACCCACCACCAATAACACCACCATTAATCACTGCCCCATCTTCGGTCGGTTGGATATCGACGCCTAACGCCAACAACCCGTCCGCCATCACCTGAATACGGTCACTTTCTTTAACCCGAAGCTCTTCCGCCCCCGTTAACGTGGTTCGCCCTTCCGCACAAGCAGCCGCAACAAACAGCACCGGAAACTCATCAATAGCTAAAGGCACTTGATCTTCTGGGATATCAATACCTTTCAATGGAGCGTAACGAACCCGAATATCCGCCACCGGCTCGCCACCCGCTTCCGCTTCATTCTCAAGCGTAATATCAGCCCCCATAAGGCGCAGTATGTTAATGATACCAATGCGCGTTGGGTTGATACCCACATGCTTCAGGAGCAAGTCAGCACCCGGTGTAATACTCGCCGCCACCATAAAAAATGCCGCCGAAGATATATCTGCAGGCACATCGATATCAGTCGCCTCAAGACTTCCACCGCCCACTAACGTAGCCCGACTACCTTCGGTACGCACAGCATAGCCAAATCCGCGCAACATTCTCTCGGTATGATCCCTTGTCGGTGCAGGTTCAACAACACTGGTTTCTCCATTTGCATACAAACCAGCCAACAACACACAAGATTTGACCTGAGCACTCGCCATCGGCATATCATACCGCAGCGGCGTTAACACCTGGCCACCAGTAATCTTCACTGGTGGAGTGCCATCGTCACATGTCTCGATTTTGGCTCCCATCTCTCGAAGCGGATTTGCTACTCGCCCCATAGGTCTGCCAGACAATGACTCGTCACCAGTCAGTTCAGAATCAAACGCTTGCGCGGCTAACAATCCGGACAATAAGCGCATCGAGGTTCCACTATTACCCACATACAAGGGTCCAGGGGGAGCCTTAAGTCCATTCACACCAACGCCAAACACTTTGACGTGTCCGTTGGTTGGCCCTTCGATCACAACCCCCATATCCCGAAAGGCCTGCAACGTTGCAAGCGCATCCTCTCCTTCGAGAAACCCTTCCACTTCAGTCGTGCCGTCAGCCAAGGCTCCCAGCATGATGGATCGGTGAGATATAGACTTATCTCCAGGCACCCGAATGGCCCCAGATACTTTGCCGCCTGGTCGAGCGACAAACTTTACATTCTTTTCAGTCATCTGATTACTTTCTTTGCTGTAGGCTTGCTTAGCCAACATGGTTGTAAAATGATCTCTTGCGACTTTAGCACGGGTCATAACACCCAGCATGGTTTCACTATCGTCGCTTTCCACGGCTTCCCGCAGGGCATGTAAACCACGCTCAAAGTGGTCTAACATCGTTGCTATTGCCGATTTATTGGCGACAAAGATGTCATGCCACATAGAGGCATCACTGGACGCGATACGTGTGAAGTCTCGAAAACCGCCGGCAGCATAACGGAAAATCTCTTGATTCTCATCTTCTTTCGCTAATGTGTCCACCAACGAAAATGCCAATAGATGCGGCAGATGACTCGTCGCCGCCAGAACTTCGTCATGGCGCTCTACATCCATCTCCAGCACTTCAGCACCTGCAACCTGCCAAGCTTTGGTCACCATCTGTAATGCTCGAGGGCTACACTCTTCTGTTGGCGTTAATATAACTTTATGATTTGTATACAAGTTTGGATTTGATGCAGCGACACCACTTTGTTCTGAACCTGCAATCGGATGCCCTGCAACAAACCAATCAGGCATTACACCAAACACACGCTTTGCGGCCTCAACGACATTACCTTTAACACTGCCGGCATCCGTCACCACGGTATGGCCATTCAAACCCGGTTTCATTTGCTCCAACAATACTTCTGTTAAACCAATAGGAGCAGCCAACATCACTAAGTCAGCGCCCTTTACAGCTTCCGCTATATCCGACTGACCCTCGTCAATCACCCCCATTTGCAGACCTTTACGCAAAGTTTCATTACTGCGAGCACAACCTACTACATGCCTAACAACACCAGCTTGCTTTAGCGCACTGGCAAATGACCCCCCAATTAGGCCCAATCCAACGATAACAACCTTATCCAGTATAAAGTCAAATTCCTGAGTATCTGCCATCGTCACAACACCTCAGCTAGACTATCTAAAAACCGGGCATTCTCACTCTTCGTTCCCACGCTGACTCGCAACGCATTAGGCAAACCATAATTACCTACGGGACGAACAATGACGCCTTTTTTTAACAGGCTCTCGAAGATCGGCAACGCATCCTTGTCAAAATTTACCAAGATAAAATTCCCAACAGAAGGAACAAAGGATAGGTCCAACCCACTTAGCCCTTCTACGAGCTGGGCCATCCCCTCTCTATTATGGCTCCGACTTTCCTGCAGATACTCTTCATCCGTTACCGCCGCCGCCGCCGCCGCAAGAGCCAAACTGTTTACGTTAAATGGCTGTCGAACACGATTAAGAATATTCGCAATATCAGGGCTTGAAACGCTATACCCAACACGCAACGAGGCTAGACCGTAGGCCTTTGAGAACGTACGAGTAACAATAAGATTGGGGTATTTCTCTAAATAGCCAATCCCATCAGGGTACTCTGCCTCGCCCACATATTCAAAATAGGCCTCATCAAGCACAACGAGAACTGATTCTGGCACCTTCACCAAAAAACCATCAACTTGCTCTTTGGTCAACCAGGTGCCCGTAGGGTTATTAGGGTTAGCAATAAAAATAACACGCGTCTTGGATGTGATCGCCTCGGCCATTGCATCCAGGTCATGCCCATACTCTTTTGCGGGAGTGACGACAGCAGTGGCCCCAACCGCTTGTGTTGAAATCGGGTACACAGCAAAGGCATATTGAGAAAAAATCGCCTCATCGCCTGGAGCAAGATAAGCACGAGCGATCAAATCCAACACATCATTTGATCCATTGCCTAAGGTGATTTGCTCAAGGTCAACTGCCAAGGAACTCGAGAGCGCCTGCTTTAATACAAAACCATTACCATCTGGGTAGCGAGTAAGCTCTTTCACCCCGTCACGTATTGCCTGTAATGCAGCCTCACTTGGTCCCATAGGGTTTTCATTGCTGGCAAGCTTGATAATATTGCTAATACCAAGCTCTCTCTCCAACTCGTCGACCGGTTTACCTGGCTGATAGGGAGTTAACCCCCTAACCCCTGCCGTTGCCAAGGCAATAAAATCACAACTCATATTACGCTCTCACAGAACTTACGCTTGCAAACTCAAGCTATTGGACACGCCTAAAGTACGGCGCAGGGGTACGAACCAAGCATTTTTATATTTACCGCTTTTTCTTGCAACTCATCTAATACTGCCTTCGTTGCCGGATCGTGATGATGACCTTCAAAGTCGATAAAAAACAAATATGCCCAGGTGCCGCCTGGAGCTGGTCGCGTCTCGATGCGGGTCAAACTAATACCGGAGCGATGGAACGGCTCAAGCAACTCCAATAGCGCACCAGGCCTATCTTTCGTTGACACGATAATCGATGTCTTATCAGCTCCCGATGGCGGAATGATATCCTTAGACACAATTAAAAAACGCGTAGTATTATCAGGATTATCCTCGATGTTCGACGCACACATCTCCAATCCATAGATTTCTGCTGCGGTACTACCTGCAATCGCCGCAGCATGCCACTCATCATTTAAACGACGAGCAGCGTCAGCATTACTATTTACCGGTATTCTCTCTGCATTAGGGTAATTAGCATCTAGCCACTTTCGGCATTGGGCAAAAGATTGCTGGTGGGAATAAATCCGACTAATTGACTCAGCCTTAGTCGCACTGCCCACGAGTAGATGATGGTGTATACGCAGCTCTACTTCTCCACAAATCACAAGGTCTGATTCAATAAAGCTATCCAGGGTCGTGTTCACCATGCCCTCAGTGGTATTTTCCACAGGCACAACACCATAATGAGCCTGACCCGAGGCTACTTCCCGAAATACTTCATCAATCGTATTTTGCGCTGAAGTATTTACTGCATGACCAAAATGCTTTATCGCTGCAGCCTGAGTAAAGGTTCCCGCAGGCCCCAAAAAGGCAACCTTCATAGGCTCCTCAAGCGCCAAGCATGCAGACATGATTTCGCGAAACAAACCCGCAACCGTCTCATCACCTAGCGGCCCTTCATTTCGATCCATTACCCGTCGCAACACTTGCGCTTCGCGCTCCGGTCGGTAATAAACAACAGGCTCACCGTTAGCGTGCTTATTTTTGACATCCGCAACTTTCTGGGCACAACGTGCCCTATTATTCAAAAGGCGCTGAATATCACCATCCAACCGATCAATTTCTTGTCTCAACGAGTCTAGAGATATTGAATTCTCTGATGCGCCGTCCTCAGACATGTGATTACCCTTGTTCTTTTTCAAAGTCACTCATAAAAGCGATCAACGTATCAATCGCATCCATTGGCACAGCATTGTAGATGCTTGCACGCATACCACCCACAGAACGATGCCCTTTCAAATTCAGTAAACGCGCATCTTCTGCTTTTTGCAAAAACAACGCATCCAATGACGCATCAGCCAATGTAAATGGCACGTTCATCCACGAGCGATTATTTACCGCTACAGGGTTACTATAGAAGCCACTATTATCGATAAAGCTATACAGCTTCTCTTGCTTTGCGCGATTCAACGCCTCCATTGCCTCGACACCACCCTGCCCTTTTAGCCAAGCGAACACGAGGCCAGCCAAATACCACCCGTAGGTAGGCGGCGTGTTATACATAGAATCATTATCCGCATGGATTTTGTAGTCAAACATCGCAGGTGTACCAGGCAATGTATTGCCAATAAAATCTTCTCGCACAATAACAACAGTAATGCCCGCAGGGCCAATATTTTTCTGAGCCCCTGCGTAGATCAACGCAAACTTGGATACATCAATCGGCCGGGAAAGAATCGTTGAGGATAAATCGGCAACCAATGGCACATCAACATCGGGAATAAAGTCAAACTCAACACCACCAATGGTTTCGTTGGGTGTGTAATGCAAATAAGCCGCATCACTGTTCAGATTCCAACTATCGAAAGCCGGTACGCGGGTGAAATTATTCGCTTCATCTGTCGCAACGACATTAACATCACAGAAACGCTGCGCCTCTTTGATAGCTTTTTTTGACCACTGCCCAGTATTGACGTAATCAGCAGTCTTCTTATCGCCAAGCAGGTTCATTGGAATCATTGAAAACTGAGAGCTAGCACCGCCCTGAAGAAAAAGCACTTTGTAGTTTTCAGGTATAGCCATAAGCTCGCGCAAATCAACTTCTGCCTGCTTTGCCACCGCCACTACTTCTGGAGCTCGATGACTCATTTCCATCAAGGACAAACCGAGCCCCTGAAAGTCAACCAACTCTTCTTGAGCCTGCTTTAACACACTTTCTGGTAGTGCTGCTGGCCCTGCACAAAAATTATACGCCCTAGACATAGCTTCCGATTCCAACCTTTGAATAAAATTATTAAGTCACAAAGGGCGCCATTGAGCGCCCTACTATCAAACGACAGTGCCTATTTTTACTCTTCGTCATCCTGTTTATCACCAGGAACATCATCACCCGAGTCATCACTGACTTCACTTCCAGAAGGTGCCTGAGAATCATCAGATGAAGCCTCAACTGCTTCACCTTCTATAACCTCACCATCACCTACTGCATCTTCTTCTAGCTCTTCTATCCGCTCAACACCTACTAGCTGCTCACTATCACCAACACGGATCAATTTCACACCTTGAGTATCCCTGCCCTGCAAACCAATCTCAGAAACGCGCGTTCTTACTAGCGTTCCTTTATCACTGATCAGCATGATTTCATCATTCTCACTCACCTGCACCGCACCAATCAACGCGCCATTTCTCTCGCTGGTACGCATCGCAATCATGCCTTTACCGCCCCGCCCCTTAGTGGAGTACTCCGTCACTAAGGTGCGCTTTCCATACCCGTTGGCACTTGCGGTCAATATTTGGCCGCCGTCTTCTGGAACAATGAGAGATATCAGATCAACACCCTCCGGCAGGTTCATGCCCCTTACGCCTCGCGCGGTCCTTCCCATCGCTCTTACTGCCGTTTCATTAAATCGATTGGCTTTTCCTTCACTGGTAAACAGCATAATATCCTGTTCGCCATCGGTAATGGACACACCCACTAAACAGTTGCCTTCATCCAATTCAATCGCGATCAAACCGCTAGATCGCGGGCGAGAGAAGTTCTCTAAGCCCACTTTCTTCACTGTACCGTTACTGGTTGCCATAAAGACAAACTTACCTTCTTCATATTCCCGCAATGGCAATATAGATGTCACTTTCTCGCCATCCACTAATGGCAAAATATTAACAATCGGTCGCCCTCTAGACTGTCGACTTCCTTGCGGTAATTGGAACACTCTCAACCAATACACTTTACCCACATTGGTAAAACATAAAATGGTGTCATGACTACTCGTCACCAATAGATGTTCGATGTAATCTTCATCCTTCATCTGAGTGGCAGCCTTTCCTTTACCACCCCTTCTCTGTGCTTGATAAGTATCAACTGGCTGAGTTTTCGCATAACCACCATGAGAAATGGTAACCACCAAGGTCTCTTCTGGAATAAGGTCTTCATGCTCTAAATCAAGACGAGAGGCAGTAATCTCAGTACGTCGCTCATCAGCATATTGCGCTCGAATTGCAACAAGTTCCTCACGAATAACCGCCATCAACAACGCAGCATCCGCCAATATTGCGACCAATTCTTTAATCAGATCTAATTTTTCTTGATATTCTGCAATGATCTTATCGCTTTCTAAACCGGTCAAGCGATGCAATTGCATATCCAAAATGGCTTTCGCCTGAATAGGAGAAAGGAAGTACTGACCCTCCCTAAAACCAAATTGCTCTGGTAAATCATCTGGGCGACACACATCCTGGCTTCCCGCTCGCTCCAGCATTTCTAGAACATTGCCAGGCTTCCAGCCTTGCTCAATCAACTTCTGCTCTGCTTCCGAACGATTAGAACAAGATTTAATCAGCTCTATTACTGGATCAATACTCTCTAGCGCAACCGCCAAGCCCTCTAGGATATGACCACGCTCACGGGCTTTACGTAAATCAAACACTGTACGGCGAGTGACGACTTCACGTCGATGCTTAACAAAACAATCGATTATCTCGCGTAAATTAAGCAGCTTGGGCTGGCCATCAACCAAGGCAACCATATTGATCCCAAATACACTCTCCATCTGAGTTTGGCTGTAAAGGTTGTTAAGCAATACATCCGTATTTTCACCTTTTCGCACTTCCATAACGACACGAATACCGTCTTTATCGGACTCATCTCGTAACTCAGTAATACCTTCAATTCGCTTTTCTTTTACCAAAGAGGCTATTTTTTCAACTAACCGGGTCTTGTTCAGCTGGTACGGGATCTCAGTAACAATAATCGAGTCCTTTCCCTTTGCACTTGTCTCGATGTGGGTGCGCGCTCGCATGTATATGCGCCCCCTACCGGTTCGATAGGCTTGAATAATACCCGCTCGACCATTAATGATGCCTGACGTGGGTAAATCTGGCCCCAGGATATACTGCATTAACCCATCAATATCTATTTCAGGGTTATCTATCATCGCTAGGCAACCATCAACCACCTCTCCTAGGTTATGAGGCGGAATATTCGTGGCCATTCCCACCGCAATACCTGATGAGCCATTGACAAGCAGGTTAGGCACACGAGTAGGAAGAACAGACGGCATCTGTTCAGAGCCATCGTAGTTAGGAACAAAATCAACAGTCTCTTTCTCAAGATCGATCAATAAATCATGCGCCATGCGCTGCATGCGCACTTCCGTATAACGCATCGCCGCCGCGTTATCACCGTCAATAGAACCAAAATTACCCTGACCATCGACCAACGTATAACGCAAGGAAAAAGGCTGCGCCATCCGTACAATCGTGTCATACACTGCACTATCGCCGTGAGGGTGATATTTACCAATAACATCACCGACAATACGAGCGGATTTTTTATAACCCTTATTCCAATCGTTACTCAGCTCGTTCATGGCAAACAATACCCGCCGATGTACCGGTTTCAGACCATCGCGAACATCCGGCAGCGCCCGACCGACAATAACGCTCATCGCGTAGTCCAAATAGGAATTCTTCATTTCTTCTTCGATATTGATCGGGAGGATTTCTTTGGCTAAATCTGACATCTGATTCCTAGGCCTGCTGCGCAGGTATTGTCTATTGGGCTACGGTGTTAACGTCAGCCCCGGCGGAGCCTTAATTATTATTCTCTCAATTCGCATACAAGCGCTAAACTAAAGGGCAAAATACTATCACAATTCCACCCCATTGCCCTATCCCAAGACCCTATTTTTTGTACAAAAAATAGGTTTTCAGAAGGGTATTTGGCACAGGTGGGGTTTTCTTCCTTAATGTAGGTTCTGTTTGCTCATAATTGCAGCGATACCGACCTCGAATGGCGCCCTAACAGCTCCCCTTTCAGTAACAATCACATCGATCAAATTAGCTGGTGTCACATCAAATACAGGGTTAATAGCGTCCGTTCCCTGAGGTGCTATCTGCGCCCCCATTAGCTCAGTAACTTCACTGGCGTCACGCTCCTCAATCGGAATATCTTCACCATCAAAAAGCGCCATATCAATAGTGGTTGTCGGTGCTACCACCATAACCTTAACCCCGTGATATTGAGCTAATACCGCCAAGCCATAAGTCCCTATTTTATTCGCCACATCTCCATTAGCGGTTATTCTATCCGCCCCCACAATAACCCATCCAATTTGGCCAGTTGCCATAAGTTGGGCAGCAGCGCCATCGATGTTTAGCGCCACCGGCACATTATCCTGCTGCAACTCCCAACATGTTAGCCTAGCACCTTGAAGCCAGGGCCGCGTTTCATCTGCATAAACGCCCTTAATCATTCCCAGAGCATGAGCAGAACGTATGACCCCCAAAGCAGTACCATATCCCCCTGTTGCAAGCGCACCCGCGTTACAGTGCGTCATCACACATATTCCCGCCTCGCTTTCACCCTTAATCACTTCTGCCCCTATCTGCCCCATGGCATGATTGGCAGCCAAATCTGACTGATGAATTTCAATGGCCGCCGCTAACAGTGCTGACTCAGGGTTCTCCCCATCCTCAACCAAAGCACACACGTCACTAAGCCGGTCAATTGCCCAACACAGATTAACCGCTGTCGGTCTAGAATTTGCCAGCGTATCCATATCTTCTTCAAACCCTTTTCGCCACTCCATTGGATCAGCCTGGTAGCGCGCTCTCGCCGAAAGCACAACACCATACGCTGCAGCAATACCTATTGCCGGAGCCCCCCTTACCACCATATTTTTGATTGAACCTACAACCTCGCCCACCGTTGCATGTGAAATCCATGTGACATCCTGAGGTAACACTCGCTGATCGAGCAAATAAAGCTGATCATTCTTCCATTCGATTGCAATCACATTGCTCTCGGCAACACCACTAACATGACTCATCATAAAATTATTTTTATCCTAACAATGGCGGAAAAGATGAATTATATTCTGGCTGAGGTAAGATTGCCCTAATTTTTCTGGTTAAAACAGCGCGTATCACGCAGGAATAATGTTAAGACCTACAATAGGACCCATAATGGATATTGGTAACACAGATTCGAAGGTAACCTCAAAAGTAGACTCAATCATTCATGCGCAATGGATAATTACCGTTGATGAGAATCACCGCAACGGTCAGCCAACGCCATTAGAGCAACACGCAGTAGTGATCAATCAAGGCAAAATTGTTGATATCACCCCCACAAACGACTGCCCTTATCAATCCGACAACGTGATTCACCGCCCGCATCACATACTCATGCCAGGAATGATTAACGCTCATACTCATGCCGCTATGAGTTTATTTCGTGGCCTTGCTGATGATATGCCACTAATGACTTGGCTTAACGATCACATTTGGCCGGCAGAGGGCCAATGGGTCAACGAAGATTTTGTTCGTGACGGCACTCAGCTCGCCATCGCCGAAATGATACGTGGCGGCACCACTTGTTTCTGCGACATGTATTTTTACCCCAGCGTAGGAGCACAAACTGCAAAAGATGCGCAGATGCGCGCATCCTTCGCATTTCCCATTTTGGACTTTCCCAGCAGCTGGGCACAAAATGCGGACGAGTATTTATCCAAAGGTTTAGCCCTATACGATACTTATCGCAACCACGAGCTCATTGACATCCACTTTGGTCCTCACGCACCTTACACTGTATCGGATGAACCTCTCACCAAGGTCGCGACATTATCAGTCGAGACCGGTATGGGCGTGCAAATTCACCTGCATGAAACTGCTCACGAAATTTCTGAATCCTTAGCACAACATGGTCAGCGACCGATAGCGCGCTTAGAACAGCTAAAACTACTCACCCCCCAGCTGCAAGCGGCGCACATGACGCAACTCAATGATGATGAGATTCAACTTCTCGCCAAGCATGGTGTCAACGTAATTCACTGCCCCGAAAGCAACCTCAAACTTGCCAGTGGCTTCTGCCCTATCGCAAAGCTTTCCGCTGCCGGGGTAAACGTCGCACTGGGGACCGATGGCGCCGCCAGTAACAACGATTTAGATATGTTCAGCGAAATGCGAACCGCAGCACTGTTGGCTAAGGGCGTATCAGGCGACCCTTCAGCCATTCCAGCTAGCGAAGCGATCGCAATGGCCACGTTTAATGGTGCTCGCGCATTAGGCATAGACGACCTCACGGGTAGCTTAGAAAAAGGTAAAGCCGCCGACCTAATTGCCATTGATATGTCCGCTCCCGAGACACAACCATACTACGATCCCATATCACAACTGGTATACGCAACCACAGCAGATAAAGTGTCCGACAGCTGGATTAACGGCAAACAGGTTCTGAGGCATAGGGAACTAACCACGCTAGATCGAGACGACATCGTCGCCCGAGCAAAGGCATGGAAAACAAAAATAAGCGGATTAGCACCTGCCGCCTCACATAAATAACGTTCTTCTACTGAGAGATTCGTAATGAGTATTAATGTTGACCCTTCTGAACTAGCCAAATTCGAATCCATTGCAGACAAATGGTGGGACACCAGTGGTGAATTTAAGCCTTTACATAAGATCAATCCATTACGCTTAGATTATATAAATGATAGGGCTGATCTCACAGGGAAAGAGATACTCGATGTCGGCTGTGGCGGCGGCATATTAAGCGAAGGCTTAGCGCAGCGAGGAGCAATAGTCACAGGCATTGATCTCGCTGAAGCTAATTTACACACTGCACGACAACATGCGGAAGCCAATAATCTACGCATTCAATACCGTAACGTTCCCGTTGAAGAGCTAGCTGAAGCACAACCCGCGAGTTTCGATGTCGTCACCTGCCTAGAAATGCTCGAACACGTTCCAGACCCTGGCTCAATAATCAGCGCCTGCGCCAAACTGGTAAAACCTGGTGGACATGTGTTTTTTTCTACCATCAATCGCAATCCAAAATCTTATATGCTGGCAATCGTTGGGGCCGAGTACATCCTCAATTTGGTGCCTCGCGGCACTCATGAGTACATGCGATTTATCAAGCCATCAGAGCTAGGTCGATGGGCTAGAGATGCCGCCCTGCATGTTCAGGACGTTAGTGGCATGACTTACAACCCTGTCACCAACACAGCAAAAATAGGTGACGACTCTGCGGTAAACTACTTCATGCACACACAACTTGAGTCCCACTAGGCTATTCATAATGAGTAAAATAGAAGCAGTACTTTTTGATCTAGATGGGACGCTAATAGACACAGCCCCAGACTTTGTCGTGGTCATCAATTTACTTCGGGGACAGCACTCACTCCCTCCGCTAGATGATTCAAGCATTAGATCCCAGGTGTCAAACGGAGCCCGTGCGTTAATCACTCTGGCATTCGGTCTCACCGAGGGTAGCCCTGGCTTCAGCAGCAGGCTAGAAGAATTATTAGACCTATACCTGGCAAACCTTGCTTCCGCCTCTTCACTGTTCGAAGGTCTTGACTCCGTATTGTCAGCATTAGAAGAAGCACACATCCCCTGGGGAATTGTTACCAATAAACCTCGCCGCTTTACCGTACCACTACTGCAGCACCTAGGGTTGACCGATCGCTGCGCTAGCATTGTCTGCCCTGATGACGTAATTCAAAAAAAACCCCACCCGGAACCCATATTGAAAGCATGTCGCGAAATTAATGTAGACCCCAGGCACACCATTTATGTGGGCGATCACCTACGCGACATAGAGTCAGGAAATAGTGCAAATAACCACACTATTGCGGTATCTTGGGGATATATAGAAGAAGACGACGACCCACAACAATGGAAAGCCAATCATGTTGTCGATACTACAGCCGAGTTTAGAGCGCTGCTAATCAATACTTATCAATTGCTCAACTAATCAGAACCACTTACTACCAACGACCTAATACCTGAGACTTATCCATGCACAACTATCAAGCGCCAAACGACCTACTTAGCGACAAAATTATTTTAGTCACCGGGGCTAGCGATGGCATTGGTAAAGAAGCCGCTATAAGCTACGCCCGCTTAGGGGCTACCGTCGTCCTCTTAGGGCGCAGTCAGGAAAAACTAGAAGATGTTTACGACCTCATTGAATCCGCAGGCGGCCCCCAACCCGCTATCGTGCCACTGAATTTAGAATCTGCAGTAGAGCAAGATTACAAGCAGCTGGCAGACACAATTGAACAGGAATTTGGCCGTCTAGATGGGCTATTGCTAAATGCTTCCATCTTGGGGGATATCACCCCGATAGAGAGTTACCCAGTAGAGCAGTGGGCTCGTGTTATGCAAATCAATGTTAACTCTCAGTTTGCCATTACCAAAGCTCTACTCCCTTTGCTTAAACAATCCAACGCAGGCTCCATCATATTTACAACATCCTCAGTGGGTCGCAAGGGGCGTGCTCACTGGGGAGCCTACGGCGTTTCCAAGTTTGCAACTGAAGGGTTAATGCAAACGCTGACAGACGAACTAGAAAACACCTGCGCGGTCAGAGTTAACTGCATCAACCCAGGCGCCACCCGTACGGCTATGCGGGCCAACGCATACCCAGCGGAGGATCCGGCAACCGTTTGCCACCCCAAGGACATTATGGGCCTCTATCATTTTCTCATGGGTAACGAGAGCCTAGACACCAAGGGCCAATCGCTGGACGCGCAACCTAAGTAACAACAAAGGTAACCCACTGTAATTACTGATATTTTCAAAAAAATACGCCTGTGGCCCTCGGATATATTAAGAACCCAATAGCATTCCCTCCAAAAAGTTGACGCACCGCTGAGTTAAAAAGGTCAGCAACGCGTCAGCAACCAGTCGCGACAAAATATTGCCAAAAAAAAACTAGCATTCATAAAATTATCTAACATACTGAATACAGTTAACTTTATCGCTACTGGCAAGAAGTTATCAGATCGTCATCCCAAGATTGGCACGAACTTCGCAGCTTTGCATGAAAAGCAGCCAACACGAACCGCAGAGTTTCCCACAACCACCTCTGCACATAACGTGGAAAGCACATATATATCAACAGGGGTTGTTGCAAATGGCTACACCGATGACAGCAAGAATTTTGGATTTTGACACCAATAAACTAAACAGTGTTTATGGTCGTAGTTCATTAAAAAAACAAAATACTCAACGCAGCGTGAGTCAGCTCATCACACGCTTGAGCTCAGTACTACAAACCAGTATTGAACTTGCTGAAATATTGCATATTTTTAATGAAGAAGTCAGGCAAATTGTGCCTTTCGATGGTTTAGCTTATCAACACCAAGCGAATCGATATGAAAACGCTATCGGTAAAACCAATGGGCATTCTAGCAGCTATCGCTTACAGACCCCTGATGACCACCTTGGCGAATTAAGCTTCCACAGAAAAAAAGCTCGCTTTACTGAAGCAGAGCTAGAGACATTAGAGCGCCTGATCGTATCTCTAATCTACCCACTAAGGAATGGACTTCGCTACCAAGAGGCCGTCAAATCTGCACTCACCGACGCCCTTACTGGCGCGGGAAACCGCATCAGCATGGAAAACGTGATGACCAGAGAGTTTGATCTTGCATCACGCTACCACCAATCACTCTCCATATTGATGATCGACCTCGACCACTTCAAACACGTCAATGATCAATACGGCCATGCTGCGGGGGATTATGTGCTAAAGTCCGTCGTCCACAGCCTTCAGGCTGCAAGCCGTTGCGCAGATATGACATTTCGTTATGGCGGTGAAGAATTTGTTGTTTTACTAAACAAAACAGATATCGCGGGATCACTAATCACCGCAGAACGATTAAGAACAACTATTGCGAATCTATCGTTTAATTTTGAAAACCAAGAAATCCCCGTCACTCTCAGCATAGGTGCAGCAACCCTTGTACCCGGTGAGAGTAAAGAAACACTATTGGATAAAGCTGACAAAGCCTTGTACCACTCCAAAGAAACGGGCAGGAATCGCATCACCCACGCTAACCAACTATTGGTAGCCGAAGTCTGACCCCAACAAAAAAGGCACCATCCTTTTTTGGACAGTGCCTTTCTGCAAAGATTACTAGCCTGCACTTGTCGTAATTAGCTTCGTGTTCTTCTTAAATAACCGCCACGAGGCTTAGTGGCTTTTTCCGTTGCTCTATCCGCACGCATTTTAGCCCTGCCATAAAGCCCTGTACGTTTTTTAAGGCCAGCACCGCACAAATTGGCTAACGCATCAATCTCATCTTTCTGAAGCTCAACCGAACGCCCGATCTGCAAACCACGAGGTAATACAGCACTCCCGTAGCGTACACGAATCAATCGGCTCACCTGAATATCCTGGGATTCCCATAAGCGTCGAACTTCACGCTTTCTACCTTCCCCGATAAGTACATGGTACCAATGATTATAACCTTCACCACCGCTATCCACGATATCATCAAATCGAGCCTCGCCATCCTCAAGCATCACCCCGTTACGCAAATTACTTAACGCCTCGTTGCTTACTTCGCCGCGGACTCGCACGGCATATTCACGCTCAATTTCTGAAGAGGGGTGCATCAATCGATTAGCTAATTCGCCGTCGGTAGTAAACAAGATCAGACCTTGTGTATTAATATCCAAACGCCCCACAGCAACCCAGCGCTCACCCTCTAGTTTAGGCAGCCTAGAAAAAACAGTTGGGCGTCCTTCAGGGTCGGTTCGTGTACATACCTGCCCTTCAGGCTTGTTGTATAAAATCACCCTTCTGGAGGTTTCTGACTCTTCTTCGAATCTAACCACTTTACCATCTACACGCAGCGTGTCTTCAGCGCCTAAACGGTCACCAAGGGTGGATATTTTACCATTCACGCTCACACGACCATCGCTGATCCACTTTTCCATTCCTCGACGAGAGCCTAAGCCAACTCGAGCCATTACTTTTTGTATTTTTTCAGTCATTACCTGTATCCCCTTCTGCCAGGGCAAAAGAGTCAATAAGCCATCAGCCTCACGGCAATAGCTAGAGAAGTGCCCACTATTCAATCAGGGCTAGAGTACCATCATATGTAAAGGATTAGCAGCTTTGTCATAGCGCTGTAACAAAGATACACATACGCTTTGTATACCGACACAATGCTGCTATTAAGAATTACGAACAGCGGCAAGTTAATCCTCGACATCACCGACAGGGGTTCCATCCTGCTCAATATGCCGCTCAACCGCCTCATCTATCATTAAATCTTCTTCAATTTGTGCTTCAGAAGCCACCGCAGCATCACTCTCATCCACTTCTTGCTCTAGTTCTTTTTGCGCTTCGAACTTTCGCAATACATCAGCCAAACCTTGGCTCTGAGTAGAAGATTCAGTTTCGGCTTCAGACTCGGGGGCAGACCCAGGTTCCTCTGACGTTTCCACACTTTCGACCTGGACAGCTTCGATAATAACATTATCGACTTTATCATGGGTTTCGCCACGAGTTACTTCAGCAATAGAATCTTCTACAGAAGCCTCTATTTCCTCAGCACTGCTCATCACTATCGCGCTATCAGTAGCTGACTCGGAAAGGCCCTCTTCTAGCGCACCTTCATCTATCACCTCGTTACCGCTGTCAGCATCGCAACTCTCGTCACCCACACCACTATCCCCCGGCACCACATCTTCTAGCTCAAGCTCTTCATTTATCTTATCGAAATCTCTAATTTCGGAGAGCGGCGGTAATTCAACCAAACTCTTGAGATCAAAATAATCCAAAAAAATACGCGTCGTTGCGAACATCGCAGGCCTGCCTGGCACATCGCGATGACCAACAACGCGAACCCACTCCCGCTCCAATAGCGTTTTCATAATATGGGAGCTAACACTTACACCACGAATTTCTTCAATCTCACCACGAGTAATGGGCTGGCGGTATGCAACAAGCGCCAACGTTTCAAGTAACGCTCGCGAATAACGCGCGGGTTTCTCTTCCCATAGCCGACTGACCCACTCTCCTACACCCTCGCTTGCCTGAAACCGGTACCCTGAAGCAACTTCCTTAAGCTCAACGCCACGCCCTGCATAATCCTCCTGCAACGCAGACAGTGCCTCTTTAAAATCATCTTTTGTCGGGCGTTCCTCATCGAAAAACAGTCCAGCGAGTCGCTCAAGATTCATCGGCTGCCCAGCCGAAAATAAAGCGCCCTCTACTATTTTCTTAATTTTTTCTTTGTCTAAGGGCATTCATTAAGCCTCTGCCGGTTCAACTTCTTCTGTTGCGGAAGTCTTTGCTTTCACATGAATTGAACCTAGTGGTTCATGTTGTATCAGCTCTATCAAGGATTCCTTCACCAACTCCAAGATCGCTAAGAAAGTCACTACCACGCCCAAGCGTCCCTCTTCCACCGTAAACAGGCGTTCAAAAGGTACAAATCGCGTATCATCAAGACTCTCAAGTACTTGAGACATCCGCTCTCGCGTTGACAATTTCTCCCTCTCCACCTGATGGCTCTCAAACATATCTGCGCGCTGCAATACATCTTGCAAAGCAAGCAACACATCTTTCAAATCAACCTCTGGTGGTGGGACTTCCTTTCTAAACCCTGGTGGCGCTGCATCCGCAATGAAGACATCGCGACCCACACGAGGCATATCTTCTATGTCTTCTGCCGCTTGCTTATACCGCTCATACTCCTGTAAACGACGGATTAATTCAGCGCGCGGATCACTCTCATCCTCTTCTTCTTCATTTTGCCTTGGTAATAAACTGCGGGATTTTATCTCCCCCAACAGAGCAGCCATGACGAGATATTCAGCAGCCAATTCAAAGTTCAAGGACTTCATTAGCTCAACATATTGCATATATTGAGCGGTAATCTCAGCGACAGAGATACTTAAAATATCAAGATTCTGACGTTTAATGAGATAGAGCAATAGATCCAAAGGCCCCTCAAACGCTTCAAGAAAGACCTCCAGTGCATCAGGTGGAATATAGAGATCCTCTGGCAGCTTTGTTACGGCTTCACCGTAAACAATAGCAAAAGGCATCTCTTCCTGTTTTGGTGCCGGGTCAGCATTACCTGTAATCACCGCGGCAACATTATCGGAAGCCTCGCCCGTTGGCGCGTCACTTGGCAGCGCTGACGTAGATTCCGATAACGCCATATCAGGCGACTGTAGCTCCAACTCATCTGACATGCTTATCTACCGGTAGGCGAGTCCCATGGACTCCCGTACTTCTTCTAATGTTTGACGCGCAGCATCACGCGCCTTCTCATTACCATCTGCAATAATACTCTTAACCAAATCTGGGTCGGCAATATACTGACTCGCTCTCTGACGAATTGGCTCTAATTCTGCCTGTACTGCTTCAATCAAGGGTTTCTTACAGTCGACACAACCAATACCAGCGCTCTTGCAACCCTCTTGTATCCAGTCATGAACACCTGCATCGGTATACACTAGATGCCACTGCCAAACAGGGCATTTCTCTGGGTCACCTGGATCGGTTCGCCGCGCCCGCGCTGGATCGGTAGGCATAGTGCGAATCTTGGAATTCACATCATCAGGCGCTTCACGCATTTTTATCGTATTAAAATAGGACTTTGACATTTTGCGTCCATCAAGCCCCGGCATTTTAGATGCTGCCGTCAGCAACGCCTGCGGCTCTGGCAAAATTACTTTACCACTCCCTTCGATAAAGCCATGCAATCGATCTTTGTCCACCAACGCAATATTTTGCTGAGCACTCACTAGCGCATGAGCCGTCTGCAAAGCCTCATCATCACCCTGCTCTTGAAACTTTCTTAGAAGATTTCGATAAAGCTTGGCATTTTTCTTACCCATTTTACCAATAGCTTGATCAACCAATTGCTCAAAGCCCGGCTCTTTGCCATACATATGATTAAAGCGACGAGCAACCTCACGAGTTAGCTCCACGTGAGCCACCTGGTCAGCCCCTACAGGAACTCTCCCAGCCCGATACATCAAAATATCTGCGCTTTGCAGCAATGGATAACCAAGAAACCCATAGGTGGCAAGGTCCTTTTCTTTTAATTGCTCCTGCTGATCCTTATAGGACGGCACTCTCTCTAACCAACCCAAAGGGGTCATCATTGATAGCAACAAATGTAATTCGGCATGCTCAGGCACGCGTGATTGGATGAACAGTGTCACTGCCCCAGGATTTACACCCGCGGCAAGCCAATCAATCACCATATCCCACACAGATTCTTCAATCACCCGGGGGTCTTCATAGTGCGTCGTTAACGCATGCCAATCAGCGACAAAGAAGAAACACTCAAACTCGTGCTGCAACTCTACCCAGTTCTTAAGCACCCCATGGTAATGGCCTAGATGTAAACTACCAGTGGGTCTCATACCGGATAATACCCGCTGATCAGATATTACGGAACTCAATGCAATCTCCTGATTTTTAACATTATTTTATGAAGTAGCAGCAAAAAGCATTCACTCATAGCTGCCGAAGGTCTCTTATGATTGGGGATTATAGCGGTATCTACGACATAAAGGGAGAGGGGTCCCCTTTCCCTTCACGAATCACTTCTGGATAATCGTCAGTCATATTCACTACCGTGGTGCACTCCATTTCTCCCCAGCCACCATCTATCACCAAGTCAACTTGCTTACCCATAGACAGAAATATCTCTTCTGGGTCCGTCATTGGGTATTCATCATCCGGCATCTGCAATGTAGCTGTCATCATTGGCTCATCTAGCTCTTCCAATAAAGCCAGTACAATTGGGCACTCCGGCACACGCAATCCAATAGTTTTTTTCTTGGGGTGCATCAGCCTTCTAGGGACCTCCGCCGTTGCGCGGAGAAGGAATGTATAACAGCCTGGAGTATTATGCTTGAGCAACCGGTAAGCTACATTGTCTACTCGAGCGTAGGTCGCAAGCTCAGATAGGTCGCGACATAACAAGGTAAAGTCATGCTTTGAATCTAGCCGCCTTATCGCCACGATACGGTCTAGAGCACTCTTGTTACCCATTGCACAGCCAATGGCATATGCTGCATCTGTCGGGTAGATAGCCACCCCACCCTTACGAATAATCTCGGCAGCCTGTTTAATCAACCGTTGCTGAGGTGATACTGGATGAACACGAAAAATTTGCGACATTACGCAAACAACTCCCAAATGGGTTTGCAATCAGAAGGTAGCGGAGGAAATTTACCTAAACTTACCCAGCGACCTGTAGGCCCATGATAATCACTGCCTGTTGAGCAATATAGACCAAATTCCTTTGCCAAGGCAGCTGCGGTTTGTGATTGCTCTTTATTTTGAGTGCCGGTAGAGACCTCAATACCCTCTCCACCAGCCTCACTGAACGCGGCAACCAGTCGAGAGAGTTTCATTCGAGTAAGCTTGTATTTGCCTGGGTGGGCAAGTACGGCGACACCGCCAGACTCCTTGATCACCGACACAGCACCGGCAACTGAAACCCACTCCGTTTTCACAAAGGCCTTTTTACCATTACCTAGAAATTTGCTAAAAACTTTGTCCATATCCTTACAATGGCCCTGATCTACCATCGCTTTCGCAAAATGCGGTCGACCAGGCACATGACCATTCGCATTAGATACAGCAAGATCGTATATCTCGGGAAAACCCAATTTCGATAGTTTCTCCCCCATCCCCACCGCACGCTCAACACGGAAAGCTTCTTGCTGCTGAAGCAGTGCAACTAATGCAGGTGCTTCAGTATCCACATTGAGGCCAACAATATGGATATCCTGGTTGGACCAGCGGGAGGATATCTCAACCCCGGCCATGACATTGACGCCAACCAATTCACCCTCGGCTTTCGCCTCCCGAATGCCGGCAGTGGTATCATGATCGGTAACTGCTAACACCGTAACCCCCGCGTCTTTTGCGGCCTGCACTAGGGTTGCAGGGGCTAACTCCCCATCTGATGCCGTGGTATGACTGTGAAGATCGTAGATTTTTGAACTCATAAAGGCTGCTTTTCGTGCTTATCGTTGTCAAATATTCTATCATTGGAAGCCTTTTATGTAACGGCACCCACTGATATTAGTTCCTATTCGCGCTCTTCATTGGAAAACTGTATTAATCACTATGAAACAATTTTTTGATTTTTTCCCTGTCGCCATTTTCGTCGGCATCTACTTCTATACAAATGACATCATTTTATCCACCAAATTTTTGGTGGGCGCTAGTGGTGTCCAACTTGCGATTGGGTTACTTGTCTTTAAGAAAGTCGAGAAAATGCACTTGTACACATTCTTGGTATTGGCTGTGATGGGCGGGTTAACCATTGCACTCAAAGACCCCATATTTATCATGTGGAAACCTACAGTCATCAACTGGACATTTTCGATGGTTATCTTAGGCAGCCAATTCATCGGAGACCGCCCCATAGTCCAAAGGCTTATTGAAGGCCTATTAAAACAGGCCCCCGATATATCATTGGATGTCCCCCAGGATAAATGGAGATTACTGAATATTACTTGGGTATTCTTTTTTATCTTTTTAGGCGCCGTGAATATCTATGTGGCGAAGAACTACGAAGAGAGCACCTGGGTTACCTTTAAACTCATCGGAATGACACTCTTCAATTTAGTGTTTTTTGCAGCTCAATTTGCTTATCTATCTCGTTTTATGAGTGAACTCCCAGAAACTTCTGAAACGACAGAGGATAATGCCGCAATGACATCCGCGACAGAACTAGACGTGACCCCTAACAAGTCACAAGAACAGGAATAACTACATGCTTTACGCCGTTATATCAGAAGACGTTGAAAATAGCCTTGAAAAACGCCTAGCCGCACGCCCAGATCATTTGGCGCGCCTTGACAATCTGAAATCCGAAGGCCGCTTATTTGTTGCCGGTCCATTTCCCGCACTTGATACCGAGAACCCTGGCGACGCAGGTTTTACTGGCAGTTTAGTCATTGCAGAATTTGACAGCTTAGACTGCGCACAGCAATGGGCTGATAATGATCCTTACATTGCTGCTGGTGTATATGCAAATGTTACTGTAAAGCCATACAAGAAAGTACTACCCTAAGACCCCATAGTGAGACGCTCACATTAGGAACTGAACAAAAGGAATAGCACGTGAAAAGCCTCCCAACCCTACTATTTACCGCCTTTTTAGGACTCTATTTACTCCCCTTGTCTACTCAAGCTGAAACCCAATACATCAGGGATGAAATTAGAATTGAGATGCATTCAGGCCCCACCACAGGGTATAGAATTATTCGCTATCTAAAAAGTGGCGACGCAATGTCCGTTAAGAAGCGCTCTGAAGATGGAAAATGGCTCAACGTCGATGCAAAAGGTACCGCCGGTTGGATCCAAACAAAATATGCAACCCAATCTCCTATTGCCAAAGCTCTCCTAAAGCAGTCTCTGCAAGAAAAAGTGAAGCTCTCAGAAGAAAACAGCTCATTAGCTGCTCGGTTAACTGAGACTCAGGCAGAGCTAAAGTCAATCAAGACGCTACAATCTAGCTTAGACGCATCCAATAGCAAATTAAAATCTAAACTAGATTCCATTGAAAAGACGGCCAGCAATGCCATCAATACCTCTCGCTCCTATCAGCTCCTACAAGAACAAACCGAACTGTTAAATGTGAAACTGGAACAACTAGAGGAAGAAAATAAAATCCTAGCCAGCGACAATTTAGAAGACGGTATTATCTGGGGCATTATAGCAATGATTGTTGGTGCAATATTGACACTTACTATCCCTAAGATGTCTACCCAAAAGCGCCGCAGCGAATGGTAGAGTATCGCCATAGGAGCGCCATTAGCAATGGTGCTCTACCCCTTGCCACATTGATAAGCATTCGCGACTATTTCAACTTTGAACAAGCCAAGCCGAGTGCGTAGCATCTTTTGATATTCCCGATTATCCGTTACCTGCACCGTATTTGCACCAAGTTCAATGGCTTTGTCTTCCAGGTCATCTCTAGCATTCTCCCGCAAATTATCATTGGATAAGAAGATAGTTAGATAGGCATCGTCATCACCCGATTGCCCTACAACCTCCTCAAGCAGCTCGCATTCGCGCGCAACAATATATTGATTGTCATTCTTTCCCACCCAATAGATACCGTCTTGAGTCCCCAATATTTGACACCCCGCGAGCAGCCAAGAAGCCCCCCCCGCTAAAAGCATCGCCTTATACCTCATGCTAATCATATACATCCCCACTATCTTCGATTTTTGAGCTAATACTAACACTTCCCGCCCGAGACAAAAGGCACAAACACGCCAAAATTCAATAAGCTGCGCGCCATTCTTGTACATAATCATCACCTTCGAGAGTACTGAGTGCTCAATCGCCAAATATTGCTAACCTTAAAGGGAGCGAACACACAAAAGGTTTTGCAATGGCTAAATATGCACTCTCCATTTTCTTGACCTCATTAGCACTGCTACTTGTGCCAATGTCTCAAGCATCTGAGACCGTGTCTGGTGCCACCAAGTCGTACGTGCTCGGAAAGCACCTTCGCTATACTATTGATGATACCGGCACGCTAACAATCAACGAGGTAAGAGAACAGGAGTCTCGATTGCAGTGGCAGAAAAGCTCTCAAGATATTCCCAACCTCGGTTTCGGTACTCAAGTCTACTGGTGGAATTTCACCTTAAACACGCAGACTCCGCTTTATACTTCTTGGCTACTAGAGATCGCGTACTCCCTACTGGACGATCTAAACCTCTATGTATACCAGGATAATCGTCTCATTAAGAAGCTCTCACTTGGCGACAAACTGACGTTTGCTGAACGTGAAATACAACACCGAAACTTTCTCCTTCCATTAACCCTTCAGGCCAACAGTCATTACTCCATCTACATCAAGCTCAAGACCACGAGCTCGGTGCAATTACCACTTACATTATGGGAAAACAATCACTTCTGGGAACAAGACGCGGCTTCGTCCACTTACAAAGCGTTGTTTTTTGGTGGCATGCTATTAATCTCTATCTATAATCTAGCGCTGTTTTTTTTCCTCCGCGAGCGAGTTTATATCTACTATGTCGTTTTTGTGATTGGCATGCTCGGATTACAATCAGGTATTAATGGTATGGCCTACCAATACCTATTCCCATCATCACCAGCGCTACAAGACAAAACAATCATTCTTTCCATGGTAATTTTGGTACTCTTTGGCTCCCTATGCGCCAAGCACTTTCTAAAACTGCAAACACCAAAACACGCAAAGTTCCACCCATTAAACTATGTCGTCGCGGTCTGCACCCTCCTGTTTATCCCTGCGCTCAGCCTTCCATACAATATGACAATTAAACCTCTAATACTCTTCACTGTCTGCTTATCAATGAGCTGGCTTTACTTGGGAATTGCTCAATGGAACAAAGGTAATCAAGCTGCCAAGTTGTTTGTGCTCGCATGGATTGCCCTATTGCTCGGGGGAGTCATTCTAGCATTTAATAAAATCGGCATAATTCCCATTAACTATTTTACGGAAAGCGGTTGGGAAATAGGTTCACTGATCCAAGCAACGCTACTTTCCATGGCCTTAGCCTCTCGCATCAATGATGAGCGAGAAGCAAAAACAAAAGCGACCAGGAATGCGCTGGAAGCAAATTCGAGAGCCGTAGACAACCTTCTAAAATACCAATCACTATTCGAAAACGCTGTCGATGGTATTTTCAAATGCTCATCAGAATATCGCTTTACCCACGCAAACCCTGCTTTAGCCAAAATGTTAGGGTATACATCACCTGAAGAGCTGATCAACGAAGTTCTCGACATTCGAGAATCATTATTTTTCGATCACGACACTGGTAAGAATCTTTTTGAACAATTGTTTATTGCAAAGAAAACGACAGAATACGAAGTGCAGCTAAAATCCAAGAATGGGAGTCCGGTCTGGGGCAGCGTCTCTATTAGCATTATACCCACACTTACCAATGACGGACTCTATGAAGGTTCAATTAGAGAAATATCAGAACGCAAAGAAAAAGAAAAAGCCGAAGAAGCACAAAGGGAAGCTTTTGCGGCCACACAGGCTAAAACAGACTTCCTCGCCAATATGAGCCACGAAATTAGAACACCATTAACGGCCATCATCGGTTTCGCAGAATCGATCCGGGACGACGACCTCGATCAAGAATCCCAAAACAATTTTGTCGACACTATAATACGTAGCGGACAACATCTTCTCCATGTTATAAACGAGATTCTCGACCTATCAAAAATAGAGGCTAACAAACTAGAAGTAGAACACATCCAGGTTGACCTTTTTAAGGTCTTATTTGAAGTACAATCGTTTTTTGAAATGAAAGTACGCGCAAAAGGAATGGCCTTTTTCGTACACCATACTTTTCCTCTACCTCGAACTTTCTTATCCGACGTGACTCGTCTAAAACAAGTATTGCTCAATTTATGCAGCAATGCGCTCAAGTTTACCGACGAAGGTGGCGTTAATATTGAGGTATCCTGTCACCCAGACAAAGAATTGATATATTTTTCCGTAATCGATTCTGGGATTGGTATGAGTAAAGAGCAACAAGCCAAGGTTTTTGGTGCTTTCACTCAAGCTGACTCTTCCACCACCCGCACCCACGGCGGTACCGGCCTTGGACTTAGTATCGCAAAAAAATTGGCGAATCTTATGGGTGGAGATATTACCCTGCAGAGCGTAGAAGACATAGGTAGCCGTTTCACCGTTAGCGTCGCAACAGGCAACCTCGATGACACAGAATGGATCAACGATGACCACACCGCCCGCCTCACACAAGAAAAGACACTTGGTGAGGCCATCATCCCTACACTTAAAGGGCGCGTACTTTATGCGGAGGATAACCTAGACAACCAACGCCTTATTGGTATGTTAGTCACGCAAACTGGCGCGGAACTCACAATTGCTGAAAATGGCGCAGAAGCGATGACAAAAGCACTCAGCGCTGAATTTGACTTAGTTCTAATGGATATTCAGATGCCAATCATGAGTGGCACTACCGCGACAAAACTACTGCGCAACAATGGATACCCTAAGCCCATCGTTGCTATCACAGCAAACCTGATGGATCACGAAATAAAATCGTACATAGATGCAGGTTGTGATGGATACCTTTCCAAACCTGTTCAGCGGCATTGTTTCTATGAAATGCTGAAGCAATATCTTACAGTCATCGCTGAGACGCAAAAAACAACAACGCCTGAATTAACAAACAAATTATTGGTAAATGGGACCGTACTTGTCGTAGACGATAATCCCGACAACATCCGCCTTTTTTCCCTACAACTTGAATTAACGGGTGCAACAGTTACCACAGCAACAAACGGTGAAGAAGCATCCGAGCTCGCGCTCACCTATGGCTACGATATCATATTGATGGATATCAACATGCCATATATGGATGGGAAAGACGCGACTCAATTACTACGAAGCGCGGGGTACAGCCGCCCCATATACGCACTAACTGCTGAAGATAGCAGAGTAGAAATAGAGAGTTATCTCTCTCATGGTTTCAACGGCTATCTCCCCAAACCCATGGATAAACCAAAACTCTTTGAGGTTCTTGAGACACACTTAGCAACCGATTATACCGCTCAACACCCTCCCTCCGACAACCAACTTCTTTCTGACCCACAGTTTGCACCGGTCATTCAGCAATTTCTGTTTGGGTTGCAACAGACCCTGAGAGAACTTGATCACGCAAAAGCCATGGAAGACTGGGATCAATTACTCGACTTATCACACCAATTAAAAGGGAGCGGAGGTAGTTTTGGGTACCCTGACGTAAGCCTTCTAGCGCGAGAGCTAGAAGGCCAATTAAAACAACGCGCTTACACCCAGATAGACATCCCATTCAACCAACTCAGGGCCCTAGTTGAACAGCTAAGTCAGCAAGAAATATAATACTGAGTGAAGCTGCCTGCTAGCAGTGGATGATTCTAGGTTTAGCACCTATAGTTAACTAAGTGATTGTTCCCAAAGAACATTAGAAGGTTCCAAATCTACCATGACACTCCCAAATACAGCCCTGATCGTAGATGATGTATCAGACATGCGATCACTACTACGAACGACACTATTAGATCTAGGCGTAAAAGCAGTAGAAGAAGCTGCCGATGGAGCCCAAGCTCTAGCGATATATCAACAATCAGCTATCGACATCGTTTTCCTTGATATCAACATGCCAGGTGTCAGTGGATTAGAATTATTGCAGGAATTAATGCGCTTGAATGAACAAGCTCACGTCGTAATGGTTAGCGGTGACAGTTCAATCACAAACGTTAAAACATCCATCGGCTTAGGGGCCAAGGGATTCGTTGTAAAACCCTATTCTGTTGACAAGATCCAAGAAGCTTTAAATCGCTACCCATCTGCGTAGTTTTTAGTGTAAATCTACCATTTGGGAGATAGCTGCCCTTCCCTTTCGCTTTTAGCATGAATCCGTTCGAACACACGTTATAACCATTCATTTTATTTAAACGTTATCGTAAAAGGATTCATTGTGAACACTCATTACTTAATACGCCAGGGTAGGACGCCCTCATTACGTTCAAAAATCGCCGCCGGTATTATCTGCCTATCGATTTTGCCAAGCGTAGCACTGGCGACAAACACGCAACAGACCGTCGAGGCTGCATACGCAGAAGAAATAGATGCTCTGCATATCGCCCAGCAACTTACAGACTCCCCAGTAAATTACAGTGCATTACATACTTATGAGGAATTAGTCGAGGAACTCTATCGTATTGAGGACCAATCTAATGGTGCGGTAAATGTTGGTCCACTCATCAAAAACATGACCGACTCCGGCGAAATCAATGACGGTTTAATCGATATCGACACACCACAAGTTAACAACAGGTCACTCCGTAATGCGGTAATCGACACGGTTGCAAATGATAACGTTCCAGGCCTAGGCAATTTAACTCCCAATAATATCGGCCGGTCAAATTTAGGTAGAAACATCATGGCAGCCACATTTGGACATGGGCCCAAAAAAGTCGTTTATATTACCCAGCAACATGGCAACGAATTCATAGAAACCGAAGCTGCGCTTTCGTTTCTTAGAAAACTCGGAAAAACCTTTTATCCACGAATCAAACGCCTCCAGGATGAAATCTCTCTACTCATGATTGTTAGAGCCAATCCCGACGGTGGAGAACCAGATCCAGAACGCTGCCAAATGAAGACACCATTCCCACCGCCCAACAGCATCGATTATGATTGCGCATTTTACCGATTTAATATCGACCCAAGCGCGGGAACACTGCCGACTGATGATGAATTTCGCGGTGCACTGGGTGTCGGCTACAATCTTAACCGCTACCATACATCAAACCTCGATCGCCCCATTCGTCCCGTAGAAAGCCAGGCAATGGTAGCAGCTATCTTAGCCTTTCAGCCCAACTATGTATTGGATATGCATGGCGACATACCCAAAGTCACCTGTCTAATTGATGAGAGTAGCATTACCCCCGTAGTACCCGGGTTACTTTATGATTCAAACTGCGACTCAATAGATGGATCTAAAATTAATAATATTTCCATCAGGGATATGGCTGAGTTTATCGGCAACAACGACGCAAAAGCACAGCGTTGGAATATGGAAACAACAAAAGCACTACGCTTTTTTGGGGTCCAAGTTGGACGCCATAGACAATTCAACGAAAACGTTGAAATCAGAAATACCGCCGGAGACTACTCACAAATGACCGTAGATGGCGAACCCGTGCATACGATGCTGTTAGAAATGAGGAATCTTGCACCCGATGCAGACCCATTTATCTCTGGAATGAACTTCTCCCAATCACCACCGACGCCAAAAATCGATTTTGCACTCAATGGCGTTCTCGGGCAGCGTAATCTATTTGTTGGAAAAATCATAAGTGAAATCGTTATGATGAAAGGACTTACCACTATAGCCAATAATTCTGTCAGTCTAGGTTATGGAGATGGGGGTTATCTTGCTATCCCTGAAGACACTGGATTTATCTACCAATTTACCGACTTAACACTACATACCCTCGGACTAAGCAACCCCGGACCCTACCTATTTCCGCTTTGTCAATTTGAGCCATGCTTGACCGGTGAATAACACATAAACTAGAAAAACAACAAGAATCATCAGGGGCGGTAACTACCCTGATGATTCCCCACATACTCCTCTAACCAGAGCACCGACCATAAGTAACAGATGTCGTCGTTAACGTACCCGCCAAGTCCTCCAATTGCCAGCAAGGTATACTTACATTTGAACCTAGATCTACGTAACTCAACTGAGACAGCTGGTATAACATCGCAACATTGCTGATTCGATTATTTTGTAGCAACAATACTTCCAATCCGACCAGTGGGAACATATCTTCAATGTTATTCCCCCCTAGATCCAGCATGACCAGCTTAGTCAAATCTCGTAACGCACTCGTGTCAGTAATCTTGTTACCGCTCAAAGCGAGTTCAGTCAGATTGTTTAGTCTCGCAATGGGGCGCAGATCGGTAATATCATTCTTAAGAAGAAATAGCGCTGAAAGAGGTGAATGTTCAAATACCTGCATCCCTTCCAAAGAAGTTATATGGCGCCCACTACAATGCAACTGAGTAACTTCATCTACATACAACCAGCCAGAACTTATGGCAGTCCCTGCAATGCAACTTTCAAGAGCACGATCATCAAAAGACAGGCTGCCTAACAATATCCTATCCCGCAGTGGAGCGTCATCTGTAGAAACGCCATGACTACACCCAGTAAAAATCAGCAAACTACATAGGGTTACCAATAAACGAAAGTTCAGCTGGAACAATAAAAAATCACGAACACAAGTCGACATTTGAGCAGATCCTTCTGATCACTAAGTAAATTCGAGTGCATAATGCCAGTATTGTCATCAATTTTAAACAGAATCAATTAGGTAAAACCGTCTATTCCCTAGCCAAATGACAAATCTATAAGTTAAAATAGGGCTGAATTGGATAATCAAGGAAGAGGTAAGCTGAATGATCCACAGCAACCGTACAGTAAATAATGAGGTAGAGTTAGGAGTTAAGTGCTCTCATTGCCACCATAACGTGCCCCATGGGTTTCAGGTGTGTAATCACTGCCACCAGATAGTGAGCAAAGTAAACGACCAAGAAAAGCGTTCAATACTCGTGAACCGTGTCGTTAACTTCTTTTCTTTTTCTACTTTTTGTGTCGCTATATTTGTAACACTTTATAATTTGGCCTAGAAGAGCAGTAAAGAGAGCCGCTGATGGACTCTCCATTTTAGATTTAGCCTCGAATATTGATTTTTTCAGATATTTCTTCGAGCTTAATTTTCATTGCGTCATCCACCTCGTGTGGTCGAATCTTCGAAATGATATTTCGAAGTACTCGAATCTCATTTTGGTCAATAACCCCATCTTTTTCAGCTATCGCGAGAATATCCCCTAATTCTTTTGCATCTAATTTTCCATCATTCGAAAAACATTCGATTGAACGAAAAGACATCTCCAAATAATCCCTAACTTCACTCATAATTAACGCTCCATTGTCAGTAGTTTCCCCGTCAACTCTACACTACTTATTACTCTTTAGCATAGTACCTGTGCTTAACGTCTTGATATGGTATTTGCCCTCATAATCATCCAACCTGAATAACTTGTTACGCGCCATCGGCATCCCCATGAAAACCTCCTGCATAACAAAAATAATATCACCCGCTTCAGCGACAACCGTAGTCTCAGCCCAGTTATCTGCCTTCGACAATATCTGATGCTGCCCCGGTTCCAACTCGAAATAGATATACTGCCCCCCTCTAGTATACCCCACTTCAGATTGAGGCTCTTTGTCATCAACAAACACGTTAAAACGAACGATCCATCCCACTAGAGAAGGTCGAACCACATAGACCAATGCCTTATTGGAAGCGGGCAACTTGGGAAGGGTGAAGTTTTCCACCTGGGCTTTCATTTCTAGCGGAGGGGGTAACGTAGCGCAACCGGTAAAAAAGCACGCAACGGTCAACACTAATAACTTCAGACTATTCATTTCCAACTCCTAATAAATACAGAAAAACCCTGAGAACATATCGACATACATATAAAGATGTAATTCATTACGAATTGATTCTATATCAACGGCATATCAATAGTGATTGAAAAATCGTATTTTAACGTAACCCCTTTCTTAAATTCTTGAAAAAATCAATCGAACCCTTTCAATATTCCCACGAGTTTTTCGAGCTTCATATTGGATAACTGACGATAATCAAAATATGGAGTGACAATAATCCTCCTCTCCCTACTGATAGCAAAATCAGAATCTACCCAAATTAGCTCATCATCGCCCAATAACTTGAGGGAATGCGCCTTACCCATAACAATGTGAAGGCAGCCCTCAATATCACTCGCAATACACTCATTAAATAGTAGAGCCTGCTTCGCACCACCAGTAAGCAAGAAGTGATCTCTATATTCTTGCCACGTTGAAAAACCTTCCGTCGCAAGCATAAAACCCAATTTCCCATAAATATTTATTATTTTTCGCCAATGGTTCCCTACTTCTTTCCCTATATGAGCAAGCTCACCCACAGTTGCCGGTACGAGTTTTTCACGCGACACGTAACTTTCTAGTGGAGGTCTGTTAGCAATGTATACGGCCAATTTACACCCATAAGCTCCAATACCGATCATATCTATATCAGCCAATATAATTACCCCTAATCCTAATCCTAATCCATAACCCATAACCCAGCGTAATTGTCCTCTATTTTAGGTGTGAATATTACCATTTCACTACACAGCCCTATGCCCCTAAGAAGACTGAGCCGGACCCATTTGACAACACGGTGCGAACCGAATAAAGCTTGTTTCATCTTTCTAAGTATATGAAAATGTGAGACGCCTCACCTTACACTAGGCTGAATATAGCTACAATAACGAGGGATAAAATCCCACCTTCGCTTATAACATAATCACTTTTGGGTTGTTCATATGAGTATTTTCCAACCGATAAAAACTGCTTTATTACTCTCACCTATAGTACTGGTCGCCTGCGGGGGCGGGGGGAGTGACGGTGGCGAAAACACAACCAATCCAAGCATGACTATTGGAACCGAATACACGGTTTCGGAAGGTGATACTGTCCTCCCTGACTCCAGTGATGCTCGAATCCGAATAAGCAAGGACAGCGACAAAAGTACTAGCTCTGTAATACTCATTACTGGCTCCGCACACATAGTTCGTGGTTAACGCTCCCAACTAGTAGTAGGTTACTTGCACAATGAAAAACATTACTTTCTCGATCATCATGACCATAGCAACAATAGTAATAGCACCTATCAGTTACGCTAGCACTTCCCCCTGGCTCTTGAATAACGTAGCGAACAAGGCAAGTCACACTCCCCTTATTTCATTGACCCTTGATCAACAAGCACTCACAGCTATTTTGCAATACACACCCATGGAAGGCAGCACGTCAGCCGGGTATGACATCACTATCCCACTGCCCACTGGTGAACTCTTGGAACTTTCCTTATTCGAATACTCGATGATGGAACCTGAACTCGCAGCTAGATTCCCAGACTTTAAAACTTTTAAAGCCGTAGGCAAAACAAACTCCTTGGTCTCTGGGCGGTTCGATTACACAAGCCACGGTTTTCGAGGCATTATCCGCACAGTGGATGAAACGTATTATTTTGACCCCATCGATACAAACAATAGCGCCAGTAGCTATCAGGCCTATTCAAAAAGTAAATATCAAGAAGTAAGACCTGAAGCCCAGCCCTTTGTATGCCGAACTGCCCCTGATACCCCAACCGCAAATAAACTCTCCATTCCACACTTCGAAGCGGCCAGTATCTCTGGAAGCCAATCACACGTCTACCGTTTAGCCGTCGCTGCTACTGGCGAATACACCGAATTCCATGGCGGTTCAGTTTCCGATGGACAAGCAGCTATTGTTACTGCGATAAACAGAATCAATGAAATTTTTGACCATGAGATTGCGCTCCAATTTACCCTTATTGGAAACAACAACTTATTGGTCTACACAAATGGCAATACCGACCCATACAGTAATAATGATGGCGAAGCCATGCTTCGCGAGAATCAGTCTAATATCGATTCAGTTATTGGTAATGCGAATTATGACCTAGGACATGTATTCAGCACAGGCGGTGGTGGAATCGCGCAGCTACAAGCACCCTGCTCTTCGGACAAAGCAGAAGGTGTAACAGGGAGCAGCAGCCCAACGGCCGACGCATTTTGGGTAGATTATGTCGCCCATGAAATTGGGCATCAACTTGGTGCGAACCACACTTTTAATAGTAGCAACGGTTCCTGCGGCGGCAACAGGGCCTCATCCGCGGCGTACGAACCAGGCAGCGGAACCACCATCATGAGCTATGCTGGCATCTGTGGAATAGATAATATTGACGAAAACAGCCATGACAATTTTCATGCAAAGAGCTTAGAAGAAATAGCTAATTTTGTCGGTAGTTTTGGAAGTAGTTGTGGTACGCATACAAACAGTAACAACCAACTGCCCACAGCTAACGCTGGTAACGGCTATACAATCCCCCAACAAACTCCATTCGAACTTACAGCATCGGGCGCTGACGATGATGGCGACACCCTAACCTATAATTGGGAACAGTATGATCTAGGCGATAGTATCACATTAGGCACTGACAACGGGTCTAGTCCAATATTTCGAGCATATTCACCCAGCACTAACCCTACTCGTACATTCCCTTCGCTGAGTAGCCTAATTGCCAATGAAAGCGTACCCAAGGGAGAAACACTCCCTTCAACTGATAGAACTTTAACGTTTCGACTCACTGTCAGAGATGATAACGGCGGTGTTACCTCTGCTGACACAGAGTTGAACGTAACCACAAATTCAGGCCCCTTTGCTATCACATCTCAAATATCAAACAGTAACTGGAACGGAAATGATACAGATACTGTGACATGGAATGTTGCCGACACAACGATTAGCCCCGTAAGTTGTGCTAATGTTGATATATTACTTTCGTCAGACAACGGAAATTCGTTTGGCATTACTATTTTAACAGCCACGCCCAATGATGGTTCTGAGTCAATAACCTTCCCCAACACAACAATAAATACAGGACGTATAAAAATAAAATGCTCCGACAACATATTCTTTAGCATCAATGAAGGCGCAATATCCATAACGGAAACAACAGCGCCAACGGTGGAGGACTTTAGCTTTCTAATAACAAGCGGAGCATCCGCGACTGGTACCTTCTCGTCCAGTGATGTCAACGGAGATGAGTTGAGCTTTATTGTCGTCACTTCTCCAAGCCTCGGAGCACTATCTTTAGACGGTGAAAACTATACATACACAGCAGACAATAACGAAACCGGCGTAGACAGCTTCATAATAAAAGCTAACGATGGAGAGTTTGACTCAAACAATGCAACTGCCTCCATCACTATTGTTGCCCCTTCAACCGTCAATATCACCGGCCCAAATGAAGCGAACATATACTCAGCAACAGTCACCAGCAACTCAACCACCCCCATCAACTGGGAAAGCAACAATGAGTTCACCTCTACTGAAACCGCATCCAACGGACTAACCACCTACAGCGTTTCGACAGATGATGTTTCCCTAACATTTTATGACGACAGCATATTTAATCTCGCACTACTAGAATCTGAAGGCTCTACAAGCTGTATCGACATAACGATCAATGACTTACCCTTCGATATCGATAGCCTCAACGCTGCTGATGAAATACGAACTGACATTATTAGCGATACTCGCATCCAACTCGAGCGAACCAACGGCTGTGATCTACAAGCGAATATCACTGATGCTAGCAATGTAGCTAAGGAGATAAATCAACTCCCACTACTCTCAGGTTTCACTGACAACAAACTGGATGTCACCATCACCGAAACAACTGGTGTATTTACGGTGGTTATAGAAGGCCTCATCCCTGCTTCTGGCATCGCGTTTTAAATCTACGTTTTTGAAAAAGAAAAAAAGCCCCTTTGACTCGTGGTCAAAGGGGCTTTTTCATAATTCGTCCGCGAGTAATTCTGCCATTTTACCGTTGTACTGCCTTACATACTGGAAAACCTCGGTTAAGGTATTCCTATCATCCTCGCTCTTAATAACATCCGTAACTGGGCGTAATGATATCCCATAGAGCACTCTTACTTTTGAAATCACAGACTCTTGGACACCAGGTATAGACACCCCTCTAGTCTGTACACCAATCAATCGTTTATCACCTCGATCAAAGGCCGATTGTGCATCCAACTCTCCCTGCGTAAGAAGCTCATCTTCCTGGCTACTATCCATTGCAGACTGTACCCCCGCCTCGCTTGTCGCAATAACAACCTTACTTTGCAAAGTCTTTGGCGATTTGACCCCGGCGTTATTTGCCCCCCCTCCCACATTGCCTGATTGGCAAGCAATCAGCGAAAAACTCAACAAAAACCCCACCACTCCCCTTACGCTTACTGTGCTCATAACTCCCCTCGACATAGATCTCAGTGTTTTTCCAATCACTGAGATCTATGCTAGCCTGATTTTTCCATAAGGGCACTGAAAATAACTGGGTAAATCAGGCCAACCATCAAAAATAACGTGCATTGAAGATAACAAACTACATCGCCGCACCCAATTTTTTCAAGACCTCGACGTCCTGCTCAGTAAACCCGACACTTCGCAGCACTTCACCGGTATGCTCACCAAGCTTGGCACCAATACCTCGATATTGTGCCGGGGTTTCTGAGAATTTTATCGGTGAAGCTATTTGGCGCTGACTCTCGCCATCACCGGTTGGCACATCAACCAACAACTCTCTTGCCACTATTTGAGGGTGCTCACAGGCTTCAGAAAAGCTCAATACAGGTTCCGTACAAGAATCCAGGGCAGCGAACACCTCAGACCATTCATCATAGGTTTTGGTTTTCATCACACCGGCTATGTCGGCTTTCAGCTCCGCCACCATATCAGGAACCATCACTAGGCCTCGCCCCGACCACTCTGGATGGCCTAATCCCGTACAAAACTGCGCAAAAAATTGAGGCTCTAAGCCTCCAGCAGAAAAATAACGCCCATCACTCGTCTCATAGCAATCATAAAACGTCCCACCATTAAGCTGCGTTGCCTCTAACGCTGGTTCCATATCACCAACCAACGCAGGGGGTGCGGTAAGCGCATGCATAGAAAACGCTGCATCCGTCATACTGATATCAATATATTGACCTCCTCCACCTTGCTGCCGATGGATTACCGCCGCCAATATGCCCATGACGCCATGATATGACCCGCCCGCAACATCTGCCACCTGCACTCCCATTGGCGCTGGTCCCGTGGACTTACGACCGTTGTACCCCGTTACCCCTGCGATCGACAAATAATTCATGTCATGACCGGCTCGATTCTTATATGGGCCTGTCTGACCATACCCTGTAATAGAGCAATATATAATATCGGGATTCACTTCCTTTAGCGCCTCATACCCCACCCCCAAACGGTCCATTACACCCGGGCGAAATTGCTCAACAACAATATCAAATTCCTTAATTAGTGATTTCACAGCGTCGACGGCTTCGGCCTTCTTTAAGTCTAATGCTATTGATTTTTTCGACCGATTTAAATACGCATGAGCAGCCGAAACCCCTTTATCTTGGGGGGGTAACATTCTCACCATATCTGGGCGCGTTGGAGACTCAACACGAACCACTTCAGCTCCCATATCAGCCAACACCATTGTGCCAAATGGCCCGGGTAGTAAAGTCGAAAAATCCAGTACTTTCAATGATGTAAGTGGTCCAGCCATAGTCAATCCTCATGTATTGGGTTTACGATTTGTACTCCCATGTTGTTTATCAGCCAAGATTAATCAAGTAGTGTAACGAGACCAATGACCAAAGCTTTCATTTTAGTTGACCATTATTATGACGACGACAGATAAAAACGACCTTCAGCAAAGTAAATCACCTAACACCGTATGCATGCACTATGTCCACGCTGCCTGTCAAAACGCTGAAGCCGCCGGGCTTAACGTCGAAGACTGCTTAGAACAAGCGGGATTACAGCTAAATTTACTGAAAAAACCACAGGCCCGCATATCAGCGTTACGTTACGAAAAGCTCACCCGTTACATCGCTGAGCAACTAGATGACGAGCTTCTAATGCAAGGTGGTATTGCTCGCTCTAGAGTTGGGTGCTTTAACCTCATGTGCCATCTAGCTATTCACGAACAAACCTTACGCCAAGGCATATTACGATCCCTGCAATTCTACAAGTTGCTATGGGGTGACATATACTACCAGCTCTCCTCAGACGAAGATCTTGCCTACCTTTCCATACACTTCGACAACCCCAGCACGGACCCATTACACATCACTAAAGACTGCGGCTTGGTCTTATTGCATCGTTTTTTCAGTTGGCTCATCAATCAACACATCCCTCTACATCACGTAACCTACACCTTCACCAAACCAGATCATCACGAAGAGCATAACAGGCTCTATCGCTGCCCCATTCACTATTCTGGTGATATTGATGCTATCGCATTCTCAAACGCACTACTGAACAAGCCCGTTGTTCAAACTAAGGAGACCCTATCTCATTTCTTAAAAGGAGCTCCCAGCAACCTGATGGTAATCCCCAGCAACGGGAACAGCCTTACCTCGCAAATCCGGGTTGTATTGGCCGAATCTTTATATACTACTCCCCCCTCTTTGGAGCAGATTGCTAACGCCCTGAATACAACGACTCAAACAGTCCGCCGAAAGCTAAAGAAAGAAAACACGTCCTACCAAGAAATAAAAGATCAATTACGACAGGACAGCGCCATTAATTTTCTATGCAATAGCAATTTACCTATTAATGATATTGCCCTACGTTTAGGCTTTTCTGAGCCTAGCACCTTTCACCGAGCGTTTAAAAAATGGACAGGCACAACCCCCGGCAATTACCGCCGCTAATCCCTCCTCCCCCCAAAACCTATCTCGGTTAGCTTTCAGTGGTGGATATAACCCAATTCCACTGTGAGACATTGACCATTCTTTTTTGCAAGACTCAAATCGATATAAAAAGTGGTAATAAGTCACTTGTTTCGCACTCTACATCCATTAGAATCCCTGCAAGTTATTTATAAGGCAATTAGCAACAGACTAGTAAACCAATGGATAGGTTTTCATGAACGACACCATTTGCACACTCGTAGACAACTCCCCCGTAGGGGCCAATGTCACATCTAGCGATTCGCTAGACCTTTCAAGATTGCACAATTCATTTGATGTCATCAATCAGCGCTACTTTGGAAATGCCATTTCTGCCTCAATTATTTGGCAGGTCCCTAAAGGCTTAGTATCCATTAACAAGGGCACGCCCAGCCTAGAACTCAACGCCACAGAACAAATTGAGTTTGAGCAAGCCACCAAAGCCATTGAAAGCGGTCACATTCAAAAAGCTCTCGCGCTATTAACCCCCTTAGCGGATAAAGGTCATGGTGACTCAGAGCTTCTCGTATGCCATATGCTAAAGCGCAATCAGAACACTGATTGGCAAGTCTACGCTAGAGCTTACAACCAGCATTTTGTGACTGAAATGATGTCCCCAGCAGCGTGTTACTACCCAGAGTCAAGAGTGATTGCCATCCACCCGCACTTACATGAGCGCGAAGTGCCGATGTTCGTATTACGTTACTTGATTTATCATGAGTGCTGCCACCAGATGATCAATTCCACGGAAGCGATCCCGCACCCACCTGAATTTATGGAATACGAACTCAAAGCCCCCTTCAGAGACAAGGCCCTACTTTGGCTGGATAAGGAAGGTTTTCCCACATTGCATAGCGCCCAAGCCCCACTTCCAGCCCCATTGCAATAATAGCCACCCCCTGGATCTTTATTTTGAGTTTACGGAACACGCTTCTATTACCCATATTGCTAACATTATTTGCGAGCCCTCTATCACTGGCGAGCTCGCAAAAGTGTGATCAAGTTGCCAGTGTCGAATGTATACTTTCTGAAACCTTGGGAGCGATACAACCGAACGCTTCATCCGAAAACACTGCGCTTCTCATGGAAATAGCGTTCGAAGCCTACTTGACCGACAACGACTCAATTTTCGAAAGCGCCCTTTCCCTACTTGCCACTATAAACAAGAAACACAGCACCAATTTCCGCAACGCCATCAGAGACCTTAAACCCTTACTCGCAAAAGGTCACAAACCGACGTTAGGCAACGCCGTTAACTTTCCAACGCCAGAAACCAAATCATTAGCCGAAGAAGAAATTATTTTACATTCTATCAACAACAAAACATTCATCAATTTAGAAATTTTAGATGAAAGCAATCGAAAATTTAACGATAGTCTTAGATGGCCCATAAGCAATTACTACTACCTTACCCTCATAAGAGAAGTTGAACTAAAGAAGTCAAAAGAATTAAGAACAAAACTCATTCATTGGCTTTCCTTAGCACCCAGAGAAGAACACAAAGCCATTAACCTATCATTATCCCTTATGGAAACAATTGGTGGTGCACTAAGGTTAGGAGATTCCACGCGAAAAACATCTCGCATCAGTGCATTTAGCCCACCGGACTTAAACCATTTAAACCAAAGGGTTATTTTCTATCAGCGATTTACTCGATTTTATAACAACCACATTGGCTTGAAAAAAAACGACTGCCAAAGCCCTATAACAACCACAGGAAACTCCATCTCTCTATTTTTTCACGAAGAACATAAGCCTTTAATACAAATGCTAGAGAATCTTACGCTCAAGACACCGAATGATTTTCTCATCACTGGAAGTATTATTAGCTATCTTAATTCCTGCTCCGCAACGAGTGATTTTTTCCTACAACGTTTCTTAAATGAGACACAGGCCACAAAAAGCGTCCAGGCCAGGACCTCACTTGTCCGAGCTTTTCGTCGCTTCTCAAAAGCCTAACTCTACTCAGCGGTTCCATCCTACCGACAAACGGTACAACACCTCAAAAGTGCGCAACTTTCTGCACAACCAAAAATTAATGATGGTACTAACAAATATTAAGACACTAATGACAAAAGTATTTTTAAAAAAAATATAAAAAATAACGATAATTTTTAATATTATCGGTTCATTTAGATTGTTTGTAAGACATTGCCCTCAATCTATCCAAAATCGTGTGAGATATTGCTCAATTGTGTAAATCCGTATTGATATAGATCTATCAGACTGTTATCGTACGCCCCAAGTTAGTAACTAAATGGAATAAACATTTAATGCTAATTCAATACATTATTTTTGTTTAAACGCATCACCGAGTACTACTCAGCAGAATCAAAAACACGGGCGTTTTTGATTGTGATGCCGACAAAGGGAACTAACAATGAACCAGAACATTAATCGCTATAGAGACCTTTCCACGCTTACCCAGCAGGAATGGGAAGAACTCGATATTTACACCTTCATAGCTGCAAACTTTAATCGCTACTGTTCTGGTTTGATCAAGAAAATTGGTATTCAACACCTTCCATCTGATACCCGCGATTCACTTATGGGATTGTTTTGTGATGTAGGTTACCGCCCACTTCTTTCTATTCATGAGAAGAACAAGAATGCTATTGGGGAACGCAGAAACCAGATAATGCTTGGTACTCTAAAGATGATATCTGCCACTCGCATGGTAGAAGCTCTTATTAAAGAATACCCTAGCTATGTAACACTGAATGCAGCCACAGACCCTGTAGACGGGGATGAATGGACAGACTGCCCAGAAGATCTCACGCACTCATCCAGTAGCGAGCCACAAGCCACCGCATTTTATGCGGCAGAAAGCAGCACTCCATTTTGGAACGAGCAAGAAGAAGAGCAAAATCATTTTGACAATCAACTGTCCCTCAAAATGGAAGTTATTCGCTCCTACTTGACTCCTCTTCAGTACAAACACTTGCGATATACTATTTGTGATGGCCTAACAACAAGTGAGATCGCAGAAAAAACAGGGCACAGCGCAACTAACGTTCGCATCATGCTACTTAACGCACGCAAGGTCATGATGGACTTGGTCCCAAATCATTTACAGCAAGACATCCAGCACTGCATACGCCGTCGATAGCATTGTGGTTGTCGACTCCCTGGAAAAGCTGCACTACCAACTTGCACGCGATCAGCAGCTTTTCCCTAAGCACCACCTCTATCTTATTTTTGATGGCTTACCGGAAATAGTTTCCACCTACTTTCTTCTCGATGATGCCCCTGAGTATTTGCCGTTATTTATCAATACCCACCTAGAAGATGAGCTCCAATGCTCCCCTTACATTGTTTGCATAAACTTAACTTCACTGGCATTTATCGAATGGTTTTATACCGCGGGATTAGGTTTAGGTTTTTTCTACTTTTCACCTCTGACAATAGAAGCATCTCTTTCACACTGGCAAAAATTACTTTTCCATCAAACCCAAGACAATACAGACCAGCACTTTATGCTTCGCTTTTATGAAACCTCTGTCTTTGAGGCACTGATCAACAACCAAGAACTCAGTGAATTCAACACCGCCTTAGCTCCTTGCAGCACACTGTATTTTCAAACAACGAACAAACAATGGATAAAGCAGAAAAATACGAGGGCTGTAAATACTCCTGCACGCGAACACAACCTTATAAAAACACTGAGCCACACAAACCTACCCCCTCTATGCATCCACACCCTTGCAAAACGCTGCGAAATTAGTTTCTGGGAAAGCTCTCCTGAAAAAATAGAGAAATTTCACCCCAGGATAAGAGCACAGGTTTTGGAAGCAGGTGTGACTCTAGCGCTAAGCGCCAACATCTTTGCTAAAGCCCCACTTATAGACTTGCTAGCCTTATGGTTGGATCGCGGACCGCTCGAACTCACGTCACAGCCCCACTTAAGCGTACTACATACATCGTCAGCTACAGACTACGAAAAAATCAAGTACCTCACCGATACAACATCACACCACGACTCTTGGAAAAAAACAGATTCAGATCAACTCAATCAGCTAATGTCAGCCGTATTAGGCACCCAATCCACCAATCATGATTTGAATAATTTCATCGCGCCAACGCGCAATCAATAATTCCGAGCTCTCCTCGACAGTTGCAGCCTTAACAGTTTCAAAAATCATTGATGTCACTATGCGTGCTGCAATTTCCTGGTCCATATTTTTGCGCAAAAAACCCTTCTCCACACCGTTTCGCATATATTCCTGAATAAATCGCGCAAACAAAGAAAAAGACGCGGTCACTCGATCTGCCGCATCATTGTTACCATCGATTGTTTCATATAGCGCGATCCGGGCAATACGGCGATCAGTTTGAAAAATTGCGATCAGCCGATCAGAAATCCGAACAATCTGCCCTTTGTACTCCAACAAACTATCAGTGGTGGGTGGCTCATCTTGAACCACGGTCGCCAAATTTTGCAAAATACTGTTGATCACTGCATCAAACAGCGCTTTTTTATTCTTATAATAACGGTATATGGTCCCATGCCCTATCTGCAGTATTGCAGCCATATCAGCGATACTCGCGGAATGGTAACCTTTATCTGCAAACACAGTAATCGCGGCCTGCAAGATATCCTCACGGCGGCGTGCGATCTTCTCTGTACTGGCAATATTTACCATAGAACTACGTGCTCAAAAGTCAATTTGGCGCCAATATTAGTAAACTGTGTTCAAAAGTCAACGATAGAACAAATACTTCAAACTGCTCCATGCGTTATCGCCAGTATATTTCCCCAGCTTCGCCTCAATACAATTCATTAGCGCTCCAATAACCTTTGCATCCAGAGCAGCAACCCAGGCCTGACCGGCAATCGCAATCGCTTGAGCTTGGTCTTTATGGCGCTTTAGAAAATTCACCTTCGCTACTAACGACTCTTTCGAATCCACCAACGCCACATTCTCCATATCAACCAAACCAAGCTCGCCACATTCAAGCGCATTTGGTGGCCATAGCAATACTACGCACCCTGCCGCAAAAGCATCCAGGGACTGCCCCCGCAGCCCTCCATACGGAAGGTCGTCCACCACACACATCACGCTTTTATCTAGCACTTGTCGCTTCTGGTTAACCGACTCGTCACCTCCAATAACATGAATCTTTAACTCTCGACGAATTTCAAATAGAATTTCTCGATGCCGCTTATTGGTGGTCTGCTCCATATCACCCAGCAAACAAACACCGATTGTTTTACATTTAAATTCACTAACAGGCAGTAAAGAGCTGCCCTCTTTCGAAGCCAATGACAACCCTAAAAAAGGCGGAATGCTTTCGACATCCACCCCACTTTTGCTTAGACGCTCTTTTCTGTCTAACCCAAACACCACAAAGCGAGCCCATGGAAGAGCCTTTGTGAGCTTATCCCTACGAGAAGCCACCTCTCTATCTCTAGCATGATACTCATGATAGGTGTAATCAAAAACAATCAACTGAGGGATCTTTCTAAGGGTGTTAATTTGAGAATAGAGGCAATCAAACGGTAGCCACATGAGTATACGGTCATAGCGCGCGAGTGGTACTCCATCAACGACCGAAGCCAGCTTTTGTTGCCTAGCCGGAGTTAACCAATCCATTTTTAACTTACAAAATGTTTCCAGTTCACTAAAAATGGGCTCTATCTGCTGCCTTGACGCAGCAGAAGCAAGCAACAATACCTTCAACAGTGACTCCCCTTAATTTACCACCTATCCCAAAGCATAGATGGCACAAGCTAGATCGCAAGAAGGCATTGATCACAACTCAAGCTCGACTCTTGGCGTTCCCTCACCAAAGACGGCTCGACACAGGAGAACGCGCTCGGGGGCAATATGATGCTCCGCCACAAGCTTTTGCTTTATCGCCGATAACCGACCTGACGCCAACGCTATTAATCTATCATTCATCTCGTTTCTTTCCCCCTCCAATAGATCCGCAGGGGTAACGATAGGACACACTTTCAATGACACTGCAGGCCTGTTATTAAGGAATGTCACCAATTTGGGCAAATATTGCTGATCTTCTGCCGTAATTACAAGCAGCCCTTCCTCAAACCGCAAGGGCGCAAGCTTAATTTCCATTACCATTTCACCAACCTGCTCCCCCACCAACAGGATCGCTCCATATGGCTGAATGGCATATTTCAAATAACTCAACGAGCCCTTCTTCATCGCTTGCACAAACGCCAACTGGACAACACTCGAAATACTGACACTTGGATCATTCAAGTCTCCATCAAGTGGAATAGAGAGCTCTATATTGCCATCAGAGTCTTTCAACAGCCCCAACGAAACCCCAACTGGCATTGTTAATTGCTTCGACACACTTGCGATTAACGCCTCATCTTGTGGCGTCAAAATCAGCTGCTTGAGCAACACCTTATTGTCCGCATGCACTTCGCCAGATTTAACCGTTGCCACAGTATCAAGATTAAACTGGCCAGTACCAATTGCGTAGCCCGATGCACTCTCCACATAAGCGGAGAACGCAGTAAGATCCAACCCTGTTACCTTGAGCGTTATCTCTCCGTCTATCGTTTCCACCCCAGCAAGCGGCGTTAACTGCCCCTTAACATCAATTGTCGAAAACTCCCCTATTCGCACCACGGCATCAACAGCAGTCAACTCGTTAGGTGCATTGGAATCCAACCGACCCACCTCTAAGGCATCAATAAATACCTGCTCTCGATAATGGGGGGCAATCGTAGTATCGGTAACATAGATCCGATTATTGCTGTCTAACCGAATTCTATTCACCGCATATTGAAGAGCTTGCTCAACATCAGCATTACCCCCTGCAACCTCACTACCAGATGACTCAACACTAAAACGTGCGGTCAGAGTATCGATATAGTCATTCACCTTTTCAAGCTTTCCGCCCTCAAGCAGCGTCAATTTAGCGTTAACGCCGCTAACCAATACATCACCAATAAAAAGTGTATCCTGATTTTTAAGAGAACTATTCGATACCTGAATTTCAGCAAAAGCTAACACTGACTCTTTCTTTTCTTCTGCTCCAGAGACTAACAACTGTGCCTGCTTAAGGCTCACACTACCTATTGCCAGATCAGCCCCCCCTTGCACTGTGAGTCCTTGAAGCTGAAACTGTGTAAACTGCAATGGCGACAGAGCAAGCTCTCTATCTTCAACCATTACGTCTTCTATACTCAATGAACCTGAAACCTGTAAGCTCTGCTCCACATCATCAAGGTCGATACTTGACTCCCCCTCCCAAGCAATACCCCGATGGCTTAACGCTAATTGGGCTTGCACCAATTCTGCGCTTAACGTCGTACTCGTTAGCTTCCCACTCGCCTTAATTAACGGCTCCTCGCCTAGCGGAACTTCTACTCGCACAGTTCCATCCCATGCCACATCAGCCTTCCCAATGCTTATCGCGGGATGCTCTAGCCCATCCAGGTCCACGCTCACTTTCCCTGTTTGGGTAAGCTCCATATCGCCATTATCACTCACCGCGACGTGAATATAGGTATCCATACTAATAGCACCCTTATAACCAGGAATAAACTCCTTAACAAAGGGAGCTAATGGCGCCAAGCTAAGCCTATCCATAATAATATGCGTTTTGGCAGTCGGTATTTTCGCAAATGGCTGTGCATTCACATTGATATCAATTGGCGAGCCATTGATGCTACCAATAACCGAGATTGCACTTGTACTCGACGGCGCCCAGCTTTGCAGATCCGAAAGCTCAAGCTTCTCAATTGATGCGCTAGACACCACACCAACGGCATCAACACTTACATCCACACGTTCCAAAATCACGCGATGAAGGCCTATACCCCAGGGAGTTTCAACAACATCGTCCGCAGTCTCCTCACCACTAGATTCCGCTGGCGGAATAGGTACCACCACATGCCAACCCCCATGACTTTCTTTCACATGAATATTCATGCCTGAAAGAATAATAGAATCCAACTCGACTCTTCTATCCAGTAAGGGTAGTAATTGAACTTCAACCATTAATGATGACAATTCAAACTCTGGCACCCCCTCAGAACCTACCTCTACTCCGACAATACTGGCGGTTCCAGCAAAAAGGTTAAGGTCTACATCCTCGATAGTGACTTCATCAGCTCCGGCTTTTTTCAGCCCATAAATAGCCCCAGCCTTGATAAGCTCAGGTAGTATTAGCAATAACATTGTGATCACAGCAGCGACCGTTAGCACACCAACAAAGAAGCGTTTAAGCATTTTAAAACCGCGAGAATCGCTCATTATACATCCACTCACCGAATACATTAGGGTAGGCAAGGATACCTATTCGGCATGCAAAAAATAAGGGGGTATATTCACAGAACACCCTGCGCTCGATGCTCATCGGCAATATTGGACAGCAAACCGGTAAGTCGCGCCATATCTATTGGCTTCGCTAAATACTCATCCATGCCTGATGCCAACCCCTTCGCTTCATATTCTTTTAATGCATGAGCGCTAAGGGCAACGATGCGAGTATAGGTGGCGGTTTTGCCCTCGCGCTGCAACCGTCGAATCTCCTCAGTGGCAGTATAGCCATCCATGACCGGCATCTCACAGTCCATCAGGATCACATTAAAAGCCTGTTGACCTTCCTGCACTGCTTTCACCGCCTCCAAGCCGTCCCCAACCATTGAAGCCATGATCCCAATTTTCTTTAGCAAGCCTCGTATGACCACTTGATTAACAGGGTTATCCTCAGCCACTAGCACCCTTAAATCGATAAGTGCATTATCACCTTCCCGATGAGCACCCTTCTGCGCCTCACTCCAAGATACACCAAGACTAGTAACAAAACTTTTATGCAGATGGTGAGTCGTCACCGGCTTTTCGAGCACTAATTGCACTAACCTATCTTGAACCAAGTCTTTCGCTGATACGGCTCGAGCCGCCGAAATCAACATAAAACGGGCTCGCTGTAACCCTGGATGTCCGTTCAATTCCTTAATGAGTTCGATGCCATTCGCATCAGGCAAATTAAGATCCACCAATACAATATCAAACAGCCCTTTGTTCCTCTCTGTATCCTCCAACCCTGACAGCTCCTTTCTTGCCCCTGCCGCTGTCGTTGTAACGCACACATCCATTCCCCATCGCTCAACAATACTCTTAGTGACTCTATTAAAAGTTGGGCAATCGTCAATAATTAATACCGACCGCCCTGCTATCGATGGAAAATGGTCCGCGAGGGATTCGTTGTCTTGCGCTGACGCGGGCTCCAACATAACCGTCGCCCAAAAACAAGCTCCCTCACCTTCTTCACTATCGACCCCAACCTCTCCTCCCATCAACTCAGAGAGTTTCTTGCATATTGCCAACCCCAGGCCAGTACCACCATATTTACGTGTAATCGATGAGTCTGCTTGTGAAAAAGACCTAAATAACTTACTTTTTTGTTTATCAGAAAGGCCAACACCCGTATCAACCACTTCAATTCGTATAAGGGACCTCCCATCGTCAAACTGCTCTTCAACCATCGCATTCAACACAATTTCACCTTTCTCAGTGAATTTGAAGGCATTGCTTAAGAAATTGATAATGATCTGTTTAATCCGTGTCGGGTCTCCTTTCACAACTTCAGGAAAGTCCTCGGCGACAAGGGTAAATAAATCAACCCCGGTTTCAGTGGATCGAAAAGCAAACACAGAGACACAATCATCAATCACGCTCTGTACATTAAACCCCACTTTTTCTACTTCCAAATGCCCTGCTTCTATTTTGGAATAATCCAATATGTCATTAATTACCCGTAACAACGCTTCACCTGAATGAAATATGGTATTCACGTATTCCGTTTGATCATGCGCTAACGGCGTCCCCCTAAGTAACTCGAGCATACCTAATACGCCGTTCATTGGGGTACGAATTTCATGGCTCATCGTCGCTAAAAACTCACTTTTTGCCATTGAAGCTTTCTCTGCTTCTTGCTGATGACAAAGCGCACTTTCCTTCGCTTCCAACGCCTCACTGGTTTTTCGTTCCAACTCCTTAGTGCGCTCATAAACGCTTTCCTGCAACTGCTGATTAATTTCCAGATGCATCTCATCATTTTCGATCATAATAAGACGAAAACGATCGGCCAGTGCCAACGAAAGCAAAATAACTTCTAATGCTGAGCCAATTTGAATAGCATACTCAGTAATAAATAGAGAAGGGAAAATCCCAAACGTTTTCAGACCATACATCGCCATGCCACATAAAAATATCGTCCAAGCCACAAAAAAATAACGCGCAGGTTTGTAGCCGCCTTTCCAACACAACAGCCCAGAGATAAATAAGGATATAGCCAATACCAATGCACCAAATGTTGCAGCTGGGATAATATATTTATACGGTAGGAATAAGGAACCAACGCACGTCAGGCAAAAGAAACCCACCAAACCTCGAAGGAACTTTTCCAACCTAGGCAGATTTTCAGTGAGTAGCAAGAAACTCCTGGAGAACAATAAAATCCACACCATTCCAAAACTCATGGTAAAACCAATCGAACGATTATTCCACCATGGAAACTCCGGCCATAAGTATTCAAAAGCCAAACCATTTAAGGAAAACTGAAACAAACCGTATCCAGCAATATATCCCATATACAGTAAATAGTTATTATCTCGAATAGAAACATACATCAACCCGCTATACAGTAACATCGCAATCAAAAGCCCATAATAAATACCAAAAACAATTTGTTCATTCAGTGCCTTTCGATTAAACGCCTCTTCCTCCCACAACACCAACGGCATTTGAACAGCGCCAGATGTCTGTCCTCTCAGATAAATATCCACCACTTCCAAAGGCGCCATTTTAAGACCGAAATTAATGTTGTAGTGCGCCTTTGTTCGTTGTGCAAAAAGAACAGAGTCACCTGCAACTTGATGTATGACTCGGCCATCATCATAAACCCAGTAAGCATCAATACGATCCATGATTGGATATAATGTTTCTAGAATCCAATCAGCGTTTTGCTTTCGATGATTAACCAGTCGCACATGGAACCAATAGGCAGATGAGGAAAATCCAAAATTTAATGCTTTAGCTTGCCCGCCAATAAATTCTGGCAATTTGCGCTGAACATCCTCTAACGAGAGTCCCCCCTCCTTATCCTCGAAATAACCAATACGAAGAGAAAGCGGCACCCTTTCAGCGGTCAACGACACGACATCAGCACCAACGCCCGCTACCGCTGGAGGCGCTCCATTGAAAAAACACACCAACAGGGCACAGAGTAAGCCACCAAGATAACTACATCGCGTCTCCGCCATCAATAACCCAACATTAAACCTAAGCAAATAACTCCGCACCACTCACATCTCTAGGTATTTACTGGTCATATTAGTTTAGCTGTTATTTACCGCCTTTCACTGCTTTGACCCTGCGAAAACTCACCCAACCACTCCTCTATAGACCGCTGGGCCCGCCAAGTATGCTCCGTGACCAGTCCCATACAACCCTGTTTCCATTAATCTATTGAAGAATCCACGGTGTGAAACATTGATTCTCACTCATTGGGATAATTGGGGCTTGACTCTTGCGCCACAAAGCGTCACTTTTGACATATACGGGCTTTTATTGCCAGCAACGAGAGTAATTATGACTTATACAGTGGCTATTTTCGCCTATGATGGTTGTTTTATATCCGGTATTTCCGGCCCTTTGGACGTATACAACATAGCCAACACACATAATCGTGTCCTCAATGGTGAAGGCTGCACGCCATTATTTAGCTGGAAATTGTATTCTCAGGATGGCAAACCAGTGAGAACGTCAGCAGGTCTACTCATACCCGTTGATGGCAACATGAACGAAGTTCATGGTAGCGACATTTGCATCATCCCAGGTGTGGATCATGTTTATGGTAGCGAAGTTGTAGATTGTGCACGCGAACTCAATAAGAGCATCGGGCCTTGGTTGCGTCAACTCCATCAAGAAAATACAACCCTCGCGGCTAATTGTAGTGGAGCGTTTATCCTAGCAGAAGCAGGCCTACTTGATCGTAAAGAGGCAACAACAAGCTGGTGGCTCGCACATCATTTCAAAAATAATTACCCGGCGGTGAAACTCAAACTCAACAAACTCGTCACTGAAGATGAAAATTTATTCTGTTCCGGCGCAGTAACCTCGTACTTACATCAAAGCATCAGTATCATTGAGAAATATACAGGCATCGAAATAGCCAACATGTGTGCAAAAACCCTGTTACTTCACACACAGGAAGCTTCGCAGGCACCCTATATTCCGTTAAGTACTCGAATTGACAAAATGGATGATGTCGTTCACCAAGCCATTGTTTGGATGAGCGACAATTTAAATCAAGATATCAACCTAGACCAACTCGCATCCCATCTCGCCGTTAGTCCAAGAACCTTCATCCGACGCTTTAATCAGTCCACAGGCAAACCACCAAAACAATACCTTCAGAAATTACGGATCAATGAAGCAAAACGTTTATTGGAAAACTCAGACCTGAGTATCGACGACATTACAAACCGTGTAGGCTATGCCGACGTCAGTTCATTTAGACGCTTATTTAAACGAGAAGTAGACCTTTCTCCGACCGAATATAGAAAACACTTTTCGGCATAAAAACCTGTTCATATGCCACCTACTCTTTATATGGCTTTATTGCCTCAATAGGTGGCATCGGTTTACCAAAATAGTAGCCTTGCACCATATCGCAATCCTGGGACTGCAAGAAATCACTTTGTTCAATAGTCTCCACACCTTCTGCAACAATTTTCATATCCAAATTATGCCCCAACGTTATGATTGACGATGCAATCGCACGATCATCCTTTGACTCCGTCACATCTTTCACAAAAGTACGGTCTATCTTAAGTACATCTACCGGTAACGTCTTGAGATAATTCAACGAAGAATAACCCGTACCAAAATCATCCATACATATTCGAATACCCTCCTCTCTTAAGCGAGTAAGAATACCTATCGAACCATGGACGTTTTGCATTACCATGCTCTCTGTAATTTCTAAGGCTACATTGTGAAACCCAATGCCCGCATTTTTTATTGCTGCAATAATTAAATCAAAGAGATTTGCCTGCTGAAATTGTTTGGCAGACAGATTAATAGCAATTCGAATATCGTCAAACCCCATATCAACCCATACTCGAGCCTGCCTGCAGGCCGTATTCAAGACCCACTCACCTAATGGCAGGATCATACCCGTGGACTCTGCCACTGGCACAAAGATATCTGGGCCAATAAAACCCTGATCCTCTGTCTCCCATCTCAGTAATGCTTCAAACCCACTCAATTTACGGTTATTAAGATGAAGTACAGGCTGATAATACAACTCAAACTCGTCATTCTTCACGGCATTTCTTAGCTGAGTCTCTAAGGAAAGTCTGTGTTTTGCTAATCTCTCCAGAGAGGAGGTAAAGAAATGGTAGTTATTCCTACCCTGGTCTTTAGCTTTGTACATCGCTATGTCTGCATTACGCAGCAGTAACTCCTCTGTATTCCCATCACCTGGATAAACAGCAACACCGATACTTGTCGTAATGTACAGCTCCTGACCTTCAAGCATAAAAGGCGCCCGAAACACTTCAATCACCCTTTCCGCAAGGCGCACCACACCAGCATGCCCCTCAATATCCTCCAAGAGTACGGTGAATTCATCCCCCCCCATTCGTCCAACCGTGTCATCATCCCTCAAAACATCTGACAAACGCTTTGCAACTTGAATCAACAATTCATCACCAACCAAGTGACCAAGGCTATCATTAATCGTCTTAAACCCATCCAGGTCTAAATAAAACACCGCCAGCTTTCCATCAGTACGCAGTATTTTGCTCAATGCGTGTGATAAACGATCCCCAAATAACGTTCGATTCGGTAAGTTAGTCAGTGCATCGTGATGTGCCTGAAAACGAATAACTTCCTCTTGTTTCTTCGCTTCAGTAATATCCCGAAAACGCCATACCATTCCAGCATCTTCGTGATGAGTCACATAACTCTCGATAATTCGTCCATCCTTGAGTAAATACTCCTTCAGCACCGCACTTCCCGGTATTTCTACTTCTTTTAGATGTTCGATTAACAACGAGGGTTTCTTCAACTGCACCCTCACTATTTCGTAGATATCTCTGCCGGAGCTACTATTTATCCATTCAATATTCAGGTTCCACATTTGAATAAAATTATCATTAAATACAACAGGTTGGTTATCACTACCAATAACCAACACCCCCTCTTGTGAAGCCTCCAACGTCGCACTAATTAAAGACACTGTCTTCTTTAAAGCTTTCTCGTTTTGCTCTAACAGATGAATTCGATCATTAAAGTGCTGACGAGAATCCTTCCCCTCTGTTTGCTGATCGTCTAGCGCTAGCTTTAACATCCGTAGCTCTGAATCTGTCGACTCGTAGTCTTGACTTAGCGCAGTCAAAAATTCAGCGATCTCTCCAGCTTTAGTATCTGACAAATATTGATTTATTTTTTCAGACAACAGTTCGTGCATTTTCTATTCCTATTTTCTATCCAAGAACAAACTTAAATATTCTAAGCAACAAGGCGTCAAAATAGAACCCAAGCTTATACTTAGCTATAGTTCGTATATAGTTAAAGAATAGACGACTAACAGACGAACAAATATCACTGCTAGTCGATAACGTGATAACGATGATTCTGTTTATAACCAAGAATCAATAGCGCTAAAAATCCACAGCCAGACAGTGAAAAACGTACCCAACGCAAAGCCGGTAGTTATGAATTCATCACCTCACACAAGTATCGCCGTGCTTTTTGCCGATGTGGCAGGTAGCACTCTGCTCTATGACAAACTCGGTGATCATCAAGCGGAGTCTCAGATATCAGGCTGTCTATCTAGCATGATCCAATTAGTTAAAAAAAATCACGGTGTTATCGTTAAGAATATTGGTGACGAGATCCTATGCTGCTTCCCATTTGCCAACCTAGCAGCAACTGCTGCTTGCTCAATCCAAGAATCATTGATGCAAGCGGACAGTGACCTTCAAGTAAGAATTGGACTAAACTTCGGCCCCACCATAATAAAACAGAATGATGTATTTGGTGACACCGTTAATATTGCCGCCAGAATGGTCGCCCTAGCAAAAGAAGAGCAAATCATCAGCACTGGAGCCTTTCACCAAGCCATAAAGAACCCAGATCTATTTGATTTTAGACAATTAGACCCCCTGCTCATCAAGGGAAAAAACACTCTCACCGATATATATGAAATCCTTTGGAGAGGAGAGGATAGCGAGCTCACAAGTTTCTTTTCTGCACAAAAAGTCATGTCACAGAAGACAGAATGGGCATTACGCCTTCAACACGACGGGGCATCCTATCTCATCAATAAAAAAAGACCCTCCATATCCATCGGTCGCAGCAAAAGCTGTGATGCAATCATTAATAGCCAACAAGCTTCACGAACCCACGCTGTCATTTCCTCTCGATGGGGAAAAGCAGTATTGAGGGATAAAAGCACGAACGGGACATACATCACAATCACAGAAAACAATGCATCCGTCTCCGACGAAATATTTGTACATATGGAGGAATTCCCTCTTCCAAATAGCGGAATATTAAGTTTAGGTTGTCCGGCCAAAAATAATGCCGATGCAGTCATCTACTTTGACTATCAATAATTTATCCATCCCCCGCTTCTTCCACAGTTTTTATTCTCAAAAAACCACCCACCTCACATTGTCCAATTTAGCCGTATATTTCGGCCCATTTTGGCCAGACCCTATTGATTCAATTAGATATTGTACCCCTCAATAATCGCCAACTTACTTTCTACTACCTATCCGATAGGCGAAGTAGCAACTAATTATTCCTGATTAACGAGAGAGCATGGACAATCTACAAGCAAAATATATTTCCGATAAATTTTTCAGCGAAAAATTAGTTAATGATAAACTCACCATCAAACACAGTAACGTCATCATCGAACTTGACTGTGAGATATCAGAAATAGGAACACTCCTAGAAAAAATAGAAATCCAACAACAAAGTTTTTTCGATCGTATGGAAATACACACTTATTTTTGTGACTTTGACGCCTATGCAAACCAACAAGAATAGAAATCACACGTTGTTGAGTCTTTTGCGTTATATGAGCCCGAAAGCGCCCCTAGACCTTTCAATCGTCCAACCCATAGACAAAAAACAAGTACCATTGCCTAATCAACATAGCCAAAACAGCTGCCTTACACACAAAATATCTCAACTATCTAGCAACATATAAAAACACCGTTCCCTACCTGTAGGACGTATAATAAAAAACGTCCTATAGAAAACAAAAATAACAAATCATAGGTAGAAAATCATGCGATGTGACCATGTACTTCTTATTTCTTCCAGCTATGTTTTGCATGCCAATGCTCACCTTACTCAATTCGGCATAAACTGCGATGAGCACATGCAAACACACGGAATTAACAAGCAGCAGCTGCTTCAGTCCAGCTCATTTCTACCTCTACAACAAGTTCGGGCTTATTTTCGGGCTATCAAAGAACTTACTCCGCTACCAGAACTAGGCTTAGTTCTGGGGCAAGGGTACAACATAACATCCCATGGCTTAGCTGGCATCGCGGCAATTTCACAAAAGAACCTATATGAGTGTCTGCGTGTTTGTAGTCAACTGATGACCTTCAGAATCCCCGCGCTACACGCGGACCTTATTCTTTCAGATTCACACTTTGGTTTACGATTCGAAGAAGTTATCCCATTGGGAAAAGACTTCCCGATGATGATAGAGATTGTATGTTTAGCGGTATTGAGAATAATCGACTTACTATTTCCTCTCGGCCACAAAAAATCTCATCTAAACTTAAGTTACTCCAAGCCAGATTATCACCAGCTCTATACAAAAAACTATTCGATAAGTACGACATTCAACAGCCAGTTCTGTGAGATACTCCTACCTTTATCCGAAAAAAACTGTGCACTAACGCAGTACGACCCCGTAAATTCAAAAACACTTCTCACTGACTTTCTAAATGAAATACCCGATGTCAACAGAGACAACTTATTTAAACGCGTAAAACTACTACTCGAGTCACCAGAAGGATTTCTTGCGGACCAACAGATGATATCGACATTATTAGCTGTTAGTCCCCGCACACTTCGACGAAAATTCAAAGAAGCTGACTGCACATTCCAAGAGCTAATCAATATTATAAAAAACAAGAAAGCGACAGACTACCTAATAAATACTGACACATCCATTGCAGATATTTCAGCACTACTCGAATTTAATGATTCCTCGCACTTCACTAAAGCGTTCAAAAGCTGGAAAGGAATGTCACCTTCGACATTCAGGGCTATCTCTCGTACACAATCAGAAAAATTCGAAATCTTCTCTGCTTAACGACTAAGAATATTATCCCGATAGACTTTTGGGGTTATTCCATTCCATTTTTTGAAGGCTTTACAGAAAGAAGCCGTATCATAAAAACCTAATTTCTTAGCCACGTCAGATACACTTAGACGACCATCCTGTAAATAATCACTCGCCCAAGACTGTTTCTTTTTCTCGGTAATCTCTCTAAAATTACTCCCTTCATCGGATAATTTTCTACGCAACGTGCGCTCTCCAACACAGAGTATCCTCGCCACTTCAGAAAAGCTCACACCTACATTACCCTCTTCGATGATCTTATCTACCTTAGTGATATACGTTGTCAAATTCTCCGGAGGCAAACTATCTTTACATATTTTTTTGGCAACTATCGACGTTTCGGGATTTTCATATTCGAGGTGGGTCCACATCATCTCCTGTTTGATCAATAGTTCATTATGCTCCTGATCAAATTCTGGTCGCATGCCAAATAGATTATCATAGAGCAACGAATAGTCAGGAGCGGAATGAACAAACTTTAGAGTTAACTGGATTTCATCCATCTGCATTCCAGAAAAGTGCAAAATATTCCGAAACAACGTTGCACTAAACAATTCCGAAATATATTTTGCATAATCTGTATCTTCAGTATCAACACGATAACGAACCCCAATCACCCCCTCTCTCGCACAGGGTTCTACATGAAGTAAGTGGTAACGGCTTCGACAGAATTCTGATAATAACGTAACAATGTCTTTCCAGTTCTTTTGGGAGATTGCTGCGACTCCCAACATGCCATGGGATGCAATACCCAACCGACAACCGAAAAACAACCCAACCCCTTGCAACCCTGTCATCGATTCAATGTTATTGATAAGACGCCCAATTTTTCGAGAAGCAATCAGTCCATTGGGGCACCCTAGATCATCTTGGGTAATGCCTGTATTTTCTAGTACCATATTCCTATTAATACCAACCTCATCAAGGATCGTCAGCCCTTTCAATACATAGCTAACAGAGGTATCGGCGATATCAGGTGAAAAATATGTAGTCATGGTGCTACCTATCATGCAAACCAGCATGCAGTCGAATATAAGTTATTGTTTTAGCGACAGTTTTATTATTTTTACTTTTATAAGGTGAGTTAAATCATAAAACAGTGATAGGGAAACCACTAGGTTTTAAACGTTTCAGTAGGTAACGAGTATATGACAGAAAAGGTAGACTTTTTTAAGGAATTTGTTCCATCCAACGATTGATAAAAACGATACACTCATCAAGGGGAGCAACATCCGAGTAATATCCACCTTGAAAATAGTCACACCAATAACGCTCTAAAAATTGCAGGTGTTTTCGGCTTTCCACACCCTCTGCAACAACCCGCAAATTCAGCTGGTGGGCCATAGTAATAATGGCAGAGGTAATTGATGCATCATTCTCATCATCTGCCGCATCCCTGACAAAAGCTTGGTCAATCTTTACAATATCGACTGGAAAACGCTTTAAGTATCTGAGTGAAGAATAGCCCATACCAAAATTATCAATAGCGATCGTTATCCCTTTACGCCTTATTTTTCGCAACTTTACGATGCTGTCTTTAACATCGGTGCTTAGAATATTCTCGTTGATTTCAAATTGTAGTGATGACATCGAAAAATTCTCACGGGCACAACTTTCTTCTAATCGAGCAAGTACGGTATCACAATTGCGAAATTGATAATCAGGTAAATCAATACCTATTTTTAGTCTATCATACGCGCCATCCATAAGCTTTTTGCCATCAATACATAACTGACCCAACATCCACTCACCAATATCCGCAACCAGCCCCGTCTCTTCCGCTAACGGCATAAATTCCGTTGCTGGCACAAGTTTTCCCGGTTCTTTTTGCCACAACAAGATGGCTTCAACGCCTACAACAGATCCATCTACTGCATCCATTTGAGGTTGATAGTGAAGCACGAACTCACCATGTTTTATAGCATGTCGGAGTTGCGACTCGAGTTCCAGACGATCATGTATTTTTCGATTCATTTCCTCCGCAAAGAATTGACAATTATTTCGTCCGTTATCTTTGGCGTGATACATCGCCATATCCGCGTTACGTGTTAAATCATTTAATTCAACGCCGTCGTCAGGGTAAATCGCAACACCAATACTCGTTGTCACCACTACCTGGGTTTCCGCAATATCTACGGGTAATCCTAAGGCTTCGATAATATGTCTGGCCACCATTGACACGTCATTCGGACTATTGATTCTCTCTACAATAACGGTAAATTCATCGCCACCTAAACGCGCTACAGTATCTTTTCCTCGCACATGCGATCGAATCCTCTGTGCCACAGATTTCAACAATATATCCCCGTTAGCATGACCGAGAGAATCATTGATATTCTTAAAGCCATCCAAATCCAAGTAGCAAACAGCAAACTTTCCCTTTTCACGCTCCGCATTCTTCAGTGCTTGATTCAAGCGATCGTAAAATAATCGTCGATTCGGTAAGCCGGTCAATTCGTCGTAATAAGCCAGTTTTTCTATGGTTTCTTGTGCTGCTCTAAGCTCAGTAATATCATACGCAGTGCTTACAAAATGTGTTATTTCATCTTGCTCGTTCTTGATTGGAGCAACGTGCTGCAAGGTCCATAACACCTCACCAGATTTGGTAATATTTTGAAGTTCGCCACGCCATGCCTTTCCCCGTTTTAAGTGCTGTTGCATATCAACATAATTCATTTGAGTCACTTTGTAGCTTGCCATTTCCTCTGGCGTCAACCCAATAATATCTTCAGTTTTATAGCCCGTTAGCATGGTAAATTGCGGATTGATATATTCAATCACACCATGCTTATCCGTAATCGTTACTGCTGACGCGCTGTGCTCCATCGCTTGATATAATTGCTGTAGCTTATCTTCGATTTCAACCCTTTTGGTCTCCTCATCAATTTGTCGCAACCCAACACTAATGTCTTGGCACATATCCTCCAACAAATCCAACATTGGAGGGTCAAAATAGTTTTCGATGTTTGAGTACAGACTAAAACAGCCAATAACATAGTCATTCAATCGGATTGGCAATGCAGCCATTGAGCGATAATTACGAGCTAATGCCGCCTCCCGCCAAGGCTCAAAGCTAGGATCTCGAGCGATACTATTGACATAACACACACGGTTATTTTTCACGGACATACCTATCGGCCCGCGGGATCGTTCACTGTCATCAAGGCATATTTTGATGGATTTCACATAGCCGTCATCGTTTCCTTCCGATGCCATTGGAATAATATGCTCACCATGCTTAATACCCATCCAAGCTAAGGAAAACCCGCCAATACTGACCGCTATTTTTGAAATAGAGACAAATAGATCTGTTCGAGTTTTACTGTTCGCGACAACTTTATTAGTTTCACTGAGCACCGAATAAATCTGGTTAAGGCGCGCTAAACGGTTACCAATTACAATAGTATCAGTAATCACACGTAAACCAACAATCACGTAAGTACGACCTTCTGCCGTCAGGTTATGTGTTCTGGCTTCAATGGCGCCATCACCAGGATGTTTCTTCCCGACCTGGAATTGCGTAGTCTTAACATGGAATGCGCTGCCGGTAGCGCCTTCGCAACATTGCAAAAACATCTCGCGAAGTATGTCGGGAAGCTCATGCCAAGGCGTTGACTGATCATTAGAGAAGCGATGATTAAGTAGCTCCTGAGCCGCTTTATTTACAAGCACCACGGTTTTCGCTGTTGGATTAAGTACAACTACACCATCAAGAGAGACATTGATAATTTGATCCAATAAGGCACGGCTTAACTCCATTGTTGGCGCCTTGCATTGTTCCAAATTCTGAACTCCATTCTGTAGGCAATCACTTGATAAGCGGTTATTTTTCCCATCTGAACAGTTTAGGCCAATTTCCTACTTTCAACCTCACTATTATGGACTACCTACCTAAGTATTGGCGAAACCACTTCTTCCAGACGTATCCGCCACCCTGCTCACCAAATACCACATAGCGTAATGATGTCTCACTATCCAACAGCCAATACACCCAGGGCTTAGCGCGCGAGAGGCCGCCAAAGAGGATTTGATCACCAATGCGTAGAGCATGCTGTCCATCCGGCGTCATCATTAACTTTCCATCCCTCTTAATCAGCAACGGCAAACACTGCAAATACCTATTCTGCTCAAAAGGATGCATCATAAGATGCTCTATTCTCACTTCATGACCCACACGCAATTCGTTATAAATTGCCAGGGCACCTTGCTGAGTAATCTCTACCGACCAACTATCAAGCTCTATGTCTCCGACAATGCCTTCCATTCGTTCAATTAAGGCCTGGCTCCAAGCTTCCTGCTCTAACGCCGCCGCATCCAAAAATTCAATCAACAAAGGGGTTTTGAGTAGTGCCGTAATATGATTGGAAACGATATTGCTAGGATCCATTAACATATCAATACCCGCCGCACCAAAAACCCCACTATTTAGTCGGTGATTTTGCCTAGCGACCATCACCAAAGAGGGGTTAAGCTCACGGGCGGTCATCACAATAGACAAGTTATTCGCATCGTCAGCAGTACCTGCGATCAATCCAACGGCTTTGTTAACACCCGCTTCCACTAAGGTATCAGCTTCTGTTCCGACGCCTTCAATCACATTATCTGCCTTCGCCAACTGTCGAAGCACCAAATTAGGCTCAACAATAGTTACAGGCATGTCATGTGTATCAAAGCGCTTTTTTAACGCCTTTCCAAACCGACCATAACCACAGATAATCCACATTCCCTGCTTTTGCGTATAGGCCGATGCGACTTCACGGTGGGTCGGGCTAATCAGCCAATCATAGATTAAATGGCGGTAGGGTTGATGAATCGCACTTTCCAAATAATCAGCAAATATTTCAAATGGATCCAGGATATGGTCAGTACCAAAAGAGGCTAAGTTTTTGGCATAATCCTGTGTAGCGACACGACTGATAACAACCCGGTCTGGTCTTAGTAGTTTACTGGTGATCGCGATAGAAAGATTAACGTGATCATCATTGGTTAAGCACACCACACCAACACAACAAGGGTGCTCTATGCCGGCATCATTCAGCACATCTGGGTCAGAGGCGTTTGCACATAATGCAAGCACATCAAAAGGTAAGCTATCCAGCTCCATCGCTTCAAGCCGAGTAGGTTCATTATCCACCACGACACAATGCATCCCACGATTGATCATCTTTTCAACGACGCTACGTCCTGTAAGACCATACCCACATACAATATAAAAAGGATCCTTCTGCCGGCTAATCCGTATCCTGAAACTCCCACGCTGCAATAAACGCAGAAAAGTTTCATCCCGCAAAATTGCCACCACTGCCCCGATGCTGTAAATCCAGGCAATAACTGAAGAGTAAATGGCGATGAGAGTCCAGAAACGCTGTGCTGTCGTAAATTCATATGGCAACTCACCAAAACCAATGGTGGATCCCATAAAACTCACAAAATAGAAAGCATGAAAAAAGCTCATGCGGTATACATTACCCTCTGCGTCCTGCCCTGGGATAAGCACGTAGCCTAGAATCAAGATTGAATAAATCGTAATTAAAGCAATAAGTGGCGTTCGTAAACGCCGCAGAATAAGAAAAGCGACATAATTCATCAGGAGTTATCGACGGATCATCACAGTTTCAATAGCCAATAACACTGCGGAAAGGAGATTCGCCAACAATGCCCCTCCAGATAAGGACACCACACTTGCGATAGCAGCACTATCCATCCCCAGATCAGACACCAATGATGCATATCCCCATATCAGTGCGGCAATAATTAACTGCAAATCAGCCACTAGGCTGGTCGCGAGTAAAATAGCCCCCATATGCGTACGATCACCAAATTTCATCACTGTGGCGATAAGACTAACCACTAATGCCGCAAACAGTTCGTACACATTATGATGGTCAGGAACCGTCATTTCCCCAAGGAAAAAACCAAAATTTAAAGTCAGTGCTAATACGATAAAAAATGCAAAGACCACTTTTTCAGTATTCATTATTACTCCCTACACGAAAAAACAATACGACATACCGTTATTGTAGCGCATTCCATTTCCTATGACTAAGCCACTAAGCCTGCCGCTACACCCGATGCCCACGCCCATTGAAAATTAAAGCCGCCCAAATGACCCGTTACATCTAACACTTCACCCACAAAATACAGGTTGGGCACCAATTTACTTTCCATTGTTTTTGATGACACTTGGTTCGTATCAACCCCTCCAATTGTCACTTCTGCTGTGCGATAACCCTCTGTTCCTGCGGGAAGAATGCTAAATTCAGAAAGGCTTTTGGCGATACTTTCAAGAACAGCAGGCGAATATTGCTGCATTGACTTACTCTCACAATATAACTCACAGAACCGATGCGCCAAACGCTTGGAAAGAAACTCAGATAACAATGTTTTTAACTCTGTCTTAGGTCGCTCAACCTGCATCGACTGTAAATAATCAAGCGCATCTATATCGGGTAACCAATTAATCGTAACCGCTTGCCCTGGCTTCCAATACGTCGATATCTGTAGAATAGCGGGGCCACTTAAGCCTCGATGAGTAAACAGTAGGTTTTCCCTGAAGGATTGACTACCACAAGAAACTAACACGTCAGCGCTAATACCAGACAGTCCATCATAACCTTGCAACTGCTGCTTGCTTAGCGTGAACGGCACCAAAGCCGCTTCAGTATCAAGCAGGCTATGGCCAAACTGCTCTGCTAACTCATAACCAAAGCCCGTCGCCCCCATGGTTGGAATGGATAGCCCTCCTGTGGCAACGACCAAACTCTCCGCCTTCATAGTGCCCAGCGAACTTTCTACGACAAAGCTCCCCTCCTGTCGCTCCACGCCTTTTACATTACAACGAGTCAACACTTCTACCCCTGCGTCCTCACACTCTAGAAGCAACAAATCGAGGATATCGCTGGCTTTATTGTCACAAAATAATTGCCCTAGCTTCTTTTCGTGATACGCCACATTGTGCTTTTCTACCAACGCGATAAAATCCCACGGAGTATAACGACTGAGTGCGGACTTACAGAAATGAGGGTTTTGGGATAAATAGTCATCCGGGGTGGTATACATATTGGTGAAATTACACCGCCCTCCGCCTGACATAAGGATCTTTTTGCCAACCTTATTGGCATGATCAAGCACCACAGCCCTTCGGCCTTGCTGACCTGCAGTTAAGGCGCACATAAGACCTGCCGCCCCACCTCCTAGTACTATCACATCAATCATGTTTAGGGGCCACGTATTTGTCGTCAAATACGACTTCCTGACGAAGTTTTCGCTTTTCCCATTTAACCTGCTCGAGTTCCGGCTGTGATAAGAATTCTTCCACATGGCCAACACACAAATATGCGATAAGCTGGCGATTTTTGGGCATTTCGAGGGTTTTTCTCACTTTTTCAGGGTCAACAATGCTGACCCAGCCAACCCCGACATTAAGTGCCCGCGCCATCAACCACAAGTTCTGGATCGCACAAACAACACTATAACGCCCCATCTCGTCCATGGTCGTCTGTCCTAACACTGGGCCGGTAGAAGGCTTATAAAACACGGCAATATTAACCGGAGTATCCTTAATCCCTTCTAACCGCATACGCTGATACTGCGCAGCTTTCTCCCCTTGGAACTGCTCTAAAGCCTTCATATTTTCTTCGTGAAAGCTCTCAGAAATACGACTCCGTATGGTTTCATCTCTAACAACAACAAACTCCCAGGGCTGTGAAAACCCCACAGACGGGGAATGTAATGCTGCCATAAGCAATTTATCAATGATCTCTTCAGAAACAGGTGCCGACACAAAGCGATTGCCTCGAACATCGCGTCGATTGGCAATAATATCCGCCAGTAATTCTGATTCAGTTGTGGAAAAAAAACGGCTACTCATTGGTAATTCTCATTCTCGCGCCTCACCCCTTGGGCGAGCAAGTATACCTCCCCTCCCCCAATGTCGCCAAACAAACCTAAAACCTAATCAAACTAGCAAACTATCCCTATAGGTTTGATCTATGCTTAAAAACAACCCTTTATCTCACCCTCATTTGTTATAGGCTGTACGATGGACCAACCTACGGTATTAATCGTGGATGATGAGCAAGATTACGCTGAGTTTGTACGGGATATCCTCGAAAACGATTGGGACATCACCACTGCATACGACGGCGCGAGTGCCATCCAACATTTCAAAGAAAAAGAGCACGATTTAGTCTTGCTTGACGTCAACCTACCAGACAAAAGCGGATTTGACGTGTGTAGCGCGATTAAGCAGCTCGACAGCCAAGACAATACCTCAATTGTATTTGTCTCTGGGATGAACACCATCGAAGAGAGAATTACCGGCTATGATGCTGGCGGTGACGACTATATTAGCAAACCCTTCCAGCTCGGCGAATTCCAAAGTAAAATCGCAAAAATTGGCCGCTATCAACAAGCCAAGAAAAACCTCACCCATCAACAGGAATACGCCAAAAGTGTAGCCTTTGAATCAATGAAAGAGGCGTCACAATATGGCCAAGTTCTTCAATTCTTAAAGGTATCGTTTAGCTGCAATAACGTATTCACACTGTGCAATTCAGTATTCGAAACTCTCGGACATTTTCAGCTTAACTGCTGCATACAAATACGGCTTCCCGACCAGGACATTTCCATGCGGCCTCACAATCGCAGCTGCAGCCCTATGGAAGATGAACTCTTTGATATGCTGCGAAATAAAGGTAGGTTATTCGAATTTAGCAATCGTCTGATGGTCAACGACTTACACGCATCCATACTCATTAAAAATATGCCTTGCGAAGACAGCGCCGAAGTTGGAAGACTTAAAGATATCCTGGCGGTAGTGATTGAAGGGTTTGAAGCTAGACTAATGGATCTTGAGCGTCAAAGCGGTATCCAGTCTGTATTGAAATCATTGAGTAAAACAATTCCTTTGGTAAAAACCCAATTTAAGGAGCATGAACGGAGAAGCGTTGCCGTTATGGACAACTTACTGTTGGAAATGGGGTCCTCTCTACATATATTGGATCTCACAGAAGATCAAGAAGGTTTTTTTATCGAGTTGGTGCAAAAAGCGATGATTGAGCTTGTAGATGTTTGCGACCACGGAAAAACAATAGAACACGAACTTGAGCAAATTGCTCACCTCGCAAAATCGCTAGCCGTTAATAGATAGAAAAGGTGCACACTATTTACGATGACTCATCCACCGAAGGAATCAGTTTTTTGACTTTGGTCAAAATATCTTTTTGAGTATAAGGTTTGGGCAAAAAATCACTGCCATCTTGCTGCGCCCAAGCCAATGCGTCCTCATCGTAACCTGAAGTCAGCATAACCTGGGTCTCCGAACAATGTTCCTTTATCGCTGCATGAACATCATAACCACTCATGCACCCAGGCATCACGATATCACTGATCACAAGATCAAAAGGATCCACACATTGCAAGATGACACTCAGTCTATCGGCATCTGCAAGTGTCATTACCTCGTAACCGGCATGTTCCAATATCGCCTGTGCCGTCTCCAGCAACTCATCCTCATCATCTATCAGTAGAATACGCCCGTGGCCACTCAAGTCACCAACCTGCTCTTCTATAACAGGCACACAGGTTGGCGCTTCGCATCGAGGTAAATAAATATAGAAAGTAGTCCCCGTTTCCCGAGCTTTCAACACTTCCACGCCAGCGCGATCAACACTCTTTACGTTAATATAGCCCTCTGAGCGCTGCACAAAACCATACACCATACTTAAACCAAGCCCTGTCCCCTTACCAGCGGGTTTAGTGGTATAGAAGGGTTCAAACATTCTCTCCTGGGCTAATTGCGATATCCCCTCTCCGTTATCACTCACTTTTATCTCAACATATTCACCGGGAATCACATCTGGATGTTCTTGCCTATACCGCTCACCTAGCACTTTGTTGTTCGTCACAACGGAAATATCGCCACCAAGAGGCAGCGCATCACATGCATTACTCACCAAGTTATAAAGTGCATCTCCCAGGTCGCCACCATCAATATTGGTAAACCATAAATCCATCCCTAATACATACCTAACGTTAATATTCTGTGGAACACTACGCTCGACCAGTTCCTGCAACCCTAACACAAGATCATTCACCCCCAACGGCTGCCGTATTTGAGTTTCATTACGAGAAAAAGACAATAATTTATTCACGAGGTCTTCTCCTCTCTTCGCAGCCCGAAAAGATGCATCGACTTGCTTTAAGCGTTTGTCATCGTCCGGCATTAGACTTTTTAGAAAATCCAAATTACCAATAATAATTCCTAACAAATTATTAAAATCATGAGCCAATCCACCAGCCATTTTCCCAATTGCATTTAACCGCTGCGTTCGATTAAGGGCGTTTTCGATCACTCGTGACTCCGTCACATCTTGATCCGCACCAATTAGTTTGATCGTCCCTGTGTGATTATCCCTAGAGACCCGAACAGTCGCGACAATGTTTTTAATTTGCCTGTCATCCATTTGCAAACGATATTCATGCCGTAAACTGGCTTCCCCTGATTCAACGAGCAAAGAAAAGCGTAATCTAATATTTTCCCTATCATCTTCATGCACTCTCGATAAGTAAGTGTCAAAATTTGCACTCGCAGTAACGTCAATGCCCAGCACTTGATACTGATTCTGAGAAAAACGTCCTTCGCCCGTATCGTAATTGAAAGACCAACTGCCTGTTCGCGTTAATTCTTCTGTCATGCACAGCAAATCCGCCTGAGACTGCACTTGATCAGCCAGATCTCTCTTATGCTGTCGGTACTCCATTAAGCGCCGAAGGAACCCCTGTATACTCACAACCAACAGGTTAAGCTCGTCTTTTTTCTTCGTCATCACTGTGCGAAGACTATCCGGGTCTAATACATCCGTATCCAGCGCCACCACATGTTCAATAATTCGATTTAACGGGCGACTAAGGGTATAAAAGAACAGAAATGACAAGGCAATCGCCAACATGACATTACGTGCAAAACCAGAAAGAAATGTTACTGCGCTTCTCAACAAGAAACGCTGAGTAATAACAACAGGGTCCATCTTGATCTCAAGAAGACCAATGTTTGTTTTACGTGACGGATGAACCAACTCACTGCGGATATGACAAAGATCGCCAAACATAGCCTCTGCCAACCAGCGCAACCGACTATTAACGAGTGGCCTTTCTTTACCGGCAATAACATACCCATTTTCATCTTGAATACTCGCGAGATAGATAGGCAAAAATTCGAACACACCACCAACAACTTGGTCTGCCAGCTTCTCGCTATAATTGAATGACGCATGACTGCTAGGCTCGTAAAACGCGCGGGTAACCTGCTTGATTTCTTCTTCCACGGCATTTCGTTCAGCAACGTAATCAATGCCCACCTGAATAGCGCTAAACACAACACCTAACACAATGGCGACAACTACCGCCAATATCGCCTGTCGAACCGCAAGTCGACTGGTTAAGGGTAATTCCATAAGATTGATAGGCCACTGAATAACAATAAGAAAGACTTATTATTAAGCGTAGACGATAAAAATCCAGGCATAAAAAAACCCGGCGTTGAAGCCGGGTTTTTTATGCCTAAAAGGCTAGCCGAGGATTACACGCGCTCAATAACTGTCGCGATACCTTGACCAAGACCGATACACATAGTCGCAAGACCTAGTGTTCCGCCCTTTGATTCCATTACATTAAGTAATGTTCCGGTAATACGTGCACCGGAGCAACCTAAAGGATGACCAAGTGCAATCGCGCCACCGTTAAGGTTCACTTTTTCTTCAAACTTGTCGGTAAGCTTAAGGTCTTTAGCACAAGGTAGACTCTGTGCTGCAAACGCTTCGTTTAGCTCGACATAGTCCATGTCCTCAATAGAAAGTCCGGCACGCTTAAGCGCTTTCTGAGTTGCAGGCACTGGCCCGTAACCCATAATTGCAGCATCACAACCCGCAACTGCCATCGAACGAATCTTGGCACGAGGTGTTAGTCCGAGAGCCTGAGCTCGCTCAGCAGACATAAGCAACATTGCTGACGCTCCATCTGACAATGCAGAGGAAGTACCCGCTGTTACAGAGCCGCCTTTAGGATCAAACACTGGACGTAGGCCAGATAACGATTCTACAGTAGTGTCGGGACGAATAACTTCATCGATTTCGCACAGTACTTTAAAACCATTGGCATCGTGACCTTCAACAGGAACGATTTCATTCTTCCAACGGCCTTCTTGAGTGGCTTCCCACGCTAAGCGATGTGAACGAGCACCAAACTCATCCATTTGCTGACGTGAAATACCGTGCATTTTACCCAGCATTTCAGCGGTTAGACCCATCATGTTAGAAGCCTTAGCGATATGCTTAGAATTCTCAGGATTTAGATCAATACCGTGCATCATGCCAACATGGCCCATGTGCTCAACACCACCAACAACAAACACATCACCGTTTCCAGTTTGAATGCTCTGTGCAGCCATGTGAATTGCTTGCATGGAAGAACCACATAAACGGTTAACCGTCTGTGCAGCTGCTGTACGAGGAATGCCGCCAAGGATAGACACTGCACGCGCAACGTTCATACCTTGCTCTAAGGTTTGGTTCACACAACCCCAGATAACATCTTCAGTTTCTGCAATATTCCAATTTGGGTTACGCTCGCGAAGGGCGATAATCAAATTGGCTGATAATTTCTCAGCACGTACATTGCGAAATTGACCGTTACGGGACTTACCCATAGGTGTTCGGACAGCATCAACAATTACTACGTCTCTTGGATTTAAACTCATCATTATTCTCCTATGCTATCCGTGACTTAGCCGTAAAAGCTTTCGCCGTTCTTCGCCATTTCACGCAATTTATCTGTGGGTGTATAAAGACCACCAAGATCTGCGTACTTGTCACACGCTTCAACAAAAGCGGCAACGCCAACAGCGTCAATGTAACGTAGCGCACCGCCACGGAATGGAGGGAAACCAACACCAAAGATCAATGCCATATCTGCGTCAGCCACAGAGTCAACAATGTTCTCTTCTAGACAACGAACCACTTCCAAACACATTGGAATCATCAAACGATCAATGATTTCCTGGTCTTCGAATTCTTTAGGTTCACCAACCACGGGCTTGATAAGATCGTAAGCCGCTTGATCAACAACTTTCTTTGGCTTGCCCTTCTTGTCGGTTTCGTACTTGTAAAAGCCTACGCCGTTCTTCTGGCCGTAACGCTCATTTTCATACATAACAGTGGTGGCATCTTTAAAGTCATATTGCATACGCTCAGGGAAACCCTGCGCCATAACTTCTGCTGCGTGAACACCAGTGTCAATACCAACAACGTCCATTAAGTATGCAGGACCCATCGGCCAACCGAACTTCTCCATAACCTTATCGGCTTTTTGGAAGTCAACGCCATCGCGCATCAACATGCCAAATCCACCAAAATATGGAAACAGTACACGGTTAACAAGGAACCCAGGACAATCGTTTACAACGACAGGGGTTTTACCCATCTTCTTCGCGAAAGCAACGGTCGTTGCAACGGCTTGATCAGAAGACTTTTCACCACGAATAACTTCAACAAGAGGCATCATATGTACTGGGTTAAAGAAGTGCATACCCACAACATTTTCTGGACGCTCAAGGCCTTCAGCTAGACGAGTGATAGAGATGGTTGACGTGTTAGACGCAAGCACGGTGTTTTCACCGATGTGTCCTTCAGTCTCTTTTAATACCGATTTCTTGATTTTTTCGTTCTCTACAACCGCTTCCACTACGATATCAACGCTGGCGAAATCGCCGTAGTTAAGAGTAGGACGAATTGAAGAAAGTACTGCACCCATCTTCGCTGCTTTCATTTTCTTACGATCAACACGCTTAGAAAGCAATTTAGTGGCTTCAGACATACCAAGATCCAAGGCAGGATCGGCGATGTCTTTCATAATAATTGGCGTACCTTTACTGGCTGACTGGTATGCAATACCACCACCCATGATACCCGCACCAAGTACCGCAGCTTGCTTGATCTCAACGGCTTTCTTTTCCCAATCAGACGCGGTTTTCTTCAACGCTTGATCGTTCAAAAATAGGCCAACTAAAGATTCAGCAACAGACGTTTTTGCTAATTTAGCAAATCCCTTGGCTTCAATTTCTAGTGCTTGCTCACGCTTCATACCTGAGGCTGCTTGCATGGTCTTAACCGCTGCAATCGGCGCTGGGTAGTTTCTACCTGCTTGCTGAGCAACCATACCCATGCAAGATTGGAACGCCATCATATTTTCCATTGGAGGAAGAGTTAACGGGTCCAACTTTTCTTGGCGCTTTACTTTGTAATCGATTTTGCCTTCGATACACTGCTTAACCAATGCAATCGCTGCATCTTGCAGTAATTCAGGAGCAACAACAGCATCAACAACACCGTCTTTTAGCGCCTTTTCTGGCTTATGCTGTCCGCCAGCGGCAATCCATTCAACCGCGTTATCCACACCAATGATGCGCGGAAGACGTACCGTACCACCAAAACCAGGATAAATACCCAATTTGGTTTCAGGTAGACCAACCTGTGCTGCCGTAGACATCACACGATAGTCAGTAGACAAACACATTTCTAGACCGCCACCCAAAGCAATACCATTAATCGCAGATACTGTAGGGAAAGGTAGATCTTCAATCGCAATAAATGCTTTGTTTGCTTCTAATGCCCAACCAGCAAGCTCGGCTTCTGGTAATTTGAACATTTGAGTGAATTCAGTGATATCTGCACCGACGATAAAAACGCTTTTCGCGCTCGTCACGATCATGCCCTTAATAGAGCTGTCGCTAGCAAGGGCTTCAGCCGCTGCTTTTAAGTCTTCAAGAGTGAGACGATCAAATTTGTTTACAGATTCGCCTTGCAAATCAAAGTTGAGTTCGACGATTCCGTCTTCTAACGGCTTAACCGTTATCGCTTTGCCTTCATAGATCATCAACTATTTCTCCCGCATAGGGTTGACGAAGGTGATATTTAAAACCGGTCAGTTTTAGAACTGCCAGTGGAGAGCCGAGAAATACTGCGACAATCAAATCACTTTAGCAAGCATTTTACGTTTTTGGAGACCCAGGTTGTGCTTTATGGTGAAGAACCGGTAAGTCAATGTTAACTGACCCGCAAGTCACCCACAAAAATGCTCAAAAGATTATAACCTTAGAACAAAATTCGGTGATGTAAAGGTGATCCAGTAGTGTTTAATTTACACTCAACGAGAGTCCGTCGATCGCTTAAAGGTCAATAGTAAAGTCAAATTGACGCAGCGCATCAGGTGGCTGCAGAAAGTCACCCAACACAAGACCTACTCCGGTTTGAATAACAGACATTAACGACTTCGTATCCTCAACAAAGCCCGCTAATACCATCACATTTCTGGCCTTTGCTTTTTCTATCAAAGCATCAACCTGCGCACGATCAGCATGTCCCTCTGGGTTTGTGATATGTTGATCAAGCTTGACGAAATCCACGTCAAAGTACTCCAATAGCCCCAAAGAACGAGGACTATTCCCAAAACGAGAGATACTAATCTCAGCGCCAAGATCCCTTATACGACGAATAGCATCCTTGGCAATCGCAAACGTTTCCAGCAGAACCCCTTCAGGTAATTCAAAAACACATTGGCTAGGTTGTACCCCACTCCCCTCCAGTGCTTTCTTTAACCAGGGAACAAAGCTCCGGTTAGCAATGGTATGCCCGGTGAGCTTAATAAAGAACACACAGATTCTGTCTCTATTTCTATTTGCTTGTCTCAATTCCTTTAGCGCCATGGTAATCACCCAACGGTCGATATAATTTATCAACGCCGCATCCTGAATACCTTTCATGAACAACCCTGGCAAAATTTCCTCGCCGGACTCATTCAACCTCAACAGCACCTCGTATCGCTCCCTATCATCAACATCTAAGCTCACAATCGGTTGAAAAACCAAGTTCAAACACCGTTTCTTAATTGCGTTTTTAACGCGCGACGACCAATTATCCGCCTCTTGTTCTGTAGTATCTTTTTCTGTGCCTGCATTAATAGAGTGGATATTGTTAAGCCGAACGACCGAAGCACCCTCTTCTGGGGAATGCGCCTTTTCAACAACGGCAACCTCGCTGCTGGAGTGAGACTGCTTTCGATGAGAAAGCTGCCAATCCAGAGCCGCACGAGCATTACGTATCGCTCCCTGAAGATCCGCATCAGACACAGCACTCCAACCAGGCTCTGCAGTTAGATCCTCACCCGCTGAATACTGAGCCGAAAAGTGAGCAAACCACTCACTGAACCTAGTCAGCAGTGCATCTAGACGCGGCTTATCTACTTGTGCCAGAAATAAAGTATGCAGATCAGCCGACGATGATATCACTCGGTCCATAGAACTCAGCAAACCCAGGAGTCCGTGACAAACAACACTCCGTAAATTATCGTCACTAATACCGACCGCTTCAGCAAAGCGTTCAGTATTTACGAGCTTTAACGCAATCACATGGGGAGGTGCCTGATCTAATGGTTCAATCAAGGACAGCACATCTTTGCAATGCCAATCAAACCCAGCACGGGTCAACATTCCAGTGCCCCTCTCGACTTTACCAGCATAAGCCACCTTGGCCTGTTGTCTTCGATAACGTAGCGTATTTGATTGAATTTTTAGCAGCAACTGGGCACTAACATCCTTATGAAGGAAGTTATCTATGTTGAAGTGCCCCATGGACCCGACCTGAATCAACCGATGAAAGTGCTCTGAGTGACGTACTTTAGAGGCAGTTATTACAAATAGGGGCACTGATTCCAGCACAGGATCCTGGCGAAGCAGCGCAAAAGATTGCCTCAACATACCTTCGTTCCCGCCATCATAAATAACAACCGCATCAACTGGCTCTGGCTGTTCCATACCTTCAACAAGTTTACTTACAAGCTCTCCACCACTATGGGCTAGCTCAACATTAAACTCCGCACGCTGCAATACTTGGCTAATCTGCTTACTCGCCGCGCAATAGGTATCTGTCATCAGCAGGGTTTTTAACTTCCGAGGTAAAGCCGCATGCTGCAAACTAAACAGTTCACACCCAAGCTCTGCTATATCAACCGGGGCAGCATAATAGCTATTCGCACCTGCTTCTGCCGCTGCTATACGTGAAACCCCACCATCTGCAGATTCTCCAATAGCAATGCAGGGAACTCGACCTTGGCTATAGGATATTACCGATTGCAATAACTCTTGCTGCTCAACCAATACCCTTTCTCGGCGCTTTTCATCATTGCCCTCCAACTCAACGCTAGGCAGAAACACTGCGATCGCCGTAGGCTCTCTAAATTTCACCGCATGACTAAGATCATCCGTACTACGAAAAGATAGCACCTGATAACCATGGTTCTTGAGATCCACCGAAATCCCTTGGCTTGATTGCTGGCGCTCATCTAGAAAATAGACCCTTTTGGCGGCCTTAGTCACCAACGGCACAACGTCACCACTAAGTTCATCTGATTGGTGCTGGGCATCATCCATCAAGCGACGGCATAAGGTATCCAACATTGAAACACAGGACCCCATATATTTGACCACCTGCTCATTCAGCTCTCCTTGCTTGCGCCGACCCAACGCTATTGCGGCACTTTCCATCTCACAGACCAATTCATAAACTTGCGAGTAACGGTGCTCTTCACTCAACTTAGCTACGTCATGCAGCACTCTACCAAATCGGGTTAAGGTTTCTGCGGAAAACGCGTTCGCGCACGCAACGCTCCAGCACTCTGAAAGAGAGGTGACTTGCGTCAAAAGAGTATGAAGACTCAAATAACCAGGTCTATCAACATTTAGCATTTCCACTCCGAGTCCAGCCATCATTACTCTCCTTAACTTCCAGAAACCATGGTGGAGCTGTCCTTACCTTTGATATAATGCCCATCAACCTTCCTAAATGTACCTTCTGTACCGGAAGTGTAGCAAGCGACAACACCAATACCAGGCAGAGTTACCCCCGAACCTCCACCATACTGTTTAATAATTATGCAAAACATCCAAACATTGCAAGCGTTTTTGGACGCTTCAGGCGCTCAATATCGAATTTATGACCTCGGCAGACGAGTAATCAAGATCAGTAAGGATCTATTTGAAAAAATAGAACACACCCAAGCCCCTTATCCATACCCATTGCAACGCCATGCTTGGTTCGGCATCCTTTTCTGGAACCCGAAGGATAAGGAGCAACATCACATTTGGTTCCTTAAATTCCCATTGGATGAACAGGGCTTTCTTGATCTACCTGCCCGAAATGATTTTCTACGCAGAGCACTAGAGCAATTAGGGCAAGCAATCATCGAGAGCAAAGACGGCAAGAGTAAGAACGAAGACCGAGAGCTCAAGGATAACCCCTGGAGCTACACACCTCGGCAGGACAAAATGGCCGCATTTCACGCAAAAGCCCTCGTAGAGCTCAAGCAACCGGGAAGCCAATACCTTCATGACGTACTGAACTACCTTCAGCAACCCAATCAATTCTCCCAATGGCAACATATAGGTGTTCAAGGGATCGCCGATCTCTGTGCCCGAAGTGATACTGGTAATGTTTCGACTTTACTCGCCAAGAATCTAACGCTGCTACCTAATGATGTGCTAATTCCCATTCTATTAGGGCTGGAAAATGAAACCATCGACCACAAGCTGACTCAAGCCATTATCGCTTGCGCCACGGTAGATGGTTCCACCACCAATAATGTTACGTTGCTAGCAGCCATTATCCGGGCAATGTCAGGTACTCAAGATAACCAAACAAGAGACGCGTTTATTTATAAGGTACTTACTGAATCCACTAGTGCTGCGTTATCGATTGAGGTGTTAGTTGCCATTAGCGGCAGAGCTTGGGATGCGCTGCTAGAAGAGAAAATAGCCCTCGCCTTCTTAGAAGCCCTTGCCCTCAGTGATGCAGGCCAATCAGGCTTTAATCACGTACTCACAGACGTATTGTTCATGCCCACTACAGGGAAAATCATTCGCCAGGCATTCCGTTCAACTGAACGCTCGGAACAACTCGCTCAAACAATCGGTAGCTTTCTATCGGGCATTCATTAGGACATCCCATGACCTCTCAAGCTTTTTGCCCTTGCGGAAGCAGCCAGTCTTATGCAACCTGCTGCCAACCCTACCACCTCGGCTCCCAAGTGGCGGATAGTGCAGAAACCCTTATGCGTTCCCGCTATAGCGCGTACGCAAAAGGGCATATAAATTACTTGCTGTCCACTCGCCATAAAAGCACTCGTCACTTAGATAGCGTTGGATCATTACAGCAAAGCATCCAGCGTACGCAGTGGACAAAGTTATCTATTACCCATTGCGCACAAGGAAAAGCTGCGGATAAAAACGGAACAGTGACGTTTGAAGCCCACTACCTTGAACAGGGCAAGCATGGCATACTCACAGAGACTTCTCGTTTTATACGAGAAGGTCAGCAATGGTATTACGTAGACGGCGATTATGACTCCGCTAAACCGGTTACCTTAGGCAGAAATGAACCCTGCTGGTGCGGTAGCGACAAGAAATTTAAGCGATGCCACGGGTAAACTGGTTATGATTAGATTATTTTCAATCATGTGCTTTATTGTATTTGTCGGTGTTCTTAGTTGGTACATTACCAACCAACTAAAAGAGGCCTACGCGATACTCAAAAATAACGGCATGCTTAACACTGCCAAACCGTTATTCCTAGGCATTACCTTCTGTTTATTTGTGATGGCTTCTATTCAATCTTTTTTAGAACGACCTGATGACCTCCCAAGTCATCTACTATTAATCATTACCACTCTACTTTTATCCCTTGCGCTAGCGGTAAATAAAGCGTCTGTGCGCGGGCTTATAGACGAAACTAAACGCCTATTTTTAAAACTAAAATTCACTATTGCAAATCATCTGATCAAGTTCGGAAAAAAGCGTTAATTATTTTCCGCGACGACGGCATAACCCTTGTATTCTGCACATCAAATATTACAGAGACAGGCGTGTCATAAATATTTTCTCAAAAAATTCGAAGTTATTTCCTAAATTCGCGAACCTTTCTCAAATCACCATTATTTCCTTGCGCTCACCAGTTTCCTACATATACTGCCAGCCAACTTGCTTAGGATAGCAATGCAACCCGGCTGAATTTTTATCTCGGCCTCACATATTACGGAGCATATTATGTTTAAGAAATTAGCAATCGCTGCAGCGACATCTACCGCCCTACTTCTCACCGGTTGTGCCACCGGTCCTTCACCTGTAGGTGTTGGTCTAATTACCGATGTAAAAGGTCCTATTCTAGCCACAGGTGAGAAAGGCAGCAAAACCGGTACAGCATGTGCCAACACAATTATTGGTTTGATCAATAAGGGTGATGCGTCTATCGAAGCAGCTAAAGCTGCTGGAAGCATCTCTGTTGTCGCTTCTGCTGATTACCACACCAAAGGATTCTACCCTTTCTTCGGTGAAACCTGTGTAACCGTAACTGGAAAATAAGACTACGGTCACACAGCAGATAAAGGGCATGATATTGCCCTTTATCTAATTTTACCCAGAGTTATTTATTCAATCACAATCTCTGGTAAGCTACGCTTTTGTTCATCCACTAAGTGGTAGCGTATTTACTATGATCAACTCAATAAAGATCTTTGGATGCATTCTCTTATGCACCGCCTTGCTCGCCTGTTCAGATAATTCATCGACCGTCAATGATAAGTATATCGAAGGCAAGCACTATCGAACATTAGCTAACCCCATTATCCACCCCTCCGACGATATCGTTATCACCGAGTTCTTTTGGTATGGCTGCTCTCATTGCGCAAAGTTTGAGCCCGTCCTAGAAGCCTGGGAAGCCAAGCTGCCTGCCGGTATTACCGTTGAAAAATCCCCTGCTATGTGGAACGCGCAAATGAAATTGCACGCCAGCATATACTACCTAAGCCAAACGCTAGAGACTTCAGACAAACTTCACGCTCAATTGTTCAATACAATCACCTCCATCAAGGCGAAGAAAGACCTGGAGGTTCAAAAAGAGACGATTGCATCCTTGTTCGAAACCCACGGGTTGACCAAAGAAACATTCGCCCAGCAACTTGGTTCTTTTAAGATAAAAGGGCAAGTCAGCCAAGCAGAAAAACGTATGAAACAGGCAAAACTCAAGGGCACACCGTTAGTTGTGGTGAACGGCCAATATGCAGTTAACAACCAGAGCATCAAGACCCTAGAAGAACTACTGGATATCGCCAGCTTCTTAATCGAAAAAATACAGGCTGAGAAGCAAGACGCTACCGACCAGCATTAACTGTACAAACATCCAGCCATAACTTAGAATAGGTATTCTCTATGGATACCTATTCTACCCAAGCAACATCAGTCTCCTCCCGTTCTCGCAAAATCATTCATGTTGATTGCGACTGTTTTTACGCGTCACTAGAAACTCTAGACAACCCCTCGTTACGCGGTAAACCCATGGCGGTAGGGGGTGCTTCCGATCGGCGGGGGGTCATAGCAACCTGTAACTATGAGGCTAGGGCTTTTGGCGTCCATTCAGCCATGGCGTCATCCACCGCTAAGCGCCTCTGCCCAGACCTGATTATTGTGCCACCGCGCATGGAGCGCTACAAAGAAGCCTCCAAACAGATTCATCAGATATTTAAACGCTTCACCTCCGTCATTGAGCCTTTGTCCTTAGATGAGGCCTACTTGGACGTTACGAGTAAACGGGAATACCAGGGAAGTGCCACATTGATGGCCCAGGCGATCCAAGCACAAGTATTCAAGGAGATTGGCATAACGGTATCTGCCGGTATCGCTCCTAATAAGTTTCTAGCCAAAATTGCCAGTGATTGGAACAAACCCAACGGGCTCTTCGTCATAGTACCGGAGTATATTGATGAGTTTGTCAGTGTTCTCCCGGTGAGCAAACTATTTGGCGTTGGCAAAGCCACACAAAAGAAATTAGAAAACCTGGGCATTCACACCTGTAGCGACATCCGAAACTACAGTATTTTTGAACTCAGCAAAGTACTAGGTGCATTTGGCGAACGCCTGCACCAGCTTTCTTACGGTATCGATGAACGCCCCGTAAAAGCCAGAGATCGTAGAAAATCCCTAAGTGTTGAACACACCTATGCCAAAGATCTAACGCTGTTAGAGCAATGTATTAATAAACTGCCAGAACTTGAGATCGAGATGCAGCAACGATTGGATAAACAATCGAAAGCATCACCCATTAAAAAAGCGTTCGTGAAGATAAAATTCAATGACTTTACACAAACCACAATAGAGCGCTGTATTAAAGAGCCTGATATAGAAATATATCAAGCCCTATGCAAGGAAGCCTTTGAAAGGGGAAACAAACCGGTGCGGCTACTAGGAGTCGGCGTGCGATTTGAAGAACCTATAAAATCAAACGCCCAATTAAGTTTCAGCTTTTAACACACAAAATCACCTTAGAACTTTATTCACCGCCCCTACCAATTGTTCAGGATTAAAAGGTTTCACTATCCACCCGGTTGCCCCCGCATCTTTACCCTCTCCTTTTTTATTACCCGCAGACTCCGTGGTTAACATTAAGATCGGCACAAACCGATAATTAGATTCTCCACGCAAAGCCTTAACCATTTCGATACCGTTCATTTTCGGCATATTCACATCAGAAATAACCAAATCGAATTGCTGCTTTTTAGCCGCAATCAATGCAGCAGCGCCATCATCCACCTCTTCGACAGCAAAGCCTGCACTCCCCAATGTGAACGATATCATTTGCCTCATAGAAGGCGAGTCATCAACAACTAGAATCTTTTTCATCTACACTTTCATCCCGAGCAACGCCTATTCGTTACTATCAGCGTAGTTTGCTATCGACCAACATTCCAATTCACAGAACACCACATGGCTGATAAGGCACAAAAAAACCTCCATAAATATGAAGGTTTTTTTGTGCCTTATCAGCCAGTAAACCCGACTAATGCCAACAGCTACATCAACGCTTAAGCCAAGGCTTTACGCCGCACCCCAAGCGAAATGGACAACATTATCAACACGAAGATACCAAAACTGCCGCCGAATTTCTTGATAACAATATTATCGCTAGTGTCAGGGTCCAATAGGTCACTCGAAACACTGGCATTAAAACTCATGGACTTTGAGTTCCCAGTGGTGACCTCGATAATAACCGATGCAGACTCACCAACGTCCAAGCTAGCGACCTCGCAGATTAACCCACCGCTATCGCATACCGCATCGTCTGACATAGTTGTAACCGCAGTAACTTCTTCTGGGTATACACTCTCTAACACTATATTTGTCGCTACATCGACACCGTTATTCACAATATCCGCAATATAACGAATGGTACCGATGCTACTATCTTCTTCGGATTTCTTGAATTTGCCGTTATCTCCCGTCAAGGTAAGCGCCAAATTAGCCCTATCCACCAGCGCTACATTTCCTAATGCAAACTGCACGGCCTGGTTTGCATCCACGATTCCCGTCCCGCACCCGGTACAGCTCGCAGGAAATGCCCGTGCAGTATTGCGCAAAGCATCTTCTACTTCAGACACGGTCAAATTTCCGTTAGCGCCAAATAGCAACGCCGCAACACCAGCCACATGGGGCGTTGCCATACTGGTACCTTGATAATAAGAATAAACATCTTCCCCTGGTGCACTAGCTCCGCCATTAGACGTAGACAGAACTCCATTATCATCGTTCGCAAAAAACTGCGCGCCACCTGGTGCCGTCACGTCCACAAGAGAACCGTAATTAGAATAGTATGCCCTTCCTCCAGATCGGTTGTTCGCTGCAACGGTAAAGGCACCAGAGCAATTTCCTGGGGGGTAGGTATCCGCATTAGCATTGCTATTACCTGCGGCAACAACAACTATCGCACCCGCGGCTCGCGCCGCAGCAATCGTATCCGCATAGGACTGACCACAACCAGCAGGGGAAGAACTACCTAAGCTCATATTGATAACTTGTGCAGGGTTTTGGTTATCAGGTACGCCATCCACCGAGATCCCCGCTGCCCATAGCACTGCATCGGTTATGTCTGACGTATACCCTCCACAGACACCAAGAACCCGAACCGGTACCACTTTTGCCTTCGGAGCCACACCTGACACCCCAATGCCGTTGTTTGCGATCGCCGCAATAGTGCCAGCAACATGCGTTCCATGCCAACTACTCGCGATATCCTCTTCTGGAAAGCCACCACCACACTCGCCGATAACCATCGCGTCACCTGGATCAGAGGCGTCAGCATCTCTACCATCACCATCATTAGACATATCGGTTGTGGATACAAAATCATAGCCAGGTAGTATATTACCCATCAGATCTTCATGGGGCCGATACCCTGTATCCAACACAGCAACCACCACATCATCACCGTCTTCTACCTCCCATGCTGATTCCACATTAAGGCCGCCAGTTGCCTCGTAATAGTGCCATTGATTGGCATACTGTGGGTCGTTAGGTACCGCCATAGGGACCATTAACAAATCAGGCTCGGCATATTCAATCGAGGGGTCAGTTACCAAGTGCTTGATCACCTGCTGCGCCTCAGAAAGGGTTCTTTCACGACCCAGGCTTATCACCTGTGCCCCATTAGCCATATTTCGTAGCGGCTGAAGGTTCGCACCTGATTTCTCGGCCACAATATCAAGAACACTACGTTTCATGACACCCCGCGCCTGAGCCGTAGCGCCTGTTGTCGGTTTGAATTTAACAATGAGCCGCGTCACTGGCGCTGCAGACGGGTCAGAAACGGCCATCGCAAAACTGGACACAACAAGAGAAGAACTGACGAGAAGAGAACTACAAATCGCTGTAAAAGAAGGTTTTTTTCCAAACAACCCCATGATAATCACCCAATAAATGTAGAATTTTTATTATCTTTGTTTATTATTTTTAGATATAGCTAGGGCAAAGTATCATAGGGCCTTAGTGCATGTCAGTAGTTAGTTTGTAACCCCCATACAAATTGAGAACTTGCTACGTTCATGTATTTTAGGAACTTATCAGGCCACGTTCGAATCAAATAGCGGACGACTCAACTTATCCCAGTCAATTTCGCCGTCATGAACAAAATCCTCGTAACTCAACAATCCTAGCGCTTCAAACTGCGGCCTAACAGTATCGGTCAACAAACCAATACGTTTGAGATTCGGCATAATCCGACTAAACAACAAGTTCCTAAACTCACTTAGCACTGTGCTTTCCAACACCCTACCTCTTGCATCCGCAGGGTCCCAACCAAACGCGATAAAGACTTCCTCACTGATTAATCGATCCCTCATGACAACGCAAGCTTCCAAAGCAAAAATTGCACGCTCTTCTTTTTCTTTCTCAGAAAGCGTCTTACAAAACTCCTCCAGGTAATTCACACCAAACGTCACATGCCGAGCTTCATCTCGAATCACCAATCGCAGTAATTCTGCAAAAACAGGTATACGAGTAGTTGCACGAGCGCCTTTAAATGCCGCCAAAGCCAAACCTTCTAAAATAATCTGCATACCAATAAATTTTAGATCCCAGCGCTCATCTGACAAAATCTTATCCAAGAGTGATTTTAATTTTGTATTAACCGGATACATCATGCCCAATTGAGTTTGAATAAATTTATTAAATACTTCCACATGACGCGCTTCATCAAATGCCTGCGACGCCGCGTATAGCTTCGCATCATAGGAGGGGGCACAACTAACTAACTGCGATGCCACCAATAATGCGCCTTGCTCACCATGTAAAAACTGGCTGGTGTTAGACGCCAAATAATGCCAATCAAATTCGATCTTTCGGCTCTCAGATAATGCCTCGTAAGGTTCATAGCCTTTAAATAAATTAAAATCTTGATCCGTACAGTACTCTGATTTGCTAATGGTTTGGCTCCAATCCAAATCCATTTCCACATTCCAATTTAGCTGTTTTCCTAATTCATATAATTTCCTAATACGACCGTCAGCACTGAAGTAATCCCAGTTATAGGAACCGGTCAATGGGGTATGAAAAATTTCATTAATCGTTTCAAGATCTGCTGGAGCCATTGCAGATGCAATATCATCGGCTTCGGGAAAATAGCGCATATCTCTTGGGGCCTGATCAACCGTGTTGATTGTCATTACTTTTATTCCTCTTCCAAAGTGATAGCACGACAGCACATTCCCTTGGCACCGCTATGCATTACCGAATATTCGTGCTATTAACTATAAAATAGGAACCAAACAAAGATAAACTCATAACATTTGTGAATTTATCTCACAGATAAAATCACGATCGCTGAGGTGAACGATGGACCCAATGAAGGTATATACCGCTGCGGTAGAGACTGCTAACTTCTCCTTGGCCGCCAAGAAATTAGATATCACACCGTCAGCTGTCAGTAAGCAAATCAGCCAGTTAGAAAACCACCTCGGGGTTCTGCTGCTCAACCGAACAACACGCTCCATCAGCCCAACAGAAGCCGGCACACTCTATTACAATCGCTGCAAGATGATTCTGGAAGCCATCCGGGAAACCAACGCGATGGTCAAAGACCTAGAATCCTCTCTTGGCGGCACCTTAAGAATGTGGGTTCCATCGGTGTTTGGCCGCTCGTTACTGGCGAGGGTCATTGCTGATTTCAGCCACGAATTCCCCAACATTGATATTGAATTATTTCTGAGCGACGCCCCTATGGACTTAATTGGGGGTGGCTTTGATATGGGCATTTACCTCGGTGAACTGCCGGACTCTCGACTGGTAGCAAAGGCCATTGGCCCCTTAAGCCTTGTGTTATGTGCGTCGCCTGAATATATCGAGAAACATGGTGAGCCTTCCGCCCTTGAGGATCTTGCCGAGCACCCTATACTGGTAGTCACCGGTAATGAATATATTGATATTCGTAAAGTCAGTCGATTAGCCGAACCCGCAAAACTTCTTGAACGCTCAGCTAAACTCAACACAAACGACCTCGACTTGGCTTACCACAGCACCCACGCCGGACTGGGAATTTCCGCGTTACCGTATTACCTCATTCAACGTTCATTAAAAAAAGGATCTCTTATACACTTATTACGGGACTTTGAAACCCCTGGTGCAATGGTCCATATGGTATTCCCCAAAACCCGTTATATGCCGCACAAAACTCGACGCTTTATTGACTTTTTATCTACCTATTTTATTGAACTCGCAGAACAACTACGAACATCCATAGAAGAGGAAAAACAGAAACATTAGCTTTATCGAGTTAGGTCTACATTTCGTAATCCAGAGTAATTTGCATTAAGTTTATTACCCATAAGCCGATATATACAGATAGACAGGGATTTCACCTCATCCTCAAGGACACCACCCCACATATCTTTACTCCAGCGAGTGAAGGCGATGTCGCGTGGTCAACACCATTGGAATTCACCATGAAAGTAGCCTCATCTCAGCTTAGCTTTTCTGGCGGACGCACTTTGCAGATTCGACAAGAACACGAAGAAACCCTTCAAAGTTCACAGTCCACAACATCAACGGAAAACCCAAACACAAGGAGAATACTTGACCAACAACATATAAACGTAAGGGAACGCGTGTCGCTCAACAGCAGCCAACGTTACCAAGCGACATCACAAACCTATGTCACCAACATCGCGAATCAAATCAACAGTTCCAACAATGAAGCCATTAGCAACGATAAAACGGTGGATCACCATGCATTATTTACCAACGAACAGATCATAGAAAAGACCCTTAACAAGACCTATACACATTCGGTTCGTGCCGACATTTCACAATTAACAATTCTAGAACCACCACCATCGGAAGACACCTCTACCCCGCAAAACTCGACTTCCACTACCGCAGAGCTTGCCTACGGTGAATACAACCTGTATCAGGAAGAAGAACATACCAATTTCAGTATAAAGGGAAAAGTCACTACTGAAGATGGTAAACATATTGATTTTACCCTTTCCGCTCAACTTGATAGAAATATATCCATCGAAGAACGATCAGGCGTCTTCCTTCAGAATATTCGACAGACTGATCCGCTAGCAATCAATCTTGAAGGGGGCATTGTCACGCTTCGAGACTCCGCGTTTGAATTTGATCTTAATGCTGATGGTGATAACGAGACAATATCATTCGTATCAAAAGGTAGCGGTTTTATAGTTTATGACAAAAACGAAGATGGCAAGATTAATGATGGCAACGAAATGTTTGGCACACAATCCGGCAACGGTTTCAAAGATCTACGACAGTACGACGATGATGGTAATGGAGTGATTGACGAGAACGATGCTATTTACGATAAGCTATCGGTATGGACTAAAGATGGCGCGGGCAACGACCACCTTTCTACGCTAAGGGAAACCGGAGTTGGAGCGATTGGACTTGAGTATGAAGACACGCAATTTGAGCTCAAGGATGAATACAATAATTCGCTAGGTAGCATTCAACGCTCAGGTTACTTTCTTATGGAAAATGGACGGGCTGGTTTCGCTCAACAAGTCGATTTATCAGATCGAAATCTCGATCAGGAACAAGCCACCAAGGAGCTATTTGAGCCCCCACCGTTCACTCTACTTTCTATGAACGCATTAGAAATTCCAGAATCCCTAGGCATTTCGACTAGCGCACAAAGCCCCCCTATGTTAACTCTTAGCCAAGCAACGGTATTAACAAAACAGGCCTCTGATGAAGTGCTAGCGAAATATGACGAAGTCTCATCGGTGACTGCATCAGAAGAAACCAAAAGCCTGCTAGAACAACTCGTAGAGAAGTTAAAACAATATGGTGAAGATAAGAAAGAACAATCAGAAGATAAACACAAGGATGATTAAGCGTTTTGGCTAAACGTAAAGACACGGCCACGGACGGCCAACATCAAAACACTTTAATCACTCTCACGGTACTATCAACTGAGCTCGCATCAATATAACCAATCAACTTAGGATTCCGCCCTACCAAGCGCATCATTTCCCGATCGTCATGGACCGCTTTAGGAGGCAACGCTTTACCTGTGAATATTAGTCGCGACCAATACGCCGTCAGCTTTTTCTCTGACCGATTCAGCATCTTCCGGCTAAACGTTTTTCGAATGGCCGACCCCGCCATCTGATCCAGTACACTGGCTGACTTTCCAGAAGGAAAACGCTTTGTTTTCGCCAAGAATATTTTTTTCAAATCATTATCAGAAAAGCGACTGTTATTCTCTGGGTGTACCACAATGGCAATATCGGCCCTCGCATAAACAGATACAACCCATAGCAAACTCACTAGAAGGTACAAACATGTATATTTTTTGATTTTCATATCTCTACCTCCTTCTAGAATATTAGATCTAAGCCAACGTTAATTAATCGGGGATTCACATCATTGGTATCGTCATATTTCGCTTTAAATTCGGCTTTAACTGCTGCTTGGGGGTGAAAATCCCATCGAACACCAATGGATCGTGTCTCCTTTTTAAGATCAAGAGAGGCTACCGCAGCCGCAACCCCATCAATCATTTGTTGTCGTCCAGCATTTAATCCAGCAGCAGCAGCATCGAGCGCGGCATCTACCGCTCCTCCATCAACACTTCCTGTTCTTTGGTAGGTGGGTAACGATCCTTCGATATCTCTCACCAATGAATCCACTTGGCGATCATCATCCACTTCGAAGGTAAAATACGCTGTCCAGTCTCCAATTCTTCGCCCCACAGAGACGTAATAGGACCTTAGCGTTGGAATAAAGGTATCTTTAATATCCGCTTGAGTATATTCCGCGCTAAACAGATAACCGTCATAATCAATGGCAATCGCCACTCCCCGATATAACCCTCTGTCATCCACCCATTCAATATCGTCAACCAGTGCGGATAAATTGGGATCATCCTCAACACCGATATAGGTATCAAACACACCTGCCGGAAACAACGTCGCAACAGCTGAGGAGCTTAATAATGTTCCGGCGTTACTGAGTGTTGCCATCAGGTCTGCCAGGTCTTCAGCATCTGGGTCATCAACAAACGGAACACTAGTCTTAGCCGATAGAAATACCGCTCGCACAGTAAACCAATCGTAGTTCATTGACCATGCAACACCGAGCGCATTTCGTGTCGCCAATTCGGAATCCAACTCTACTACCTCATCGTCAGTAGCACCGGCAACCAGGGTTAATCTGGACGTCCAATCCCCTACATCGGTCAGATACTCGACATTAATCCCCTCGAGAGTACTAAAAGGCAGTTCATAAACCGTCCTGGGTGGGCGTATCCAATGATACGCATAACCAACATCCAGAAAGTCAGAATACATATACAGCGGAACGCGGGTCTTGCCTACGCTGATACGCCATTCATCATTGATTTGATAAGACATAAAAGCCCATTTAAACTCGGCCTCATAATCCTTCTCACCCGCACCGACGATTTGGGTAGTAATAGACATATTGGGTTCTAAATCAGCCCGTAACTGGATTCCATAGGTAGAATCAGGCTTAAATACTACGTCCTCTTCGTCGTAGTAGTAGATATCTCCTTCACCCTTATCCAAAACAGCCCCGCCAACCACTGACGCAAAACCGTCTATACGGACATCCAGTGCAAACGCTGGCCGAAGAAAAACAAACGCAAACAACAACCCCCAACCAAACCCTGATACTGTTCTAACCATGAAACATCCCAATGTTCCCTGACCCAGTCGCTGATCTATATGTTGTCTGGGCTGCTATTAACCTTTTCCATCACTGAAGACATAACATCCCATTGCTGGAGATTTGCTTCCAACAAGCTGTCTATCTTGCCACTTTCCGTTAACAATCGAAGCCTCTTATCAATTTCAGCAATATATTTAATACAACTGCTTTTCTTCGAAACCGCAACCTTCTCTTCAATAACGAATAACGGATTAAGCATAAAATTGATATCTGCTTTGATATTATTCTGATGAATGAAATGTAATGTTGGCAATAGTGGTGATATGAAATAATCGATTCTATTTGATCTTAACTTTAGGATATTTTGTTTTAGTTTGGGGACTTTTTTTAGGTCTAAGTTCTCATTCGCGAACTTCGTAAATTCATCATTGAACCGTAAACCTAGGGTAACGCCACCAATTTTACCCTTTAGATCATTCAGCGTTTCAAAAGACTCATTGCTCCGATAGAACACATTTTGTGCCGATTCCATCATCGGTGTCGGCACAAATTCGAGATACTCCTTACGCTCTTGTGTTTCTCTCACCGCAACAACGAAGTCAACGTCCCCAATACGGCTTTCCTGCAGCACCCGTTTCCAAGGCACCGCGGGTTTGACCTCGACCTTAATATTGAGCTCACTTAATACCTGCTCGATTACAGAGTAGGCAATACCTTGCAACTTCTTGTCTTTTTGCCATGACAATGGCGGAAAATCAGGCTTTCCCGCCACCGTGGCAACACCATCATCACAACCAAATGCAACGGGTATGGAACAATGTAACACCCCCAACATAAGGGGCAATGAAAACCATCTCAGCACAGCAAAACCCTGGCACACCTATTATCGATACTCTAGTGTAATCTAGAGCAAATCACCTTATCAACAAAAAGATAAGACAGACAGGCACTTAACCAATGAAAATACGTAACAAATGTAAAGACTAGCTCTGCCAGCGATGAAGTTCCCCTAATTTAGTCTACTGTGGCGATTCCCGCTAGTTTGCGGGCATACCACTTTTTGCTGTCTACATCCATGCTCCGCTGAATCTGAATACGCTGGGCTTGAGGCGAACCCGCTCCATGTAGAGATTCTGTCAAATAGCCCACGGCATTACGACCCAGGGTCATATTTTCAATAAGTCGCAGTATCTTTACCCTATCTTCTGTCGAAATATCCTCTCGCCCTTTGAAGAAACGCTCCAATACTTCAGACGTATGCTCTGAGGAGAAATCCTGTTCAGAGGGAAGCGTCACCATCAATCCACCCGCCAGATCTTGAGCTAAACGAGAGATCTCATAGGGGAACCTGGTAACATTGTGTTTACACACATTCGCCAGCATACCGTTATTGATCCAAGCCCCAGAAGGCAAAGGTTCAGCTTCATAGGAAGAGGCAATACTAGAGGAATAAATGGTTTCATTAAGATGAACCATTTCCACCAATTTGTCCTTTATATGAGATACATTCTCAACGCCATTATATTCCGCGATAGTGGCGGCCGCGCCCACCATCACATCTCCTAGACCGGTTTTACATACATAACTTGCACGGTGATAATTGGTGAAACGTTCCACCATTGGTGCTGCGAATTCCACTTCGCCATCCATAAATACGTGACCATTAGGAATAAACACATTATCAAAAATCACCAGCACTTCCTGCCCTGCAAACTGGGCATTACCCTGGTCAATGGTCCCACCTTCCATTGATCGTGTATCACAAGATTGACGACCGTATATGTACTGCAACCCCTCAGCTTGTAACGGAACAGCTCCAACTACCGCATACTCTTTGTCTTGCTCAGACAAACGCATGGTTGGCAGTACCATCATCCAGTGAGAATTTAACCCTCCTGTCATATGGGCCTTTGCTCCCGACACATAAATACCGTGCTCATTGCGGGCTGTTACTCGCAAGAATAGATCTTTGTCTGCCTGTTCATGAGGGGCCTTACTCCGATCACCTTTTGGGTCAGTCATCCCGGCAGCGATAATCTGATTCTGTTTTTGTAATGCTTCCAAGAACACCAAAAAACGTTGGTGATATTCGGTACCGTATTTTTCATCAATGTCGAAAGTAATAGAATGCAAAACACTCACGCAATCCAGTCCTGCGCAACGCTGAAAACAAGTTCCTGTTAGTTGGCCAAGTTTACGCTGCATCTTATTTTTCATCACAAGATCTTGCGGGCTTTGTGGAATATGTAAAAAGCGATTAACCCGCTGCTTAGCAATGGGAGACTCCATCGTTGCCAACTCTGGATCAGCTAGAGCTAAATCGTAAGTAGCCTTAAGAGCATTCATCGAGGGGCGAATCATCGGATGATCTACCGGCTCAACAACACGCTCTCCAAAGAGATACAGATCAAGATCCCTTCCCCTCAAACTATCAATGTACTCATCACCATTGGTAATAGGATTTCCAAATAAGGCCCAACGTTCTTCTATTGTGGATTGTGCTCGCACGTCAATTGATGTATTCATAAACCCCTCTCTACAGATTCGTTTTACCCCCACCACCATCGGATGACGGTGGGTGGTATTCATTCCAATACAGACCTAACGCTCTGTCACAACACCAGCGTCTATCAGCCCAACAATTTGTTGTTCGGTCAAACCAAAATCACTTAACACCTCTCGGGTATCCTCTCCAGGAACTTTACCCTTGGAAGGCATCTCAGCCTGAGAACGGCTAAATCGTGGAGCGGGGGCCGGCTGAACAATTCCATCCAGTGTTATATACGTATTTCTCGCCTTAAGGTGCTCATGCTCTGGAGCCTCTTTCATCGACAGAATTGGCGCAAAGCACACATCAGTGCCTTCCATAATTTCACACCACTCATCTCGCGTTTTCGCTTTAAATACCTCGGTGAGTACAGTCTTTAGTTCTCCCCATTTTCCAGGGTTCATTTGCGGTGCAAACTGTTCAGCAGACAGCTCTGCTTTCTCAATCAACAACTGATAAAATTGAGGCTCAATTGAACCAATAGAGACATACTTTCCATCTTTGGTCTCATAGGTGTCGTAGAAATGCGCGCCGCCGTCCAACATATGATCCTCGCGTTCCTCGGAAAACTGCCCCATGCCTTGGAAGGTAGAAAACATCGCCATTAATGACGCCGAGCCATCCACCATGGCAGCATCAACAACCTGCCCTTTGCCCGAGGTTTTTGCCTCCAATAACGCACACACCATACCGAATGCTAAATACATGCCGCCGCCGCCAAAATCCCCAACCAAATTGAGCGGGGCAACAGGTTTCTCTCCTTTTCTACCGATCGAGTGCAATGCGCCTGTGAGCGAAATATAATTAATATCGTGCCCTGCCACTTTCGCCAATGGGCCTTCTTGCCCCCACCCTGTCATACGACCAAAGACAAGCTTGGGATTCTTCGCCAAGCATGCATCAGGCCCTAATCCTAAACGTTCCATTACCCCAGGACGAAACCCTTCAAACACAGCATCAGCTTGGCCAATCAGGTCCATCACTATTTCCCGACCGTCGTCTGATTTAAGGTCCACGGCAATAGATCTTCGCCCGCGACAAAGAACATCTTTTGACACATCCAAGGCACCAGGGCGTTCAACTCTAATCACCTCAGCTCCCATATCGGAGAGCATCATGCCGCAGAATGGACCCGGCCCAATGCCCGCAAGTTCGATGATTTTCAACCCACTCAGTGGTCCCATGGTTGTACCTCCACGTTAGGAATCTATAAATGTGTATGTAACGAGAACTCATGCTAACACTGTAAAAAATAAGTGACCAGTGGTTCACGCGTTGCACATAGGTAAAAATTGTCGCATGGACCATCGTGCAGCTAAGCAGTTTTAGCATAGTCGAAAAACGCTAACGCATGGTTTTCTTAGGGGTATATCCAGTCCATCGTTTAAACGCTCGAGTAAACGCACTTTGATTCGCAAACCCTAATAAATCGGACACTTGCTTGATACTTTTTTGGTTATCACTAAGCCATGCCTCGGCTTTTTCTTGTCGATAGCTGTCGAGTACTTTTTGATAAGAGGTCGCTTCCGATTGTAATTTTCGCTGTAGTTTTCGCCCACTCATATGCATTTTTTCGGCAATGCGATCTAACACAGGGTCTTCTGGCAATACCGCTGCAATATGCCCTCGTACTACTTCTGTAATTGAGGAAAGGCCTGTTTGTTGCAGATATTCCTCCATCACTTTTTCGTTGGCTTCCAACAGCGTCGAGTTATAGGTTGGTATAAGCGCAGTCGCTACGGAAGGGTCCACCACAAAACGGTTGGCCTCACAGCCAAAGGCCACCGTCACACCAAAAAATGTGTGGAACCGATCGGGGTTTTCTGGCAGTTGACGAACAAATTCAACGGAAAGCAATGGCACCTCGGCATGCATATAGTGACGGGACATATAGATAAGAGCCCCCGTAAATGCATCTATCGCTTCATCCGCGACATCGGGGCTGCCTTCACTTAAATCGAAGCAAAGACAAATACCATCACTATTCATCTCTAACTTCATCTCAGCAATATCGCTAACAAGACGCGCGTTACGAATGATGCGCTGCACGGCCTCAGAAAAGTTCTTCGAAGCCATTGCCGCATACCCCAAGGCATGGAACGTTGTTGGCGACACAAACTCCGCTACGCGCAAACCAAATGCCTCGTCGCCTGTTAACAGCACTGATGATCGCCACAGCTTTGTCATGGCAACCACTGGAATGCGATAATTTGCATCCATCAATCGCGTCTGATCAATCGCTGAATTGGAGAATAACTGGTTAACCTCTTCAACAGAACAGGTGTAGGAATTTAGCGCTCGCTCTACCGCAGCCGCCCATGTCGCAATAGTGGTTTGTTGATGAGTTACTGATTCCACTGACACACTCTTTCTTATTTTTATAAGGGTAACTTTTCACCACCCTATCAGCATTTGACGCAAAATGGTAAAAACTTGACAGAATTCGGGGACACAACCGGTCCCAGCAGCGATAGTCTAGATAAGTAAATTGACACACCCAATAACAACAAAGGCACTACCCATGACCAATCACACCCAAAGCCGGCGCTCTCCGCTGCGCACGTTACTGATACGCTCTGCACTTACTACTTGCGCAGCCCTGGTCCTTACTCCAGCGTTCGCAGCGCCGCCTAACCCTGATGGCAATGAGCCCCCACAAAATACTTTTTTGGCCGATTCTGCATGGCCCATGAGCCACCGTACGTCCTATGTGCAGGGCTCCTCCCCTCTTGCAGGGCCAACATCAGCAGAGGAGCTACAAAAAGCCAACTATAAGGCAACCAACCTACTTAACATTACTCTGGCAATGTCTGAGCCTTACTCTAATGGCGACATTGTTGCCTGGGGCTCTGGTGCCACCCACGTGTACAAAATCAGCGTCGATAAAGACCGCACCGATGTGATCGATAAAGTACGCAAAACCGAAGCCATTAACCTTGCTAACGGGACAACTGGAGCTTATACCGTTCTGGATAAAGACAATAACTTCTACGTACCCGGCCAAGGCAAGTTATATGCTTATGGCGATGCGGTAGCAGATACGGCTGATTCCGATATTGCCTTACTAAGAAGCCTTGATATCCCCGCTAACATTCTTCGAGGTAGCAACGCCGAGGACCCTATTGTTGGTATCAACATGACCTATGATGGCTACTTGGCTATTGCCACCAAACGCGGCACAGTCGCCACCATATCCCGGGACTTTGAAGAAATTCATTACATTCAATTAGGAGATGCAGAAGAAGGTGAAGAGGTATCAAACTCCATCGCGGTAGATGAAGATGGTGGCATTTATGTCGTTACCAGCGAGCAAATGTATCGAGTACAGTGGACAGGAACAGAACTCACCATGGATGAATCTGCTGGCGCATGGCAATCGACTTATGAGAACGGTGCCGATGTGCAAGTTCCAGGTCGACTGGGCAGCGGCTCAGGGTCGACCCCGTCTCTAATGGGGGCTCGAGATCAAGACAAATTCGTCGTCATTACAGACGGTCAACAAATCACCAATTTAGTACTGTTTTGGCGAAATGAAATTCCTGCCGATTGGGAGCCGATTGCGCCAGGGAAAAGTCGACGTATCGCCGCTGAAGTACCCGTTAACTATGGCGACGAATCCCGTGAAATTGCCATGTCCGAGCAATCAGTGCTGGTGCGTGGCTATGGTGCAGTGGTGGTAAGCAATGATTACGGATCAGATATAGCTCAGTCGTCTAATTCGGTCATCTCCAACATCATCAATGCCTTTGTGGTATTTTTCAGCAACACCCCCAAGTATGCTCCTTACGGCGTAGAGAAATTTCAGTGGAACCCTGATGCGCGAACCCTCGACGTTGCGTGGTCAAACACTGATATTAGCTGCCCCAATGGCATCCCTACCATGAGTGCTGAGACCAATCTATTCTATTGCATTGGTCAGCGAGATCGCCGCTGGAACGTAGAGGGCCTCGACTGGGATACCGGCGAATCCATTTTCCATAAGCCCATGTCTACGTGGTTCTTTTACAACAGCTTTTACGCTGCCACTCAAGTCGGCCCATTTGGTGGGATTTGGACTGGCACACTCAGCGGTATCGCGAAGGTGAGCCAACAGTAGCCATACACAGAGCCTCCATAATTGGGGGCTCTTCTCTTTCGATAAGAACTCACGTAGCATTCATTCATCACTTTTTACCAACGCTACGGCTTATCTATCGTTAAGGGACAGCATGTCAAACGAACACCAGGAACGTTCTCAGTTTTACCTCTTTAAACAACGGCGCTTCGCTCCGCTCTTCTATACCCAATTTCTTGGGGCATTTAACGATAACGTATTTAAGAGCGCGCTCATGATATTGGTAGCGTTTAGTGCCAGTTATACGGTGTCCGTTGAAACCAACACCATTAACAATATCGCCTCCATGCTATTTATATTGCCGTTCTTTTTGTTCTCCGCGCTCGCCGGAGAGCTAGCGGATAAATATGAAAAAGACATGCTTATTCGTCGTATCAAGCTTTTTGAAATTGTTATTATGATAGGCGCCAGCATCGCATTCTATTTTAACCACGTTGTGGGTCTGCTGATTCTACTCTTTTGTACCGGTGTTCAATCTGCATTTTTTGCCCCCATCAAATACAGTATTATTCCACAACATCTAAAATCAGAAGAACTGATCGGTGGTAATGCACTGATCGAATCCGGCACATTTCTCGCCATACTGTTTGGCACAATACTTGGCGGGCTGCTCAGCAAATTAGACGACGGCCCTCTCTTTATTTCCTTCGCAATCATTTTGGTTGCCGTTCTTGGCTGGCTTTCCAGTACCAAAATCCCCTATGCTGCACCCTCCAGTCCAGATCTCAATATTAAGTTCAACCCTCTAACTGAAACCTGGAAGACCCTTAAGATAGGCCGAGAAATTCGCTCGGTGCAATTGGCCAGTATGTCTATCTCGTGGTTTTGGTGTCTTGGCGCGTCTTACCTCACCCAACTCCCCAACTATACAAAAACGGTTCTTAACGGTGACCAAACAGTGGTAACCCTATTACTTGCATTATTCTCCATAGGGATAGCCACCGGCTCCTTGCTGTGTGAAAAGCTTTCATCCCACAAAGTTGAATTGGGATTAGTGCCACTCGGTTCCATTGGCCTCACCCTTTTCGGAATGGATTTGTCTTTCTCTCATACCCTCAGTGTTAACACGATAGGCGTAATGGAGTTTGTCAGTGTACCGGCCAATTATCGCCTAATCTTCGATTTCATCATGATTGGTGTCTCCGGCGGACTGTATATTGTGCCTCTATACGCAATGATTCAAGAACGTACCCCTGAAGAAAAACGCTCCCGTACCATTGCCGCAGTGAACATTCTCAATGCAGTATTTATTGTAGTATCGGCACTCTTTGCGGTGTTCTTCTTATCCTATATGGAACTGTCCATTCCCCAGTTCTTTATGGTTATTGCGATTATGAATGCCGTGGTAGCGCTCTATATTTATCGAACGATACCTGAGTTTTTTATGCGCTTTATTATATGGATCATCACTCATACCATGTATCGCGTTAAGCACTCAGAACTGAATAATATTCCTGATGAAGGTGCCGCCGTTCTGGTATGCAACCACGTCAGTTATATGGACGCCATGATTATCGCAGGAGCATGTCGTCGCCCTGTACGATTTGTAATGTTTAAACCCATCTACCACTTACCGGTACTGAATTTTGTATTTCGTACTGCGAAGGCCATACCTATTCACTCCCGATCAGCCGACCCAGAAACCTACGAAGCGGCGTTTAAACAAATATCCGTTGAGCTTTCTGAAGAAGAAGTTGTGTGTATTTTCCCAGAAGGAAAACTCACAACGGATGGCGAGATCGATGAATTTAAAAATGGTATTGAAAAAATACTCAAGCAAAACCCCGTACCGGTTATACCGATGGCACTTAAAGGCTTATGGGGAAGCTTTTTTAGTCATAAGGACGGAAATGCATTAACGAGTTTACCCTCTCGTTTTTGGTCTCGGGTTGAACTAACGGCTGCCACTCCTATTCCCGCGGTTGAAGCGAGTGCGGTGGCCTTAGAAAAAGCAGTGAGAGAACTACGAGGAAGTGTTCGCTAAGGAATAGATAGAATGTCCCTTAGGTCGCTAATGCTAAATACCAATAGCGAAGCATAAATACCTAAGGGACAACCCCATGACTTGATTCTCATCAGGCCACACTCATCACCTCACACTAAGAGCACTTAGCCAACGTCGATTTTAGTGGTGAAGAAAGTAAACGTGGTTGCAGTGGATTCTTCTTATAATGTTCAACAAGAGGTTGGGTATACTCTTCTGAGTAGTGGTGATAGTAGCTCACCACCTCTTTTACCGGTAGATCCCCGTTACCTATGTTAATAAACATCTGCTGGTTAAACTCAACATGTTCTCTAATATTAATGTGCTCAAGTAGCTCTCGAATGACACCTGCTCTCAATGCACTGGAACTATTGGCCATCAACCCGACGATCGAAGATCCCTTGTGATACAACAGAAAATCCTGCAATGTCATCTGATAAATAGCTAAACGATCTAGTCTTTCTTCTGTCAGCTCGCCTTCATCAAGTATTTGCAACTGGCTCTGTAAAATATCTCTTACAGTCACTGCTATGGATGCATCGAAGCTATCCTTCACAAGCTCATATAGCATGCCAGGAACAATCCCATTAAACGCTTCCAGCCCTTCTAATTTGATTTTTGTGCCCAATTCCAACTGCGGAATATCGAACAGTGCGACCAAAAAATCAAGCCCTGCTGTCTTACGATAATCCATCACGGTAATGCCGGAACCCCTTACAGACTGTACCAATCGCATGCGATTCAAGGTTCGTAACGCCATCCTCAGTGAGGTTCTATCAACCCCTAACGTTTCGGCAAACCCTCGTTCTGCGGGCAAGCGATGACCAGCTTTAAATTCGCCAATGTAAATTCGAGCTATCAATTCATCTGCGATGAGATCTGGGAGTGTCTTATCCATAAAAAGGCCAATATTTGCTTTCAAGTCAAGGAGCCAAACGTCTACAAACCGTGCTAAATGGCCCTGATGTCCCCAATGAGAGGGTTATAAGTATTATGTCTGGCCATTATACCGTCAACCTTTGATCCTATAACCCCCTCCCCCTAACAAATTGATGCCTGACCAGTCATACCTACAAATACGCCTATCACAATCAGGGTAAATCCACCCTGTCACTGTGGATGGTTTGTCTATACTGAGCGATATGTTCTTCTAAAAGCGATTGAGACCCCTATGGAATTCATGGATTACCTAAAAGCCTTTGCAGAAAAAGACGGATCTGACCTCTACTTGAGTACAGGAGCCCCCATCAGCGCTAAATTTTTTGGTGCCCTAGAGCCTATGACCTCAGAGCCGCTTCCAGTGGGAAAAGTACAAGAAATAGCAAACTCATTAATGACCGAGGAACAAAAAAGAGATTTCGAAACTCGCTTAGAAATGAATTTGGCTATTTCTGAACCTGGCATTGGTCGATTTCGCGTCAATATATTTAAACAGCGAAACCAAGTATCAATGGTTATCCGGGCCATCAAAACAGAAATCCCTCACTACAAACTCTTACGCCTGCCAGAAATACTAACCAAACTCATTATGCAAAAACGTGGGTTGATTCTATTCGTTGGCGGCACCGGTTCTGGTAAATCGACATCATTAGCATCGTTAATTGATTTTAGAAATACCAATAGCGCGGGGCATATCATTACCATTGAAGATCCTGTTGAATTTGTACACCGCCACAAAAAATCCATTGTGAATCAGAGGGAAGTTGGCGTCGATACACTCTCCTACGATGACGCATTAGAGAACGCATTACGCCAAGCCCCAGATGTGATTCTTATTGGTGAAATTCGAACCCAAGAGCAAATGGAACAAGCCATCGCCTTTGCGGAAACTGGACACCTATGTATATCCACGCTCCATGCAAACAATGCAAACCAAGCCTTAGATCGCATTGTTAACTTCTTCCCCGAGGAACGTCATAAACAATTATTCTTGGATGTCTCGCTGAATATGCGCGGCATTATTTCTCAACGATTAGTGCCGACCACAGACGGCAAGCGAGCCGCAGCTATCGAAATATTGCTGGGTACTCCTCGAGTCTGCGACTTAATCAAGCAGGGAAAACCCGATGAAATAAAAGAAGTGATGGAAAAATCTCAAGCACAAGGTATGCAAACGTTCGACGGCGCGTTATTACAACTCTATAACGACAACCGAATTTCGTTAGATGAAGCGTTACGTAATGCCGACTCAAAAAATAACCTTCGGTTAAAAATCACTTTGGCAGAAAAAGGGGGGAATAGTCCTGCTGCCCCCGCCGCCACAAAAGAAGCGCCAGGAAAAGCACCACAAGCCACACCAGGTCAAACTCCCAAACCCGCTCCCGCTCCGTCGGCAGAATCCAGTTCATTAAGTGGGCTCTCTTTAGAACCGATTGTGGATGAGAGTGAGGAGGAAGAGAATACGCCTATGTTTTTTGGAAAGAAAAAGAGTTAGACAAAAAAGCAGCACTTTATTGTCAAGAAAATACACTATCGAGGCATTGCAAGCGTCAAACACACAGCATCACAATTCTTAACAAAAACTAACAAAGCGCTTTTTGCGTCAATGAATTGAATTTTGCAATCCAGTGCTATTTAATTGGTTCTAAGTTGTTGATGTCTGACTCAAAAAATAGGCATTTTTGCATAGTTTTTGACGCTGCCAAAAGAGTTACAATTAAATCACTGCTGTCAAAAAATCAACGCCGACATTGCCCATAGATATTTCGTCCAATCTCTCTAGCCTTGATAGTAATCCTGCTCGCATTTCAAGGCGCAAAATATGAAGTACGTTTTATCTAAGAGAAGTAAGTTAGTATTTTTTTATCTATCATTTTTCGTTTTTATTCCAACTGCATTTTCAAATTCCACTCCCAACGATTTACTTCTTGACGAACAATGGGCAATCCGAAACTTTCCTGCTTCCACCGCAACCTGCGAAAGTAAACCTGACATTTATCAAGATATACTCACCGGTGAATTTGGTTATTTTTGTACTGAATACACCTCTCCCAATATCGAGGGTATTCATCTTAATGCAGAATTAGGTTGGGGTTTGTTTCAGCCGCTGCCTCTAGTGGGTAATGAGTTACCTGATGTTGTTATTGGGTTAATTGATTCCGGAATCGATTACTTGCACCCTGATCTTGCCGATCATATTTGGATAAATCCCGGGGAAACGATGGGTAATCTCAACGACCTCGATAGCAACGGCATTATCGATACCTGTGAAGACGCGATAGACAATGATAACAACGGCTATATCGATGATTGTCACGGTATTAACGCCAACGTCGAAAAAGACATCAATGGACAACCCAACCCCCTCGCGGGTGACCCGCTGGATACTAATGCCGGACATGGAACTAATATGGCGGGTGTTATCGCCGCCACGGGCAACAACCAAACCGAAGACTTTCATGGCGGTGTTGTTGGAATCGCAGGGCTCGCCAGTAACGTAAAAATCGCAACCTGTTCGGCCGCAAAAGTCGTCAACGACGTGTATGTCACAATTCCTGGAGCGCAAGGCTTTGTGTCTACTGCAGAAGCTGTGACTGCCTGTCTGGATTATTTCGCGGACCTCAAAGACAACGGTATCAATATCGCCGCCATTAATGGCTCAGGCGGCGCATCCGCCTTCGATAATTTTATTATCACTCGCGCTAAAGTACGGGAAGACTATTTGCTGAACACCCCTGAAGTCAGTCAAGCAATCCAACGTTTAGGCGCCCTCGATATCCCCGTTATTGTCGCTGCGGGTAATCATCAGTGGAGCCTAGACCATGACCCGGAGACAGCTTACTACCCTGCATCGTTCGACCTGCCTAATATCATCAGCGTTGCCGCTATCGACAACCAGGGAGCCCTATGGAGCAATAGTAGCTTTGGACGCTGGACAGTGGATGTAGCAGCACCTGGGTCACGCATAGCAAGCACCAGTCCACGAGTAGAGATTACCGGCAATGTATCGACCGCCGACTATGTCGTATCCAGTGGTTCATCACAAGCAACAGCCTATGTCTCGGGAATCGTTGGCTTGCTTAGAGCAAACAACGACACCCATGAGCTCACCACAGCACAAATCAAACGGTTGCTATTATCTAGCGGAAAAACCTTGGAAAGCTTAAAGCAGATCACTCGCTCAGGACAACTGGTGCAACTTGCAGGGGAGCAGGGCCAAGGGGTGATGACCTGTGACAATCGCATTTATCAACGCCGTCAGCACCCACAATACGACAATTTGTTTAGAATTCCAGGAGAGGTGATTTATATAGAAGTACACAAATATAACTGTTCAGAACCCAGTAATGACTCAACACTCACTGTGTCTGTCAGTCCTACCGGGGAACAAATAGACCTCTTTGATGATGGCCTCGCACCCGACGCACTAGCCAATGATGGAATTTATAGCGGGGAATGGGTTGTACCCTCCGAAATTCAGGATTACCAATTATCACTGGGAGTAGATTCTGCCACCCAAGCTCTAGATATTATCGATATCTCTGCAAAAATCATCGTAGACAATGCTGACTCCAATACCCAACGCAAGGGGTGGTGGTGGCCCAGTACCTACCGCAACGATTATTATGCCCATAACTACCGATACGCACCGAAGAGTAGCTCGTCAGAAAGAACCTACAAATGGAAACCAGAAGTCCCTACCGTGGGCTATTACAATGTCTACACCCGTAACCCCGCTCACGGTAACTTTGCCACCAACGCCAACGTCACTGTGCATCACCAGACAGAAGGTAATACCAATACAATCAGTACATCCCATAGTGTCGATCAAACGCAACTGCCAGGCCAATGGAAATTATTGGGTCGATATTGGTTCACTGAAGGCGAACAAGTTATTGAACTATCTAACTTAAATGCAGATAGCACCGTCATCGCTGATGCCGTTATGCTGCAATTTAGCCCTTCTGCACCGTAACATTCAAGCTCCTCCATCAATTGCTCTTAATATCAATTCAGATAGCTCATTCAACAGCACATCCCTTGGGATGTGCTTGGATGGATGAATAACCATGTTAAGTATTGCCGCGAACACCATGGTTGTTAAATGATAAACAGCTGCCTCTGTATGCATAAAAGACACTCGCTTATCTGCCCCATCCCTAGCCGTTAGCGCCATATCCATCAGCACTTTTGGCATTGTTCGCATCAGTGGCAACTCACGCAAAAAAGGAACGCCGGTAATCACCGCTCTCACCTCCTCCCTTCTCACTTCAAGCGCTTCAAGCATTTTTTCCAACCAGAATCGTAACGCCTCTTCATGGTCTTTTTCCAAAGCGACCAGCATACTCGACTGAATGGTAGCCGCAATTTCCAAACCATTACGCTCAATCAATTTCGCCACCAAGGATTCCTTGTTCGGAAAGTATTCATAGAGCGAACCAATCCCTACCCCCGCAGTTTCAGCAACTTTGTTAGTGGTAAGTTCCGTATACCCGATCTCGACTAAAAGCCGAGCAGTTGCATCCAGGAGCGCATCAACCAAGACTTTTGAGCGCTGCTGCACAGGTTCCTTTCTCATAGAAAAATCAATAACTTGCGTATCCTTTGACATGTTTTTCGCCTACTAAACATATTGATATCTACCCGAGTATACCCGAACAATTACTCGGTTTAGTATTAATAAGGTTCTTTATTAAACAGTATTAGCTAAGGCAATCACTATGAATCAAGCGCAAACCTTTGGCCAAGCACCACATTCAACCGCGGATACATCAACACCTAGTCGCTGGCGTTCACCCAGTACAACTCAAGACCCAACAATGAAGATGCTACTCAAACTGGTGGGGAAATCCAAAACCCAAAGCTCAGATATGGAATCCAACATACAGGCTGCTCTTACCCAAGGAGACCCATTGGCTGACAACGTAGTTACTTGGATGAACTCTCAACCCGCCGGGGCTGGGAGAAAGTTATTTGAACAGGCGCTTGAATCAGGCATCGAAACCATCGCAGAGCCTCCTCAGCCTTTAATTGAGCTTTTCCAGCAAATAGATGATCGACCACAATGGCTCGACGATGACATGCTCTCTCTGGCTTGCCAGACAGGGCTTCGCGCCGGCTTAGGTGGACAAGTTGTGCTAAGTTGCATGGCGTTAATGGGGGGTTATCGATCCGGCGCAGCCGTCAAACCATTAGTGATGACCGGTGCCCTCACTAGCATGGCCAAACGCCGCTTGGCAGAAACCAGCAAGTTCGTTGTTGACCTGTATAACTCACCTACTTTGTCGCGTTATTCCCCTGGTTTTAAGAGTGCGATCAGAGTCAGGTTAATGCATGCTCTTGTTCGCCACCGCCTAAACAACAATCCAAATTGGGACACCGATGCATGGGGAAGTCCAATCAACCAAGCCGATATGCTAGGAACCAATCTATTATTTTCAGTCGCCAGCTTATTAGGACTTCGCTCCATGGGCTTTATCTATAATAAAAAAGAAACCCACTCTACTATGATGTTTTGGCGTTATGTAGGTTATTTAATGGGAGTGGACCTTGAGCTATTACCCGTAACGGTAAAACAAGGTATGCAAACGGCCTATGTGATTGGAGCCTCCCAAGGTAAAGCGGACAATGATTCGCGAGACCTCGCCATCGCTCTCATGGAAGTGCCCTATCAAGACAAAGAGGGTATGTCTCGTTGGCTAGGCAAAGTAGAAATGCAACTGCGCTCTGGGTTATCACGCTTATTTATGGGTAATCATTCTGCCAATCAGCTAGAACTTCCCAATAACCCACTAAAATTCACCGTGTTATTCACCACCCCACTTATTTTTACCACCGAAGTATTAAGAATACTCACCCCAGGTGGGACTAAGTTAGCGACCTATGCAGGCAAGCGCGCGGTGCACCGCCATGTAGAACATATATTGGGAGGTAAATTACCTGATTATGTGCCACACAATCTACCCGGACAATTACACAGCTAGTGACAACCCAGGGGTGTATCACATATGAGTACACCCCTATTTTTTACCTAACCTCTCCCGATATTCAATCGTCTTTAACGTCTCCGTTGTTACTGTCTCTTGTAGTAAATATATACCCACTACCCGAAGAACATGGGTATTTCAGTTAAACACGTGATCAACAATCGTCCATGTAATATGAAATCCATTGAATTCCAGCAAAATCACCCCAATTGTTATTTGAAAAGCCCGGTAATGGGGTAAATAATAGATCCAACTAACAAAGGAGTATGTGATGGAATTTGAACCTCTTTATTGGCATTGGGTTATCTTCGGTATGCTGTTAATGCTCAGCGAAATTTTTATCTTATCGTTTTTTGTGCTCTGGTTTGGCGCTGCGGCAATTATTGTTGGTGGAGTCCTGTACTTCTTTCCTGCACTTTCACTCACCTGGCAAGTATTTCTCTGGACCCTGTTGTCTACTCTATTAGCATGGGGATGGTTTAAATTTCTTAAACCTCTCGCAATAGACAAAACAAAAGCGGGATTATCCCGAGAAGCTATTGTCGGTGAAATAGGCCAAGTACTTAGCCCACCACACGATGATATTCGAGGTAAACTGCGTTTTCCGGCCCCAATCCTAGGTGCCGACGAATGGCTAATTATCTCTCAAGAGCCGCTTGCAATAGGCGATCGAGTTAGCGTAATCGACGTATCTGGCAACAGCCTTATCGTTAAAAAAGTATAACGACACACTTCGCTTTAATAGCAACATTAACACAAGGAAAATTATTATGACCGCAGGACTTATTATTGTTGTAGGACTGGCTATATTTGCCATCGTAACGTTTTATAAAGGTGTCAGACTGGTGCCACAAGGTAACAAGTGGGTCGTTCAACGGTTGGGAAAATACAGCTCCACACTTGGCCCAGGCCTAAATATCCTTATCCCCTTTATCGACACTGTAGCCTATAAAGTCACCACCAAAGATATCGTACTAGACATTCCCTCTCAAGAAGTTATCTCCAAAGATAATGCGGTACTCGTCACTAACGCCGTTGCCTATATCAACATCGTCTCGCCAGAAAAAGCGGTATATGGAGTAGAAAGTTACATTCTTGCTATTCAAACTCTTGTACAAACATCATTACGCTCCATTCTAGGTGAAATGAGTTTAGATGACGCGCTATCTTCCAGAGAACATATTAAATCAAAACTGAAAGGCGCTATCTCTGATGACATTGCTGATTGGGGGATTACGCTAAAGACCGTGGAAATCCAAGACATCAACCCCTCTCCCACCATGCAACAAGCCATGGAAGAACAGGCCGCAGCAGAGCGTCAGCGTCGAGCAACCGTTACCCGTGCTGATGGTGACAAACAAGCCACTATCTTGGAGGCCGAAGGTAAGCTGGAAGCCTCAAAACGTGAAGCTGAAGCGCAAGTCGTGCTTGCAAAAGCCAGTCAACGGGCAATTGAACTTGTGACAGATGCCATCGGAGATAAAGAGTTACCGGTTACCTATTTGCTGGGGGAAAAATACATCAACTCACTACAAGCGTTATCTAACTCAGATAATGCAAAATCCATTGTATTCCCCGCAGACGTACCACACGCGATTAAGGGGTTGATGGGTAAAAGCTAACAAATAACAAAGGGAAGTGCAAAAGGGTTGCTGAGAAATTGGCAACCCTTTTTATTTGGATAAGCATTACAAAGTCTGAACCGTCGTAAGTGACTCAAGTCACTTACGACGGTTCAGTAGCGTTCTATAGTGCTACTTCACTTACCCATTAGAACCAAACCTTGAAGGATAGCTACTCTATGAATACGACTAAATCCGCGCTAATACTTGTCGATTGCCAAAATGACTTTTTGGCTGAGAAAGGTGCATTATACTCTGCCGTTGTTGATAGTCTAAACGCCAATGATGTCGTGCGAAATATCAACCGGAGTATTGCAAGCGCTCGCGAACAAGGAATACCTATTATCTTTACTTCGATGAGCTTTACGGAAAGTTACTCAGAAATGGGTGAAAACCCCTACGGTATTCTTGCCACGGTCAAACAATCCGGCGCATTCGTGCGCGATAGCTGGGGCGCAGCGATTGCCGAAGGAATTAATGCGAGTGAAGAAGACTTAGTCATTCAAAAAAATACGATGTGTGCATTTAAGCAAACCCATCTGAAAAAAAACCTCGACGAACAGGGTATCAACCGTCTTATCTTTGGCGGGCTAGTCACGGATCTCTGTCTGGAGACATCGATACGCTCCGCCTATGACTTTGGCTATGAGGCAATCTCATTGGTAGACTGCATGGCATCTATAAATCAGACGGCCCACATTAGTAGCGTGGAAGACAACTTTCCGCTGTTTTCCAAGCCGATGACTCATGATTCGTTCATTAAACAGATAGCGGCATAGTTCGCGAATATCCACCGCGGTGTTATTGGCCCATTCTTTTATTATTTTGGGGAATGGGCCATGCAGTACAGTCTGCGGTTGACGATGAATGCTGGATGAAAGAAGATAAATGGCTAGAATGATAACCGTACTAAATGGTATACAGCGAATCTAATACTATGGCCAACCCCAACAACAAATCATCCACATTTTTGGATGGTTTGTCAGATGAAGCGATGAACAAATTGGAGGTAAGCGCTACCTCTTTACACCCTAACCAAGGTGCAACCATCATCCATAAAGGTGACAAAATTGGTGGGGCATATCTTATCGGCTCTGGCACACTCAAAGTCTATACGCTGGACTTGAATGGCAACGAAAAACCCATTTACACCGTGTCCTCTGGAGAACTTTGTATCTTCTCCGTTAATTGTATTTTTAACAAAATGCTCTATCCGGCATGGGTAAGAAATGAAACGGAGAACACTCACATCATTTCCATACCCACTCAATCTTTTCAGGAGCTGTACGAGAACGAATTATGGGTACGAGATTATTTGGTCAACTCTCTATCACACCGGATCTTTGAGTTGATGTCGTCGATTGAAGAAGTCACCACTCAGGATGTTGGGCAACGCATCAATAGCTATTTAGTACGGGCCTGCCCAGAAGATGGCATCTTAAGAGTTGGCCATCAGGATATCGCTAGGCAGCTAGGAACGGCTCGTGAAGTTGTTTCTAGGCACCTTAAATCACTAGAAAAGCTCGAGCTTGTCGAGTTATCCAGAATGAAAATAAGAATACTCTCACCCACATCGCTGGCCGACATGCCAGCACTATAACTATCGGTTCACATTCGATCAAGACTACAGTAGATAGTACACCTCAAAACGTACGGATAAAGGTCCACTTAAGACAAGCGATTCTTAAACTCTTCATAGCCAAATTCTTTAACAATGTTCACTTCGTCCGTTATAGAGTTCCACACCGCAATCGCAGGTAAACCAATGCCATTAAAGGTACTGGTTTTTACCATTGTATAATGACTCATATCATCAAACATCAATCGTTGACCTATCTGCAATGGCTGGTCAAAACTATAATCACCCATCACATCCCCCGCAAGACAGGTTTGACCACCTAATCGATAACTATTGTTTTTCTCCGCATGCTCCCCAGCAAGCTCTCCGCCTTCGCTCGGCGCTAAAAAAACATCTGCCCGATATGGCATTTCAATGGTATCCGGCATATGACAAGTCGCGGACGTATCCAGAATCGCTAAGGACCGTTGGTTCTGAACAAGATCAAGCACCTCACTGACCAATACACCCGTATGAATCGCAATAGCCTCGCCAGGTTCAAGGTATACTTGAACATTATATTTATCTTGAAATCGCCTTATACGCTGTATCAAACCGTCTATATCATATTCTGGATGGGTAATATGATGGCCGCCGCCAAAGTTCACCCAGGACATAGCGGGGAGATAATCTGCAAACTGATCTTCGACTGCTGCCAACGTACGATCTAGAGGCTCAAAGCCCTGCTCACAAAGCGTATGGAAGTGCAGCCCAGAAATACCGTTAAGAGCGTCAGAGGAACCAGTATGACGCGCAAACTCTTCCGCGGTAATGCCCAAACGAGAACCAGGAGCACAAGGGTCATAAATCGCCGCCGCGCCCTCGGAGTGCATCGGGTTTATCCGCAAACCAAACGCCAAACTGGAGCGTTCAGATTTCATTTGCAGGGCTTGGGATTGAAAGCGTAACCATTGCTGCACAGAGTTAAACACCACATGATCTGAAAACCGGAGCAACTCTGACAAATCCTGCTGAGTGTACGCCGCGGAGAACACATGGACTTCCCTTTTCTCCTTCCCGGTCAATTGGCCTCCAAACTCTTCATAACCCAACCGAGCCTCATGCAACCCACTAGCACAGGTGCCTGTCAGGTAGCGATTCACTAGCGGGGCTAGGTTAAACATTGAAAACGCTTTAAGTGCCAGTAACACCTTTGCTCCTGATTCCTGCTGGACGCGATTGAGTATTTTCAAATTACGTTCCACCGCAACCTCATCCACCACAAAGCACGGACTCGGCACCCGACGAGGGTCAAACCCAACAAAGGTCTTACTGTTTATACTCACTCAAATCCCCAAATATCTTACGTTAATCGCATTTAGATTAAATCGAACCCTGGCTCTTCGATCACCTTAAAAGGCAAACCATAAAGATTCATATCTTCCATAAACGGATCTGGGTCTAGCTGCTCCATATTCCACACACCATCCTTTAACCACTTACCTTCAACCATCATCTTCGCACCAATCATTGCTGGCACACCGGTGGTATAGGAGATCGCTTGGGATTGCACCTCACCATAGCAATCTTGGTGATCCTTGATGTTATACACATAAACCGTTTTCTCTTTACCATCCTTGATGCCACGAACCACACAGCCAATACAGGTTTTACCCTTAGTGCGTGGACCTAAGGTGGAAGGATCAGGTAAAAGTTCTTTCAAGAATTGAATCGGCACGATCTTTTGGCCTTTAAAATCAATAGGTTCAATACCCGTCATACCCACGTTGCCTAGCACCTCTAAGTGCTTCAAATAGCTTTCACCAAAACTCATCCAAAACTGAGCACGCTTTAGGGTTGGGTAGTGCTTCGTCAGTGACTCAAGCTCTTCGTGATACATTCTATATATATTATAGGTACCCACTTCGTCTGGACAAGTGAAGGACTGCTTAGTAGACATTGCAGGTGTTGTTACAAACGCCCCATCTTCCCAATGACGACACTCCGCAGTAACTTCACGAATATTAATTTCGGGGTTAAAATTAGTCGCGAATGGATAACCATGGTCCCCTCCATTAACGTCGATAATATCCAAGTAATGGATCTCATCAAAATAGTGCTTAGCGATATAGGCCGTAAACATATTGGTCGCACCAGGATCAAAACCTGATCCAAGCAATGCCATCAACCCAGCCTTTTCAAAACGCTCTTGATACTCCCACTGCCAACTATACTCAAATTTAGCGGTTTCTAAAGGTTCATAGTTTGCAGTATCGAGATAATGCACACCCGCTTCTAAACACGCGTCCATTATAGTCAGGTCTTGATATGGCAATGCAACATTGATTACCATAAAGGGTTGTACGTCATTTAATAAACCGACAAGCTCGGGCACGTTATCTGCATCGACTCGCGCTGTTTCAATAATCCGTCCCTGACTTTCCTCAATCTGTTTGGCAATAGCAATGCACTTTGATTGTGTCCGACTCGCTAGCACTATCTCAGAAAATACCTCAGGTAACTGTGCACATTTGTGGGTAACGACTTGTCCAACACCACCTGCACCAATAATCAGTACTTTTTTCATCATTACGTCCTTAGTAATATTCTAAACCAAACTTATCAATGGTCTTTCTCGTAATAGGTATATCCCTGCATGCTCGCGTTAAAAGTTTTTATCATTTTCTGGCGCTCTCTTGCAGTAATTCGCCCTTCTCTAACGGCACGCTCTACAGTGTTTCGATAACGCAGCTGCAACTCTTTTGGATGATACTCCACATAACTTAATACATCCGCGATCGTATCACCGTGTATCTCTTTAACAAAATCGAAACTACCTCCGCTGTTGATCCTAACACTCACAACATTGGTGTCACCGAATAGATTGTGCAGATCTCCCAGCGTTTCTTGGTAAGCACCCACTAGAAAAACGCCTAGATAGTACTCTTCGCTTTCCTTTAACTCGTGCAACCGCATAGTCTTAGCGACCTGTTGATCCCCAATAAACTGATCAATTTTTCCATCACAATCACAGGTTATATCCGCTAACATACCTCTTCTCGTGGGTTCTTCGTCAAGGCGGTGGATAGGCATGATGGGAAACAATTGATCAATTGCCCAGATATCCGGTAACGATTGAAATAAGCTAAAATTACCGTAATAGATATCCGCAAGCGAGTCTCTCAAGTCTTTCAATTCAATAGGTATTCGATCCATTGAATCAAGCATTGCACTAATATCATGTAATACTTGTAAGAATAGATTTTCAGATAAAGAGCGAGTTCGCAAGTCAATTTGTCCACGCTTAAACAACTCTCGAATTTCATCTCGATAGAAATGAGCATCGTTAAAACATTCCTGAACCCGCTGCGGTTTTAGATAACCTTGTATCTCTCGCATATTACCAATCAGGTCGTGCTCTTCACCAACTATCGGCGGTAACTCAATGGGTTCGAATTTGGTAACGTCCAATATGTTAAATAGCAAAATTGAAGAGTAAGCAACCGTTGCGCGTCCAGACTCCGTTACAATTGTTGGATGATCAACACCATGCTTATCTAATGTTGTCTTTAAGGTATCTACAATATCTTCACAATATTCTTCTAATGTATAGTTACGACTCTGTCCGTCATTTGAGCTGGCTCCGGTGTAATCAACCGCAAGACCACCACCTAAATCAATATAAGATAACGCAGCACCTTCACCACACAGATCAATATAGTAACGACAGGCTTCCACCACCCCGCTTCGAATATCGCGAATATTAGGGATTTGTGAACCTAAATGGCAATGCAACAACTGAAGACAATCTAGCATGTCCTCTTCTTTTAAACGGTCAACAACTTGAATTAATTGGCTTGTCGTTAACCCAAAAACACTACGATCACCACTGGTGGAATTCCAATGCCCTCCCACTTTAGTTGTCATCTTGGCACGAACACCAATAATCGGCCTTATATTAAGGGCCTTGCTTCGCTCAATAATAATGGGTAGCTCAGCGGGTGTTTCTATAACAAAAATACAAATAAAACCCAATTTAACCGCTTGTAATCCCAGCTCAACAAACTCAGTGTCTTTATAGCCATTACAGATAATTAAGCTATTGGGCTCTTCCAGTGTTGAGAGGGCCGCGATCATCTCCGGCTTACTTCCCACTTCAAAACCATGCTGGAACCGAGCACCAAAGTCAGCAACTTCTTCCACCACTTGGGCCTGCTGATTCACTTTGATTGGATATACGCCACGGTAGGTATTGTTATAGCCTTCTTTTTCAATCACGTTACGAAAAGTTTCATTAAGATTCGAGATGCTCTGATCGAGAATATTTTCAATTCTCAAGAGTACGGGCATATGCAGTTCTCGATCCTTCAACCCTTCGACAATTTCTATTAGGGAAACAACGCTGTCTTCTCCATTGCCCGGCACACGGATAACCACATCACCATTATCGGAGACATCAAAATAATTGTTACCCCAATTGTCTACGCCAAATGCCGCTTTCGCCGCTTTTTTATCCCAAGATTCATATGAATCCGATTTCATAAGGAAATTCTCCGAGCTTGTCATCACAACTATGGCAATCTACACCGCTAATATGGTCGTTATATTAGGAGGGCGCAGTACCGACTCTCCGACCTAGCGCCAACTTATTGCCATTGTAAAATAAGCTGATCCTTGCTAGCAAACCGATCGAAATGGCCTTTCATTGTGTCTAGAATTTCACCTAAATCATCGATATTGCTGGCTATACATCGAACGTGCAATTCTGTGTCAGTTGCCGACATCAAACAAGACCCCATGGCAAATAAAACCTTGCCTTGCGTATCATCCCAGTTTGCCGGTACCTTGTGAGAAAAATGTTTACACAATCGGCTCAAATAATGGGCTGACCTACCCGTCAATACTACAGCCACCTTACTAAACTCATCAGGGACACCTATCTGGTGACCTGAACTTTCAATGTTTACCATGTTACATTCTCCTTTTTATATACAGGCAGAATCGGCTAATACGATTGGGTACCCCCTTGAACATCGCTCTACTCTGCCCTCAATACCGTAGGCCGTCCGTAAGTGCTCAGGGGTTAACACGCTCATAGGTTCACCCATAGCAAGCACCCCACCGGGTCCCAACATGATTAATTGGTCACAAAACCGTAACGCTAAATTAAGGTCATGACTGGCAATTAGGGCTATCGCTTTCGTCTTATGGGTTTCTTCACGAATCGCCTCCAACACATTCAATTGCCAGTGAAGATCTAACGCACTGGTTGGCTCATCCAGTAACAATAACGAGGGGTGTCGTACTAATACTTGTGCCAACCCCACCATCTGCCGCTGTCCACCAGACATTTCTGATAAGCGCCGAAGTGCGAGGTCATGAATACCTAACAATCGGAACACACGCTCAATGGACGCCTCCAATTGCACGTTTGTCTGATTGCCACATACGGCACGACAAGCGCTATATACCAATTCATAGGCGACCAAAGTCGTAGGCTGGGGTAATGTTTGAGGTAAGTAACCCACATGCTTTATGACCTCCCTGTGGGGTAAATCACGCATTACTCGCTGATGTAGCGATATGTTTCCTGAGTACTTTAGTAATCCAGCAAGAGACTTAAGCAATGTCGACTTGCCCACTGCATTAGGCCCAATCACCGCCACCAAAGAGCCCTCGGGGATCGCTGACAAAGTAAAATGACTGATCACCTTTCGAGAGCCATAGCTTACGCTGAGATCGTTAATCTGTAATGTCATGAACTGTACTCCCGCCCTCGCGTCATAATAAGACTAATAAAAAGAGGAATACCGACGATAGCCGTGACAATTCCTACTGGCAAAATCACACCAGGTATAAGGGCTTTACTCGCGATTGAAGATAACGACAATAGTATTGCGCCCGCTAGCGCGCTACCGGGTAAAAAGAAACGATGATCTTCTCCTAGCATCATCCGCGCGATATGTGGCCCGATTAAACCAATAAATCCGATTTCTCCCACAAACGCTAAGGCTACCGCCGTTAATAAACTCACTCTGAAAAGAACAATCAATCGGACCCGCTCAACGTTTATGCCTGAGCTTCGCGCTTGTTCCTCCCCCGCTCGTAAAGAAGTCATTGCCCACACTTGAGTTAAACTCCACAAGAAACACACGAAAAAAACCACACCGACAATGGTCACTTTTTCCATGTTAGCTCTTGCTAAACTTCCCATGGTCCAAAACACGATTTGTTGCAAAGCACCAGAATCCGCCACAAATTGCAGCAGCCCAACCACGGCATTTAGGCCAAACATGAGCGCAATACCAAATAGCACCACAGTGTGAACTGTTGCGCCCATTGATCTTGTCACTAATAGTATCAATAGAGATACCGCCAAGGCGGACAAAAATGCAGTTAGGGGTAACAGATAAGTAAAACTCAAACCAATCCAAGACAAGTCAAATACAATTGCTAGTGACGCACCCAATGTTGCCGCCGACCCTATTCCCAATGTAAAAGGGCTAGCCAACGGATTATTTAACACTGTCTGCATTTCTGCCCCGCCTAAACCCAAACATGCCCCAACGACAAGCGCCATTAGCGCATAAGGTAATCGTACATCCCAGATAATCACCTGAGTTGTCGCGCTTACTCCATCTGGATTCCACAAGCCTACACATACGTCCCATAAACTCAATAAGGCTGGCCCCGTAGCTAAGTCTACTAGTAATGAACACAATGCGATGATCAATAACGTTGCCAGTAAAAGTATTCGCTTTGTCACAAAACGACGGTAATCCATCGCGATGGATTCGCTCGCATTACGTATCGGATCATTGACTGCAGCGTTCGTCATATCCATTACTTGCTCTCCTGATCCAAGCTAACCCAATAAGTACCCGACAACGGCACCGGCTGAAATCGATCGAACAATTGTTGCAACGTATGTTTTGGGTCGACATCTTTAAATGTCTGTGGATAGAGCCATTTTGCAAATGCTTGGACCGCCGCAACATTGAGTGGCGTGTTATAAAAATGATGCCAAATAGCAAATGCTCGCTTATGTTTGACTGCTGTTAAGTTTTTAACACCTGTCATATCAATAGCACGCATAAAAGATTGCCTTGCAAGCTCCTCATCGACCCCTGCGCCAAGTACGATATAAGGCGGCATATCAGCTCCAGAATCCATACTATTTTGTGTCGACCCTATCCCTGTCGCGATATAAATATCAGGCTGAATTGATAATAAATATTCCAGATTCATCACACCTGCTGCACCGGGAATTAATGGTTTGGCTATATTGCTACCACCCGCGGCATCCAAGAATGAGGCCATCATACCTCTTACCATAGTTTCACAACATAGATCTTCTAATCCTACGCGACTATGCAAAAACACATTCGGGGTTTCTTCAACCATCAATGCCGGTACGTCGATCCTACCTAGCACCCGATCCAATTCCCGCTGATAGAAATCAGTAAACTCTTTTGCTTCTTTCTCTCTGCCAAGCACCTGACCAAGCAATGTCATACTTTTTACGGTATTTCTTAGCGGGTCGTGACGAAAATCCACAAATAGAACGGATACGCCGGATTTCTCCAACTGCTGGATTAGAGCACCATGACGAGCAGTTGGGCCGTGACCTTCCAATCCAAAAATTGCAAGGTCTGCGTTTAGCGTTAATACCTGCTCTACACTGAAGCTATCTGCTGAGGTGTGCCCCACCAAAGAGATATTATCAATTTCAGGAAAAACCGCTTGATACTGTTGATAACTTCCATAATCAACTTGCTTGAAATCCGCTAACATACCGACGATACGCTCAATCGGGTTATGTCGATCCAACATCGCAAGAGCGGTCAAATAGCGACTTTCACCCAGGATAATACGTTTTATTGGCGAATCAATTTTTACTTCCCGTCCAGCAAGGTCGACGATCTGCGTTGACGCTAATGATTTTGTATGAGCTAAGACACCAAAAAGGCCAAGCAGTAGAAGCATAACTAGTTTGCCATTCATAGATTGTTCCATGTAAAAGATGGGTATATCTACGCAATGCTATACGCTGACATACCCAAAAAGACTAAATATGATTAGATACGAATAGCGACAGCAACGCGCACATCACGCCCTGCTTCTTCACTTCCTATAATTCCACCATAACCCGCGTTGCCTTCAAAGTTCTCTACACTTCCATGATCGAGGTACTTTTTATCAAACAAGTTTTTCACGGTAACCGTTAGTACTAAACGATCGTCTTCCGCAGGCATCCAGCTAGCATAAATATCATGTACGCCATAACCTGGCTTTTCGACTTCTAGAGTTTCACCGCCCACTTCTATCTCAAAATCTGAGATATCTTTCACTAGTTCTGCGGAGTATCCAAATACCAAGTTTTGGGATACTTCATAAGATAGGTCTACCACAAGCGTATCGCCCTTCGATACCGCTGTAGAGCTATATACATAGCGAGTAACTGGGTCACCGTCTAATTCAGACTTAGCGCTGTTATAGCTAATTGAAGAATAAAAACGGTCCCATGACCCATCCATTTTCACAAAATAACCCCGAGTTTCAATGTCATCCTTTAGATTCTCACTGATTCTAGACCACGGTGTAGAGCCACCGATGGGGTTCTCGATTACGGATTGGTATCCGCCAACCGCAACATTAAACCCATCACCATTAAAATCGAATCCAACTTCATAATTCTTCGATTTCTCTGCCTCAAGATCTGCATCATTTGTTGCTGTGGATATTTTGAATGAATCCTTAACTTCTGGTCCTCTCAAGGCTTCAGCGTACCCTGCGCTTATGCTTACCCCAGGAATAAACTCGAAGTTGGCACTAACATTTGAGCTAGCACCTTGTTCATCAAATTCTTGATTTTCTACATCTTCCAAATGATAATCATCAAAACGCAGCCCAGCAGATAACGTCAGCTGATCGGTGACATCGATAATGTCCTGCACATAGACTCCATATACTTCGCCTTTTTCTTCAAACTCTGACGGCGTAAAATCTACATCATCCAGCGTACTTTCGTCGCTGCGATAATTAACACCCACTATCAATTGTTGATTAAATATTCGGCTTTTATTCTGAATAGTCGCACCATGTGTTTCTACCGCACCATCGTAAGCAATACTGCTGTATTCTCTTTCTTGCATTTGTTTCGTGTGGTAAGCATTCACCGAGAAGTCGATAAAATCAATATTCTCTGGAGACAGTTCATAGTTAACAATAGTCGTATCACGCGTACCAATGGTAGGTTCTGGAACGTTCCTAGCACCCGCAGCCAATTCAGGTTTATAGAGAATATCACCCTTTTCCTTTAATGACTCCGTGCTTAATGATAGGCGGTTGTTACCGGGAATATTAAAAACAACTTTTCCGTAATACAACTCTTGTTTGGATTCAGTTCCTAATATTTCATCGCCATCTGCATCGATTGAATTCTCATGATCCGAATTAACAATACTAATCAAGGCACTTACCGCATTCGACTCTGTACGCGCGAAAACGGTACCACTTGTCTTGTTACCATCACTGTTACGAAAATTAGTTTCCTTCAACAGGGCTCCCACTAACTCACCGTCTTTTAATAAGTCACTTGGATCCTTTGTAGTAAATCGAATTGACCCGCCAAGCGCTCCTGGTCCAGCGGTGGCACTTCCTGCACCCGCTTCAACTTCAACTTGCTTTAACAGGTCAGGTTCAATCGCAATTCGACCCGAGTGATGAAAGACCGCACCCGCTTGCTCTGCACCATCGATCGTGATATTCAGCATATCCTCGCCGATGTTACGTACATATATTTTTTGTCCCATGCCGACTGAACCACCAACACTCACAGAGGCGTCTTTTCTAAATATATCACCGAGGTCAGTAGCCTGAATATTGTCGAGGTCTTCACTTGTTATCAAGCTGTCCATTCCACCAGTCGCCTGGCCTTTTACGACGATCATGTCGACATCTTGAGATTTGCTAGACTCTTCTGCAAAGGTAGGCTGGGCACCCAAGATTGTACTCACAGCCACTGCTAAAACACGCTTTTTCATTACTGCACCTCGATGATAATGGTTATCAATTGCGAGTCATTATCGTTAACGTGTAAAAAAAGTGAACAACTTTTACAACTGTTACCCTTTTGGTGGTTCGGATAAATCGACAATCATAACTAAACCAGAGCACACACTACTTCCTCGTTGCTTACGGTTTTCCGCACGCACACTTCCGCCCACAGCGGTTAGCTGTCGCTGCGCAAGCGCTAGCCCCAATCCATAGCCTCCAGGAGACTCATTCACATCTCTAGACCTGTCCACGCGAAAAAAAGGTTTAAAAATATCATTGATGTATTTCTCCGGTACTCCAGGACCGTTATCAGAAATACGTACTTCAAACCCTACGCCTTTTTGCCTTACGGATATATTTACCTCCCCTGCGACGGGGCTATGTTTAAGGGCATTGCGTATAATATTCTCAAATACCTGCCCTAATGCGCGATGGCTGCTTCTGGGTAACATAGCGCTGGAGATTCTATCCAATAATACGTGCTTGTTCGGGTACTCAAAACGTGCATCATCTGCAATGACTTCAAGCAATTCAGCCAAATCCACTTCTTCTTGATTTAGGGTTGGCTCTTCATTCGTTAACCAGGCAAGGGTTAACGCATCTTCGACCAATTGCTTCATTGTGGCTGATTCATACTTCAGTCTATCGAGCGACTCTTCCGGCTTGATACCACGCTCAACACAATCAACCGCCATATCCAAACGCGCAATGGGGGTTCGCAACTCATGAGATAAATCAGCGATAAGCTGTCTCTGGTCGATAATAAGATTCCCTGTTCTAGCAGCCATTCTGTCAAAAGTCTCGGCTAACGCGGTCAGTTCATCATTTCTGTTCCCTAAAAGCGCTTTAACTCTGACATCATACTGGCCCTCACTAAACAATCGAGTAGCCCTTTCTAAACGTTTGAGGGGTGACATCACATGTCGATACAACACGACCGATACCACAATAAGTAATATAAGAGGCAATGCAATTTGCAGTAAAACATGGGTATATTCTAGATACGAACCCGGCCGCATCCGCTGAGGTAATTGAATCAGAAAATGAGTCGATGTACTGATACTAAAATCTTGCTCTTCATAGCGTTGTGAAAAAGGGATACCCATAATAGGGTTATGCTCAAAATAGAGATGTATTTTCCATTCTACATTTCGCCCAAGAGCAAACCCTTCTTGAAACTGAGTAGACAAATCCCCCTTCGCTAAGGCTGTTAGTTCAGAAGTGACCACCGCGGCCCAAGTATTTTCTTTTTCTTGTAATTCTACAAGCCATTCTTCTAACGCGCCTTCACCTTTAGTAGAAAATATCTCTTCCGCTTTCTGCCCGAATTCCAGCAACTCCTGTTGATGCTCTTCAGAGATATAACTCATATGCTGTTCAGTACGAGTCGTTAAGATATCGACAGCCCAAAATAATAACACCGTTCCAGCAGCGATGGTTAAGCACAGCTGCCATAACAAACGTTTATTCATACAAAACAATAACCCTTGCCATGAACAGTGGAGAATCGCTCAGGCTCCATTCCCGCATCAATAAGCTTTCGCCGCACACGGCTTAAATGCATATCAAGGCTACGATCATAGCGACTAAACGCTCTCTCCAGTACCAGCTGATACAAATAAGGCTTAGACATCACTTCGCGCTGATTTTCGACTAACACCCATAGGAGACGAAACTGAATGGGGGTCAGTGAAATAGGTTGACCATCATAGGTTACTGTTTGCTTCGGGCGATAGAGATAGAGTTTATCTACCAGCATTTCATTATGTTTATTGCGGGGCTCAGAACCAAGAGAACGGCGTAATACAGCATCAATACGTAATAATAATTCAGTAAAATTGAAAGGCTTTGGAACGTAGTCATCAGCGCCTTTACTATAACCCTCGATTCGCTCCTCTTCAGCACCGCAAGCGGTCAACATCATGACCGGTGTTTGTCTCGCTTTGCGTAGTTTATCCAACACGGAAAAGCCATTTAGCGTTGGCAGTAGAACATCGAGAAGAATAAGATCAAACTTCTCGCTAATGGCCGCAACCAACCCCTGCTGTCCGTCGTGGCACTGGGAAATACTAAACCCTTGTCCTTTCAATAAGTCAGCGAGCTGATCATTCAAAGTTCTATCATCTTCAACAATTAAAATTCGTACATCATTTACAGTCGCCATTACGATACCCCCACCAACAAGATCAATCTTTGCGCATACCTTAATGCGAATAGTTCTCAATTTCAAACATATTATTCAAAAACATATCAACATTTATCGAAAATATGATGTACATTTCGTAAACAAGGCCTTCTTCTAATCTTTAGAATGTCACAAAGGTAACAATCTATTGATTTCAAGAAGACCTATTTATACGATCCACCTTTTCCATCCACGCTCTATAGATCACGTATTATGTCAACACCCTCTACAAACCCTGCTCTAACCGGGAAAATCGTTCCCACCTTTTTCTATTATGTGCTTCCCTCCATTGTTGGTTTGGTCGCTCTCACCACAGCTAATTTGGTTGATGGTATCGTTGTCGGAAACTATGTTGGGTCAAACAGCTTAGCTTCCATTACTATTCTCATCCCCTATTTCACGTTGATGTTCGGCATTGGGTTAATGTTATCTATTGGCGGGTCCGTGCGGGCAGGACGCTATATTGGAGAAAACAAACTCGATGCAGCGTCGTCGATATACAGTAAATCCATGATCACCATTGTGATATTTTCTATACTCTGCGCTATCCTCAGCGGCTTTGTTGAAACACATATTTTCACAATGCTAGGTGCGCCCCTAGAATTATTTCCGTTACTACACGAATATTTTTCAATTATACGATGGGCCTTGGTTATTCAGCTTATCGGAATGGTATTTTATTATTTTGTACGACTAGACGGCCACCCCTACCTCGCCACAATAGCATTAGTTTCTGGTGCCATATTAAATATAGTTCTTGATATCATTTTCGTGGGTTATATGTCACAAGGTCTATCAGGGGCAGCATACGCAACTGCGATTGCACAATTAATTCAAATCGGGATTTTGTCGTGCTACTTATTAAGTGATAAATTTTCTAGTCATCAACGCAAGCTTCGATTTTCACTAAGACAAACGCAATGGAAGGAGATTATTTCCACTGCATACAATGGCTTATCAGAATTTATAAATGAAATCTCTGCGGGGGTTATTTTACTGTTACTTAACTGGCTATTAATATCACGTTATGGAGTAGATGGGGTCGCAGCATTTACGATTATCAACTACCTAATTTTCCTTAGTTTAATGTTGTCCTACGGTGTCGCAGATGGTTTACATCTTGTTATCAGCCAAAATTTAGGTGCACAACAACCAATACGTATCCGGCACTTCCTTATCACTGCGGTAACCACCGTGCTATTTATTGGAATAGTGCTGGTAATAATATTACTCTCATTCAACCAGCATATAATTACTGTATTTCTTGATAAGAATTCCTTGCCTGTCGCATCACTAGCGACTCAGATCACCCTCATTATATGGCCTCTATTTTTAGTCAATGGTATCAACGTTATTCTATCTTGCTACCTTACGGCTATTCATAAACCGTTACCTTCAACGATTATTGCGGCTTCCCGCAGCCTTGTTTTACCAGGATCATTGCTTCTCTTATTCTTTTGGCTCATACCTACGTTACAACCTACAATAGATATAACTGAGGACAATAATTTCTTAATCGCACTTCCAATTGCGGAATGGTGTACTTTCTTACTGGCGGTTATCTTGGCCTTCTATAATCGTCCGTCACGTCTAAAACACGAGTAACAAATGTAAAAGTATTTGTTAATGACACTCATTCTCATTAACTTACTATGGATACTTCCTATATCCCCAGTAAGAGATACGTATGAGTCAACTCGCCAGGCAAGTCGCAGATAACGCGTCCTTTCAAGCTTTTATGAACTGCTACCTTCGGGAAATTGATTCCGGCGTGTGGCACCCCGCCTCTCACTGGATGTTGCAGACAGGAGTCTACTTCAATAACAATGAGCCCTTTGTATTAGAAATACGGCTGACCAATAGCGACATAACCCTTGCCATTGGTGTGGAATACAGATCCTTAGTTGGAAGACATACGCTAACTCACGTTTTTCAGCAACAAGGTAAACATTTCGATTGGCAGCCTATCGACTACCTTTCAGTACAAATGCTCGTAGTGGGGAATATTTACGAACAATCCACCGCGATAAAATCACAACAGTTAGAACTTCTTTCACGCTTAATCGAAAGTCACCAAGTAATGAGCCGCTATGTGGAGAATAGGTATGATGACCCTAGGTTACACAGTGCCAAATTTATTGACTCTGAACAGTCTATTCTATTTGGGCATTGGCTACACCCAACACCAAAATCAAGACAGGGTATCCATGAATGGCAACATCAAGATTATGCACCCGAGCTAGGTGGCCAGTTTCAATTACACTACTTCGCTGTTGACAGGACATTAGTCAAACAGGGATCAATTTTATTGAAAAGTGCTGAGGATATTGTTCTCGACAGTATAAGTACCGGCAAGAGCTCCTTGCCTCCTCAGCTCAGTGAAGTAGACCTAAATAAATACGTACTGATACCAGCACACCCATTACAGGCTCATTGGTTGCTGTTGCAATCCCACATACGAGAACTACTAACAACTCAGTCGATTCTAGACATCGGTTTATTGGGACCGAAATTCACACCAACATCGTCGGTACGTACGTTGTTTTGTGCTGACTTGCCCTATATGTTTAAGCTATCTATCCCGGTCAAGATCACAAATTCGCTGCGTATTAATATGCGTCATGAATTAGATGCAGGAGTTGTGGTTGCGAGTTTATTACGAAAAACTGAATTTTCTCACGAATTTACAGAATTTCAAACTATTGATGACCCTGCTTTTATTACACTGGAACTGCCTGGAAAAGAAGAAAGTGGTTTTGAGCTTATCATGCGAGAAAATCCCTTTATTCTTAATGGTAACACCAAAGAAAACAGCAACATTCATTCCGTCGCCGCAATCGCACAATCTCCCGTCGAGCTTGATGGACAGTCTCGGCTAGCTAAGCTTATTAAGGGCATCGCCACCGAAGAAGACAATACGATCAAAGCAGTTAGCCTGCGCTGGTTTGACTGCTATTGGCAATGCGCGATCGCACCGGCCATCACTCTATTTGATCGCCACGGTATCGCACTTGAAGCCCATCAGCAAAACTCGTTATTAGATATCAGCAAAGGTTATCCTAGCGTCTATTACTATCGAGACAACCAAGGATTTTATCTTTCCAAGTCGTACCAAGAGCACTTAATCGAATTAGAAAATGCTGTTAACACAACGCCAGAATTATTCTACGACGACGATATGATCATCGACCGGTTTAGTTATTACCTGATCATTAACCAGCTATTCTCCGTTATCAATCGAATGGGCGTCGATAAACTTATCGATGAGAAAACTTTGCTGGCTCTGTGCATTCAAAAACTGCATACACTACAACACAAGATGACGGGAGTCGGCAAACAGTTTATTCATTCCCTTTTGACCCGTAAGGATCTACCTTGCAAGGGCAATCTATTAACCAGAATAGATGATGTCGATGAGCTTCAGGCAGATCTGGAACTCGCGATCTACACGCAGATTAAAAACCCCCTCGCTGCTCTTAACTCCACGCCCCCCAAAACAGATTTACCAACACCCTCGAAAAGAGAGGTGCAACTTGAATACGCCTAATTTTCCCCACGTTTGTGACTCCACGATTGAACAACGTGTTATTAAACAGCTTATAGAAGCGTTACTCTTTGAAAAACTCGTTGAGTATACCTATGTAAACCAGTTGTTTAATTTCTCCATTGGAAAAACACAGTGTAAAGCTACCGGCTATATCGGAGGTTTTGGGCGAGTTCGACTAGAACAGAACAGTATTACCTCCACTCAACATACCGAATTTTGCAATACGCTGTCGCTAGAATCGATTATTGAGACCCTACCTTGTGATGATAATAAGAAAAAAACGTTTCATGAAGAGTTACGCCAAACAATAAAACTATGCCATTGGAATAAAAATCACGCTGAAGATTTACTGAGTAACCAGAGCTCTCGCCGTTTACAAAGTTACAGTGAATTGGAATCCAGTATCGACGAAGGCCACCCATACCACCCTAGTTTTAAAGCACGCACAGGTTTTAGTGAGGCAGATCATGCCGCGTATGGCCCTGAAACAGCACAAAGCTTTCAGCTCCATTGGCTTGCCATCAAACGTATTTTCTTAACACACAGCCTTCCGTTAGAAGATACGACGCTTACCGATAAGGGGTTTTGGCAACAAGAGCTCGGTCACTCAGTGTTCGATGATCTTGAACAGCGTCTAACGCTACAGGGTGGGGACTGGAAGGACTATAGCCTACTCCCAATACACCCCTGGCAATGGCATCACTATAAGAATACGTCGTTGACACCGGCGCTAAACAATTCCGATATATTGGCGTTAGGATCAGCGGGAGACTTATATAAAGCCTCTATATCTGTACGTACATTGCTTAACGTATCACGTCCTGAAAAAGCCCATATTAAGCTCCCCCTGAATATGGTGAACACATCGTCCATTCGCAACCTAGATCCTCATGCAGTCACCAGCGCTCCGTTCATTTCCCAATGGTTGTCGAGAATCATTAACGACGACCCCTATTTTAGTTACCAGGCGCCGATGCACATTTTGGAAGAATATGCGGGTATCACAGTGGCTAGTAGCATTCTTGACAAAGCCCCTTCACCGGCTTGGGTACACGACTTGCACGGTCAACTTGCCGTCGTGTTTAGAAAAAGTCCTCCTTCTGACTACGAAAACAGAGCAGTACCCTTTTCGGCGCTAGCGGTCATGGAAAATGACGGGATGCCTTTTATTCACCCTTGGATAGATCGATACGGACTCAAAAAATGGCTCACCCAATTAATTCGTGTAGTGGTCCTGCCTGTATGGCACTTATTGGTACATCATGGGATCGCCATAGAAGCGCATGGACAAAACATCGTTCTGGTTCACAACGAGGGATGGCCAGAAACCATCGTTTTACGAGATTTTCATGACAGCGTCGAGTATGTCAAAGACTACCTCGCTGCCCCACATCTTGAGCCCCATTTTAACGAGATTAACACCGCCTATATTGATGCTCCCGACAATAAATACTATTGGATGACATCCGAAGAAGCACTCAGGGAATTAGTCATCGATACACTATTCGTATTCAATATTTCAGAGATAGCACACCTACTCGAACGAGAATACCAACACCCTGAATCGGATACTTGGTCCGAAGTAATCGACCAACTGTCACAATATGCACTAAACGGCTGTACAGCCCTAGACAGAATAGCAAAGGTAGACCCTTTTAACGATGTTATACAAACAGAGTCCCTCCTCACGTTAAAACTCAATCCAGCTCAAGATGCGATAGTCTCTCATGACATACCCAATGCTCTTGCCAAATAATGGTAAAACCCAAAGGAAATCAGTAAAACCATGCTATATATAGACGACCAATTTTATGATACCGATTACTTTTTAGAACACACGAGAGCGCTGGAAAAACACACCATTTTCTTGGGTAATAGCAGCGTACGTATTGCGGTATGTCTAGAGGATTATTCTCTCTGGTTAGCTATCTGCTTCTTTTGTAAATCTAGCAACATTTCAGTAATGCCCATTCATCCCAGTACACCTTTGGATGCAGCAAAACGCCTATCAAAAAAAGCCAAGTGCCATTATCTATTTTATGGAAATATGGAAACAGTAGTCCCGCTTGAAACTAACGCTGAAGCATGCAATGGGGGCTCTAACGAAGGAAGGTCTTCACATGGAATAATTCAAATGAGTTCCGGCACCACCGGAGACCCGAAATGTATTGAGCGAAGTTGGCGCTCCATCGACATTGAGATATCAAGCTATGTAGAAACACTAACCATCGCCAAGAACATGACACCCGTTATCGCCTGTCCGATTACCCATTCCTACGGTTTAATTAGCGGTTTACTCGTCGCTCTTGCAAGGGGTGTCACACCAAGGGTAATCACCAACATAAACCCGAAATACCTGATCAAAGTACTACAAGCCAACGATAACGCGCTACTGTATTCCTCACCCACCATGCTGCAAACCATCGCCAGCCTGTGGCCAGCCGAAAAAAAAATACACGCGGCAATGACCTCTGGCACCGTAATGAGCAAACTCACTTTCGATACGCTAGCCCCTAAAGTGACTCATCTATTTCAGCAATACGGTTGTTCAGAAGTAGGATGTATCGCAGTAAATCAACATCTTACCCAAACCATGGATGTTGGTACACCACTCCCCCACCTTAAGGTAGCAGCAGGAACGTCAGTAAAAGACGCCGGTGAAATCACTGTCTCTTTTACCTCATACGATGCTGACATCCATGGACCAACACAATCGATCCGGACTCGGGATCTAGGCTATTTAGAGTCAAACGAACAACATCCTCCCATGCTTTCCTTTGTGTCGCGACTCGATGACACCATCATAGTCGCGGGGCTCAATGTTTACCCCGCTGAGATTGAAGACATAATTCTCACTCACCCTGCAATAGCTGATGTCGTCATCTTTAAGCGAGATGATGCTTACGCAGGACAGCGGGTATGTCTTCATTACGTTACTAACGCAAACATTTCATCCAACGAGCTACGTCAATGGTGCGCAGATCAAATGGCTCCGTATCAAGTTCCACAACAATTGGAACACGTGGACCGGATCAATCGACTTGCTAATGGAAAGATAAATCGCCGCCTGATCGCACAAGAATATGAAGCATTACTGACTCAACAGAAAAACGCAAAGCACAAGTCAGCCCAACCTCAGGTTTAATTGACAAGCCCCTCCTAAATAGACACGACCTATGAATAAACCCGACCTAATCAACGCAATACACTCGATATTAGAAAACAAGCTGTGCATTCCTCAGATATCTGCATTCAGCCCAAACGCACGACTTAATCAGGATCTGTATTTAGATTCTGTATTGATATTACAACTTATTATTCAGTTAGAAACCGATCTGGGGTTCAATGTTCCAGACAACGCACTAACAAAAGATGATTTCACCACGGTTGCATCACTTGTTGACTTCCTATTAAACATCGACTCTACCGTAGAAGTATCACCTATTCCTGAAGAGTTTGAAGATATTAAAGTCCACTGCTTTGTCAGCTGTTTGTGCGAAATAATCAAAGCTGACGACCGCGTGGACCACCGACCGTTTTATTTTGGGGTATGGGATGCGGATGTTGTCTTGGATGGCAATGGGTGTATATCCTATCACTCAGAGGATATTAACCACGATTTTTTCCGACATTGGTACGAAAAATTATACAACGTATCGGTGACTCCATGGTACGACAAGACAATAAGCAAACAGGCAAACAGTAAGCGCCTTGTATCCCTGCTCGCGAATAAACCTGATACCCGTCAAATCATGGTAATGCTAGACATGTATCGTTTACCCGAAAGAGAAAATAAATTTAACCAAAACCCGTTTCCACACTACGTCATGTTGGAACAGACTAGCAACCCAGAAACATGGCTTATGTTCGACCCAGACTTTCGCTGGGAAGGACATCAAGAAAAATCACAGGTACTACAAGCCATTGCATCACCCGCTGTCGATGGTGGGTACTACTTTGATAGCCAGGACATTCGCCCGACCAGTATTTTATCGGTTCGCGACTATTTTCTTGCCTGCTTTAACAAAAACAATCCCATGACAGACGTCGTTGCGAACATCGTATCCGCCTATGAAAACCGCCATCGGGCCAATCAAAATACGTCTATGTTAGGACAGGCCCTCGCTCAATTACCCGTATTAGCGATTCGAAAATACGCCTATGAGCATGGCTTAGCCTATTTTTGGCGCGCTCTTGATTTAGAAGATAGTGAGTTTGAAGCTTGGTGCGATGTTATCGAAGAACTCGTGGAGAACTATAAACTCATTCAGTATCGTGGACTTAAAATATCAAATAGTGAGACCACAAACGAACAGAAAAACCTCGCTTTCGATGAAATATCAACACTACTGGCCCAGCAAAATGAGCGCGAGTTTAGGATTAAGGCCCGCCTCTGGCAGGTATTCCAACTATGGCAATCTCAACACTTTCCTGACACTCCCCTAGAAAACCACCGTACCTTGGAGATGAATGAATGAACCTCTCGATCTGTACTATTTCATTTAGACACGAACTTATTTCCATAGACCAACTAGCTAACTGGGCCAAGACAAACAATTTCCAAGCTATCGAGTTATGGGGGGCCCACGCCCTAAACCTAGCAGACCAACCCAACTACGGACAAGATTGGTTATCAGGGTTTAATTTGCACTGCTCAATGATTAGTGATTATTTGCCGTTACAAGGCCCAGAGCATGAAGTATTTAGCAAGGTACATCATTTATGCAGGCTCGCTAACCATTGGGGAGCTAGCAAGCTGCGTACATTTGCGGGACAAAAAGGTAGCGCAGAAACCTCACCCAAAGAACGTGCTCAGATCATTCAGCGACTTAGCGACATTTGTACTTGGGCAGAACAGCATAGCATCACGTTGATAGTTGAAACCCACCCTAATACCTTGGCTGATAGTGTTGATTCAACCCATCAACTTATTAAGGAGGTTGCTCATGATAATCTAAAAATCAATTTTGATGTTCTACATGTATGGGAGTCCGGAGCAGACCCCATCGTCGCAGTAGATCAGCTTGCCCCCCATATTCAGCATTTTCACTTGAAAAACATCAGTTCTGAAAAATTCCTCGATGTATTTTTGCCCCCTAATGTTTATGCAGCATCCGGCACACGCGAGGGCATGGTTCCTGTATTCGAAGGTGCAGTTAATTATGAAACATTTTTAGAACATCTTATCTACCACCATCATTCTGACTTATGGGAAATGGACGCATCACTGGAATGGTTCGGTCATCAAGCGAAAAAAGTATTACGCAATGACCGGTATCAGTTACAGAAACTCGAACAACAATGCCAACTGGGTCATGTCATAAGTCAGTAAACACAACGCCACCTCTCCCCTTTAGCACGCACTATGGCCAGATATCACTGGCCATAGCTTCATTTTGTAAACGTGCGAATTCCTCGTGTTTACTTAACATCGATTTATTCAATCTGCTCTGGTATTAAGGAATCAATTCGTTGTAGTCTTGAACGATCGTGCAAGATTCACGCTCACCCTAACACGGGTAACTTCAGGACTTCGCCATGACAGATTTACAGGTTAATCGACTCGCAAAACAACCTCCTTTGGTACTACAACTTAAAGGATCCCAATTAACAATGGGGCAGCAACTCGGCGAACTGTTACATGAAGCAGGAGGTTATCAAGATGTTATCTCCTACTACCCTCGCATGGCTGAAGATCTCCTGATACTCGCTGCGCCAAGAAAAATTCGCAATAAACTGGCCCGCTCAATCATTAGACCCGGACTGCAATACGGTTTATCTAAATTAAATAACGCGAGAATTCCCGAATATGCCGCCAGAACCCACGCGGCGGTAGAATCTACTGACATAACACCAGCTACGGCGAAGAGTATTCCAATTATGGATCTCTTTCAAAACAGCGTCGGTTTCTTATCAAAATTTAAAATGGTAGAACTTGCCGCACCGCATCTTACCCCCGTCCCTGCCTGCTCATCAGCCGTCGTGTGGGATGAAGCATCACAAGACGGTGATATTCTTCATGCTAGAAATTTTGATTTTCCTGGTGTTGGGTTTTGGGACGAATCTCCGATGATAGTATTTTGTACACCCGACAAAGGCATTCCTTATGGATTCATATCCACAAGAGGGGCCGACGTTCCTGGCGTGTCTGCTTTCAACCAAGAAGGAATCAATGTCACATTTCACACTCGCTTCCACCGAGATGTAGATTTTAATGGCACCCCTGTAGTTGATCTTGGACACGATATTATCCGCAGATCACGAACACTAAAAGAAGCTATCTCGGTAGTCAAAGAACACCGCATAGCTTCCAGCTGGGGAATCACCATTTCCTCGGCCAAAGAAAAATCGGCAGTACTTATCGAAACCACCTCAACAGGAAGCCGCGTGGTAAAACCACAAGGCGGAAATTGGTTAGTTAATACCAACCACTACTTCGACCCTGAACTTCAACAAGGTCAACTCGAAACCTCGGCAACTTTTTTAGAACACTCCTTTAATCGTCAGAAGCGGATGCAACAGTTTATTCAACAAGGCATTGTTAAGGGTGGACTCAATAGTGCAGATTTGGAAAGTATGCTCGGTAATATGACTGAGGCAGAGGCTTTAGAGGAAGAACGAGTGATGGGTTCTGTGTTGGGACAATACTGCACCGTAAGCTCTATGGTCATTGCCCCATCCAAAGCAGAAGTTCGCATGTCGGTCGGAAAAGCACCTACTGGCTGGGGGCCGTATATAACAATCCCGATGGATTGGTCCGGTAACGTCGGATATAGCATTGTTGATACAAAAGGGGCAAGCAATCAATCAAACACTGTATTCCTCACCGACAGTATCAAACATAAAGCCTATGAACACTACAGGGCTGCCTGCACCCATGACTTTAAAGGGGCACCGCTGGATATCATCGAATCCGAAATCACTTCAGCCGTTGCGCTAGCACCGCAAGATCCAGCATTGAATTTTTTAATGGGGACAATCGAGCTGGAAAAAGGTAATCCGCATAAGGCTTTACCGTTCTTCGTCGAAGGTGCTAATCAGGAACCGGGGGTTTTCCGCAAAGGCATGCTTCACTTATGGGCAGCAAGGAGCGCCGGAGCATCAGGCCAAGAGACCTTAGCACACGAATATTATCGAACGCTCTTAGCCCTTGAACATAGCCTTCTTTCTGGCACTCAGGCCCAAGCATATAAAGAATATAAGTCAGGAGGACCATCAACCAAAACACTCAAGAATATTGTGGTGTCTTATATGCTTATTGACGCACATGTAGCGGCATAACCCACTACTTTTCAAGTTCAATATTTATGAGGCTCACTATATAATAGCGAGCCTCATAAATTTACGTAGCATTCACACCATAATATTCTTTTACTCTGACGGACTTCTTAAAATAGGAAGTCCAAATATAGTAAAAGATAAGACTGCCCAGTATGGACGTGGGTTTTTCAGAAACGAAATCATAATAAAACAGAGCACCACCGCCAATAAACGCTACGGAGGCAACACCTAGTCCAATTTTTAAATACACACTCACTCGATGAGGCACGTCCTCTTCTCTTGCGCTAAGAATTCTTACGGTTAACACCGATAATACCAATGCAGGAAGCATCTCAGCCAACAACCACAAGATCCCTATTAATTCTTGTTGCTCAATTTCACCTAATATCACCATCGCCGAGACACCAAGAAATACCACGCCACCGAAGGTAATCGAAATAATATGCAACACTTGGAAAAAACGCAACCAACCACCAATCGTCAATTCATCATCTGATAGCGTAGACTCTGGCGCTTCATACACAACCTCCAAATTGACACCCGAGGTCTCCTTCATTTCTACAACCGTCGCATAAGACTTAGTTTCCCCTGTAGACGGAACCGACGTTTCAGCTTGCTCTTCTCTCGGCACTAGTGTCATAGCGTCGATCTTAGGTTTCTTCACATCAATCGACTTCTTCAACGGCTCTACTATAGCCTCTAGCCCCATGGCAACAATCGCTTTCTTATAAGCATTCGCGGTTTTCTCATCAAGACCTTTCTTAATAGAAAAAGGCATCGGTGATTGAAATACTTTATTGGCTTTATCAGAACTCAATTTGAATTTTTCTGCAAATGATTCCTGTGCATTCCCAAGGTCAACGTTTCCAACCGTATTCCCCGTAATGTATACCTGATATTTTTCTACTAAAGACATACTACTTATCCGTCCTTTTGAGGCCACCTACGACCATTAACTCCACTTACTGTTGAGTGAGCGCTTGAATGTGTACTGACTGGCGAAGGCGTCCATCAATACAGATTGATCCTCACTAAAAATTCCTTCTGCGCTTCCTACCTTCTTCATTAATGACATGATCGACAGGTACTGCTCTTCAGAAACACTACTTTTACTTCTTTTAACAATATTCGTCATCTGGCCAACAAGGTTGTCCTCTCCTTTCAATAAGTGAGAGGCAGAAATATACAGCTCATTTGCTCCAGATTCCTGCAAACCGAATTCCGTTTGAAACATGTCCAATATGGTATTTTTGGTTTCACGAGTGATGGCACCGTCGCGACCTGCAATCCCAACAGCCATTACTGCACCTAGCGTCATAGGCTCGTCAATATTAAGTATTGGTCTTTCACCATAGGTGCTCTGCCACTTCCTCCGCCTAGCGTAGTAAAATGGGTTTAGTGAATTAAGATCAAAACCTGAATTTTGCAATGCATGCAGCGCCCAAATCAGCCCTGCTAATGTCGTTAAGAAACCAATAATGATATGCATACAGCTATCCTTTTCTGTCGTTATTTTTCATCAATATAAATGCTAAATGATATTACAATCGAGCCGAACTATGCGAACTATATCAAGTACTGACGCAGTAGCCGCTACTACGCGAATCGATCCTCACCTCTACCCAGCCTAAACGCCGTACCCACGCCAAGGAAAAGAAACAATGCGTCGATCAACCCAAAGTCCTCTTTCATCATGTCGATTGTGGAGAAGTTGTCTACCTCAACCTGAATAGTATTCCCATACCATTTCTCGAAGCTCATATCACTTTCGGTCAAGGCTTCGAAATCAGGCTCGATTGATTCTTTAAAGTAGGCAATCTCCTCATCCGTCACTCTATTCGTTTCATAGTATTCACTGTAATCATGGTCCACCATAAACTGACGCAGTGACTGATTGCCTTTAACACTACGCTCATAATTCTGCGCTAGCTCACGCTCCTCATCATAGAACGATCGCATTTCTTCAGCTGAAGTGGACAGCATGTTCTTAAGCTGTTCTTGATAACCCTCCATTACCAGGTACTTTCCTCCCATAATCGCCATGACCGCCAACACACCACACATAACTCCAGACGCTTGTCCTTTTGAACCTGTAAAAGCAACCGCAAAGCCGATCGCCCCCCCGATTCCCCACGCAACAAGGCCAAGTTCATATTCGAAAGCAATCACTATGCCCTTCCAAAGCAGAGCTCCCAAAACCGCCGTGATTACCCCAACCACAATACCACTGAGTTTTAACGCATCACCCGAAAATACCGGCGCTTCTTGAGCCTTCACTTTTGACTCGCGACGCGAAGTATTAGGTGCAGTGCTAGCAGCTTCACTCTGTATTTTGTGGAAAAACACACCACAACCGTGACACTGTTCAGCTTTCGGCTGCTCTAGTTGGCACTTTTCACAGGTAATATTTGGATTGCTTTCTATCGCTTTCGGTGAGTACTCTGCTTCTGGGCTCTCGCCTTCAATGGGTTCCAAAGACAGAGACAAGGGTGCGACAACCTTAACTTCCTTCGGCTTGAGTACGATCTCTAACCCCAAGCTTTCAAGTTTACGTTTATAGATCTGGGCATCTCTATGCTGAAGGTCTTTTTTTAAGACCTTCTTTTTACCCACAATGCTGCTCGCTTGCTCTGGGGAGATCTTAAACAATTTGGCAACAGAGTCTTGAACTTCCAATAGGTCAAATTCTTCAATGACTTTTCCACTACTTACGACGTTATACTGAGTATTATCTTCCATGGTCTTGACCTATCGATGACTAAACACATTGCTCCTGCAGCGTTGATGCGCCTAAATGATTTCCGTGCCGCCCGCTGAGATTAGGTCGCTTATTATACAGACGGCATTCTTATTTTAAACAGTAAACACCTCAAATATACGTCAACTTTGCTTACACAAAAGCAACATACACAAACGATCGCTGACATCCTAGTGGTATCTATTTCATTGCTAACAACGTCGTTATATTTGAAAAATGCTGAGCCTGACCCAACAATTTGGTCCTGGTATCAAACCTATAGGCTGTCGAGCCCTCGATGATTTGCACAAAGTGAGTGATTTCTGAGCCTAAGAACGTTCCACCATTATGGGGAATAATCGGTGGCGTATTACTTAATCTATTCATTTCAATATATGCTAATGCCACCATGCTATGGTGGCCTTCTTGAAGTACTTTCGCAGAGTTTACCGTCGGGTGATTTGCACCCACATTAGGCTTGTCAAAGAGTATATAATTGATCTTTTCCTCTATTCCACTCTGTGACTCATCGGCTTTATCATGAATAGGTGTACCCCTTAGATAAACAAACCTTTGACCAAATCTATAACCTTGCTCATAGATTCGTATTAACGCTCGATGAACATCATGCACAGTGATTCTAACCACGATAATCCTCCATAAATAAGAGCAAATGCTACCACCTATGGTGAAATCGTCATAGGGTTGAAAATAGCCATATGACACAACATTTGAAGTTATCTATCCAGATACGGTTTTCGTCATTTGAGTAGTACTTCTAAAAACCATCACTCATACATTTATGTCATCTTCTGCTCAAAGGGTTGAATCCCCACCAATTAAGTATGGACTATTAAAATCTTCGACTATTTTAACCTTGAATAACGCTAAGCATGGCCTTTGACTCACAGGTCTCTGACCTTTTTCTCTAAATAGGGGGCAGCATTACAAGATAATGCCCAACACAGCGATCAGATAGGCCCTATATCGCTATATCCGTTGAAAAATACACAAGTATAAATAAATGCTGCATAGATTTTAATAGATGGGGCGAACTACCTTGAAAACACCAAAATAGAGCCAAGTGGATATGAAGAAAGCATGCGTTAAACGTACAATATGTTAAGTTGACAGCGCTCTAAAATAGATTAAATTAAGTATACCATGTACATATAGATGAGGCTCGTATCATTTATATATCCAGTATTCTGAAGCTAATAGGCTTAAACTCCATAAAATGAGCAACATTATCAATGTACACGACAGGTCAAATAGGTTGTATACCATTTACTACTAGCTACCCTATTTGAAGCGAGATTAATATATTTAAATGGCCTCTTCAATGGTTTTGCATTTATTAACATTTTCAACGTTCACATCTTCCTTTATAGATCTGTTAGAAGATGAAGGGATCGGAGAGAATACATATTTTATACTTGGCGGGGATGAAAGGCATACAATAATTCACCGAGATAATATACGACTTTCAAAAAGGCCTACGGGATTTTTCGAAAGAATAAAATTCTATCTTGATTTAGTGAGCTGTAGTCATTCTTCAAGGAAAATAGTTATTCACGGTCTATTTGACATAAGGATTATAGGGCTCTTATTTCTTCAACAAGGGCTCTTGAAAAAATGCTATTGGGTTATCTGGGGGGGAGATCTATATAGATTTAAATTAGCAAAGAAAAACGTTAAGAACTGGGTCTACGAAATATTGCGAAGACCTATAATTAGAAAAATGGGGAATTTGTTAACGTATATCCAAGGTGACATAGATTTAGCCAGGAAGTGGTATTCTGCAACAGGAAAACATCACAATTGTTTGATGTACCATAGTAATATTTATAAAGAACATCCTTTGAAAGAAAGGGAGCTCGACAATGTCGTAAATATACAATTAGGGAACTCGGCCGACCCCTCAAACAACCACCTAGAAATATTAGAGCGCCTATTGCCTTACAAGAATGAGAATATAAAAATATACGCTCCGCTATCTTACGGAAATCCTGACTACGCAAAATTTGTAATGGATAAAGGATCATCCTTATTTGGTGACAACTTCATCCCCCAAATAGAATTATTGGATTTTAACCGATATTTGGAATTTCTTGAAAAAATAGATATTGCAATATTTAATCACGATCGACAACAAGCCATGGGTAATATAATAACTTTAATAGGATTAGGGAAAAAGGTCCACCTCAAAAATAGCATAACTCCATGGAATATGTTTCGCACCATGGGCATCACCGTCTATCCAGCTTCAAAGATAGAGCTAACTAGCATTGAAAAAAGTACTAGTTTGAAGAACATAAATATCATAAAGAATAAATTTTCCAGAGAAACTCTAGTTAAACAATGGTCCGGTATTTTAAATCATGAGTAAATCAGTTCAATTCTATTTATTAGGAAAGAAAGGGTTCAGCGTCCTCAAGGACTTCATTTACACTTATGGTGCAGAAAACATTACTCTTGTTATCGGATCGAGAGACAAGGGTGTGAAGAATGATTACTTCGAAAAAACACAATCTATCTGCAACGAACATAACATTTCATTCCTTGAGAGACATTCTCCCCTCCCTGCTACGCAAGTTGACATATCATTTGCTATAGGTTGGCGATGGATAATCGACCAACCCTGTCAATTGATCATCTTTCACGATTCTATTTTGCCTAAATTTAGAGGGTTTTCTCCGTTAGTAAACATGCTGATCCAGGGCGAACCGAGAATTGGAGTAACGGCCCTCCACGCGTCGGCAGAATATGATGCTGGAGACATTATAGCGCAAGCATCAGTTAATATTATTTATCCGATAAAAATTTCTAACGCCATAGATAAGATAGCCCCACTATACTCTGAATTGCTAAACACCATATATGCGTCAATATTGAAAGATAAAGAACTGCCAGCTAAAAAGCAGATCTCTACTGACGCAAGCTATAGCCTATGGAGAAACGAACAAGACTACCTTATTGACTGGTCAGATAGCTCAGTGTCGATATTGCGATTTTGTGATGCCGTTGGATATCCATTCCGTGGCGCGAAAACCTACATAGACGATATTATTTATAGGATATTTGATGTCGAAACAGTCGAAGATGTTAACGTTGAAAACAGAGAAAAACATATAGGTAAAGTGATTTTTATAAAAAACGAGTGCCCGATTGTCGTTTGCGGAGAAGGGCTTTTAAAAATCACCCATTTCAGCACTGAGCATTCGCTAGAGAATATGGCTAAAATAAATTTCCGCTCAAGATTCTCTGATAGAATTAGCTAGGTTACAAATTAAACGCATACGATTGGTAGTAGGCTCCCCTGGAGAGATAAATTATGATTGAGTTCAATAAACCCTGCTATACAGGCAATGAAGACCAATACGTAATTGAAGCAATGCGTAGTAACCATATATCTGGAGATGGGCCATTTACACTACGCTGCCAGGAATGGTTCGAAAGGTTTTTGGGTTGCCCTCGTGCATTACTGACCCCCTCCTGCACCCACGCTCTAGAAATGATAGCAATTCTACTCGAGCTAAAGCCTGGGGATGAGATAATCATGCCAAGCTTTACTTTTGTAAGCACCGCTAATGCTTTCATGGTTAAGGGTGCAAAGGTTGTATTCGTTGATATTCGACCCGATACCATGAATATAGATGAGAAACTAATTGAGCAAGCCATAACAACTAGGACCAGAGCCATCGTCGCTGTTCATTACGCAGGGGTATCCTGTGCAATGGATGAGATTATGGCAATAGCACAACGTCACGACCTCTATGTTATAGAAGATGCAGCTCAGGCAATAATGAATAAGCACAAAGGGAGGACACTAGGAACCATCGGGCATTTCGCAACATACAGCTTCCATGAAACAAAAAACATTACCAGCGGTGGTGAAGGTGGCTTACTTATAATTAATGAAAGTAAGTTTGTTGATAGAGCTGAGATCATCCGAGAAAAGGGAACGAATAGGAGTCAGTTTTTCAGAGGAGCTATAGATAAATACACGTGGGTTGACGTTGGAAGCAGCTATTTACCTTCTGATTTACAAGCAGCCTATTTGTGGGGACAACTGGAAGTCCTAACCGAAATTTGCGAAAATAGAATTTCCAGTTGGGATCTCTACTTTAAACTATTAAAAGAACTTGAAGAGCCCGAGTGCCTCGAACTACCAAAATTACCGAGTGACTGCACAAACAATGGGCATATATTTTACTTGAAAACTAAAGATCTAGAACAGAGAACTGCGCTTATCAAATGGCTCAAGTTAGAAGACATCGCCGCAGTCTTTCATTACGTCCCATTGCATAGTTCCCCCGCCGGAAGAAAATTTTCTCGCTTTTCTGGTACCGATAACTTTACGAGTACAGATAGTGAAAGGCTTGTTCGATTGCCTATATGGCACGGAATCTCGGAAGACAAGATTGAAAAAGTATCTAGAATAATTAGGGAGTTTTATACTCAGTAGCCAAAACCACCCGTAAAAATGCTCCAAAGAAGTGAGGTTAGGAGATAAGTGTGTAACTAACTTATCATTACACACTACACGTCAGCCCCCCTCTCTTATGCTAATTTAAGTTTGACTTGGCCCACACCTCAAATGGCATATATAACTACAACCTCTAAATTTGGGGTAAAATGGCTTCAACATAAAAACCAACCAACGGAAACTGCCATGGCTATCTGGGTCGATGCGGACGCTTGTCCAAACCCCATCAAAGAGATCTTATTTCGTGCGGCGATTCGCGTTGAGATCCCCCTCACTTTAGTCGCTAATCACGCGCTCAAGATCGCACCGTCTCCTTGGATTAAGATGATACAGGTACCGGCCGGCTTTGATGTAGCAGATAACTATATCGTACAACATGTGGACAAAGATGATTTGGTGATCACTTCCGACATTCCTTTAGCGGCCGAACTGATCGAAAAGGATGCTAAGGTAATTACCTCTCGCGGTGAGACATTCACCCCGCAGAATATCCGTGAAAAGCTCAATATGCGGGACTTTATGGACACGATGCGCTCATCCGGCGAAGTCCATGGAGGGCCACCTGCAATGGGCTCCAAAGATAAGCAAGCGTTCGCTAATGCGTTAGATCGATACCTCGCTTCTCGCTAGTAAAAAAATGGGAATATTCCCTATTTTTCCTGCAACCTATTACCGAGTAAATCCTCTCAAAAAGTCCACACTCAGTATCAACACAACGTTATGCCCCGCCCCCAGAAAGCGGGCGTATCCCAGGACTCATTTTGCTCGGTGATCACCATGAAATTAAACACGACTTCGTTAGTTATTGGCTGGTTTGGTGCATTGATCTTAATGTGGTTAGTGGTATCGCTTAACAGCAACGCCGCTACACTGATAGAAGCAGCATCAGCTGCCACCTCAAACGATATAACCTCAACTAACAAACACTGGCCAGCAGAAACACCCGCATTAAAAGGGTTTTGATCTAACGAATTTTTATCGACACCGATTCACAGGGGTACGCTACACAGGCAAGGATATACCCTTTTTCAGAATCCTGTAGTGTCAGCGTATTTGGCTCGTCCATTAATACTGTACCAGAAACCAATTTCACCTTACATGTCTGGCAGGTACCAACGGTACATTTTTGATCAACCACAACACCAGCGTGTTTTGCCGTCTCCAGAATAGTTTCTACTTTTCTCTGCCTCACATGCTTGGGACGAGAGAACAATCCAGCCCCGACAAAACTGATCACCCTTGGCTTAAGTTCCGCGTCATCGGTAACTGACGAGTTGGCAGTGTATAACTCCACTTTTACGTCATCTTCTTTGACACCAACGGCATTAAACGCTTCAAGAGTGGCACTAACAACGCCGGAAGGGCCACATACATATAACTCTCGTTGACGAGGGTCTTGTAGCTTATCCACCAGCGCGGACCCCGATGGGCGTTTTGATTTAGACTTTTTAACCCCGCCTTTACGAGTAAAAACATAGCTAATAATAAAATTGGGGTGTTTCTTTGCCAGAGAATCCAGTTTTTTCTTAAAGATCGTGTGACTCGCGAAGGGACTAACGTACACGAGGTGTATATCGATGTCTGGCGACTTACCCAGCAGATCCTGAATGAGCGACCACACCGGCACAATACCAGACCCCGCCGCGATAAACCCATAACGAAGTTCATAGGCCGACTGCTTTGGCAACACAAACTCACCACCAGGCTCGTCTATATAAAAAAGATCACCAACCTTCGCATGCTCATTAAAGTACGTTGAAACCCTACCCTGAAAATGCTGCTTTATCGTTAGCGTGTGGATGGAGCGCTCTGACGGCGAAGATAACGAATAACAACGACGGAACACACTGCCGCCTAGGTCCACCGCCACTCGAACAAACTGCCCTGACTTAAAGCGAAATCGATAGCCCTCCATCAGTTCAAAGGTAATCGTTACCGTTTTGCCACTTTCTTGGTGAATCTTGGTAATTCGCGCAGGAAACCCCGCATCCTTAACGGAAACTTTTTCATCTCCCGCCAACTGGGTTAACGTTTCATCTCCTACCACACCTCTTACCCAGTCCAGCCGTTTGTTAATGGCTTTGGTAATTGGCTTGGCAATTATCTTTGAAATTTCTCGAATCATTGTTCTTTCTGAATAACGCGTCAAATACCGCTATTCTTCTTCCCAAAAACGTCGTAGCTGGAAGGCACAATAGCCAACCGCAAAAAGCAGGTTCACTAAACAGCTGGCTTTAGCAACCGATTGGATTTCTGTCTGCGTGAGATGCTCCGCCGCCAATGTTGACGCTGGAAACCCCCACAGGGCAAGGCTTACCATACCCGCCGCAATAAGTAGCACGCCGACCACCATACCCACAAAGGCTTTGGCACGATCAAGCCACCCGTTGATCGCGGCAAATTCGATAACCCCGTTTAAGGCACCGCATAGAATCCACGTAATCAGTGCACTTCCTACTAAAAAACCCACCATGCTGGAGGATCTCCTCAGACGATTAATGTTCTCGCGTTTCCATAAAACGCACATCAGGCCAGCGCTCTATCGTTAGCTGTAAGTTCACTCGTGTCGGCGCCAAATAGGTAAGATAGCCACCACCGTCAATCGCTAAATTATCATGACATTTACGGGTAAAGTCTTCTAACATTTTGGCATCGTCGCAATAGACCCATCGAGCTGTGGCCACACTGATACTATCGTAGCTACAGTCCACTTTATATTCAGTTTTTAACCGTTGTGCAACAACATCAAACTGCAATACACCCACAGCACCCACAATAATGTCATTATTGCGATAGGGCATAAATACCTGAGTGGCCCCTTCTTCCGACAATTGCTGAATACCTTTTTGTAATTGCTTACTTTTCAGTGGGTCACGCAATGCTACACGCTGAAACAGTTCCGGAGCAAAATGCGGAATCCCGGTGAAATTAAATTCCTTACCACCACTAAAGGTATCACCGATCTGAATCGAGCCATGGTTATGCAAACCAATAATGTCACCCGGCCATGCCTCTTCAAGGTGGGATCGTTCTCCCGCCAAGAATGTCACCGCATCAGATATACGTACATCCTTCTTAATGCGCACGTGGCGCATTTTCATGCCTTTCTCATAATGCCCAGAACATACCCGCATAAACGCAATGCGGTCACGGTGTTTTGGGTCCATGTTTGCTTGAATCTTAAACACAAAACCACTAAAAGTTTCATCTTCTGCAGGAATAGGCTCTTCGTTGGTTTTGCGTGGCAACGGTGCTGGTGACCATTCAACCAAGCCGTCTAACATATGGTCAACACCAAAATTACCCAATGCTGTACCGAAAAATACAGGGCTTAGCTTACCCTCAAGATATTCATCTAAATCAAACTTGTGACTCGCTCCTAGCACAAGCTCTAACTCATCACGTAAATCCTGTGCCAAATCCCCTACGGCCTCATCCACCTCAGGATTATCAATACCTTTAATGATGCGCTCTTCTTGAATCTTATGACCTTGACCGGTTGCATACAAATGCACAGTATCGTTATACAGGTGGTATACCCCTTTAAACAATTTACCCATGCCGATAGGCCAAGTTATCGGAGCGCATTTGATATTAAGGATATCTTCAACTTCATCCAACAAATCGATGGCGTCGCGAATGTCACGGTCCATCTTATTGATAAAGGTGAGGATGGGAGTATCACGCAAACGACACACTTCCATTAGTTTGATGGTACGAGGCTCAACACCCTTACCGCCATCAATCACCATCAACGCAGAATCCACCGCTGTTAATGTACGATAGGTATCCTCGGAAAAATCTTCGTGCCCCGGGGTATCGAGCAAATTGACGACCCGGTCCTTATAAGGGAACTGCATTACAGAGGTTGTTACTGAGATACCCCGCTGCTTTTCCATCTCCATCCAATCGGATGTTGCATGTCGATCTGAACCTCGCCCTTTTACGGTACCCGCCACCTGAATTTGGTTGCCATAAAGCAGCAACTTTTCTGTAATGGTCGTTTTACCAGCGTCGGGGTGGGAAATAATAGCGAAGGTGCGTCTACGCTTTACTTCATCAAGATGAGAACTAGATGACATACCAAAAACCTCAACTATCCATGGCTTGCCATTGAATAGGAACAAATGATGAAAAACTGCGCGTTAAAACCGTATACACAAGCTAGTTAGGCGCAAAACAATATTGGGCGGCATTATACCCTACTATTTGCGGGTTTGGTCAGCTGGGAGCGGATAATGAGGGGGATATTGGCAGAGATAGAACCATCGCATCTTCTCGACTATCTCCATTAGGGTAATAATCCTTGCGGCGACCAATCTCTGAGAACCCTAGTTTACTGTAGAGTCCTAGTGCGGCAATATTACTCGCTCTTACCTCCAGAAAGACAATGTCAGCCTCCCATTCATGGGCCTCAACGAGCAATCTTGATAAGAAAGCGCTGGCAACACCAGAGCCTTGATATTTAGGACTAACGCAAATATTGAGAATGTGACACTCACCTACCGCAATAGACAATACCGCATAAGCCACCAGTACATCCGCATCATACAACCCGCGACACAAATAAGCTCCGCTCAAACAATCAACAAACACACCGCCAGACCACGGAAAATCGTAACATTGATGCTCAATCGCCAATATCGACGGCAAGTCCGCCTCCGACAGAGTGACAATAGTACTATTAGGAAGGATTTCCCGTAACGACAATGCGGACATACGCGCTAGCGTAACGACTGTTTAAGCTGTACGAGCGCTTTCCACGCCATCGGCTTTTGGCTCCAATCCGTCAACATAGACTGCATGGACGGTACCCGGAAACACTGCACAGTTTGGCCTGCAAAGGGTATGGCTGAATGAGTTAAGTTTTCGGGCATAAAACCACTGGCAAATTCGCCGATAAGCAGTAACTGTGACACTTGGAGCTTTTCAAGTTTAGCCATTAAAAATCCGTGCAATCCATCGGCAGCTTCCTGCCGACCTTGAACCATTGTTCTATTGTTGATAAGCGGCCAACGAAACAAATGCTGGCTCGGTTCAGCGTCAATATGAATACTCTTTAATAGCGCTTGTAGTAACTGATATTCGAGAGCAGAACACCCCATCGCATCAGCGCTACTGAGATCCGCCAACACCATCAATTTGCCAGGCACTTCAACCATCGTTAAAGCAAAGCGCAACTGCTCGTTTACCACCGGTACGACAGGTTGAGCCGTCGCTACACTAGGGTCATCTAACGGAGTAATTTTGATATCGGGAGTTTCGGGCGGCACATCAGATATTGATGGCAGCGCTGCACTTGGCGTTCGCGCCGCTTCCGTACTTGCAACAACACCCTCAACAGCCTTTTCAACAGCGCCTACGTTGCCGACTGTATTAACGACGTCGGTAATTGGCCTACCGTTTTGCAGGTCTGGCTTCGCCTCATTGGGTCGAGTAACAACCACATCGATAGCAGCGGGGACCGGGTCAACAAATACGTCGACTTCGGCCAATTCAGGGTAGACTTGCTCGGGTTCAAGGAAATGCGATGCCTTAGCGCCACCAATAGCGGCCACGGGGGTGTATTGTACTAACCCCATAGCGCTTAGGTATGCTCGTCTTCGGGCTTCTAACATTAAACTCGTTACACTCCACTTTTCTGCGGATGGTCTTTTGAACCCGCATCACTCGCTAAATGGTTCAAAGCATCAAGGTACGCTTTTGCTGACGCAACAACAATATCTATATCGGCGCCGCGACCATTAATCACACGCCCACCACTTTCCAATCGAACTGTCACTTCTCCTTGAGAATCAGTGCCGCCGGTAATGGCATTTACCGAAAACAAAGCAAGCTCAGTACCGCTGTTAGCAACTTTCTCAATGGCTTTAAAGGTTGCATCAACCGGACCTGCTCCTTCTGAGCTGGCCTTTTGCTCAACACCATCAACACTAATGTTGATATCACAATTAGGCACATCTCCGGTGTTAGAACATACCGAAAGGGATACAAAGCTATAGCGCTCGCTGGCAACAAACTTTTTTGTATCGCTCACCAGCGCCTGCAAATCTTCATCGAAGATTTCATGTTTCTTATCCGCCAACGACTTAAATCGCGCAAAGGCTTCGTTGAGTTCTTTTTCGGTATCAAACACAGTGCCAAGCTCTTCCAATCGAGCGCGAAATGCCGAACGACCAGAGTGCTTCCCCATGACCATTTTGTTTGCATTCCAACCGACATCTTCCGCTCTCATGATTTCATAGGTTTCACGGTGCTTAATCACACCATCCTGATGAATACCCGACTCATGAGCAAATGCGTTTGCGCCAACGATCGCTTTGTTTGGCTGCACAGGAAAACCTGTCACACTAGACACTAGACGAGATGTCGATACGATTTCTTCCGTACGAATGTTTGTGTCAACATTAAAGAAATCTGGACGAGTTTTTATCGCCATAACCACTTCTTCTAATGAGGCATTCCCTGCACGCTCACCCAAGCCATTAATGGTACATTCAACTTGGCGGGCACCATTCATTACTGCATCTAAGGAATTAGCAACCGCCAACCCTAAGTCATTATGGCAATGGACAGAAAAAATCGCTTTATCTGAGTTCGGGATTCGTTCGATCAGTTGACGGATAGTATTGCCATATTGAGAAGGAACAGCATAACCTACCGTATCCGGTACGTTGATTGTAGTTGCACCAGCATCAATCACCGCTTCAACAATTCGGCACATAAAATCGATATCTGACCGCCCCGCATCTTCACAAGAGAACTCAACGTCAGCGACTTGATTTCTCGCCCGCTTAACCGACCTCACTGCATGCTCGATCACCTGCTCCGGTGTCATGCGAAGCTTATATTCCATATGAATAGGTGAGGTGGCGATAAAGGTATGGATACGACCAGAGTTTGCGTTTTTTAACGCTTCTGCCGCTCGGTCTATATCCGCATCCATAGCCCGAGACAAGCTACAGATTGTGCTGTCTTTAATAGTATTCGCTATCGCTTGTACGGATTCGAAATCCCCTTGGCTTGCAATAGCAAAACCAGCCTCGATGACATCCACACGCATACGCTCTAAGGCTTTCGCTATTCGCAGCTTCTCATCCTGAGTCATGGATGCGCCTGGGCTTTGCTCTCCGTCCCTCAATGTGGTATCAAAAATGACTAATTGATCTCTTGCACTCATACTGTCTCCAAGGCCTTACATGCTAATAACGCTTTGATAACCCTCTCAGCTTTTTGGTCTAATGGGGCACCTACAATCGGGCCACTATAGCCATCTCGAGTGCCTTTGCCAAGGACTTCTCTCACACTGCGTTACACCACCAAATTTCCGTTGGCTCGAATAAATCTCAACGCTTCTTCTGCAACATCTTGGCCGTTTAATTCTTCCGCTAAAAGGAGGTTTCCCCCACCCGCAATATTGGCAATCACCTTGAAAGAATGCCTGCGCCAGGGAATAAAACTTGAACCTCGATACCTTATCAATACTACGCTATGAACCTGCGAGATGGCGACACGTTTTTGATACACACTGACACCAAAGAGTGCTCGTTTTATCGCAATTGCATCTCTGGCCACCCTGACATCCAACGACTGAGCTGGTACGTATATGCCAAATAATATAATAGGCACACTAATAAACAGCATGATCAAACCGGTGAAAGTGATTGGCAACCCAAGCATGCTTTCCCCCGCCACTTTGAGGAAAAAGAAGCTTGATATCAATAATGCTCCACCGCCAAGTATTAGCCCTGTACCGAGCCATCGCTGGCGCCCTCGAGGGAAATACATGTGTAACAACCCCGGTACGGTTTCCGCCCGCATTTGCCCCATCAGTTTCTTGTGTACTTTTGCCGCCGCCGGCATACGGCCTTTGGATAAATCCAACGTCGTAGCCATGCATGTTGGATGAACAGGAATATCAAAAAGACGATCTAAATCATCACCATCACACTCAGCATGCAAATGTAATCGCCAATGATGGTAATTACCCGCGATGGCTTCTGATCTCGTTAACCCCTCCGGCACATCGAAACAAAATAAGACATCCAAGCCATCGATACCACGACGCAACTCACCGGGGGCGGAATTTTGCCAAAGCATTCGTTCAGCTTGGCTGACTTTGTTATCAACCGCGCGTGTTTCATAGGTATAAACACACACAAGGGACACATCATATCGTACGTTTGTCGGCGCTGTTTCAGGTAACCTAACCTTGCCAGCAACATGCCCACCGATAGAACCAGGGAATGGATTCAAAAATAGAGGCGTCGCACCAAATTTACGCCAGTGCAACCAACGCCATAGCGCTTTACATAACACAATAGCGCCAATCAGAGGGGCTAGCAGTACAAACAAGACACCCCACTCTCCCTGTAAATATCGCTCCAGTAGCAATTCCCTTGCCGCCAGCAGAACTGGCCAAGTAACCATATTCCAGAACAAAGCCAGAACCCACAAACCATACAATCCACTTTTTACATTGGAGAATATCGGACTTTGTGCATCCTCAATCTGACGCTTTTGTACAGAAACTGAAGCCGAACTCATAGAAGGGTAACCTTATCAAGATATGCCCTGAATCACTGGTCTATTATTTTCTACCTAGCTTAGTTGATATTGGCTAACAGAGATAGTCCATGTACTTGACCCACAAAAAAGCCCCGCTATTAGCGAGGCTTTTTTGTGATCTAGCATTAGCTAGATCGGAAAAGGGTCAAGACTGGCTTACATCATACCGCCCATACCGCCCATTCCACCCATTCCGCCCATTCCGCCCATATCAGGCATGCCTGGAGCACCACCTTCTTCAGGTGAATCAGCAACCATTGCTTCAGTTGTGATCATAAGACCAGCAATTGAAGCGGCAGCTTGTAGCGCTGAACGAGTTACCTTAGTTGGATCGAGAATACCGAAAGCAATCATGTCGCCGTATTCGCCAGTTGCCGCGTTGAAACCGAAGCTACCTTCACCTGCTTTGATCTTATCTACAACAACCGATGCTTCTGCACCAGCGTTAGATGCGATTTGGCGAATAGGACCTTCCATTGCGCGTAGAGCAAGGGCAATACCTGCATCTTGGTCTTCGTTGTCGCCTTTTAGCTCAGCAACAGTCGCAAGTGCACGTACTAGCGCAACACCACCGCCAGCAACAACACCCTCTTCTACTGCAGCACGAGTAGCGTGAAGAGCATCTTCAACACGGGCTTTCTTCTCTTTCATTTCTACTTCAGAACCAGCACCAACCTTGATTACGGCAACGCCGCCTGCAAGCTTAGCAACACGCTCTTGAAGCTTCTCTTTATCATAATCAGAGCTAGAGTCTTCGATCTGAGCACGGATTTGATTAACACGAGCTTCGATTTCGGATACTTCACCAGCGCCGTCAATGATAACAGTGTTTTCTTTGCTGATGTTTACACGCTTAGCAGTACCAAGGTCATCTAGTGTTGCTGTCTCAAGAGACATACCCACTTCTTCAGAGATAACAGTAGCGCCAGTCAAGATAGCGATATCTTGTAGCATTGCTTTACGACGATCACCAAACCCAGGCGCTTTAACTGCAGCAACTTTAACGATGCCGCGCATGTTGTTAACAACCAATGTTGCAAGTGCTTCGCCTTCGATATCTTCAGCAATAATTAGAAGTGGCTTGCTTGCTTTAGCAACCGCTTCCAATACAGGTAGCAATTCACGGATGTTAGAGATTTTCTTATCAACCAAAAGAATTAGCGGTGCTTCTTGGTCAGCTGTCATGCTGTCTTGGTTGTTTACGAAGTAAGGAGAAAGGTAACCGCGATCAAACTGCATCCCCTCAACAACGTCTAGTTCATTTTCTAGACCACTACCTTCTTCAACAGTGATAACACCTTCTTTGCCTACTTTTTCCATAGACTCAGCAATGATGTCACCGACTTGAGTGTCACTGTTTGCAGAGATAGTACCTACCTGAGCGATAGACTTGCTATCAACACAAGGGGCAGATAGACCTTTAAGTTGCTCAACAACAGCGGCAGTCGCTTTGTCGATTCCACGCTTAAGATCCATTGGGTTCATGCCAGCTGCCACTGAACGAAGGCCTTCGTTCAAAATAGATTGAGCTAGAACAGTCGCTGTTGTGGTTCCGTCACCAGCAGCATCGTTGGCTTGAGAAGCAACTTCTTTCACCATTTGAGCGCCCATGTTTTCAAACTTGTCAGCTAGCTCAATTTCTTTAGCAACCGATACACCGTCTTTAGTGATGGTTGGAGCGCCAAATGACTTATCTAAAATAACGTTACGACCTTTAGGCCCCAATGTTACTTTTACTGCGTCCGCTAGAATATTTACACCAGCAACCATTTTGACGCGAGCGTCATCACCAAACTTAACCTCTTTTGCGCACATGCTTTCTTTCCTTCTCGTAATTTCTATATATTCGTAGGGGGGCTTCTAGTAGCGCTTAGCTTTCTAGAACACCGAAAATTTCGCTTTCACTCATGATCAACAGCTCTTCACCGTCAATTTTTACTGTGCTACCAGAGTACTGACCGAAAAGTACTCTATCGCCAGCTTTCACATCTAATGGGCGCACTTCACCGGCTTCGGTTACTTTTCCAGCACCAACCGCCAGCACTTCACCTTGAGAAGGCTTTTCTGTCGCTGAACCAGGCAATACGATACCGCCTGCAGACTTTGTTTCTTCTTCCTGGCGACGAACAACCACACGGTCGTGTAAAGGACGAATATTCATTGTTTTGTAATCTCCCACTGGGTGTTTTTGGTCTCTAGCACTCTGTCATGCAGAGTGCCAATAATAAGGAGCCTTCCTTCTTAGTGAAAATACTCGATAAACCGGGAATTTACTTAGGAAGGTCGAAGCTGAAATCAGTTATGGGGGGGTAGCATAAGGTTTTCAAGGCTGAGAGGTAAGATTTTTCACAAAAAGCTGAAAAAAGCTTACCTCTTATATGGAATTGAAGAACTAGTCATCTTTCCTAACAACTTCACCTTCAATAATATCCCCACTCGAAACCCGCTCAGAAGAGCGAGGCACATCATTCATAAAAGGTGGGGGGGAACCAAAACCAGGGGGAGTCTGTCCACTCGTCTGCTGATATACCCATACATTACCGTTAGCCGACCCTTTTTGAGCCATCGCCTCCATCATTCCTCGGCCAATAGCCCAACGCGCCAGCCCCTGACGAGTCATCGGCAACAGGAACATAAAACCCACCGCATCGGTGATAAATCCAGGGGTTATGAGTAACGCTCCGCCAATCAACAGCAAAACCCCTTCAATCATTTCAGCCCCAGGCATTTCGCCTTTTTGCAGCTTTTTATTGATGCGCATCCAGGTATCAAAGCCTTGATGTCGCAGCAATGCAGACCCCAGCATGGCGGTAGAGACGACGCCGAGTATGGTCCACCCCCATCCAATCAAATCACTCACCTGGGAGAGCACGACCACCTCAGTGAGCGCGAAGACAAAAATCGTCAAAAAAATGTGTCGAAACAAGAACATGGCTACGCCTATATTTTGACCCTACAACGAGTCATTTAATGAATCCGAATAATCACAATATATGGTCAATTGACTGAATTTCAAGTCAACTACACATTATTAGAGTACTGCTACACTTTGTAGATATCACTATATAGACGCCACAACTCGCGAAAGATTGCAGGTAATTTATATGATCCCCCACACCGCTGACAAAAAAGTGTTGATTGTTGACGATGATGAAATGTTTCGAGAGCTTCTCTCTGGCATCCTAGACCCCCACTTCGACGTATGCACCAGCCATTCTGGGGATGAATGCATCGAGCTCCTTCATCAACAAACGGCCGATCTAATCCTACTTGATATTGAAATGCCGTCCCTTACGGGCTTTGAGACTTGCAAACACATACGCAATTTGCCTGAGAATAAGCACACCCCTATTGTCTTTATCTCCGCCAATAATAGCCTAGAAGAAAAATTGGAAGCCTATCACTCTGGTGGGACCGATTTTATGACGAAGCCTATAGTGGGCGGAGTGCTTGTCTCCAAAATACGTGCGCACCTTGAGTCACGCACACGAGAAATTGATGCCGCCAACTCGGCGAAAGACGCGATGCAGACCGCCATGAATGCCATGCGTGAGCATGCGGAAACCGGCATCATTCTATCTTTTATGAATGACAGCACCTCAATCTCCGATTACGATTTTTTAGCAAAACGGTTATTCCAAACCTGCGAGCAACTCGGCATTGTCGCTAGCATCAATATCGTCGCATCCTCTGGTGTCATTAGTATTGATCACACAGGATTACAACGGCCTTTAGAAGCGGCACTCTTAGAGCATGCCCAGCATCTTGGGCGTATTGTCGACTTTGGCAATCGGTGTATTTTTAATGCTGAATATATCTCGCTTCTGGCCAAAAACATGCCTATAGATGACCCTGTGCGATACGGGCAGTTAAAAGATTCGTTAGCGCGCCTCATTGAATCTGCTGACGCGAGAGTGGCAGCCATACAAACCGCGACCAACCTAGAAGCGGCTTACCAAAATGATATTCATTCTACGTTAAAGTCCACTGTTCACTCTCTACTAAAAATTAGGCAAATTGTGAAATCTCAGGAATCAACGGCATTGGATTCAATGGATGTAACTCTTGCCAAAATGAACGAATCTCTTGCTTCTCTAGCATTGACTGAAAATCAAGAACAACAATTATACGGCATAATCCAAGAAGGCACAGACCGGCTCATGCAAGTGTATTCGCAATCAAGCCAAATTGATGAACAATTCAAGGGCATCATCCACTCATTCGACCATCTAAAACCCCACTAGATAATTACCGACGGGGACAACCAACGGGCTTGGCCAAAACCTCCCACCCACCGAATATGGCTGGGCATCACTCTAAAAAATCGAAAATCCAATACGGTATGATAGCCCTCTGCATGAGGAAATCGCTGATAATATACTGCCGCGATGGCATCAACTCCCTCCTCTACAAGCACTGCCTCCCCTAGAATAGTTAAACGCGCATCTTGTTGCGCATCCTCAGCTTGCTGCTCCATAACAAGAAAGGAGATGTTTCCATGACTGAGTATGTTTTGTGTATGCTGTGCCAATCGACTGATTAGGATTATCGGATACCCTTGTTCATCCAGAATAAACGGTACCATTGAACCAAAGGGGTAGTCAGGGTATTTTTTTGAAAAGGTCGACAATACTGCTTTGTTTTCTTCCGCCAGTACGCGTTTTGCCTCTACACCTACTTGCTCTATCGAACTACCTTCCGTCACGTTTATACCCTTACTCTATTTACGGTGGTTATATTCTTTGCCAAATACCCCCTGATATCAACATCCAGAGCATCGATCGCTTACAAATACACGTTATTGAAAAAGGGAGTGACTAGCAATATCGTGCTAGCCACGTAATAATGCTGCCAACTCACCAGTCACGTAAACATCGAGGTCCACCCAATGGATTTACAAGATAAAGTTATTGTTATCACCGGTTCCGGTCGCGGCCTAGGCCGAGGCATGGCAACCGCATTTGCCTCCAAAGGCGCTAAAATTGCCGTTGTTGATCTGAATGAAGACGACATCGCAACCACTGTTCAGCTATGTAAGGACGCAGGTAGTGATGCTAAAGGGTATGCCGTCAATGTGGCTAAAGAAGAAGATGTTGAAGGACTCTTTAACAACGTTGCCGCTGATTTTGGTCGACTAGACGGACTCATCAATAACGCAGGTATCACCCGTGATGGCCTGCTAGTCAAAGCGAAAGATGGTAAAATCGAAAAGAAAATGACCCTACAACAGTGGCAATCGGTAATTGATGTCAATCTCACTGGTGTGTTCTTGTGTGGTAGAGAAGCTGCCTCAAAAATGATCGAATTGGGGGTGGAAGAAGGTGTCATTATCAATATTTCAAGCATCGCCCGATCCGGCAGCTTTGGACAAACCAACTATGCCGCAGCCAAAGCTGGCGTGGCCGTTATGGTTGAAACCTGGGCCAAAGAACTCGCCCGCTATAACATTCGAACCGGTGCTGTAGCCCCAGGCACTATCAATACCGACATGATTGCGGCGATGAAGCCAGAAGCGCGCGATCGACTTATAGCCGCCGTTCCGCTCAAACGCATTGGAGAGCCGGATCACATAGCTAAAACGGCGATGTTTATTTTCGAAAATGACTATTTCACAGGCCGTGTTATCGAGACTGATGGTGGTTTACGCTAGATCTAGCGTTCCAGGTGGGTTAACGTGTTTTGACAATTTGTTAACCCATCGACCTTTCGCACAATATAACCGCTATCTATGCCTACCTCAGCTGAATCCAACCAACAAAAAATCCTGCAGGCTGTCGCCGCAATACCCAAGGGCTTCGTCTGTACCTATGGCAAAGTGGCAGATTTAGCAGGCCTACCACGACACGCAAGGTTAGTGGGCAACGTTCTCAAGAAACTCCCTACGGGATCCACGATTCCCTGGCACCGAGTCCTCAATAGCCAAGGTAAGCTTTCTTTCCCCGAAGGGTCAGAACCTTGGCTTAAGCAAAAGGAGCGGTTAGAAAACGAAGAGGTCGCGTTTATCAATGGCAAAATCAACTTAAACACTTACCTATGGAAGCCCTAATCCGTTACATTCACGTCGTCTGTGGCACTCCCCTCAAACCAACTCGCTCTCTCCACATTAAATAGATTGCTAGTCCTATCGCAGGAATCCCCAATACCGAGGCATATACAAAAAACCATTCGTAACCATTCGCATCAACCATTATTCCCGAAAAGCCGCCGATAAACTTTCCAGGCAACGTCATGATAGAACTAAACAACGCATATTGAGTTGCCGTGTAGCTGGTATTCGTTAAGCTCGAAAGATAAGCAATAAAGACCACATTGGAAATGCCACCGGCTAAGTTATCAGCGCTAATCACCGTCGCGAGTAAAGCAATATCGTGAGGCTGCCCCGCCATCCACGCAAATATCAGGTTGGTTAATGCTACCATTACCGACCCTATGACCAGCGGTCTAAACAATCCAAACCGAGCAACCAAAACCCCACCTAAAAATGACCCAGCAATGGTCATGAAAAACCCGAAAATTTTAGCGACTGAGGCAATTTCCTTTTTCTGATACCCCATATCGAGATAGAAAGGGTTGGCCATCACCCCCATGGTGATATCACTAATTCTGAACACCGAAATAAACAGCAGAATAGTCAAAGCATACCAACCATTACGCTTAAAAAACTCAACAAAAGGAGTCACAACAGCACCCAAAAACCACGCGACGCGATGGCGCGGCAATATCCAGGGAATATGGGGTACATAATCCGCCCACCGAATAACCAATGATTGCAACGGGTCCGCTTCGGTTGCCCTAACGACCTCGGGCTCACTTACGACAAATGTTGTGATAACACCAACAACCATAAATCCGGCCATGGTAAGGTAGGCCATACCCCAACTGGCCCAGTCGGCGATATAAAAAGCCCCAGCACCAGCAACCAACATCGCAAGTCGATAACCAAAGATATACGTTGCCGCCATCGACGCCTGTAGCTCCGGCTGTACAGCTTCAATTCGATAGGCATCAATACAGATGTCCTGTGTCGCTGAACAAAAAGCGACAAGCACTGCTAATCGAGCAAAGGTTTCTATATTTGACGTTGGCTCTATCATTGCCATGGATACCAATGACGCCGCGATTCCCACCTGCGCCACCAGCATCCAACTCCGGCGCTGCCCCAATGATCGCGTCAACCAAGGTATTGCCTTGCTATCAATCACAGGTGCCCAAAATACTTTGATAGAGAAAAGGATGCCGACCCAACTAAAGAAACCGATAGTCGTCCTGCTCACGCCTTCATCACGTAACCACGCAGATAAGGTGGAAAACACCAACAAATACGGTAACCCGGCCGAGAAACCGAAAAATAACATCGCGATGACGCGGGGGTGCCGGTAGGACAGCAATGATTGCCGCCAACTCATTTTTTGTTCGCTCATCCAGTGATTCCACTATCAGGGTTTTAGGTCCACGTCCATCCTATAGGAAAATCACGTTATCACCAAAATAATGCCGATAATCAGTGACCTACTTCCTATTAACAATTCGGTCAACTGCTATCATCGAGGTAGACAGATGCGCTTCCGTCTACCACACTAATAAATATACAAATGCCGTGATCATGTCGGCTTTGACAATAATAAGATGACAAACTGAAGCCAACCTATGCCAAACGCTGACCTACCGATTATGGTTGTTGACGACGCCCGATTTAGTGGCGCCGTTATTACACGTACGTTAAAGTCTGCAGGATACAAAGATGTCAGAACTGCCAACAGTGCCCTTAATGCCTTGGAAGGCTTAGAAGATAGAGCGGTTAGTGTCCTCATTGCCGACTGGCTAATGCCCGAAATGGATGGTTTAGAATTAGCGGGTAGAGTGCGCCAACTGGACGAAGCCACTAATCACTTTACCTATATCGTTTTGTTAACCGCAAAAGAAGGTACCAAAGTATTGGCCCACGCCTTCGACAACGGAGTGGACGACTTTATAAACAAGTCAGTCATGAACCAACAATTGCTCCCGCGAATTTATGCCGCTGATAGACTCGCCGGCATTCAAAACAGGCTTCTGAAAGAAAACCAACTACTGATCGAATCCAATCATCGCCTCAAGAAAAATAACCTGTTGGACCCTCTTACTGGCCTTGGTAATTTACAGTATGCCGTCAGAAGGCTCGATGACGCTATGCAACATGCTGAATCCAGAGGCGGGGCCGCATGCTTTCTCTTAATTACCATCGATAATTACAACGAATTAAAAAGAATGCACGACAAACAAATTCTGCGCCAAATTATTGTGGCGGTGGGCCGACGTCTACGCCATTTGGTCAGACCCCTAGATATCGTGTCTCGTACCGGTACAGATGAATTTGCGGTTATAACCCACCAAGATGATATCCAGCATTGCAACGCAGCCACCTACCGTAGGATTTATGACGCGTTAAATGTAAAAGCAATTAAAACCTCCAAGGGGTTTATTTCTATTAACGCCGCCATGTGTATGTCTGCAGCCGATAGCACTACCTCGTTTCCAAAGCCTGAAAAAATGATTGCGGTGACCAAACACCAAATCAATCAAGCACGTAACACCGGACGCTTAATGGTGATAAAATGGCGTGCAAGTAAGAAAGCTGATAAAGACAACGCTGAGAACCCCGATAACAACGAGTAGCTCAGCCACACGCTAGGCGCACTCTATGTTAAACAATCATTGGTACATTTTAGGCGCTGGCGCTATCGGTACCTTACTCTCCTGCATGTTTCAAAAAGCCAACATTCAATCAACACTCCTAGTACGTACACAACTTGCTGATCACCCCAATCTTACCCTTGTCGAGCTAGACGGCTCCCATCAAATGATTGATCTGCCGACACAGGCTATCAATGAATCCTCCTTGCCTATCACACAATTAGTGCTTACTACCAAAGCCCATCAGAGTCACCAAGCAATGATTGATATTCAATCACGGCTCTGTGAAGGGGCAATTATTATCGTCATGCAAAATGGGATGGGGGTTATCGAAACACTAACGGCCAAATTCCCTCAATACCGCATCATTGCAGCCAGTACGACAGAGGGGGCCAATCGACCTACGGACAACTACCTCATTCACGCAGGTTCTGGAGAAACATGGATAGGCCCTTTTTCAATCAACGCCCCACTCCCAATGCTTGCACTAGCGCAACAAATTGCGGGGCAATGGCAGGCTTTACCGATGAAGGTGCGTTACGACCCGCAGATTAACCACCGCCTATGGACCAAACTTGCCATTAACTGCGCGATTAACCCTCTCACGGTAAAGTATCAATGTAGGAATGGCGAGCTATTGCAGAACCCACATGCTCTCAGCATCATGGAGGATGTGTGTGAGGAATTGCAGTGCTTAATGACGGCCAAACAGATCCCTCACAATAACGATCTATTTCAAATCGCTAAACAAGTAGCACTAAATACCCGCACCAACATTTCATCAATGCTGCAAGACCACAAAAATGGCCGTCCAACAGAAATCGACTATATCAATGGCTATGTTGTCAGCAATGGTGAGGCGCTTGGCATTTCAATTGAACACAACCGTCAACTTGTCAACACGGTGAGACAAGACTACAAGCCTCTGCTCGGTTAGCCCAGCCGATCAATCGACATATCAAAACCGTGATTTTCATCCGGCGGATGTATCTCGGTGAGGCGCTCAATCGCAGATAATGCATGCTGCTGACACGTAATTTCTAAGTCTGAACTATTTGGCTGACCCACGCATAATACGTAAATCATGTTTGCAATCGCCTCCTGCTGTCCTAGCACATACTCTTCATAAGGCTTCCCTCGGTGCGCCATCGCGGTACGAACCGACGCATCCATTAATGCCTTAAGCTGCTCCTCGTGCACTTCTAATTTGTCCATTACCTCATCCCTTTTCGATCCTTGTGCTGTGATACTACCGTACTGTTTATATCAAACCAAAACTTAATTGGGCAATTTACAAACAAAAACATTTAGGGTTTGTTCATTTGACCCTTGTACACTTAAGCCGTAAAGTTGCCAGCCATCAACATCCATTTACTCTATACAGGGAGTCAACCATGGGTCACCGCCTTTCGAAAATATATACTCGCACTGGAGACGACGGAACCACCGGTTTGGGTGACGGCTCTCGAATTGAAAAAGATGCTTTAAGAGTAGAAGCATATGGAACCGTTGACGAGCTAAATAGCTGCATCGGTATGATAATTTCACAATTAACACCCAGTTTATTGACTGATTCTCAACACCCTCTCGTTGAATGGTTATCAAACATACAGCATGACTTGTTCGACCTTGGTGGAGAGCTTTGCATTCCAGGCCACCAAACCTTAACAGCAGCCCTCATCGACCTGCTGGAAGAACAAATTGAAGCCATGAACGAACACTTACCAATGCTCAAAGAATTTATTCTGCCCGGTGGAAACCCTGCGGCCTCAACAAGTCACCTTGCCCGAACAGTGTGCCGGCGTGCTGAGCGCAGGGTCCACTCCCTATCGAAAGAAGCTGAGCTCAATCCAATCGGGCTAAAATATCTAAACCGCCTCTCTGACTGGTTGTTTGTCGCTGCACGTGCGATCTCTCGTCTGGACAATGGGTCAGAAATATTGTGGAACCGGCAACGATAACAACAACGATAGCGTAGCAAGAACATGCGAGAATTAATTCTTGGCGGTGCCCGCTCTGGTAAGAGTCGAATGGCCGAAACCAAAGCCAAAGCCAGCGGACTGGATGTCACTTATATTGCCACCGCCACCGTTTACGATGATGAAATGCAGCAGCGAATCAACAAACATCGACACGATCGGCCAGATCACTGGGCATTGATTGAAGAGCCTATTTTTCTCGGCAATGCGATCCAATTACTGTCGGAAGATAGCAACCCATCGACCTGTATATTGATCGACTGCCTCACATTATGGGTCACCAATCTATTAATGAAAGACGATGAAAAGGTTTTTCGAGAGCAAAAAAAACAGTTACTTCATGCCATCGAGACAACTAACGCACACCTAATCATGGTAAGTAACGAAACCGGTATGGGAGTAATTCCCATGGGACAGATTACCCGTCGCTTTGTCGACGAAACTGGCTGGCTACATCAAGAAATAGCGGCCATAGCTGACGAGGTCACATTATCCGTAGCCGGCTTGCCGCATGTGCTAAAATCCGCAGCAACTTAACTTTTACGATTTTACTATTCTCGAGAATTGTTTATGTCTTCAAACAACGTGCTTGAAAATGATACCGCCTATCGCAACCCTTGGTGGAAAGAAGCAGCACTCCCGATCGACCCCGACATTACGGAGCAAGCCACCGCTCATCAAAATAACCTAACGAAACCACAAGGATCGCTCGGTACTATTGAGTCCCTTGCCATTCGCTTGGCTGGAATTCAACAAAAAGCCAAACCCGCTATCGATAATGTAGGAATCTATGTGTTCGCTGCAGATCACGGCATTATGGATGAAGGGGTTTCTGCTTTCCCTCAAGCCGTGACGGGTGAAATGCTTAAGAATTTCGTCAGTGGTGGAGCCGCAATTAGCGTGCTTTCCCAACAGCTACACGCCGATCTTGTGGTCGTGAATGTCGGCTCTCTAGCAAATGACAAAGAGCTACCTGCAGTGGTTCATCGTATCGTAAGAAAAATCAGTGGCAACATCGCCAAAGAACCTGCGATGACCCTGCAACAATTTGAAACCGCCATGGGAGTTGGGTGCGAAATGGCGGAAAATGCTCGGTTTCATCATCAGCATTTATTTGTGGGTGGTGAAATGGGGATAGGTAATACCTCCGTCGCTTCAGCGCTTATTTGCCATTTCACCCAGCGCTGTGCTGCTGATATTGTTGGACCAGGAACCGGGCTTGATACCGCAGGCGTCCAACACAAACAGCAAATTGTTGATCAAGCTGTCGCCTTACACCAAGACGCGATCGAATGTGCTGAAGATGCTTTGATATGTTTGGGAGGGTTCGAAATAGTCGCGCTGACAGCAAGTTATATTCGCGCCGCACAATTAGGGATTGCCGTATTAGTCGATGGATTTATTTGTACTGCAGCAGCCTTGGCAGCAACACGCATCAACCCTAGTATCGCTCCGTATCTTTTTTATTGCCATCAATCCGCTGAACCGGGCCACCAAGTGGCATTATCGGCCCTTAACGCTGAGCCATTGTTTGATTTGCAGCTACGCTTAGGAGAAGGCAGTGGCGCAGCATTAGCCGTTCCATTATTTCGACATGCTGTTGCACTGCACAACAATATGGCAACCTTTGGCGATGCCAGCGTATCGGAAAAGCTTGATGCATAAAGCAGAATCAACCCAAATACCTCGCTCTATCACCTTTGATTTTATCCGGCATGGTGAACCAGAGGGGGGTACGCTTTATCGCGGAAGTCAGGATGACCCGTTATCTGAAAAGGGCTGGCAACAACTCACATCCTCGACCGAGGTTGCGCTGTCGCAAGGGGTTCAATGGCAAGAAATCATTAGCTCTCCAATGAAGCGATGTGAGCGTTTTGCAAAGCAATTAAGCACACAATTATCAGTAACTCTCTCTCAAGATCATAACCTACGTGAATTAGCGTTCGGTGACCTTGAGGGTATGACGCCAAAGCAAGCTTGGCAACATTACCCCGAGTTATTGACCGCAATGTGGAAAGACCCTGAAAACAACACACCGCCTAATGGTGAAGCCTTTGGCGATTTCTGCGACCGTATTGAAGATAGCCTAGAAACCATCATTAACCGCCAGTTATCACAAACATCCATCGCCTCACCACATACATTACTCGTTGTACATGGTGGCGTTATTCGCGCAATACTACATCGCTTCTTAAATATACCGGCGAGCACCACATTCCAGATAGAAATACCCTTTGCGTCAATTACTCGCGTTGTTGTTTTTAGTCACCCGGAAGCAGAGGGAAACGAAAAACCTTATACGTTATCACTAACCTTTGTTAATGGCATTCGCCCAGCATGCTCCCATAATGGGTAAGTCTTTTTGTTTTGCATTGCTATTTCTTACTCGGATACCGGTACCGCAGAAATGGCAACATTATGATTCCCACACCCAATCCCAATCCATCTATTGGCACCCGGTGATAGGAGCAATCATTGGCGCTATATTATTTGGAAGTTATCAGCTATTACAGCTTACAGGCTTAGCAAATCACATATTTCCTGTCTCCGCCCTCCTCCTCCTGCTCTGGATTCTTATCACCGGAGGACTGCATCTCGACGGATTAGGTGATTCCGCTGATGGCTGGCTTGGAGGATACGGAGACAAAGATCGAACTCTCGCAATAATGAAGGACTCTCACAGTGGTGCAGCAGCAGTAATTGCGATTACCAGTGTTTTGCTATTAAAAGTTGTTGCTCTAGCTGCGGTTATATCCACTGCTCCCTATTGGCTACTTCTAGTCCCGGCTTTTGCTAGGCTAAATAGCATCATCTTATTTGCGACAACCCCTTACGCTCGATCAGAAGGTCTTGGTAGTCCATTTGCATCTGGATTAAACCTGCCATTGATTGGACTATTATGCGGGCTGATGGCCATCATTTTATGGTTAGCTGGCGGCATTACAGGGTTAAGCCTCCTTTTCGGTGGAGCGATATTAACAGCCTTACTACGACGACAGATGATCCGACGAATTGACGGCACCACAGGAGATACTGCCGGTGCGACGATTGAAATTATTGAAGCCTTTTCATTTATTTTTATATTGTTAATACCCTAAAAGTGAAATATACCGGTTACTCTTCAGGTCGACTAGCCGGTAGCAAACTATCAATATCCAGATGTTCCTCTAGTAGATCTGCCAATCGGTCAATTTCAGACTCCCTAAACGCTTGGTAATCCACGGTTACCGGTTCTTTTAAACCCGCCCACCGCAAGAGTTGTGTACAACTAGCAGCGTGATCAAATATACCGTGCAGATAAGTACCTATCACTTGATCTGACAGCACACCCTCTTTTGTCCCATCGCTGAGTTCTACCAGTGGATTCACTAAATCCTCACCAGAAGTCACGCCACAGTGAATCTCATAACCCTCAACCTTGGCAGGCTTGCCCGCAACCAATAATTGCCCAGAGACTTGAGTCAGTTGCTTTTCTTGCGCTAACGTTGTTTCTATCGACAAAAGCCCAAGACCTTCGCTACTACCGGCATCGCCTTCTATGCCTTGTGGATCATGTACTGCATGACCTAACATTTGATAGCCCCCGCAAATACCCATCACCTTACCACCCCAGCGCAAATGTCGAGATATAGCCTCTTCCCAACCGCCCCGTTTTAGAAGGTTAAGATCACTACGGACACTCTTACTACCCGGTAAAATAAGCAAATCGCATGGAGGTATGTCTTGCCCTGGTCGTACAAAATTCACCTCAATCTGGGGGTGTAAGCGTAACGGGTCAAAGTCAGTGTGATTACTCGTACGCGCCAACACCAAGACACACACCGTGAGTTGCGCTGCCATTGCCGTGCTGTCTCCTCCCATCGATAGTGAATCCTCTGATTCAAGATGAAGGTCCATCAAATATGGGATGACACCAAAGTTAGGTTTCTTAACATGATCTTCCAACCAGTCAATGCCCGGTTGCAGCAATGCAACATCCCCACGGAACCGGTTGATGATACTACCGATAGTTCTGGCTTGCTCTGAGGGGGACAGTAACGCGATTGTGCCAACGATATGCGCGAACACTCCGCCACGATCAATATCCGCCACCAACACCACTGGGCAGTCCACCGCTTCTGCAAACCCCATATTCGCAATATCATTTTCCCGTAGATTAATTTCTGCAGGAGACCCCGCTCCTTCGACAATAATCAGGTCATATTGACTGGATAAGCGATGAAAGCTTTCTAACACCGCCTCCCTAACCACCTGTTTATAGGCATGGTAGCTGACAGCATCCATATTCCCTATAGCTTTGCCATGAACAATAACTTGAGAACCCGTGTCACTGTTGGGCTTCAACAATACGGGGTTCATATCGGTGACAGGTGCCAAACCACACGCCATCGCTTGCACTGCTTGAGCTCGACCAATCTCTCCACCATCCACAGTAACTGCGCTGTTTAAGGCCATATTTTGTGGTTTAAAGGGTGCTACAGACAAGCCCCTACGTTTTGCAATCCGGCAAAGCCCTGCGACAATCGTGGATTTCCCTGCATCTGAGGTCGTGCCTTGTACCATTAAGGTATGTCTATTCATGCTGTTCTTATCGCGCTCATCATATTCATGGTAATATGCCTACCTTAAACATAGGCATTCACAATTTGTCTTAACCGTTTACGTCTACTACACCAGTGCTATTTGTCACAATCGCTTATGCTCTTGTTTGATCCCACATTACTGCTCACCGCATTAACCCCCGCGCTCATCGTTGGCTTCGCGTTACTGCTGGACTTCAGTTTAGGCGAACCTAAACGCTGGCACCCTCTAATAGGGTTCGGAAACCTCACCCAATTATTGGAACGTAAACTGAATGCCACCGCCGTTCCTCAAAAATGCGGCTATTTTACCGGTATATTGGCTTGGGCGCTGCTTATTTTGCCCATCACTTATGTAACCTATATTGTCAGCACAGCACCATGGTGGCTGTCGCCATGGTTATCGCAAGATATAGAACTATTTCCCACCTTGATACAGCTCAAATTGGTGATGGATTGCCTATTGCTGTATTTATGCATTGGCTGGAAAAGTCTCATCGAACATGTAAACGCTATACGCAGCGCACTAGCCAATAGCGATATAACACTAGCTCGGCAACGAACCCAGTATATCGTCAGTCGCAATACAAACACCTTGTCGGAACAACAACTCAGTCGCTCTGGCATCGAGTCTTTGCTGGAAAATGGTAATGATGCGATTTTTGGCTGTATTTTTTGGTTTCTTGTTGCTGGCGCGCCGGGAGCGGTACTTTACCGACTCGCCAATACGCTGGACGCAATGTGGGGTTACCGCACCTATCGCTACCGAACATTTGGCTGGGCATCGGCAAAATTAGATGATGCTCTCAATTGGATCCCCGCCCGCATCTGTGCGCTCAGTTACGCAATCTTAGGTAACACTTCCCGCGCAATAGCATGCTGGAAATCACAAGCCTCGGCGCAGTCCTCCCCTAATGGAGGCCCCGTCATGTGTAGCGGTGCAGGAAGCCTACAGATTATTTTGGGGGGCCCAACGGTATATCACGGAAATCACGTAGATAAACCATTCTTCGGTGAGGGGCATCATCCAACACATCACGATATTGGTAAGGCCATCTCGCTAGTCAACAAAACAGTCTATCTTTGGCTCGGCTGTATCGCCTCCACAGGGGTGCTGATAGTACTCATCGCAGGTCTCTTCTAATATGATTACACCCTACATCGCTCCCGACACATTACACCACGGTGGCGGGCTGCTAGAAGCTGCCAGGCATTCGAATATACCGCTAACGCAATGGATTGACCTATCAACGGGCATCAACCCAAACGGCTGGCCCGTTCCCGAAGTTCCCGCCTCTCTGTGGCAACGGTTACCCGAAGAAAACGATGGCCTAGAGCAGGCAGCCGCGCAATATTATTCGCAGCCCCCAGAAAACTTTATGATCACCGCAGGTAGCCAATCAATCATTCAGCTGTTGCCTAAAGTCATCCCCAAAGGCACAGTGTGGGTGCCCTCAGAGGGTTATGCAGAACACCCCTATTGGTGGGATTTTTCTAACCATGACGTTTTCTTTTATCAGCAAGAGGACCTCGACGCCCTACTCGATGCAGGCAACGCGCTCACAATGCTGCCATTTGATACCTTGCTTATCATAAACCCCAATAACCCAACAACAGTGACACACCCAAAACAAATCCTAGAAGATCTTCTCTCATTAGTTTCACGACACAATAAACGGCTCATAATTGACGAAGCGTTTCTAGACACTCAACCAGAACAATCCATGATAGAGCACTGCAAAAGTCCGCATATTGCTGTCTTTCGTTCATTAGGAAAATTCTTTGGGCTTGCAGGCATTCGCTGCGGCTTTCTATTTACTCACGTAAATTTGATCGATGAATTACGAAAATGGACAGGCCCCTGGGCAGTAGCGAATCCATCACGGTGGATTGCAAAACATGCGCTACTAGATAAACACTGGCATATCGACACAACAAATAAATTGAAATCCGAAAGTCAGAGGTTGCATACGCTAATGACAACATTAATATCGGATTCCGATATCAAACGATGCGACGCATCAGATTATTTCTGTTCTATTGTATTTACATCAAATAACGCCATGACAAACGTCAAACAACAGCTAGCTAATAGAGCCATATTAACTCGGGAATTTACTACCGAAAACCGTTTGCGCATCGGATTACCAGGAAACGAACAACAATGGCAACACTTGGAACACGCTCTAGCGTAAGTAGACCTGATATTAGAATAACTCTATATCAGGGTTAACGTGGTCATATTGAGCGACGGTAAAAATAAAATTACTGCCCTTACCAACACAACTGTCTGCGACCAGCTCCCCTCCCATCTCACTTACGAACTCTAATGCAACAGGCATACCCAACCCAGACTCATGACCACGATGAAGATAGCCTTTACCGATTTGTGAAAATGGCCGCATCATATTTGCCAGCTTCACCGCTTCGATTCCTGGCCCTGTATCAGCGACGGTAATTTTAAGTGTATCCCCCTTGCCTCGGTTAAATTCCGACTCGATGGACACATCAACTTTTCCCTCATCAGTATACTGAACCGCATTACCCAGTACATGTTTCATCATTAACTGCATACGCTTGTGATCAACATCTGCAGTAATTGCATCATCCTGCCAATGCACAGCAAATTCAATCCCTTTGCTCTTTGCTTTTTCCGCATTATCAACAATCACTTCATTCAGTAGATCTCTCACCAATGTACGTCGATTATTCGGAATCACATCAGTATTCAAATCACTAAGCTCTAATAATTCCGTAATCATACCCATCAATTTAACAGCACTATCATCAAGTATACCTAACGCCGATATATCCCTTTCCACCAGCGAATACCCTATTTCTTTCTTTTTAAGTCTTCCGCTAAACCCTAAAATGGAGTTCATCGGGGTCCGTAACTCATGAGACATCGTGGACAAAAAAGAAGCTTTAGCCTGGTCTGCTTGTAGCGCTGCACGCTCATTAATAATAGCGTTTACCCTCGCCTCCACTCCCTCAACAAGAGTAAACAGCTGGTCTTTCATTCTTCCATGAGCCTCAGACCCTGGCTCAGGCATATTTCTCGCCATAACGGAAATGGCATCAAAATTAACAATCGTTCTACTTTCAATATCAACAAAACGTCCGTTGTTTTTTTCTTGCCTTAATAAGCGTGTCCAGACTTCCTTTTTTTCCTCCTCACCGAAATACACTTTCTCTCCTTCTGCACGGATAATTCCACATCCAGTCACCCCCATTAATTCCAGACACTCATTCAACAATACGCCAAGTTCATCATAGCCCACGCAGCTATAACTTTTTTCCAAGAAGCGTATGATTTCGCCTAACTGACTACTGGCAGACATGGACAGCAAGGCAATATCACTGGCCTCTGTAAGCTGTTGATTAAGTGTCTTAATTTCAATTTCGGGACGGGAAGCTCGATCAAGAGCAAAAACTAGGTTATCCATATTGCCATGCAATACCACATGCGCGATCATCCCGAGCGCCCAATATTCGGCTAGATCAACATAGACCGGTTCATTCGAAACTAAGAGAAACCGACTAAAAGGGGCTTGACCACTCTCTTCTAACTGCTGAATGGAAACCAGTAGATCCGTATCCTCTGCAGACTCCATTGAAAAAACCGCAAAAGAGAATGCATTTCCTGAATAGTGTTTTATTTCTTCAAGCGAAAGAAACTGAGCGTCAACAGCAACCGTGCTAAGCAACTCTTCGCGTGCGATTAATGGCTCTTGCCCTTCCTGTAATACAAAAACCACCGAGCAATTTAACGCCATGTCACAATCCCAATACGTTATTTGCTACAAACGTGCTAACTCAACACGATTGCGCCCCTTTTCTTTTGCCACGTATAGCGCGGCATCTGCACGTTGCAACAAACACCTCTGACCGTCATCATTGTCAGGGACCTCTTCCGCAACACCAATACTCACCGTCAGGTTGATAAGTACTCCATCGAATTCCACCGAAGTACCCTCCACAGCCTGTCGAATACTTTGGCCGACTTGCTCCGCTCCATTAATATCGGTACTAGGCAACAGAACCACGAATTCCTCACCACCATAACGAAAAGCAACGTCTCCAGGACGCTGGCTATGGTGCAAGATTACTTGGGCGACTTGCTTCAAACACTCATCACCTGCCACATGTCCATACCGATCATTCACCTGCTTAAAGTTATCGATATCAATAACCTGAATTGAAATAGAGACTTGGCTGCGGAAAGCTTGCTTATATTGTGAAGTATAGCAGTCATCAAAATATCGTCGATTCTTTAATCCTGTTAATTGATCCGTCTCACTCAAGATGAGTAGATGTTGCTTCGCTTGCTCTAACTGCTGCGTTCGTTGAATCACCTGTTCTTCCAATCTCTCCTGGGCCCTGGCTTGAATGCGTATTTTTTCTTCGTGGCTTTGATTGAGTTCGGTTGCTAAATGCAGTGACATTTCTGTTGCTTGTTTCGCGGCCTGTACCTGCTTGTGATAGCGCTGCCCCAAAGCAAACGATAACAACAATATCTCCAATGAAATCCCAACTCGTTGAACCGATTCAGTAAAAGCATTATGAGGTAAGTGCCCTGCCAGCATGAGTGTATATATAGATGTACCAATTAATAATAGACACCATGCCAAGGTAAAATAACGCGCCGCCTCGTTTCCTTTACACCACTCGTAAGCTGCTAAACCTAACGTACCCAAAGTCAACAACAAACCGATATATTGCCCAAATGGAACCAAAAACGTTTCACCAACAAAAAAACCACTTGTCACAAAAATGCCATACAAGACAAATAAAGCCCATACAACCTTATACATCACTGGATTATTCTTTTTAAGACTTAAGAACTCATTTACAAACAATGCCGCCGACATATAACTCAACCCGGCAAACAACACAAAAGCATGGTCATTCAGCCAGATTGAATCTTTCCAGATGTAATGACGGCCATAACCCGTTACTGCCAATTCATAAAGTGATACACAAACGACAAAAAGTGAATAGTAAAAATATCCGACATCCCTGGTATAAAACCAAACACCAAAATTATAAATCCCCATCACGACAACAAAGCCAAAAAACAGGCTCAATAGCGCTTGTTTTTTAGTTTCGTTTTGCCAATACGCTTGTTGATCCCACAGTTTAATGGGAAGTAATAATAGACTTGAGGTCTCAACCTTCACCAATAACTGTGTTTTTTGGTCACCGGCAAGTGGTATTGGAAACAAATATGCTCGGTGAGACGGTCCGTGCTCGCCGTTCACTGCATGATCCCCCTCCATACCTACTTTCGTAATTTTTTCGTTAGAATCAACAAGGTAAACTTCTACAATATCTAGAAAGGGCCATTCTATTTCCAAAATTGTATCTCGATCTTGATCTGATAAGTTATCAAATGTCATCGATAGCCACACAGGCACATCGTAGTAAAAGAAGTTTATTGAGTTTCGAGTAACGGAGCGCCAACGAGAGGTTTGATACAACGTCAATATTTGATCAACTGAACGTTTTTTGGTGTCGTCGAAATAATATACAACTCCCTGCTGAGGTGTAATTAGCGCGGAGCTTTCCTTAAGGGAAAAAATAGATTCACTATTATAAGAACCCTCTACCCTTGATTTACTCACATAACTTGCTGAATACCCATGCCTTTCCACCACACCCATTATGCAAATACACGAACATAGAACAACCAGGAATCGAATACACTGCTGAGCTGTTGGTATTATTCGCAACGGTTACACACCTTCATATTTGAATAATTTTAGTGACCACTATAGCAATTCACAGCTTGAGCACAAAATACGACTCATTTAGCTGAAAACACCCCCCCCTTACAACCACACGATATATTGTTAATACGAATTGATCTTTCAAAGGTCATTAATTAACCAAAACAAATGTTATTGTGAGAGTTCCATCACGTTTTCGCAAAAGGGTAAGCAAAATGCAAGTTAGAATTGGCGAAATTGACAAAACCTGGTTCAGATGTGACCGATTTATCCACTTGGGAGATGGTTGGTACTTCACTACCCGAGAAAATACTCAAGAGGGCCCATTTGACAACCACCAAGACGCTGAAAGGGAGCTGGACTACTATATTCGCACCCACAATAGGATAGATAGCATGGTGGATGACGACTTCCAAGAACCATGGTCATCTGCCCATTGATAGCCTATAAAACACATTCATAAGATTGATTACTTATTAGAAATGATCCTCAACAAAGCTGGCAGCCTAATTGCTTGATATTAAGACATGAAGTCAACAATGCAATAAATTGACACTCGTCGTGGCAATAATTGCATGCAGTAAGGAAGCAGTAACATGGGAATTTCAGCAAGAGAATTACAACGCCATATCGTGCAACCGACCCTTGCCCATATGGGCATCAATAGCGAGAGTGCGATTAATTTGATGATGGGCACTGCCGCGATTCAATCCAGTTTTGGCGCTCACCTTATGCAAAATAGCGGCCTTGGCTTGTATTGCATGACCCAAAGAGTTCACTGTGATATCTGGGATAATTACCTCGCCTTTAATGAGGACCTCGCCAGCGATATTAGGGGGCTAGCCTCACAACACGAATTTTTACGCGAACCGCACTCTGAGCTTATTGGCAACTTTCCTTATGCAACTGCCATAGCGTGGCTCGTCTATCAACAAGCGGATGTTCAACTGCCCGATTCTGAAGATACCGAAGGATTAGCGCGATGCTGGGCAAATTGCTTTGTCGGTAGAAAGGACGAAATATCCATCGCTCGTTTTATTGAAAGTTATCACAAATATGGTTTGCATAATGCACAACATGAAGCCGCTTAGGTGGCCTCATGTTGCGTCACATTCTCTTTCGAACTGACAATTTAGAGCAGTAAACGTCGAATATCGGTAATTTGATCTGATAAATAGCGGGTAAACCTTGCCGCATCAGCGCCATCAATTACCCGATGGTCGTATGACAGCGACATCGGCAACATTAACCTCGGCACAAATTCACCCTCTTGATATACCGGCTTCATTTGTGAACGAGACAGCCCCAATATGGCAACTTCAGGCCAGTTCACTATCGGTGTGAATGCTGTACCGCCAATACCACCCAAAGATGAAATCGAGAAGCAACCTCCCTGCATATCATTGGGAGACAATTTCTTGTCTCGCGCCTTCGCACTTAACATCTGCATATCTTGAGCAATGTCCAACACCGTCTTCTTATCAGCATCTCGAATAACCGGCACAACCAATCCATTGGGAGTATCCACCGCAATACCAATGTTGACGTACTGCTTAAAGATCAGTGTCTCACCGTCTTGTGATAATGAGCTGTTAAATCTGGGAAACGCTTGAAGTGCTTTTGCACACGCTTTTACCATAAAGGCCAGCAAGGTTAATTTTATCCCCTGCTCTTTATAGGCGGCTGACTCAGACTTCCGGAAGGTTTCAAGCTCTGATACATCAGCCTCATCAAACTGAGTCACGTGTGGTACGTTTACCCAACTTCGATGCAAGTTTGCTGCTGATACCTTGTTAATTCTCGATAACGGCTGAGAATCAATATCACCAAACTTGGCAAAATCAATAACCGGCAGCGGTGGCAGGCCGGTCGACGGGGCTGCTGCCTGAGACTTATCTGTCATTGCCTGCTTTACAAAGCCATGTACGTCATCTTTTAGGATGCGTTTTTTGGGCCCTGTCGCAGAGACTAACGCTAAATCAACACCCAATTCTCGCGCCAATCGTCGCACAGCAGGCCCTGCATGAACCTGCTTAGATGGACTTGATGCTTCTGGCGCTACTGGCTTAGATTTAGCGGCGACATCCTGCTTCTGTGTCTGCGCTGCTACCTCCGGCGCTACATCCGCTGATGATGGGGCTACTACCTGCTGAGCCGGCACTTTAGCACTGACTTCCAGTGTTAGTACCACACTACCTTCAGATAATTTATCGCCAACCGACAGTAAGATTTCTTTGACGACACCAGCATCAGAACAAGGTATCTCCATTGTTGCTTTATCAGATTCCAATACCACCATGGTATCTTCGACTGCTAACGTATCACCTACGGCAACACTGATCTCAATAACCTCGACATCATCACTACCCCCGATATCCGGCACAACGATCGTTTTTGTGGTTGTCGTCACCGTTTCCGGTGAAACTGCCACAACCGCAACCTCCTCCACTGGTGCTGTAACAACATCAACTTGCTCAGCAGCTTGAGTTGCTTCAGTAGCATTAACCGCGTCTTTAGTCATCGCCACTAACAACAGGTCACCTTCTTTAACACTATCACCGACTGCAATAGATAACTTAGCAACCTCACCGTCAAAAGGTGCGGGTATCTCAATGGTTGCCTTATCGGATTCTACGACTATCAGCGAATCCTCTTGGGAAAAACTATCTCCCACTTTGACGCACAACTCAATTACGTCAACACTTTCAGCGCCACCCAGGTCTGGAATGACTACATCTTTATCCGCCACGTTTATTCCCCTTATAACTGTCTTTCAGCCACCGCAATGTATTTTTCATCATTTATGAAAATGCCGGGTTGGCTTTGTCGGGATCTATATTAAAGCGCGCAATCGCCTCTGCGACTTTACTGCGACCAATAAGGCCTTTATCTGCTAGGGCATTAAGTGCCGCGACAGTGATAAAATATCGATCAACTTCGAAAAAGTGACGCAAACTTTCTCGGGAATCACTCCTACCGAAACCATCAGTACCCAGCGAGGTATAGTGATTCCGAACAAAAGGACGAATTTGATCGGCATGAGTCTTAATATAATCAGTCGCGGCGATAACAGGTGATTTATGTGAACGTAAAAGTTGCGTTACATACGGAGCCCTTGCGTCTTCATCAGGATGAAGCATATTCCAACGCTGCACCTCCAATCCTTCTTTTCGTAGCTCGGTAAAGCTAGTAACACTCCAAATATTTGAAGATACACCATACACATCATGCAATAAATCCGCTGCAGCCTCTACTTCACGCAAAATGGTTCCGCTGCCGAGCAATTGCACTTTAAGTTTGTTGCTGCTGGTGGTTTCTTTGAATAAGTACATACCTTTAAGAATGCCTTCTTCAGCACCTTCAGGCATCGCAGGGTGTACATAGTTTTCATTCATCACCGACAAATAATAAAACACACTCTCTTTTTCTTGGTACATGCGACGTAAACCATCGTGCATGATTACCGCCAACTCATATGCATAGGCAGGATCATAAGCTACGCAGTTTGGAATGGTTGACGCCAACACATGACCGTGGCCATCTTGGTGCTGCAAACCCTCTCCGTTGAGAGTTGTTCTGCCAGCTGTCGCGCCAATCAAAAAGCCTCGCGCCTGAGAATCGCCCGCAGCCCACGCCAAATCACCGATGCGCTGAAACCCAAACATCGAGTAAAAAATATAAAACGGGATCATTGGAAAGTTATTAACAGAATACGATGTCGCTGCGGCTATCCAAGCAGACATTGCTCCAGCTTCATTTATTCCCTCTTCGAGAATGCGCCCCTTTTTATCTTCTCGATAATACATTACCTGTGCAGCATCTTCGGGTTTATATAATTGCCCTACTGAGGAATATATACCTAGCTGCCTAAACATACCTTCCATACCAAAAGTTCTTGCTTCATCCGGTACAATGGGTACCACACGCTCACCGATACTTTTCTGCTTAATCAACGATGACATCATTCTTACAAATGCCATCGTAGTCGACATTTCGCGGCCGTTGGAGCCTTCAATAAGATTACCGAACACACCTAACTCTGGTATTTCGAGTGCTTCACAATCGGTACGTCGCTGAGGGATATGCCCTCCCAACGCCTTGCGTCGCTCTCGCATATAGCGCATCTCAACACTATCTTCCGCCGGCCGATAGAACGGAACTTTTTTCAATTCCTCATCATCAAATGGCATATCAAAACGATCACGGAAAGCTCTCAAACTATCCATGTCTAGCTTCTTTATACCATGGGTATTATTTTGAGCTTCACCGGTGCCTGTACCGTAACCTTTAATCGTTTTCGCCAAAATAACCGTTGGCTGCCCTTTATGCTTTACTGCTTTATTGTATGCCGCATACATCTTGTAAGGATCATGGCCGCCGCGATTCAAGTCATAAATTTCATCGTCTGACATATCCGCAACCATTTCCTTCAGCTCAGGATACTTGTTGAAGAAATGCTCCCGTGTATACGCGCCACCATGGGTTTTATACGCTTGATACTCACCATCGACAACTTCTTCCATGCGCTTGCGTAACACACCGGTCTTATCTTTTGCCAACAGAGGATCCCAACGTCGCCCCCATATAACTTTGATAACGTTCCAGCCTGCGCCCCTAAAGATGCCCTCCAGTTCTTGAATAATTTTGCCATTACCACGTACAGGACCATCTAGGCGTTGCAAATTACAGTTAATCACAAACACCAAATTATCCAGCTTTTCTCTACCTGCAAGTGAGATAACACCAAGGGATTCTGGCTCATCCGTTTCACCATCACCAAGATAAGCCCACACCTTGCGATCATCATCCTTCTTGATTAATTCGCGATTTTGGAGGTACTTCATAAAATGGGCTTGGTATATCGCCTGAATTGGCCCAAGTCCCATTGATACTGTTGGGAACTGCCAAAAGTCCGGCATCAACCAGGGGTGCGGGTAGGAAGATAAGCCCTTACCATCCACTTCCCGACGATAGTTAATTAATTGCTCTTCTGTTAGGCGCCCTTCAACAAATGCCCTCGCATATATTCCGGGGGAGCTGTGCCCTTGGAAAAAGACCAAGTCACCACCGTGATACTCGCTGGGTGCATTAAAGAAATGGTTAAAAGCAACATCTAGCAATGTTGCTGATGACGCAAAACTGGATATATGACCGCCCAGTTCATCATCCGTTAGATTCGCTCGCATCACCATAGCCAAGGCATTCCAACGAATTAATGAACGCACACGCCGCTCTATGTACGGGTCACCCGCGTATGCCGCCTCATCAGTTGGAGCAATAGAATTTAGGTATGGAGTATTAAGGTTGGACAGCTGAACACCACTACGTCGTGCATGCTCTGATAGTCGTTCTAACAAATATTGGGCTCTATCTGAGCCTTCCGATAACAGCACTGACTCAAAGGCATCTAGCCATTCTGCTGTTTCTGCTGCATCAATATCGTCATAGAAACGTTCCGTTGACATGCTTTCTTACTCCCCATCAAACAAAAATTATGTCATGCCATGTATTTAGCATGAGGACTTACATACGCCTACAGGTATACAGCGTAATCCAGGTGGAACTCTTATGATCCGCGGCATTGTACCGAATTAGACCGCGCAGTCACACCCAAACATTAAATATCAAGCATCATTATTGCAACAAACTATTAACAGCTGATTAAAGTATAGGGGGAATGACTGAAATTGCGTTCATTTGTACTCAGATTCGACGCATTTAGACTCAAATAGGATCAACCAATCGCTACAGACCAAGTCCAAGAAGGGAGAGTATTGCAATAGCAATCACCCAAAATATCAGCACATTACTCTTCAAATCCTGAACTGCGTGGATACGACTAGAGCCTTCTGAAGCCAATAATTCCTGATCATCTGGCAACTCATCAAATTCCAGTCCCACCTTTGTAGCAAGCTTTAGCACAATTTCCGCTTCTCGATCTGTCACTCGGTATCGCCTAAAAGCCACCGCCAGTGCTTTTCGGCTAAAACACATTAACGCAATACTGAGAGCGATTAATCTTGCAGAAATACCATCCAAAGCTTGCAGGAATTCTTGAGCAATTTTTCGCCACGGAGGGAGTGAGGTTTTCTCCTTTCCTGAGTCAATATAAGGGTTGGCCGCAATATACGTCATGATATACATCACCAGTCCACCACTACCAAAAATTGCAAACCAGAATATTGGGGCAAAGAGTAATTGATTAATCCTAAGTAAAAAAAGCGTCACAGTTTGAGAAAGCATCTCTGAGGGGCTGACTATTTTCGAAAGATGGAGCAGCTTTTCACCGTGCACATAAGCGGCCTGCCATTCTTGTGCACGCCAACGTTTTAAGAATGGCTGCATGGCACTTTCCAATTGCCTATCGCCAATAATAGAAGACAATAAGACGGCACTAATCGCTAGATCTACAAAGTCATAAAACCAAGATGTTTGGAAAGTACCTATATACCAACACATCAGCATAGGAGGGATCACAAAGGCGCCATAATGCACCGCCGGGTGAAAACGCTGCCACACCCCCCAACGACTGAACGCTGACAAATAGCGAACTCCCCACCACTCTTCCTTTAAATAATCTGGAACGACGGCTTGGCGAGTCGCGAACAAAGCTAACAATATGGCTAATAAGGTCATGTTTTAATTATAGATTATGTGGATTAGTACGCCCAAAAATAACGAGACTCCATTTAAATCCGTTCCATTCTAGCTTGCAAGTACTTTACGAAAATACTGCCAATCGAAACCAGAACCAGGATCGCTTTTTCGTCCTGGGGCAATATCTGAATGGCCCGTTATATTATCAAAGCCCAATCCAGGGTAATAATCAACCAGCGCTCTCACAACCGTCACCAAATGTTGATACTGAGCTTCCTCAAAACTATCGGTATCAGTGCCTTCCAGCTCTATTCCAATTGAATAATCGTTGCAGTTACTTCTTCCCTTATATTCAGACTTTCCAGCATGCCAGGCCCGCCTATCAAAGGGCACAAATTGAACAACTTCACCGGTTCGCCGAATTAACAAATGGGCAGAGACCTCCATCCCCTCAATTTCCTGAAAATACGGATGTTCATTCACATCCAAACAATTGGTAAAAAAACGTTCGATTTCACCGCCACCATATTGTCCTGGCGGCAGACTTATCGAATGAAACACCACAAGAGATATATCTTCCGCAACCGGACGCAGTCCGTGGTTGGGCGATTCAACTTGTCGAGCTGATTGTAAACGATGATTGTGAATGCGTAACAATTCCCATGCCTCTAGAATATTCGTTGATTATAGATTAGCCGTAAGACACTTTATCACAAAAAGAAAAGGCCGCGCGAGGCGACCCAAAAGCAGGAGATGATGAATATCTGTCGTTTATATTTATAATGCGGTTTGTCTTACTTTACGCAAACCTCCGATAACATTTTCTAACGCCTTATCAAATAGCAAAGCATCATCGATTACACTAATACTCTTTTCCTTAAATGCATACGCAAGAGCCAATCGGCTATGCTCCGCCACCTTGATACCGCTGCGATTAACAAAGATCATCCTGTCAGCAGACTTAATATAAGCCGCTAACTTACACCTAACCGCGCTCTCCGGTCCTTTTTCTGGCGTCTCATTAATATTGACCCAGCTACCTACCACCATGGATTCTGCTCGTAACCAGTCCTCATCATCCGAAGGTAACTCCACTAATGATGGCGCAGCCTTCGCAGGGCTCTTTGGCTTTCTCGTAATATCCAGTGAGGTCACTCTAGGCTCAGGAGCGCTTTGCTTACTCAATTCTGGGTCTGGTGACTTTTTGGTGATCTTTCCTATTTTATGGATATCCTGAGAGATTGCCTCCAGCAAACTATCGATAGCATCGGTATCGTCAGCCACGTCTCCATTATTCGAGGCGGCGTTTTGAGTAAGAACCTCTCGTTGAACGGCCTCCAATGCTGTAATCAACTCATTAGCTTCAAATGGGTTAAACGAAATACTATCGAAGCCTTCCCGTAGACGCTTTAATAACATGGGCTCCATGTCATACAGGTATTTACGTTCATTTTCATTTTCTGGTGTGGTCACGCTACGAATTAGGTGATTAACCACCATTACTTTTTTCTGAAAATCCCTCGATCCGCTACCCTCTTTGAGGTGGGACAAGTAAAGCACTTTGCTCCAAGGGCCCGACAATATTTTAGTCACTGCTTCTGGTAGTGCATTATTGCCAATACAATCGGTAATGGCCTTCTCAGTGGCCAACTTTGCCACGTCCGATTTAGCTCGCCCTTCTTCTGCAGTCTTCGTCCGTTGCTCGATGAGTACCGCTCGACGAGTATCTACGTCCATGAATTCCGAGAAGTCCTTTTCAAGAGCCTCAAAGACAGTCACATCATCGGTAAAATCATTTAATATTTGCTGCACAATTGTACGAATTTTCTCGTATACAGGATCCTTCGCTAACTTTACCTTAATACCTGACAAGCCGATCCCCGCACGAGCCAAGCCATTAAGTAACTTGCGAGCTGGATGAGTACTACGGGTAAAAAATGACTGATCTAACATGGCCACTTTGATCATAGGTATCTGCAAACGGCCAATCAATACTTTGACTGGCGCCGGCAAGCTTCGATCATCCAATATAAAATCAAACAACATCGACACGAGATTAATCACATCTGAATTAGCATCGGTGACTTTCTCTGGCCCCCGCTTCACTTCTCGCTTTTGATAAAACTTATTAAGTACATCAGGTACCGGCACCGAGGAAATATGATCACTATTAATATCCGATGCTAGCGTTGGCTGCGCACTCTCTATACGAGAAAGCACACTAATCAAGTCGGAAAGTTCGACCGCTTTCGCGCTGGGCAGCAATGATCCGATTGTGGGGTTTGATAGGCTTGCTGCCCCCATCGAAAATGACGAACCTCGAATCGATGCCATCAATTCATGCACCTGCCCCGCTAATACCTCTACATTATTACCCTGAGGTGCATAACCCACTGCTGGACTTTCATTCTCAGTGGTTGGCACACCAGGAACAACCGTCGGAGCTTGCTGTGATGATGCCGCACTTTGTTGCGCTGGATTGCGGCCAGGGGCTTGATGATCTTTGAGCTCAGTTAACACACCTGCGCCAATAAGCAATTGATTGCAACGTTCCAATATCTGCTGGTAGTTATTTAATACATGTCGCTCAAAAAGCTTATAGACAATAAGTTTGTGCTTTATTTCACAGGTTAACTCGTCCAATGATTCGCGGAAGGCTCCACAAATATGCTTTGGAGCTAAAGGAATTGTGGAGCTAGAAACGGTGACATTAATTGCGAGAAGATCCAAACGCTGGGTCAAATGCTGCAAACTACGAGTATTTTCATCGGCCGCGCGGGACACCATCGACTCAACAGCAACATTCTCTTCGACTTCATCCACCTGCATAATGGACAATTCTTCCACACTAGCAATAGCTTCCATCGTTGGAGTATTCAACGCAGATAGAGGGTCCGGGAAATCTTTAAATAGTTTAGCAATGTGTCTGTAGAATTTTCTCTCGATATTCTTTCGCTGAAGGCGTACCTCACGCATCGCGGCTAAATCAGCTTCTTGATCTTGGTTGCTTCCTGCCTTTTCAGCACACTCAAAAAACACATCATCCGCTTGGCCAAACATGGTAGCCATTAGCCCATGCAAATCTTCAAGAGCAATATTACGCAGCTTCACATAAGCGGAAGGCAATCGAAGATGTTGCGAGGCATCCTTATTCTCCATATGCACACCTTTAGCTGCTGCTGTATTGGTTACACATTTAAGGTTGGGCTTAGTTGCCATATTCACGCCTTCGTTAAGTTATCACTTCAAAAAGTTGTGTCTAAAAGTATGCTCTGGCTTGATGACACTTCACGTCACTTTGGGCATTAAATAGTCACTCTTCACCCAACATTTTCAGTATAGGCTTATGAATTGTACAAAATAGGGCTAAAACACGGATGCGTGACTCTATTCACACAAAAAGCGTCTCTTTTTTGATCAAAAAAAGACAGATTATTGACATTTATATGCTGATAAAATCATTCAGTTTTGTAAGTAATTGATGCTATACAGGTTTACGGGATTTGGCGTAAACTTCAAAACTAAATGACTTTTTCTCCTGCTTCCCTCACAAATCGACTATTAAGGCCTACATCATGGACACCCTTGTGAAACTCCTCTCCGACATCAATGGCATTGTTTGGGGATGGCCCATGCTTATCGCCCTCGCGGTGACCGGTACTTATCTAATGATCGGCCTAAAAGTCATACCACTGCGTAAAGTGGGTTACGCCTTCAAGCAATTATGGGCAGGCCGAGAAGGCAAAGGATCTGGCCAAATCAGCCCCTTTAACGCGCTGATGACATCACTGTCTGCCACCGTAGGCACAGGAAATATCGCGGGAGTAGCGACTGCTATATTCGCAGGTGGGCCTGGTGCTTTATTTTGGATGTGGGCAATCGCCCTTGTAGGAATGGCGACTAAATATGCAGAAGCCGTATGCTCTGTACATTTTAGGGAAAAAGACAGTGATGGAAACACGTTCGGTGGGCCGATGTACTACATCAAAAATGGTATGGGGGATAACTGGAAGTGGCTTGGGGGTACATTTGCAGTATTTGGTATGCTTGCGGGGTTTGGTATCGGCAATACAGTACAAGCCAATTCAGTGGCAGATGCCCTTAACAGCACCTTAGGCGTTAGCCCTATTGTTACTGGTATTACGCTGGCAGTATTGGTTGGTCTTGTGTTGCTGGGTGGTATCGAAAGGCTGGCTAAGGTTGCAGGCAAGCTAGTACCTATAATGGCTTCACTCTATGTCATTGCTGGCTTAATAACGCTTGCCCTCTATGTCGATCAAATCCCCAGTGCATTTAGCCTGATTTTCACCCATGCCTTCTCTCCAATCAGCGCTGCTGGAGGGTTCGCTGGAGCCACCGTCATGGCCGCCATTCGGTTTGGTGTGGCCAGAGGTGTATTTTCCAACGAGGCCGGTCTCGGCAGCGCCCCCATTGCGCATGCTGCGGCTAAAACTGACAGCCCTGTACGTCAGGGTACAATTGCGATGCTCGGTACCTTTATTGATACCTTGATCATCTGTACAATTACTGGCCTTGTGATTATCGTCACAGGCGCATGGACCAGCGGAGAGACCGGTTCCAGTCTATCGACTTTGGCTTTCAGCACAGGCCTACCTGGTGGTGAATACGTTGTGAGCTTCGGCCTAGCAATCTTTGCCTTCACCACTATATTAGGTTGGAGCTACTACAGTGAACGTTGTACTGCGTATCTCTTTGGACCCAAGTCAACCATCCCTTTTAGAGTGGTATGGGTAGTGGTAGTGCCACTGGGGACCGTACTATCGCTGGAAAACGTATGGCTACTGGCCGATACCTTAAACGCAATGATGGCCATCCCCAACTTGATTGCGCTATTGGCACTCAGCCCAATCGTGTTTGCATTAACGAAAGAACACTTTACTAACCAAAAATAGAATTGAGAATACACATGTCGAATAACCCGTTCCTTCAAGAAGATATTACTCGCACTGTAGCTTGGGCTCTTGAAGAAGATATACGTGATGGCGACATTACTGCAGCTCTCATTCCAGAACAGGAAATTGCCAAAGCAACCATCATTACCCGTGAACACGCCATTGTATGCGGCGTAGCTTGGGTGAATGAGGTATTTAAGCAGGTTGATCTAGATGTCAACGTTAGTTGGCATGTCGCGGATGGCGATACCGTAGAGCCCAATCAAGCATTGTTTTCTCTGCAAGGTAAAGCAAGAAGCCTTCTCACTGGGGAACGTTGCGCGCTGAACTTTCTTCAGAGCTTATCCGGTACCGCGACCATCTGTCGAAAGTACGCAGACATAGTAGAAGGCACAGGCGTTAAATTATTAGACACACGCAAGACAATTCCTGGGCTACGTTCCGCACAAAAATATGCAGTAACCTGCGGTGGGTGCTTTAATCACCGCATGGGGCTATATGATGCTTACTTGATAAAAGAGAATCATATCGCTGCCTGTGGTTCGATCGAAAATGCAATTGCCACAGCAAAACGCCAACAACCCGGCAAGCCTGTTGAAGTAGAAGTTGAAAGTATGGATGAGCTATCCCAAGCGCTAAATGCAGGAGCGGATACCATTATGCTGGATAACTTTTCCTTAGATATGATGCGTGAAGGCGTTGCGCTCACGGCAGGTAAAGCTAAGTTAGAAGCATCTGGTGGCGTTACTGATGAAACGCTTAGAGGAATTGCAGAGACTAATGTGGACTTTATTTCAATCGGTGTGCTCACGAAGGATTGTCGAGCCTTGGATTTATCGATGCGTTTCACCCGCTAGTCGTCGTTTTTTAGTAGTTCCGTTCGAAAGTCCCCGTTTATAAGGTTGTAATCGTAAGAATTGAGGTCACGATCTCAATTCTTACGATTACAACCTTATATAGTTGAGAAACAACCAATTACCACTACAATTACCTATAACTTCAAATAATTACCAGCATGTATTATGCAGTTAATACAACGACATACTTATTTATTAACGACAGAAAAATCGTCCAACCCCCAAATACCCATTGTTTATTTAACACATAGGCGAAACTACTTGTTATGAGTTCCTTTGCATTGATTGGTGCCGCTGGTTATGTCGCACCCCGCCATATGAGGGCGATAAAAGACACCGAAAACGAATTGGTAGCGGCACTGGATCCAAATGATTCTGTCGGTGTGATTGACAGCTTCTTTCCAAGCGCACACTTTTTTACTGAATTTGAGCGATTTGATCGCCACATTGACAAATTGAGGCGTCACAAAAACTCTAAAAGTATCGATTATTTCACCATATGCTCTCCAAACTACTTGCACGATTCCCACGTCAGGTTCGCCTTACGTTCAGGGGCCGATGCTATTTGTGAGAAACCCTTGGTTTTGAATCCATGGAATATTGACGGTCTGAAAGAAATTGAATCAGACACAGGGAAACGGATACATACTATATTGCAACTTCGCCTTCACCCTTCAATCATTCGTCTAAAACAGGATGTTGCTCTTGCCAAAGCAGATAAAAAGCATGATGTAGAGCTGACTTACATTACTTCAAGGGGGCGATGGTATATGAACTCCTGGAAAGGAGATGTACGCAAGTCAGGCGGGATTGCCACCAATATTGGCGTTCATTTTTTTGATATGCTGCACTACATATTCGGTTCAGTCCAAAAAAGCACTGTCCACTCTTGTTCCGAGTCCACTAGCTCAGGTTTAATTGAGTACGAAAATGCTCGCGTTCGATGGTTTCTTTCAATTGATAGTGCATATATTCCCGATGAAATACTGGCTAAAGGTCAACGCACCTACAGAAGTATTACTGTAGACACAAAGGAAGTTGAGTTTTCAGACGGTTTCACTGACTTACACACTCAAAGTTATCAAAAAATCTTAGACAACAAAGGATTTGGGCTCGAAGATAATAGAACCGCTATTGAAACTGTCGCAGACATTAGGAACGCCTCCCCCGTTGGTCTACAGGGAGACTACCACCCATTTCTCAAAATCTCACCGAGCTGAGGGCGCCGCTTTGAGCGAATATTTCAAACATGACTCAGCAATAATCGACGAGGGTGCCATTATAGGTCGAGGATCAAGAATCTGGCACTGGACTCATATATCCCAAAATGCCAAGATTGGCGAAGATTGTTCATTCGGCCAAAACGTCTATGTCGGAAGCAAAGTAGTCATAGGAAACAATGTCAAAGTACAAAATAATGTGTCCATATACGATAACGTAACGTTAGAGGACAACGTATTTTGTGGCCCCAGTATGGTATTCACAAATGTGTACAATCCAAGGGCCACTATTTCTCGCAAAGAGGAATATAAAAATACAACTGTAAGAGCTGGCGCAACCCTAGGTGCTAATTGCACAATTATTTGTGGCGTAATAATCGGGAAATATGCTTTTGTTGGTGCAGGAGCAGTTATTAATAAGGACGTCTCCGATTACGCTTTAATGGTAGGTGTACCTGCAAAACAGATTGGGTGGATGAGCGAATATGGAGAACAGTTAGACTTACCACTTGAGGGAACAGCAAAGGCCACCTGCTCTCATACCGGTATAACATACTCTCTCACCGATCGAAAACTCACGATAGAGCAACAATCTTTCCGAAACGACAACTAGAAAAGCATCTCGCCATGAACTTTATAGACCTTGGAGCCCAGTACTTAACGCTAAAAAAACGCATCGACAATCGAATTCAGGAGGTCCTCGATCATGGGCAATATATCATGGGCCCAGAGGTCTTTGACCTTGAACTGAAATTGGCGGAATATGTTGGCGTCAAGCATTGCATAAGTTGTGGGAATGGTACAGATGCTCTTCAATTGTCGTTGATGGCTCTAGGTGTAAGTTCGGGGGACGCGGTATTCTGTCCAACCTTCTCTTTTTTTGCTTCAGCGGAAGTCATCCCTCTCACGGGCTCAACGCCTAAATTTGTAGATGTGGACCCGGGCACCTTTAATATCGACCCCGGCAACCTAGAGAAACAAATCGAAGAATGCATTAGCGAAGGAATACTCACTCCCAAAGCAATTATCGCTGTCAACTTATTCGGCCTACCTGCCAACTATCCCCAAATTAAGAAAATCGCACAAAAGCATGGCCTTTTACTTATTGAGGATGCCGCCCAGGGGTTTGGCGGTAAGATAGACAAACACCAAGCCTGCTCTTTTGGCGACCTATCGACAACAAGTTTCTTTCCTGCAAAACCTCTTGGGTGCTATGGTGATGGTGGCGCTATATTCACCAATAATGACAAATATGCAGAGCGACTTAATTCACTGAGATCACACGGCAAAGGTGAAAATAAATATGACAATATCCGTATAGGTATGAATAGTCGTTTAGACACAATCCAGGCAGCTATCTTGTTGGAAAAGTTTAGCGTTTTCCCAAACGAACTCGAATCACGCGAAGAAATAGCGCGATCCTACACCGCAGCATTTAAGGACATAGCCTCAACACCAACATTTGATAATGCGTACTTTAGTTCCTGGGCTCAATACACACTAAAAGTAAATAATAGAAATGCTATCATCTCGGAACTCTCCAAAAAAGGAATCCCAACATCTATCTATTATCAAACGTGCATACACAGCCAAACAGCGTTTGGTAACACATACTTAGAAAAGGACTTACCCGTCGCCAAAATGCTCTCATCTTCGGTGCTAAGCTTACCCATTCATCCTTACTTAAAGGAAAAAGAACAGCAACTAATTATCAGACAAGTAAGGAATGTATTGAAACAATTCCCCCAGAATCCGGAGCTAGGTGTTAAGACATGACTATTAACATAACCACTATCATTGGCGCTCGCCCCCAGTTCATTAAGGCTGCCATGATTTCCCGATCATTCAGCAACACTTCAAATATTTCAGAACATATAGTTCATACCGGACAACATTATGATGACAATATGTCTGCTGTATTTTTCGATGAACTAAACATACCAAAACCAGGTACGAATTTGAATGTCCGTGCAACCAATCACGGCGAGCAAACCGCCAGTATGCTCACCGGTATAGAAAAACACTTGTTAGCACATAGACCATCTGGAGTCCTAGTTTATGGAGATACCAATTCAACACTAGCCGGTGCCTTAGCTGCATCTAAGCTAAAAATTCCAATTTTTCATGTTGAAGCAGGACTACGATCATACAATAGGCAAATGCCAGAAGAAATCAACAGGATACTCACCGACCATGCCTCCGACATTCTTTTCGCTCCCACCCGCAATGCATTAGAACAGCTATCCAATGAGGGGATACCCGCAGATAGAGTGCATTTCTGTGGAGACGTAATGTTTGACGCCGCAAAATACTATGGCTCCATAGCCAGAAGCAAAAGCAATATACGCGCCCAACTTACATTAGAAGACGGCAGTTACATTCTTGCTACCGTTCACCGTGCAGAAAATGTTGATAATCCACAACGGCTCAGCCGAATCATAAATGAACTCCGCTCTTTGACTAACAACTACAAGATCATTCTACCTCTGCACCCCCGTACAAAAAACAAAATTAACGAGCTTGAACTAGACTTAGGAGATATCACCGTAATTTCCCCACTTGGTTTCTTGGACATGGTTTGCCTAGAAATGAATTCTCAGCTTATTATTACGGATTCTGGCGGCGTACAGAAAGAAGCGTTTTTTCATAACAAATATTGCGTGACTTTACGAACAGAAACGGAGTGGACCGAACTAGTAGAATGCGGCTGGAATACCTTATTCCCACCATTAAATAGCAACACAGCATCCCTTCGCGAGATCGTCAATAATTTTCAAATACCCAAGCAAAGGGAGAATGATTTATACGGAGACGGGGATACATCTTCGATCATCACAAGCCACATAAGCAATTATTTCAGCTAACGTTCACCTTATTTCTATTAAGGTATATCGGTACAGTAGCGGCACGCGTCTTCCAAGTGAACTGAGACTGAGCTAACGCTACATTCTCAGATCGCTCAGAAACTTCAGATCTATCACATACCATGCCGGATAGGAGTTCTATTAATTCATCCTCACTCTCTAGCACCCAGCCGATTTTGAACTCATTAATCAGGCTAGCTATAGCCTTTTGATACAGAGAAACAATAGGTAGACCATAACCAATCGCCTCAAAAAATTTTATAGGCATTGAGAAATCTCTATATTCAGAGTAATTCACTGCCATCATAAAAACATCATTCTGGGAATACAATTCTGCCAACTGATCTCCTTGAAAATGAACAACATCAATTTTATCACTGCCTTCCATAAGTAATCGATACTCAGCACCATCTACGCGCCATTCATCTTCTCGACAACAAATCGTCAATTTCACGCCATCAATACGCAGAATTGTACTCAGCATCCCTGACAAATCGTACACATGGGGAGACACCCCACCAACATATAGCAGTTTCAGCATTTGCCCAGCGTATGCATCTCTAACCTCACCCTTTCCATAACCAGCGCCAAAACCTGGAGGTAACTCGAACACTTTACCGGAGCCTCTTGGCTTCGGTAAATACTCATTCATCAATAACGATGGTAAGAAAAATACATCACTAAATCTATCGTACATATACCAATCGAGATAACACAAAGGTCGCGTCAGATAACACAAGGGCCACGGCAGTAATTCTGAATAAAAATCAAACTTCCAATATACATCCCTGTAGAATACTCCGATCGGTATATTATTTGACCTCAGCCAAGCTAAGAAAACGTAATCTCTAAATGAATTGCAAGGGACACCTCCCTCAGCCAAACATATTGGTGCATTGGTGTTCTCAATATAGACAAAATCAATCAACAAGCCCTCGGACACCCTTCTTTTGATTGACCGCATCACACCCAATCTTTCAGTCAAGCTGCCAGCCAACAGAATGACGTGATAATCAAGAGATTCAAAAGCCTCATACATTGCCCGAACCCTAACAGAACTCCCTCTATCAACATTCTTGGGCATCGACCTAGGATGATAGTAGATTATCGTTTTTTTCATAAAGAATGATTACCGTAATTTAGACTTTTCCAACAAGGTATCAAAGACCCCCTGTAATGTTAGTTCCTATACAAATTAAGAACCATGTAGATTGATTTCCGATAAAAAGCAAGTACAAACACCATATATGCCAGCCAAATAATAATAAATTCGCGATGATATTCCGCACCAAAAAAGAGAAAGGCCGTAGACAAAAACACCAAAAATACCAAAGGACCATATAAAGGCACACGTCGCAATGGCTTCCAAATAAGAATAGAGGCCTCTGTTCTTACGCAGAAATAGACGAAATATGAAAATAGCGTCGCAATTGCAGCCCCCTTTCCACCATAAAGAGGCACTAGTACCATATTTAATGCTCCATTCATAAGCAGAGCAGAAACGGAAGCGTAGACTGTATACTTACTTTTTCGTTTAACAGCAATGCCTACTCCAGTAACCTCTGACAGGATGAGTAATAAAGGAAAGGTGGTACATGGCACTACTAGAAACACGACATCCCCATACCCTACTGGCAGCACGTACAAGAGTACCCACGAGCACGTACCGAGCACCGCGGGTAATAATAATACAACAGTGAGAACCGCTCCCTGTATTTTGTGAACAAACAGAAATAGGTCTTCTTGCAAAACACTTACATCTCTTGTTGCGGCGTTCTGCTGTTTCGATACACGCTCAAAAATAGATGGGTGCCAAATCGTCGTAAACACTTGTTGAATCAATATCCCAACACCAGCAAAACTAATTGCCATCGAATAAACACCTAAGTCGGTTAAAGTGGAATATTCCTTGATAAAGAAGCGATCCAAAGACCCAACCCCCCAATAAGCAATACCTGAACATGCCAGAGGGATACTGTAACGCAGCATTGAGCGAAGAAGACCTACATCTACACCATTAAAGCTGTCAACATAACCACGCACAACAAACATAAGAACAAACAAAGCAATTAAGGATGACGCTAGGTACAGGTTGGATAAAAACAGAAAATCAAACAAAACATCAAAGGCCCCAAAGCAGAGCAACCCGACCAGTAAAACCATTTTCGTCAAGGGCTGATTAATTGAATATAGAATCGACCTCTGATGCATTCTCAAATTCAGTTGTAAAAACCGGGTAATCAACATAATGACTACCCAAAAATACAAAACCATAATCAGCTCGCCGCGGTAATGTGTTTCAAACAACCACCCCTCGATCTCAGTAGAGAAATAAAACACTACAGGAAAAAACAACAAAAAGAATACCAACGCGGGCATTAGACAGGTGTAGAGGAGCAGTCCCTGATCTGTTTTTTCATGAAACTCCCTGACATAGGACTGATCCAACCCCATAGAAAACAACAAGACACTAAGAGAAGAAACTAACTGAAAAAGAGAAAATCTACCAATATCATCAACCGAGAAAAAAAATGCAAGAACAGGCATTATCGCTATCGTCAAGACTGCCGAGACAAGAGCTCCGAATGAAAAATTCCTAAGAGCCTTAAGTTTCATGTAAGGCTACGCAATGGAAAAACGAACTGCAATTCATCTCTTTTCTATCATCCTATTAGTAATAATACTTTTGTACTGCCTCCCAACACGTAGCCAATCAAATTCCCCGAGTACAAATTCGCGGCCAGCCTTCGATAAACTGCTTCGTAAAACAGGGTTCTCTATTAACCGACCTATTGCTCCAGCCAACGCCTCAGAATCCTCAGGACGAACCAACAAACCAGTAACCCCATCAGATACAACATCCCTAATTGCAGGAAGATCGGAAGCTACGACAGCACAGCCACATCCCATAGCCTCAACAGCCACTAAACCAAGGCCTTCTTGATCTCCCGATTTAGCTACAATAGATGGCACTACAGCAATACACGCAGAACGCAAATAGGTTGGCACATCCTCATTAACTACACTCCCAACAAACGATACAAAATCCTCAATGTTATTCGCATACATAATGTCCTCCAGATCTTTACGCATCGGACCATCACCGACGATAGACAAATGGACACCTGGATATTTCACTATCAATATAGACATGGCCAAAACCAGGTGTTCCACACCTTTTTTTTCCGCGAGTCTACCAACAAAAACAATACTATGCTGCTTGGCGGGGATCTCTCCAGGGGTGAATTTTTCTCTCAAATCGACCCCCATGGGAAAGACACCGACTTTATCCGTATCAATCTTATTTTTAACGCATATTTTCTTCATGACTTGGCTTACAACGGTGACGTAATCAGCCTCACGCAAAGCCCATCGTTTCAATGTCGTTAAAATTCGCCCACTCATAGAAAATAGGTCGGCTCCATGAGAGGTCAGAAGCAACGAAACATTTTTATCAAAAAACCTCCTAAAGATCCCAGCAACTACACCTTGAGGAATTATCCAATGGGCATGTATCACATCATACTTATGAATAGCATGAAGTCGACGCAGCAAGATCAACTGAGAAAAAATGAAAAATGGGATCAATACATATAGAAATCGATTTCTTTTTAAATTCTCCATCACTCCCCCACCATATGCTAACCGTTCCCAATTTGCTGTGGCATATTGAAACCTAAACACCTGTACGCCATCTAACGTCTCATTGAATCTAGCGTCTCTGTAATGCGGCGCCAAAACATGAACCTCGAAATCTTCAGTCAACTCTTGATTCAAATAGGAAACAAAAGAAGGTACTGAATCCTCTTTCCACCGAGGATAAGTAGAAGTTAGTATGACAATTTTTTTTCTAGGATTAATTTCGCTCATATTCCGATACCATCAAATTAACTATCCGACCGAGCGTACATTAACGTTGCTATTTGCTCTGAGATCAGCCCCATAAAAAATATAATTACGGATGTAACAAACAATAGAGCCCCCATATTAGTAAACTGTCCTTTAGACATATATGTATATAGATAATAGCCCAGACCACTGGCAAAAAAACCAACACTCACAGGAAAAAACAACTTCAACGGAGAGTACAGCGTACCAATTTTGAAAATAATCAATAAGAACCTAACACCATCCCTCAATAAATTAATATGGCTCTTACCCTCACGTTTCAATACATTTATGGGCATGTAAGAAACGGAATAACCCGCTCTAAAAAACGCCATTGTCGAAGTCGTTGGATACGAAAAACCATTGGGTAATAGATATAGAAACTCCCTGAACTTTTTTGCATTCACTGCGCGAAAACCAGAAGTCAAATCAGCCACTTCGTGGCCTACCATTTTTGATGCAAACCAATTATAGAATCCATTAGCCCACGATCGCCCAAGCGAAGCCTGGCCTGTTCGATTTCTGGCTCCCACCACCATGTGGTATCCACCCCTTAACTTCTCCAATAATCCCGCTATTTCTTCAGGTTGATGCTGCCCGTCCCCATCCATAAATACGAGATTTTCCCCTTTAGCAACTCGAGCTCCAGACTTAATTGCTGCACCGTTGCCTTTTGAATAGAGATGCTTGACCTCTGTCACTCCAGCAGAGGTACAAATAGACGAAGTATCATCAGTTGACCCGTCATTAACAACGATAATCTCCCACCCATCGTTAGCCGTAAGTGCCTGGATTTTTACTAGAAGTTTCTCTAAGGCGCTCCCTTCATTTTTGGCAGGTATTATTATGCTCACAGTATCATTCAAAATTTCAACCCTCTTTGATTTGATATAACAACTCTATTCAACCCATATCTACTATTAGTAAGGAGACCTTTGTGTTTAATCACCTACAGAAAGACCATATTTCTCTGCCAACACAATGGCTTTGGCATTGCCAGGCTCTAAAGCCAAAATCGATTGTATATACTTGTGAAGACCCTCAATATCATGAAGTGCTTCCGCACATTCTGTGAGCACCCACAATATAAGTAAATTATTAGGTGATTTTTGTAATGCTTCTAACAATACTTGCTTTGCATCCTCCAACTTCCCCGCATCTAGATAGATACGACCCAACTGAAACAATATGGAAGAGCTACGACCATAGCTCTCCATAGTTTTTTTGAAGCGGTCCTCTGCACCAGAATTATCGTCTTTTTTAAGTAGACTATAAGCAATTCTAAACGACAACATTTCATCTTCACGTAGTAATTCGGCCTCTTTGTAATAGATAATGGCAGTATCGTACATCTCCATTTTATGGGATATCAATCCTAAATTAATCCAAATAGAACGTTCATTAGGCAATAGCTGGGATGCTTGAATATAATTTACCGTCGCCTGTTGCAAATCCCCCCGGGCCGCAAGTGCAGTAGCAAGGTTGTTATACGCGGAGCCATAAGACGGATTAATCTCAATCGCTTTTTGGTAACTTTCAATAGCATCATCAAATCTATTCTCTCTGGCATAAGCTAATCCTCTATCAGATTCTATCTTTGCTTGATCACTGTGTATATCAAACAAATTGGCATTACTAAGAAAATAGAACAATACGACAAGAAGAGAAGCACCAATGGCACGTTTGTAGTTTCTCATGCCGAACTCTGACAACAAGAAATTTGCCCCATAAGCCGAAAAAACCATAATCAAGGCAACACATGGAACCCTGAACCTGGATGTCACAAAGAACAAGAAGTAGCTTGAGCAATAAACCGCAATAAGCAGTAATACTAAAATCCCATATTTGTAGCTATCGTTGCTGAACAAGCTGGGGGGGGGCAGCCTACCACCAAAAAACACCCTTCTAAAGAAAACTAAGACACCAACAATTGAAAATGACAACACTACTGAAAAACTCAAAGGAAGACCGCTTAACACAACAGACCGACGTCGAAATGTTTCTTGATTTTTTTCACTTTCAATCGTTGTACCACCAAAAAGCATAGCCATTTTTTTACAGCCAAGTACAAAAGTCTCAAACGGATATTCGATAATATATTCAACCGCTAATTTTGAAAAATACTGTGAGACCTCTGAGTGCTGTAAATCCCGTTGTTCTATTTCCTCTACATGCTCAACAATGTCTAAATAGGAGAAAGCACTTCTGAATATTGGAATATCACCTGGCAATCTAACTGAATGGCCATCAGACAAATTATTATTTCCGATATATAGGTTTATCCCCATATTTGAACTCACCAACACAAAATCATTCCCATACACATAGTTTCTTGCAGCCACAACACTTATTGGCAATGATACGAAAATAGAAAACATCACTACTATTTTCCACCCGCCACTCTTCCCATTGTTTTTGATCAAAAACATATACAACCAAACAAGAGAAAAAGGAAAGAACAGTATGTAATTTGCTCGAGTAACGCTAATCACCCCTAACGTTAACCCCGCTAAAAGGGCCCATTTCAAACTCCCTTCATCGCATAGCCGCATCACCAGCAAAATAAACATCGGCAACAGTACACACAACAATGTAACCTCTCTAAGCTCTCCTTCAAAGTACACAAACGGCCAATATACTGCATACATAAAACTCGCTAGCAAGGCTGTCTTATTTCCAAACAATCTCCTCGCCAAGAAGAAAATAAGAAAACAATTTAGCGCTCCAAATACATGCTGCAATAACCTAGGGGCAAGTGGGTCATGTCCAAATACTGTATACACTACGGAAAGCATGTATGGATACGCTGGCGCTCGAAAATAAGGCGTTGATTGAATCTCAGGGTCTCGCTGCCCATATTTCAAACGCCAGTCACCGGAAGCTAATCCCCAGGCCCAATAGTCATGGTAATAAGCATCAACACTCGGTTGCAAGTACTCTGGATCTGCTTTCATTTCAATGAAATAAGCTACGCGCACTCCTAGCGCAATAAAAAAGATCATGATTATCAATCGGATTGTGGTGTTATTTCCTATTCGCATTATCTTACTCTCGACCATTCTCCACCATTATAGCAAACGAAAGAAAAGCTTGATCACCCTGCACTATTTGGGTCTACTCAGTAAACTCCCGTCATTTAAGAGTTGCTGTTGAAAAGAGACAATATCACTTCGCAGTATCCCCCCCCCTTGCTGCTCCTTAGCCCCAATATATTTTTGTGCCCTTTCTGAGAGTTCATACGCTTGCTCACCGAAACCTTTGGTCGCTAAAAATGCAGCCATACTCATTGCCGCACCAGCCCCCGAGCGAGCGTCGAGAGATCTATGATAATGTCTCAACGCTTCTATTGGTTTATCTTGATAAGTTAAGATATCACCCATCAAATATTGGATATGCGCGTACTGTGCAGAGCTCCTTTCTGCATTACTGCCGTATTCCATCATCGAATTGAATAGATTTTCACCATCGCTCAACGAAAGTTCATTACACTCTTTGCGGGCGAGTGTCTCGACGAAAAGCCTATACAGCTTTATAGACCTCAAATCGTACAAAGACCGCTCAGCCAATCTATTCGCAACCTTCAAATCTTCACTATTCACTTGGCTTAAATGACACGAAAGCACTAATTTCCACACTCTCAACTCCAAATCCATAGGCATACGCTCAACAGATGCTGTCAGTAATGTAAGAGCTGCATCGTAGCGTCCTTTATTAAAAAGCTCTAACGATGCTTGCTGCTGTGCCCGCGACGAATACAGCGCCTTTTGCGACCACGACAAAACCATTGATGGATAGCTAGACCAAATTGACGCGCTATACTGACTAAATACAGACAGGATAATAATTATAGAAATCGCGCCTGCTCGAAAAACGACAGTGCTCAGTGCACAACTAAGGTAGTAGAAAACTGGCAAAAAAAGAAAACAAACTGCTAGATAATTCCTATGTTCAAAGTATAACTCCAATCCCACCACTGTCGATTCAACAAGGTGGGCAATATAGAAAAATAGAATAGGAAAGGAAATGAGAGGCCACTTCCTTCGATTCCACAATGCAGAGAAAAATAACACACTATGCCCGGTTATTGCTGCCACTGTAATCCAAGGCTCAATGATGCTAATCGACTTCTTATAACCATCATGGAACAGCCCCGACGTATACAGCTTCGGATAAATCCAGTGGCCAACATACTCGAACAATATCCTTGCTTCAGTCAACAGACGTTCGTATGGACTAAACCCTCGAGTAGAGATTTGTTCGAAGAACAAGCCTGACCAAAATACTTTAGACAAATACCCAACAACCAATATCGCCGGAAGAATAAAAAAGCAAAAATACCACACTTTATTTAGCCGGCCGCTTTCACTTATTCGGCTCGCAAAAAGCGTAATCTCTAACATCCAAATTAAGATTGGTAATAGCACCCCGTTCTCCTTCGATATCATCGACAAGAACGTACAGCAAGCAATACTAAGGCTCATCACAATATATGCCTGTATTGGTTTACTACTAATCATCAGTCTTCCATATAAATACCCTACAATTCCCAGAAGGCAAAAAAGCGTAGCAAGCTGTGCCATTCTCTGAACAACGTAAAACGTTGTGGAAATCAAAAAAGGATGGAGCAACCAAACACCACCGACAAAGAAAGCAACCCAGTAATGTCTTGACGTTAACGGTATCAGCTTGTTATGTACGCTCAGAACCTTTAGCGAAGCCACTAACAAGAGAGTCGCACATAGTAAATGCAATACTAGATTCGTTCTCTTAAATGGCCAAGGGTCCGCAGGCCAGTTTCTACCATCGACCAAAAATGTTAACAATGAAAGTGGGCGCCCTGTAGGTCCTGTCTTTCCAGTAAACACAAATTCGTAAAAGGTGCGCCAGTCCCTGACACCGCCGAGATCACCAAGGCGTGACAAACTACCAAAATCATCGAATATAAAAGGTCCGCTTAATGCGGGCCAAAATACCCAAACAGAGAACGCGAGCAATAATGACCAAACTCCCCACAACACGATTAATTTTTTATCGTAACTAGATCGCGACACAATCTTTCCATTTCCAAGACATCAATTCAAAAATAAAAAGCCCGTACAATGACGGGCTCAGATGACAAACAGATAAAGGAACAAGCAGTAACTTTCGCTCAGCTTAACTCTAACATCAAATTACCGGTTACTTACAAGCAGCCGGTAAATACTTATCAGCCAATGTGGTAGACTTACACGCCCACTCCAAAGAGCCCGAATGTGTAATTGGAGATAAGACCAAAATATCTCCCGCCACTACTGCAGAAGCATCATTTCCCATTCTCGCACTTATCACTCCTCCACTAAGGCCGACTTGGTCAACATACTTCCCAACCGTACCTGTCGATGCCGGGATCCCCTTATATCCATTAGATATATTGGTTAATACACCTTCATCAACATAAAAGTCTCCAACAACAACCTTAAACCCATCCGATAAAGAGAAAGCTTCCGCCACTTGTGCTCGAGTTAGGTAATCCTGATAAGCTGGAATTGCAACCGCGGCCAGTATTCCAATTATTGCCACCACAATCATTAACTCTATCAGTGTAAAACCTTTATTTTTTGGGTTCATTGCATCATTCCTAGCTAAAGACAAGCAAAACATAAGAGACGTATCTCTAATCCAAGCAAAAAGTGCACCATCTTTACGCTTAATTATTCCCCAATAGATCAGCATGTTAGCGCTAATCTATAGTTGCTTATTAGAAACGCATGCGAAATAAAGGCGAATACTGACTATTTACGTCACACTAACAACCTCACACTAAAATAAAAAAACCGCACAAAGGCGGTTTTTTTATTTTAGTGTGAGGCCTTAGAATCAAGGCCTCACCTTACTTTATGAGATTACTTACAAGCAGCAGGCAAGTACTTATCTGCAATTGTCGTTGACTTACAAGCCCATTCAATTGATCCGGGGTGAGTAATTGGAGACAGAATTAGAATATCACCCGTCACTACAGCAGATGCATCTCCTCCCAATGTCGCTGAGATTATACCGGCGGCAAGAGCAACCTGAGTTACATATTTACCACTAGTTCCAGCTGCTGCGGGGATACCTTTATAGCCGTTAGCGATATTAGTTAGAGCACCCTCATCTACATAAAAATCACCTACTGTTACTTTCAACCCTCCGGCAAGAGACATGGCTTCAGTCACCTGCGATCGCGTTAGGTAATCTTGGTATGCTGGAATAGCCACTGCAGCCAAAATGCCAATAATTGCTACAACGATCATTAATTCTATTAATGTAAAACCTTGAGTATTGCGTTTCATAATGTCCAACTCCACTACTATCATTGATTGTTTATTAGGAAGAAATATCACCCCTTTCATCTAACCAACGAAGAGAGCGAGGTATACTACACCCTTTACTAAGCAACCCTTATGCCACCCTCAGAAAAAACAAGTTACCCCCCATAAAACAACAACTTACGAAAAAACCCCTCAATCAAAAAGTTTGGCCCTCTCAACTCCCTGGTGTCAAATGGACACATAGTGACAATTTTCGTCAACACTCAATAAAAACAGCTTACTGCTCTTTCTTCTGACACTAAGCACTTCATTTCTCAATCAGCGAACCAATAGCCTTAAATACCTATAGCAACTCAATGATTAGCCGCTAAACTATTAATCATACAGGCAAAACACGATATGCTTGGGATTCATATTATACAGTTTGAAACAGGATAAAGGATGAGCAACCAAAATATCTCGCTAAGCGGGCTGGCAAAACGGCTAATCGCTGACAATTTAATTGAAAAAAACATAATTCAGGATGCTACCGAGTCTGCTCACTCTAAAAAAATCCCATTGGTGACCTACCTAGTCCAAAACAACTTAATTCATGCTGATCAGCTAGCCCAAACGGCCGCTGACGAGTTTGGCACACCTATCATTGAGCTTTCCTCTCTAGATCCCGAGTTTTATCCCAAAGACTTGGTTGACGACTCGCTAATAAGGAAACATAGAGCTCTTCCGCTCTACAAGAGAGGCACCCGACTCTTCATTGCAATGTCAGACCCGACAAACCTACATGCTGTAGATGAGATCAAGTTTAATACGGGTCTAAATGTCGAAACCGTCGTTACTGCTGATAACAAGCTAAACGATGCGATAGAGTCTTTCCTAGACCAACAAGACACTACTTTCGACGATATGGGCGACACCGACCTAGACGACCTAGATATCGAAAGTGGCCAAGAGAAAGAAGAAGATAGCGATAATGACGGGGATGATGCTCCGATTGTCCGCTTTGTTAACAAGATATTATTAGATGCCATCAAGTTAGGGGCGTCAGACATCCACTTCGAGCCTTATGAAAAAGCGTATAGGATTCGATTTAGAACCGACGGCATTCTAAAGGAAGCCGCCCGCCCGCCCGTCAACCTGGCTGGTAAACTAGCAGCCAGACTAAAAGTCATGTCCCGCATGGACATTTCAGAGCGGCGAATCCCTCAAGATGGAAGAATAAAGCTCAAACTCTCTAAGACCCGGGCTATAGATTTTCGTGTCAACACGCTTCCAACGCTATTTGGTGAAAAGGTCGTATTACGTATACTCGATCCCGATAGCGCAAAACTAGGTATCGATGCGCTAGGGTATGAAGATGATCAAAAAACACTTTTCCTAAACGCTCTAGAGCAACCACAAGGAATGATATTGGTTACAGGCCCTACGGGGAGCGGAAAAACCGTATCTCTCTACACAGGCTTAAATATTCTCAACACTCCCGAAAGGAATATATCTACGGCAGAAGACCCGGTAGAAATCAACCTTGAAGGCATTAACCAAGTCAATGTTCACGCCAAGGTTGGCTTAGATTTCGGCTCCGCCTTAAGGGCCTTCCTACGCCAAGATCCAGATATTGTAATGGTAGGGGAAATCAGAGACCTTGAAACAGGTGAAATAGCCATAAAGGCAGCTCAAACGGGCCATTTAGTGCTATCTACCCTCCACACAAATAGTGCACCCGAAACGTTAACCCGTTTGAGAAATATGGGGGTCCCTTCGTTTAATATAGCAACATCAGTGTCACTCATCATAGCCCAACGCCTGGCTCGAAGATTATGCAAGCATTGCAAAGCCCCCATGGACGTCCCAGATGAGGCATTGCTAGCCGAAGGCTTCAGAAAAGATGAATTCGACAACCTATCACTTTTCAAAGCCGTCGGGTGTGACAAATGCTCATCTGGATATAAGGGACGCGTAGGAATATACGAAGTAGTTAAGATTACAGACAAGATCGGGCGTATTATAATGGAAGATGGCAACGCGATTCAGATTGCCGACGCGGCAAGAGAAGAAGGATTCAACGACCTTCGAGCAAGCGGGCTTGAAAAAGCTCGCCAAGGGGTAACCAGTCTCGAAGAAGTTAACCGGGTAACAACAGGACATTAAGATGGCCACTGCAACAAAAACAAAACCCAAAAAGTCAGCTCCTAGTGCAGCCACTTTTGTTTGGGAAGGAACGGATAAAAAAGGCAACAAAGTAAAAGGGGAAACCAGTGCCGCCAGCATGACAGTTGTTCGTGCCACGCTAAGAAAACAAGGAATTAGTGCAAAAAAGGTAAGAAAGAAACCAAAAGATCTTTTTGGCTCATCCCAAAAAAAAATCACACCCTTAGATATCGCTCTCTTTTCAAGGCAGCTCGCCACCATGATGAAAGCGGGGGTCCCTTTAGTACAATCATTCGAGATCGTAGCAGACGGTCTCGACAACCCGTCTATGGCGAAGCTCGTTCTAGAAATCAAAAAAGAGGTTGAAGCTGGAAACAGCCTTGCATCCGCGTTACAAAAACACCCTCTTTATTTCGACAGCCTATTTTGCAGCCTAGTAGATTCAGGAGAACAATCAGGAGCGTTGGAAACAATGCTTGATAGAATAGCCATATACAAGGAAAAGTCTGAGGCTCTCAAGCAAAAAATCAAGAAAGCCATGAAATATCCAATTACAGTACTTCTTGTCGCGGCTGTAGTTACTGCCATATTGCTAATTAAAGTAGTACCTACATTTCAAGAGCTATTTGAGGGGTTTGGTGCAGAGCTCCCGGCATTTACGCAACTTGTGATTGGCATGTCGGAGTGGATGCAAGAATGGTGGTATATCGTACTTGGGTTAATCATCGCGACCATCTTTATTGTAAAACAGGCCAAGGCCCGATCAGAGCCTTTTAATAATGCACTGGATAGGGCTGTCTTAAAATTACCCATTGTCGGCGACATTGTATACAAAGCAACTATCGCAAGGTTTGCCCGCACCCTTTCAACTACGTTCGCTGCCGGGGTACCACTAGTAGAGGCCCTTGACTCTGTTGCTGGCGCAACCGGAAATGTAGTCTACAGAAAAGCAGTAAATACCGTAAAAGAAGATGTATCCTCTGGGACTCAACTAAACTTTTCGATGCGGTCTACAGGAGTATTTCCCTCTATGGCTGTACAAATGGTTTCAATCGGAGAAGAATCTGGTGCACTAGACTCAATGCTTGACAAAGTCGCCAATTACTACGAAGACGAAGTTGACAATGCTGTAGACGGGCTCACAAGCATGATGGAACCTCTTATCATGTCTTTCTTGGGCGTTATCATTGGCGGACTCATTATCGCTATGTACCTACCTATATTCCAGCTCGGAGCTGTGGTATAAGTACCGGATGCAAACCTCCAACAATTTAATCCTATATTTCACGAACAACCCCGAGTATTTAATTGGGGTTGTTTTTTTATTCGGCCTCATGTTTGGGAGCTTCTTTAATGTCGTCATCTACAGAACGCCAATCATGCTCTACAAGGACTGGCTGGCAAACACCCGTGAGTTCATTAATGAGCTCTATGGCAAACTTCCTAAAGAACTCGAACTTGACCCCAAAGGGTTTAAATCAGGCACATTTAACTTAGCCGTTCCAAACTCCAGCTGCCCAAAATGCAATCACGAAATCAAATTCTACGAAAACATCCCTGTTGTAAGTTACCTGTTCTTACGAGGTAAATGCAGCGCATGCAACACAAGCATCTCCATTCGCTACCCTGCCGTAGAATTAGTAACCGGCATATTATCTGCGTTTGTTGCTTATCAGCTGGGCGCCAGCCTACAAATGCTCGCCATTTTAGTGCTCACATGGTCATTTATTTGTTTAACCATGATCGACTACGACCACCATATATTACCCGATCAGATCACCTTGCCACTCCTCTGGATGGGATTGCTCCTTAACATCAACAGCACATTTGTTCCCTTGGAAAGCGCCGTTATCGGCGCCGCCGCAGGCTACCTTTCCCTCTGGAGCATCTACCAAGTCTTTAAGTTAGTTACAGGCAAAGAAGGCATGGGGTTTGGGGATTTCAAACTCCTCGCAGCGCTAGGTGCCTGGATGGGTTGGGAAGTACTGCCGCTTATCATTTTGCTTTCATCCCTCGTAGGCTCAATCATCGGCATCTCCTTTATTGTCATAAAAGGTAGAGATAAAAATATCCCCTTTGCATTTGGGCCCTATCTCGCTATCGCTGGTTGGATTACATTCTTTTGGGGCGATGCGATAATTGATTATTATAAATACCAAATCCTCTAATCTTCCTATTTACTATGCTGAACCTGGGATATCGTAGACCGGGTTGTCATTGCACGGTAAAATATAGCCCTCATATTTTTCATGACAGGGGCTTAGAATGCTTGTTATTGGTATCACTGGCGGCATTGGCAGCGGAAAAACCGCTGTCACCAATCGATTTCAACACCACGGAATCACCGTTGTGGATGCAGACTTAGCATCCAGGATCATCGTTGAACCTGGCCGCCCGGCCCTTCTCGAAATAGAAAAGCACTTTGGAAAAGGCACCTTGTTAAATGATGGTTCCTTAGACAGACGAGCATTACGTGACATCGTATTCAACGACCCTAATGAACGCAAATGGCTTGAAAAACTCACTCATCCATTGATTGGCCAAGAGATTATTACCCAAATCCAAGCTAGCCAATCACCTTACACCATTCTTGTATCACCACTACTACTAGAAAGCGCACAACACAAAATGGCTCAACGTATACTCGTAGTTGACGCCCCTGTCGAGGTACAAGTCGAACGAACCGTTATACGCGACAAGGCGACAGAAGACGGCGTAAAAGCCATTATTAAGGTTCAAATGGAAAGAGAACTACGCCTGTCCAAGGCCGATGATATTATCATCAATGACAAAACGCTAGACGACCTATATAACAAGGTAGATACATTGCATAAAGATTACATCGCCCTAACGAGAGTCACACAATGAAAGTAGCCTGCCCAACTTGCCAAAAAGAATCAGAATGGAACTCTGACAATAGCTTTCGACCATTCTGCTGCGAACGCTGCAAGCTCATTGACCTAGGTGAATGGGCAAACGAGAGTAAAACCATTCCAGGGCAACCCTCCTTCGAAGCAGCTGAATCTATCGAAGACTTAGGGGGTGACCCTGGTATCGCCCCAGAAGATCGCTTGCACTAACAATAGGCCCGAATAGCAGCGATACCTTGCGCCCCACAGGATATCGCTCGCGTCTTATTATTTAGCGTTACACCGCCCAACGCAAACACAGGCACCGTAGCGCCTTTTACAAGCACCTCGAAAGCCTCCCACCCCAACGCCCTAGCGCCAGGGTGAGACTCGGTCGAACACACCGAAGATAACGTCACAAAGTCGACCCCTATAGCTTCAGCATGCCGCAGCGAGGCTTCATCATGACAGGATGCAGCAACCCATCGATACCCCTTCGGTCTGATGCTGCTACGCATCAAAGCCCGTCCGGTTAAATGCAAACCCACTAGCCCGTCCTGTAATGTAAATTGCTCAGAGCAAGCCCCAGCAATATCACTGTTTATCATTAACGTGGCATTTACCTGGGCACACATTTCAAATGCCTTAGTTATAACGGGGCCTGCCAAGTCACCTGCCATTGTTTTCAATCTCAGTTGAATCAAACGCCTCCCACGCTGTAAATTACGATCAATATCTACCAGCACATCATCCACCGTACACTGCGAGCCTACATCTCTTGTAATGACATAGTCCTGCGGCAATTCTACTGCAGTAACAATCGGCACATTCGCTTTGGGAAATTCCCGCCCCCTCAATTGATCAACTCGCACCCATTCAATAGATTGACCCTCCGCTCCTCTTGGAATACCTGAAAAATCAAGCACCCTCCACACATCCAAGAACACCGACTTATCAGGGTAATTATGATGAACCTGGATCAATGGCGCGAACTCGGCAGCCTCAATATCCAACTCCTCCCTTAATTCCCGAGACAAGGCTACCCGAGGCAACTCTCCAGCCTCAACTTTTCCCCCAGGGAACTCCCACAACCCTCCTTGATGAGCCCCTTTCAAACGTTTAGCCAGTAGCACATTGTTATCACAATCAGAAATAACGGCGGCAACCACGTGAATGACTTTTTTAGACACTGAATACACCAAAGCGATTAGGAACGATAATCCGCATTAATCTTGACGTAATCATAGGAAAAATCACACGTCCATACATCAGCTGCAACATCCCCTCTCCCCAACCGTATAACAATCGAAAATTCTTCCTGCGCCATGATCCGAGCGCCATCGTCCTCTTTATAAGACCTAGCCACTCCACCTTGCTCCGCTAACAATACGTTATCTAAAAAGACAGACACCTTATCAACATCAAGATCATTAATCGGGGCACGCCCAATTGCAGCAAGGATTCGTCCCCAATTAGGGTCCGCAGCGAACAACGCAGTTTTCACCAAGGGTGAGTGAGCTACCGTATACGCGACATCCCTGGCTTCAGCACGACTTTCTGCCTGCTCAACCCTAACAGTAACAAACTTGGTCGCCCCCTCGCCATCTCGAATAATTGCCTGCGCTAACTCAACACAAACGGCGATAAATGCCGCTTTGAATTCTGCATACCCAGCATCCATTGACGTTTCAAAGGTCACTGCAGACACACCGGTAGCAATCAACATACAAGAGTCGTTGGTCGATGTATCACCATCGACTGTAGCTTGATTAAACGATTTATCGGCAGCTTCTTTCAATAACGCTTGCGCCAACGACTGCGACAACCCCACGTCGGTAGCAACATAAGCAAGCATAGTCGCCATGTTTGGCATGATCATGCCAGAACCCTTGGATATCCCTGTAATAGATACTGAATTACCATTAATATCCAGCGCTACAGAAGCTCCTTTCGGGCGAGTATCTGTCGTCATTATCCCCGATGCCGCATCTACCCACCCCGTCTCCGAAAGGGTATCAAGGCAACGGTCCAAGCCACCATTAATTATTGTCACTGGCAGAGGTTCACCTATCACTCCTGTTGAATACGGCAGTACATTCTCAACGGGAACACCCTTTATGGTTGCCAATCGCTCACATACCGCCAAACTATTTTGATACCCATCTGGGCCAGTACCCGCATTGGCATACCCTGTATTTGTCACCAAATATCGCTTTGCAGCGGTAGAGGTCGCGAATGAAGCCAAGTGTTTTTTACAAATTTGGACGGGGGCAGCGCAGAAACGATTCAGAGTAAATACACCTGCAATCACCGCACCTTCGGTCACTTCCATTACAACTAGGTCTTTTCTTTCTTTATATTTTATTTCCGCTGAAGTGGTACCAAGCCTAAAGCCTTTAATCGGTAACATTTCAGGAAATATTGCAGGCCCAACAGCCATAATAGTCTCCCAATAAATACGTCTGTTCTAGCATACAGCGCATTTATGCTGCTATATGCCCTCTAAATAAATCTTTTTCTAGATAAAAAAAAGGCCTTCATAAAGGCCCTTTTTTATCTAGAAAATTCACATACCACTAATCAATTTTACCGTGGCAATGCTTGTATTTTTTATTGGAACCACAAGGGCACGGCTCATTCCTTCCGACTTTAGGTTGGGCCCGATGAAATGGCTCCCCACCATCATCACTTTCCAATTCAGGCAAACCGCCGCCGCTCTCTTGCTGCAATTTCATTTCGCGTTCCGCAGCCTCACGGCGCTGACGCTCCAGCTCCTCAACCTCATCTTGGCTGCGCAATTCTACCCCTGATAATATTCGTATAACCTCAAACTTTGCTTCCTGCAAGAAGTTCTGAAACATTTCAAACGCCTCTCGCTTGTACTCTTGTTTCGGGTTCTTCTGTGCATACCCTCGCAAATGAATACCTTGACGCAGGTAATCCATATGGGCCAAGTGCTCCTTCCAGAGCCTATCTAACGTTGCTAGCATCACTTGTTTTTCTAGCTGACGCATCACAGAAGGATCTTCTATCTTCTTTTCCTTTTCACTATACGCTTCGACAAGCCGATCTAAGATCTTTTGACGTAATGTTTCTTCATGCAGTGCCTTGTCTTCCTCCAGCCATGCAGAAATAGGCATAGACGTTCGGAAATCAGTCTCTAATGCCTTTTCCAGGCCAGCCACATCCCACTGCTCCGCCATACTTTGGGGAGGAATAAAACCGCCAATAAATTCTTCAACTACATCCTCACGCACCGCCACAATGCTTTCAGCAATTTCTTCTGCGGCCAAAATGTCATTTCGCTGCTCGTACACGACACGTCGCTGGTCGTTTGCCACATCATCGTATTCCAAGAGTGACTTACGAATATCAAAGTTACGTCCTTCAACTTTCTTTTGTGCATTTTCAATAGAGCGCGTTACCCATTTATGTTCAATGGCCTCACCACGCTGCATACCCAATGTTTGCATTAACCCTTTCACTCGATCAGAAGCAAAAATCCGCATCAAGCTATCTTCAAGTGACAAATAAAACCGCGTTATCCCTGGGTCACCCTGCCGACCAGAGCGACCTCGTAACTGGTTATCTATACGTCTAGATTCATGACGCTCAGTACCAATGATATGCAAGCCACCAGCTTCAAGTACTTTTTTATGACTCTCTTCCCATTCGGCTTGAATACGAGCTACTTTTTCTGCACTTGGATCATGAATGCTATCGATTTCAGCTTGCCAATTACCACCCAACACAATGTCGGTTCCACGCCCAGCCATATTCGTTGCAATAGTGACCGCTCCCGCTCGCCCTGCCTGAGCAATAATTTCAGCTTCTTGCTCATGAAATTTGGCATTAAGAACCTTATGTTTGATTCGGCTCTTCTTCAGTACGCTAGATAAAAGTTCAGAAGTCTCAATTGAGACTGTACCCACAAGCACCGGACGCCCGGCAGCGGCACTTTCTTTAATATCCTCAATAACCGCCTCGTATTTTTCTTCGGAGGTCATATAGATAAGATCATTCAAATCTTGTCTTACCATTGGCTTATTGGTTGGAATTACAACTACATCCAAGCCATAAATCTGATTAAACTCGAACGCTTCAGTATCCGCGGTTCCGGTCATACCCGACAACTTGCCATATATGCGGAAATAATTCTGAAAGGTCGTCGACGCCAACGTCTGATTCTCAGACTGCACATTAACCCGCTCTTTCGCCTCAACCGCTTGGTGCAACCCATCTGACCAGCGCCTACCAGGCATTGTACGCCCCGTATGCTCATCCACGATAACAATTTGGCCGCCCTGAACGATATAATCCACATCACGCTGAAACAGCACATGAGCTTTTAACCCTGCATGAACATGATGAAGCAAGCTCAGATTATTCGCGGCATACAGGCTATCGCCGTCCTTCAGCAGGCCAATTTCGAGTAGCATGCCTTCAATGACTTCATGACCTTCTTCGGTCAATTCAACCTGACGATTTTTCAAGTCAACTGTATAATGACCAAGGCTTTCGGGCTCAGCATCTTCAGGGATTTCTGACTCATCAGGCCCTTTCTTCAACTTAGGAATCAAGAGATTAATTTGTTTATATAACTCTGAGCTATCTTCAGCAGGCCCAGATATGATTAAAGGCGTCCGCGCCTCATCAATTAAGATCGAATCGACCTCATCGACAATTGCAAAATTCAGTGGTCCTTGAGCTCGCTCCTCAAGATTAAATGCCATATTGTCTCGAAGATAATCAAAACCGAATTCATTGTTCGTACCATAAATAATATCTGAACCATAGGCGTCCCGCTTATCTTCAGGGCTTTGCCCTGACAAGATGACGCCTACCGACAATCCCAAGAACTCATATAAGGGGCGCATCCACTCGGCGTCACGACTTGCCAAATAGTCATTCACGGTAACTATGTGCACACCTTTGCCTGGTAAGGCGTTGAGGTAAGCAGGCAGAGTAGCCGTTAAGGTTTTACCTTCGCCTGTTCTCATTTCAGCTATACGCCCTTCATGAAGCGTTATGCCGCCCACCATTTGCGCATCAAAGTGACGCATCTTCATCACCCGAACACCAGCTTCTCTCACCACAGCAAAAGCTTCAGGAAGAAGTGTATCTAACGTCTCTCCGTCATCAAGACGTTTTCGAAATTCAACGGTTTTTGCTGATAAATCGTCATCAGTAAGCGCTTTTGCTGCCTCCTCACGCTCACCCACAGCCACCACAAGCTTGTTCATCCGCTTTAGCTCGCGATCGTTTTTACTACCGAAAATTTTACGAAAAGCACTTCCTAACATATCAACCTACTTTCATGTAATGCACAAGAATATGCTGAGTATTCATACGATCAGCATATTCACGATGATTATGTATTCTCACGACCAATTGGATACATTCCAACTGAGAAAAATTAGAGCATGGCAGAGCATATAGCCACTAGAGTCACAAGTAAAGACACGTCAAACGCATAGAAAAATGTAAGAAATAGAACGAGCTAGAGAAAAAGCATGGAGTCAATCACACATTACATAAACTTAACGATTCTATTGACCACTCGATACGCTATATCCCGCTACCCCTTTGCTCTTCGATTAACATATCGAGCTGGATCTAACGCTTTGCCATTTTTTCTGACTTCAAAGTGCACGTGCGGCCCAGTCGACCTACCAGTGCTCCCCATGTGCGCGATTGTATCGCCCTTTTTAACAATATCCCCAAGAGCGACTAATATCTCTTTTGCATGACCATAGCGAGTCACCAAGCCACTACCATGGCTCACCTCAACCATTAACCCGTATCCATATCGATCACCAGCCCAAGTAACAACACCGGACCCGACAGAAATAATGTCAGAGCCTTCTTTGCCAGCAAAATCGACACCTTTGTGCCAAGCCAAGCGACCGGTAAAAGGGTCATTGCGCCGGCCAAATCGAGAGGACATCCAACCCCACTTGATCGGTCTACCTGCTAAATACACCTCATTTTGGAGCTGCCGGTTTGCCAATAGACTCTCCATGACTTCCAGCTGCTGCTCCCTATAAGCAACATCAGATGACAGTTGCTCTAGCGCCAACAGATAATTTGGTTTCTGATAGGGGGACTCCTCCACACCACCTTCAGGCCCCCCTACGGCGGGCCCCTGAGAGAAATCAAACTCGCCACCGCGTAGCTTCGCCACCTTAATTAGTCGCTCACCCAAGGCATCCAATCGCATCACTCTAGCTTGGACCTCAGCCATCTTAACAGACAAGGCCGACAACCTTTCTTCTGCTAGCTGACTTGCAGCCTCCACGTGATCTTTATGTTCCTTAATGTCGGCCCGTAGATTCGGATTGATTCCATCGGCTATGAACCAATCATCCGCGGATGTCTCCCAGCCACCAACAAATACTCCACCAACAAACATCAGCATCATGGCGAAAATAAGCACCATTATGATCAAGAAGGCGTTCAAATGGACTGTCTTGGTATGACCCGTTTTGGGGTCGATCTTTATGATATTCATATCAAACTACGTTATTATTGACCTAATAATTTTGTCTAACCGTTACCGATGCAAGCACATCTATGGTGTTAAGCATAGAGTGACGGCGAGTCTACACTGATCAACAGGCCACCACTGCTAATATCATGAGCCGCGAAAATAACACAAAACCTGTCAAAGATCTTATCTTCAAGGGGTCTAGATTACACTCAATGGCAAAAACATCTCAGCTTTTTGCCAAAATTGATAACACGGTCATGACTGCATTGCCATCCATGTTATCTGAATATTGCGAAACCCGTTCCTATATTGAAACAGTTCTCACCCTAACAACCTTCAGTAACGCAGTGGCTACACAATTACGGTATAACACGCCAAACATTCTCTCTAAGCTTAGAAGGTTAAATGTGTTTAGTGAAATAACTCGCATCGATATAAAAGTTATCGCAAAACCTAAAGAGAGGCTCCCCCCACAGAGAAAAGGCAACCGAGTGCCACTCAAAAACTACCATATGCTCAATGATACTGCCGATACTATAAGCTCGGACGAGCTGGCTACATCATTGAGAAGCCTAGCAAGCACCCTGCAAAATTTTGATAAAAACAAGGCATAAAAAAACCCACGTACCGGGGAAATACGAGGGTTTTCAGTAGCTTAACGCCCTATATCTCGCTAATCAGCGGCGAGTATCGGTTTCATATAAGATATCGGAGCAGTTGACGCATCGTCAAATGTAACGATGTCCCAAGCATCTTCCTGGGCCAACAACTCACGCAATAAAATATTATTAAGCGCGTGACCAGATTTATAGCCTTGAAACTCTCCGATCAAGCTTTTTCCTAACAAGTATAGGTCACCAATAGCATCCAACACCTTATGCTTAACGAATTCGTCTTCATATCTCAGACCGTCTTCATTCAGTATACGATAATCATCAACCACAATAGCGTTATCTACACTACCACCTAAAGCCAAGTTATTATCACGTAGATACTCTATATCACGCATAAAGCCAAAAGTTCTTGCGCGACTGACTTCACGCACAAACGAAGTACTGGAAAAATCAACACTAGCTGTCTGTGTTCTTCCACGAAACACCGGATGATCAAAATCGATAGTGAAAGAAACTTTGAAGCCATCAAAAGGCAAGAACGTCGCCTTTTTGTCTCCATCAGTAACCGTCACTTCGCGTTTAATACGGATAAATTGCTTCAGCGCCTTCTGCTCTTCTATACCCGCCGATTGGAGTAAAAAAACAAAAGGCCCTGCACTGCCATCCATTATGGGTACTTCTGGAGCACTCAGGTCAACAAAAGCATTGTCGATACCTAAGCCAGCCATCGCAGACAGCAAGTGTTCTACAGTCGATATCTTCACATCCCCAGCTTCAAGCGCTGTGGATAGCGTCGTATCTCCAACATTTCGAGCTTTAGCCGGTATGCTAACCACAGGATCCAAATCCGTACGGCAAAATACGATACCCGTATTCACCGGCGCTGGACGCAATGTTAAGTATACTTTTTCACCAGTGTGTAAACCGATGCCCGTTGCTCGTATGGTATTTTTCAGCGTGCGCTGTCTAATCATGTTTTAAATCACAATGTCTATAAAGAAGCTATACAAAGAACTGCGCGCATAGTACCAGAGTTCTTCATTGAGACCAATATCACACTTCAACTTTGTGCACTATTCAACCAAGCTAATCAGCTTGGCGTCTCAAAAACGTAGGGATATCTAAATATTCACGATTTGCATTAGCTTCGACCATCGGTTTGCGTCGAGGTTCCTGGTTTCGAACTCTATCTCGGGCAGGCGCATCATATTGCTTGTAATCCTGAACAGGCTCAGCAGGTGGACGGCGAGTCACAACCTCAACCGGGCGTTTGCTGGGAGCTGTAGCGATGCTTTGACCCAAGCCAGTAGCAACAACAGTTACTCTTAATTCGTCACCTAGGCTCTCGTCAATAACCGTGCCAACAACAACCGTGGCCTGGTCTGATGCAAATTCCTCTACAGTATCGCCTACTTCTGAGAATTCACCTAACGACAAGCTCTCACTTGCGGTGATATTAACCAAAATCCCTTTCGCTCCTTGAAGGTCTACATCTTCAAGCAATGGGCTTCTGATCGCGGCTTCGGCAGCCTCTCTTGCTCTTTCTTCGCCAACCCCAGATCCAGTTCCCATCATCGCCATGCCCATTTCTGACATAACAGTTCTAACGTCTGCAAAATCCACGTTAATCATACCTGGGCGGATGATAAGATCAGCGATGCCTTGGACTGCACCTAGCAACACATCGTTAGCTGCCTTGAATGCATCCAACAAACTAGTCTTCGAACCAAGTACATCCAATAATTTTTCGTTAGGAATAGTGATTAAAGAATCAACATTCTCACTCAACTCTTCCATTCCTGCATCAGCGATCTGCATTCGCTTACGCCCTTCGAATGGGAAAGGCTTAGTCACAACAGCAACCGTCAGTATCCCCATCTCTTTAGCAACTTCTGCAACGATCGGTGCACCCCCGGTACCTGTACCACCACCCATACCTGCGGTGATAAATACCATATCAGTGCCCTGTAACACTTCCTGGATACGCTCACGGTCCTCTAGAGCTGATTCACGACCAACCATAGGGTTTGCACCTGCACCCAACCCTTTTGTAATCGTCCCCCCCAACTGAAGCAATGTACGTGCATTCATATTCTTGAGAGCTTGGGCATCGGTGTTTGCACAAATAAACTCAACCCCTTCAACTGAGCTCGAGAGCATATGTTCGACGGCGTTACCGCCACCACCACCAACACCAACAACTTTAATTACTGCATTCTGTGGAACATTATCAACTAATTCAAACATTCTTCTATCTCCCCGTCCTTTATTGTTTTTTCCTACCAGACAACGTAAGTCTTAGCTTCGCCTACGTTATTCCTTTGGAAATCGTTAGGATCACTCCAAACTTAAAAATTTCCCTTAACCCAATTCTTCAGCTTCGACATAAAACTCTCTTCACGCTCAACCACCGGCCGTGTTGCCGCCGATGTCACTCCTGCTTCATGCTGCTTCTGTCCATATAACAACAGGCCAACCCCTGTCGCGTAAATTGGATTTTTTACCATTTCCGTCAAACCAGTAATGCCATTTGGTGTCGCTAGGCGCACCGGCATATGAAAGATTTCTTCAGCCAACTCCACTGCCCCTTCAATTTTTGAAGAACCACCGGTAAGCACAATTCCCGCAGCCACCAAATCTTCAAACCCACTGCGGCGCAGCTCAGCCTGGACCAATGAGAAAAGTTCGTCGTAGCGCGGTTCAACAACTTCTGCCAACGCTTGCCTGGATAAGTCCCTCGCAGGTCGATCACCGACACTGGGGACTTTGATCGTTTCTTCCGGGCCCGCAAGCTGTGTCAAAGCACACGCATATTTCATTTTTATGTCATTGGCATGTTCTGTCGGCGTCCGCAGGGCCATCGCGATATCATTAGTCACTTGGTCCCCAGCAATGGGGATTACCGCTGTATGTCGAATCGAGCCTTCAGTAAAGACGGCAATATCAGTAGTACCACCACCAATATCGACCATACATACACCAAGCTCTTTCTCATCATCGGTTAACACCGCATAACTAGAAGCCAACTGCTCAAGAATGATATCCTCAACTTCCAATCCGCATCGCTTAACGCAGCGCTCAATATTCTGCGCAGCATTCACCGCACAAGTCACAAGATGCACCTTGGCTTCCAAGCGCACTCCTGACATGCCTAGCGGCTCTTTTATTCCGTCCTGTGAGTCGATCAAGTACTCCTGCGGCAATATATGCAGCACTTTTTGATCCGCTGGAATAGGCACTGCTTGAGCCGCATCGATGACTCTCTCTAAATCAGGCCTTAATACTTCACGATCCCTGATTGCAACAATTCCATGGCTATTTAGGCTACGGATATGGCTACCAGCAATACCTACGTATACTGAATGAATCTGACAACCAGCCATCAATTCAGCTTCTTCTATCGCGCGCTGAATTGAATGAACAGTAGAATCGATATCAACTACAACCCCTTTTTTTAGGCCTCTAGATTGACAAGATCCAATACCTATTATCTCTAGTGCTCCATCCACCTTAATTTGGCCGACAATAGCAACCACCTTCGACGTACCAATATCCAGCCCAACAATCATATTTCCCGCACCAACTCCATCCAGGTACCGAGACCGATCATTTTCTTTGATATCGAGTACATCTTCACTTCCAAACATATTACGCAGCGTCTGAGTTACCATTTTTCTTCTTCCACTTAATTGCGAGACCGTTGTCATAACGTAAATCTACTTGCTTTATATCAGTTCTATCTAATTCTGGCATTCGTTGATAGAGCCCAACAAAACCGTTCAATTTCTCTAAGCAACGTTCTTCGCTAATGACTAAAGTGATTCCTTCTCTTAATACCACTCGCCATGAAAAACGTTCCTCTAATTCTATCGTCTGAATAGATAGGTCAATGCTACTAAGCAATGATTCCATATCCAAAAATCTATCTACTATTAGGGAAGCGTAATCATCAGCACCATACAACGTTGGTAATTTATCAAGCTGACCAATACGCTCTCCATCAAAGATCTCTTTCCTTTCGCTGATGAGCTGTCCTTTGCCCCAGCTTGCCAAAGGTCGACGTTCTTGCAATGTTAGTTCAACAGTATCAGGCCAGGATTTTTTTACCCAAGCCTGTTCAATCCAGGGTAATGCTTCCGCCTTTTCTTTCACGCTATCAAGATCAACCTGAAAGAAATTATCTGTTAGATAAATGTTTAGCACTTTTTCAAGTTTTTGCCGCTCTACAAAGCGAAATTCTCCAATTACTTTCACTGTTTTTATCGGATAGTTAGAAAATAAACCATTTATTAAGTTATTCCCGAAAAGTAGACCCAATGACATTAAACAAAACACAAAAAATGCAGCAAATACATGAAACAGTGGAAATTCAGATTTTACACTTTCATCTCCAACAACGACATTTTTTTTACGCGAACGAGGTGCATTTTCACGCAATTTCTTTGGCGCTTTTACCAAAGTATCTCGCGTTTGTTTGCTCTTCATCTTTAATGAATCACTCTCGTTCATGTAAAAACCTACGCCTGTCCACTTGTAATCGTAGCGTCCAAAATAGAAACCACTAATGCCTTCATATCTAACCCTGATACCTTTGCAGCCATCGGCACCAAACTGTGATCCGTCATGCCAGGTACAGTGTTGACTTCTAACAACCAAAATTTACCATCTTCATCCATCATTGTGTCTACCCTCCCCCAACCTTCGCAACCTATCTCAGAAAAAGCTAAAACAGATAGTGCTTTAAGTTCACGTTCTTTTTCAGCGGAAAGCGCACATGGGCATAAATACTGCGTGTCATCTGATTGGTACTTCGCTTCAAAATCATAGAAATCATTTTCTGTAATCAGTTCTATGACGGGTAACGCTGTACCATCCAATATTGCACAAGTAAATTCAGGTCCTTCTATCCAACGTTCTAATAATACAGCCTCATCATGTTCCTTAGCTTTACTAAATGCCCGTAACAAATCGTCTTCTGTTGTCACATGTGACATACCAATGCTTGACCCCTCACGCGCAGGCTTCACCATGATATTTCCATTTAGCCTTTCAAATACTCCCGGCAGGTCAGATTCGTCATTCACTTCTACGAAATCGGGTGTTGGTATTCCTCCGCCCAACCATAATCGCTTGGTTCTAGACTTATCCATACCTAGCGCAGACGCCAACACTCCACTTCCCGTGTAAGGAATCCCCATTACTTCCAATACAGATTGAATAACACCATCTTCACCGCCGCGCCCATGCAAAACTACAAATGCCCTATCGATACCTGATAGTTGCGTAAACAACGTATCGTCAAAATTCACATCGATTCCAATGGCATCAACACCAGCGGCAACTAACGCTTCAAGGACGGCATGCCCACTTCTCAATGAAATCGCGCGCTCTGCGGAATTTCCACCAAATAGCACACCCACTTTTCCGAAACGTTCAACTTGCATATTCATTACTAAGCTCAATTTGCCTTTAGATTGATGTTAATTGACTATTTGCTAATGCTGTCGCTATCGCACCGACATTCCCTGCTCCCTGAGTAAGCAAGATATCCCCTGGCCGCAAGATATCTTTTAGCACTGCGGGTATTTCTTCTTTCGTTTCAATAAATACTGGGTCTACCGCACCGCGTTGACGAATACTTCGGCACAAACTTCTACTATCGGCCCCAGGAATTTTATCTTCCCCTGCACTGTACACTTCCATTAACAAGAGAACGTCCACGCTGGATAGTACATGGACAAAATCCTCATAAAGATCTCGCGTTCGCGAATATCGATGAGGCTGGTTAAGCATAACCAATCGGCGATCAGGCCAACTTTCCCTAGCAGCGGCTACCGTTGCAGCTACCTCCGTAGGGTGATGCCCATAATCATCGACCAATGTTACGGAGCCATTTTCCACTGGCTGATCACCATGAAGCTCGAACCGGCGCCCTACGCCTTCAAATTTGGATAATGCACCAACTATCGCCTCGTCAGCGATTCCTTCATCTGTCGCAACAGCAATTGCCGCCAAAGAGTTCAAGACATTATGATGCCCAGGCATGTTCAACGTAATGTTAAGCTCGCCGTCCGTTCCTTTTCTTAGCACAGTGAACGTCGTCTTCAAACCATCATGCTTTATATCAACAGCCTTAACATCCGCTTGCTCAGACACGCCATAAGTAATGACTGGACGAGTCACTGACGGCATGATGTCCCTTACCACAGAATCATCTATACAGACTACAGCCAACCCGTAGAACGGCAGGTTGTGTAGAAACTGAATAAAGGTATCTTTTAGCTTGTTAAAATCACCGTCATAGGTGCTCATGTGATCTGCGTCAATGTTTGTCACAACAGACGTCATCGGCTGCAAGTGCAAGAACGATGCATCACTCTCATCTGCTTCTGCAACAAAAAATCGACTAGCACCTAGCTTTGCGTTAGTACCCGCGCTATTAAGTAATCCACCGATAACAAAGGTTGGATCAAACTCCCCCTCACCCATGATAGAAGCGATCAAACTCGTTGTTGTTGTCTTCCCATGGGTACCAGCGACGGCAATCCCGTGTCGATAACGCATCAATTCTGCAAGCATTTCGGCGCGAGGTACAATAGGAATACGCTGCTCTCTCGCTTCCATTACTTCTGGGTTATCAGCTTTCACTGCCGTAGAAACCACAACAACATCGCTATTACTGCAATTTTCCCTATCATGACCAATAAAAATTGTTGCCCCTAGAGACTCCAATCGTTTTATCGTCGCTCCACGCTGAAGATCACTACCAGTAATTGTATAACCCTGGTTCAACAGTACTTCAGCGATACCGCACATTCCAGCTCCGCCAATACCCACAAAGTGTATGTTATGAATACGGCGCATTTCAGGTATATCAATCATTCTTGTATTAGGCACAAGTTGCCTCCAAACATCCATTCACGACATCATTCGTCGCATTATTCTTTGCGGCTCTACGGGCGATAACCGCCATCGATAGCAACCGCTCTCTATCTGAAAAATCAGTAGTCAGCAATTCAGCAAGCGTATCTTTATTTAGGGTCGACTGCTGCGTAATTTTGGCTGCGCCTTGTGATACTAGGAATTCAGCATTTTTTGTCTGATGGTCATCTACTGCGTGCGGGTAAGGCACAAACAAAGCAGCAACCCCTACCGATGCAATTTCGGAGACCGTTAATGCGCCAGCACGACAAATCACCATATCTGCCCAACAATATGCTTCCGCCATATTATCAATAAAGTCCGTTACCTCTGCCTCCACCCCTTCTTCAACGTATGCGCCTTTGGTCATTACGTCGTTATTTCTCCCCGCTTGATGTCGTATTTCATATTTATTTCCGCCCATTTTCGCCAATGCCTTAGGGACAACGCTATTAAGTGCCACCGCGCCTTGGCTACCACCAAGAATCAATAAGCGTATTTTATTACCGTCTCGATTTTCGAATCGAGACTCAGGCCCCTCGGATTGTACGATTTCTTGACGCACGGGGTTTCCAGTTGTCTCTACACTCTTATGACCCACAAACGCCATGGGAAAAGCTTGGAATACTTTCGTAGCAAAGCGGGCCAGCACCTTATTGGTAAACCCAGCCACAGCATTCTGCTCATGGATAAATAGTGGCGTTCGGCTTAACCAAGCGCCTATACCCCCAGGGCCAGTGACAAAACCTCCCATACCCAACACTAAATCAGGTCGGTAGCTTCGAATAATTGAGATCACCCGTAATACAGACGCCGCTATTTTAAACGGAGCCAATAACATTCGCTTTGTGCCTTGGCCGCGCACACCTGCCACATCCAGATAATAAATATCCAACTTATTGTCTGGCACAATACCTGACTCAAGGCCCTGTCTTGTACCAAGCCATTTGACTTCTATTCCTTTTTCTTGAAATGCACGTGCAGCGGCAAGCGCAGGAAATATATGCCCCCCCGTTCCACCCGCCATCACGAGTACCCGTTTTACGCTTGTACTCATGCAGCCTTCCCTCTTTTCCATTGGCTAAACCAACTTCTCTGCTCGTTGGGGGACGTTTTACTATCAATTGGATCGTTCAATTCGCTGCTCGACTTCCTTTTCTTAGCTTTCTTCTTTGTTTTGGATTCTTCTGCAACGCACAAGGCCCACTGTGTTTCCTTGTCTATTCGTAATAAAATAGCAATTATCACAGCACTCACTATCAAACTACTCCCGCCATAGCTCATCAGCGGTAAAGTAAGGCCTTTGGTTGGTAACAAGCCACTGCTCACACCTATATTCACGAACGCTTGAAGCCCTATCATTATTCCAAGACCGTAAGCCATATAAGCCCCGAACAGCACTTTTGCCTTCTCAGCTGCTCGCCCAATGCATAAAATCACCACCACAAGAAATAAATACAGTCCAATAACAAATAGATTACCGATTAAGCCGAATTCCTCAGCTAACACAGCAAAGACGAAATCAGTATGCGCCTCAGGCAAATAATATAACTTCTGAATACTATTGCCCAACCCAACGCCCGTCAGATCACCCCGACCAAACGCAATAAGACTTTGAACTAGCTGGTACCCCGACCCGAATTGATCTGACCACGGATCAAGATAAGCAATCAATCGCTGCATTCTGTACTCAGAAGAAAAGATCATTGCAGCTCCAGCACAAATACTGAGAGATAGAGCCAACATATATTGTGAAAACTTAACGCCTGCCAAGAACAACATCCCAAATACCGCCGACATAATGACGACAACCGCACCAAAATCGGGTTCCTTTAATAGCAGAACAATCATTCCCGATAACACCAGCACAGGCTTAATAAACCCCCAGAACTTCTCTCTTACCTCAGTGTTTCGACGAACCAAGTAACCCGCCACATACGCCAGCACACAAACCTTGGCAATCTCCGACACTTGAATCGTAATCAGTCCGAAAGAAATCCAACGAGTACTGCCATTCACATTTCGCCCAACACCTGGAATTAACACGACAATCAATAGTACATAAGCAAAAACTAACAAAATTCCGCCTGTTTTCTGCCACACATTCAAAGAGATTTGATACGTAAGCCCTGCACACAAAAACGCCATTGTTAAGTAAATCAGGTGACGCTGTAAAAAATGAAATGGGTTCCCTACCAACCGCTCTGATACATCCATTGACGCAGATGCCACCATTACAAGCCCTACGCTCGCGAGCGTCACCGCGGTAAGTAGCAACCACAACCCTAGATTCGGCTGCGACATCATAATATTTCGACTAGAGGAGTTAAACATTCAACAACTCCCCTGTCTCACTTAACTTATCTGTAAGAAGATTTATGGATTCGACAAATTGCCTTCCTCTATCTTCATAACCCGAAAACATATCAAAACTAGCGCATGCAGGTGATAACAGGACTGCTCCTGTGCCAGATGCTAAACAGTAGCTTTGCGTGACCGCATCTTCCATCGAGATTGCATGATATAAATTACAGCTTTTACCAAGTGCTAACTCTATCAATGGAGCGTCAGCGCCAATTAGCACCACACAATTAACATGTTGTTTAACAACGGCCGCTAAATCGTCAAAACTAGCGCCTTTACCATCGCCTCCGGCAATTAGAATCAGCCCACCAGGATACGCCTGACTGACACCTGAAATAGCCGAAATTGTTGCACCAACATTTGTACCCTTGGAATCATTGATCCAAGACACTCCATGTAATGCCCGTATAAACTCACATCGATGAGCTAAACCGCTGAAGGTTCGTAATGTTTCAACCATAGATACATCAGGCACACCGACTTGATGAGCTATTGATAATCCAGCTAGTGCATTCAATACATTATGACCGTCCGCTAAGGCCATCTCATGTAAGGGCATCAACGCAGAATCACCACGCACTATCGTCTGCTCTCCGCTCACCGTTTGGATTCGATAAGTCGCATCATCTGAAGCCCCCCCAAACGTAACAAGACGAGCATCACCAGAGACAGAAGGCATAGTGTTAGCGTCGTTATTATTTACAACTGCGATTTCACAACCATCATAAATACGTTGCTTGGCCTCTATATAACCATCAATATCATCATATCGGTCCAAGTGATCAGGGGATATATTTAAGATAGTTGCAACCACAGGCGCCAAGTTGAACGTTGTTTCTAATTGAAAGCTGGACAACTCAAGCACATAGAATTCGGCTTGATCACCCGACAAGAGAACATCCATCACCGGCAATCCAATATTTCCCGCTACGGTGACGCTATGACCGGCATCTCGAAGCATTTCACCGACTAACGTGGTCACTGTACTCTTACCGTTTGAGCCAGTAATCGCAATAATATGACTATTTTCTCGAGAGATATACCGGGAGAATAGCTCTATATCTCCTATGGCAGGAACCCCGCTCTGCACGGCCGATTTTATTGCAGGCTCCTGGAGCGATATACCGGGACTAACGATCAATTCATTGGCGGATTTTAGTAATGCAGTATCAAACCCGCCGACGCAAACTTTAACACCTGGGTGCTCCGTACAAAGTTCAGCCAGACCAGGTGGCTCTTTACGGCTATCCGTCACAGCAACACTCTCACCTTGTTGAAGCAAAAAGCGCGCACACGACAGACCGGTTTTACCCAACCCTACGACGACTTTTTGATTCACCTGAGACATTGCTGTTTTTTCCATTTGTTCCATTTCAGTTAAACATTGCCATTTACAGTTGACGACTCGACAATCAACGCAATTTTAATGTAGCCAGACCTATCAGTACCAAAATAAAGCTAATAATCCAAAAACGTACAATTACTTTTGGCTCAGCCCACCCTTTAAGTTCGAAGTGATGATGGATAGGAGCCATTCGAAAAATACGACGGCCAGTAAGTTTGTATGAACCCACCTGTAAAATAACGGATAGGGTTTCCATTACAAATACTCCACCCATAATGAACAACACTATTTCCTGCCGAGTAATTACCGCCAACACACCTAGTGTTGCGCCCAATGACAAAGCACCTACATCACCCATGAACACTTGAGCGGGGTAGGTGTTAAACCATAAAAAGCCAAGACCCGAACCCACAATGGCTCCGCAAATCACGATTAACTCACCAGCCCCTTCCAAATAGGGGAAATTCAAATACTCCGCAAATTGATAATGACCAATAACGTAGGCAAAAATACCAAGCGCCCCTCCAACCATTACCGTCGGCATGATAGCTAGACCATCCAATCCATCGGTTAGATTTACCGCGTTAGATGTCCCAACAATCACAAAATAGGTAAGGACGATATACCCCCACCCCAGATCAATTTGTACATTCTTGAAAAAAGGTACGAGAAGTTGAGTTTCTGCCGGCGTTTCTGCAGTAACAAATAGGAATATCGCAGCCCCCAACCCAGCAACAGACTGCCAAAAATACTTCCACTTAGCTGGTAACCCCTTAGAGTTTTTCTGTACCACTTTTCGATAATCATCCACCCAACCAACCGCACCGAATACCAAAGTGACAATTAGAACAACCCAAACATAACGGTTACTCAAGTCCGCCCATAGCACAGTGCTCACAGAAATTGCAACGAGGATAAGCGCCCCCCCCATTGTCGGCGTTCCAGCCTTACTCAAGTGAGATTGTGGTCCATCATCTCGAATCGACTGTCCGATCTGGTGATAGCTTAATTTCTCGATCATTATTGGCCCGATAACAAACGCTATCGTGAGTGCCGTCAGAACGCCTAATATCCCGCGCAATGTGAGATATTGAAACACGTTAAAAAACGAAAAGTATTGTGATAGAAAATCCGCAAGCCACAATAACATTAGCCTTGCCCCTCAGAATCATTATGCTGTTTTAAGATTTCGATCACTTTTTCCATCGAAGCACTACGAGACCCCTTAATAAGTATCGTACTATCACTAACTTCATCCATAATAAAACGTACAATCTCTGCGTGTGTATCAAGCCCGACGCCCCTTTGCGCCTCACTTTTATGTGTCGTAAATCCCACTAGATAATCCGAAGCGTACTTACCCTTCACAAGTAATAGCTCTATACCACTCTCCGCAGCATAAGAACCCACTTCACGATGCAAAGAAGGTGAGTGCACACCTAATTCCCCCATATCTCCTAATACCAAGCAATTCGCCCCAGGTACTTCTGATAACAAATCAATTGCGGCACGTATTGATATTGGATTGGCGTTATAGGAGTCATCAATAATGTGGTATCCGCTAACACTCTCAGGATAAAGGCGACCTCGAATCGGCTTTATCCCCTCAAGCCCCTTTTTTATATTTTCTAAAGAGGCGCCAACTGAATAGGCCACGGCTGCAGACGCAATCGCATTTAGTACGCTAAAGCGCCCCAACAGTGGCAAAGCAATTTCAATAGAGCTGGATTCTTTTGATTCCTTATCGCCATTAACATTAAGAACAAAACAATACTGCCCTTTAGCATTAACAATAAAATCTGAACCAAAGTAATCGGCATTCTTTGCATCTAAAGAAAAGCTTGCTTGCTGACTATCAGTAACTAGGGTTTGCCAATACTCGTAGTAATCATCATCTTTATTAAGCACGGCAACACCCTGTGCAGAGAGCCCTTGAAAGATCTCCCCCTTTGCCTTCGCTACATTATCTTTTGAACCAAAACCTTCAATATGAGCCTCTCCTGCATTTGTAATTACCGCTACATCCGGTTGGGCTAATTCGACTGTGTAAGCGATTTCACCAAGGTGATTAGCACCCAATTCTATCACCGCATATTGATGCTGCTCTGACAAATCTAATAACGTAAGAGGGACACCTATATCATTATTAAAATTACCCTTCGTATAATGTGTATTGCCCTGCAAGCTCAATATCGACGCAACCATTTCTTTAACCGTTGTTTTTCCACAGCTACCGGTTATCGCTACTGAGGACAACTTGAACTGGTCGCGCCATATTGCACTTAACATACCCAAGCTAGCTCGAGTATCTTTAACAGTAATAGTTGGCAAGTCACTCTTAACAGGCTTGCTGACCAATGCAGCAACTGCCCCTTGTTCCTTAGCCACATCCAAATACTCGTGACCATCAAAATTAGGTCCTCTCAGTGCAATAAAGAGATCTCCCTTTTTGATAGTTCGAGTATCAATACTTGCTGAAGTAAACCTCACATCAGCACCAACAAGCTCTCCACCAATTTTGGAGGCAGCCTCAGAAATCAACATTGCTTATCTCCAGTTCCAGATAGTCGCAAACGTTCTTGTAGGTTTATCTCCGCAACACCCTTATCTGAATAAGAGTGTTTAACACCATTTATCTCTTGGTAGAGTTCATGACCCTTGCCCGCCAAAAGAATCACATCATCTTGGGCTGCACTCATGATTGCACTCTTGATCGCTTGTGCACGATCGGTTTCCACAAGGTAAGCAGCACCAAAATCAATACCTTTTTCAATATCCCGAATAATATCGCTCGTACTTTCACTTCGCGGGTTATCCGCAGTAATGATAAGTTTATCCGCATGCTTTACCGCTATAGCACCCATCTCTGGACGCTTGCCTTTATCTCTATCTCCGCCACAACCAAATACACACCACAGCTGCCCAGCACAATGAGGCTTTAATGCCATCAGAGCATTATCCAAGGCATCTGGAGTATGAGCAAAATCAACAATCACAGTGGGTATTTCATCTCGTCTAAAATCGCCGCTTACGTCTTCCATTCTGCCTGGTACCTGCGACATCTGACAAAGTGCATTCGCTATAGACAAAGTCGAATATTCCAAGCAGTACAACACAGTGGCAACTGCGAGAAGGTTTGATACGTTAAAACCGCCTATCATGCCATTTCTTACGCTACCCCTTCCCTCAGGAGTCACCAATTCAAAAACCAAACCTTGTTTGGTATATTGAATATCCTCGGCAAACACATCCGCATCAGGAGATTTATGGGAAAAGGTTATTCGCTTAACACCCTCGGCGACATGAGAAGATAAAGACATCACGTCAGCATCATCCGCATTTAATAAGACATACTGCAACCCATCCCACTTTACTAGTTCAGTTTTAGCATCTAAATACGCTGACATAGTGCCGTGATAATCAAGATGATCACGACTGATATTCGTCACTACCGCAATATCAATCGCAGTACCCGACAACCTCCCCTGCACCAACCCATGAGAAGATGCCTCCATCGCAACAATATCGACATCATCTTTTAAGAAAGCGGCGAGACAACGTTGAACGCTTAATGCGTCAGGTGTTGTGTTAATAGTTTCTTGTAGCTTCCCGTAAACACCGTTACCCAACGTTCCAATAAGGGCGCTTTTTTGCCCAAGAATCATGGTTGACTGCGCTATCATTTGGGTAATACTGGTCTTACCATTTGTTCCAGTTACCGCCACAGTGTTCATGCTTTGTGACGGTGCCCCCCAAAACTTTGCCGCTATCTGCCCAGTTAACACTGACAAGTTGGGGACTGCTATCACCGGGATGGAAAATTCTTCATCATCAATTTGATCTAACACATCTACAATCACTGCAACTGCGCCCTTCTTTACCGCACAATGAATGTATTTTCGTCCATCAGTGATTGCGCCAGATAATGCAAAAAACAAATCCCCTTTTGTTACCTCTCGACTATCTAAAGCGACCCCGCTAACTTCACAATGCCGCTGCTCAATAGGTAACTCGATACCTTCAAGTAACTCACCCAACAAGTGGCTCATGTACTCCCCCCTCGTTGCGGAGTAACCTTCACCCACTGTGCAGGGACATTGTCAGGAACCACTTGCTTAACTCTTAACAAGCCAGCCATGATTCGAGAAAAAATTGGGGCAGCAACCTGCCCGCCGTAGTATTGATCCCCTTTTGGATCATCTACCATTACAACCAAGGCAATCCGAGGATTATCAACAGGGGCCAAGCCCGCAAAAATCGCAGTATATTTGTGATCTTCATAACCTCCGGCAGCGCTAGTCTTGTGCACCGTACCCGTCTTGCCTGCAACCCGGTACCCAGGTACTCTAGCACGCCTAGCAGTGCCCTTATTTCCAGTAACTTTCTCAAGCATATCGACAACATTGGCTGCTACTGCCTCATCAACAACACGATCGATGAATTTGTTGTCGTTTATGTCTTGAGATATATCCAATAAAGAGACTTGCTTCTTAATCCCCCCACTACCAAGCACAGCGTACGCTTGCGCAAGCTGCAACGCGGTCACAGACAACCCATAACCATAAGACATTGTTGCAACTTCAATTGGCTTCCAGCGTTCACGTACTGGCAGCAAGCCCGCACTTTCCCCAGGAAAGCCTACGCCCGTTGGCTGCCCCAAGCCCAACCGGGAGAAAAAGCCACTTACTGCACCAGGCTCTAAAGACAACGCTAATTTTGTTACCCCAACGTTACTCGATTTAGCGAGGATAGTAGATACATCAATCACGCCGTAATTGCCCAAGTCCCGAATTCTTTTACGCCCAACTTTCACAAAACCTGGGGCTGTATTTACTAGGCTCTCAGGCTTCCAACGACCACTTTCCAGCGCCGCAGCAACCGTAAAAGGCTTTACTGTTGAGCCCGGCTCAAATAAATCCGTTAACGCTCGATTTCTGAAGTTTGCAACATCTTTGCGGCTACGGTTATTGGGGTTGTAAGATGGCTGGTTCACCATCGCAAGTACCTCACCCGTTTCTATGTCCAACGCAACTGCGGTACCCGCGCTAGCTTTATACTCTTTCACCGCCGTCAACAATTCTCTATAGGCCAAATATTGGGCACGCAGATCGATGCTTAGCCGAATGTCTTGCCCCGGTTGTGCAACTTCAATCAGGCCGATGTCCTTGACTACTCGACCATGTAAATCTTTTACAACTCGCTTTTTACCGGGGGTTCCCCGCAAAACTTGATCGTACGCAAGCTCAATGCCTTCCTGCCCTTTCTCATCAATATTGGTAAACCCGACAAGGTGAGCAGCAACCTCACCCGCAGGATAATATCGTCTGTATTCGGTTAAACCATGCACCCCTACCAACCCAAGCTTCAATACTTCGCCTGCACGCTGAGGGGTCATATGCCGTCGCAGATAAATAAACTGCTTACTTTGGTTGCTTAGAATTCTATTTCGCAAACGCGTTTCACTTGTGCCCAAGCGTTTCGCCAACGCAGGCCATTGAGACTGCGTACCTATGAGCTGTTTCGGATTAGCCCAGATAGTCGTCACCGGTGTACTCACCGCTAGGGGTTCATTGTTTCTATCTTTGATGAGCCCTCTATGAGCAGGAATCGACGCTGTTCGCAACACTCTTTTATCACCCTGATGTTGCAAAAAATCCTTATCAACCACATACAAATAGACAACACGCCCCGCCACGCCGAACGCCGCACACAGCATGACTGCTACCACAATGTAGAAACGCCAAGCATAAGTGCTTTCCGCTACTTGCTCATTCACTGGCTAACCATCACTATTTGATTGGGTTCCGGCACGATCATTTTTAGTCGTTTACTCGCCAATTGTTCAACGCGATTAAATGACCCCCAAGTACTTTGTTCTAGTAATAACTGTCCCCACTCAACTTCCATCTCGTTTCGTAAGTTTTGCAACTGCTGAAATTCACCCACCAATCGTCGCGTTTGATAGGCTGAATAGCTCACAGACACGGCAGTCAAAACAACTAATGCAGCCGCAATCGTCACAAACACCCATGCTCGGACTAAGAATTTATCGCTGCTGTTGATGTGCTTTGCCATCGTTTAATCTCAAGCTATTTTTTCTGCGATACGCAGCACAGCGCTACGCGCTCGTACGTTGACTTTCAATTCGTCAGCTGTCGCCTTCTTTGCTTTACCTAGGCTCTTTAACCGCTTATTCATTTGGCTTTCAAGTACAGGTAAACCTGGAGGAAAATCATCACCTTTAACATGCTTCTGAACAAAACGCTTAACGATGCGATCTTCCAAAGAATGAAAGCTAATAACCGAAAAATGACCACCAACTGCCAACACTTCCAAGCCGTCGGTCAAACAAGTGGTTAGATCATCCAATTCCTTATTGAGATAAATTCTAATACCCTGGAAAGAGCGAGTCGCTGGATGTTTGTGCTTCTCTTTTACCGGCCGTGCTTTATCAATCAGCTCAGCTAGCTCTAATGTTGTCTCTAACGGATTCTCAACCCTTGTCTCGATAATGGCTCGAGCAATTCGTCGTCCAAATTTCTCTTCACCGTACGTTTTCAGAACGGTAGTAATTTCATCTTCTCCCGCGCTCGCCAACCAATCCGCTGCCGTCATCCCGCTCGCGTTGTTCATCCGCATATCGAGAGGGCCTTCACGCATAAAACTGAATCCCCGCTCTGCATCATCCAATTGAGGCGACGAAACACCTAGATCTAATAGGATGCCGTCAACCTTGCCGTCCATTCCTTTGTCTGTTATCACCGACTCCAGCTCAGCGAAAGATCCGTGATAGATCTCAAAGCGATCATCCTCGGACTCAAGCTGTTTGCCTATTTTGATCGCTTCTGGATCTTTATCGAATGCCAGCACGCGAGCGCCCTCCCCCAAACGATTAAGGAGCTCGCGTGTGTGGCCTCCCCGCCCAAACGTTCCGTCGATATAGAAGCCGTCAACATTAGTAATAACGCCTTCCACTGTCTCTTTAAGAAGTACAGCATGATGAGTAAACGCATTATCAATCATAGTGATAAAGACATCATGTCTTCTGGCAACTGTTCGTCACCAAGATTTTCCTCTTCCAACCAGGCATCACGCTTCTCGTTCCAGTGTGATTCTGACCATATTTCAAACTTCTTACCTTGACCTACTAGCATTATTTCTTTATCTAATCCCGCATAATTTCTAAGTACTGGAGGCAGTACAAGCCGTCCGTTTTTGTCCATATCGACATCAGTTGCATGACCAATTAATAATCGCTGGACCCTTCTTGCCGCCTTATTAAAGCTTGGCAACGCCTCAATTTTTCGTTCTATTTCTAGCCATTCCGGCAAAGGATAAAGAAGCAAACACCTTTCTTCAGTATCTATAGTGGCGATTAGTTGACCGGAGCAACGTTCTTGCACAGAATCACGGTAACGAGTTGGCAAAGCCATACGCCCCTTTTGATCCAGATTGATTGCATTAACGCCTCTAAACACGATGCATCCTAAATTTTCCACTTTGTAGGGCTTGGGCACCAAATATACCCACAAATTCCCACTTCTCACCACTTTTTCACACTATAGGGAGCTTACAGGTGTACTGTCAAGAATTTAGGCATGTCAAGAGCGCTGTTTGGGACGTAAAAACAATGACTTACGTGAATCTCTATGAAAAAAATTGAGAATCCAGAAATGGAAAAAGCCTGCTATTCAATAGCTTAATTAACCATACTTAAAGTAATCTCTTAAGAGTCAGAACATTTGGATATAAAAAAGACATATTTATAGAAGTAATTTGACAAATTCCATCAAATTAAGCCGATTAGGCCGTGAAATGCGCTAATCGTGGAAGGAAAAACGAAAAGTTGGTCGATAAGCCGGGTTCTGTCGCGGACAATCATTCATCTGGGACAGCTGTCACCAACTGCCTCAAGCAACCTACCCGAATCCAGTGCGGGTCACACCTATTGGATTCCTATTTGGTCTTGCTCCGAGTGGGGTTTACCATCGCCACACCTGTTACCAGCTGCGCGGTGCGCTCTTACCGCACCCTTTCACCCTTACCAGGAATATTGCTACTTCTGGCGGTTTACTCTCTGTTGCACTTTCCGTAGGCTCTCGCCCCCCAGGCGTTACCTGGCACTCTACCCTTTGGAGCCCGGACTTTCCTCCCTTTACGTCACTATAAATAGTTCATTAAAGAGCGATTGCCTGACCAACTTTTCGGGGTTAAAGGTATCGTTAATCCCCCATAGATGCAAGCACTAGCATAATTTTTGACAACTTCAGGAATCACCCGAGGGTTCCTTTCCCTTAAGCGCGGCCTTGTAAAGAAGGTTCTTTTTAACACCCGTCATCTCGCTCACCAATGCACAGGCTTTTTTGAGAGGTAAGTGCTGTTGTGCCATACCCACCCAGGCCAGCGTTTTACCATCCACTAATTGCTCATCATGTTGCTTTTTCGATACTCCCGAAATCAATACGACAAACTCCCCGCGTTGTAAATCAGGGTTGGCATGAACCTGCTCAAGCAACGAGTCCACAGGTCCAGACAGAACCGTTTCATACGTTTTGGTTAACTCTTTGGCAAGACAAACAACCTTATCCGCCCCCATGACTTCCAATATATCCGCCAACAACCCCAATACCCTTCGTGGCGACTCATACACAATAAGCGTTGCTCTCTCATCAACAAATTCTTGTAACTGTTTTTGCCGAGCACTTGTCTTCGGCGCCAAAAAGCCAACAAAGAGAAAACGGTCCGTTCCCAGCCCTGAGACACTCAGTGCGGCAATCGCAGCACAAGGCCCTGGGATTGTATACACTTGAATACCGGCTTCACGTGCTCGAGTAACAACTCGATAACCAGGGTCACTAATCAGCGGCGTTCCCGCATCCGATATAAGCGCAACCGATTTCCCTGAAAGCAATTTTTCCACCAATGCATTGGACTTGGCATCCTCATTATGCTCATGTACCGCCCAGAGTGCTGTTTCTATATTGTGCGCGTTAAACAACTTTCGACTATGCCGAGTATCCTCCGCTGCCACAATATCAACTGATTTGAGCGTCTCAAGAGCTCTCAGGGTAATATCACTCAAATTACCGATGGGGGTTGCTACTATGTAAAGATTGCCAATATTCATCAATGTTCTGTCTTTATTCCTATCAATTACGCAACTTTTTTATCTATTATCAGTCTATAATGTCGGCCTCGATAGACGCACAACGGCGTCAAATATCGACCAAACGAGCACAGCTGTTACTCTAAGGTTGCTGCTCTAACATAAACTCTGGGTATCCGGGTAGATTGTACAGATATGTTAAAGCGAGTCGCGCGTTTTGTTCCTTTTTTCATGATTTCTATTCTCATAGGCTGTACTAACACCACAGTGCAAACGAATAATAATGTATCTGCACTCGCAAATGCATCACCGGTAGCAACGCTTCTTGCGCAAGCCCAAGAGACAGATTCTCCAGCAGCAGAAAGATTAATGCTTAAAGCTATTCGTTTACTTCGTGAAAACGGCAAGCTCATAGAAGCATCCAACATACTGGAAACAATCGACGACACAGGTCTCCCGCCCCAAGTTCAAGCCAGCTTTATCATTGAAACCGCATATCAAGCGCTTCTACAACAGGATTCTGAGCTAGCAGTCTCTATTCTCACAACAGACAGAATGAACTTCATCAACATAGTCAATCTCCTTGATGCGGATCAAACAGTTGAGTCAAGCTTACTAAGGGCCGTTTCTTGGGAAGAGTCTGGCAACTACCTAGCCGCCGCACGCGAAAGAATTTTTATTGCGTCACTACTTCCAAACCCTGAAGGGAATGAAGCCAGTAATGAGCTCCAACTAGTCGAACAGGAACCCTTCGTACTCAACTTAAGCGGCACTCAACAGCAGAATGCTCACCAAATTTGGCTAAACCTCACAGCACTGTCCGTTGATGACTTGCATCAACTCACTCAAAATGCCACGTTTGATGAAACCAAAGGCTGGCTGCAACTCGCTTGGCTCTTTCGCGCCAATCAGGACAACCTCGACGCACAGATTCGAGAACTGGACATTTGGCAAAAACACTACCCAGACCACCCAGCGTCTGCCCGGCTCCCACAAAGCCTAGCGATACTATCTCAGCTAGTGAATCAACGCCCAAGCAACATAGCATTATTGCTTCCCTTAGACGGGCCCTACCTTCCTGCCGCTAGAGCTATTCAAAATGGCTTTCTTGCTGCTCATTTTACCGACACTCAAACACAGGCAACGGACCAACCAAAACCGCTACTTACTATTAAGGTTTACGATAGTAGCCGCCCTGACACCTTCATTGAAACTTATAACCGAGCGGTATCTGAAGGGGCAGAGTTAATCATAGGGGCGTTACAAAAAAGAAATGTCGATAGCCTTCAAGAATATGAAGGTGGCTTACCAATACCCACCATTGCTCTCAACCGAGGAAGTAATGAGAACAAGACTAACCAAAACCTATACCAATTCGGTTTATCCCCTAACGACGAAGCACGCCAAGTTGCAACCCGCGCATACTCTCTAGAGCACAAAAATGCGGCCGTTTTATATCCTGACTCTGCGTGGGGAGAACGCGTATTTGACGCCTTTAGCGAACAGTGGCAAGCAATGGAAAACACCGCAAGCACTAGCGCTACGTTTAACAACAAAGGCGACTACTCAGGCTCCATCAAGCAAATGCTGATGATCCAACAAAGTAAAACTCGAGCCAACCAACTCAAACGTACGCTTGGCATACCTTTCGAGTTCCAACCTCGCCGTCGCCAAGATATCGACTTTATCTTTGTCCTCGCATCGCCCAAACAGGCTCGACAAATAAAGCCTTTGCTAGACTTCCATTACGCAGCCGACATCCCTGTTTACGGCACTTCACACCTTTATGGTGCTGTACCCAGCCCGTCGGACGACAGAGACATTAATGGCATAGAGTTTTGTGACATGCCATGGCTACTATCAACACCATCTGACACACACGCAAACCTGGATAAAGCTTGGCCCAACAGCTCCCCTCGTTACAAGAGATTCAACGCCTTAGGGGTGGACGCTTATCGCCTACATGCTCGAATCCAACTATTAACCGCAGTTCCCAATGCACGCTTCTTTGGCGCGACGGGCGTACTATCTCTTACCAGCAACAACCACATCACAAGAGATTTAAACTGGGCAAAGATCACCAAAGGCAAGCCCACGATGATCCCGCAGGTCAAAATTTCCCCCTATTCTAAGGCCACCCCAGAAACAAACATATACAACCCTAAGCCACAAGGACGTGACGATGACAAACAGCAGCCCAAAAACCCAAATAGGCAACCAGGCTGAATCTGAGGCAAGAACCTACCTTGAGCAACGAGGTCTGACTTTCAAGGAAAGTAACTTTGGCGCGAAGACTGGAGAGATCGACCTAATAATGATAGAAAGCAGCACACTAGTATTTATCGAGGTGCGCTTCAGAAGGAAATTGGGATTTGGTAGTGCCGCCGAAACGGTCACTTACCACAAACAACGAAAACTAAGAAAGACCGCCCAGCTCTACATGCTAAAGCGATTCAAGACTGTAGAAATTGACTGCAGGTTTGATGTGGTCGGTATAGATTACTGCCCCAAGACACGCACCAGGGAAACGACCTGGATAAAGAGTGCATTTTAAGCTTACAATATGCGCCAATCACATGAGCTAATGGACCAAACACAGAGACAACAACATGACTTTAGAGACTCGAGTTCTTGAATTATTTGACGCCAGTATAGAAACCAAACAAAACGCTCGAGAAGTGATTCCAACAGCAATCGTAGCTGCTGGACAACTGATTGTGCAAAGCTTGTTAAATAACGGTAAAGTACTTACCTGCGGAAACGGGGGCTCAGCTGGGGACGCGCAACATTTTTCTTCAGAAATGCTAAACCGCTTTGAAAGGGAGCGCCCTGCACTGCCTGCAATCGCCCTTTCAACAGACACATCCACGCTAACCTCAATAGCCAATGACTACAGCTACAATGAAATTTTCTCCAAACAAATTAGGGCTTTAGGTCAAGCAGGCGATGTATTGCTTGCAGTAACCACCAGCGGTAATTCCGCCAACATATTACAAGCCGTACAGGCAGCACACGACAGAGACGTAAAGGTTATAGCGCTAACAGGAAAAGATGGTGGAGATGTAGCCAATCTATTACACCCTGATGATATCGAAATTCGAGTCCCTTCTGACTCCACAGCCCGAATCCAAGAGGTTCACCTCCTCTGCATTCACGCTCTTTGTGATCTCATTGATGGACAGCTATTTGGCACCGAATAACCCAGTCATCCGGCAAGGCAATTACCCCCTATGCAAAAAAATATTTCACACAACCTTTTGGCCCTTAGCTGCTTTATCAGCCTCTCACTATTGCTATCTGGGTGCGCAACAATCTTATCTGCGACCACAGGTCCAGAACAAATTGATGACGCACCCGGCACCAGAACCCTTGGGGCCTACATAGAAGACGAGAGCATCGAAACCAAGGTGTTAGCCAACCTATACAATGCGGACATAGGCTATAAACAAGGTAACGTTAATGCCATTTCTTACAACGGCATCGTACTCCTATTAGGCCAAATTAAATCCGCACAACTACTTGAGAAAGCCGCCACTATCGCACAGCAAGTTAGAGCCGTCAGAAAAGTGCACAATGAACTGACAGTCTCTGGTCCTGTATCGTATATGGCAGGCATGAATGACGCCTGGCTAACGACCAAAATCAAGAATCAAATGCTATTTACCTCTAAATATCCATCAGGCCGCGTAAAGGTTGTCACTGAAAACGGAATCGTCTATTTAATGGGTCTTCTAACACACAAAGAAGCAGAAGATGCAGTAGCCATAACCCGCCAAATCTACGGTGTCCAGAAGATTGTAAAAATTGTTGAGTACATAGATTAGATCATTTCAATTAGAGGTTGCCATCATTGAGCACGACCCACTCAATGATGGCAACCTTCTAATCCAATCTCACTTTCTGCAAATCCACTGTTTCGAATTGACCCCCGCTGGTTATTTTACTACCCCATACCTGATGACTTGCCTGATGATCTGAGGCACTAAAACTCAAAGGCTGCCCAACTCCCAAATCAATTAAGGTAAGCGACTCAAGCGCATCAACGACATCTTCCACTGAAAAGTCTCGCCCCACCACCTCTAACGCCTCACACAATAACGCTGCAACGATATACCCTTCCAACGAAACAAACCCCGGTTCCTCGTTCGGATAAAAGCGCGCCAAATCCTCTCGATATTGCAACACACCACTGGCATAAGAGTCATACATAGGCACAACTTGAGTAACCAACACACCCTCACCTACCTCACCACCGATTTCCTGAAAATACTCAGCCAAGGCCCTTGAACCGACGAATGACACATTACCAATATCTCCAGAAAAGCCTTGCTGCCTCATTAAACGCGTAAAAGCCGCACTAGCAGAATAGGTGCTAACCAACACAACAGCATCTAACTCCAAACCCTCTCTACTGAACCGCTCAACCGCACTCTCAACCTGCACAGTATTTCTTTCGTAGCTTGCACTCGCAATATCTGCACGCCCAACCCCATACTCTTGTAATGCGTCGATGACCCCCGAGAGGCCATCTTTACCGTAGCCATCATTCTGATAAAACACCGCCATACGCTCAGGTCGCAACTTCTTAACCTTAACAAAGTAGTGAATCATTGCCGCGGTCTCTTCTGCATAACTAGCGCGATAGTTAAACACATAACGATCAGGTGGATCACCCCGAAGTATTTCCGCCCCCGAAAAGGTGCCCATCACCAGCATTTTATTTTCCAGTGCCACAGGCAGAATAACCCGCGCCGTCGGGGTACCCACATTACCCAACATAGCAAACGCCCCACTTTGCTTATCGATAAAGGACGCCATATTATCCCCCGCCATAGACGGTTCATAACCATCATTAAGGGCCATTAATTCTATTGATCTACCGTGAATACCCCCCCGCTCATTCACCCGCTTCAAGTAAGTCTCAACCCCCAACCTCATTGATCGACCCAACTCTTTCGCTGCCCCTTGAAAAGCCGCCGACATACCCAGCGTAACCTTATCTGAAGATACACCCCGAGCAGCCTCGCGCCCGCCCACGGTTTCAGCCCACAAATCGCTCAGCGCATAACGCCAAGGGGCGTACAAGCCAACACCGAGTAACAAACCAACACATAACAAAAGAACGCCGCCAACCCTCAACCTCAATCTTGATTTCCTGCGCCGAAGTAATACTTGCGACTTCCGAGAACCGAAAGTCAATGAAACCGGCTCCTCATTCGCCCCACCAGCCCTCGCCAACTGCGTTACTGTCATGGGTTGAATCATCCCAGCGGTAGGTAGGGACACCCCACTGGATGAAGGGGGCATCACTCCAGAACCGCTTTCTACAACTCGGGTCGGTGCATCCCGCACCACCACCCTCACGGAAACACCCAATCGAGCAAATACAGTCTGAAAACGCTCAGCATCTTTGGCATTGAGATTCTTTCGAATCACCATCGGCTTTTGGCTCGTAACCAACCGTCTGGCTTGAACCTCCGACATTTTCAGGACTCGCTTCAACTCGGCGATAACACTTTCCGGTTCAGCTCCCTCACGTAAACTGCCCAACGCAAGTACCTCACAAGACTCACTATCAGTAGGCTTTCCAGCTTCCCCCTCTAACGCAACTTTTCCGAATTGTTTCGTATGATCCAATAATGACTGCCAAAACACTTTTATATCAGAATAACGATCATCACGATTCAACGCCATCGCACGGTCAAGCACGACTTGAAGAGATAGGATTGCAGGATCGCTAACTCCCGACTCAGCAAGTAACGGTATAACCCCAGACAATTGCTTCGCCATAATAGACTCATGGCTAGCACCAGAAAATGGCCTCTTCCCTGTCAGCGCAAAAAACAACAAACCACCCAACGCATAAATATCTGCCCGCTGGTCCACCGCTACACCCTGTATTTGCTCTGGCGACAAGTATCCAGGTGTTCCCATTACCATGCCGAGCTTAGTGTGCTTTAGATCTTCCTCGCCCAATGGCTTACTAATTCCAAAATCCAACACTTTAACCAGCGTATCCCCACCGGTAACCTGAACGACCATAATATTGTTTGGCTTGAGATCCCGATGCACCACATCCAACTTATGAGCAGCATGCACCCCTGCGCACATTTGCTCCACTAGCCACACAACATTACCAAGCGGCAGCGGCCCTTCGCTACATAAGATATCGGACAACGTAACGCCATCCAACAGCTCCATGGCGATAAATACAATGCCATCTTCCGTACGGCCAAAGTCGAAAACACTTACTACCGCCGGATGGTTTATTTGGCTGTTTATTCTCGCTTCTCGTAAGAAAAGCTGAATAAAATCTTCATCATCAAACCCAGGGCGCAACACCTTGACGACGACTTTTCTGCCCAAGCTAATTTGCTCGGCAACAAACACTAGGCTCATCCCGCCATCGGCCAGTTCACGTTCGATTCGATAAGCACCATTGAGCTCAACTCCCAATAAGGAACCTGCACCCTCACTTAATGAAGCGGTATCATTTTCTCGCATACGAGCTATATATCCTCCAACAACCTACGGTCTATCAACCTACCCAGTATAGGGGGCTTTCACCAAGGAGGCATATTTGATACAACAAAAAAAACCCTGAAATTTCAGGGTTTTTTTGTTGTACGCTTTATTTGACTACCTTTAAGCTAGGTCTTCCACCAGCCGTAGGCTTAGCCTGCCCATCACCACCTTCAGGTTCGGGCGGGGGCTCTATCTCACCCGACTCAAAGAACATTCCCTTGCCATTTTCTTTTGCATATATCGCCAATAACGACCCTATCGGCAAATAAATTTCCTGAGAGCGACCGCCAAAGCGAGCCGAAAACTGGATAAATTCATTATCAATATGCAAATGACGAATCGCAGAAGGAGTAAGGTTGAGGACTATTTTTCCATCATCCACAAACTCAGCCGGTACGGAGACCTTCGGATAATTAGCATCCACCAAGAGGTAAGGAGTGCTATTGTTATCCACTATCCACTCGTACAGCGCCCGAACAAAATAAGGTCGGGTCGGAGACATTACATCATCTGTCATCCTCTTCCCTCTATAATCCATATCAAACATAGACAAGCATGCAACTCAACGCCGCATGCTTGTCGTTAATAGCATTACGCTATTGGTGCTGCATATCACTTTCTAAATCTGACAAACTAGCCTTAAACGACTCCCGCTCAAACAAGCGCTCCATATATGCCAGCAAGTTAGGTGATTTAGCTTTATCGAGCGTAACCCCCATCACAGGCAAGCGCCATAGAATAGCCGCCATACAACAATCGACTAACGTGTACTCGTCACTCATGAAGTAAGGCTTTTCAGCAAAGATTGGATCGATAGCAACCAAGCTATCTTGAAAATCTTTAGCCGCTTTTTCAATATCAGCTTCATCAGAAGATGAATCTAGAGCGATAGTAACCAACGGTGCCCAATCACGCTCAATCCGATACAACCATAAACGGCTACGTGCTCGTTCCACGGGATAAACAGGCAACAATGGAGGATGTGGAAAACGCTCATCCAGGTATTCCATCATTACGTTGGGCTCGTATAACGTCAACTCTCTATCCACCAACGTGGGTAGTTCGTTATAAGGATTAAGGCTTGCCAAATCTTCCGGTTTGGCGGCTAAATCCACATCCAATACGTCTACTGCGACCCCTTTTTCGGCCAAAACTATACGCACTCGATGGCTGTAATGATCATTGCCATCAGAATAAAATGTCATCGAAGAGCGTTTCGCAACCACACCCATGAAGTCACTCCTTAGAGTTAAGTGTTATAAAATTCATAGTAATCGAACGACAAAAAGGGTGCCCCCAACTGAGACACCCTTTTTGTCACTTAGGCACTACGTAGTAATGCCAAATTAATGCACATCCTTCCAATATTCCCTGTTAAGCATATAAACAGGGATCAGCAAGATAATCAAAAAACCGATAACCCAATATCCCAAACGCTCTCGTTCGGCGCGGATAGGTTCAGCCATGTAGACCATATAATTGGTCAAGTCAGCCATATTGGTATTAAAGTCTTTCTCGCTCATGCTATCTTGCATGTTTTGCAACACATGGGGCATACCCACATCTTTAAAGACATGGTTATTAACACCCCAAGGGCGAGACTCATCTTCATAAAAGCTTATCAAGTATGAATACAACCAATCAGCACCACGTATCCGTGCCTCCAACGTTAAGTCAGGGGGCGCAGTACCGAACCATTTCTTAGCCAGGTCCTTTGGAATCGACGATATCATTACGTCGCCAATCTTGTCGGTAGTAAACACAAGGTTATCCAACATGATATCGGCAGGAATCTCCAAATCATCAGAGACTCGCTCGTAGCGCATATACTGGGCAGAGTGACATCCAAGACAATTATTCACGAAGATTTGAGCGCCTTTTTGCAAAGACGCCTTATCATCCATGTTAATGGGTGCGTGCACGACATGCTCGTTACTTCCGCCACCAGCATAACCCGACACGGGCAGACCAATAGCAACCAATAATACGATCAGTTTTTTCATTAGTGCGACCCCGTTACCCGTTCTGGAACTGGCTTAGTTGCTTCTTTCGCCGTCCAAAATGGCATGGCAATAAAGAATCCAAAATAAAGAATAGTGGCTATTTGGCCAAGACCGCTATAGGTAATGAAAGACATCCCCATCACTTGCTCTCCAGGATTCTTAACACCACAGACACCCAAGACAACAAAAGCAACCACAAAGATAGCTAACGCAACCTTACTGATCATGCCCTTATAACGAATAGACCGCACAGGACTACGATCCAACCAAGGCAAGACAAACAACACAGCAATCGCAGCACCCATGGCAATTACACCAAACAACTTATCTGGAACCGCACGTAATACTGCATAGAATGGCGTAAAATACCACACTGGAGCAATATGATCGGGAGTCTTCAATGGGTTAGCTGGTTCAAAGTTAGGCTTTTCGAGCAAATAACCGCCACCTTCAGGAAAGAAGAACAAGACAATACAGAACACGATTAGGAAGACCACAATACCTACTAAATCATGCACAGTATAATAAGGGTGGAAAGGAATACCATCTAGCGGCTTACCATTCTCATCCTTTTTAGCTTTAATATCGATACCGTCAGGGTTATTCGAACCCACTTCGTGAAGTGCAATAATATGCAACACAACCAACGCTAACAATACAATGGGGAAGGCAATCACGTGCAATGCAAAAAACCGGTTCAACGTAATACCTGAAATCAGGTAATCACCACGAATCCACTCAACCAATGCATCACCAACAAAAGGTATAGCGCCTGGCAAGGAGAGGATAACCTGAGCTCCCCAATAAGACATCTGCCCCCAAGGCAATAGGTACCCCATGAACGCTTCACCCATTAGGATAAAGTAAATCGCCATACCAAAAATCCACACCAACTCTCGCGGCTGACGATAAGAACCATACATTAACGCACGGAACATATGCAGGTAGACAACAACAAAAAATGCAGAGGCTCCCGTGGAGTGCATATAGCGCAACAGCCAACCGAACTCAACATCTCGCATCATATTCATTTCTACTGATGCGAATGCGCCTTCTCCAGATGGGACATATAGCATTGTGAGCCAAACACCCGTCAATAGCTGGTTAACCAGCATTACCATCGAAAGAACACCGAAAAAATACCAAAAATTGAAGTTCTTAGGAGCATAATACTTGCTCATGTGATCTTCGAACATTCTGGTTGCAGGGAAGCGATCATCAACCCAAGTCATTAGACTTTGAAACTTACTCATTACGTAGCCTCCCCATCTTCACCAATCTTTACTACGGATTCAGACACGTAATAATAAGAAGGTACAACCAAGTTTAGCGGCGCAGGAACGCCTTGATACACCCGGCCTGACAAATCGAATTTAGAACCGTGACAAGGACAGAAAAAACCACCCTTCCATTCATCACCACCTAAATCTGCTGCACCCACATCAGGACGGTACAACGGAGAGCAACCAAGGTGAGTACAAATACCAACCAATATTACAATATCAGAATGGGATTCAATTGAACGCCCCTGATTCTTCGTATATTCAGGCTGATTGCTGTCGTTTGAAGCGGGGTCTCTCAAGTTACCCTCCACTTCAGCCAACATCTTCATAGACTCTACAGTACGTCGAACGATCCAGACAGGTTTACCCTGCCATTCAACGGTCATCTTTTGCCCTGCCTCAAGCTTACTAATATCGACCACTACAGGAGCCCCTGCTGATTTGGCTTTAGCACTAGGGTTCCACGACTTAACGAATGGAACCGCAACACCTACCGCGCCAGCAGCGCCTACCACTGAGGTAGCACCAATCCAAAATCGGCGACGCCCCTCATTTACGCTGTCAGTACTCATTGACCTCTCTCCAAAGGAATTCACAGTCATCACACACCAAAATTTAGGCGCACAACCCCTGTATACTCATAAAAAATTTACGCCGCAATAGTAATGAAATTACACATTAGTTACAAGGTAACGAACAAATAAGCTAAGGAATTCAAAGAAAAAACACCTAGAACGACTCATAGGTCGACGCACCCATAAAAATCAGGCAAAAAAAAGCCCAAAACATTGTTTTGGGCTTTTTGTACCAGCAGCTCTGCCAACAAGCAGAGCAGACTGATTAACGCTTCGAGAACTGTGGCTTCTTACGTGCTTTACGCAGACCCACTTTCTTACGTTCTACTGCACGAGCGTCACGAGTCACATAACCAGCCTTACGAAGAGGGCTACGTAATGTCTCATCAAACTCGATAAGTGCACGAGTGATTCCGTGACGAATAGCACCGGCTTGACCGTTGTTACCACCACCTTTCACTGTCACTGTAATATCAAATTTTTCAGTCATCTCTACAAGCTCTAATGGCTGACGAACAACCATTCGAGAAGTTTCACGACCAAAATAGTCATCCAATGGACGACCATTGACGTTAATGCTACCAGAGCCCGCACGTAGGAATACCCGTGCAGTGGAGCTCTTGCGTCGACCTGTACCGTAATTTGTTTCCACGATTTCGCTTCCGTCTCTTAGATATTCAATTCTTTAGGCTGCTGAGCCGCATGATTATGTTCGCTACCTGCATATACCTTAAGCTTGCGGAACATCGCACGACCTAAAGGATTGTGAGGAAGCATACCTTTTACTGCTGATTCAATGATCAACTCAGGCTTATGCGCATTAAGCTTCTCGAAGCTCATTGACTTCAGACCACCAGGATACCCGGTGTGGCTGTAGTATATTTTATCAGTACGCTTTTTGCCGGTTACCGCAACTTTCTCAGCGTTAATAACAATGATGTAGTCGCCAGTATCAACATGAGGTGTGTATACAGGCTTGTGCTTGCCACGCAAGCGCAAAGCGATTTCTGTAGCAAGACGGCCTAATGTTTTGCCTTCCGCATCAACTACATACCAGTCACGTTCAACTGTCTCTGGTTTAGCACTATAAGTTTTCATCTATTCTACCCTAGAATACTTGGTCATGATTCACTGACTCATGAAGAGCGCGAATACTACCCAACCTGCCATAATTTGACAAGTAATTTTCTAATGATTTCTGAGTTTACTAGTGAACGAGAGGAAAATCTTACGGGGGGACTCGCTATTTCATAAAACTCACATATTTAGCGTAGTGTAGACTATACGTCTCAACTAGCACTGCATGCTAACGTACGCGACACGATGGCCGCTGCAGATTTCGGCGCATTGTATCAAAGACTTTCTGCCACGTCAGCCACTTATATCAAATCTGTCCTGTCTTTTTCGTATAAATAGGCTTCTGTCTATGCAAATTAAGGTTTGTGCTCTCTACCAAGGTATTCGTGCGATTGCATTTCAAGCAAGCGGCTCTGCGTTCTCTCAAACTCGAATTCCAGCCGCCCGCCCCGGTACAAGTGCTCTATCGGCGCTTCAGCAGACATGATTAGCTTCACGTTGCGATCATAAAATTCATCCACAAGATTAATAAAGCGCCTCGCCAAGTCATCCGTCGCACCGTTCATCACCGGCACATTGGAGATCAATACCGCGTGATAGATTCGGGACAGCTCAATATAGTCATTCTGGCTTCTCGGACCATCACACAACGCATAAAAGTCACACCAAAGCACATCGTCAGCCACCGCAATGGTTTCAATAGAACGACCTTCTATGTCAATACTTTCTTTGGGGTGACCAGGCTCAGGTGCCAACGAGTCAAAGCTCTTCTGAAGACTGCTTATTGCAGCCTCATCCAGTGGTGAATGAAAAATCTCCGCTTTCTCCAGAGCCCTCAACCGATAGTCTATCCCACTATCGACATTGACAATTTCTGTGTATTTATTGATAAGTTCGATCGCAGGCATAAATCGTGCTCGCTGCAGCCCGTTTTCGTAAAGACGATCAGGTACGATATTTGAGGTCGCAACCAACGTCACGCCCCTGGCAAATAGCTGCTCCATCATTCCCGCTAAAATCATTGCATCAGTAATGTCAGAGACAAAAAACTCGTCGAAGCAAATAACTCTCGCCTCCTTTGCAAGCTTATCCGCCACAATAGACAACGGATCGCTACTCCCCTGGAGGTCGGTCAGGTCACGATGTATCCTCTGCATGAAGCGGTGAAAATGGATGCGCATCTTCTGCTCAAAGGGCAAGCTTTCGAAAAAAGTATCGACCAAATAGGTTTTACCCCGACCTACCCCTCCCCAAAAATACAACCCTATGGCCGGCGTATTCTGTGCCGCCTTCGATCTGCCTCTAAATTTCGAAAAAAGCCCCGCCGGCTTAGCCTCATGACGCTCCACCAAATCCACATACAGGCGATCAAGGTGCTTTACAGCCTGTTCCTGGGCTTCATCGTAACTAAAATCTGGCCGCTCCAGATCACGTTGGTACATTTCTAAAGGGCTCATAATCGTCACCATTAAATACAGGCAAATTAATACGGCCAAGCCCATAACGGAGCTGGCCAATTTCGCGACACTCTAACGAAGCCAAGTCCTATTGTCTATGGTTAAACCGGTGCAGGGCCTAGCCTGCCAATCGCTCAACCAGCGTCTTCAACTCTGTTAATCGGCCATGAAAGAAGTGCCCTGCACCATCAATAATCTGCTGCTCTTTTGTAGAAGTCACTGATTCAAACCATCGATAGATTGCCTCAGGCTCAACCACTTCATCGTCGCCCCCCACAATCATGCCCATGGGCACCTCAAAATGGGTATAGTTTTCAAAATCATAATTAACCACCGCCGGCGCAACCAACAATAACGACACCACGGGATAACCTTGCGCCAACGCCTCCCCAAGCGCTCTCGAGGCAACATACGAACCAAAAGAAAATCCAGCCAGCACAATGCGGTCTTTAGGCCTTGCAGCCTTTACCCAGGCCATAACTGCCAAAACATCCCCAACTTCCCCAATACCTTCAGCATATTCACCTTCGCTCTTTTCAACACCGCGAAAATTAAACCGCACCACGCGATGCCCCAAATCTCGGTGGCATCGCGCTATGGTATGCACCACCTTGTTATTCATCGTCCCACCCATAAGCGAGTGAGGGTGACACACAATAACCACCACACCAGACTCCTCGACCAATTCAGGTGCAGAAACAGGCGACATAGTAGACACCTGCAGCTGACCGCACTCTCCGGAAATAAAAAAGCGGCTCTCGCCTACTGGGAAATTCGACATCATTCTCACCTTATTATTCAAACACTGACCAATTTGGCCGATTTCTAGTAAATTGTTACATACTGCATCTTTAAATGTAGAGCGCAGCAGGTTTATGGCTGTCTTATTTAAGAATATGATTATATTATCAAAATAAGCGAGAATTCTTAAAATCCGAATGGACGATATCGCAAAAAATAGTGAACCATCGGATCACACCTGTAACGATTAGGAGCGACACATGGGATTAATTGAAATAGCCTGTTTTATCATAGGTGCAGCAGCCGGCGCTATTGCTTGTTACTTTGGCCTATCTAAACAGAGGGCAGAAAGCTCTGTTGAAAAACAAATGCGCGAACTCCAAGAAGAATTTACGGCATACAGAGAGAATGTAAACCAACATTTCAACAAGACTGCCAACCTCGTAAACGATCTTACGGACAACTACATCTCAGTACAAAAACACTTAGAAAATGCCGCCACTTCCTTCTCGGAGCCACCAAAAAGCTTCGATATAGAAGACGCCAACTTGGAAGCCCTACCCTCCGAAAAAACTGAATTCACCACTCTTGAAATTCAGCCGCCGGTAGAGGACGAAACAGAAGAGGACGCGGCATTTGCAGGGGAAGCCGCCGCTCCACCAAGGGATTACGCGCCAAAAAAAGACCCAAAAGAACAAGGTACGCTTGACGAAGGTTTTCGTTTACAGGAACCAGCAGAACCTCACCCAGGCGCAAATTAATCGCACCAAACTAAATGAGTATTAGTGATAAAAAGAAAGGAGCTTAGGCTCCTTTCTTCATCCTTGCGGCCCTATATATAGGGGCTCAAACCGCCTTTTCAAGCGCCCCACCAATTAAAGTCACTTTATTATTATTTCACCTTGAATTGCCTATTTACCCCCCAAGATCTTAAAGCAACGGAGGCAATAACGCCCCTTTGAGATTTCCAAACGGAGTAATAGCATGAGCATATCAGCCCTAAACCCATGGCAGGTGTTAGATCAATTACAACAGGACGCATGGCGTCGCCACGCCGACCATAGCACCGCGAACAAGGCAACGAACAACACTTGCTCGACGACACGCAGATGGCACCCTGCCGTAGACATTAGCGAAACTGACGACAGTTACCACATATTAATGGACTTACCTGGAATCAAGGCAGAGAACGTTTCCATCAAAGTTGAAAACAATCAACTTCAGATCGCCGGCAAAAGAACACGAGCATCAGAAGGGGGAGCAAAAACCCACCACAGCGAGCGCGCCACTGGGTCTTTTTCACGCCATTTCAAACTACCTAAAGATGCCGACGCCACACAGGTTAACGCATCATTTGAAACCGGTGTATTAGCAATAGAAATATACAAACAAGAGGAAAGTAAGCCACGAAAAGTCACTATCAACGTCAAAAACTAGGAGCCGCACAAAGAAGTATCGAGACAACCACCCATAAGGCAACCCAAAACAGAACAGCCCTCAACCGAGGGCTTTAGGGTCTCTACCAAATATTTACAGGTCGTAGCCACGCTCATCATGCAGAACCAAATCTAGCCCTTCGCGCTCTTCATCAACGCTCACCCGAAGACCAATAAGCTTATCCACCAACTTCAATAAGATCCAACTAACAACTGCTGTGTATATAAATGTAGAAGCCACACCAATAGCTTGCACTGAAAGCTGGCCACCGATACTACTGATACCTTCAGAAAAACCATTACCACTAAACACACCTAAGGCGGGCGAACAAAAAACGCCCGCAAGCAAGGTTCCCAAAACTCCGCCGACACCATGCACAGGGAACACATCCAACGAGTCATCAATTTTCAATTTTTGCTTAAGGAAATGGGTTGCGTAATAACAGACAACGCCAGCCGTTAAACCAATCACTACCGCCGCCGCAGGACCAACAGAACCTGCAGCTGGAGTAATTGTCCCAAGGCCCGCGACCATTCCCGTGACCATTCCCAGGACCGAAGGCTTGCCATGCTTGATCCACTCCATCGCCATCCAAGCCAAAGCACCAGCGGACGCCGACAAGTGAGTAACAAATAAAGCCATGGCTGCCGTACCATCAGCCGCAAGCGCAGATCCACCGTTAAAACCAAACCAACCCACCCATAACATGCCCGCACCCGCCACTGTCATGGTTAGGTTGTGCGGGGGCATAGCCACACTGCCATATCCCTGACGATTCCCCATAACCATAGCCGCAACCAACGCCGCAACCGCTGCCGTGATGTGCACAACGGTACCACCAGCAAAGTCCTGCAAGCCCATCTGGCTTAACCAACCTCCACCCCAGACCCAGTGGCACACCGGCGCATACACAACCAACAACCATAGCGAACAGAACACCAACATGGCCGAAAAGCGCATGCGCTCAGCGAAACCACCAACGATCAAGGCCGGCGTAATCACCGCAAACGTCATTTGAAAGGCGACAAACAAGACAGATGGAATGGTACCGTTAACGCTGTTGATATCAATACTAGCCAAAAATAGATTACCGAAATCCCCTATCCACTTACCCTGCTCAACATCAGCGCTACCAAAAGCAATGGTGTAACCTGCCCCAAACCATAAAAGCGACATCAGGCAGGTTAATGCGAAACATTGCATAAAAACAGAAAGTACATTTTTCGACCGCACCAATCCCGCGTAGAACATCGATAAGCCAGGAATTGTCATAAACAACACCAGCGCAGTAGCAGTTAGAATCCAAGCGGTATCACCTACATTAATTTCACCCGCAACTGCAAAGCCCGGCAACAACATAGATGCCGCCAACATAAACTTAAGAATTTTCATAATTATCTCGGAAAAATCAACAATAAAAATTAGACGGCGTCACTACCTGTTTCACCTGTACGGATGCGGACGGCTTGTTCCAACGCAGAAACAAAAATTTTGCCGTCGCCAATTTTTCCGGTCTTAGCAGCACCGATGATCGCCTCAACAACCCCATCAACCTGCGTTTCTACAACCGCCACTTGAACTTTCACCTTAGGTAAAAAATCTACAACGTATTCCGCACCACGATAAAGCTCGGTGTGGCCTTTTTGTCGACCAAACCCCTTCACCTCCTCCACTGTCATGCCGGAAAGACCAAAAACAGATAGCGCCTCCCTTACATCATCAAGTTTGAAAGGTTTTATGACGGCAGTAATCATCTTCATACACAGCAACCCCATTGGTGCGTTATTATAATTATTATGGTGCGCGCGCACTCATTTCGTGCATTCTAAGGGTTTGTTGCGATATCTGCAATATTTGCGGACACCAACCTCAAATTTTAAACAAAAAAATACCCCTGCAAGAAATCCTTCTAGTAGGGGTATTTTCTAGTGCCGGTGATACTTTACTTGGCAGAATGCCCAGTAAGTTTCACTTCCACTTTTTCATGATCTTTTAGGCTGTCATAGTATGCACGCAAGATATCAAGTACCTCAGGGCGGCTGAAGTTATCTTGAACCTCTTCACCTTCGGATAATGCTTTACGTAACTTAGTACCCGATACCAATACGCGATCTTCAGCTTCATGAGGGCATGTTTTCATTGATGCCATAGTACCACAGCTATTACACCAGAAAGTCCAATCAATACGCAGCGGCAATGTTTCTAGCGCATCTTTTTCGATCTCATCAAAGATGTGATGCGCATCAAATGGCCCATAATAATCACCCACGCCAGCGTGATCTCGACCAACAATAAGGTGCGAGCAACCATAGTTTTGACGGAATAGCGCGTGCAACAATGCTTCACGAGGTCCGGCATAACGCATATCTAATGGATAACCAGACTGAACAACCGTGTTATCAACGAAATATTTGTCGATCAACGTACCTATTGCTTCTTGACGTACTTCAGCAGGAATATCCCCCGGCTTAAGCTTACCCAATAATGAATGAACCATAACGCCATCACAAATCTCGATAGCAATTTTTGCAAGATATTCGTGAGAACGGTGCATCGGATTACGCGTCTGGAACGCTGCAACAGTACTCCAACCCTTAGCTTCAAATAGCGCCCTTGTTTCGGCCGGTGTCATATACACACCTTGATACTTCTCAGGGAAATCGCCCTGAGAGAACACCTTAACTGGGCCAGCGATATTGATGTCACCTTGAGCCAAAACCATCTGCACGCCAGGGTGCTCTTCGTCAGTCGTCTTAAATACAGTATTACACTCATGTGCTTTATCAATACTGTATTTCTCAGTGACAGTCATAGTACCCATGACTTCGCCAGTTTCGCCATCAACCAGTGCTATATCAGAACCATCTGCGATGGATTCTGCAACATCTGTAGATACCGACTTAGTGATAGGAATAGGCCAAAAGAGTCCATTAGCCATCTTCATATCATCACAAACACTCTGCCAATCAGCCTTGCCCATAAAGCCTTCTAGAGGAGTGAAACCACCAATACCTAGCATGATCAAATCGCCGGTTTCACGGGAGCTAAGCTCAACTTGTGGAAGGCTTGCAGCCCTTGCCTTTTCAGCCGCTAACGCGTCGCCTTCAAGCAACAATGGTATTAGCGCCTTGCTTCCATGGGGATTAACTAATTTTGACATCGATTTTTTGCAACCTTTAACGTTCTATGGACGAATAAATTCTATTAAAAAGAATTCTGGTAAAAAGGGTGCCGATTATACCCTTGTTTACGTCGACTGTTTATATTCTACCGCTATATATTTATAACAACACGATTAGTCAACAATCTATACAGGGTTGTCTATATCGATAAACTGATGATTTATATTGAATTTATCCGCTACATAGCGACCAACAGCCTGAATTCCGTAACGTTCAGTTGCATGATGACCCGCCGCATAGAAGTGAATCCCATACTCCCTTGCCACGTGAGTCGTCTGCTCTGAAGCTTCCCCGGTGATATACGCGTCCACGCCGCATTCAATCGCCTGCTCAATATAGCCTTGCGCCCCACCGGTGCACCACGCGACTGAACGTATGGGCCTGCCTGGCGCGTCAATATGGATGGGGGGCCTAGCCAATACCGCATTAAGCCGATCGGCTAACTGTTGCCCTGTCATTGGCTCATCAAATTCGCCAACATTACCCACACTGTAAGGATTCCCACGATCCATCCCATCCGTGACAGAGATGCCAAGCAGTCTTGCCAGCTCCGCGTTATTACCCAGTACCGGGTGTGCATCCAGCGGCAGGTGGTAGGCAAACAAGCCAATATCATGATCTAAAAGGCGCTTAATACGTTGGTACTTCATACCAATAATACGCGGGTCTTCACCCTTCCAAAAATAGCCATGGTGGACCAATATTGCCTGAGCGTCCTTTTCGATCGCCACATCGATTAATGCCTGCGTCGCTGAAACACCCGAAATAATATCGGTAATTGGCCGCCCGGATGCCACCTGAAGACCATTCGGGGCATAATCCTTAAACTTTTCAGGGCTCAGGAGCTGGTTTAATTCACGTTCCAATTCTAATGGTGATACCATGCTTAACTTTCCCATATCTACATTTTCTACGCCTACTGGATAGCGGTATTATGACACGTTTTTTGATTATTCCTGCGGTAGTCGGCTCTTTGGTCGCAGCGTTATATATATTTTTTTACGCATCACCACAGCCACAGTCATTGCAACCAGTCGTGCAGATAGAAGAAGCTTCACTAACACCGACAACACTCAATAGACACCCTCAACGTAACCAGCTCGAGCCCGTATCCTATGCTGACGCAGTAGATATCGCCCAGCCAGCTGTCGTAAACATATATACCGGCAAAATTGTTACCCGTCGTTATAATCCACTTTATGATGACCCTCGCATTCGACGATATTTCGGGCTCAACTCTGCCCCCAAACGACAGCGCATGGAGCGAAGCCTTGGTTCTGGTGTCATACTGAGCGAAGCCGGGTACGTGGTAACCAACAACCACGTCATCTCTGAAGCAGATGAAATCATCGTTGCCCTAAATGACGGCCGCCAAGTCGCAGCATCAGTAGTGGGCACTGACCCAGAAACAGATTTGGCGGTACTTTTTATTGAAGCGCCCAATCTTCCCGCAATCACGCTAGCGCAACCCAGCAACATCAGAGTTGGCGACGTCGCCCTTGCCATCGGCAACCCCTTTGGTGTCGGGCAAACCGTCACCAAAGGTATCGTCAGTGCCCTTGGGCGCAGCCAAGATAATTTAAGTGCGTTTGTTGATTTCATTCAAACAGACGCCGCTATCAACCCAGGCAACTCCGGTGGCGCACTCATTAACGCCCTAGGTCAGTTAATTGGTATTAACACCGCAATCTATTCCAAATCGGGTGGATCTCAAGGCATTGGGTTCGCAATCCCCATAAGTATCGCAAAAAAAGTACTCATAGAGCTCGTCCAACATGGCGAGGTTGTGCGTGGCTGGTTAGGTATCGAACCCGTTATTCTCACTCCTCAAATAGCCGAAACCTTTCACTTACCTGATACACCGGGACTATTGGTATCGGGCATTTTTAAGGATGGGCCCGCCCATCAAGCTGGCATTCGCCCAGGGGACATAATCACTTATATTAACGATAAGGCAATTGATGACCCCAAAGCAGCCATGACCTTGGTAACCAACATGAGGCCAGGCGAAAAAGTCGCCATTGGCTTTATTAGAGAAGGTAAAAAACATCGCTTAGTAGCCACCGTCGGCTCCCGCCCTTCACCAAAATAATGATTGCAAGCGCGAAAGCGACTACCTTTTTAATCCAATCTACTTTTTAATCCGATACTCGGCAGAGCGGGCGTGAGCAGTCAGACTCTCTCCTCTCGCCAAAACAGAAGCCGTTTTACCTAACGCACTCGCCGACGCTTCTGAGCACATAATTAACGAACTGCGCTTCTGAAAATCATAAACACCGAGTGGCGAAGAAAATCGAGCCGTACCTGAGGTAGGCAACACGTGGTTTGGCCCAGCACAATAATCTCCCAGTGCCTCAGCTGTGTAGCGACCCATAAAAATAGCGCCAGCATGACGCACCTTTTTACGCATGTCGTCCGGATCATCTACCGATAGCTCTAAATGCTCTGGCGCAATTCGGTTAATCATATCCACCGCTTCATCCATATCGGCCACATGAATTAACGCACCTCGGTCAGCAAGCGAGCGCCCAGCAATACTCTGGCGATCAAGCGTCGGTAACAAACGCTCCATGCTTGCTTCCACTGCGTGCAAGAATGCTTTATCCGGGCTAACCAAAATTGATTGAGCGTCCTCGTCATGCTCTGCCTGAGAAAACAGATCCATCGCTATCCAATCAGGGTCAGTCTTACCATCGCATACAATCATGATTTCAGAGGGACCTGCGATCATATCAATACCTACCTGCCCAAACACCATGCGCTTAGCGGTCGCCACATAGATATTTCCAGGGCCAACAATCTTATCGACACGAGGAACGGATTCCGTGCCATAGGCTAACGCCGCGATTGCTTGCGCCCCACCGGCGGTTATCACTTTATCCACGCCCGCGATTAACGCTGCCGCAAAAACCATATCATTCACTTCGCCACCTGGTGTCGGTACCGTCATGATGATTTCGCTAACCCCCGCTACCTTTGCAGGTATCGCATTCATGAGCACTGATGAAGGATAGGAAGCCTTGCCGCCCGGCACATAAATACCCACCCGATCAAGCGGAGTCACTTGCTGACCCAACACCGTACCATCAGCCTCGGTATAGGTCCAAGTCTCTTGTTTCTGATGCTGGTGATAATCTCGCACACGATCCGCAGCAAGAATTAGCGCATCCCGCTGCGCATCTGAAATCCGATCAAAGGATTGCTGCAGCTTCTCTTTAGATACCACCAACGCATCCCCATCGGCAATGTCGAGACGATCAAATCGACAACTATACTTCACCAACGCCGTATCGCCATGCTGACGAACATCATTAACGATCTCTTTCACGGTGCTTTGCACTGCATCATCAGACACAGATTCCCACGCCAAAAGCTTCGTTAGCTTTTCATCAAAATCTGATTGGTTTGTGCTTAGTCGATTTATTTCCAACGCCATGGGAGTTCTCTATTTTCTATTTACGAACAATCTTGTTTACGTCGCTCTACGGCGTCCGCCAAAGATTTTATAAGACCATCCAATATGTCATTCTTGGTTTTCATTGATGCCTTATTGACGATGAGTCTCGAGCTTACATAAGAGATATGCTCAGTGGGCTCCAACCCATTTGCGCGTAGCGTGTTGCCAGTATCAACCACATCAACAATACAATCCGCCAACCCAACTAACGGCGCCAATTCCATCGAACCGTAAAGCTTGATCACATCAACCTGTTTACCTTGTTCTGCGAAATAGCTACGAGCAATATTCACAAATTTAGTGGCCACCTTTATTCGACCCACTGGCTGAACTGCACCCACTTTTGCCGCCACCATCAACTTGCAGCGTGCAATATTTAAGTCCAGTGGCTCATAAACCCCACTAGCACCATGCTCCATCAGCACGTCTTTGCCCGCCACACCAATATCAGCAGCGCCATGCTCGACAAATGTCGGTACATCTGTCGCACGAATAATAACGATGCTGACATGCTCATTGGTCGTGGGAAATATCAGTTTGCGGCTCTTACCCGGATCTTCCAGCAACTCAATACCGGCATCTGCCAATAATGGCAACGTCTCTTTTAAGATACGCCCCTTTGACAGCGCGATGATAATACCTGAACTCATGATTAAACCTTTCTCTTCTGTATTCTGCTGATACTGTTAGGAAGGCACTCGACGTATTTTTGCGCCCAGCAGCAATAGTTTTTCTTCGATACATTCGTAGCCACGGTCAATATGGTAAATTCGATCAACCAAAGTGTCACCTTCCGCAACCAGACCAGCCAACACCAACCCAGCAGAAGCTCTCAAGTCTGTTGCCATCACTGGCGCCGCTTTGAGTTTTTCGGTACCGGTAATAATCGCGGTATTGCCTTCAACATGTATGTCTGCACCCATCCGACTCAGTTCCGATACATGCATAAAGCGGTTTTCAAAAATATTCTCTGTGATCGTACCGGTACCTTCAGCAACCGCATTTAATGCCGTGAATTGCGCTTGCATATCGGTTGGAAATGCAGGGTATGGCGCCGTTTTAAGGCTTACCGCCTTCGGCCTCTTACCTTTCATATCCAACTCAATCCAGTTTTCACCGGTAGTGATATGAGCACCAGCTTCTTCAAGTTTCAGCAACACCGATTCCAAAAGTTTTGGGTCGGTGTCTTTTAGCTTCACTCGCCCGCCAGTAATAGCGCCTGCCACCAAGTAGGTTCCGGTTTCTATACGATCAGCAATCACCGTGTACTCACACGGGAGAAGCTCTTTAACACCATTGATCGTGATTGTGCTTGTACCTGCACCCTGCACATCACCACCCATTTTATTGATGCAATCGGCTAGATCGACCACCTCAGGCTCACGAGCGGCATTTTCAAGAATTGTAGTCCCGTCTGCCAACGATGCTGCCATCATAAGGTTTTCGGTACCCGTCACTGTTACCATATCCAGCGCAATATGCGCGCCCTTCAGCCGGCCGTCGGTATAGGCATGAATATAGCCATCCTCAACGGTAACCCGAGCCCCCATCGCTTCGAGGCCCTTTAGGTGGATGTCTACCGGTCGACTACCAATAGCACAGCCACCCGGCAACGACACATGCGCCTCACCGAAATGACTTAGCATCGGGCCCAACACTAAAATAGAGGCCCGCATCGTTTTCACCAACTCATAAGGCGCCGTGAGGTCCTTAATGGTACCTGCCGGTATCTCCACGCCCATCTTGTCATCGATGGTTAGTTCGATCCCCATCTGCCCCAACAAGGTAATCATGGTGGTGATATCTTGCAAATGTGGCAAGTTACAGACCTTAACTGGCCCTTTTGACAGTAACGTTGCAGCCAATACTGGCAACGCTGAATTTTTAGCGCCGGAAATACGGATCTCGCCATCTAAGCGAGCGCCACCGGTGATAATAAGTTTATCCATTAAGTATTCCTAAAGCCGACAAGAGCCTCTGAAGTTAACACGATGAGAATAAATGACAGGGGTGGCCGATTAGAATGGTGCGCCAAACACCTTCTTTTTCTCCCACTCTTCAGGGGTGTAGGTATGCATCGTCACTGCGTGCAATTCGCCACTGGCAATTTTTTCATTCAGACAGGCATAGATAAGCTGTTGTTTTTTCAGGGTTCTTAAACCCTCAAATGCCGATGAAACCACCATAATTTGACAGCTATTACCGTCTAATTTTGCGTTTACTTCGGCATTTTCAATACCAGCCTCAACCAAGGCAATAATGTCTTGTGCATCCATAATATGCGGAACCTGTAACGATAGAAGCGGGGTGTGACCTGTGGTTCACATGAAAACAGCCCGTTCAGATTTGAATAAGCCGGCTATCATAGCCTAATTGACAGTAAAAATCAGTGCCTATAACGTCAGTTATCCCAACGGCAACACATCATCCAACCCACTTACCCGTGCCATTTCGAACAACTTGTGGGGCATATTAACCAGCGTTAGGGTTTTGTTGGTTTTTTTCGCTTTACGGACATAACACAACAATAGCGACAACCCGACGCTGGTGCTTTGCCCGACTTTTTCTAGATCAAGTTCGATACAGCTATCAGCACCCTTAAGATACTTTGAGAAATCGGCTCGCAACGGGCCTACGGTATGCCGGTTAAGCACACCTTCTAACGCCATTCGTTTGGGGTTTATTTGCTGTAATGATGCCGTCATTGCGATGCCTTTATCTCAGAAGCTAACAACTAATCTTCTTGGGTTTTGTTAAACAAAAATTTGCTGATTAAGTCTTCCAGAACCAACGCAGACTGCGTATCTTCGATTTCATCCCCATCCACCAAATATTCGTCCTCTGCACCCACGACTATGCCAATATACTTTTCCCCAAGCACACCCGCGGTGAGGATTGCTGCCGTTGAATCGATTGACAGGTTATCAAACTGTTGATAGATATCCATATTCACGACGCCGACAAAATTCTCTTTGTCTAGATAGATATCAGATACCCGACCGATTTCAACACCAGCCATAGTCACTTTAGCGCGTACAGTAAGACCGCCAATATTTTCAAAGCTCGCGCTCACTTTATAACTTTCGCTCGCGGAATCTAGGGTTAAACCGCTGACTTTAAGTGCCAAAAATATAAGCCCTGCAAAGCCCGCCATCATAAATGCCCCGACGGATATCTCTAAAGTCCTTATTCGCATGCCTACAAATCTCCAAACATTACTGCTGTTAAAATAAAATCCAATCCTAAAATCGCCAACGAGGCATAGACCACGGTTCTAGTGGTCGCCCTACCAATGCCTTCCGATGTTGGCACCGCATCGTAACCTTGAAACACTGCGATCCATGTCACGACAAAACCAAAGGCAACACTTTTAATAATGCCGTTAAGAACATCATCGGTAAACTGCACACTGTCTTGCATATTTGCCCAAAACGATCCGCTGTATACTCCTAACCAATCCACTCCCACAAGCGATGCACCCCATATGCCAACCGTAGAAAATAAGATTGCTAGAATCGGCATACAAATCACACCAGCCCAAAATCGCGGAGCGATAACTCGACGTAAAGGGTCAACGCCAATCATTTCCAAACTAGCCAACTGCTCGGTTGATTTCATTAACCCTATCTCAGCTGTCAATGCAGACCCTGCACGACCAGCAAACAAAAGAGCGGCAACTACAGGCCCCAGTTCACGTAACAAGGTCAACGATACCAACTGTCCCAGCGCCTGCTCACTACCGTATCGCGCCAAAATATTGTAGCCCTGCAGCGCGAGCACCATACCAATGAACAACCCTGACACCATGATAATAATAAGAGACAACACACCAACCGAATAAATTTGCTTGACCAATAAAGGAAAGCTATTTCTCAAGTTTGGCATGGCAATGAGTGACTGAAATAGAAACATGCCGGACGCACCAAAGGTATCCAAAAACGACACACCTTTAGATCCAACCCGCCGTAATGCCTGGATAATCACTTATCTACTCCTGCCAAAAGATCATCAGTAAGGTCCCGAGCCGGAAAATGAAACGGGACCGGACCATCCGGAAGCCCCTTCATAAACTGTCTTAAACGGGGCTGCTCTGAGTTTAAAACTTCGTCAGGTGCACCCTGACCAATCACCTCACCATCCGCAACCACATATATGTAATCGGCAATACTAGCTGTCTCTTCCACATCATGAGAAACAATAATACTGGTATGCCCAAGAGCGTCATTCAACAATCGAATTAACTGAACTACCACCCCCATTGCCACCGGATCCTGACCCGCAAACGGCTCATCATACATCACCAAATCTGGATCGAGTGCAATAGCACGAGCCAACGCGACTCGCCTAGCCATACCACCAGACAATTCGCTTGGCATTAAATCCCTTGCCCCCCTTAACCCTACAGCATGCAATTTCATCAGGACCACATCACGGATCATGTCCTTGGGCAGATTGCTATGCACACGAAGAGGAAACGCAACATTATCAAACACCGATATATCGGTAAAAAGCGCACCGCTTTGAAACAGCATTCCCATACGGCTCCGCAACTCAAACAGCTCTTTTCGAGGCAAATCAGGGATATTTTCACCATCGACAGTAATAGTCCCCGAATCAGGCTTTAACTGGCCACCGATTAAGCGAAGCAAGGTCGTCTTCCCAGTCCCGCTGGGCCCCATGATTGCAGTGATTTTACCGCGTGGTATATCAAGATTAACGTTTTGATAGATCACGCGCTCCCCTCGATAAAAGGTCAGATCACGCACTTCAATAAAATTACTATTGCTGTCAGACATGGGGTTCCTTGTATGTCACACATCTATATAACAAAGGGGGGGTATAAACGCCGAACTATAACAGTTTGATTGGACAATGCAATCTGGGATAGGTGCCAAATAGCGTGGAATACAGTGTAATTAATACCAAAAATATTGGGATAGTATTAAATCAACCTGACCATACGACTAAAGACCCTATTAAAACTGGTATTTGATTGTGTGGTTGTCTTGTTTTGTCCGTATAATAGCGCCCTTCTCTATGCAGACAAAGGCGCACCTCACTAGGTTCACCTCCTTTTCGATAGATCACCAGGTAATTTATTATGCTATTAGCCTTAGGGGCAATTATTACGGGGTTGGCTCTTCTTGTTTGGAGCGCCGACAAATTCGTCGATGGAGCGGTGGGCTTGGCAGAGAACTGGGGCATGTCAAAGGCCATGATCGGTCTTACCATTGTCTCTCTTGGTACATCTGCACCAGAGATTTTTGTTTCGGTTATGGCTGCAACAGGAGGAAACTCTGCCCTTGCCTTTGGTAATGCCATTGGATCAAACATTGCAAACGTCGCGTTAGTATTAGGTGCAACCACTCTTATAGCGGTACTTCCGATAAAACGTGGGCTACTCAAACAAGATTTGCCCGCGCTATTAATAGTGACACTAATTACAGGCTTACTACTTTGGGATCTCACGCTCTCTCGCCTAGACGGTATAATTCTCATTGCCATGTTATTTGCTTTGCTCATTCTCTTATTCCGCTACAAAAAAGAGCACCCAGAAGAAGCTAGTAACGAAGAAGAAATCGATGACTTTGAATTAAAAGAGTCCGTAGTTTCCTTTGTACTAGGACTCGTCGTTTTAGTGGTAAGTTCTAAATTACTCGTTTGGGGGGCTGTCGACATCGCCACCAGCATGGGTATCAGCCAAATCATCATCGGCCTCACTATCGTTGCGATCGGCACTAGCCTCCCTGAACTGGCCGCCTCCATAACCAGTGCTCGCCGAGGGCATCATGATATAGCTCTTGGCAATATCATTGGATCAAATGTTCTCAACATTCTAACGGTATTGTCACTAGCAGCAATTGTCCAACCAATCGCCATATCACAAGAGGTTCTCTTTAGGGATTATGGGTTGATGACCGCGTTAACTCTATTACTAGCATTCTTTATCATTCTCCCACAAAAAAAGCGTACTCTTGGGAAGCCTCAAGGCATTCTATTCTTGCTCTGTTATGCCGCCTATATGACAATGCTCTATGTTGAAGCAACAAACTAGAGAAGGTATTGGCTGCGTTGCGAAATAACCCGAAGGCTCCAAAGAGGCACATTACATGACACCAACTTTCGACTTTGAAGCCGCAGGAAAACGCGTCATAGATATCGAGGCAAACGCTACGTTGGCACTCAAAGAGAAGATATGTAGCGGCTTTACTCATGCATGCGAGCTTATCCTCGCTTGCAAAGGTCGAGTGATCGTATCTGGCATGGGAAAATCAGGACATATAGGCAAGAAAATCGCGGCAACTCTTGCAAGTACAGGCACCCCTTCCTTTTTTGTGCACCCAGGAGAGGCCTCCCACGGCGACCTGGGGATGATCACAGAAGATGATATTGTGATAGGTATTTCAAATTCAGGGAAGACTGAGGAGCTCACATCAATTCTTCCCCTGATAAAACGTAAAGGTGTACCACTTATTAGCATGACTGGCGACAAAACATCTCCACTCGCACAGTTAGCAGATGCACAACTCGACGTCAGCGTCGACCAAGAAGCGTGCTCACTAGGGTTGGCTCCAACCTCTTCAACAACCGTAACCCTTGTAATGGGTGATGCTCTAGCCGTAGCACTACTAGAAGCCAAAGGCTTTACCTCTGATGACTTTGCACTTTCGCACCCAGGGGGAAGCTTAGGCAGACGTCTATTGTTACTTGTAGAAACCATTATGCATACGGGTGAGAATATTCCTTTAGTATCGGCATCAGCCACGATTAAAGACGCTCTACTTGAAATGAGCGGCAAGGGTTTGGGAATGACTGGCATTGTTGACGAAGCAGGTACATTGGTTGGCGTCTACACTGATGGTGATTTACGCAGAACACTCGACCAGGAGCTTGAAATCACCAGCACAAAAATAACCAAAGTCATGTCCACTCGTTGCAAAGTAATCGGTGCAAAAACCCTTGCTGTAGAAGCACTAAACTTAATGGAAGACAATTCAATTACCGCATTAATTGTCGTCGACAATAATAATTTACCTATAGGGGCGCTAAGTATGCATGACCTATTAAAAGCAGGTGTTGTGTAATGTCGAACGGATCAAACACGCCCCCTGAATGCACATCTACCCTAGCATCAAACATTAAGCTTGTAGTATTTGATGTAGACGGTGTAATGACTGATGGCCGACTCTATTTTACCAGTCTTGGGGATGAAATTAAGGCATTTAACGTTAAAGATGGTCTCGGTATAAAGTGGTTACATGATTATAATATCGATACAGCCATCATCACCGGGCGCACTTCAGAATTAGTTGAAAGGCGCGCCAAAGGGTTAGGTATCCGCCACATACAACAGGGACGAGAAGACAAGATAGTCGCACTTAAGGAATTATTATCCACCCTGACCATTTCGATCGAGGAAGTCGCCTACATGGGAGACGACCTGCCCGACTTAGCCGCCATTCGCTTTGCGGGGCTAGGCGCAACGGTTGCGGATGCATTACCCATAGTCGCAGAGCACGCCCAATGGCAATCACAATACAATGGTGGTGAAGGTGCGGTGAGGGAATTTTGTGAGTTTATACTTAATTGCCAAAATAAACTAAATACGATTCATGACAACTACCTTTGAACAGTCCACTAATTATGATATTCGGCTCACAGGGATAAACAAGCACACGCTATGGACCAACGTAAATTAGTAATACTTGGCGGACTAATGCTCTTACTAACCGCGTTATTGCTTAGGTGGTTTACAGATTACAGGCCGTCGTCAGACAGCCCATCAATGTCAGCCAGCCTACTCCCCGACGCAATTGTCACTGGGCTACAGCAGCAAAACTATGACAGCAGTGGCCTCCCCTCGTACAGCCTATCAGCCGATCAAGCCACACACTTTTCAGAAAAGGGCATTACACAACTAAAGAGCCCAAACCTCTTATTATTCGAGGATGGCACTCCCACATGGCATGCGGTCGCACTCAATGGCCTTACCGCCAATAACGGCGACATTATTGAACTAAGAGGGAGTGTCACAATCCAACAAGATGCCGACGCTTACGCTGTTCCTGTGGTCCTAAAAACAAACTCGCTGCGCTTATCACCTAAGAAAGAGTACGCAGAAACACATGAGCCTGTTACTATTCACCAGGGCACAGGAATCACGCGCGCAACAGGTATGCAAGTCAATATTCGTGACGGTGAAATCATCCTATTATCGAAAGTTAAGAGTCGATATGAAACTACACCTTAAGCAAATGGCACAACGATCAATGATACGGAAATTAGTCCTTACCGCCATACTATTATGCACCCCACATCTTGCAGGCGCATTAGAAAGCGATCGCACTCAGCCAATCGAGGTCAATGCTAACAAAGCGACCCTAGATGACAAAAAAAGCCTTGCCGTCTATGAAGGTGACGTCGTGCTAACGCAAGGTACCCTGCGTATAAAAGCTGACAAACTCACAATCAAAGCCTCTAACAGCGGCAACGTTGAAGAGGTTATCGCCACAGGGAAATTTGCCGAATTCACTCAGACACCAGAACCCGAAAAAGAGCCTATAGAAGCCAAAGCGGAACACATCCTATACCAAGTGGTACAAGAGAAAATTACTCTTACTCGCTCGGCCAGCGTCATTCAAAATAACAACCTGTTTCAAGGCAACGTCATTACTTATGATATCAAACAACAAAAGCTGAGTGCATCAGGGCCCTCGACCAACAGATCTGGCGACCAAAAAGATACGACCGGTCGAGTTAAGGTCATTCTAACGCCACCTCCGAGTGCTTCCCCCGCCCCAAACACAGAAAACAACGCAGGCAAGAATGAGCAGATTGACAGCGTCCCATCTAGCGAAAAGCTACAAAAGTAAGCGCGTCGTAGAAGACGTCTCCATATCCATTGAAAGCGGCCAAGTAGTCGGTTTATTAGGGCCCAATGGCGCCGGTAAAACCACGTGTTTCTATATGATCATTGGTATAGTCCCACAAGACAAAGGGACCATTACCATCGATGACTACGATATTACTCGACTCCCAATGCACGGCCGCGCAGCCAAAGGTATTGGCTATCTCCCCCAAGAAGCTTCCATTTTTAGAAAGCTGTCAGTGAAAGACAATATCATGGCAATCCTCGAAACCAGAAAAGACCTCAACAAAGCGCAACGAAGAACAAAGTTAGAAGACCTGCTTAGAGAGTTTCATATCGAACATATCGCAGATTCCGTAGGCATGGCGTTATCTGGCGGAGAGCGTAGACGGGTTGAAATCGCCAGAGCACTCGCTACCGACCCCGCCTTTATCCTTTTGGATGAACCGTTTGCCGGGGTTGACCCCATTTCTGTCAGCGATATTAAAAGCATTATCACTCAACTGAAAGAACGAGGATTGGGAGTGCTTATCACAGACCATAGTGTTAGAGACACTCTCGACATCTGCGAGAAAGCCTATATCGTCAGTGAAGGGCACATCATCGCCGAAGGCCCCCCTTCCCTAGTACTCGAAAATCAAAAAGTACGAGAGGTTTATCTTGGCAAACAGTTTCAGCTCTAGTTTTGCCTAAAACAAAACCAACTTCCTCTCCGATAAAAGCCCAGTTTGCAACATATTCCTTGGGCTTTGTTCATCTAAGAATAGCCCTTTTCATTCCGAAAAAATATTTAGGCACGTTAATTGCTTTAACCCTGAACCCCACATACAATAAAGGCAAAGGCGTTCAAAAAAACGCCAGCTAACAACTTGAATTATCAAGAGATATTGCTATTCCTCTTGCCCTACGGCATGACAAGATAGCGGGGCACAGGAAACGAGCATTTCGTAGTGAGCAGCAGAATAAACGCCATTCCCTACGATGGAATATTTAGGTATCAATGAAACCCACACTACAGCTTAAAATCGGTCAAAGCCTGACCATGACACCTCAATTGCAACAAGCAATCAAGCTTTTGCAATTGTCCTCTCTTGATCTAGAAGCCGAAATCCAAGAGGCGCTAGATTCTAACCCGATGCTGGAATCCGAAGAATCTCAAACTGAGAGCGATAATACTCAACCCAAAGAATCCGACTCCAACACCAACGAACCCATTGTCGATTTTTCTGCTTCAGCTAATCATAACGACGACAACTCCCAAACTAAAGGGGCTGAAGATGCCCCAGTCAATTTGGAGTCTGGAGAGGTTGGCCAGGAACTGCCTGTAGACAGTGCCTGGGAAGATTTATACCAAGGCGGCTCAATGCCTGCCCCAAGTGGCTCAAGCGATGACGACTACGACCTAGATAGCCGCAACAGCGCCGATGAAACCCTTTATGATTCCCTAATTTGGCAGCTTAACCTGTCTCCAATGAGCGACATTGACCAAGCCATTGCTTTAGCAATCCTTGAGTCCATAGACGAGCGAGGTTACCTCACGTCATCGCTAGAAGACATTCGCGTTGGCTTACTTGCGCAAAGCGACATTATCAACGACCTATTTCGACTCAAAGAAGAAGAGCTTGCCAGCCTTGGTATTGACCCCGCAAGTCTACTCGATGATGACAGCGAGGCTACGATTGATGATGAAGACAATTTAAGCAGCATATCGTTGGATGAAGTCCAGGTTGTTTTACGCCGCATACAACAATTTGACCCACCAGGAGTAGGAGCAAGGGACCTTGGAGACTGCCTCCTTATACAGCTACGCTTGCTGCCTGAGGACACACCTTGTCGCGAAAGCGCGATAAAGGTTATCGAACATCACATAGAACTTCTTGGAAGCCGCGACTTCGCAACGATAATGCGAAAAACCAAACTCAGCGAAGCTAAGTTAAAAGAGGTGATTGAACTCATTCAAACACTCAATCCCCACCCCGGTTCCTATATTGAATCCGAACGCACAGAATACGTTGTACCTGAAGTCATTGTCACCAAGGACAAAGGGCGCTGGAAAGTTGAGCTAAACCCAGAAACATCACCCCGCCTCAAGATTAATGCTAACTACGCATCACTTATCAAGCGAGCTGATAGCAGCAATGACAACACGTTCCTCAAGAACAATTTACAGGAAGCCAGATGGTTTCTGAAGAGCCTGCTTAGCCGTAACGAAACGCTTCTCAAAGTAGCCACCAAAATTGTTGAATACCAAATTGAGTTTTTTGAAGTGGGCGAAGAGGCAATGAAACCCCTAGTTCTACACGACATCGCTGAAGCTGTCGAAATGCACGAATCGACCATATCCAGGGTCACCACTCAAAAATATATGCACACACCTCGCGGGGTATTCGAACTAAAATATTTCTTCTCAAGTCATGTGAGCACAGCCTCCGGCGGAGAATGCTCCTCGACAGCGATAAGAGCCATCATAAAGAAACTCATTGCCCGCGAGGAACCGAGAAAACCACTAAGCGATAGCAAGCTCGCGAATCTGTTGGCAGAGCAAGAGATTAAGGTCGCCCGAAGAACCATCGCAAAATACAGAGAAGCAATGAATATCCCACCGTCGAATGAGCGAAAACGACTAGTATGATGCATTTTTGCATCGAAATAGAACTAATTGACTTACGGCAAATCAAAGCCTTATCAATTTAAACTGCTAAGCTAAAAAGAGACATGCATTAAAGTATATGGCCTAACACATTCCATTTTCGTTACCTAATCAAAATTACGGTACGAAAGATGAATCCCCGCATAACGCGGAACCCTGGTAAGAGGCAATCCCGCCCACTTACCAACATTTACCACCACACGAAGGAGTGGCCCATGCAATTAAATATCAGTGGACACCATGTCGAAGTGACAGATGCACTAAAGGAATATGTATCAGGTAAGCTAGAGAAGTTAGAGAACCATTCAGCAGATATTATTAGTATAAAAGCGATTCTCAGTCTTGAGAAAACACGCCAAAAAGCAGAAGCTACAATACATGTTAGGGGAGCAGACCTTTTTGCAAATGCAGAACATGAAGATATGTATGCTGCTATTGATCTACTTTCTGATAAACTCGACCGCCAAGTTATCAAGCACAAAGAAAAGGCCCAAGCCCACAAGCACGGCAGCGGTCGCTAAGTCTACGTAGGCCAAAATAAACCATGGAAGTAAGCGAGATCATCACGCCAGAAAGAACCTACATAGGTCTTGAAGGCTCCAGCAAAAAACGTGTTCTCGAACAGGCTGCTGAGTTTATCGCTCAGCAGTCCCCTGAACTCGATGCTAATGAACTGTTCGACAACCTCATTGTTCGCGAAAAACTAGGGAGTACTGCAATAGGTAAAGGGGTTGCCATTCCCCACTGCCGTATTACCCACTGCAACAAAGTTTTGGGGTCATTAATCCGACTCGATCAAGCGGTAGACTTTGACGCTATCGATAATGAGCCTGTTGACCTACTCTTCGTGTTATTAGTACCTGAAAATTCCACAGAAGAACATTTACAAGCACTAAGCCAAATAGCTACACGTTTTAACGACGATAGGCTAACATCATCGTTGCGATCGGCAGAAGGACACCGATCGTTATACGATTGTTTTGTGTCCAGTTAGACCAGCTCGAGTAAGGACAGGGAATGGAGAAATCAAAACCGAAAACGCGGCTGATCATTATTAGCGGTAGATCTGGCTCCGGTAAAACTACCGCATTGCATGTGCTTGAAGATATTGGATACTATTGTGTCGACAATTTACCTGCACCACTATTACCAGCTCTCACCCTTCAGCTCACTCTTGAGGCGGCCTCCACTGTTACCAAGATAGCCGTGGGAATTGATGCGAGAAACAATCAAAACCAACTTCAACGATTCGATGAAGCCCTAGATGCACTCAAACCCATCGATATTGATGTCGACATCATCTACCTGGATGCAGACAGTAAAACGCTACTAAAACGCTTTAGTGAAACTCGACGCAAGCACCCCGGAACAAAATCTAACGTATCCTTGTCCGAGGCTATCGAGAAAGAAAAGCAGCTTCTTGACCCTATAGCCCGAGCCGCCGATCTAAAAATAGAAACAAGCCAACTAAACTTACATGACCTTAGGGATCTCATTCACCAAAGGATTGACTCTGAACGCCAAGGAATGTCGTTACTATTCAAGTCTTTTGGTTTTAAGTATGGAATCCCCGTCGATGCCGACCTTGTCTTCGACGCCCGCTGCTTGCCCAACCCTTACTGGGTTCCCGAACTTCGAACACAATCAGGTCTAGACCAAGGCGTAATCGATTTTTTAAGTAAGGAGCCGCCTGTAAAAGAGATGCACAGCGACATTGTCAGTTATTTGGAGCGCTGGCTACCTCGGTTTGCCGCCAACAATAGAAGCTATATGACTGTTGCGATTGGATGCACTGGCGGACATCACCGTTCCGTATATCTAACGGAAGCACTGCATAAACACTTCGAAAATACCTTTGCAAACACCCAGACTAGACATAGAGATCTATAAGCTGTCATACTCAAGCGCCACCAAAGTCGATACCACAATGCAAATCGAAAAAAAAATCACAATAATAAATAAGCTGGGATTACACGCCCGCGCAGCCTCGAAGTTAGTTGGGGAAGCGACTCGATATGAAAGCCAAATCCTTATCGACAAAGAAGGCCAACAGGCAGACGCCAAGAGCATTATGTCAATCCTGATGCTTGCCGCAGGAAAAGGTACCGAGTTATTGTTTCAGATTTCCGGAGCGGATGCAGAAGATGCTTTTGCAGCAGTTGAAACTTTAATCAACAATCGCTTTGACGAAGACGAGTAGCCTTTAGTACATCAAGTGTCCCCCTCCCAAACTGCGGATAAGCAAGAAAAAACACTTCAATATAGAATTTGTCGCGCTAAATCTATACAATACCCGCGCTTTAAAATCTGTGATAACTGTAATTATGCGACTAAACTTACTTAGCATACTAAGTGCCACAAAACGCCTATTTCAAACTTTTCTGCGCTAACCAGCAGTCCGAACCCAGGTTATACGCATGCCGAAGAACGCTCAAGCCAACCATTTGCAAGCCCAAATGAAAGCTTTCAATGAAGCACTCGACAACGGTGCTTTGGCAGAGGTTCGCCATATGTTACACGGTATGCCAGCAGCAGACACCGCTCACCTGCTGGAATCATCCCCACCAAGAGAACGAAACATACTCTGGAAACTTATAAGTAAAGAGGATGAAGGCGACGTCCTTCAGCACTTACAAGAAGAAATTGCGGCGCAATTTTTACGCAACAGGCACGCCCTTGAGATCATTGATGCGGTTGAAGATTTCGAACCCGATAATTTTGCAGATCTTCTTCAGGAATTACCTCGGCCAGTGGCCCGCCGCGTGCTCGAATCAATGGACGAGCGACAAAGGCAGCGCGTTGAAGCGGTACTTTCTTACCCGGAGGATACCGCAGGCGGCCTGATGAATACGGACACCATTACGGTCCGACCAAATATCAGCTTGCGTGTATTATTCCGCTATTTGCGACGGCACAATAGAATACCCGCTATGACAGACAATGTGCTAGTGGTCAATCGTGCAGATAAGTTTGTGGGGATTTTACCACTGACGAAACTCTTAGTAAGCGACCCCAACATTAGCGTCCGAGAAGCGATGCTAACCGATATCGAATCAATCCCTGCCGATATGCCTGACAACGAAGTGGCCGCTATCTTTGAAAGACAAGACTTAGTTTCTGCCCCAGTCGTCGATGAAAGGGGGCACCTACTCGGACGGATTACCATTGATGACGTCGTTGATGTTATCAGGGAAGATGCAGATCATTCATTGATGAGCATGGCAGGACTCGATGAAGACGAGGATACTTTCGCCCCCGTATTTAAAACCGCTAAACGACGATCGACTTGGCTTGGAATCAACTTACTTACCGCTATTTTTGCCTCCGCAGTAATCGGACTTTTTCAAGATACTATCAATAAGGTAGTCGCTTTAGCTGTCCTTATGCCAATCGTCGCCAGTATGGGGGGGATTGCTGGCAATCAAACCTTAACATTGGTAATACGCGGCATGGCCCTTGGCCAAGTAGGCGCCAGCAATGCTCGCTGGTTATTGTCGAGAGAAACTATTGTTGGTTTCATCAATGGCTGCATTTGGTCCTCCGTAGTAGGCTGCGTTGCAGCGTATTGGTTTTCCAACCCCAGCCTTGGAATGATCATCGCAGCAGCTATGGTTATTAATTTGATTGTTGCCGGTATCGCTGGAGCCTCCTTGCCAATGATATTGCAACGACTCAGTATCGACCCAGCACTCGCGGGAGGGGTTATTCTGACCACAGTTACTGACGTAATTGGATTCCTCTCATTCTTGGGGCTAGCTACCCTATATTACTTTTAAGCCCCTGCAACTTTCATCTTGCTTATTAACATGGAACCTACCTGTACATTGCCCCTTGTATCAGTGTCGGTGCCTATCGCACTTATATCCAAAAACATGTCAGCCAAATTACCCGCAATAGTAACTTCCTTTACTGGATATTGTAATTCACCATTCTCGATCCAAAAACCCTCTGCGCCACGGGAATAATCACCTGTCACCATGTTTACGCCCTGCCCCATCAAACTAGTCACATAAAGCCCTGTCCCCATTTCAGAAAACAACTGCTCCAAACTTTGCCCCGTGCTAGCCGCTCGCAAATTCCTCACCCCGCCAGCATTTGCGGTACTTTGCATACCCAAACGCCGAGCTGAGTACACCCCCATAATATAACTCTCTAGCGTCCCCTGATTCACTATCTTCTTTTCATAGGTTGCCAAACCGTCCCCATCGAATGACGCGCTGGCATTACCCTGCAGTAACTGAGGCAACTCATATATTGAAACAATAGGAGGCATTACTGCGGTACCAAGTGAATCCAACATAAACGATGACTTTCGGAATAAATTACCACCAGAGATAGCCCCAATAAGGTGTCCGACTAAGCTGCCAGCCACCTCAGCGCTATACAAAACAGGCACATCACAAGTAACGATCTTACGAGCACCGAGACGCTTAACCGCTCGAGATGCAGCTTTATCTCCAATGAACGCAGCCTCATCAAGTGCAGAAGCCACACGCCCTCCAGAAAACCAGTGCGAACGCTCCATACCAGAATCATTCTCTGCAATCATGCTACAACCTATACTATGGGACGTACCCGTCGCCGCCCCAAAAAAACCATGGCTATTACCATAAACACGTACCCCCCCAGAAGAGCTCACGCTTGCGCCATCAGACTTTTTAATATTAGGATGATTAGACAACCCCGCTTGCTCACAATCTAACGCTAGCCGAACAGCATCAGTAGAGTCCAAGTCCCAGGGGTGATATAGATCCAAATCCAGCGCATCACTCGCTAGCAGCTCAGGCGCCGCTAGCCCTGAACACTCATCATCAGCCGTATAGTGTGCAATATCAATCGCTGCGGCCACGGCACGACGAATCGCCTCTAACGACAAATCCGACGTACTTGAACTACCTTTTGAATGCCCGGTATATACTGTAATGGCAAAGCCTCTATTCTTGGTAAACTCTACCGTCTCAACCTCTGCGCTTCGCACACTCACTGAAAGGCCCTCACCACTAGACGCGGCAACCTCAGCCTGAGTCGCACCAAGCAAACTCGCTTCGGTCAATGCACGATCAATACAATCCTGTAACTGCTTTTGTTCTTCTTCTACATTCATCAAAGGAAATCTCTAGGACCAGATTGTGCTATCATAACCCAGTGTCACTCATGAGAATATAGAATAGCCCATATGCCAAAGAATACGCCGATAGAAGACCTCGAAGAGCTACCCAGTAAAACCGCCCAAAAACAGGTCATGCACGACCTACAAGCTTTGGGGGAAAAATTATTGGACCTCACGCCTAAGCAGCTCGAAAAAATGCCCATTGACGACAACCTGCGTAACGCGATTGAAGAAGCGGGTAGAATCAAGAGCCGCGGAGCACTAAAACGCCACAAGCAGTTCATTGGTAAACTCATGCGTGACATTGATCCAGATCCAATTCTCGCGCAATTTGCCCTATTTGAATCGGCTCATCAAATGCTCAACAAGACGTTTCACCACTTAGAAGAGCTTCGTGAAGAACTCATTGCTGGCGGTAAAGACATCATTGGAAATGTCATTAGCGAATACCCAACAATTGATAAGCAGAAGTTACGTCAACTCGTTAAGAATGCTAAGAAAGAACATGAACGCAACCTCATACAACCTACCGACACATCGAATAAGCAAGGTCGTTTACTCTTTCGGTTCTTACGAACACAGGAGCAGTCTGAGCTAGAAGGCACTGTAGACGCTCCTGACGCAGAAATTGATTGAATGACCTCGTATCGGTGGAACCACGTAACTCTACGCAGTTCCGCCGACAGTAAGCTCATCAATTTTTAATGTTGGCTGCCCGACTCCCACGGGTACCGACTGTCCATTTTTACCACACACCCCAACACCATTATCTAACCCTAGATCATGGCCCACAGCGGAAATCCGATTCATCGCCTCAGGCCCATTGCCAATTAGCGTAGCCCCCTTTACTGGACGAGTGACTTTGCCATCTTCAATCAGATACGCTTCACTTGCGGAAAACACGAATTTTCCAGACGTAATATCAACTTGTCCACCACCAAAATTCACCGCATACAAACCATTTTTGACGGAGGAGATAATATCCTGGGGATCATCTTTACCTGCCAACATATAGGTATTTGTCATCCTAGGCATAGGTAAGTGAGCATAAGACTCCCGCCTACCGTTACCGGTTGACGCCTCTCCCATCAGTTTTGCATTGAGTTTATCCTGCATATAACCATTCAAAATACCGTTTTCAATAAGCACTGTCTTTTGACTTACGACCCCCTCGTCGTCGACGGACAATGACCCTCTACGATTTAGCATAGTACCGTCATCAACCACAGTGCAAAGAGGAGAAGCCACTTGCTCCCCTACTCTCCCGCTAAATGTTGAGCTGCCCTTACGGTTAAAATCGCCCTCCAGCCCATGCCCAACCGCTTCATGCAATAACACTCCTGGCCATCCAGGCCCCAATACAACCGGCATCGTCCCTGCAGGAGCATCCACCGCATCCATATTTACCTGCGCCATCCTCACCGCTTCACGCGCAAAACCTTTCGCCAGCTCGTCATCAAAATACTCATAACCATACCGCCCTCCTCCTCCACTGCTCCCTCGCTCTCTTCGCCCCGCTTGTTCCAGAATAACAGACACGTTCAATCTAACCATCGGCCTGATGTCCGTCGCCAAAGTACCATCACTAGCGGCCACCAAGATTGCTTGCCAATTTCCAACAAGGCTCACTGTCACTTCAATTATTCTAGAGTCGGCTTGTCGAGCTTCTGCATCAACTCGACTCAATAAATCTATCTTTTCCTTCCTAGACAAGGAATCAAGAGGGTTGATGGAAGAGTACAGCTCAACATTAGCCTTCCCTATTACCGGAATAGCCCCGACAGATCTGCCCGCCGACAAGTATTTTGCGATAGAACCCGCTGCTGCCGATGCTTTACGAATAGCTTCTGCGTTGATTGCATCCGAGTAGGAAAAGCCGGTTTTATCGCCACAGATCGACCGCACACCCACTCCCCCCCCTATGCTATGGCTGCCATCTTTGACTTTCCCATCCTCTAGCACCCACCCCTCACTAAAGATTCGTTGAAAATATAGATCAGCAAAATCAACACCTTTTACCATCGCTCCTGAGAGTAGCCCATCCAAGTCACCGATCGACAGGCCTGACGGAGTTAACAAATGGGAGGTGGCAGTTTCAAAACTAGTCATCAGATACATCTCCAATATATTGTCTCGTCACATCGGCCAATGCCTTGGAGGTATTAGCGGTAACCGTAAAACGTTTGTGTTGCTGTACCGGCATACTCTGCCTCAACTGCTGCACATAAGACCTATCGATATTACGCACCAATATCGACTCACCTTCATTCAACTGCCCCAGTCGCTCCCCCCAAGGGTCCACGATGCTCGAATGCCCCCAAGTTCGCCGCACTGGCGAGTGCACACCACCCTGGTTCGCGCCGACAATATAACATTGACATTCGATAGCCCTTGCCCGCAATAGAATATCCCAATGGGCTTTTCCTGTTTTCCAAGTAAACGCCGCGGGCACAGTAATGATGTCAGCCCCCATGGCGACCAATTGAACATAAAGCTCAGGGAAACGTAGGTCGTAACAAACACTTAATCCGATATTACCGTAGGGGCTAGGGATAACAACTGGCTGACTGCCCGGCTCAATCTGTTCTGATTCAAAGTACGCCCCTTGGGCATCCCCAACATCCACGTCAAATAAATGAATTTTGTCATACCGCCCCTTAAGCTCTCCATCATCATCAAACACAAGGGAAGTTGTACGTACCCGAGGGCTAACACTCGCCTCTATTAAATTTTCTGGCGGTAACATAGGCACAGTACCACCAACAATCCAGACGGCATTATTTTTTGACATTTTACTCAAAAAGCCGCTAAAAACCTGCTCCGCTGCTTCCCTTTCAGCCCAAAAACGCATTTTCTTTGCCGAAAAGACTGCAAAATTCTCAGGTAAAACAATTAGCTTAGCACCTCTCTCCGCCGCCCTAGCGATAAGATATTCCGCGGTTCGAAGATTACTCTCCACATCGTCCGTGCTCACCATTTGTATTGCTGCAACGGCATTCATAAACCTTCCTCACTTTCTTTTGCTTGCTCAACTGCCGACACATTTGCGTTCGACGCCTCATCGCCGCCAGTGGACAAGATAGATTCTTGTACAGGTTTGGGAATAACATTAAAACTGTCTTTTGCTTGAATACTAGGCTTATCAAAGCTACCCGTGACGCTATATTTAACTGTCGTCAGTTTATTCAACTGGTCTCCCAACACCTTTTCAATCACATATGCCGTTGCCGCCGCGGGCAACCCACCTACCGCTGCCGCAGGCAATATTAAGTTACGAGTTACTGGAATCGCAACATCCAACGACATGTCGAGCTCTTCTTTATCCAGCAATACATCGCCCTCAAGAGTGATATCCACCGCAGGGCTATCGACGACCATACGTTCAACAACGAGCACTTTATTTTCCAGCTTCAGGTCACCGTCAATATCGGAAAAAGTAAGATCGCTACTATTAAGATCCGCAAAGTTTAGTTGCAATCGCTTCATAATGGTCTGGAAATTGAGTGCACCCCAAAATTTATCTACCGCACCGGAATTAACCTTAAGAAAGTGACCGTCTTCGATATGTAGCTCAACAATAGCATCAGCATTAAGTAAATCGAATTCGAATGGAGCTCCAGGCCAACTGGCTTCGATTGATGCGCTAGCACTCTTGCTATCTAGCGTAGGTTCAACGCCCCAACCACGTAAAATATCGGCGACATCAGTCGCACTTGCTTTACCTTCAATAATGGTTTTGATTTGATTTTGATTGTTTCTTATCCAACGGCCTGTTCCACTAAAGTTGGTCGCCCTCACTAACGCGCTCAATGGCTGAATCAACATTCCATTTTGTATCGGTGCAAACTGCAACTCCCAAAGACCAAAGTCCTCGCCATCAACTATGAGATTTTCCATAGATAATTTAATGGGCGGCAACACGGTGGGGTCTAATATTGCTAATTCCCTATCACTATCCGCTGGAGTCTGCTTATCACTCCCGAGAGATGCTTCGCGGGTAATTTTTAGCGTAGCAAATGAAGCCACTATCGGCGTTATTTGCTCGCGTAGCGCTCTCTTTGAGTTCAACAGATAACGAGGTAACTCAAACCTTACCGATACATCCTCGCCACTGGCTTGAATATCCCATGAGTCAGAGGACGGCAAAGACGCAATAGTAGTGTTAGTGAACTTTTGACCATATATATCGAGCTCACCCACGTTAAATTGACTGGACAACATGGATTCTTCGATAAGTAATGAAGGCCTAAGCACTACAGAAGAATCACCATCTGTAGCGCCTTCAACCATGTTAAGCTTGTCTTCCGATGCCGCAACAATCTCAACCCATTCTTTTAGATTGAATGTCGTTAAATCCCCATTTAACTGGTAACCGTTTTCATTCGGTAGAACAGCCTCTTCATCACCAAAAACAACGGCCACTTTAGTCAAACGGCTGAGTTCCTTCTCTGCTGCAAAGGACACGAGGTCCCCGTAGTGGACTGATAATATCGATACATCGCCTCCCCCCAGTGTCGAACGCACATGAAGCTCTCGTTTTGAGGCTGACTCTTTGTTAAACGGTGCAGGTAGAGATACAGATACGCCTTCCATAGATGATTGCAATGCAATATCAGGTTGTACTAGTTTCTCTACCGGTAAGGTTATTGTACCGGTGTAAGGCAGTACACCCTCCAGCTGCCCGACTAACGGTAAGTTCAACCAGTCATCCACTTGGGCTAACGCTGCGTCACCTGTCAAACCGATCTTAGTGGAGCGACGATCAGCGTTCTCAAACTCCGGGGCAATAACTACCTGCAAATCACCGCCAAAGCTCTTTCCCTTCAGATCCGTAGCCCTAAGACCATTAACCAAATCGAACGTCAACTCCCCCTCAATATCACTTACTGCGATATTTTGTTTGGGGATCGAAAAACGCCCATCATTTAAAGACAAACCAACATCAACACTAATATCCGGCTCTTCTCTTCCTAACGTTAACGATACACCTAGATCGACACCCAAATCCCCACGAACATCGATAGCGTCAACAAAATCACCGGTGACAGATCGCAATGGTGACTTTTGTAACACCCCCATCCCGTTCTCTGCTGCACCTTCAAGGTATCCTTGCACAGCTAGACGCGCAGGCAACCCTGCATCATCATTACGAGTGGTTACCACAGCCTGCTCTAACGTCATGCCGTAGCAAACGCCCTCAGTTATATATGCATCAACAAACACTCTATCCACAAGCACATCCGCCTGAGCGCCCACAACGGGCTCCCAATCAGGTAGGTATCCAAACTCGGTACCATCCGCCATAAACCCAAGCTGCATATTCAGGTCTTCTTCCTGGTGCTTCCAATCTAACGGCCCATTAAAAACAATATCACCGCGCACAATATGTCCACTATGAACACTACGATCAAGAAACTTAGTCAGAGAGTCCGGGAGTACACCCGCCGGTAAATAAAGAGGTAGCAGACTCGCATCAAGCCCACGTAACGTGCTTTGTAGCTTTATTCGAGGTGACACATTCTCATCGTTAAATAACTGAAATGATAACCGCGTCGTCGTACGTAAGTCATCATTATTAATTGCCAACAATCCACTTTCGATTAGGACCCCTTTTTCATTTCGTCTAAACTGAACCCCACCATCAACCCAATCGATGGCCAAGGGATCTCTTAAGATCGCCGGATAATTTAGCGCGAGTGTCTTCGACGATATAGCAACAAAACCTTCCGTGTCTGTTAGTTCAAAATCAACATCAAGGTAATTAATACCTGGTACATATTCATAAGCAGTTGTCTCAAAATCAGACAATATTCCCGATGCGTATATGTCAGCGACAACCCCCTGCTGTAGCTTGGCTTTGACATTGAGGTGTTCAAAAGTCCCCTTTGGAGAGACATTGAATAGCATACGATGAGCCGTAGTTTCTGGATCGGATAGCGCAACATAATATTGAACCCATGGTGCAATTTCGACCTCATCCGTCAACAAGTCAAATGACCAGCTTTCATTATCTAGCCGCTCTACACCAAGCGATAATAGCTTCGGTGTCCATTGAAACAACTCATGCTCCATCTGGAAATCGCTAAGCACTATCTGGGACTTTCCTTTGGCAAATTGCTGATAGAGTAACGTACCTTTCGCCACATCAAGGGATTCACGCTTTCCGTCTTTGAGGTTTTGTACCGCCAGGTTCTCTAGCGCTACATTTGCGGTTACCCTATGAACAACTCCTCGCTTAACTCGCGCCCATAGCTCTACAGAACCTGCCGCATCTTCTATTTGAAGGTGCTCAAAAACGCGTAGATCAGGCGGTATCCAGGGAACCAATTGCGAGTTATCCATCTTTAGATAATATTGCCCTTGCAGCGTATTCAAATTCGCCAACGCTCCTTGAACACGGCCGTACATCTGCATACTGGAGTCGCTTGGACCTGACAAATCGAATCGACCATCAATTTCTCGATAACCAAATCGATTAACCATCAAAATATCGGCGTTGCTTAACACAGCCTTTTTGGCCCACAATCCTTCTACCCTCACTTCACTATTTGTTAATTCAAGGTATGGTTGCCGATTGATAAAATCGACTAACCGAAGGTTCGCAGCAGCATCTTTTGTCGTTGCGGTATCGCTTGGCTCCGGCGGTTCAATACCCGCGGGTAACAGATAACCATCGTTAAACACTAGCTCCAGGGTAGCGCCGTCAACCCACAACTTAATTCTCGGTTCCAAATTAAAGAAAGAAGCGAAGATTAACCACTGCACTTGTATTTTATTGGCCGTAAACAACGCAGGCAACGCGTCTTCCTTTCGGACCTCCAGCGAATACAACTCAAGCTCTGGCCGCATCCCCAACCAACGCCCTCGAAGGGATCCGACACGTACCTGCATACCGGTTTGTTCACTTGCGAAACGCTCAATATCGCTCTGAAAATCGCCAATATCTTCCAGAAGTTCTTTACCCACAGAAAAGCCCACGGTGAAAACCAGCAACACCGCTATCATCAGCCAAATAAATACACGCGACAATTTCATTATCATGCTAATTACTTTTCTCTACACCAATACCACATCAAATTGCTCTTGGCAGTACAACGCTTCCACCTGATATCTAATTGTCTTTCCAATAAACTCCTCTACATCAGCAACATTAGCGGACTCTTCATCCAACAAGCGATCAACGACATCCTGGGAAGCGATCACTAGATAGGATTCAGCATCGTAGGCCCTGTGCTGGCGTAATATTTCCCTAAATATCTCAAAACATGCTGTTTCAGCGGTTTTAATAAACCCACGGCCATTACAGGTAGAACAATCTTCACATAACGTTCTTTGCAAGCTCTCTCGCGTTCGTTTACGTGTCATCTCGACGAGCCCAAGCTCAGAAACTTGCGTCACCTTTGTCTTTGCCCGGTCACGCTCAAGTACTTTTTCAAATATTCTCAAAACCTGGCGTCGATGCTCCGCATCTTCCATATCGATAAAATCAATGATAATAATCCCGCCAAGGTTTCGTAACCGAAGTTGTCGCGCTATTGCTTGCGCGGCTTCCAGGTTAGTCTTGAAGATCGTCTCTTCTAGATTACGATGCCCCACAAAAGCGCCCGTGTTTACATCAACCGTTGTCATTGCTTCCGTTTGATCCACCACCAAATAACCACCAGACTTTAGCTGAACCTCTCTAGACAACGCTTTTTGTATTTCTTGTTCTACACCGTACAAATCAAAGATAGGCCGCTCGCCAGGATAATGATCTAACAGAGCCTCGCTACTCGGAGTGTACTCTCGAGCAAATTCAATAATTTTTGCATAAGTCTCTCGCGAGTCAATACGCACTTTTTCAACACCATCCCTGACTTCGTCTCTCAGCGTACGCATGTACAACGGTAAATCTTCATGTATTTTACTTACTTTCTGTGTGGCTTTTGCGCGCTCACTAATACCACACCACATCCGCCATAAAAATAAAACATCGCCGCGTAAAGCCTCTTTGTCAACTCCATCGGCCGCCGTTCGCAATATGAACCCAAGCCCTTGCTCAATGCTCTCTTCTTCCAAGATTTCATCAATTGCAGTCCGCAATCTGCCACGCTCGCCTTCATCCTCAATTCGCTGAGAAATCCCTAAGTGGTCGCTAAAAGGCATAAATACAAGATATCGAGATGGGATCGATAAGTGTGTAGTAAGACGAGCCCCTTTTGTACCTATCATGTCCTTGGTGATTTGTACGACAACATGCTGCCCTTCTTGCAACAGGTCTCGTATGTTAGGCACCACTTCGACCCCATCTCCGGTAGGCGCCTTATTCTTAACCCAGATATCTTTCGCGTGTAGAAATGCAGCCCTCTCCAAACCAACGTCAACAAAAGCAGCCTGCATACCAGGTAAAACACGAACGACTTTACCTTGAAATATGCTCCCCACCAGGCCTCGCTTTGCTTCGCGTTCGAGGAAAATCTCTTGGACTACACCGTTTTCAATGATTGCTACTCGTGTTTCCATTGGAGTAACGTTTATTAGAATTTCTTCGCTCATGTAATTTGTCTCTCTATGAGATCATTATCTATTGCTTATATTTTGCCACATACCCACGTTGAATTGATTGAGCAAAAGCACAGTCTTTTCTATAGGCAAACCAACAACGCCGCTGTAGCTCCCCTCTATTTTATCGACAAACACAGCACCAAACCCCTGAATCCCATACCCACCCGCTTTATCTTGCGGCTCACCAGTAAGCCAATACTGCTCCAATAAGTCTGGAGTGAGCTCTTTAAAGGTAACGTTAGTCACTGATAGTTCGCTAACCACTACATTTGCTTTCTTAATGGCCACAGCAGTTAACACCTGATGAGTTCTACCAGATAAAGACATCAAAGATTGTATACAATCTTCTTGGTTAACGGGTTTCCCCAAGGCTCGATCACCAAGCACCACCGTAGTATCCGCACCCAATACAGGGAGCTCTGGCAAGCGGTTCGCAACCATGTATTCCCAGCCAGCCTGTGCCTTTGCTTCCGCCAAACGCAACACATAGGCAGAAGGTATCTCACCCACAATAGGTGACTCATCTGTATCGACCGAGAATATGCTTATTTGGACACCAATTTGAGCTAACAATTCAGATCGTCGCGGCGACGTTGACGCCAAGTACAGCTCTGGACTTCTCTCCACACTAATTCCTCTTTCCTATTATTACTAGGGGCATTTTATGCACAATATAAGGAGCTTAGTTGAATTGCCCACCAAGACATATCATTGAACTTCCTCGTTAATTGATAGCGTAGCTTTTACGTAACCAACGCAGCGGGAGAACAATCCACGGCCAAACCATTGCTGACGATAACGCGGGCAACCAATACCACAGCGTCCAATGCGAGGTTGTCACTGTCCTTTCCACCATAAGCATCACAAGCAAGTAAACACCCACTAACAATAAAACCGAGAGGCACTGTTGCCATATTGGAAACACTCGAATCCTCATGTGAAGGATAAAAGTAATATACGCTATCACAGATAACGCTAAAGCACTCTGTCCTAGCACTGCACCCACTAATACATCGTGGAAAATACCCACAATCCAAGCGATGATGACACCAACGCGATGGGGGATGGCAATAATCCAATAAATAACAATCAACGCAACCCACTCTGGACGCAAATACTCCAGCACCCCTGGCAAGCTCATGATGGCAAATATAAACGCAACAACAAAGGTAAACGCTATCGCCAAGCTTCCCTCTGAACGGCTCATTCCTCACCCCCAGAAAGCATCTCACTCTCAACGGCCTGTTCATCTTCTGCAAAGACTAGCAGCACATACCGACTTCGATCTAAATGCGCCGTTGGTCTCGCCTCCACTGTCGCAAACGGTTGCCCAGGATCATGGCTAACCATTGATACAACCCCCACTGGATAACCCTTTGGAAAGCGCCCTCCCAAACCAGAACTTACAAGCAAATCGCCTTCCTTCAGATCTGCGGTATCGGGTACATGGATGAGTTTTAATTTATCCAGCACTCCAGACCCAACGGCTATTGCCCTCACGCCATTGCGGTTCGCATGCACCGGTAGGCCATGAGTAGTATCACTGATAAGCAGAACACGACTTGTAATAGGGCCAACTTCCACTATTTGCCCCATCAAACCATCGGCATCAAGCACCGCTTGCCCTTCATAAAGGTCATCTCTAGCCCCTTTATTAATGATAACTTCGTGTCGATACGGATCAGGGTCTACACCTATTATCTCCCCTACAATCACCCGATCGTCAACTATTGCAGAAGAGTTCATCAATTCTTTTAAGCGTTTATTTTCTGCTATTGTCGACGCTAATTTTTGCACTCGGCGCTCTAACAACCGAACCTGGTTCGCTAACGCTATATTCTCCTTCTCCAACGTTTCACGTGACTTAACGCTGTCAGAAGACCAACTTGCAATACGAGCCGGGGTATCCGATATATATTGAATGGGTACAAGAAGAAATGACAAGCTATAGCGCACCGGTTTTAGCATATCGGTACGATGGTCAACAAAAATCAGCATAATGGACAGCACCGCGCAAAATGCTAAACGGTAACGATTGGCTTGATTTTGAGAAAATATCGGCTTGATAAGGTCTTTCCTCCTGGTGGCTAATACTTAGCGCTTCTCTATATACAGAAAAACCGGCAATTGAACTCAAAAGCCGGTTTCTAAACGCTATTCTCGCTAGTATTTACTCGTGGGCAAACATATCAAATCCACGCTTATCCATCATTTCCATTGCCCGCCCGCCACCACGGGCCACACAGGTCAAAGGATCTTCGGCCACAATAACCGGCAAACCGGTTTCTTCAGCGACTAAACGATCCAAATCTCTCAACAATGCGCCACCACCGGTCAGCACTAAACCTTTTTCTGCAATATCAGAGGCAAGTTCAGGAGGCGACTGCTCTAACGCACTCTTCACCGCGCTCACAATTTGCGATAATGGCTCTTGTAACGCTTCAAGGATTTCATTGCTATTTAGCGTAAAGCTGCGAGGTACACCTTCCGCAAGATTTCTACCCCGAACGTCAATTTCTAACAACTCATTGCCGGGGTATGCACAGCCGATCTCCTCTTTTATGCGCTCAGCCGTAGCTTCTCCGATCAAGCTGCCATAATTGCGGCGTACGTAGGTCACAATTGACTCATCGAAGGTATCGCCGCCGATACGCACAGAATCCGAATATACAACGCCATTCAGAGAAATAAGTGCAATTTCCGACGTACCGCCACCGATATCAACGACCATAGAACCGCTGGCTTCCTCTACTGGAAGTCCTGCACCAATAGCTGCCGCCATGGGTTCTTCGATAAGGTACACTTCTCTCGCTCCAGCCCCCATCGCAGACTCTTTGATCGCCTTTCTTTCAACCTGAGTTGACTGGCATGGTACGCAGACCAGTACTCGAGGGCTCGGAGAGATAAAGCTATTTTCATGTACCTTTGAGATAAAGTACTGCAACATTTTTTCAGTAACATGAAAGTCAGCGATGACGCCATCTTTAAGCGGACGAATGGCAGTAATGTTGCCCGGCGTTCGACCTAGCATACGCTTAGCATCAACACCGACAGCAGCCACGCTCTTCTGTCCATTTTGTTGGCGAATGGCAACCACTGAAGGTTCATCAAGCACGATGCCACGGTCTTTTACATAAATAAGGGTATTGGCTGTTCCCAGATCAATGGATAAATCTGTCGAGAACATGCCGCGAAGGCGTTTAAACATATACGATTTGTCTACCTGAAACAGGCCAGCAACTTCGGTGCTAGCGGCCAGAGCATTAAGCCCCTGAAAACATGTTATTTTCCGGCAACTCTAGCAGTGTGGCGGCCTTTGGGCAAGGCTGGAGTAGCACTTTATATGAGGCATGCGGATAATCCCCCTTTTGACCACAATTTTAGGCCTTTTTCTGAGATCGAAAAGGGCCACAAACTCTGATGGATTTTCTGGTAACATACGGCCTAGAAATTGATACGACCTCTCGGAGAGACCCATGGCCCTGGACAAAGGCGAAATAACCAAGATCGCAAAGTTAGCTCGTTTAACGATCAATGACGAAAAAATCCCTGAATATACCGCTAGTTTATCTAGCATCCTCGACTTGGTGGAGCAATTGCAAGCCGTCGATACCAATAATATTGAGCCAATGGCGCATCCTTTAGATGCCACTCAACGATTGCGTGAAGATGCCGTGACAGAAACTAATCAGCGGGATGATTACCAGAAGATAGCCCCTGCGACAGAAGACGGCTTATACCTGGTACCCAAAGTTATCGACTAAATTATTTGCCCATTGCCTGCAGGCATAGGCCAATACCACAACCCCGATGTTGATTCGGCGCCTGATGGTATAATCAAGGACTGCAAACCCATGCATAACAAAACATTAGTAGAGCTCTCTCAGCAACTCTTAAGTGGCTCAGTGTCCAGTGTTGAGCTCACACAGCACTTCCTGGATAGAATTAACACCTTAGACCCACAATTGAACAGTTTTATCAGTGTGACTGATGAATTAGCGTTAGCACAAGCGAAGCAAGCAGACGCAATAATCGCTGCAGGTACTGCCGGACCATTAACTGGCATCCCGATCGCCCATAAAGATATCTTTTGTACCAAAGGCGTGCGTACCAGTGCAGGCTCAAAAATGCTGGATAACTTTATATCCCCCTATGACGCCACCGTGGTCGAAAAGTTAAACGCTGCAGGTACCGTAACGCTTGGCAAGACCAATATGGATGAGTTTGCCATGGGGTCTTCCAATGAAACCAGTTTCTATGGTGCAGTGAAGAACCCATGGAACACAGACTATGTACCTGGCGGTTCATCCGGTGGTTCTGCCGCCAGTGTTGCCGCACGCCTAGCACCCGCTGCCACGGGAACAGATACCGGTGGATCAATCCGCCAACCCGCCAGCCTCTGTGGCATTACCGGCCTGAAGCCGACCTACGGTAGTATTTCACGCTGGGGTATGATTGCCTTTGCCTCAAGCCTTGATCAGGCCGGCCCGATGACACAAACCGCAGAAGACGCGGCATTACTAATGAATGCCATGGGTGGTTTTGATCGTAAGGACTCCACCTCGTTGGACCGTGCCACCCCCGATTACACCAGCGATCTAAACAACAGCCTTGAAGGTCTGAAGGTTGGCTTACCCAAAGAATTTTTCAAAGAAGGTCTCGATAGCGGCGTCCAGCAGGTAGTTGAAACTGCTATTAAAGAAATCGAAAAATTAGGTGCCAGTGTTAAGGAGATTAGCCTAACCACAACCGAACTTGCGGTACCGGCATATTACGTAATTGCCCCCGCCGAAGCGTCATCAAACCTATCTCGGTTTGACGGTGTGCGATACGGCTACCGCTGCGAAGACCCTAAAAACCTCGACGACCTCTATGAGCGCTCACGTAGCGAAGGGTTTGGGGATGAGGTACAGCGCAGAATTCTCATTGGTGCCTACGCCTTATCGGCTGGCTACTATGACGCTTACTATGTGAAGGCACAGAAAACCCGTCGCTTAATCAAAAATGATTTCGATAACGCATTTTCTGATGTGGACATTATCATGGGCCCTACCGCCCCTTCCGCCGGGTTTACGCTCGGCGAAAAAGCCGATGACCCGGTATCGATGTACCTCTCCGACATTTACACCATCGCCGTTAACCTTGCAGGGCTGCCTGCACTCTCGGTACCAGCAGGATTCTCTGCTGGATTACCCGTAGGGCTACAAATGATCGGTAGCCACTTTAGTGAAAACCGCTTACTGAATGTTGCACATCAATTTCAGCAAGCCACCGATTGGCATAAACACACGCCAGACGCTTTCACTAAATAACGCCACTATCGCACACGCCACTTACGAGGTTTATTACCATGGCATGGGAAACAGTTATCGGGCTTGAAATTCACGTTCAGCTCTCGACACAGTCAAAAATATTTTCAGGAAGCGCTACGACCTTTGGGGCAGAACCCAATACCCAAGCAAGCTTGGTAGATCTAGGTATGCCCGGTGTTTTACCCGTGTTAAACGCTGACGCGGTCAAAAAAGCAATTACCTTTGGTGTTGCTATCGATGCAAACATCAACCAGAAATCAGATTTTGCACGCAAAAATTATTTCTACCCTGACCTTCCAAAAGGCTACCAAATAAGCCAACTTGATTTACCCATTGTGGGTGAAGGCCATTTGGACATCACGCTAGAAGACGGTACGGTCAAACGTGTTGGCGTCACTCGTGCTCACCTTGAAGAAGATGCAGGAAAATCCCTACACGAAGATTATCACGGCATGACTGGCATCGATTTAAACCGAGCAGGCACGCCCTTGCTAGAGATCGTTTCTGAGCCTGACATGCGCTCCGCCGAAGAGGCTATCGCCTATGTTAAGACTATCCATTCCTTGATTCAGTACCTAGGGATATCCGACGGCAACATGGCGGAAGGATCCATGCGTTGCGACATCAATATTTCTTTGCGACCCACAGGGCAAGAAGAATACGGTACTCGCACAGAAACTAAAAATGTTAACTCTTTCCGCTTTATCGAAAAAGCCATTCGTGGTGAAGTGATCCGTCAAATGGATGAACTAGAAGCCGGAAACAAGATCAACCAAGAAACACGCTTATACGACTCCAATAAAGATGAAACACGCCCAATGCGCAGCAAGGAAGAAGCCAATGACTATCGCTACTTCCCTGACCCTGACTTGTTGCCGGTGATAACAACTGATGAGTTTATTCAGGGCATAAAAGATGCTCTGCCTGAATTACCTTGGCAAAAACTTGAACGCTTCCAAACGGAATACGAGCTTAAGGAATATGATGCGCGCGTACTTACCGCTAGCAAGACTCTAGCAAATTATTTTGAAACCGTTGTGACGACGTCTGGAGCCAAAGCCAAACTAGCGGCAAACTGGGTCACCAGCGAGTTATTAGGCGCACTAAACAAAAGCAATACTGATATTCAACAAAGCCCTGTTTCTGCCGAAGAGTTTGGGGGGTTGTTAAAACGTATAGCTGACGAAACGATCACAGGAAAAAGCGCCAAAACCGTCTTTGAAGCCATGTTAAATGGTGAAGGGGGTGCCGATGAAATAATTAAAGCTAAAGACCTTGAACAAGAGAAGGACAGCGGAGCCATCGAAGCACTAGTAGATGAGGTGATAGCTGCCAATCCTGATCAGGTGGCAAAATTCCTTGAGGCTGAAGATAGTAAAAAGAAACGCTTTATAGGGTTTTTTGTCGGTCAAATCATGAAAGCATCAAAAGGAAAAGCGAATCCGCAACAAGTGAATCAGCTGCTTGCGCAAAAATTAAAATAGACGCAAGAAGCAATATAGGCAATAGCTCATTCCAAGCTATTGCCTATATTAACTATCGTTTGCTTTTACTTAATCTAACCTTACATCAAGATGAACGTCCGAGCTGGTCAAGCCATTTCCTGCACTTCCAACCCCTCCTGTACCGTTAGCTTTACCTCCCAATTCGACAGGGGTGTGTTTATTAGCCGCCAGCGATGATGAGGTAATAGATGAATTCACTCGTATAATTCCCGCAGAAAGCCCACCATCACCGCCAGCACTGCCCTTTCCGTCGCCTCCGTCACCACCCCATCCACCAGTCAAACCTCCTCCTGCAACAAAAGCTCCCCAACAAAGAGCACCAGGCCCACCAGGTCCTCCAGGTCCTCCCGTACCACCATTATCATTGCCATCACCGCCGTTGCCAGCATAACCAGATTCAAAAATACTGCCTGATACAAATACACGATTGGAATTAATAATTAATATTCCAATCGATCCACCACCACCAGTACCGCCACTGGCGCCAGAGCCTCCCTGACCTGCACCACCACCACCGCCACCACCGGGTGAATGCGGCGGCCCAAGCGGCCAGAAAGGGTTCACGCAAAGGCCACCATTACCTGATGTACCTCTTGAGCCACATCCCCCACCCACCCCATCCTTGCCATCTGAAGCGCGCCAATCATAGGCCAACGCCCTATTGATGGGCACTGCGATTGTGCCACCATTATTACCAGCCATTCCTGGAAAATTTCCTCCTCCGCCATGACCACCTTCACAACCAGGTGCGCCGTCACCGCCTTTCCCTCCGGTAGTACCGCCACCCTCTTCGCCGGAAAGCCCAACCCCCCCAGCGTTGCCCGCTAGACCCTCATTACCGTGTCGCCCAGCGAGGGTAGTAACCTCATTATCCATTAACGTCATTGATGCTGATATATCATTAAGCACAATACCAATTGAACTTAACGATTCACCAACCGCATCCTGCGCTTCGATGAAAAAGCCTTGAATAGTACTCGCAGCATCATAGTCTGACACTCGAACCGCCCAGGAGTGTGGGGATTTAATCATTGTTTTGTGATCTTTAATGGAGCGAAACCACTGATCCGGCCCCGGCCTAGGGTTATAACCGCCGAATAAACTGATACTGCCGGCGACGCCAGTCATCACAACGCTTTCTTTGTACTCACCGCCAGCAACCCACACTTGAGATTTATCGTTAGTGCTATCACCATCCTGATTCAATGCCATTACAGCATCAACACCTCCCTGAATCGTTGGAATCGGGTCGCTTCTAGTACCTTCTGCACCATCGTTCCCAGCTGAACTCACATAAATTGCAGCTCCCGCCTTGGGCAGCACCATGACTTGGGTTACACCGGTAGCAAAATGAGATACACCATGAACGATGCCCTGCCCCTGCACGGACACATGCAGCGCCCATGAACCTTTAGAGGTCACCACCGTCTCATAGGAATCAACATTTCGATCGCTCCAATCCTCCAAGTTAAAGCCACCAAATAGACTGATATTTTGTGATTTTCCATCAATATCTATTTGCTCTTCATAGCGCCCCTCAGCCACCCAAACTTGCGTGATGGCATCGTCTTGTACTGCCACATCAATTCCGTGCTGAATTGTTTTGAAAGGATCGGTTTGATCTCCAACACCATTATCATCTCCCGTAGTACGCACATACACAGCCTCTTCTACCATCGGCACCGGTCTTTCGGTTATGTCATTAATATTCGCGATACACGTAGATGAATGTCCATTTCTATTCCATACCTGCAGGCGATACTCTTCCTCATACCAATTACGAACAATTTGCGTACCCTCAGGCAGCCTATTATTGTCGACAACATTAAGGGTTCGAGTTGGCGCTAAAAATAGCTGTGCGGATGATGTATTTTCAGTACGCCAAGACAATAATAATTCATCACCTTTTTCTAGCGGAAAATTTTTCTCTGTATTTTTCTCCACAAATAAGTGACACGAAGGGCTATATACTTCTTCGTGATATTCCGGCGCTATAACCTCGACGCTAATCTCGCATCCGCCATAAACCTTTTCATCATTTTCACGCCAAACATAAAAGGTATAATCGCTGCTTTCCAGCGGGGCCAATAACGTCAGTGTTGCTGGCAAGTCTCCCACCCAGTTATGAAGTGTACCAAGAAACCCCGCATTCTCGACGATATCCATATCCGCCTTATCACCAAAAGCAGTCATTGTCAGCGTAAACTCCTCCCCCGGATACAATTGCTGCGCCGAGCTCTCAATGCTACAACCATCCGCCGTTGCTTTTGAAAGTAATTCAGCCTGAACGATGCCTGCCTCAAAAGAAATCAACACTCCCACAATACTTAACCATAAATAACGATGTGCCGCCGAAAACATAAACGTTCCTCAGTATTATTAATTTGCAATCACTCGTTAGCAACTACCCTCCGAGTATAATCAACCCTCCTTTTAAAAAGCATCCATCAAAAGTTATAGACCGTCCATTAAAATAAATTAATCGCCAGCTGCGACTAAAAAATCAGCCTCACGAAAGAGATTACAAGAAAACCAGCGGGTCATTTACACATAAAAAAACGAAGAATAAAAAATACCAAAAGTATCCCTTTCACATAAAGCATCAAATAAATATGATGGAGCCAAACAATGTTCGAACGACAAAAATCTCCATTGGAATAAAACAAAACACAGGGATTTCCATGAATTTCGTAAAGCACTTTCAATCAATCAATCAGCTAACAGCCTTGCTCTTATTTTCGAGTTTAATGTTGCCTCTACCCGCTTATGCCAACCTCTCTTATAACGCGCCTTTAGGAAAAGCAACCGTCGTAACATTAACAACAACCACTTTCGGTGCAGATATAGACGCAGACACAGAAGGGTTCGTAATAAAGATAGGAACAGACCTAGCGATTAACAGTTCAGTATTCGCAACCCGCGTAGACAAAACGGCCAACCGTGAACTTGAGAACCAAAGTTACGACCTTTCGGGCTCCTTTGGCCCCTTCCTAACAAGTAATCGCATTACCTATACGCCATCAGAAGACGCAGAGGCCGGCGATACATTTACCGTCGCGTACGGCGCTGAAGCTTGTACGCGTACAGAAAATGACTGTCTAGAAAATGAAGACGAAACACGCGCCTATTACGGCAATATAACGTTTACCATCACTGATAGCACGATAACAGGTTCCGCGGCATCGGTATTTGATGAACAAGTTTGTTCCACCGAAGTATTCGAATCCGAAAACACGCCAGAGTACTGCACCACCTACTCCCAACTTTCTGATGCCGACAAACTCGATGCTCTATCCTCGGTCAACCCTGAAGAAGTCAACGCAGGTTCAACCGCAGTAAAGCAACAATCAAGCGCTCAAGAATCCAATGTATCTTCACGCATCAACGCACTAAGAAGTGGGGCCTCAGGAATAAGCCTATCTGGATTATCCTATTCTATTGAAGGGTCTGAATTCTCAGGAAACTGGCTACACGCCATTGCCGATAGCATCGGCGGTACTGCAGGGGCGGACACACCACAAACAATCAGCCAATGGGGATTCTTTATCAACGGTTCGATTACGGATGGTAAAAGAGACGGCAATAATCTTGAACGTGGATTTAAAAACACTGCTAACGCCGTCACTCTCGGCACTGACTATCGATTCTCAAGAGAACTTATTGGTGGTATTGCCTATGGCATTAACATTAGCGACATCAACTTCGACGACAATGATGACGGTATGAAAGTCAATACTAAAAATCTTATGTTTTATGGTACGTGGTACAAAAACAATTCGAATGTCGACGTGCTCATCGGATTTTCTCACAGCAACATAAAATCAGATAGATATATTATCCCAAGCGCTCGCACTGCCGAAGGTGACACCAAATCAAAGCAAACCTTGCTCAGTATTTCTGGAGGATATAATTGGAATACAGGCGCGTTATCTTACGGACCATCAATTAATATAAGCTACCTTTCAGGGCATATCGATGCATACAAAGAAACGGGGGGAGGTGGTCTTGAGCTAGGGCTGGACAAACAAAAAATAGGTTCTCAAACGCTCTCTTTAGGCGGGAACATTTCCTACGCCTACAGCGTGAAATGGGGGGTCATTTCACCTTACTTAAGAATTGAATGGAAACAAGAACTCAACAATCAAAACGATGCTGTTAATGGCACCTTTATTTCCACCGAAGGGCAGGAAAATTTCTCTGTGCAAAAAGACGGATTTGATAACAACTGGTACCACTCTGGTGTTGGTATTGCAGCAACCTTTCAACATGGATTGTCTGCCTACTTGGACTACGACAGTATGCTAAGTTATGACGACACTACTCTAAACACCCTCTCATACGGCGGCCGCTGGGCAACCTCTTTCTAAGAGCGGCAACCTAGTTCGCTTTGATACTTAGCAAGAAGAATGCGGTAAGCTAATATCCTAAAGTACATTTTACTTTGCTACACCCTGGAGGTGCCCGAGTGAGTAAGATTGTCAACATAGAGAGTGCCCGACGCACTTTCGATTCCGAAAAAATAAAAACGGATAACTTACGATTTCTTCTTGCTGACCTAAAGACTTCTATCGATAGAATGAACAAAATTGATGAAGAGCTTATGGTGACACAAAGAAAGTTAGCCGCTGCCCAAAAACGAGCTCAGTGGGCCAAACGTAGCATCGAGAACTTGCGTGCGCTGTGTATCAATTATATAAAAACAGAATGTCAGCTCGACAAAGTCCAAACAAAAAAAACATAATAGCGCCTAGCTAACGTTATGCATTGATTAGCTACCCACATACTGGACATGAAGGGTCTTTTTTCAGCGTCATCTTTCGCCAGTCCATCGCTGACATATCAAAGATCATTAGCTTGCCAACCGCTGGCTCCCCACATTCACTAATAAGCTTTAGCGCCTCAAGCGCCTGAATACTACCCACGATGCCAACCACCGGAGCCAGCACACCATTCGTCGCACAATTCAAGTCCTCCGAGCCACTTTCATCATATAAGCATCGATAACATGGGCTAGATGGTTTTCGTGAGTCAAAAACGGACAACTGCCCCTCCATTCTGATCGCCGCACCAGACACCAAAGGCGTCTTGTATTCAACGCAAGCACGATTAAGCGCAAAGCGAGAACTGAAATTGTCAGAGCAATCAATCACCACATCAGCTAGCGCAACAAATTCACTCACATTATCAACTGTCAATTTTTCTTGGTGAGCATCAACCTCACACGCGGGATTAAGCAATCCAATACGCTGACGCGCAGATACAACTTTAGCTTCACCGAGCGTATCTTCTCCATGGATGATTTGTCGCTGCAGATTAGAAGCTTCAACGTCATCATGATCCACCAGGATTAAACGCCCTATACCTGCACTCGCAAGATACATCGCCACTGGCGACCCTAAACCTCCAAGCCCAACAACCAGAGCCGTTGCGTTTAGGATTCTTTCCTGACCGGCAATATCGATAGCGGGTAACATTATTTGTCGGCTATAACGTAACAATTGGTCATCGGAAAGCTCTTTCTTCAACACAGCATCATGCATCACTTTACTACCCTACACCCCAACGTTACCCGCTCTAATCCAGCCAGGTCATTGATTGTTTCTATTCCTTGAAAGCCATTTTTCGACAAAATGCTTCTCACACCTTCACCCTGCTCAAAGCCATGCTCAAACATCAACACCCCATCAGGCCGTAAATACCCCATTGCAGCCTCACAAATCCTCCGGATATCGCCATAACCACCCTCATCGGCAACCAAAGCAGAATCGGGCTCAAAACGCACATCACCTTGAGATAAATGGGCATCCTGGGGGTCGATATAAGGAGGGTTGCTGATGATCAGATCAAAAGTCTCGTTGTGCACCATCGAAAACCAGTCGGACGCAACAAAATCAACATCAAGGGACAATGCCACACCGTTCGCTCTCGCCACGTCAACTGCCTCTTGCGACAAGTCTAGCGCCTTCACCTGCCAAAGAGGCCGCTCTGATTTTAGAGCCAGTGGAATCGCCCCACTCCCTGTTCCCAAGTCCAGCACGCTCGCATCAGGCAAAAGCTTCCGCTCCAGCGCTAACTCAACAAGCAACTCAGTTTCTGGCCGCGGAATTAGCGTATGTGCGTTAACTTTAAATGGCAGCGACCAAAACTCTTGCTCACCAACAATATACGCAATAGGTTCACCTTCAATACGCCGCTCAACACATCGCATAAAATCCGCTAACTGTTGCGCAGTCAACGCCACCTCAGGCCAAGTGATCAACCAAACACGCGTCTTATCTAGGCAGAAACCAAGCAAGATATCCACATCCATTCTTGCAGTATCGCTAAAAGGGAGTAGCTTCTGTGTATTTTGCTGCTGAGCCTGTTTTACCGTTAACATAGGAGTGTATTATTCCGCCAATGCCGCTAGCAGGTCTGCTTGATACTCTGTCACCAATGGCTCAATCACTTCGCCCAACTGTCCTTGCATCACTTCATTCAGCTTATATAGCGTTAAGTTTATACGATGATCCGTCACCCTTCCTTGAGGGTAATTATACGTACGAATTCTCTCTGAACGATCACCACTACCGACCAAATCTCTACGTTGATCGCTGGTTTCTTTATGCTGGGCATCTTCTGCGGCGGATTGCAGCTTTGCACTCAGCCAAGACATAGCCTTAGCTTTATTCTTGTGTTGTGAGCGCTCTTCTTGACACTCAACAACCACGCCCGTGGGTATATGGGTAATTCGCACCGCTGAGTCTGTGGTGTTAACATGCTGCCCACCCGCACCCGACGAGCGGTAAGTATCGACACGCAAGTCTTCACTGCGAATATTAATTGTCCCCACCTCATCAGGCTCAGGCATGACAGCGACAGTACAAGCAGAAGTATGTATACGCCCTTGAGATTCAGTCTCAGGAACCCGCTGAACTCGATGGGCGCCTGATTCAAACTTTAGCTGCGAGTAAACATTTTGTCCGATAACACGACAAATTATTTCTTTGTAGCCACCGTGATCACCCGTATTCTCGTTAATCACCTCAATACGCCAATTGCGATTATCAGCAAAACGCGAGTACATTCGATACAAATCTCCTGAGAAGATAGATGCCTCGTCCCCCCCGGTTCCTGCTCGAATTTCCAAAAACACATTACGACCATCATTGGGGTCTTTCGGCAACATCAACGTCTGCAACGTCATCCCCATCAACTCCAACTGAGCCTCGCCGGATTTCAATTCCTCTTTGCCCATCTCTCGCATTTCAGGATCGCTATCTGCGATCAGCGCTTTTGCTTCATCAATATTCTCAACTATTTGAAGATATTCTGAGAACGCCTCAACAACAGGCTCAACCTCTGCATACTCTTGAGATAGTTTACGAAATTTATTTTGATCAGAGATAACGCCGGGGTCGCCAAGTAGCACCCCAATTTCCTCGTAGCGCTCGCTAATGTTTTCTAGCTTGAATTTGAGTGATTCTTTCATAGAATGTAGTGTCCAACTGGATCTTAAAAATTGATAACAAGTAAATACTGCTGTCACCACAGCGCCGCATATGTCATAAAAAGAAGCGTCGTAGAGAGCATATTATTGAGAAACAAAAAAGAATATAAAGTCGCTAATGCTCGTGTCGGCGAATGCCTAATAGTTTCTGGGCCCACTTAAGGCGGTCATCCCGACCTTCCTCTCCTGCCTTCTTTAACTGCAAACAAGGTTCATGCATTAATTTATTGGTTAGCGCTCGACTCATTCTTTGCATCGCAGCTTCTGGGTCAGCGCCATTTCGAATGGCCATTAGGGCTTTTTCTAACTCTTGCTCCCGAACATCATCAACCGATTTTCGATAATTACGAATCGTCTCTACCGCATCTAAACCTCTAAGCGATTCCATAAATCGAGAGGTACTATTATCAACAATAGTCTCCGCCTGCTGCGCGGCATGCTGACGCTGCTTACGGTTTTCTTCTACAACGGACTGTAAATCATCGACGGTATACAAATACACATCAGCCAATTCCCCCACCGCATCTTCAATATCGCGCGGAACTGCGATATCCATCATAAACATAGGCTTGTGCTTTCGCTGCTTAAGGGCTAATTCAACGGCCCCTTTACCCAATATAGGAAGCTGGCTCGCCGTGGAGGAAATAACGATATCCGCTTTAGCGAGTTCATAGGGAATTTCTGACAACGTGATGGCTTTACCGCCAAAGGTTTCTGCAAGATTAGTCGCTCGCTCGAGCGTTCGGTTAGCAACAGTAATATGTCGAACCCCTTGCTCCGTCAAATGCCTAGCCACAAGTTCGACAGTTTCCCCCGCGCCAATTAATAGTGCGGTCGTGCTCTTTAAGTCAGCAAATATGTGTTTCGCTAGAGAAACCGCTGCATACGCCACAGATACAGGGTTAGTGCCTATATCTGTATCCGTGCGAACCTGCTTGGCCACAGAGAAACTATGTTGAAACATCCGCCCTAATTCTGGACCCAGCGTATCGGCGTCTTTAGCAACCGAGTATGCGGTCTTCAGCTGACCTAAAATCTGAGGTTCGCCAAGCACCATGGAGTCCAGGCCACTGGCCACTCGAGAGATATGCTTTACTGCTGCACCATTCCAAAATTCGTAAGCACTTTTTTGTATCTGGCCGACATTTAGTTGATGGTATTGCCCTAACCAGTCAACCAAACGGTGACTATTCTCTACGCTCGTCGCGCAATAAACCTCGGTACGGTTACAGGTAGACAGGATGGCTACTTCATTAAGCTTAGCATTCTTCCTCGCCATGCTTAATGCATCATGCACGCGGTCTGGGGAAAACGAAACTCGCTCCCGTATATCAACCGATGCTGTCTTGTGGTTTATTCCAAACGCTAGTAACACTGAAAATACCTAAACCTTATATCACTGAATAGATCAACTAACTCTCTATTATACGTATTTCGCACAAGGATATGAGCCCTTTACGTAATACTTTTGTCGTTTCTCCGTAAATTAAAGCTGATATCCATTATTGGGCAATGAAAAGTTGACCCAATCGCTTGAGCCGAAATATATGCCCTCGTGGACAATATACTAAGAATATTGAACTATTTTACCAAAAACAAACCATAGTAGGCCTTGCACTACCGTTATATTCCTGTTTTTATTCACTTTATTAGCAGTTTGTGATCTATCCTTATGAACAAGGAAGACTGGTTTTTTCTCATCAACATGATGACCAACGTTAAATGGCAACCAAATGACCCACTTGGCTAGATTTGGACTTATTTTTGTAACTATATTTGTAGCATCCTGCGCGTCGACACCCACGCAGCAGAGCAACAATACCGCCTCAGCGATCCCCCCTCTCACCCCCCCAGAAAAGCGAATCACAAGCTCCTTTGAGAAAGAAACGTTACACGACCTTCTCGTCGCAGAATTCGCCAATAAACGGGACAGAAAAGACCTAGCATTGGGCTATTACCAAAAACAAGCTCACATCACCCGGGACGCTCAAGTCGCCGCTCGAGCACTCCAGTTAGCACAACAGATCGGGGCTCAACAAGCTATATTGGACACATCAATGCTGTGGATAGACATAGACCCCCACAACATTCAAGCAAGAATCAGCGCCACTCAACAGCTATTGAAATACAAACAATATGACAAGGCTCTGGACCAGCTAGAGGCTCTGCTCGACCTCACCTCATCAATACGCTATGACCATTTACTGAGAGATACAGCCAGAGCCGACAGCAAGCAACGCTTGGCAATCATCGCCCGACTCGACAGCATTATCAAAAAGCATCCCCAAAACGCGCAAATCAGAATATCGAAGGCAATACTAGAAAATATTAGCAACCTCATGTCCGACGCCAAAGTTAGCGTCAACCAAGCACTTGCCATCGAGCCGAATTACACCATTGCCATCCTATTAAAAAGCGACCTAATGCTAAAGCTCGGCAACGCCAAAGGGTCTCTCAATTACCTAGGAACCCAGAGCAAAGCACTGCCAACCAATGAAAAGCTCGGCCTCGCATACGCCAGGGGACTCGCACAACGAAAGGACTTCCCTAAACTCAAAGAGCAATTAAACGAGCTTGCGGATAATTTCCCAAAAAATGCGATCGTACTCCTCTCCACTGCGCAGATCGCACAAGCGTCAGCACTATTTGATATCGCCAAAAGCCACCTCAAGCAACTCATTGCCTCAGGGTCCAGGCCCATAGAAGCTTACTTTTTCCTTGCGCGTATCGCACAGCATGAGAACAACCTGGATGACTCAATCCTATACCTACAAGAAATCAAACCTGGCCCAGGCTTTAGCTCCGCACAAATACAAATAGCCTCCATCCAGCACCAGCAGGGGCGCAGCAGTATCGCGCTAAACACACTGCATAACGCAATCAAAACAGCCCCTAGCGAATCCACCAAGTTTCTACTAGCCCAGGCAGAGCTACACACCAAGGACAATCAGTATCAGGCAGCAATTGGTCTACTGAACGGAATCATCGAGAACAACGCCGATTCCGTTAATGCCTTATATATGCGTGCAATGGCATATGCTGAATTAGATCGCTTTAAACCAATGGAAGCAGACCTTAGGCGCGTACTGTCCCTAGAACCCGAAAACAGCGCAGCCCTAAATGCCCTTGGTTACACGCTTGCAGATAAGAATGATCGACTCGAAGAAGCTAGCACATTAATTGAAAAAGCCTATACGCTTTCACCCAATGACCCCGCTATCATTGACAGCCTCGGGTGGCTGAAATATAGGATGGGGGACAATACCAAGGCACTAGAATTACTCAAAAAGGCCTACGCTCTATTCAAGGATCAAGAAATTGCAGCGCACTTGGGAGAGCTACTCTGGGTCACCGGCAACAAAGAAGAAGCACAGCTAATTTGGAAACAAGGATTAGAGCTAACACCTAACAGCGAAGTTATTCAAAAAGCCATTAAACATTTGACGCAATAGCTCGTCGCACTTCTATTTACATGATAAGGTTCAGGGAAATCACTATATAGATATATATAGCCCCCTGATTGCCTTTGCATATCTAGATAACCGTTAAATAACAGGACATCCAGTGCCTCAACCATGCCGCTCGTTCATTCGACGCATTATACTTCTCACACTCCTCACATTCATGAGCGGCTGCGAACTATTTCACTCTCCACCCCCCCCCATTACCCAGCCAGTTAAATGGGTGGAGCACGTAAAAGCACTGACGCTGATGGGTGAATGGCACATCAAAGGCAAAGTTGGCATCAAACAAGGCAAAGAAGGTGGCAGCGCACACCTGGACTGGATTCAGTCTCACGATAGCTTTCACATCACGCTCTCGGGACCTTTAGGGCAAGGTGCCACCATTATTTCTGGAAACAAATCTGGCGCAAAACTGGAAAACAGTGATGGTACCTACATTGCTGAAACCCCCGAACAACTCCTCTATGTGCATACCGGCTGGAATCTCCCAATTTCAAACCTCCTCTATTGGATTAAGGGTTTACCAGAACCCCGAATGGAAAAAGCAGTCAAATTTAACAATATAGGGCTAATAGAAAACCTGAGCCAAGGCGGCTGGGACCTTCAATTTGAGCGCTACCAGAATGCTCTCGGCGAACCATTGCCTCACAAAATAAAAATCTATTCCGATGACCTTAAGGTAACCGTACTTGTAAAACAGTGGATCCTTCTAGACCAAGAGTAACAACACCTATGCCAGCCCCTTCCCTGTTTCAGTCCCCAGCAAAACTTAACCTATTCCTCCACATCACAGGCCAGCGTGAAGATGGGTACCACAACCTACAAACAGTTTTTCAATTTTTAGATGTTCACGACCTATTAAGCTTCGAAAATACTGAGTCCGAAGGCAATATCACCCTATCACCGTCCATTCCAGGCCTTCCTGATAGCGAAAACCTTATCTACCGTGCCGCCCAGTTACTCAAAAAGAAAACACAATGCCCCCTCGGTGCACACATCAACATCAAAAAACGCCTGCCAATGGGGGGCGGGCTAGGTGGGGGGTCATCTAACGCAGCAACGACACTTGTCGCACTCAACCAACTATGGAAGCTTGACCTCCCTCTTCACGAGCTAAAAGCATTAGGCTTAACACTCGGTGCGGACGTCCCCATATTTATTCACGGAAAAAGTGCGTGGGCCGAAGGTATCGGGGAAGTATTATCCCCCATATCCCCCCCTGAAAATTGGTATCTATTGGCCACCCCGAATTGCCATGTAGATACAGCACAACTTTTTCGCGACAAACAATTGACAAGAAACACAAAACCCATCACAATGCGCGCCTTCTTGGATGGAGCTGGTCACAATGACTTTGAAGCTGTAGCCAAGAAAAATTTCCCGTTAATTAACAAGACGTTAGAGTTGTTAAATAACTGGGGAGATGCTAGACTTACCGGCACCGGCGCTTGCTGCTTCTGCCCCCTTCCTAACAAGGAATCAGGGCTGCTAGCATTACAAGAGCTGCCGAAAGCACTATCCAGTCTCAACCTTGAAACTGGAGATCTGAACGTCATACTGACCAAGGGTCGCAATGGGTCACCTTTGTATGAGAGCGCCCTGCTCACAAATAAAGGCTCCGTAACCTAAATTAGGTTAAAAAAAGTTAAAAAATCGCAGAACTTTTGGTATGACTTCTGGTATGATACACGCCGCTCGAAGTTAGCCAAACAGCTCCTCGAGAATGGGCCGTCGCCAAGCGGTAAGGCAACGGGTTTTGATCCCGTCATGCGCAGGTTCGAATCCTGCCGGCCCAGCCACCTCATTTAGTAAATAATCCCCGTTTTGAACAAAGGTGCCTCCACGTGTCTAATTTGATCGTATTTAGTGGTAATGCAACTCCTGAGCTAGCCGCACAGATCGTCGATAACCTTCACGTCCCCATGGGACAAGCTGAGGTTGGCTCCTTTAGTGACGGCGAAATAGCCGTAGAAATCAATGAGAACGTTCGTGGTGCAGATGTCTTTATCATCCAATCTACCTGCGCACCAACAAATGACAACCTGATGGAATTAGTTGTCATGACCGACGCTTTACGTCGAGCCTCAGCAGGCAGGATCACTGCAGTGGTACCCTACTTTGGTTATGCACGCCAAGATCGACGCGTCCGCTCTGCACGAGTCCCCATTAGCGCCAAGGTAGTTGCAGACATGCTAACAACCGTTGGTGTAGATAGGTTGCTTACAGTCGACCTTCACGCAGACCAAATTCAGGGCTTTTTCGACATTCCCGTAGATAACGTTTATGGCTCCCCGGTTATTCTTGATGACATCATCGGGCAAGATTACGAAGACCTCATGATAGTGTCGCCTGACGTTGGCGGCGTAGTAAGAGCAAGAGCAGTAGCCAAACAACTCGACGATGCCGATCTAGCGATCATTGACAAGCGTCGCCAAAAAGCCAATGACGCGCAGGTCATGCACCTCATTGGTGAGGTTGCTGACAGGACCTGCATATTAGTTGACGACATGGTCGACACCGCCGGCACACTCTGCAAGGCAGCTAACGCACTAAAAGAACACGGCGCAAAGAAAGTTGTTGCGTACTGTACGCACCCCATATTATCTGGTGCAGCAATTGACAACGTCAATGGGTCACAACTAGATGAACTTATTGTCACCGACACAGTTCCTCTTTCAGCGGCAGCCGCTGCATGCAGCAAAATCCGCACACTTAGCCTAGCACCCATGCTAGCCGAAGCCGTACGCCGCATTAACAACGAAGAATCCTTGAGCGCGATGTTCTCCCCCAAGGAGGCATAACGCTCAACAAAAACCAAAGGCTTGGTCGCAAAGCCTTTACATTAAACAAAACTGGAGACATACAATGTCAAATGAATTTACACTAAACGTTGAAGCCCGAAGCGATCTGGGGAAAGGTGCGAGCCGCCGCCTACGTCGCCTCGAAAACAAAGTACCAGCCGTACTTTACGGAACTGACAAGACCCCAACGTCAGTATCACTTCGTGCCAATGAACTAAGCAAAGCTCTAGAGAATGAAGCATTTTATTCTCACATCCTCACCCTAATTCTTGACGGTGTCGAAGAGCAAGTTGTTCTTAAAGACCTTCAGCGTCACCCCGCAAAAGGCCACGCAGTTCACGCTGACTTTTTACGTATTGATGCAACACACAAGATTCACATGCACGTTCCTCTACATTTCCTTAACGAGGAAGCATGTGTCGGTGTTAAGACCCAAGGCGGAAAAATAACCCACCTAATGACCGACATCGAAGTATCATGTTACGCAAAAGATCTACCTGAGTACTTTGAAGTGAACATGGCAGAAATTGAAGCAGGCACCACACTTCACCTTTCTGACGTTACCGCTCCTGAAGGCGTTGAGATCATCGAACTTACACATGGCGATGACCACAACCACCCGATCGTTACCGTTATCGCGCCTAAAGGCAGCGACGAAGACGAAGACGCAGCAGAAGCAGAAGTAGAAGCAAGCGAATAAAAAGTAGGCACCCAAATTGAAAGACGGGATAGAACTCATTGTTGGCCTGGGCAACCCCGGCCAACAATATGAACACACTCGACACAATGCGGGTGCCTGGTTTGTTGAAAGCATTGCACGACAGCACAACGAAACCCTCAAGAACGACCCAAAATACAAGGGTCACACCGGCCGCATCCGTATAAACGGAAAAGATGTTCGGTTATTAGTCCCCGCCACTTTTATGAATTTAAGTGGGCAATCCGTTGCCCCACTCGCTAAATTCTTCAAAATCCCGCCCGAAAAAATCCTTGTCGCTCACGACGAGCTCGACCTATCCCCCGGCATAGGTAAATTCAAACAAGGCGGCGGCCATGGCGGACATAACGGGCTACGAGACATCATCAGCCAACTGGGCAACAACAAGAATTTTGCACGCTTCCGCATCGGCATCGGCCACCCCGGAAGCAGCGACCAAGTCAGCGGCTTTGTGCTAGGAAAAGCTCCAGCCAAAGAACAGCAACTGATAGAAGACATCATAGACGAAGCCATCAGAGTCTTACCTGAGCTCGTCACTGGCAATGCAAACAAGGCGATGAACCAGCTTCACAGCTTCAAAGCCAGCTAACTCTGCATTTTCATAATCAACGAAAACAACCTCGGGACACAAGTAATGGGCATTCAATGCGGTATCGTTGGCCTTCCTAATGTAGGCAAATCAACACTATTTAACGCACTCACCAAAGCAGGTATCGATGCGGCCAACTTCCCTTTTTGCACCATTGAACCGAACACTGGCGTTGTAAGCATCCCCGATGCTCGACAAGATAAGCTAGCAGAAATCGTGAAGCCTGAACGAATACTCCCTACGACAATGGAGTTCGTCGACATAGCTGGCCTCGTTGCCGGCGCATCAAAGGGTGAAGGCCTCGGCAACCAGTTTCTTGCAAACATCCGAGAAACCGATGCAATTGCCCACGTTGTACGCTGCTTCGATGACGAAAACATCGTGCACGTATCAGGCAAAGTGAGCCCGCTTGACGATATAGAAATCATCAACACTGAACTGGCTCTTGCTGACCTTGATTCTGTAGAAAAAGCACTGCTAAAAGCATCAAAGCAAGCCAAATCCGGCGACAAAGACTCCATCAAACGAAAAAGTATTTTTGAGAAACTTCTCCCATTACTTGATGAGGGCAAACCTGCTCGATCAGCCGACCTAAGCGATGACGAGCTGCTGGAAGTAAAGTCTCTTAATTTACTGACCATCAAGCCGACTATGTACATTGCCAATGTCGAAGAAGACGGATTTGAAAACAACCCTCTTCTAACGCTGGTTGAGAATCTAGCAAAAGAAGAAAATTCTCAAGTCGTCGCAATTTGCGCCAAAATTGAATCTGAAATTGCCGAACTTGAAGATGAAGAGCGCAACGAATTCATGGATGACCTAGGCATGGAAGAACCAGGCCTTGATCGCGTCATACGAGCAGGCTACCAACTCCTAGGCCTTCAGACCTACTTCACCGCCGGCGTAAAAGAAGTTCGCGCCTGGACAGTCAAGATAGGTGCAACTGCACCACAAGCAGCAGGTGTCATCCACACAGACTTCGAAAAAGGCTTCATTCGCGCAGAAGTTACCGCCTACGATGATTACGTTGGCAACAACGGAGAACAAGGCGCCAAAGAAGCCGGAAAGTGGCGATTGGAAGGAAAAGACTACATCCTTGCAGACGGTGACGTAATTCATTTCAGATTTAACGTGTAACCCCTTGACACAGAGGGCAAAGATTGCGAGAATTTGCGCCCTCTTAAGCAGTACCCCGCAGTATATTGGCAAGGTAGCTCAGATGGTTAGAGCACATGATTCATAATCATGGGGTCGGCGGTTCAATTCCGCCCCTTGCTACCATATTCTTTCTTAAAGAATATCCTCATTTGTAAAGCAGCACCCCTCACAAAAAAAACCTTCGAATTAACACCTGCAATTGCCTCTGTATTATCAATACGGATTAGCGATCAAAAAAAATGGCTGCTAGACCAAAGCCTAACAACCATTCTTTTATCTAACAGCAAAGCGTCACCCTAGAACTCGTAGCGACCACCCAGCGTATAACTTTCTCTTGAGCGATCCGACTCGTTAACTAATGTATCGTAACGAAAGTAGCCAGACGTTCCACCAGAGAAAGTTCCGGTGAACGAGAAACCCGCATTCAAATAATCATCGTCCGAGCTTTCGGTTTCCACGGAAAAAGACCCTGCCGAAGGTGCTACGGCAAACGCAGCTTCTATTTGACGATCATCCCCAGCATATTGATGCACCCACTCCAACTCCACCGTTGGAATCAAGACGCTACGCTTGGTGCTGAACACGTAAGAGGTCTTAACACCAAATGCTGTTTCAAGCGAATCAGCCTCCTGCTCATCCAAGATAAGCGCATAAATACTCCCGGACTCCTCGTAGCTATCAATCACTGACATTATGTAATCAATACGTCCAAAACCTGTAACCTGCAATGCACCCCGAACGTAATCATAACCTCCACCAACAGCAATACTGTATTGATGCCCTTCAGGCGACGCCTCAACTTGATGGGTAGAGCCCGACAACACTTCAAAGCTGCGCTCAATATCAAAATCATTCTTGGTATAACTTACAATCCAATCCGCATATATCTTGTCATTGATAAAATGGTTGCCAAATACCGTTAGCGTTAAGTTTCTCGCCCCCTGACTGCCTGCGCTCTGATTAAAATCGGTATCCGACTCACCAAAGCCCAGCGCACCACCCAACACCATGGTACGACTTATCCGGTAATCTACGCCCGCTGTAATGCCGCGACTGCGCACATCGTACCCAATAGAGCCATCGGTATCATCCTGGTCTCCCACGGTGATTGTACCGTTAATAAACACACCCCAAGGAGAGCTAAGCAAGCCGCCCTCATCTGCACCAGCAGCGCCCCCTTTCGATTCCTCAATTAAGGACTGCATTGCAGCCGTCAGTGGAACGCTTTCATCGAACAGGGTCATATTTAGGCCATTGACACTCACCTGATTACGACCCGAACGCAACTCGGTCAATCGCCGCCTCATATTCTGCAACTGATTCCCCGCCAACTCTACCGCGCTCCGAATTTGTGCCTCAACTGTCTTAGGTAGCACCTGCTCCAATGCCGTTTCAATTTCACTAGCATCCAGCGCATTCAATTGATCGCATTCCTCATCCAGCTCCTCATCTGCTGAAGAGGCTGAACAAAGCCCATCAATAGCATCCGCCACCTCCCTTACGGGACTCCCCTCTTCAACAAGGTCGCCAAGCCTTGCCTGAGCATAAATAACAACCTCCGCCTCTGCAGAGTCTTCATTAACAGCAATATTTCCCACCAATGAATCTGGGTCTATTTTAAGCGAGAAGTACTCTCCATCAGGGTCCGTATCAATACCACCAATTTGAGTATTAGTATCTGGTGATATCTGAACCACCAGTGTTTTTACACCAACCTCACCATCAGCCCATTGCAGAGTCGCATTGGCCGGTAAGGTAAAGTCGTCCCCCTGTGCAGGTACAGTCTTAACAATAGTCGGCTCAAGCACTTCTTCATTTAGCGTTTCCGACAGCACGGATACCACCGTTGCCTCCACAACACCAACACCAGCCCCGGTCCGAACAAATTGAACAACAACCTCACCCACCTCTTCTGCTGCCCGAATAGCCACACTGACAAATCCAATCGCATCAAGGTCATCGACCGTAATTGACCCATCATCGGCAATTGTTCCGGATATCGTACTTATTGCCCCCAAAGTCACATTAGACTCCGCTGACAATTCAAATAGCACTGCCTCAACCTCTTCAAGCAAGCTATCGGCGGTCACATCAAATACAACAGATTGAGTAGCCGTATCGCCATCAGCCCAACTAACAGTAAGCGACGAACCGGTCGCTACCGAAAGATCCGCGTCAAGTTCAGCAACGGATTCTGCACCGACACCAAGCGTGACCGATGCAGCACCAGATCCGCCCCCCGTTCGAGTCACCTCAACCGTAATCTGCCCACCTTCGGTGACATTGGGCTCAGTCAACACGAGCCCCACCTCATCGAGCGGCACAACATTGGTAATCGTCACTTGAGTTATCTTAACGGTACCAGTCGTCGCATTAGTTGGCGGATCAAGCAACTCAAGAGAAAATGTCTCTGCCCCCTCGGTTTCAGAGTCCGCGACAATTGGGATTACGACATCCTTAGTACCCATTTCACCATCAGCCCAACTAAGAGTGACGACCGCTGGATAGGTAAAATCAACACCCTCGGCTGCCGTTTCCGTAGCCGATAACGCCACATTTACTGACGCCACGCCGCTACCCGCCCCAACGCGCTGAGCCTGCACCGTCACCGAGCCATCGCCTTCTGCAACGGAGTATGATGCAGAGACAAAGCTCACCACATCGATTGGTGCCACATTAACAATATCAACTGTATGGGCACTTGTTGCACCGACAATCAAGTTACTCGCGCTAACCAGATCTAGACTGATTTTTTCCGTTGCCTCTGCATTATCAGAATCATAAGTGATCGGAATGGTCACCGTTTTGCTTCCCGTTTCCCCACTAGTCCAGCTCAATGTTGTGGGGTCTGTGAATGTAAAATCACTTCCCAACGTAGCTGTTGTGCTACCTGTGTTCAACTGCACAGCAATGGAAGCAGCACCCGCCCCCGTACCCGTACGATTTACCGTCACAGTTGCACTGGCTCCATTTTCATTAACTGTTTGTGTCGCTGCTGAGAAATTCACGCCATCAGTGGATGGTATAGTCGCAACCAACGAAGCCCCCGAATACTCAGCACCACCGGTTGCATTCACGAAATCAAACACCAGGGTCTCCGCTACTTCAATCTCAGTATCCACAAGGATCGACAATGTCACGGCCTTACTACCCGACTCTCCTGCCGCCCAAGACACTGTTGACGGTAAAAGAGTAAAATCACCCAAATCTCCAGTTGAGCTACCCGCTAACGAGATATCAATACTGATAGCAGACTGAGTGCTTCCCGAGCGAGTAAGCACCACACTCTGGGCCCCACCCTCATTCACAGTAAAAGTTGTAGTATCTGCCGTTATTATTGATTTGGGGTCTGTCCCCGCATCAACAAAAATCGTGACCGTACCCGTTTGAGCGGGAACCGCATCCGCCGTATAAGTAAAGGATGTCGAACCAGACACGCTACCGGCATTGAATGTGTACCTCCCTATTGCTGCCTCATCGATTAACACCCCAAGTGTCACGCCAGACGTATCATCGTCATATGTATACTCGGTAGGCAACGTATCATTGTCCGTCACATCAAAGGTAATAGACTGCCCGGCGCCGACAAAAAAGGAATCATCGGCAAGACTAAAGGCCGCATCAGCTATCACGTTCACCGACACAAAACCTTCACTGGCACCATTAGAGTCGGTCACTTTGTAATTAAATTCGATCACCCCTGTGGTAAACGCAGCCCCAGGCGTCAACGCAACGTACTCGGGAACTCCATCACCGGGATCAACAATCGAAAACCAAGAAATATCTCCACTAAACACTTCCGTGATTTCCAGGGATGGAAACCCGGCATAATCATCGTTATCTTGAACAACCGGCAATTGAAATGGCGTATTGGCAGACTCTGTAAACGTATAGACATCATTGATTGCTGTCGCTGCATGAGCCATACCTGCGAACATATATCCCAATATAACAAGGGGGAAAAGAAGTTGTTTTCTCATGCTTTGTATCCGTACCATAACCTGTCGCCCAACGTTAACTATTGATCCTCTCCCGCTTTGACCGATCACTCACCAATCAGCATCAAAACAGGCAGGCATTGGGCGCAGATTACTACAAACATGTGCCCACCTAAAGGTGATATATTCACACTTCGCCTAACCCCATGAGATTATTAATTATTAGTCCCTGGGTATTTTTGCCCAACCGCCCTACTACATCTAGTAGACCTAAACTATCTCGCCTACAACTTGCGCAAGAAGCTCGCGAAACCAACAATTGGCCGGATCCTTTTCAGCCGTTTCGTGCCAATACATATTCCACCGCAATGGCTCTACCTCAACAGGTGATGGCTTGGTAGCCAGCGACAATGTCCCTATTAGAAGCTCAGGTACAGCCCATAACAAATCAGAACCCTCTACTACTTTAGCAGCAACCAAATAGTTCTGCGCTTTCATTGCAATACGCCGCTGCTTACCTATCGCATGCAAGGCAACATCCATCTGTCCGCGCCCTTTCCTGCGGCTTGATACATGCATATGCTCCCAGGACAAATATTCCTCAAGCGTTAACTTACACTGCTCCGCCGGGTGACCTGAGCGCATTGCAATAACATAAGGAATCGCAGCCACCGCGCGATGACTTAAGGACTTAGCATTCACCGTCGGGGCGTCCAGCAAAACGTCTATAATTCCCGCCTTCAAATCCTCAGTAGCGGTGTCTCGATCAACATAATAATTGGTGATGGAAATCTTAGGTGCCACCTCTTTTGCCAACAACAACAATCGCGGCAGCAGCATTGCCCCCGCAAGATCATTCATACCCACCTTAAATACTTTCTCAGATATTAGCGGGTCAAACTTGGCGTTGATACCTACACTATCCCCTAACAACGTTAGCGCCTGACGCACATCACTCACCACATTGTCGGCAACAGGGGTTGGGGACATACCTTCCGACGAACGCACAAATAAAGGGTCATCAAAGGTCTCTCGAAGCCGATTTAGCGCGTTACTCACTGCTGGCTGAGTCAGATTCAACAAAACAGCCACTTTCGTCACGCTCTTCTCGCGATATATGGCGTCAAAAACAACAAATAGATTTAGGTCAATCTTATCCAACCTCAATTGCGCACCCCGCTATCATTAATATGAATACATGCCTATTATCATAATAAATTTTAGTGATTAACGCAGATTATTTATACTTCTATGCTGTTAAGAGCCGCTGCTGACCCACACAAAACCGAATAGAGAGACGCGCAATGCACCAACATAGTCAGAAATCCATAGACATACTGGCCAAATTAAAAGGTTTCATGGAAGAACACATCTACCCCAATGAAGCCGCCTACGCTGAACAGCTGCACTCCGCTGAAAACCGGTTTGCCCCCCTTCCATTGATGGACGAACTAAAAGAGAAAGCCAAAGCCTCTGGCTTATGGAACTTGTTTGTGCCCGAAAGCCATAGTGAATACTGTGACCACGGGGGCTTGACCAATTTTGACTACGCTCCGATAGCAGAAGAGATGGGCAAAGTTATCTGGTGCCCCGAAGTTTTTAATTGCAACGCACCAGACACAGGGAATATGGAGGTGTTTATGAATTACGCCACCAAAGCGCAGCAGCAGGAGTGGCTCACCCCGCTGCTCAACGGCGAGATCAAGTCATCATACGCCATGACTGAACCCCAAGTTGCCTCTAGCGACGCGACAAATGTGGAACTCAGCATCACCCAAGAAGGTGATGAATGGGTACTCAATGGCCGCAAGTGGTTTATCACCGGCGCCATGTACGAGCGTACAAAAATATTTATCGTGATGGGCAAGTCAGACCCAAACAATGCCAACCGACACAAACAACAAACTCAAGTATTGGTTCCCAAGAGTACACCCGGCATCAATATCATTCGCCCACTCACCACCCTCGGATACGACGACGCCCCTATTGGGCACGCGGAGATCGTATTTGATAACGTTAGAGTCCCTGTTGAAAACGTCCTACTCGGTGAAGGTAGAGGGTTCGAAATCGCTCAGGGTCGACTGGGCCCCGGTCGCATGCATCACTGCATGCGATTAGTTGGCGCAGCGCAACGGTCTCTAGAGCTCGCTTGCCAACGATCCGAGTCGCGCTCAACATTCGGGCGAACCCTAAGCCAACACCAATCCGTTCGTGAAGACATTGCTAAAAGTTTTGCTGAAATTGAAATGGCGCGTTTACTCATCCTAAAGACTTGCCAAAAAATGGATGCTGTTGGCGCTCAGGCTTCAAGGGATATGATTGCCGCAACCAAAATCAGCGTGCCTCTTATGGTGCAAACCATCATCGATCGCTGTATGCAATTACACGGAGCCGGCGGACTCACTGAAGACTACTTTATGGCAGAAGCATTCAATTACGCGCGCTGGTGTCGCCAGGCCGATGGGCCCGATCAGGTCCACCAAATGGCCCTTGGTAAGCAAATCATCAACATGTATAGCGAGAAGCCCTAATGAGTCAGCAAGCTTACGATTTTGACGTTACCGTACTGGCAACCTACCTCGAGAAAAATATCGAAGGGTTTGAGGGGCCACTAACAGCAAAAAAATTCGAAGGTGGACAATCTAACCCTACCTTCTTAATTGCCACCAAAAAACAGAACTACGTTTTACGTCGAAAGCCACCCGGCAAACTTCTTAAATCAGCGCACGCTGTTGACCGGGAGTTTCGGGTGATGTCAGCCCTTGCCGACACCAATGTGCCAGTTGCGAAAATGTACCACTTGTGCGAAGACGATAGCGTAATAGGTAGTATGTTTTATGTAATGGAATTCATTGACGGTACCGTTCGTTGGGACCCTGCATTACCAGAGATTAGCAACGAAGAAAGAAGCGCAATTTACTCCGAGATGAACCGCGTACTTGCGGCACTACATTCCGTCGACATAACCTCAGTTGGCCTGGATAATTACGGAAAACCCGGTAACTATTTCGAACGCCAAATCAGTCGCTGGTCTAGCCAATATCGCTCCGCAGAAACAGAAACCATTGAATCCATGGAAACACTTTACCAGTGGCTCCCCCAAAACATGCCCGAAGATGATGGCAGAGTAAGCCTGGTACATGGAGATTTTCGACTGGACAACATGATGTTCTCGCATGACCGAGCCAACGTTTTGGCATTAGTTGACTGGGAACTGTCGACTCTAGGGCACCCTTTTGCAGACCTTGCATACCAATGCATGCAGTTGCGCATGGAAAAAGACGGGATGATGCCAGGTCTAGCAGGAGTTGACCGCACAAGCCTTGGCATCCCCTCAGAAGAGGCATATGTTGCTGAGTATTGTGAACGAATGGGGCTTAACTCCATCCCAAATTGGAACTTCTATTTGGCTTTCAGCTTCTTTCGATTTGCCTCCATTTTACAAGGCGTAAAAAAACGTGCCTTGAATGGCAATGCATCAAACGAAAAAGCACTCAGCGTTGGCAACTTTGTTAAACCGCTAGCAGACCTAGCCGTCTCTCTGCTGTAGTAATACAATCTCACTCATATCAAGCGATATGAGTGAGATTTACATTGATGCAACCACTCTTACAACGTTATTAATTAACGATCTTCATATCGCTGATGTTTAAAGAACACGCCAGAATCTCCAAATGCTGACGCGGTAAAGGCGGAATCTAATCGTATCTCCCCTATTTTTTCTGCGCTACTACGTCGCTCGTTTGCATATCTAGAATTAAGCCAATTAAATATCGAGTACTTAATTTTCTTGGTCGTAGCATATACATCATAGATCTTAGTGCCAGAGGGAATAGAAATTAAATCCTCTCTAAAGTCATGAGCAGACGTTGCAAACTCCCCTGTTACACCCTCACTGGGTACAAAGTAAATTTGAGTCGGTGCTTTTGCCGATGCAACAACATCACCTGACTGCTTCACTTCGGACATGGAGTTCACCATCAGCCGCGTTGGCTTGCTTGTCACTGCAGAAAATATTGCACTTGTTCCCAGTGTTTCGTTTAATTCTGGAGAAACGTATTGCGACATTTCATTCGCAAAGAAGTCATAGTTATCACCCTGCCCTGATAACGTATATAACGCCGAAACATTTTGGGATGGCTTGCCGTCAACAAACAACTTCCAGGCCAAACCTGGTGCAAAGCCGCGATCGTCAGGACTACCCGTCACGGACAACCGAAGTAGACCACAACCAGCCCCTTCAAACATCCCTGTATAGGGGCTACCTTCTTCTGCAACAAAATCAACTTTCGCCATCACACCATGAGCGTGTAGAGGTTTAGTATAACCTGGGGGAGTAACATCCTTCTCATCGTTAACTTTGTCCCACAAGACTCGACTAATTAATCCCAGCACATCGATTTTTTCGAGTGAGGGAAGTTCATCTACTGCAAATTCAGTACGCATGGCCCCATTTACCCACAAGTGCTGCTCCTTCTCACAACCCGCCCACGAGTCGTAATCATCAGGCATATTCAACCCCCATGGTTTAAACGCATTATCCACGCCGACTAAACTACCCGCCAACGAGGGGTTGTGCCGACGAATAACATCGACCATGGTATTATTCTCCACCCAATCAATACCTTCTGCGGTGTACACCTCGTCAGTATAATCCGTTGTGTAGAATCGATCAGTAATAAGTCGGCGCGATGCGTTCATGATAAATATTTGAAACGCAGTTTCACCAAACGCAAACCCTTCGGGACGTACTGTCTCTGCAAGCTGTCCCACCAAGGCATCAATTTTTTCTACATCGTTATCATAGAGTCGCTTTAACTCTGCAAGTAGAACTGCGTCAGCCGTCAGATCTTCAAAAGCATTAATAGGATTCAAACCAATTTGCCGACGAAATTCGTTGTAGCGAGGCACGCCACGCTCACGATCACGAACAATATCGATTGTCGCCAAATCAATATCGCCAACCAAGGGAACAGACAGATTGCGTAGAAATTGCGGATAATTTTTTAACGTCAATGAACCTGGATGCGTAATACCAAAAGAATACCATAAACGATCAGCACCCTCGCTCGCCATAACATCCTCAGCATCGCCCTCTGTGGTATCTTCTATCGCGATAGAATCAGAAAGCATATTTGCACCAATATCGTACACTTCGATATTATCGCGAAGTAGAGGATGCATCCGATAAACAGACACAAACTCTTCTGTCAGCGAATACGCAGTTCCCGCATTATCCGGCTCTCTCGATCCAACAAGACCACCCAAGGCGTGCTCAATAAACGCGGCATCATCCAGTTTATCTTTGAACTCAGGGCTAAAACCAAGAACCCGCTTAACAAATGAATCTGTCTTATCTAAATCTTCTGCCAGATTCTCAGCCAACGCTTGAATCTGATCCCTCCCCTCTCGATCACCTAACAGCCCCCACCAATTTGCATACATCGCTTTTTCGGTAACCGGGTTCGCAATAATAGCAGGTGTCCATTCAACCGTATGAATCTTCGCCATAAGTGCTGCGTTAATAAGTCGAGCCTTATCAAACAACCACTGATCAGATTGATTAGGATAGTTATTTACTAGCATATCAGCTATAGCGTTATGTTCATTGACAAAAACATTATGCAACATGCTTAGCCCAACCCACCAATTTTCATTAAAACCAGTAATGGGCACACCACTCATGAACTCCGTAGGTAGCGTATTATTATCGTTTAATTTTAACCTTCCGCCGTCAAAGGAACGAATGCTATCCGACGTTTCTTTATTACTCCCATATATCTGTGATCCGTCCCACCAGTGAGTATTAGCATTACGGTAACTTACAGGGTAACCGTCCTCATCCGCAGTTCTCGTTGAGTCACTCTGCGTTCGTCGAATCTCCAACGTACCACTTCCCAACTCATCTCCGGCAGGCAAAGGAACAACAATAGGATTCTCAGCATCATTTTCACCGTGACTTACCCAATCGTGCACCATGAATTGAATCCACGATGCTGCGATAAAGTTAACACTTGTCGCTGGCTTAAATTCATCACGCCCCATTAAAGAATTACTGACATCTCGGGGATTCGGGGAAAGTAGAGTATCATCTTCTGTCTCTTGAAATCCCGATTGAAATTCAACGTTGCGACCAAACCGACGAAACACAGAACCCTCAGCCGGATTATCCAAAATATTACAAGTACCGTCCTCCATCCTCGCTGTCAAACTGCGTTCATCACACACAATCTGGGTATTATATTCGTCATATTTTTCGAAATCGAAAAGATTGTTTTCGAATAGACTCTCTCTTTCTGAAGCCAAAACAAGCAAACCGGCAACAACCCCCAAACTCCCAAACTTAGTTAGCGCGGGCCATGTCACCCAAACAGAATTAGCCATAATAGCTACCCTCTCTTTTTATATTTATATGGATTTTTATTACGACGTAAGAATATGGCCAAACTAATCTAAAGCCTACCCTCCCAAGGAGGGGGAATTGCTTACCCGCAATAAAAAGCTATCGATTCTTAGTTACTGTTCGTTACGATAAACTTGCAACACGCCAGCATTACGATCCTTAACAAAAAAAACCGAAACGATTCACATTTTATGTATTCAACAGTTTTCATTTATTATTTAATAAGACAGAGTACTGGCGCAACGAAACGCACACAGAGAAAAGGAATAACGACATAATGAGAATTGTGTAAACACTCGCCACAAACTCCCTAGAAAGATCCAAAAACATAATAACAAGAATCACTAGGGATACTGATCTAATACGGAAATTAGAACTGTCCTTTTATACAACCTTAGATCGGAATTTTGGAGCGCAGAATGTTTAGCCCCGTTACTCGACCCCATCTCCTTACATTAATGAGTCGCTGTCGATCCGTCCCTCTTACGCTATTAATAGCTCCGGCGGGATCGGGAAAATCAGTTCTACTTAATCAATGGCAAGAAAGTCAATTTGATTCTCGAATAGTACGTCTCAACATAGAAGTAAGAGATCAAAATCCAACGGTATTTTTTAGGCGGTTCTTAGATACTATAAAAATACAAACATCATTCTTTGACATAACCGCTCTACATATATTCAATCAACAACATGAACTTTCAGCAAGCTCAATCTCCGACGCTTTGATGCTAGCACTGGATACGATTGATGATGAATTGGTCATCGTATTTGACGATTTTCAATTTGCAAATTCGCCCATCGTATATCAAGTAATGTCGTCGTTAATTGACCAGCTCCCTGACCATATTCACATCATAATTTCAACACGCCACTATCCAGAATTTTCACTCAGCCGACTACGGTTTGGCGACGCTCTCTTAGTCATAAATAGTACAGATCTAAAAATTGACAAGACAGAGCTCTGTCGCATGCTCGAAAACTCAGGTGCCCCAGAGCTATCGGATGACTATTTACATAGCGTTCTATCCATCACCGAAGGTTGGGCCGTTGGCGTCAGAATGGCACTCATTGCCTACATCCGATCTGGTAAAACCGCATTAGATGATTTCACCGGAAACATACCAGAAATGATGGACTATTTTGGATATGTAGTACTCGAAGAGTTCCCAGAAGAAATACAAAACATTCTAGTAAGAAACTCGGTATTTGACATATTCGATTCGGCTCTTTGGAGCGAAGTACTCATACCTGACAGAAAAATAACAAACGGCTCACCAATTAACCGAACAGCATATAATTTATTCGAAAAAATAGTATCGCAAGGATTGTTCATTGTTCCTTGCTCAGAGAACCCAGGGTTCTTTCGCTACAATGGATTGCTTCGAGACTTTCTATCCGTGAGACTGACATCTCTCGAAAACAACGCCAACATTCGTGAATTACACAAACTCGCATCCCACGCCTGGATCAAAAGAAATCGTACGGAGCAAGCGATCACCCACGCAAAACAATCAGGCGACAACGAATTCTATATGAAGACGCTATCTATCGCCTGCGAAAAATGGATGGAACAAGGCTACGCATCAAAAGTCTTCGAATACCTTTCTGACCTCACCGACGAAGAGCTTTTTTCTAATCAATCGTTAATTGAATCTATGGTATTTTCCTTAGTGCTTTCTCGGCGATTTCACCAAGCGCAATATTATTTAGACGTGCTAGCGGATATAAGTTCTCCATCCACAATCAAAACTGTTCTATCTCCCTTTCTCGAATTCCTATCCTCCTGCCTACATTTTTTCTTAGGTGACAGCGATTCGAAATTAATAAAAAAAATATATTGGAACTCATCTTTTTCCAGCCAGCCTAATATTCGAGCCATATCACTTGTCATTGTTGCATATCACCAACTACAGCGTGGATGGATTGAACAATCAGTTTCAACCGCCGCCCAAGCAAAGACTGTACTATCTCACTTAGGACTAACCTATTTTTCGAGCTACGCAGACCTTATTATAGCCCTCTGCGATCGATATATGGGAAGGGGAATCTCTGCGGTAGATACGCTTCACAGCATCTACCAAACAATCAAGGATGACACTGAAGCTCCCTTATGGGTCAATATAGCAACAGGAATGGCCGTTGCACATTACGAACAAAACCAGCTTGAAGCAGCACATAAGATGTGTGAACAATTACTGCCTAAGATCAGCCATGCCTGTGCCACCGAAGTGGTTTCGACAGTATACCTCCTTCTTTCTCGACTATTACATATAAAGGAACCCAACCGAGATCCAGCAAGGCTACTGACAAAACTGGATCGAATTCTTATCCTAGGAAACTACCCGAGATATCGCAGCCAAATAGCACAAGAGTTTATGCGCCAGAGTTTAATCGAAGGGTCCCATCATTCAGCGCTGCAAATTTCTCACAACTACGATCTCATCGAACTATATGAACAAGGCTATTGGCAAGACAACACCTCTTACAATGAGACCAGAGAACGTTTTGGTTTAGCCATAAGCTATTTATTCCAATTACAGGGAAAGTTTGATCTTGCTGATAATCTATTGTCCGAACTGCATCGTGTTGCCATCGCACACAAAGTTAGAGCAAGAGCATTGATAGCACAGTGCAATCGCATTGTTATCGATTTCCGGAGAGGCAATAGTGAAACAGCCGTAAGCTCATTAAAGCACCAAATAGATATTTATGGCCTTGAGTTTTTTTGCCGCTCGGTGTTTGACGAAGCACCACGATTAGAAGATGTTTTTGCACATGCCAGCGATATCAAAATCTTCACCCCTCCGCAAATATTTACATCAATCTTTAGTGATCTTTTTTCCCTTCCTCAAGAAGCTGAAAGCTCACAGCTCCTGGTCAATCAATTAACCAAAAAGGAACGGCAAATCTACGACCTCTTGGTATCAGGCTTGAGCAACTCAAAAATAAGCGAGCAACTCGGCATAGCCCTATCAACCACTAAATGGCACTTGAAGAACATCTATTCAAAACTCGGCGTAGCCAACAGAACCAGTGCGATAGTTATAGCTCGCAAAGTAATATAAAAAACCGATGACAACATAAATTAGGTTAGCCTCCGCGTCAAAAAATCAGCAGACCTTCCCTCCCGTATGTTTGGTGGCCTATATTGATCAATAATGTGGAGATCATCATTGTTGCCAAACACACGTAGGCGAGCCAATAAAAAAGGCCTCCATATGGAGGCCTTTTTTATTGGAATAGGTTATAACAACAGTCAGCCAGCCGCTTGCCCAGCAAACTCCTGTGACTGCTCTAATATTTGCGCCAACAAGACTTGGCGATCTTTGATCATTACCTTATAGGTTTCGATCGTCGATTCTCGTACAGGATCAACAGGCATCCGCCCTACCCGAGAAAGCTGCTCCTCTATACGTGCAATATCACGGCGCACCAAGGTCTCTAGCTTATCTAGGCTATATTGCGAAGCAATCGGCTTTTTAGTATCCATAATAGAATGCATCCAACTTCCTTTTTATACCCAAATTAACTGTATGACCAAAACCAACACTGACTAGGCCATAAGGCGTAGTAACAGTGTTGTCGCAGAACGCCATTTGATCAAGATAATCCGGTTGAACGAAGTAAATTGATCGATAAACGGTCTATGCTGTGCATATAATAATCAATCTTTAGTCGGATTCCTACCAGGACCGTAATTAAATCCAGGAAATGATGCGACATTCCCACCTTTAATGTCAGTTACCTTTCCAACACCCTCTTTTTCCACTTCATCAATGCGAATGATCGCATGCATCGGAATATAAGTTCGCTTAACATCGCTGAATTGCGTCTTCAAGCGCTCTTCTGACGGATCAACCACCATTTGTGACCGCTCACCAAACACGAATTCCTCTACTTCTATAAAACCATACATTTCGCTTTGAAAAATCTGTCGCGCGTAGATTTCAAAGACTTCGTTTTGATTTAGGAAAATCACGCGAAAAACCGGCGCTTCACTCATAACTACTTACTACCTCAATGAACCCAACATAGGCTTATCATCAATAGGGTTAACAATCTAGAACCGGTATTATAAACCGAAACACCCCCTCCAAAGAAAACTCTTTGACGACAATTTCGCATTGACAAAAGTTAATTAGGGGTCGAACTCGTCCCAATATCAAAAAAGCCGCTAAAACATTAAATCTAAACAAGTTTAGGCTTGCATAAAGCCCCCACAACGGTAAATAATTGCGGCCGTGGAAATTGGGGCATGATCAAAAATGATTCAACTTCTTGACAATAAGAGAGACTGAAGCTTCTGGGTGATTATTTAGCCCGGGTTTCATTAATAATAACCAATTGCAATTGACCGTAACCAAGTTCTGTTTTTGACCAATAGGTCTAACTAAACCAACTTGGGCCGCTTAAATTATTTAGGCACGGTATTACAATGTATTCGGCTTCATTTGTAGGAAGCCAGTTTGATATTACCAACTAGATTGTTTAACGAAGCCTTTGAGCTTAGATAGACATAAAGAGTTGAGATAGGAAAGATTACAGGGTCTGTTTCTGCGCGCCTGCCTGTCTGGTTAAAACCAGTCTGCACGCCAGTAGATGACAGTATTTCACTGTGTCTTACACCTAACAGGATTTGGCGCATTATTGATAAGGATCAACGGATGTCAAATCGCTTTCTCAAGCCGTGCACTGCGTTTGCGTTGCCTAGCTTGTTACTTACATCTGGGGCTGTACTCGCCGAGTACAAATTTAATTTTCCAGAACCCGTATCACCCGTCACCAAAGAAGTATTCGATCTTCACATGATGACATCGGCAGTTGCCTTGATCATCATGGTGCTCGTCACCATCTTCTTTGTCTACTCTATTTACAAATTCCGCAAATCCAAGAACTACGAACCCGACCAAGAATTTCATAAGGGCTGGTTTGGAACCTGGTCGTGGGCATTAGTTCCCGCCATCGTACTGGGAATTGATTTGACCATTGCTGGTAGCGCAAGTTCGACATTTGATTTAATCGAAGACAAAACGCCTGCGGATCTCACCGTTAAGGTTACCGGCTCTCAATGGAAATGGACTTACGAGTACATGGAAGACGACGTAAAAATCGTCAGCACATTACTCCCCAAAGAAGAGGCCGGTGAACTATACCTACGTACCGTAGATAACCCCCTCGTACTCCCTACCGATCGCCGGGTGCGTTTCCTACATACCGCCACTGACGTTTTACACGCCTGGTGGGTACCCGCCATTGCGGTCAAGAAGGACTCTATTCCAGGTTATATAAATGAAACCTGGACCATCATTGAAAAAGAAGGCAATTATCACGGTCAGTGTGCTGAGAACTGCGGCACTGGACACGCCTTTATGCCAATTCAAGTCAATGCCATTGCCGGTGAAGAATTTGATACCTGGATGAGCAAACAAAAAGAAATCAAACTCGCAAAAATGGCAGAAGCAGCTTCCGGTAAAGTATGGGCACTGGATGAGCTAATGACCAAAGGTGAGGAACTCTACAACAAGAACTGTAGCGCATGCCACAAACCTGATGGTTCCGGCATACCTCCAGTATTCCCACCACTTAAGGGCAGCGCAATTGCGTTAGGTGATGTTAGTAAACATCTAGAAGTTGTCATCAAAGGGGCTTCAGGAACAGCAATGGCAGCCTGGGGTAACCAATTAGATGACCTAGAGCTAGCAGCTATTATTACCTATGAAAGAAACGCATGGGAAAATAATACTGGCGATGCAGTCCAACCTTCCGATGTCAAAGCCGCTCGATAAAATAGAGGAGATAACTATGAGTACAACTACCACTCACGAAGATCATCACCACGCTCCTCCGACAGGATTTGGGCGTTGGCTATTCAGCACGAACCACAAAGATATCGGTACCATGTATCTTATCTTTTCGCTCATCATGCTGTTTATTGGCGGCGGCATGGCAATGCTTATCCGCGCAGAGTTATTTTATCCTGGCCTACAATTTTTGGAGCCTGATTTATTTAATAACTTAGTCACCGTGCACGCAATTATTATGGTATTTGGCGTCGTCATGCCTGCCGCAGCAGGCATGGCAAACTGGATGGTACCATTACAAATTGGTGCCCCTGACATGGCCTTGCCGAGGTTAAACAACCTCAGCTTTTGGCTTTTACCCGCGGCAGCTATACTGCTTATGCTATCGGTTATCGTACCATTTTTTGGTGGCGGCACACCGGTAAATACAGGCTGGACACTCTACCCTCCACTGTCAATTCAATCCGGCATGGGCATGGATTTACTGATATTCACTATGCACACCCTGGGTATTTCGTCCATTCTTGCAGCTATCAATATCGTCACCACGATCATTAATATGCGTGCTCCAGGCCTTACCATGATGAAATTACCACTTTTCATTTGGGCATGGTTGTTTACCGGCATATTATTAATCATGATCATGCCTGCACTCGCTGGCGGCGTAACCATGTTGCTGTTCGACCGCCATTTTGGCACCAGCTTCTTTGATGCCGCTGGCGGTGGAGACCCAGTGTTGTTTCAACATCTATTCTGGTTCTTTGGTCACCCAGAAGTATATGTATTGCTGCTTCCCTCTATCGGGGTGTTAGGCGTTATCGTTCCTACCTTTTCGAGAAAGCCATTATTTGGATACAAATCCTTAGTATGGGGTATGGGCGTATTATTATTACTCGGCATGGTCGTTTGGGCACACCACCAATACACCATTGGTATGTCAGTCGCCGCAACCAATTACTTTATGATTGGTACCATACTGATATCCATTCCCGTTGGGTTAATGCTGTTTAACTTCATGCTAACGATGTGGCGTGGCGCCATGACGTTTGAAACACCGATGCTATTTGCGATAGCTATTATCGTCATGTTCTCGTTTGCGGGAACCACCGGCGTAATGCTTGCGGTTGTTCCAGCCGATTTACAATATCACGACACCTACTTTGTTGTTGCTCATTTCCATTACGCACTGATCCCTGGAGCACTGTTTGGTCTATATGCTGGTGTATTCTTCTGGCTGCCCAAATGGACAGGTCACATGTACAACGAAACCTTAGGTAAGATCTTCTTTTGGTGGACAACCATTGGATTTAACCTCACGTTCTTCCCTCAGCACTTTTCAGGCCTCGCTGGCATGCCAAGACGGATAGTAGATTACAGCGTGCAATTTGTTGAGTTCAATCAAATTTCGAGTATCGGTGCCTTTATCTTCGGCCTATCGCATTTACTGTTCGTATATATCATTATCCAAACAGTACGCGGTGGAGAGAAAGCGGCAGATAAGCCGTGGGAAGGCGCGCAAATTGGAACCCCTGGATTAGAGTGGACACTCTCCTCTCCTCCACCGTTTCACAGCTTTGAAACGCCACCGACTGTAAAGTAATAGCGTTAACTGCAGTCGCGACAGGTTGCCCACTTGATAGGCAATCTGTCGCAGCAACCGATTACAGGAGAGACTATGAATAATTCTCAGCAAGATACCGATTTGCAAAAATCAAATACCAGAGTCGCGCTATTTTTTGGTGCAATGGCCATTGCAAGTTTATGCTTGGCTGCCTATGGCATAAGCAAAAGCTTGGCTGTTTAGCGGGGATTTGCTATGAATGAGCTAAATCAAGATCCACAGCAGGAAACAGGTAAACGTAGTACTAAGCGAACAGTAGCCACACTTGCATTGGTCACTATACTAATGTTTGGTTTTGCGTTTGCCATGGTGCCATTATATCGGCTGGTATGTTCCGTCACCGGAATCAATAGCATCGCAACCAATAGCGGCCGCACTCTTGCTGAAAATATCGTAACAACTACAGACACGGTCAGCGAAAGAAACATCACCGTACAGTTTGATGCAACGATAAACGGTAACGTAGCGTGGGAATTTAGACCGTCCGTTCGTTCCATCGTAGTTAAACCCGGTGAAAAAACGACAATTAGTTATTACGTAAAAAACCATTCAGATGAGGCCGTAGTGACGCAGTCAATCCCAGGTGTAACCCCATGGCAAGCCACCAAGCACTTGAAGAAAATCGAGTGTTTCTGTTTTGACACTCAAACATTGCAGGCAGGTGAAGCAAAGGATATGGGGCTTCAATTTGTGATCGACCCAGAACTGCCGGACGATATCAGCACCATTACTTTGTCCTACACTATAATGGATACCAATCGGTCTGAGTCATTGACGCCTAATACAGACAACATCCCAACTGTAGGCTCCGATAGCACAGCCAGTAATAACAAAAATACAAACAGTTAACGATAAGGACTAGGGAAACATGACAGCAACTGCAAGTTCTGAACATTATTATGTACCCGAAGGAAGCCGATGGCCCATCATTGGTGTAATAGGTATTTTCTTTGTGGTTCTTGGTATGGCGCTTTGGGTAAACGATATTACCTTTGCACCATACTTAACATTGACCGGTACGCTCATCATCGCGTATTTATTCTTTGGATGGTTTGGCGATGTAATCGATGAAAGCATGTCTGGTAAATACAGCACACAAGTAGACACGTCCTTTCGCCAAGGAATGATTTGGTTTATCACCTCAGAAGTATTTTTCTTTATTGCATTATTTGGAACGCTGTATTACATCCGCGCCATTTCGCTCCCATGGTTAGGTGGTGAAGGCCACTTAGGCAGTTCAAACTTATTATGGGACGGGTTTCAAGCAACTTGGCCACTACTTGCAACTCCCGGTGCTGGTGGAGAGTATGTGCAAGGAAAAGAAGCCATGGGGGCGGGAGGCATACCGCTATACAATACCATTATCCTATTATCGAGTGGTGCAACGCTCACATGGGCACACTGGGGATTGAAAAAAGATAGTAAGAGTCAGCTAGTCGGTGGATTAGCACTTACCGTTCTACTCGGCTTTATCTTCTTCGGCTTTCAAGCCTACGAGTATTATCACGCGTACAACGAAATGGACCTAAGGCTAGATTCAGGTGTATACGGTTCCACTTTCTATATGCTAACGGGCTTCCATGGTATGCACGTTACTATAGGAACCATTATGCTGCTTGTGATATTAATTCGTAGTATAAAAGGCCATTTTAGCCACGAAAAACACTTCGCGTTCGAAGCCGTCGCCTGGTATTGGCACTTTGTCGATGTTGTATGGCTTGGACTATACTTCTTTGTATATTGGCTATGAGTCAACAATAATAACAGACACAAAAAAGGGCGTTAATTACGCACTGCTGTCCCACAGTGAGTGACTAAATAAGAAAGCCTGAATCTAAATAGATATAATGTGAGTGCGAACAAACGTTATAGCTATAAG
>MABD01000040.1 GCA_002162955.1 Gammaproteobacteria bacterium 45_16_T64
TACTCAAACCAGATCCGCCGAGATGTAAAAAAAGCGAACCCCAAATGGGGCTCGCTTTATGATCTCTAACTGTGGGACAGCAGTGGCCTTACGGCGCTTTTTTTATGTCTGCTAATTTCTTATCTTGCAGTAAGTACCGTTGTCGTAGTAACGCTGTCATCTCCGACCATTGTTGTTACCGCAATCGTTATGGCTCCTGCGTCAGCATCATAACTCAATGCAGTCACTTCATCTTCTCCTGTCTCAGTCTCTTCAATTGAAACCCTATTAAGATCTTCTGCAGTACATTCGTTAGCGCAGGTAAACAACGCATCCGTCTCATAAGTATTAAAGAAGATACCAGTCCTTGCGGTTGAGCAACTATCACCGCTTTCATCAACTCGTAATTCATGGGTTCCCATCGACGTAATACCCAGCACATTAAAGTTATATACTAAAGAGGCAGCCTCTCCGCTACAGGCTGTCGATGTAATCTCTGCATCCCACGTTGTATTAAGGAGATTCAATACGATATCACCAGTGGTATTTCGACGATCAGATAATAACGTTTCTCTAAAATGCATAAATGAATCTAGCGCATCCTTTAGGTCCCCACCATTGGTAACAGTAGAAACGATATCATTTATCACGCTACTTGCCTCGAACAATGCTGCGGCACTATTCAACGGCATGGAGAACTGGGCTAAGTAGTCATCAGTAGCGCGAGGAATTTCGATGCCGTTACTAGGATCAGAGTCAAAATCTAATGTTTGCAATACTCTAAGTATATTCTGTAATTTATCTGGGTGATCCGCAACTTCAAGTAAATCCAGGGGAGTTACCTCGATCTTGCCATCAGACTCACCCAGTAAAGTAGCGCCCAAGAAAAAACTCACCGTCTCACCAGGAAGGTATTCGAAGAAACCCAATGCATCAGTAAAACCAGACATCGTCTCAGTTTCGTACCACAACCCTGCGACCGCACTATCTAAAAACTGACCCCGTAAAACATCACTTGTCGACTCACTATCATTAGTCGATACACTTTCTGACGTCTCTGATGTCGACGACACAGACCCTTGAGCACTATCGCCAGTAGAAGAACCACCGCCGCCCCCGCCACAAGCAGCCAACGTTGATATTGAAAGTGCAATTACTGAAAGTTTAACGATAGAGGTGATTTCTGCGAGTGACTTCATTTTCCTGCTCCTACTTGGTTTTTGCAGCCCATTGAACATTTAAGCTTTTTGCGTCATTTATTTGTCTATGACGGTTTATTTTCGCTTTATGAAGCTGGGGTTGTTTAGATTCTGACGACCTTTACAAGCCCGGCTTTCCTGTTCAAATAAGCCTCTATTCTTTCGATCACCGCATTATCAGCGGCGATGTAAGTACTATAGATGCTCAGTAAATAAACACACGTGCTAAAAAAGTGAACCAATTAACAGCGCAAAATTACATAAAAACACATTCCCTTAATCTATTGTTTTTAAATATAAATAATTGCGTCAAACAATATTTTCGATGGTAAATTGGTATTTATTGTCATTTTTATTCTTAGAAAATACATTTTTTGTATCTGTGAAATTACAAAACGTTACCTTTATTCTTTCAATAACGCCATACGCAACGCCAAATGCACAATTCAATAATAGACAGTGAAAACCCGCGTCATAATTTTGAACATCGCATCAGAAACAACAACACGAAAAAACGATAAGCGTCATTATTCAGACACCACTATCAACGAAAAACCGGCAACAGGAAAAGGCTCTGTTTCACCATATTCCAAGCCCAACAAGAACCGCAGCCCACACATAACTTTTAGATATAAACACATGCTAACAATCAATTTATCTTCACCTAAAATTAACTTGTACCTATATAAAAGAAGGAAGAGCGCATGGGCCTTGGCCTAAGAATCATTATTTTCATCACTCTCCTACCCTTCGGGAACAACGCTGCCGCCAACATTGATATAGACAACTCCACACTCAAACGAAAAGTTGGCACATCGGCATGGTACCTAGAGGATGTCAATTCAGACATTAGCATTGAGCAATTACTTAATGGCAAGCACGATAGTAATTTCAAAAAAAGTAATACCGAAACCCTAAACTTTGGTTTCAGTGGATCTAGCTACTGGATTCGTTTCAATATTACATTTGACTCAAATCTCAGCGAAGAGAAAGAGTGGCTGCTTGAAACAGCCTATCCGTTGCTTGACAACCTTTCCCTCTACATCCCGCAGAAAAACGGTAGCTATATCACTAGTCATTCAGGTGATAGCATTCCCTTTTCAGCCAGAGATATAGAATATCCGAACCCCGTCTTTCGCATGCCAAGCGCTCCGGGGGAAACCGTAACTCATTACCTTAGAGTCAAAAGCAGTAGTTCGTTACAAATCCCACTTACTATCTGGTCGTCTAGCGCATTCGCTGAGAATTCAGGGAAAAAGCTCCTCGTCCTCGGTGCTTTTTATGGAATAATGATGGTAATGATTCTATACAATTTTTTTATCTATCTTTCCATACGAAATAAGTCTTATCTTTACTACATTCTATACATATCCTCTTTCACTCTTTTCCTTGCATCATTTAATGGGTTATCTTTCCAATACCTCTGGCCTAACTCTCCAAGATGGGGGAACATCGCAGTCCCATTCTTCATTAGTCTATCCGGTTTTGGAGCTATCATTTTTACGCGTAAATTTTTAGATACCGCGAAAATAACACCCCACCTGGATAAAGTATTAATCGGAATATTTTCTCTTTCTATCATTTCAATTATTAGTAGCTTTGCACTGAGCTACCAATACGCTATCCGCATCGCTGTAGCGGTAGCCCTAAGCTTTGGAATAATGGTGCTGATTTCTGGTACCGCTTGCCTATTAAAAGGATTGCGCATCGCCCGATTCTTCCTGTTAGCATGGGTAACATTGTTGTTGGGTATTATTACCCATGCATTGTTAAGCTTAGGCCTACTGCCATCAAACCCTATCACCCTCTATGCGGACCAAGTAGGTTCCGTAATAGAAGTCATACTCTTATCGTTTGCGCTCGCAGACAGAATTAATAACCTTCGTATCGAGAAGGAACGCTTTCAACGACAAGCACTATCCGTTCTCGAAACAAGTAATCGCGCAAAAGATGAATTTTTATCGACAATAAGCCACGAATTAAGAACCCCGATGAATGGCATCATGAACGCAATGCAACTTATTCGTCACACTGCGTTAAATGATGAGCAGAACGGACTGATACACATTGCCAATCAATCATCGGGGAATATGCTTACGCTCATTGACAACATTCTCGGTTTCACAGAAGCCCAAGCAGGCTCGCTTAAAATTAAAAAAGAACCATTCAACATTCGTAATTTAGTTGATCTACTCGCATCCCATTACTCCCAGGCTGCATCGGATAAAAGACTACTATTCTCGGCTGACATAAATAGAAACATCCCAGATTACCTGATCGGGGATGAAGACAAATTACAAAAGTTACTAGGCTATTTTCTCGATAACAGTATTAAGTTTACAGAATCTGGTAGTGTTCAATTAGTATTATCACTTAATCCCGATTCAGATAACGAAGACTTCAAGTGGGTTCAATTTGAAATCATTGACAGCGGTATTGGCATTGAAGAAAAGAACCAGCAGCAGATTTTTGAAGTCTTTCAGCAAGCCGACGGGTCATTCTCCCGTAATTATGGCGGCCTGGGTATAGGGTTATCCATCGCAAAACAAGTCAACGCACTCATGGGGGGTACAATCAACTTCCAATCGCAAGTGAATATAGGCACCCATGTAACACTATGCATTCCCATGGAGGAAGGCGTGAATACGGCACGGCCTTTTGCCTTAGAAGAAGACCTTCCGCCAGGTGATACTCGGATCCTAATCGTGGAAGATAATAGTACTAACCAAATCATCTTGAAAAAAATGGTAGAAAGATACGGCTATAAAGCGATGGTCGCTGAGAATGGGGCAATTGCACTAGAAGCCATTGCTTGCTTCACCCCTCATCTAATATTGATGGACTGCCAAATGCCCGTCATGGATGGCTTTACCGCCACCAAGAAAATCCGGTTGATGGAGAAACCCTTTTGCGACATCCCCATCATTGCTGTCACTGCTAATGTAATGACAGGGGATCGTCAGCGCTGCTTAGAGTCCGGCATGGACGACTACATAAAAAAACCGACGAATAAGGATATCTTGCATTCAAAAATTCAACAATGGAGAGCCTCCCAAAAACAGGAGGCACCAAACACCGGTGATGATGACAAAGCAGCATAAAAAAAGCGCATACAAATGCGCCTTTTTTTATACCGCTATCGCGTAGATAACTAAATCTTTGCTGCCAGCCGCGAACCTTGATCAATTGCTCTCTTGGCATCCAATTCAGCAGCCACATCAGCGCCACCAATCAAGTGAACGTTAACTCCTCTTTGTTTCGCACCTGCTGCTTCCAACGCATCAGCCAACCCTCTGTTAGGTGTTTGACCCGCACATAGAATCACATGATCAACATCCAACACGCGGCTTTCACCATTCACCGTAATATGCAGACCATTATCGTCTACTTTGTCATAACTTGTGCCGGCGATCATTTCTACGCCTTTTTGTTTTAGCACCGCTCGGTGAACCCAGCCAGATGTTTTCCCTAAGGTCTTACCGAGAGAAGTCTCCTTGCGTTGCAGCAAGTATACTTTTCGCGGGGAAGGCACTACATTCTGTGCTTTTAAGCCAGAACGATTCTCGAGGCTTGTATCAACACCCCACTCATCATACCACTGTGCCAATTGATCGCCCTCGTGAGAGTGAACTAAGAACTCCCCAACATCGAAACCTATACCACCAGCACCAACAATAGCCACTTTTTCGCCCACAGTTTTCTTATGATATAGAACGTCGATATATGACAGCACTTTATCGTGATCAATGCCTTCAATGGCAGGCTTGCGGGGAGTTATTCCCGTTGCAACAATCACTTCCTCATACCCGGCGTCAATCAGCTCCTGAGCATCGACGTGATGATTTAGCTCCAACTTAACTCCACGCTTCTCGATCATTTTGCCAAAGTAACGCAATGTCTCAGCAAAATCTTCTTTTCCAGGTACTTCCTTAGCAATATTGAATTGTCCACCAATGCGGTCAGAGGCATCAAACAACGTCACATCATGACCCCGTTCAGCGGCAACAGTTGAAGCAGCCATGCCCGCAGGGCCAGCACCAATGACGGCGACTTTACGCTTATTTTGTGTAGGCAAATAGCGTAGCTCTAGCTCATGACACGCTCTAGGGTTCACCAAACAAGACGCTCGCTTATTCACAAACGTATGATCCAAACAGGCCTGATTACACGCGATACAGGTATTAATCTCGTCCCCGCGACCATTCTCTGCTTTCTGTACGAAGAAAGGATCCGCCAATAACGGCCTTGCCATGGACACCATGTCAGCCTCACCTGAAGAAATAATATTCTCGGCGACTTCAGGGGTATTAATACGGTTACTTGCACACACGGGAATCGACACAAGATTTTTCAACTTCCCTGTCGCAAAACTAAATGCACCACGGGGCACAGAGGTGACAATTGTAGGGACACGCGCTTCATGCCAGCCAATACCAGTATTGATTATTGTCGCGCCCGCAAGCTCAATCTCTTTCGCCAGTGTTACGATATGTTCCCACTCCTGCCCACCTTCTACCAGGTCCATCAACGACATACGATAAACAATAATAAAGTTACGGCCGACAGTTTCTCGGACTTTCTTTACCGTTTCAATGGCAAATCGCATACGATTTTCAGGGCTACCGCCCCAGCGATCTTCACGTTGATTGGTTCTTTCACACAAGAATTGATTGATCAGGTAGCCCTCAGACCCCATGATTTCAACACCATCATAGCCGGCAAATTTCGCCAACTCAGCCGATTTAGCAAAATCATCAATGGTTGACTGCACTTGCTTTGAGGACATCTTACTTGGTTTAAAAGGGGTAATTGGAGACTTAATTCCTGAAGGCGAAAGGCTGTAAGGTACATAGCCATAACGACCCGCATGCAATAACTGCATACAGATTTTTCCACCTTCATTATGGACCGCACTTGTCACCCGCTTATGCAGTAGAGCGGTGACTTTATCTTGCATACGGGAGCCCAAAGGCAATAACTCTCCACGACGGTTAGGTGCGTAGCCCCCTGTAATCATCAAACCTACACCTCCTCGGGCACGCTCGGCGAAATACGCAGCCAACTTCTCAATATTAAAAAAGCGATCCTCAAGCCCCGTATGCATAGACCCCATAATGACGCGGTTACGTAACGTGGTGAACCCTAGATCTAATGGCTGCAGCAGGTTTGGATAATGTTTGCTCATGAAAACCCTTTCTCTCTGTTGGCTTTGGTATTGGTGCACTGATGTGACTAAATAATAGCGCTTACGTGGCAGTATGGTACCTAAAGGCCTAGATAAAAGTCGTTGGTAATTATGACGTGACCGAGCAGTCTATTGACAATATAATACCGCTAACACAACAGCATGAACAAAAAACAATCAAACATACCTAAATAGCACGATAGATCACCACCCCATTGCCCACAAATCATCAATAAGCTGCCGCTTTTGACATTTAGCGATAGCCATTGTCATCTTATTTTCTATAAAATCAGCGTGTTTTCACGACTAACACATACCATACAACTGACAAGAGCCCTGCATGCGACACACAGCACGAAGAACCAAAATAGTTGCCACTCTCGGTCCTGCGACCGACACCCTACCCCAGCTAGAGGCGCTATTGCTCGCTGGGGTCAATGTCGTGAGGCTGAATTTTTCCCACGGTTCACCTAGCGACCACCACCAAAGAGCCAATCAAGTTCGGGAACTGTGTGAAAAACATGACCTAAATGTCGCGATCCTTGCAGACTTACAGGGCCCCAAAATCCGTATTGGTCGGTTTCACAACAATGGCATCACGCTCAAATCAGGTGACTGCTTCACCCTAGATGCCAATCTCGATTCCAACGAAGGCACTCAGCACGTGGTTGGGATTGATTACAAAACACTACCAGAGGACTGCCGCTCTGGAGATATTCTGTTATTGGATGATGGGCGAATTTCACTCAAAGTAGACAATATTTCAGGCAGTGAAATCACGTGTACTGTTATTATTGGTGGCGAACTCAAAAACAATAAAGGAATTAACCGCCAAGGTGGCGGACTGTCAGCCCCTGCCCTCACTCAAAAAGACATCAAAGACATCGCGATCGCCGCCGAATTAGACGTGGACTATGTCGCTGTCTCCTTTCCCAAAAGCCCCGAAGATATAATACAAGCGAGAGAATTACTCGAACAACAGCATTCTTCTGCCCGTATCGTCGCAAAGATTGAACGTGCTGAAGCTGCATTAGACCGCGATAATCTCGACTCCATCATAAGTGCTTCCGACGCCGTTATGGTCGCTCGCGGCGATCTAGGTGTAGAGATCGGGGATGCGGAGCTGGTCGGTGTACAAAAACACATGATCAAACGCGCGCGAGTAATGGATAAATTAGTCATCGTTGCCACACAAATGATGGAGTCAATGATTGAGAATCCGATTCCAACACGAGCTGAAGTTTTTGATGTCGCGAATGCAGTACTTGATGGCGCAGATGCCGTCATGCTTTCCGCCGAAACCGCTGCAGGGGAGCATCCTATTGCTGCGGTTGAAGCCATGCACAGAGTATGCGTCGGCGCAGAAAAGAGCCCAGATGTACAACGCTCCAACCATCGCTTAGACCGCAACTTTCAGCGCTCTGATGAATCCATTGCAATGGCAACCATGTATACCGCCAATAACTTTAGCGGCATCAAAGCTATCATCTGCCTAACTGAATCTGGCGACACACCATTGTTGATGTCGCGAATAAGCTCTGGGTTGCCTATCATCGCGCTCACCCGTCACCCTAAAACTAAATCGCGCATGGCCCTATGTCGTGGCATTACATCTTATATTTACGACCCCACCGACGTATCCTACGAGTTTGTAAATGAACAGGCGATTGCATTATTGAAAGAAAAAGATCACCTACAAACAGACGACCTCGTTATTTTGACTAAAGGCGCACGCTTAGGTGTTCATGGATCTACAAATGCCATGCTTATTCTGAAAGCGAATTAACATAACGTAATATCAACCAACCTCGTAAACCAAATACACTAAGCCTATTCCTGCTGCTAGTATGTAAAGTAGCGGAATGGCTTCTGTAACGGTTTATCTGTGCACCTATTACAGCTCACAATAATTCTCAGGCCCATTTCAAAAAACACTTTTCTTTTTGGTGATATTTCATGGGCATAGAAACGTTTACTCATATCGAAAAAGACGCTACGCGAGAGCTAATGAACATTGGCATGGCAAGAGCAACCCATTCGTTGAGTCGCCTGACACGGACCCAGGTAGATGTTTCTATTCCCGAATTAGATTTGGAAAAGGATCCCCAGCATATGGGGTTTACCGAGGATGAGAAATTATCCATTGTCTACCAAACTTTTGATGGCGGTATGCTTGGCGCAAGTCTATTGCTTTTCCCCCGTGGTGTTGCACGCAAGTTGGTCAACGTCATGCTGCAAACTAATTTGAACGACGATATTTTGGAGGAGACTGAAAAGGATGCTTTCTTAGAAATCGGTAATATCATCCTAAATGCCTGTATAGGGAGTTTGGGTAACATGCTGAAATGCAAACTGGCAAGCGGACTACCCAATTACTTTCAAGGTAATTTTGCAGAAGCCAAGCATGCTACCGGTATGAAAGGGAAATATGCCATGTATTTGAATACGCGCTTTAAAATAGCCACGCTAGATATTGATAGTTATGTAACCATTGTTCTAGACGCGAATTCATTGGCGGAATTTCATAGTTTGCTAAAAGCTTACTTGGATATATACAATATTAGCGTTTAACTTGTTTTAGCTTGGGGCTCTCTTCAGGCAAAATAATATTTTGCCTGCCCTCTGCAACCGCACTCCAAATATACGAATCACACGCCTTTACAATTTCATTTACTCCAGTTGGTTTACTTATATAATAGCCTTGGCCAAAGTCACATTGAAGAGATTTTAAGAATTGCCATTGATCAAATGTCTCGATACCTTCTGCAATCACTTCCATTTTTAGACTGTGAGCCATAGCAACAATTGCCGTAACCAAATCTTTATCACGTTGATTATTCATCAAATCAAAGATAAACGATTGATCTATTTTCAACCTGTCCACCGGCAAGGTTCTTAAATAACTCAACGAAGAGTAGCCCGTCCCAAAATCATCAATGGCTATCTTTACACCATAGCCTTTCAGGCTATTAAGGACTTTCACCGCTTCCCCAATATTCTGCATCAAGGCACTTTCAGTAATTTCCAGTTCCAGTTGTTCAGGATATATCCCCGCCGTTTGTACTGCTTTTTGGATAGTGTGAACCAATTTTTTATCCATCAATTGTTTGGCAGATAAATTGACGGCAAGCGTAAAGTCTTTGGGGTTACCCAAACGGTTAATCAATCTATTGGCGCCTTTACATGCATCGTATAACATAAGTTCGCCAAGGGACAAAATAAGGTTACTGGATTCAGCAACTGGAATAAAATCGCAAGGGGGGACCATGCCACGTACATCGTGATTCCAACGAGCCAAAGCCTCGGCGCCAATAATATTACCGGAATCAATATCGAGCTGAGGCTGGTACTTAACAAAAAACTCTTTGTTTAACACTGCACCACGAATGTCATTTTCTAACGATAGGCGATCAGATGCCTTTTTATTCATACTCGCGCTGAAGAAGTTAAAACTATTCTTATTCACTTCTTTCACAGAATACATGGCCATATCGGCATTTTTTACCAGTTCGGCGGGTTCACGACCATCATCCGGTGCAATGGTAATACCGATACTAACCGTCATTGTAATCGACTGCTGGCCCAACGAAATAGACTTAGTCACTGCGTCAATCACTTTCTGTGCAACAATTGCCGCATCTGAACTTCTTTCTATATCGTTTAAGATGATACTGAATTCATCTCCACCTAAACGAGCAACAGTATCCTCCTCCCTCACCGTCTCTGACAATCTATCAGCGATCGTTGTTAACAATTGATCCCCCGCATCATGGCCCAGCGAATCATTAACTCTCTTAAATTCATCAAGATCCAAACTCAATAGCGCCATGCGTTTTTTTCCACGCTTTAGCGCTGCAATACTTCTCGCTAACCGATCTTTAAATAACCGCCTGTTAGCCAGTGACGTCAATGGATCATAAAATGCAAGATGCTCAATTTTGGCTTGAGTTTTACGTTGTTCAGATATATCAGTAATCGACCCTACATAACCTAAGACCCGTCCGTTCTCATCGAGTTCTTCCATAAGCTGACATAGCACCCATTTCAACTTATCTTCACACACAAAGCTGTACTCAAGAACAAACTGCTCATTATTAGCCGTTTCTACTTTCCATTGACTCTCCACTCCTTCGCGATCTTCATCCGCTACATGATCAAACCAAAGATCCTCATTAATGGTGTTTCTAGGCTGCCCAGTAACGATATTCCATGTTTGATTCGTATAATTTAGCACGCCATTTTCGTCTGTTTGGAAGATACCCACGGGCGCAATTTTCGCGAGATTCCTAAATCTTGCCTCACTTTCTTTTAAGATTTTATCGCGACTTGCCTGGTCAGAAGTATCCCGCACAATGGCAACAATCAATGGCTGATCACTCACCGATGTTCGACTAAACTTAATTTGTATTGGCAGTTCAACACCATCTTTCCGATAGGCATAAGTCGCGATTGCATGGTGAGAAGTCACCCCGTTACTTATCGCATTATCTAATAGGGAACGTAATTTTTCCGAACTATGAGGCGATGAGGATTCAGGTGGCTGCAGCAAGTCTTCAAAATGCAATTCATTTAACTCTTCCTGACTATAACCAAACAACTTCACCCCTGTCAGATTGCACATCTGGATCTTATTGCCGCGTTCAAATGTAATAATCGCATCTGCAGTATTATTGATTATTCTCGACAGGTGGTCTTTCTCTTCTTCAAATTGCTTCGCCAACTTTTCATGATCAGCGGCCATTTGCTTCAGCAAAGTTTCCTTACTGACAATTGGCGTAACATCTTGCACATATATTTCGCAAAGTATAGAACCTTCATTATCAGTACTTGGTTTAATAACCGTCGCTTGCTGCAACCGATAGAGTTCATCGCCAATACACTTGTTTTGATATAATGGCAAAGGTGAAGGATTAAAGGAATTTGATAGTCGCGTAGGTAATCTAAGATCAATAGCATCACGACACGCATCAACAAATCGACTATTCGATATTTGAGGAAACACTCGCTCTATTGGTATATTGAGCACTTGATCTGGTTGCTTCCCCGACACTTCAAACATCCATCGATTAAAATATAACACCCGCAACTGATCATCTAAGGTTATTACGCCATAATCCAGGTCATCAACAACTTGTTGAAAATCTATTTTACCTAACATAAGAAACCGCTCTACTCTTTATCTGAGACGAAGCCTTAATAGAAAAATTCGGGCATTCAACTACGAAACCTTGATGCCTGCACTAACCATAAATTCCTGAATATATTTTTTAATCTTCGATATAGATTCTGTTCCTACATAGATAACAATAAACCCCTCCACATCAACCCCCTCGAGCGTTAAACAGGCATCCACTGCCAACGCCTTTTCATCATCTGACGCTCCCACCCCCACCGCAAGCGAATTCGTTTTCATATGATGGATCGTTGGGGTACTCAGATCCACATCAATATTTAACATATTGGCAACGGTCCCAAAACAAGCATGCAACAAGATATTACCGATTTCCGCTAACATCTCTTGCCTTACTTCCGGAAGCATGGCCTCGGGAATGTTTCTCGGCAAACATAAATTAGCCAAATTATCGGCATGTTTTTTCGTCAACACCAATTCTGCATGACCATCGATTGAATCTGACATAGGTAAACGGATACACACAATATCCGTTGTCTGTGAAAACGTAAGTGCAGAGTATAAAGTAGAGGCCAATACTTCTTTCACTTGAGGGATAGCAAGCTCAGCAGAGTGAGATGTTAAGTCACTGAGCGCCTTAGCTGATTTGTGAGCGCCAATATTGAATGCCTCACAGAGCATGTCCAGTTCCATTGCGTCCATCATCGTATCATTCATGCCTGACGCCTTACACCCGCACCCGTGCCAATATTACCAATAAATTTTCGAATACCCTCTTGGAAGCGCGCGGCAGAATCGATATCCATAATAAAAGTAACAAACCCATGAATGTTCTTATGAGTTAACGAGAATTTAACTTGAATATACATGGCCCACTCAGCATTACTATTACCCGAGGAGTTTATCTCACTTGCTGTGCCCTGGATAAACTGGGGCGTAGATATATCACAATCAAAATTAAGCACGTTAGTCACGGTTCCAAAACAAGCATTAAGGATCACGTTTCCAACCTCAATTAACGCTTCTTGCTCTAGTTCTGTAAGCGTTTCTAACGGTACATCGTCTTGTAATAATGTACGGACTAAATTAAGGCTCTGTTCTCGGGGGAACATTAGAATTGCATTGCCACAAAAATCCCCAGTAAACTCCTGAGTCACAGCATTAACTACATCATCAATCTCTTGGGCTATCAATTCCGCTGCTTCAACTTGGGGTAATATGAGTACTTTAGGCACAGTAAGGTCAACCGTATCCGATACCATTCGGTTCAGCGCTTGGGCCGCACGCCCGATCCCCATATTAAACACTTCGGCCAATGCATCCGATTCTAACTCGTTAAATTCCAGTGTCATTGCCATTCAACTAAGCCCGCAAAAAAGGTACGACGATATCTTCTTGAATCGGTTTATTCAAGAAACTAATGCCGATAGACTCTGCCTGCTCTCTCACATGATCCTGAATATTCGCCGTCAATAACGCCATTTTAGGAATGGGGTGCGTTTGCTGTATTTTCTCAGCCAACTCTAACCCATTCATACCCGGCATATTATAATCAAGCAAGGCAACATCGATATCTTGATTCTTTTCTGTCACAACAAGGGCATCATCGCCATTGGCTGCATCGACAACATCCCAGTCAGGAAATGTTTCCTGAACGATCTGTTTTATCATCATGCGGGACACCATGCTGTCATCTACTACGAGTATCTTGGTCATAGATACATTCCCTCGTCAAAAGAAATAGTTACTGCTCTTTTTAGTGTAGTGATGGATCTGAGAAGGGCAATCCCCGCCATTAGGGAATTTAGTCTGGTACCGCTCCCCTGTTAATATCAAGAAAGATAAGGTAATTAGATTAACCTATTGATTTTCTGCACTATTGAGCGAAAAAAAAATACAAAAATAAGACGCTGCTATCATCAATATAGCCAGCCGATATATGGAATCAGGAACTCCATCAAAAAAACTATTATTAACACTCAAAAAAAGATGTCGGCGATCTAACGCGCATTCTATCGATAGATCAGATAGCAATAAAAAAAGGCGAATGTGCTATTGCACATTCGCCTTTTTTTGGTAACAAACTTTAGAGAGGAATTACTTTTCCAATATAGCAGTTACACCTTGACCACCTGCTGCGCAGATTGAGATAAGCCCACGACCGGAACCTTTCTCATCCAACAATTTAGCCAATGTATGAACAATTCGTCCACCCGTTGCCGCAAAAGGATGTCCCGCTGCTAGAGAGCTACCTTTTACATTGAGTTTGCTGCGATCAATGCTTCCAAGCGCTTCATCACGACCCAACTTCTCTTTACAGAAAGTCTCGTCTTCAAGTGCTTTCAAGGTATACAGCACCTGAGCTGCAAACGCTTCGTGAATCTCATAGAAATCAAAGTCTTGTAGTTTGATACCCGCTCTATCGATCAATTTTGGAATGGCATAAGCAGGTGCAATCAATAAACCTTCTTTCTTACCAACAAAATCAACCGCTGCCGTTTCGCAGAAAGTTAAGTATGCAAGTACTGGCAAGTCACGTTCTTTAGCCCATTCTTCTGACGCTAATAATACACAAGATGCTCCGTCAGTAAGAGGTGTGCTGTTTGCCGCGGTCATTGTGCCATTTTCACGATCAAAACAAGGCTTCAATGTAGATAACTTCTCAATGGTGGTATTACCACGCAAGTTATTATCACGATCAACACCATTAAATGCAGTGATCATGTCATCAAAGAAACCTTCATCGTACGCTTTTGCCATATTAGTATGGCTGTTAAACGCAAGTTGATCTTGATCTTCACGAGGGATATTCCATTCTTGTGCCGTGAGCTCACAATGCTCACCCATAGACAAACCTGTACGTGGCTCACCATTCGCAGGTACTAACGGCATTAGATGCTTAGGACGGAAACGAGAAATAATCTTCATGCGATCTTGATTAGTCTTGGCTCGGTTAAGATCCAAAAGAATGCTTCGAAGCCCTTCACTAATTCCGATCGGTGCATCACTTGTAGTATCAACACCACCAGCAATACCTGAATCAATCTGACCCAGCGCAATTTTGTTGGCAACTAAAATGGCCGCTTCCAACCCAGTACCACAGGCTTGCTGGATATCATAACAGGGGGTCTCTGGTGCCAAGGTCGTGTCCAGGACAGTTTCTCGAACCAGGTTAAAATCACGAGAGTGCTTCATTACTGCACCCGCAACCACTTCGCCTAATTGCTCGCCGCCAAGATTGTATCGTTCTATAAGGCCCTTCAAAGCCGCACCAAACATTTCCTGATTACTTGAATCAGAATACACTGTATTTGATCGAGCGAAGGGAATACGGTTACCACCAATAATGGCAACTCTTCTTACAGTATCAGCTTTCATGCAATTACTTCCTATGGTTTACGTAGATATTGTCATCATTACATCGCTCTACTTAGAGGGATGCCCAATCGCAGCATAGTCTAGCGGCAAGCCTGCAACTTACATTGACCTTACGGCCCATCACAAACTTCCGTGGGTCAATTCCAAAATCTATGCTACTCCTTTAATATATGTGCAACCCTGTAGGGCTGGTCTATCATGCACAACTGGCGGTACTATAGCATACGTTCAATATGACGCTAGAACGCTACTGTTGCTAGACTCAGTAAAACCAACGATTAACATTCTATTTCGATAAAGGAATTACACTATGGCTGATATTTACCAGTCTTTGCTTTCATCACCTATTGGCCGACAGTTTCTTAGTGCGGTCAGCCTACCTGTACCCGTAGATCTAGACCGACACTGTCAATCACAGCCTTCGTTTATTACGGGCAATGTATTGATTGGTGGAGCCCCAAACGGTCGCTTAACCGATGTGATTAGCAAATCCTTGGCAGCCAGCAATGCTCACGTACAGATTAGCCAGGATGCACCAAGTAAAGAATCCTACGATAAAGCCGCGGCCAAAAGTGAGCTAAAACTAACCGTTATCGACCCCAATGCTGAAGCCGCCAGATTTAAAGGCTTAGTTTTCGATGCTACCGGCATTGAAGACAGCAGCCAACTGCGTTCGCTATATGACTTTTTCCACCCCGTCATGAAAAAAATGCAAAGCAGTGGCCGTATTGTTGTGCTTGGATTACCACCAGAGGGCTGTAAAGAACCAGCACAACAGATTGCTCAACGAGCGCTGGAAGGCTTCGTTCGTACCGTAGCAAAAGAAGTGGGTAAAAAAGGTGCCGTTGCACAATTGGTATATGTGACCAAAACCGCCGAAAAACTTGCGGAATCTGCCATTCATTTCTTCTTATCACCACGCACTGCATTCGTTGACGGCCAAGTAGTACGTATCGGTAAAGGTAAATTCGAAAGCACTGATTTTAACTGGAGCCAACCGCTTAAAGGTAAAGTTGCACTTGTGACTGGCGCGTCACGCGGTATTGGTGAAGCGATTGCAGAAACACTATCTCGAGACGGTGCTAAAGTGGTATGCCTAGACATCCCCGCAGCAGAAGCTGACTTACAACGCGTAGCCTCTCATATTGATGGCGCTATACTTCCACTGGATATTACTGATCCGGAAGCTCCCGCCACCATCGCCGCCTATTTCCAAAAAGAATTTGGCGGTTTAGACATCATCGTTCATAACGCTGGGGTTACTCGAGATAAAACCCTTGGCGGCATGCCTGATCATTTCTGGGATATGGTTATCGATATTAACCTATCATCAGAAGAGCGCATCAACGCGGCGCTATTAGAGGCTGATGTATTTAATGACGGCGGACGAATCGTTTGCGTATCATCAATGAGCGGTGTGGCAGGTAACTTTGGTCAGTCAAACTATGCGACATCTAAAGCGGGTGTAATCGGAATGGTTGACGCCATGGCTCCAATCCTTGCGAAACGCAATATGACGATCAATGCAGTGGCTCCAGGGTTTATCGAAACGCAGATGACTGCCGCGATGCCTATGGCAACCCGTGAAGCTGGTCGTCGCTTGAATTCGTTAAAGCAAGGCGGCCAACCAGTTGATGTAGCCGAAGCTATCGCGTTCTTTGCAAGCCCAGCATCGGCAGGTGCTAATGGCAACACCATTCGCGTATGCGGACAAAATCTAATCGGAGCCTAATACGCCCCCGGTATTTAAGACCCATAAAAAAGCCCCGAAATATCGGGGCTTTTTTATGGGTCTTAAATACCAACCAACTCTTACTCTGTTTTTCGGCTCTTACGGTACTCCACTGGGGTCTGCCCCACCCAACGCTTAAATGCTCGATAAAAAGTGCTCGGCTCAGAAAATCCAGTCAGATAGACAATTTCATCGATAGACTCTTCTGTTTTCGCCAGTAAGCGCTTTGCCAAATTACATCGATAATCCGCCAATAACTGGTTAAAATTAGTTTCTACATCTGTCAGACGAGTTCTTAAGCTTCGTGGCTTAATATTGAGCCTTTCTGCCACCGTTTCTAGATTCGCATTTCCTGATTCCAAAAGCTCCCCAATCAGCCGGTTCACTTGTACAATAAAATCCTGCTTCTCCAGTTTAGCGACATGCTGACTAGCCAGCTGTTCATGTAAATCCAGCAGCTCCGGCTCCGCGTGTAACGACGGATGCTCTAACACGCTACGCTCAAAATAGATTCTAATTTGATCGGCGTTAAAATAGACTGGGCACTTAAAAATACGCTGATATTCGGGGTCATCTGCTTCACCATCATGAGTAAGGTGAATTTCCGTAGGAGTAAAAGCTCCTTCGGTGACATAGGCGAAAAAGGTCAACACGCCAATAATCACACTTTCAGTGAGATGACTAATCGCACTTCGCGGGGTAGGATCGACAAGAAATATACCTCGGTCATCCTCTCCGATCGATGCTTGTACAGCATCAGAAAGCAGTCGCTGATAGTTGAGTGAGCGGTGTAAGCCATCCCCAAACGTTGGACTGCTCAAGAATAGATATTCAAGCACCTGTCCTTTGAAAACCGGGATATGCTCACCGAGATGCAACCCAATACGAGGGTCCCCCGAAACCTCTTCAATTGTCTGCCAAAACAACCGTTGCGCGGAGTGAGGAGTGCGAAGTTCCTTGTTGAGTAGCTGGTCTTGGTTCATGCCTATGCGCTTAAGCACTTCTTGCGCATCAACACCCAGTGAATCCATTGCCTGATAGGCTAGCCGGATTAGTATGCCTGAATCGGTAAATTCACCCATTGAATATCTTCACCATTGAACCCACAAATAAACCGCTGATAACACAAAGATTTTGTTCCAAGGCGCTATAGTAATCATTGAGCACCGATAACACAACCAGTACCCCTCAACGGCTTTCCTGCAACACATTGGCTGTAACGCCTTAAGCCGATCTTTTTATGTCAATTTAAGCTACTTATGATCTTAGTATACTTCTACAATTGATCTTATTTATCCCAAGGAACCAGGCTATGCACACCATCGAACTTGACACACCCTCATCGACCCTCAGTTTATACGCTCGCGCTGCAACCGGAAAAAAAAGCGGTCAATTGACAGGCGATTCTCTACCTCCTCTCAGTGTCACGCTAAAAGATGTACAGGCCGACCCTAAAAAATTAGCACAATACCGCTCAGTGTGTGGCTTTACCAAAGACCTCTGCATGCCTGCAACCTACCCTCATATATTGGCGTTTCCACTCCATATGGAATTACTAGTATCGAAAGCCTTTCCTTTCCCTCTATTAGGGCTGGTACATGTGCGTAACGAATTCACTCAATACCGAGCCATCGGCAATCAAGAAATATTGGATATTGAGTGCTCACTTGAAGGGCCTACGACGGTAAGCAAGGGGATGGAGTTTGATATTGTCACTAAAGTGTTTGCCGCAGGTAATCTTGTGTGGGAGAGCACTAGCACCAACCTTTATCGATGCAAAACCGACGTTGATGAACAAAAAAAGAGTAGCTCCGCCGAATTCTCAGCTGACACCGTATTACACTGGAGCGCCCAAGAGAATATTGGCCGTCGATATGCCAAAGTATCAGGGGATTCAAACTTAATCCATCTGTACGCGTTCACTGCTAAGCTCTTTGGTTTTAAGCGCGCCATTGCCCACGGCATGTGGTCAAAAGCATCCGCCATCGCAGCGTTAGATCAATACCTGCCCATCGGCCCTTTCAAGGTCAGTGTTGCATTTAAATTACCGGTATTCCTTCCTGCCAGCGTCCAATTTCAGTTCACAGAAACCAATGGTAACGTCGAATTTCATGTGAAGGACAGTGACGGGGTAAAACCGCATTTAGCCGGTACACTAACGCCCCTAAAATAAGCGGTAGCCTGATGATTTCGTAGAGACTTGGTGGCGTTCCTGCTCCAACTATCTACGAGATCGTCACCACCAGAAGGCCCTATGTGCTATAGTCTGCGCATGAATATTTCCACGACTATTGCTAACAGTATACTTATCTTTGACTCTGGCATTGGTGGCATATCCATCGTTGATGAGATTGTTCAACGGCTCCCACACAGTACACTCGTATATGTTGCAGATAACAAACTCTACCCTTACGGGACACAAACAGAAGAAGCGCTGGTTACCCGCGCATTAACGCTGTTTCCCGCTTTAGAAGCACGCTACTGCCCCGCAGTCATCGTTATCGCCTGTAATTCTGCCAGTACCATCATGCTGGATGAAGTACGTAAAATCACCCATATCCCCGTGATAGGCGTCGTTCCAGCCATAAAGCCAGCCGCACGACACAGCAAATCAGGCAACATAGGTCTATTGGCAACAAAAGGCACCATCAGCCGACAGTATACCGAATCGCTAATATCACAATTTGCTTCAACTCTTAATATGATAAAAATTGGCAGCGATGTCTTAGTTTCGCTAGCAGAGAACAAATCTCGCGGGCTACCTGTCGACATGAACATTCTCGAACGGGAGCTATCCCCGTTACTCGACGCGAAAAACGTTGATACGGTAGTATTAGGCTGTACCCATTTCCCTTTGATTTCACAGGAAATACATCAACTGCTCGGCTCTCATATTACCCTCATTGACAGTGGGAAAGCCGTCGCTCGACGTACCGAAGAAGTATTACTAACACTCGCCGAAACCAACGCCAGTCAAAAAAATCACGATGCTGAAAAGGCACCGCATACCTTCGCTTTCACCGCTTGCCCCCCCAATATCGAGCAAATTAAGCCCTTTCTCCGAAGTCGTGGATTTAGGCAAGTCCACACCATCAATATCTAGCATTAAGGTAAACCTACGCGACATATTCCAAAAACGTGACAAGTATTCTAAATTCCTCGCTATCCCTTTGATATAATGGACAAACATACGTAGAAAACTGGCACATAAAAGAAACCTATGCCAGGATATCCATAAGAAAAATAGATTCACAGGAATTTTCGATGGCTGACATATTAGCACTGGTAGTTGATGACTCACGCATGGCGCGTTATGTACTGAGTAAAATGCTCAAAGAACAAGGCATCAATGTAGACACTGTTGAATCAGCAGAAGAAGCGCTGGGATATCTCTGCAACACGTTGCCCGATATGATCTTTATGGATCACACTATGCCGGGCATGGACGGATTTCAAGCTATACGAGCCATCAAAAACGACCCTAAGACAGCCTCTGTGCCCATCATGATGTACACCTCCAAAGAAGGAGAGGTGTACATGAACCAAGCCCGTGCGCTTGGTGCGGTTGACGTTCTACCTAAACAGTTGAAGCCAGTACAACTCATACAGGTCCTGGAACGCCAACAATTGTTGCCCCACCAAATTGGAGACAAGAAACTCAACATATCTCCGCCCAATACGCCCAAACCAGTACAAGTTGAAGCACCGACTCCTATTGTTAATGCCAGTGATATCGGTGAAGATTTGGAGCAAGTGGCGAAAGATGCAGAAAGGTCTATTGAGAATCAATCATTCACTAATGAAATGAAACAACTATTGGATGATCATAAAGAAGAATTATCATCCAAATCTAATGAACGAACCGATCGCATCCTGGAATCATTGGATAAGAAAGTAGACGAAGTCTCTGCCTCACTTGCTACCTTTATTAAAGAGACTCATGACAATTCTGGTATTTTTCGAAGCCTTTCAGATAATGTAAAAATGCTATTTATTAGCATCAACGCAATACTGGTTGTCGGTTTAGGGGCGCTGGCCTTCCAACAATCACTTGAGATTAAGCAGCTCACTGGCAAAAACCACAGCCTAAAAGAAGAGATTTCGGTAGAGGATGCCAAGGCCGAATCGGCAAAGTCCAATCTCGAGAACGAACTCACTGATAACTTATATAAAAATCAACTCCATCTCGATCAGTGGGTAGCAAACTTACAGTGGGCCCTTAATAGAAAAAACCAATTCCTCTGGAATGAAAAACCGTTCAACAAGACCCTTGCATCTCTCCTTAAATCCACCGCTGACAAGCTAAATACCGCGGGATTCAAAGGCAGCATCAATCTAACAAGCCACCTAGGCCAGTTTTGCTTGGTCGCCAATGAAGATGGCGACTCCGAGCTTCCTGTGGATCAACAAACACTGTCAGAATGCACAATAAATGATATTAATGTCCAACAAGCTGAGCATCTAGGGTTAGAAAAATCCATTCAATTTGGTAATTTCATTGCAGCCTTTGAACGTCAATACGACAACAATTTGCACCTTTCTTTTAATAGCGCTGGCTTATCATCCCCTACCAGTGAATATCCAGAAAAGAATCCGGAATTTTCAGCTCAAAAATGGAACTCGATCGCCCAACAAAATCACCGAGTGGAGATCGAGTTTATGCCCCTTCAACTGGAGGAGTAACACAGGGAAAAAACCTTAAACCTTAAGTTCTAGTATTTTCAAAGGAGGGTTGCCATCAAAACTAGGAAAATCACCGTAGGGCTCCAGCACTCGTTGAACCTGCACATCCCGACCCAGCTTCTCCCCGCACCGCATCAACTGTTCTGCCCACTGCACTCTGTCTACTTTGGCCACATTATTACATACCAGCATCGTGCCGCCTGGCTTAGTTGACAGCAACGCAGGCTTAAATAAGCTCTGATAATCTCGTACAAGATCCACTGTGCCAAAGGCACTCTTGGCCCAGCGTGGCGGATCCATAAATACGATATCGAACTGCTTCTTGGGTAGTTTGGGATAATCCGGCAACGAAGTTTTACTCATTCGACCATTTTTCAAACGCTTTTGGCGAGCCTTTATAGGGATGCCCGCCAACTGCTTCAACGCAGGAAAACAATCCGATTGAATAAACCCCACCCGCTCAAAATCCAACCCATTAATGAGTGCATTATTTTGCCCAACGTCCAGCGCGGAATCTGAGAAATCCACATTCCACACTGACGCAGCACCAGCAACCGCCGCACAAATACCAATACCACAAGTGTAGGAAAACAAGTTCAACACTGACTTACCCTTGGCATTGTCCAGCATCCACTGCCGTCCCACCCTCATATCCAAGAACAACAGCGGGTCCTGCCCCAAGCGCTTTACATCCACTTGATAGGTCACCCCTAGCTCAATACCTTCTACCGGGTCACCGCGCTCATAAGTATCAACACCCCCCCTCCGGGAACCCTTCGCACTCCTATCGTGATAAATACATTCCTGTAGCTGAGGGATTTTGGCACGATAGAACTGATCAATTTGCTCGATCTGCTGTGGAGAAATCGAGTGATGGAAGCTCTGTATGAGTAGCTGGGAACTATACCGATCAATCGACAAACCATTCACCCCTTCAACGGTGCCATGGAAAAGCCGGAAACAATCCGTATTTTCATCTTGCCACAAGGCAAGCAGTGATTCTCGGCACTGCCAAGCAGAAGCCAACAAAGTCGCTAACCCGGTATCCTCTGGGTATTCAGCATCGTTATCTACGGGAGGTTGTTCTTGCACTATTCATCTCCATCAGGAAAGCCCGTTAAAACGGAGGAGTTTACTGAATAGATAAACTTAATCAAGGACTGCTACCGCATCAATTTTCTCACCGCAGGTAACAAAATGTCACCGCTGACAGGTTTGACTATCCAACCCGTTGCACCCGCCTGCTTCCCTTCAGCTTTCTTACCAGCGGCCCCTTCAGTGCTAACGATAAGTATCGGCTTTCCACTATACACTTTCAATGCACGCAGCTTTGTCGTTAATTCAATACCGTTAAGATGCGGCATATACAAATCTGTGATCACAAGGTCAAAATCACTGCCTGTTGCCAATTGATAGGCTTCCTTCCCATCACAAGCCAACACCAAATCATAGCCCTCTGGTGACAAAATGCTCTTGAACATATTACGCATCACCAGCTGATCATCCGCCACTAGTATTCGTTTCATCGCCACCCCTGATCAAAAAACAACAACAATATCAAAATGCTACACCGTCCGCGCTTCTACCCCTTTATTCAGTGTAGCTGAATTATTTTTCGATACTATGTACGATTCCGAATACGATTCCGAAACCTGCATACGATTCTGAAACCGGCCAAATAGGGTTAAACTGCATCAACAGTGCCTTAAAATGAGTAATCCAGAGCAAGAATCGTTACACTATCGAACTTATGGGTATCTTGAGGAACTTCAGAGGTATACTTTATTTCATAGGACACTGACAACGACAGTTGATTGTGAACCTTCGTTTTTAGTTTAGTTAACGACCGCGACACAGTGATATCTTCCCCCGCATCCACACTTAACTCTTGACGAAAAGTCGCAGATTCATTGATGACCCAATCGTAATTGCTCGCAAGACGGAACAGTGCTTCGGTCTCATGCTTATCACCTGCATCATTCTCTTCTAGCAACGCGTTATAGCGATAACCCGGTCCAACCTCAATCTCGAGCTTGTGCACGTCGGTATTAATCAGTTTTCGACCATAACCAGTGGTAAATGATGATTGGTAATCATAACCACCAAAATCATCTTTTTCATGTTCAAGAAACAAGAACAGATAATCTTCTTCGGTGAATTTACGATCGAATTTAATCGAGGCTAAATATTTCTCAGCAGTCCTCTCGTCATTGTCTGATTCATTCAACGCATCCAATTTAAACGTGTTGCGCCACACCTCACCTTCCCTCACCGCGCGAGATTTTAGCCCTAGATTCTGGCTTCGGGTATTGCCATTATTATTGGTCACAGTGAGCGATACTTCGCCACTCCACAATTTGGTTTCCTCTGCCATTACCAAAGGGCTTACTCCAAACAACAACCCCATCATTAGTACTCTTAATTTATTCGTCATAAAAACCTACACGTTGACATTCAAAAAGCCCCTTACGTGAGCAATAAGCGGCGTTCCAATCTAGCGATAATTGGGGAAAGGGAATAACGAATACGCTATCCCCTCAACACGAATCACTATACCCGCTATTTCTTAATCACCGCCACTACTCGACGATTTTTCTGCCTGCCTTTAGCGGTATCATTCGATGCGATCGGCCGTTCCTCGCCGTAACCTATTGCCTTAATACGGCTTTCAGCAACCCCAAACTGCTGAACGATCTTAGCTTTCACCGCACCAGCCCTGCGCTGCGACAACGCCTTATTATAGCTATCCTTGCCTCTATCATCAGAATGGCCCTCGATATTCACAGAGACATCAGCATGCTTTTGCAAGAATGTCGCGACCTTCTCTAATTCTCCGATAAACTGAGAGCCAACTACCGAAGAGTTCGTTGGGAATTCAATATTTAAGGTGATTGTTTCAACAACGACCTCTTTTGGCTTTTCTGCGACTGTTTTTTCAACAACCTTTTTCACTACTTCTTTCACGCACCCTTTATTATCTACGATGCTACCCGCTACTGTATTTGGGCATTGATCATTTGCATCAACAACGCCATCTCCATCACTATCCAGTACAGGAGTTGCCTTAACGATAGGTGTGCTACGTATTGGTTCTCGTGGTGCGACATCGGACTTAGATGATGAATCTAATCCACCAAAGGTCCAGCTCATACCTACTGTGAACACGCCATCATTATCATTGTCATGGTTCCCATGTATACCGCGTAAATCCAGACGCAAAGAGAAAATATCGTTAACCACAATACGCGCTCCACCGCCCAGGTTAAATTGTGTCTCATGAAAATCTGCACTGTCGCCATCGAACTCACCGCGACCAACGCCCCCAGCCAAGTAGGGTAAAATTACGCCGTCCGTAAGCAAGTAATACAGGCCATCAACGCGCACTTCACTAACATCCACATGACCGTCACCTGAGTCAATATCAGGGGCACTAGTAAGGCCTGACAATTCAACCGCAATATGATCGGTAATGCCATATTCCAACCCAACAACCCCGACAGTCCCATTATCGAGAGAACGATCGTCATCAAACACCATGACTCCCCCCCCAATATTCAGTGTTGTTGTACCTGCTCCCGCAAACACACTCCCGCTTACCATTAACAAGCTACTCAACAGCGCTGATTTGTAATGCATACTATTTCCCCTTGTATGAAATTAACCGATTGATTTAACGCGATAGTTATAGCGCTAAATCTCATTCCAAACAATGGTTCTCTATGCAGTCTTTTTGACTAAATGAGGGCGGAACGAAGATGCTCGTCCCAAATGTGTATTGATAAAACAAATCATTTGTCGCATTGCTATTCTACCTTCCGGTAAAAACGACGCTAAGATAGGAAAAACATGGGGCATTTGTTCCCATTCTTTATACTCTACCTGCACTCCAGCCTGTCGTGCTTTATCCGCCACTCGACGCGCATCATCGAGCAACACTTCAGTACTCCCAACATAAAGTAGCATTGGAGGGAACCCTGCATAATTACCATTGACAGGGGACAGATATGGATCGCTAGGATCCTCATCACCCACATAGTATTTTGACAAAAATCGTAGGACATTACTGGGAACCATTGGGTCCTTGTAAGCATTCCTCTCGATGGAATTCCCAGAACATGTCAGGTCAGTCCAGGGGGACAACAAGATAGAGCACGAAGGCATAGGTAAGCCCTGTTCCCTAATTTTTTGTAACGTGACTAACGTCAGGTTGCCTCCTGCAGAGTCACCTCCAATCACGATATTTTCTGGGCGATACCCCTGCTTCAATAACCATCGATAAGCGGTAATCGAATCTTCCAATGGTGCTGGGTAGGGAAAATCCGGCAACTGACGATAATTAAGCGCTAACACTCGTAATGCACCCTGCGCCGAAAACCGCCAAATTAACGGCCGGTGAGAATGAGCAGAACCAAAAAAATACCCACCACCATGAAGGTAAAGCATGACGCGACTTTTATTTATGCCAGCCCCCACATCAATCCATTCACCAGGAACCCCATCGACATTAACACGCTCTGGTTCAACCATGGAGGGAATCGGAAGCGTGATACCTGACATAATATCAAAACCGCTCTTGGTAAAGTTCATGATTGCAGCACTTAACCTCGTGCGGCTCAACACAGGTTTAACAAAATATCGCAATCCTGCATTGATGAGCTTTCCCTGAATGCTGATGGACATAACACCTCACTTCGGCCACAAATAGACCAAGAACTGTTTGGTTTCCCCTGTTATTATCAATATAGCAGACAGTTCAAATATCAACCAGATACAAAAAAACACTACAAGACAATGACTTAGCAGATAAACATTAGGACTGAACGAACAGAGGGAGACCGGAGAACGAGAAAATCACGCTTGAATCTCAGCAAGAAGCTCCTTTAATTCCTCACTGAACAATAGTAACTCATCATCAAAACCTGCAGCCGGTGACTCTCCTTGCACAACCGCTTTAAGTTTCTTTTCTAGTTTTCCACTAATCTTCATCACATTTTCAGCCGCAATATTTGCCGAAATACCTTTGATCGTATGAGCATAACGCTGAGCGTCGATCCACTCCTTATTAGCAATGAGTTCACTCAGCTGTAAATCTGCGGAGCTATACTTGTCAACAAACATCGCAAGCATCTTTTCTAACAACAACATCTTGCCACCCATCATGCTGAGGGCTTTCGGAAAATCTATTGCTTTGTAGATTTTCGGGGGCTCAGGTCGAGCAATAGGAGTAATCTCCGCTGGGGCAGGTGCACCCGTTGAATCACTTACGCTTTCAACAGCAGCACAGGGCTCCTCTTCTCTTTTTACCGTCCCTATATCCACCACACTTGCGCTATTATCTGGCACCACCTCCTCGGAAGCGTCCTGTTTCGCGGTTTGCTCAAGCGCGTTCTTACCTATGTCCATTCCTTGCAAAACACGGAGCATCAGTTCAATTAATAAACGGTGATCTATCGGTTTACTCATGAAATCATTCATGCCCGCGTCAACACATCTTTTCCTATCTTCCGGGGATGCATTAGCAGTCATCGCGACGATCGTTAACTCTTCTTTTGGGTACTCCTCTCGAATGCGTTTTGTTGCTTGCAGTCCATCCATGAGAGGCATTTGGATGTCCATGAATACCAAGTCGTAATCCTTTAATTTAACCTTTTCAACCGCTTCCAACCCATTAAATGCGATATCAGGAAAAACCTTCACATCTTTGAAGATCTCCTTCACCAGCTCCTGGTTAATTTCATTGTCTTCTACCAATAAGATACTAGCGTCGGGGAATTCAACGTCATCCAGCGAATGTAATGCTGCCTCACCCGCCGCAGCTTCCTGTTCATCCAGCACTTTAAGGTCAACTGAAAAGAAAAATGAGCTGCCCATTCCCACTCGACTCATCAACCAAATCCCACCGCCCATCAATTCAGTCAAACTCTTACATATGCTCAGACCTAACCCAGTACCACCAAATTTGCGCGTCGTTGAGCTATCCGCCTGAGTGAATGATTTAAATAAACTCTTTTGTGCCTCTTCTGGAATACCAATCCCTGAATCAGCACAACATACCTCGATCTTGGCCCGCCCCCCATCGTTATGCTGCACCTTTGCCGTCACCTTGATGGTTCCTGATTCGGTAAATTTCAGTGCATTGCTTATTAGATTCGTGACTATCTGACCAATCCGAAGAGGATCGCCTTCCATTGATACTGGAATGTCGTTGTCAACGTCAAACAGAAGGTCTACGCCCTTGCTCTCGACTTGCTGGGCAAACAGAGCTTGCATTTGATCCATAAGCTCATAAAAGTTGAAATGGATCATTTCAACTTGTAATTTACCCGCCTCGATTTTTGAATAATCAAGAATATCATTAATGATCTGCAGCAACGCTTTCCCAGAGGTATCGATTCTCTTAACAAATCGCGCTTGCCGCTCATCAAGCGATTCGTTCAACAGTAGTTCTGCAAAGCCAATAATTGCATTCATCGGGGTGCGAATTTCATGGCTCATCGTTGCCAAAAATTCGCTTTTTGCCTGACTGGCACTTAACGCAGCATCTCTTGCTTCCGACGCCTCTCGCGTACGCTCTTCAACTTTGTGCTCTAGTGCATTGTTGATTTTCGTGAGTTCCTCAAGTGTTTCGTCCAAGCGCAACTCAGCCGCTTTACGCGCCTTCATCTCTTGCTGAAGGCACCGTTTCAAAGCAGCAATTTCATTTCCGTTGTCAGCATTGCTCATGGATGACAAAATCCCAACCCAAACCTTTTCAGAATACGAAAGTAAATAATCTTTTAAATACAGACACTTACAGTAAGCATACAACGTATATCAGATTAATTCTGAAGCACTTATAAAAGTATAGACGGTTTGCACCAAAGCACCGAAAACTCCTATTTAATAATCAAGCTAAGCTGGGAACAGCAACTTCAATTAGCGCTAATTAGGCGTTATAATCCCCCACCAACGTACAATCCACCAATTTTCACCCAACAAACGACGACGATACCTACGTATGAGCAGCAAGAATAAACGTTATATGAACATCGCAAAAGCATGCCTAAGTGCCATAAATCAGACTAATACCCAGTCGACGGATCTAGCTTATCAAGAGGTTTTTGACGCCATTGACACCGCCTTCACTGAACAATTTGGTCTATTAGGCAGCGACCACCAAAAAATGAGAGATGCCTTAGATACAATTGCTAATCTCCCTGAAGACGAACTCAGTCAAGCTCCACAAATTGCACGACTAGCGCTAAAAAAACCTCACTAGATTCACCGCCCGAACCTATCCTCACATGACGAGAAACACCGTAATAGAAAAGTACTTAGCCAAATACGCTGAACATTTGGCTTCGTCATTAGCAGGCTTCCCCCACAATAGAATGTTTGAGCGCTGTGTCGTCATTCCGGTGTATGATGAGTCGCCCGCGTTTATTGAGCGAATGCAAGCGCCTGCGCCCCCTAACACGCTATTTATTACCGTGTTAAATTGCCCGCAATCATGTACTGAAGAGCAACGGCTTTCTACACAACAATCCCGTCAATATTTACGAGATCAAGGCCACGTCATGTGGACCAGCCAACGCCATGATGCACTTCAACTCATTCAGACTCAGGCGAAGGAGAAGGCACAACACCGTTATTATTGGCTAGTGTGGGATATCACCGAGTGGTGTATTGATGCTGCATTGGACCCAATCGCTCACCACACTCCCTTGCCTGGATTCCTTCATGGCGTAGGATATGCGCGAAAGTTGGGTATGGACACCGCTCTTCAGCTCTTATACCAGCAACAAATTAGTGACCCTTTTTTACTATCTACCGACGCCGATGCAATCCTACCTGAAGGATATTTTGACGCGATTAATAGTCCAAGCCCCCTTGCGGGCTATATCTTCCCTTTTCAACACCGGCCACTGAGCACCGAATTCGCTAACGGGTCTGTAGAGTCTCAAATATATGAGTTATCACTACGGTATTATGTGATGGGACTGCGTTGGGCCAATTGCCCATGGGCCTTTCACACCATCGGCAGTACGTTCGCCATTCACGGTCATCATTATGCAGCCAATCGAGGCTTTCCAAAAAGAGAGGCTGGAGAGGATTTTTATCTATTAAATAAGGTTGCTAAAACAGGTTCATTACTGTGCCTTCAATCGCCCACAATATCGCTAAGTGACAGAGCCTCCCATAGAGTCCCTTTTGGTACTGGCCCGGCTATCGAGAGACTGACAAGAATGGAAGATAAAGCGGGTGAGTTTATGTTCTACCATCCAACCTGCTTTGTGTGGTTACAAGAATGGATGTCCTGCATCTCGGCACTTTTCTCTGATGATCTAACCACCACTCTGGAAACTCGAAGCGATAATGCTGAAGAGTTAACAATCATACTTAACCTAATTGGCATTCAAAAAGCGATCAATCATAGTCGAAAGCAGAGTAAATCAGCAACCGACTTCGTCAGACATATGCTGACTTGGTTTGATGCTTTTCGTACATTGAAATTTATTCACACTGCACGTGATCACTTCCTCCCCTCAGTCACTCTAGGCGATTGGATAAATAGTATTTACTCTGGAGCCCACCCTTTTGTTCCGTCAACATCAGAGGCATTACACACATCATCCCTGGCCTCTAAAACGTCAACACTTCTTACGCACATTCGCACGCTAGAACACAAAAACCTTCCCTATACCTGCTCCATTAAATAGTATTCGATGCTATTTTTCTTCGGTGCTATTTTTCTTAGGTGTATGCTGTTCACGATATTCAGCAGGTGTGAACCCTGTCCACCGCTTAAAAGCGCGATAAAATGCACTGGTTTCCGAGAAACGTAATTTTTCCGCCACAACTTCAATAGGTATCGCCGGGTTCTCTAACATTCGACACGCCACCTTCTGTTGAACTTGCACCAACAGTTCAGAATATGTCGTTTCCTGCGCCTCCAACTTACGACGCAATGTACGCTCATTCATGTGAAAATGTTCTGCCACTTTATTGATACTGGGTTTACCCTGCTGAATATGGGCAAGCAATAAACTCTCCACTTTGTCTGCTATACTACCTTCTTGGCTTAGAGAGAGTAACTGCCGATCGGCCTCTTCTGTCAGTAGCGCCAATATCGATTCATCACTATGCAGCAACTTCTGCTCCAACAATTTGGCAGAAAATATCACTTGAGTTTTGTCACAGCCGAACCGGATCGGCGCATTGAAGATTCTCCGATACTCCTCCATGTATTCGGGCTCTTTATGCTCAAACCTTACCTCTATCACCTCCATGTCTGTGCTAACGACATTCTTAGCAATATTCGCGATTTGCACTAAACCAAACTCGGCCCTGATTCGATTACACAAATCCGTTGAATTCGGATAATGATAGGTTAAAACCGCATACTCACCTTCGACTTCAAGCACCGAGGGTTCAGAATCACTGATCAGACTGTGGTACTTAAAAAACAAATCAAATGCATCACCAGTGGTGGCTGCCGTCATTAACATATGTCCCAAAACACCCAGCATGCTGGGGTTCGTTTGCTCTCCCATATGAAGACCCAACGCTGGATCTTCTAACATCTCAACGGCCTTTTCTTGAGCACGATCATAAAGAGAGATATCAATACGATTTTCCGTACCATCTACGACTTGATGAGAGATATCAATAGCTGAGAGAAACTGATCTGCATCAATACCTTTGCTCATCAACGAACTTAATAACGTTCGAATCATCGGCATCGATATTTCTGAGCGTTTTGGGTTATTATTCATAGCACTTACGCGGGATTCAACGAAAGTACTTTCGTATCAAATCCGATGCCATCCCAACCAGACACCATGAACGTTCGAATATTCTGATGATCCGTTCCATCAGCATGTTGCAAAACATCCACTACATAATAGTCACCAAAACAATGCAACGTCGCCTGCTGGTCTAGGCCGTTTAGCTTTGCAAAAGCAAACAACTTACATGAACCCTCATTCGTTCCGGCTTCGTTATAAAATCGACTGCTATCAACACCATTATAAAATCCCGACGGCGCATAAGAATAGTGTGCTGTAACGATATCCATCGTATCAGTAAAAGCCACAGGGCCTTTCTTTGCAGCTTGTACGAATTCATTCAATGTCATTTTCTATCACTCTCTTTACGTATAAAAACCCATTCGCTATCAGTAGACATAGCATTATTGAAACAATACCCTTCGATATCAAACCCCTTTATGTCTTCTGGTTCCTTCACTCTATTCTGGACGATATAGTTAACCATAAGACCACGAGCACGCTTTGCATAGATCCCAACAATCTTAAAGGCTCCGGCTTTCTCATCTTTAAATACGGGTGTAATCACAGAGCAGTTCAATGCTTTCTTTCTAACTGACTTAAAATATTCAGTGGATGCCAAATTAATCAACGTTGGTTGCTTGTTTTTCAAGCTCACAAAGTCACTATTTATCGCATCGGTAATGTCCCCACCCCAAAAATCGTAGAGGTTTTTGCCCTTTTCATTAGACAGCTTGGTGCCCATTTCCAATCGGTAGGGCTGAATCAAATCTAACGGACGCAATAAACCGTATAAACCAGAGAGTATCCTTAAGTGTTTCTGGGCAAAATTAAAATCTGACTTTTTGAATGCGTAAGCATTCATCCCGGCATACACATCCCCCTTAAAGGCCAGGACTGCCTGCCTCGCATTTTGCTCGGTAAACGGCACACTCCATTCCCCAAACCTTGCCGCATTCAACCCAGCCAAGTTATCACTTAGGCCCATTAATTGCGCTACTTGCTGGGGAGAATAGCCCTTTAGAATATCGATTAGTTGCTGGGACTGATCCAGCATCGAGGGCATTGAATGTTCCTTAATAGGTACATCCGTTTCATAATCTAGTTTTTTTGCAGGAGAAACAACGATTAACATAAGAGGCTTCAATCTCGGTTAGGTACTCATATCCAAGTTAGGGATTTTCGCACACTACCGTATTTTTACCAATATTATCAATCGGTAATGAATTGTTATTCCACAAAAATTTCATTGATATCCGCCAAAAATTTAGATAAAACTAGGGCTAACAACTATATTTAGGGTAGATCAACCGTTCAATCTTGGTGTCTTGCCTTCAAGGATTACGATTATGGCGTTAATTACTGCTCTCGTTACCGGGGCATCCAGTGGCATCGGTTACGAAATTAGCCGGGTTCTCGCAGAACAAGGTCATGACCTAGTGCTTGTCGCACGGCGAGAACAGAATTTAACGCATTTGGCGAATTTCCTTGAACGGGAAAATAAGATCCACGTCAAAGTCATTGCCGCCGACCTCACAGACCCAACCGCTGCAAACCGGATATATCAACAATTACGCAGAGACAATATTCCTGTGGATATCCTGGTCAACAATGCTGGTAGTGGATATTGGGGACCCTTTACCCAACAACCACAAAGCAATGACCTGCATATGATTCAGCTGAATATATTGGCACTTACCCAGCTGACAAAACTGGTGTCTGAAGACATGGTAAAAAGAGGGTTAGGTAAAATCCTTAACATTGCATCGGCAGCAAGCTTTGTCCCTGGCCCCTATATGTCGGTATATTACGCGTCAAAAGCCTATGTTCTCTCCTTTAGTGAAGCATTACGCTCAGAGCTAAGTCGCACGGGTGTTAGTGTCACAACCTTTTGTCCTGGCCCAGTATCATCGGAGTTTCATCAACATGCTGGCACTGATGATATATTCCTAATGCGCCGCGCCCCCATAATGGGGTCGGCTCAAGCCGCCAAACTCGCAGTGAAAGCCATGCAAAAACGAAAAGCAGTAGAAGTGCCTGGTATTCTCAACAAATTACTTACCACACTGCCCCGTTTTGTACCGCGATCCTGGGTAATCGCTATAGCCAGGTTAATATTACGACCCTACAATTAGCAGAGTATCCATTATTCTATGGATAACAGGAAAAACGATTTCGTCCATGCGACTTCGCTTCGTACAGGGCCTTGTCCGCACTACTAATTGTGGACTCAATGTCCTGACAGCCATTCCATTGGGAGATACCGATAGAGATTGTCACTGGCACCAGAGGCTTTCCTTCGTTCATTATCCTAAGCGATTCTACGCCTTGGCGCAGTCGCTCAGCAACAATTTTGGCGGCACTCACCGTGCTACTAGGAAGTATTACAATAAACTCTTCCCCACCATAACGCGCAATTTTATCAATCGGGCGTAGCCGTCGTTGCATAACATCAGCAACCTTCGCCAGTACCTCATCACCCAATTGATGCCCATAATTGTCGTTAAACCGCTTAAAATGATCAATATCTAACATCATTATGGTAAGTGGAGCAATATCATCCAGTGACACCTGATCAAGGCGAAGCAACAAATCGTTTAACCACCGACGATTCTGAAGCCCCGTCAGCACGTCAATCGTTGCATCTCGCTTATGCTGCTCTTGAATCAATAAACTGTCAGTGACCACCGTATTACCCATTCGAACACGCTTAGACAGGATATGCAGCAAATTACGACAGAAGCCATGAGAGAGATCAATCATTTCCCACAACGTAGCGCTATCCATTGCTAACACGATCGCAGTGCCGTTGGCTTTGACATAAGCCGATGGATTTTTACCATCAAACATAGACATTTCGCCCACACACTCTCCGACTGACAATGTCGCAATAGGTAAATTAGAAGTACTATCCAAGTGCACTGAAAAGACGCCACGTAAAATCAAATAGAAAAAATGATTACCCTCTCCAGGGTCCAATATCAACTCACCATCGACTATATTTTGCATAACACACTGGCGTAGTAATACTTCTAGAGGCTCAATCTCAACATCGTTAAATAACGGCATTTCAGAAAAATTAATTTCATCGTCATTTGATCCAATTGCAGATGATAGATCATCCATCAGCCCCATTGAAATTGCCCTCACATTGAATATGGTCTGTACATAAGACACTATGCATTAATAAAAATTGCGTCGACTAAATAGTGTCGGCGCAAAATATAGTGTCAACGCAAAACGCCAATCATGCAACGTAAACCTCGACCCACACGAAGCTACTAACTCATTGCTGGACAACATTAATTTAATTGTCTAGGTACTGAATCCTCAATCTACGCAATAAAGAAAATAGATTCGTAGGTCCCATCACGGTTCCAGAAGAAATCGATCCAATTCCTGGGTGAGTTCATTTAGGTGCATTGGTTTACCCACAACTCCTTTCATACCAACGCCTAAAATGCGCTTTTTATCATCTGCCATAACACTTGCAGTAAGTGCTAATATCGGTGTATTGGCGTTAGGGCCGTTACCCCCCAGTATGATTTCGGTTGCCTCGAGCCCATCCACTACGGGCATTTCAATATCCATCATAATTAGGTCATAGGGGCGATTATTAGCCGCTTCAATCGCCGCTTCGCCATCAAATACAATGTCCGCATCAACGCCGACCTTGGCCAACATTTTTTGCGCAACACGCTGGTTTACTACGTTGTCTTCCGCAACCAGCACCTTCTTCTTATAGTCTCTATGGCCCGCTTTGCTCTGACGTTTCACTTCCGAGGTAGACGCCTCACTAGCCACTTCAAACGGTACGGTGATGGTAAATGAGGCACCTTTACCTTCTTCACTTTCAACCTCAATAACCCCGTTCATCATATCGATCAGGTTCTTACAAATCGTTAATCCTAACCCCGTCCCACCATATTGACGGCTAGTTGAATCACTCGCCTGCTCATAGTCCTCAAATATCTTTTCGATCCTATCTTTGGGAATCCCTATACCGGTATCGCTGATTTCCACAATCACGTTATAGCGTTCATCATCGATACGGTCGTACCCGACCTCCACCCCTATACACCCCTGATTCGTAAATTTAATGGCGTTACCAATCAGATTCATTAACACTTGCCGAATTCTAGTTGGGTCACCCAGCAATACCGTAGGCGTTCCCGTTTCTATTTTGAGATCAACTTCGATGGAATTACTTGCCGCTTGTGAGCTATTCAGATCACAAGCATCGCGTATTGCCTCTGGCAGGTTAAATGGAACCCGTTCGAACACCAACTTACCGGCTTCAATCTTCGAAAGGTCCAAAATATCATTCAGTATTGTCAATAAAGAATTGGCCGAGCGATTAATCAACCCCCCCAACTCTGACTGTTCGTCATCAAGCGTCGTGTCCATTAATAGCTCTGAACTCGCAAGAATACCATTCATCGGAGTACGTATTTCATGACTCATATTTGCCAAAAAAGAGCTCTTTGCATGAGACGCAATACCCGCCGAATGTTTCGCCGCAGCCAAATCACGACTCATCAATTCCAGCTTATCGGTGAGTACGGATTTTTGTTCGAGTTCCATTTCCAACGATTTGGTCAGCACCTCCAGATCCTCTGGGTGCGTCCAACCTTTAGAGATAATCTGCTCGAATTCATATTCGGCTCGATCCCTATAGAGAGTCCCAAGATAATTTTCCAATGTTTCCAGATAGTTAAGAATATCACTCAGCCCATTTGCCGCTACATTACCGAATTCATCACGCACTAATGAGGCTTCAGACAGCATGAATTTCATGACATCATCTGTACAACTGGATTTTAAACTTTTTAAGTGATTTGAAATAAGATCAGACCAAATAGACATCTATAGATTCACCCAAAACAACGAAATTTCTGCCACTAATATACTAAGGTATAGCCTACAATCCACTTTTTCGCCAAAACGGGAGTGCGCTTTCAGAGCACCTTCTATAAACCACCGGCGAAGTGATCATGTGTTGAATCGGCAACGCCAGACACGACAACAAAAAATGCAGCACCCTGTTGATGATTCTTATCAATACCAATTTTTCCACCATGAGCATCTACTAGGGACTTGCAAATTGACAATCCTAGGCCAGTACTCGCCTCTCCTCCCGTAGGTTTGGTACTTAGTCGTGTGTAATCCGAAAATAGGTATTGTTGCTCAGCTTGAGGTATTCCCACCCCACTATCTCGCACCACAAGCGTTGTTTCATCATCACACGCCGTCAATTCTATTTCTACTTCCCCCCCTTTAGGGGAAAACTTTAGTGCATTGCTCACTAGATTATCGATCACCTGAGAAAAACGTTTTGCATCTATGTAAGCTTCTACCTCAGGCTCAAACATTTCGACAAACTCTATGTTTTTTGCCGCGGCCGCCATCTCAAAAAAACCCAGCCGTTCAGAAATCAAAGGGGATAATAACTGCAATTTACAATTCAACTTAACCTTACCCGAATTAATACTCGCCATATCCAACAGCCCGTTCAACAAGCCGAGTACGTCTTCACTTGAGTCAACAATAAGCCGATAAAATTCATTCTGTCGTTCAATCGACATGTCTTTATTGAGTAACCACTTCCCTGCCGTCATGATATTTCCAATGGGGCCACGCACATCATGAGCCACCATCCCTAACAATTTATCCTTTTGGGTGTTCACTTCTTTAAAGCGCTGCAGATGCTCCGAATGATTAAGGTTGCGATTTACCAAACAGTTCAAATCCTCTGCTTGAAAAGGTCGACGTAGAAAATCATCCGCTCCACTCTTAATAAAATGCACAGATGATGAATCTAACTCGCTAGAGACGCCTATTATTCTAATATCTCGATCTGGAAAGTCCGTCCGAATATTGGACACCAAACGATATGCCCCTCGACCTTCAATATTAAGATCCACAATTACTACATCAATTTCTACGTTGTCATTAATCGCCTGTAGCGCCTGCGTATCTTCCTCAACACAAATCACCTCTAACAATTGCAATTTCAGCTGCTCAACATACCACTTCGATTCATCTAGATCGTTATTTACAACAAGCACTTTTAGAAAACGATTGCGCCACAATCGACCTACCGAACTGATTAAATAGTCGATATTATAAGGGCCCTGCTTGAGCACATAATCAGAGATGCCTTTACTCAACAGCATCGCCCTCATCTTGTTGTCCATTTCCGTAGTAAAAATAATGCCTGGAACGGAATACGACAATACAAGCTCAACAACTTCTTCTTCTGAGGCGTCGGGCAAATGCAGGTCTATTGTCGCCAAGAAAAATCGGTCTTCCCCCCCGAGCAACGCCTTTGCCTCAGCAAGACTATAAGCAGGTACCGTTTGTATTTCATAGGCGGCTTCTATTTCTGAACATAAAACTGCAGAAAATGCCTGCGAATCCTCAATTACCAGCAGCTTATCCATTGCAATAATATACTTACCTAATATTTATGATCAAAGTACTCATCAGTGTAGCCCATACGTGAAAATGCATTGTTCAGGAGGGAGAATTCATCCGCTATTGCAATTCAGCGCAAAATCAGCAATAAAGTCTCCCTCAATCCCTTGCTGTAGGTAACATTATGTCCGATTTCACCCCTGGTAACCTGGTTACCCTTTCCCCCTTAGTCCACCGCGTAGTCGCAAACAACGCAGGGATGATGACCGGCCCCGGCACTAACACTTACCTCATTGGCACTCAACAAATTGCAGTAATTGATCCAGGCCCCGCAAACGCTGAGCACATTGACGCCATTTTGGCTGGGGCAGAAAGTATCGGTGGAAGTATTCAATGGATTCTCTGTACACACACCCATATCGACCACTCCCCTGGTGCCGCGCTACTCAAAGCTAAAACCAACGCCATCGTCTGTGGTTTACCTGCCCCCGAAGGGATTAGCCAAGATACTGATTTTAGACCCGATCAACATTGGCACGATGGTAGTGAACTGGAATGCGAGGAGTTCTGCATTAGCGCAATCCATACGCCAGGCCACGCATCAAATCATCTGTGCTTTTTGCTCAATAACGAAGAACTCCTGTTCACTGGCGATCACCTAATGAATGGGTCAACGGTGGTTATTAGCCCTCCCGATGGAAATATGCAGCATTATTTACAATCACTCGAGAAATTAAAAAATTACAACATTCGCAATTTAGCCCCTGCACACGGAGACATATTACCCAATCCATCAGAGGTAATAGAAGGCACAATCAAGCACCGCTTACAACGAGAACAAAAGGTCATTGAACGCCTTACACAGTTGAAAACCTGTGATATCGACACACTAACCAGCTCGGTATATGACGATGTGCCCGCCTTCCTTCACCCCATAGCGAAGATGTCTCTACTCGCCCATTTAGAGAAGCTTTCTACCGAAAACAAAGCCAACCAATCTCAGCAGCAATGGTCCGCATGCTAATGCCCTAGGGGCGCCTGGGCTTTGGGCCCTTATTGCTAGGCTTCTTTCTTATTTTAGCCTTGCTTTTCCAGCCCATCGCCTTCTTGAATTGGCCCTCCATATCTTTTGCTCGCTGTTCTTTTCGCGTTTCTTCCACCTGTTTCTTGGCCTGCGCAAAATCTACAACATCACCTTTGGAATCTGTCATCAATCAGCTCCTCTATCACCTTTGCCACGATACAACGCCAACTTGCCGTACACACCGAGAATCTTGCCCGTTATTGCTGGCCTAAAACAACTCCAGGACAGTAAACAGATATAACAAAAACATTTACCGAGAGTGACTATTAGGTCAAAAAAGCATACAAATGCCCCCCATCATGTGAACTCTCGTGCAATTTAAGGTAACATCCACCGCGCAATGATCAAGTACAAACTGTGCAAACACGTGGCTTGCACAGTCCAATAGTAGTAATTCAGGTGGTAGGGATGTCAGAACATAATTCTAGAACGACCATTAAGCGTGTTAAAACCGGAGCCTTTGAGCGACGCTTTAGTATGGCAAAAATGGGAATCGTCGCCGGAACTCGCCTAGCAGCGCAGTCTGCAGGCAATATGTTCTCGGCAAAAGAAGAAAGAGAAGATCGCCAAAAGGCCATTTTATCCAAGCAAGCCCTATATCTCGCCGATGAAATTGGCAAGCTCAAGGGAAGCATTGTAAAAATTGGCCAGATGATGGCACTCTATGGTGAACATTTTTTACCCACCGAAGTGACTGACGCGCTACACACGCTAGAAGACGAAACAGCGTCCCTCGATTGGACCTCAATCTATGAAGCGTTGGAAGATGAGTTGGGTCCAGAAAGGCTCGCATTACTCGAAATCGATGAAACCTCCATTGGAGCAGCCTCCCTTGGTCAGGTCCATCGAGCCACCATCAAAGCCACTGGCGAACAAATATGCCTTAAAGTTCAATACCCCGGGGTCGCCGAAGCCGTTGACAGCGACCTCAATGCCGTTAAGACACTGCTCCGCCTTATAAAAGTAGTGCCTATTACTGAAGAATTTGAAGGCTGGTTTAACGAAATAAAAGAAATGATGTACCGTGAGGTCGATTATGTACACGAAGCGGAGAAAACAGACGCCTTTTATCAACGATTGAAGGACGATCCACGCTATATCGTGCCAAAAATCTTCCCAGACTTTTGTACTCAAAAAGTCATTGCGACTTCATACGAGCCGGGAATTGATATCGATTCCGAAGAAACCAAATCTCTCTCCCAGGAGAGGCGCAATAAGCTTTGCGCAGCCTCCCTCGATTTATGCTGGCGTGAAGTATTTGATTGGGAAGAGATGCAAACAGACCCCAATTTCGGCAATTACTTTGTTCGCTTACGCGAGGACGAAGATTCGCCTGACAAAATCGTACTTCTCGATTTTGGTGCGGTCCGAAAGTTTTCAGCGAAAACCATTCTACCTGGGAAAAAAATCATTCGAGCATCGTTCCAGCATGACACCGAGTTATTATTCGAGGCGGTCGATGAACTCAATTTTTTCGATGAGACACCCCCAGAAAGTGTCAAAGAGAGCTTATCCAAACTTTGCTTTTTGGCCATGGAGCCCTTTGCCGACTACGACAAATTCCCCCCCCCGAATTACCTCTTGAACAGCAACGGCGAGTACATCTGGGGGGCTAGTGATCTTGCGGCCCGACTCAGCTTGCAAGCTGGATTGTCTGCAACCAGCCGACACTTTGCCATTCCTCCCCGTGAGCTGATGTTCTTAGCGAGAAAAATCATGGGGGCCTATACGTTTATGTCTGTGTTAAGTGCAGAGCTAAAGGGCTACGATATATTGAGCCCATACTTAGACAGAACATAGCAGCATTACTGGAATTTGAATCGCAAGGACGCGAAAACCATCACATCTACCTCAATTTATTGGTTTAGTTATCGCCAAAATCTCCTTATTTGTCTGATCGTTTCTATACTTACATGAATCATTCGACTAAGGACCCCCGCTAATGGATATTAGCCATATAAAGCAATTGGAATTTATTCGCCACCTGAATGAACAGCAGATCATATTATTATATAACACTAGTGAGACCCTGAAATTTAGAGCCGGCGATAAAATCATCAGTGCGGGTGAGCAAGACCCCTATGAATACTACCTCCTTGCTGGTGAAATTGTTCTTAAGGAGAGTGGTGATACCCTTAATGCCGTAAAGAGCATTCATGCCAGTAGCCACGACGCACTAAAATGCATCATACGCCCCAAGCCAAGGGAATTTGATGTCTATGCGCAAACCAATGCAGCATTACTCAGGGTTGAGCTAGAACACTTAAAGTCGCTATTAAAAGACGCCCCAGGGGACAATTATGAAGTCAGAAAAGTCCTAAGAGAAGATCAACCTGAAGACAAACAGCTGTTCTTTGATATATACACTGATTTACGCAATAACCAACTCACACTACCGAGTCTTCCCGATGTCGCTCTACGTATTCGTCAGCTCATCGCCGAGGGTAGTAATAACGCAAAAACCATTGCCCAAGCCGTTAATAGTGACGCCGCTATCGCCACCAAGCTCATCAAAGCAGCCAACAGCCCTCTATTCAGAGGCACCAAAGAGTTTGAAACAACAAATGCCGCTATCGTGCGACTCGGGATGCAGACAACGCAACAGCTCGTCACTAGCTTTACTCTACGGGAAGTATTCAAAGCCAAGGTTCCCGCATTAAAACAACGAATGGATGCGTTGTGGAAAAATGGTATCGAGGTTGCCGCAATATCCAGCGTACTGGCCAAGCACGTTAAAGGTCTTAACCCTGAACAAGGGCTGCTTGCAGGTTTACTACATGAAATAGGTATTGTTCCGGTATTAATGTATGCCGAAAAGTATGAAGGCATTGCCAATGACCCAGAGCAACTAGAAAAGGCCATTCAGGAGTTAGCCCCTGAAATTGGAGGCGCTATCCTTAATCGCTGGGGCTTTAGCGACGAAATTGTAGAAGTTACTCAACTTTCCCATCAATGGCAACGAAATCATGAAGGGGCTGCAGACTATTGTGACCTAATCATCGTCGCACGACTCCATGCGCAGCTACACCTATCGCCAGAAACTGCCTCACAAGATAACCCTCCTCCGCCTTTAGAGCAATGCCCTGCCTTTCTTAAACTATGCGAACAGAACGCACTCACACCAGAAAAAAGCCTGGCGATCCTTTCAGAGGCCAAAGAACAAATAGAAGAAACAAAAAAATTACTGGGCACGTAATAAGTCGTGCCCCAAAACAAAAAAAAGCCCCATAGCTTGAAAGCTACGGGGCTTTTTGTAACAACATACAATCTTGGGCGAAATTACTTCACCAGAGGTACTAAGAATTCGCCACCACGAACAGTACGCTTTTCACTACTGCTCTGGTTTCCATTTCTATAAGCAACGAACTCAAAATAACCGCCTATTTTTTTGCCATCATCAAATTTGATAACCACACGTCCAGGCAACGTTGACGTCGTCTGATACGATGCGACTCCAGGTTTAGAAATAACCCCTTTGAAATATTTTAGCGGGTAAGCTCCCAAACCATCATACTCGTCAATCACCATTGTCAGTTCGTAATCACCGCCTTCCGCCCTTAGCTTAAGGTCTCCAAATTTAATGGCATCAAACTTAGCCCATACGGTTGGTGCTGTATCGTAATAACCGTTCGCAATCCAATCATGTTTAAATGAAAATATCGCGCCATCACTACGCATTGGCCCTTTCAAAAACGCTGGCTTATTCGCGCCGCCCGCCGCTTTGGTTGAGGGTTTCTTCGACTTAGCACCACTACGGTGTTTGCCTCGACGTGCAAATACCGCCTTCTCGCCCTCATCACCAACGTCCACTTTCGGCACTGTTGGTAACACAACAGGTTTAACCACTTTAACGACAGGTTTAGGAGTAGTTTTCACTGAACTTGGTGTCTTAAGAATCACTGGGACAGACGGTTTAACAACCGGGGTGGGCACAACAACCTTAGGGGCTAGCTTGGCTATAGGTTTTGCTGGTGCGGGTTTAACCACCTTCTTAACAACAACCGCCTTTGGTTTTGGCTTAACAATGGGGGCTGGAATTGGCTTAGGTTTCCTTACCACTTTTTTGGCGACTTTCTTAACAACTCGCTTCCCTTTATTGTATTTACACGGTGCAAGCTTCCCCAACACCTTACATACACCTTCACCGTTAGGTAAATTATTCGATACCGGACCGGTATATTGGTTGCCGTTGCTAAAAGCAAACACAACATCACCCACTAAATAATCATTATTCCACTGGCCTGTAGCCTCAGTACCATTGCTAGAGGTAAGGGTACCTTTCCCCTGCTTCTTATCCGCTTTCCATTCGCCCTGGTATACCCCAAGCGATTTGCTCTTGAATATACCCAAACCACTTCGCTTGCCCTTTAAAAAACCACCCGTGTAGTCGTCGCCATTGCTCCAAACAAAGTGACCGGTACCTGAAGATTTACCACCAATCCAGTTTCCATCATAGCGATCACCATTCGCCCAGGTTTTTACGCCTTTCCCATGAGCCCTACTCTCTGACCAGGTTCCAACATACTTGTCCCCATTGGGCCACGTTTGCGTGCCTTGTCCATGGCGGCGGCCGTCGCGCCAAGTGCCGCTATAGACCTTACCGTTACCATAGGTATAAGTGCCTTGACCATGAAATCGATTAAAGGTATTTCTTTCACCGTCATAAACGCCAGCACCATAGGATGTGGCGCTCAAGCTGAATAATAAGGTAAAAACGACAATTGACCACGTTAATAGGTTTCTAGGATAAGCCATAGGTATTTATAATTCTGGGTATCGGTAAATTTAAGTTAGTAGACAGTCACATTGACACTTACATTGGCACTATCTACATGCATCAGTGTAATCTCAGAAATCGATCAGGTAAAACCTAATTAGGTTGAAACACCTAATTAGTCGGATTCGGGCAACATTATGTCTATTTTTTATCCAAAACACCAGTTAACTGTAACAATTCAGGCCATATTACCTATTTGTGCGCGTTTCTTGCCACGTTCCAAGAAAATAGAATCAAAGGTACAAATAATACGGCAGAGCCAATGTAAGGGGCCGCTGCAGATACCTTATATAAGCCCGCTCCCAACATTGGACCGACAATAAACCCTAATGCAGGGCATGCACTCACCAACCCAGCAACAGCACCTTGCTCCTCCGCCGTCACCGCAAGCGTTGAGGCAGAGGAAAAGCCAGGTGCGGACATTCCTATCCCCATTCCCACAAAACCCATGGCGCATACGTATTCTACCAAAGTCGTACCTAAAGCAATGCCGATAAAACCCAATAGCATCATCGGCAAGCCCACGGCCATCAAGCGATAAGGACTCCAGGCTAGACGCTGAACCACAATCAGCTGCATTGCCAGGGCTGCAATTGCTGACCCCATCATTGCAATACCAACTTTCTGGGCAGTTAATTCTGCACTCAAATGCAACTGATCTTGCAGGTAATAACCCAAGGTTTGTTGTACCACCGAAAACCCCGTAAACATTGACATACCAACAATCATAAAGGGCAGGATACGTCGATCAGTATAACGAAGCTTGCGCATCTTCACTTCGGGTTTTTCTGGGATCGGTAACGAAGGAAGATACCTCACCACTAATATCGCCCCAAGCAGCGTCATGCCTGCGGCCAAATAGATAGGCGCCAACAGGCTTATTACCGCAAAATAGGCAATCGCCGGTCCCAAAATCGTCCCTAAGCTATGGGCAGCACCAATTCGTCCAATACCTACCGTCCGGTTACTTACATCTGTAATATCGCTGACATAGGCAGTCGCCGCAGGCGATGTCGCCGACATTACCAATGATTGCGTCATCCGCGCCACTATGAGGGCGACAAACAGAGCACCGCCGGTCAACCATCCATGCAAACCCGCATAAAATGTTGTCGCGAACAGCACGGTTCCAAGGGTGTATCCAATCAGTCCGATAATCATCACTGATTTACGGCCCATCACGTCACTTCTGCGTCCCCACATAGGACTAAACAAAGAAAAGATGACGGAAGAACAGGTGATAATAAACCCAATTTGTAGCTCATCTAAGCCGACTTCCCGCCCCAAAGGGCCAAGAATAGCAAACACCACCGTTTGCCCCATAGAAACAGTAATAATGGCAAAGATAATGATTTTACTGGCAATACTCCGCTGCGCTTCACTTAATACGACTAGCGGCCCCAGCGACGATTGATTTGTCATAGCGGCTCCACATTAAGAGGCTATATACATACATCAATGTAAATAGAAGGTATACCTTTAATTATTTTTTTACATAACGCAACAAAACTTGTAGTTTTGCCTTAACCAGTAAAGACTAACGCTACTTCAATAATAATAGGAATGGGTTACATGGCTGCAACTGCTGAACTAGCACTTGGTGTATTACAAGGAATAGATCGGGACGACCACGTCGAGTTTCGAGGAATCCCCTACGCGGCGCCACCGGTAAATGAAAAGCGATTTCAGCCCCCTCACCCCGTAGAAGCCTGGGAAGGTATCAAGCGTGCAGACCGATTTGGTGATGCATCGCTCCAAGAAGACACCTCACTCTTTGGCGTTGGCAACACCTCCGAAGACTGCCTATATTTGAACGTGTGGACCCCTTCCGCTGATAATAAAAAGCGCCCTGTAATGGTCTGGATTCACGGCGGCGGCTTCCTGTCTGGTTCAGGCTCGCAATTAATTTACCGCGGCAGAGAACTCTGTATAAATGGCGATATGGTGGTAGTTACCATCAATTACCGCCTAGGTGCATTAGGTTTCTTGGACCTGACCCAACACTTCGGTGACGACTTGTCCGTAAGCACCAACAATGGATTACGAGACCAAATTGCGGCCTTAACGTGGGTTAAGGAACATATACACGCTTTCGGTGGCGACGCAAACCAAATAACCGTATTTGGTGAATCTGCAGGCGCCAAAAGTATCGCGTCTTTGATGGTCAGTCCATCGGCTGATGGACTATTTAATCGAGCTATCATACAAAGTGGCTCAGGTGACCACGTTCTCACCAAAGAAGAATCAAGTCGAGTCACTGAGTGCTTTCTGAGTGAAGCCGGCATTACCACCAGTGACCCGGATGCACTGCTCAACCTGACCACAGCACAAATATTGAAAGCCCAAAAGAAATGTCAGGAGGTATCCTTTGAGCACGGTGCCCAACGGCCAATGGCCCCTCAATTCGGTATGACGTTATTGCCAGTAATCGATGGAGAGGTTGTCCCGACATCTCCTATACGGGCCATTGGAGCAGGAAAAGCTAAAAACATCGCTCTTATGCTAGCCAGTACACGGGATGAGTGGAACCTCTTTCTCCATACTCCAGGCCCAGACGGTGATACCTTAGCGAAAACACACTACAAGAATATCAACAAAAAAGAACTGATCAATATTTGCGAGCGTGACTTGCCTGGCCTGGGTGAAAGCAGCGCAAACCTGTATGAAAAAGTGCTACTTACCCGAAACGAAAATAGCTCAGTACTCGACATGTACAGTGCTTTCGAAAGCGATCGAATGTTTAGAATACCCACCCTGCGCCTTGCAGAGGCCCAAAGCACTTATCGCCAGGACGTATTTGTCTGTGAGTTCACCTGGGACAGAGGTGTCTTTGGTGCCTGCCACGCCACAGATATACCCTTTGTTTTTGGTGGAACCCAGGGTGGCGTCGGCCAAATACTTACTGGAGGGGGAAGCAAAGCCGCGTTACTCAGCGATGCTGTGCAATCCTGCTGGATAGGCTTTGCTCGCTCAGGTAACCCGGCAACAGATCGAACAGGTCAATGGCCCAACTACAATACCAACACCCGATCCGTCATGTGTTTCGACACTGAAATCGCCATTCAAGAAGACCCTTTAAGGGACACTCGACAACATTGGGACGGTATACTCTAATGCACCAACCCACCTCGGCTCCAACCATAGTGAGCCACCTGCCAACACTGGATATTCTGCTACATCAATGGCGCAGCCAGCTGGGGAAAGACCACGAAGCTTATCGCAACCACGTCTACCGAGTCGTTAACCATTGCCTTTGTTACGCATCAACACATAACCTGACGCTTTCCCAAATAGATATCGAGAAAATCGCCATCGCCGGTGCATTCCATGACATTGGGATATGGTTAGATAATACCTTCGACTATTTAGGTCCATCGGAGCAACGAGCCAATAACTACCTGGTGAGAGAAGGCAAAAGCCATTGGGTTAACCCTATTATTAGGATGATTAGCGAGCACCACAAACTTACTCAATGTGACGTCGAGGAGCACTCTTTCGCCGAAATGTTTCGCCAAGCAGACTGGATCGATGTGTCTATGGGAATGATTACTTTTGCACTACCGAGGTCACAGGTTCGGCTTATTCGCAAAGCCTTTCCTTATGTCGGTTTTCATAAGCGGCTCATCCAACTTTCGTTAGCTAACTCGCTAAAATCTCCTCTCAAACCGCTACCGATGTTTAAGTGGTAAAACTCCTCAACAATAAAAGCCAGCCATTATCTATGGGCTGGCTTTTATTGTTGAGGAGTTTTAGTTCTGGGACAAGGCCTACAATGCTCGTACGCTGATAACCCCCTCAACTTCCTTGATAGCAGCTAATAGCTCTACTGACGGTGTCACGTCAATATCCAACAGATTATAAGCGATATCACTGCGACTCTTATTCAACATATCGATAACATTGATTTCACGATTGGCAAATTCAGCAAGTACATTACCCAACATCTTAGGAATATTTCGATTTGTTATCGCAATACGAAACCCTTCTGTGCGCTCTAAATACACATTGGGAAAATTAACTGAGTTTCGGATATTGCCGTTCTCCAAGAAGTCCACAAGTTGCTCAGCAACCATCACCGCGCAATTTTCTTCCGCTTCATCAGTACTGGCACCGATATGAGGCATTAGTAGGACATCACTTCGATTAATGAGCAATGGCTCAGGAAAATCCGTCGCATATCGGCGTAACTTACCTTGATCTAGCGCAGAAATCACCGCATCGGTATCGACAATCTCCTTTCTAGCGAAATTTAACAAACATGCCCCTGGCTTAAATGATCCGACCATCTCAGCGTTAATCAAATTACGGGTCGCATCCAATACGGGAAGGTGCAGTGTCACATAATCTGCCTTTGACAATAAACTCTGTAAATTCTCAATACGCTGAACTTCCGAAGGTAATCTCCACGCAGCTTCTACCGACAGCGCAGGATCATAGCCGATCACATTCATACCCAATCGCAACGCTGTTTTAGCCACCATCGAGCCAATCGCACCCAACCCAACGACGCCTAATGTTTTACCCGCTATCTCTGATCCCTTAAATTGCTTCTTCTCTTTTTCTAGTAATTTGTGCATTTCTTGTACATCACCGATACCCCCAAGCGTATCGACATATTGCATTCCCTCAGAAATCCCTCTAGAACACAGCAGTAAGGAGCATATAATCAACTCTTTAACGGCGTTCGCATTAGCCCCCGGCGCATTAAAAACGGTAATCCCTTGCTCGGTGCAATAGTCTACTGGAATATTATTAACACCTGCTCCGGCCCGCCCTATCGCTTTGGTCGTATCAGGAATCAATTCCGGTGTTAATTTCTGACTTCTTAACATGATCGCCCCAGGCGACCCGATTTCACTGGCAACTTCGTAGCGCTCTCGGCTAAAACGTTCTAAGCCTTTTACCGAAATTTGATTAAACGTTAAAATTTTATGCATTATTCTTGTTTCCCTTCACTTTCAATCAATGATCAACGCCCTCTACTAAAAATTGTAAAACACGATGACAACGTTGTAACACATCTACAGAAGACATGGTATGCCCCTGCCCCTATCAGTTGACGCTATTAAAAATAGTGTTGGCTCTGTGAAATGTCATAAGACAGCGCCCGATGTTTTGGTTAAAATACCCCGCAATTGATAACCAAACAGGATTCGTTAATGGGCAAGCAGCTCTTTCAACCAGGTCAACGCTGGGCAAACACCGCAGAACCCGAACTGGGTGCAGGAATTATCACCCAAGTAGAAGGCCGCACAATCACCTTGTTCTTTCCTAATGCAGAGGATTCCCGCACCTATTCAGCTGCAAACGCGCCGCTGAGTCGAGTAGAGTTTCGCATTGGCGACATTGTAGAGAATAATGAAGGAGTGCCTTTTACCGTTGAAGCTATCAACCAGGTGAACGGTCTATTGATATACGCGGTACGTGATGAAGTCGGGGGAAGCAAAGATATTGTTGAGACCCAAATTCATGGCAGTAGTGCTCACACCGGTCCCGTAGAGCGTCTCTTGATGGGGCAAACCGATCGCTACCGGGCCTTCTCACTACGCTATGAAACCTGGCAAAAGCAGAATAGTTATAGTCAATCTCGCATTGCAGGGTTATCCGGCCCCAGAGTCGACCTTATTCCTCACCAATTCCATATCGCCAACGAGGTAGCCAATAGAGTTGTCCCTCGCGTTATGCTCGCTGACGAAGTTGGGCTGGGCAAGACCATTGAAGCTGGCCTTATTATGCATCGCCTAATACAGCAAGGCCGTCTTAATCGCGTACTAATCCTGGTGCCCTCACCATTGATCCATCAATGGTTGGTGGAAATGATGCGTCGATTCAACCTCAACTTCCGCATTCTCGACGACACACAATGTGATGCTATCTGTACTAGCCAAATGACAGATAACCCATTCATGAGTGAACAATTAGTACTTTGTAGCCGAAGCTTCTTGATGAATTCACCTCAATGGCAGGAAAAGGCCCTGGAAGCTGAATGGGACATGCTAGTGGTTGATGAAGCCCATCACCTCGCCTGGGAAGAAGGTAACCCGAGTGCGGGCTATTCCCTTGTTGATCAGTTCTCACAAATCGCTAAAGGTCTATTACTACTAACAGCAACCCCTGAGAAAGAAGGCCATCAAAGTCATTTTGCTCAACTGCGCCTGCTAGATCCTGCACGTTATCACTCACTTGCGGACTTTGTCGCACAACAAAAATCATTCGAGCCTATCGCCAATATCGCTGAACGCTTAATGGATCACGAACCCCTCGATGATGGCGAAATTGATAAACTATCGACACTACTACAGGATAGCTCCAGCCAAGCCCTCATTGCTTCTGTACGTGAAGAAGATGATGATCACCAGGATGCCAAAATAACGCTGGCCAAACGTCTATTAGATCAGCAAGGTACTGGTAGGGTGCTGTTTCGTAACACTCGGGAAAGTATCGCCGACTTCCCTCAACGTCAGCTGCACTCACACCCGTTACCACTCCCTTCCCTTTATGAAGACCTTGCAGCAGATCCTTCTGAAAAGCTGACTACCAGCCTTTATCCTGAATACGACTTTGATGACGAAACATGGATAGATGAAGACCCTCGCGTCGCCTGGTTAATTGAAACACTCAAGAAAAACAAACTAAAGAAATACCTCATAATTTGTCACCACCAGTCCACCGCCTGCGCATTGGAAAAATTCCTCACATTAAAGGGTGGGGTCTTGTGTGCAGCATTCCATGAGCACCTGTCAATTATTGAGCGCGACCGAGCCGCTGCTTGGTTTGCGGACCTTGAAGGCGGCGCACAAGCACTGGTGTGTTCTGAAATAGGCAGTGAGGGGCGTAACTTCCAATTCTGTAGCGAATTAGTGTTGTTTGATCTACCCGTACCGGTGGACTTGCTCGAGCAGCGTATCGGACGCCTCGATCGTATCGGGCAAAAGAATGACATACAGATACATGCCCCCTACTTCGAGAATAGCGTACAAGAGAAGTTGCACGACTGGTACCACCAGGGCATGAACGCTTTTGAGCAAACCAATGCCGCCAGCAGTGTCGTATTTAGCCACCATTACGAAGAGTTCAAGGGGCTTGCCCATGGTGAGCAAAATGACTTCGATTCTTTCATCGAGAATACTCGCACCGCTACCGACGATCTACAGCAACAATTTAAGCACGGGCGCAATCGCCTATTGGAATTACAATCCAAGGGCGATCAACATATTGAACCTCTATTAGAGGAAATCAGAACTGAGGACGGTTCCGACGAATTGGAGCTTTATCTGGACAAGGTATTTAACCAATACGGGGTTGATAGCGAAGATCTCTGCGCAACAACTGTCCATATTCGACCTGGGAAAGAACTAGAGAACGACCACTTCCCGTTCTTATCTGAGGACGGTATCACAGCAACATACCATCGCAGCACTGCTCTTTCACGAGAAGACTGCCACTTCCTAACCTGGGATCACCCCATGGTCAGGGGGGCTATTGATATGGTTGTTAGTGGTGAAAAAGGTAAGGCCAGTGTTTGCCTGCTGAAAAATAAACAAATCAAAGAAGGTAGCTTACTTGTTGAAGCACTTTTCGTAATTCATTGCTCAGCGCCTCCACATCTTCAATTGGGACGTTTTCTACCCACGATTCCTGTACGTGTACTGCTAGATACACAGGGCCGCAATCTATCCCAAGCCGCTTCCAGCAGTGCTTTAGACAAGCAGTTAAAAAATGCCCGCGGTGAATTAGTCGCCGCAATTATCAAAGAATATAGAAAAGACATCGATCGCTTAGTTAAAGCTGGAGCAGCTATTGCTCAAACTGAGTTTGAAACGGCAAAAACGAATGCCGTGGAAGGTTACGCCAAGCAACTCAACGAAGAAATCCATCGTTTAGAACAACTGCGCGAGCATAATTCATCAATTTCGTCAGAGGATATTGATACTTTACGGAAGAATCTCAACGTCGGATCAGAGCTTCTCAGCAACGGCTCTGTCATTTCATTAGATGCAGTACGAGTCATGGTTGCGGTGTCGTAACCATGGCAATGCCGGAAGAAATACTAGCCCCCCCCTCAATTGAACTGCCTAATTTTGGATTGGACATTTTATTTGAGGACGAACACATTATCGCGTTCAATAAACCCTGCTGGATGCTCTCAGTCCAGGGCCGACTCCCTGACAACCAGGATTCCATTGCACATCGCATGGAGCTCTATTGTGGAGTCGCCCACGTGGTTCATCGTATCGATTGCGCTACATCAGGCGTGCTGTTATTTGCCAAGACAAAAGATGCACAACGAGAAATGAACCGTCAATTTAGGGACAGGGAAACCGACAAAGAGTATGTCGCACTGGGATATGGCCGGCACGTCTTGGATAAAGGGGAAATCAAGCTACCTCTACTCAAAGATTGGCCGAATCGTCCCAAGCAAAAAGTCGACCTAATCGATGGTAAAAGATCCACAACCCAATATGAAGTACTTGGAAGAAACGGCCTCGAAATACGCATGCGCCTAATTCCAATTACCGGACGCTCTCACCAGCTTCGCTTACATATGAGAGCACTGGGCATCCCCATTATTGGCGATCGCCTATATTCACCAGAAGACGTCGCCTCAGCCAGCGGGAGAATGCACTTGCACGCCCTTCATTTAGGGTTTGCCCATCCCATTGACCAATCCCCTGTGTCGATAACTGCGCCCTGTCCTTTTTAACAGGTATGGAGCAAACCGGTTTATTTGGGAATGCAGAAGAGGCACCCGAAATCATCAAACTTCCCGATGGAGAATTGATACTCCATCGGGGCTTCTTGTCTAAATCCAAAGCCGACACGCTATTTTCGCAATGGATTAATAGCATCCCGTGGCAACAGGACTACATTACCATCGCAGGAAATACGCTGCCCATTCCTCGTTTACAGGCCTGGTTTGGGGATAATGACAGCTACTATCAATATTCGGGCATTGCCCTAGCGCCTACGCCTTGGACACCCGCACTATTAACCCTTAAAGACATTATTCAATCCGCTGCCGGAACAACATTCAATAGCCTACTGATAAACCTCTACCGAAACGGACAAGATAGTGTCAGCTGGCACGCAGATGATGAAATAGAACTAGGCGAGAAACCCACTATCGCTTCCCTTAGCCTAGGAGAAACTCGCACATTCCAACTACGACACGTGAACAACAGGAACCTCAACACGCTATCCCTGCCGCTAGCCCATGGGGACCTGGTAATTATGAAGCCACCACTGCAAGAATATTGGCTCCACCAAATCCCGAAAAGCCCCCACACAACGGCCCCAAGAATTAACCTTACCTTTCGCCAAATAGCTCGAGAGTCTACTAACTAAACCCCTACCTGCAATTCCACTAGGTAGTCCGTATTAGTGTCGTTATATTTGAGTACACTTCTGAATTCGCCACTTGGAGAATACCCTGCTTTATAGGTCGCACGAACAAGGGCCGCCCAATAGACATCAATATCGCGAATACCCACAGGCAATGACACCGTGAGACACTTCAATGATGGCAACGTTTTCAGTGTCACCCCGCTCCTAGGCGTGAATTCTCCGATTGCAGGAAATCCAATAGACACATCCAAAGGTGCACCGGCTAATGCCCGTAAATCCCCAAATGTCAGCGTAAGTGGCCCCATCAGCGCCATATTTTGCACGTTCGCAGTAATAAAGACCCTTTTGGCTATCTCCTTCGATTTCTCCACCAACGATTCTGGTGCAATGCTATCCCTATAATGTACAAATGAAAAAGAAGGAATTTTCTTTTCGACAATGCTGAACTCGTTAATCATCAGCTTGCCTTCAGGGTCATTCTTATATGCGATATAACGACTACTGCACCCAGTGACAGTACTGATGATACAAACCCATAGCACTATTTTTAGTATCGACGCCCTAGCAATAACAGCAACCACCCGCTCAATAACCTTACGACTCATTATGCTTTCTATTCCTATTTTCGATATTCACCGTCGCAAGTTAATATGTCTGGTAAACTTAAGACACATTTTAATCGCGCCAACACCACCCTGAGACTTCACGGCGTTAAAGCATCACTGTATAGTCTCCTCCCCTACTATTATAGTGAGCCGATCACCAATGAGCGAAAATCTGGAGCGTAGAGCCCGAATCCTTGTAGCCGCGAAAGATATCTTTGCTAAAGAAGGGTTTCGCAATGCTGAAGTTAAGACCATTGCTCAGCAAGCTGGCGTGGGCAAAGCTACTATCTACAAGCACTTCGACAGTAAAGATCACCTGTTACTCACCATTGTCGAAGAGAATTTTAGAGCAATGCGTGATACAGGTATTGCCACACTGATAGGCACTGGTTGCCCTTTGGATCGCTTTGAAAGGACCTGCTTGTCTATTGCCAATTTTCTCGATAAGGATAAGAAGTTCTCCTTAGTAATCGTGAAAGAAGCCGGTGAAGTCATGGCCGAAATTGAGCATCTCTATCAAGTGGTCATGGAAGAAAACAAGCCATTCTCTGATGCTTTCATCAACGCACTAAAAGATGAGGGGCTTATCCCGAACATGCCCAATGCTATCATCCTTGAGCTTATGATGGATTTAGCCATTGGAATTGTGTATTCATGGACCTTGAGTGGAAAAGAACCCTTAGCGAACAAAGTTAAAGAGCTTTTTGGCTTATGGAGAGAACAATTGCGCCAAAAAAATGCCAGGTCAAATAATTAACTAATCGACTTCAGTAATTTTTACATCAAACCCTCTTTGTAACATCTTGTAAATCCACGTGTTTTTTCGAGTTAGAACTTTTGATTATAATTTAATCCATTTGTCTATTTGACGTGCTTTTTTACACTGTCTACCTTGGTATTAACATTACTCAACTGAGGTAGCGCGTGGTGGAGCATAGAAAAGAGCCAAGATCGCATTTGATCTATTATTTGAGAGTTTTTGACCGACAAGACAATTCGCTGTTTGGGCATGTAGTTGATATATCTTCCTCTGGAATGCTCATATCTTGCGACCAAACCTTACAGAAAAATCACCAATACAAACTTGCAGTCGAAGACACTACCGTAATGGAACGCTTGGATGTGCTTAATTTCGATGCTGTGTGCAAATGGTGCAACGAAGACGAAACAAGTTTGTTGGTCGACGGAGGTTTTCAACTTCTATCCCCTTCCTCACCTGTGTCAGCAATGATTGCCGACTTCCATTGAGCCCTTCGACACTGAGACCATAAAAAAACCTCGCTCATTACTGAGCGAGGTTTTTTAGTTTTACACAGTGCTAGTCACCTAGTTCGTGGTGAAATTCACCGTGTCACAATCCCCATCAACAACCATCATGGCATTGCGAGAACATACCGTAACTTCGTGTTCACCGGCACGTAAACCGTACAGGTTGATTTCAGTTCGGTTCTTCCACAACCCAAATGGCGCGCCATCTACACTGTATCGATAGGCCATGCGGTCTTCTGAGCCAGCAACATCAATCGTGACAACATCAGAATCTACTGCCGCAGCGCCCAAGCCAAAGATTCCTTTTGCCTGCACACCATCAACTCGAGCAAATGTTCTAGACGCCGTCGCTGCCGCCGTTGCTTCCGCTTTCACCAAATCACCAGCAAGAGCTACGAAATTTGCTTGAGCATCAGCGACCCAAAGATCACCAACGTTAAAGCTATAACCAGCAAAGCTAGGCAATGGTATTGCACCCACTGAATTTAGTACCACAGGCAACACAATTGGCATGAACTCTTCAAGCAATGCATTTACCAGCGCTTCACTCAAAGCAATTGTGCTGGCATCGTCAATATCACGGATATTGATTGTTGGTAAGCCAACAAGGTCAAGTGCTATCGAGTTGTTATCGGTGATGCCCAAATCTGCAGTTGCGCCAACATCCATCGTTGCTCCAACAAATAATGACCATTCTTGAGTTGTCTCATTATATGAATCAAACGCGATATAGAAATCATTGAAGGCAAGAGTTCCAAGGCCCGCGTCCAACTCACCAACAAGGTCTATCGTCGGTGCTGCCGTTGGGATCAAGCGCATGCGAACATTACCAGCAGTCGTATCAACTTCACCAAGCTCAGGAATATCAGCTGCACCTAAGGAAAGGCTCAGCACCCCTGCTTCAGTTGCCGCCATCAATGCTTGATTGATGGCATTCTCAGACAAGATCATGCCCACATCCTTCTCATCACCAGCAGGTGTGGTACTTGTTGGCGTAGGTAATGTCGCGTCACTACCAAATGCAGAACCCACATTCTTAGGGCCATTTGACGTCAATGCGTAGATATGTGAATCCAAAGTAATATCAATACCGTTATTTGGCGAGTTAAACGACTCTGGTGAGATTGCTGGCTTAATAATACTGCCGCCAAGATCAAGCTCTAAATCAGAGGTAAAGGTATCTAAGAATCCTCCGACTAATTCTGGCACTAAGCTTTCTAACATGCCTTCAAGAATCCACTCAAACAACCATTCAAAAATTTCATAGAACGGCGTTAACAACCAATCAGGAAAGTTCTCAATATCGGTACGAATCGCATCAAGGTTGAGATTCAAGTTATTAACCGCAACGATGACTTCACCATTGTTCGCGTCAACATTCACATCACCGGTAAACGCCGCTGAATCCAACGTTAAGGTGCCATCAATATTGGAATCCGGCAACGGCCATGGCCAATCGATATTAATCGTATATCGAGCCCATATATCGTTAAAGTTACCGCTCATATCAAAATTACCGCCAGAACCCGTGACATTCATTGCAACATCAGCTGATCCGAGGGTTGCATCTAGGGCATAAACTTTGGCAGAGGCAACGATAAAATTCTGTTCCAGAATAGGGTCTGTCGGCAACAATGCTGCCAAACCTTCCCCTTCAAGTATTTCTTCAACTTCTGTCACCATGAAATCAAGCCCGTTACGGTTAATACGGACCGCCACAGCTTCTTCCATCACAATACTTTCATCAGCATATTTTTGGGTGCTGACGTAACCCAAGCTGTCTTCGGCAACAAATTCGATAAAGTTCGCTGCCGCAATATTCGCAGTAAACCCATTGCTTTCATCTAACACGATCACTGACCCATTAGCGGAAAGTGATGCGACACCCGATGGATCTTCTACATAACCAACAACAACCAACGTAGCCCCATCAGTAACGGACGTAACATGAACCACAGGACCAGATATGTCGTAGGTGAAAGTGACCACTGAAGTATCAGGCTTCACGACTTTCAGTGAATTGGCACCCGACACCATGCTTCCAGAGATAGAAGCAGCAGCTGCAGTTGCGCCACTATCAGTAACAGTGAACGCGGCAGTAATATCTGCACCGTTTAAGCTTACTTCAAAAGGGTCAGGTCGACCGCTAGGAAAAGACAATTGAATGTCAGGAACTTCAGTATAAATTTCCCCGTCAACAGGATTGTCGACAGTCACTGATTTACATGCTGTTAAAAACAAAGCCAAAAAGGCAAACATAAAAAGCCGACTAATATCGGATCGCATTGGGCGTTCTCCTCAAAAGAGATAAAAGTGTACTCAAAACGATACAATCTCTGCCAACTGCTCCCGCGAAAGGAATAAGCATTACTACGATTGTTCGTTAGGTTTGTTATATTTATTTACCGAAATCGATTACCTCACATTGGGTATGAGCAACCATTTTCAGTTATGTGTTGAAAGTTCTAAAACGCTGAACGGGCAATTGCCACACTCAAAACCTTATAGATCTCTCAGGCCTAACATCGACTTTCAGGCTTATACGCGTGAAAGTTTTGCCATCTTACTTAACTACATTCGCCTAATTCAATACCCCTAGTCCTCATTTTGACAACATTACACTACGTACTTACAAATATTTACATAGCGCGCTAAATATATTGTTTTGTAAACTAAATCTACGATATTGATAGCCTCGTCAGTCACTTAATTTCTGCATCAGCGATTTTAAAACCTGCCCCTAACTCTGGCCTATATGGCCTAAGTGAACTGCATTTAAAAAGCATGTTGTTAAACATTTTATCGAGGTAGAATGCGCGCCCATCTTAACAATTGACACAGGCTATCAATGAAACTCATTCTTGCCCCTATGGAAGGCGTATTAGACCACCCGATGAGAGAGCTATTATGTGACTTAGGTGGGTTTGATCATTGTGTTTCGGAGTTTATTCGGGTCAGTAACCAACTTTTACCCCGTCGGGTTTTCCATCGTTTATGCCCAGAGTTAAGACAAGGGGGGCAAACCCTCAATGGTACTCCCGTTATTGTTCAACTGTTGGGTGGCAATCCAGAAATGCTAGCGGCAAATGCGACTCGAGCCTGTGAACTCGGAGCGCCAGGTATCGACCTTAATTTTGGTTGCCCTGCAAAAACGGTCAACCGGCATGACGGTGGTGCCTCCCTTTTACGATCTCCTCAGCGTCTATTCGATATTGTGTCAGCGGTAAGAGGTGCAGTGCCTTCCGACACCCCCGTCACAGCCAAAATGCGCTTGGGGTTTGAAGATAAGACCCTAGCGCTCGAAAATGCCAGCGCAATTGAATCAGGTGGCGCGGCAAATATCACCGTTCATGCAAGAACGAAAGTAGAAGGCTACGCTCCACCCGCACATTGGCAGTGGATCGACAAAATACAACAACAGGTCTCTATTCCTATCATCGCTAACGGTGAGATATGGAACGTAGATGATTACCAGCGCTGCCAACAAGAAAGTCGATGCCAAGATATTATGGTGGGACGCGGTGCAATCCGAACTCCAGATATTGGCCTACAGATTAAAGCTCTCAATCAAGAGCTACACCACACACCTCTAACGTGGGGGGAGATTTGCCAACTTGTTTTAGGCTTTTATCACCGCATTAAGCACATCCCTCCTCGCTTCGCCTGTAGCAGGCTAAAACAATGGTTAGGTCTATTGTCACACGGCTATGAACCAGGCAAAGCCCTCTTTACACGAATAAAACGCCTAAAAGACGTTGACCTGATTGTCGAGCAGATCAACATGGACATTTCAGACTATTCTTTGTCCTAACAGCTCCTGTCTGCTCATAATTCCAGCAAACAATACGATCAGCCATAAAAAATCACACTCAGAATTTTGTCAACAGGCTTAACGCCAAAAAAATAGCATTTTTTTCACCATAGGCACTTTAATCGTTAAGCTGCTGTTTTAACTTAACTTTACACAGAGCTGATCACTTATCATACAAAACGTTAATACCCTTATTGCTATTGGCTTACATGACGTTACAAAATCCTTACCCACAGAGTTATCCACAAAAAATGTGGAAAAATGGATTTCTGGACAACGTCAAAATTTATGCTACACCTATTGACTATTAATGGATCAAAATAGCCACTTTACCATCCCTACTCAGTGAGATAGAGTGTTTCCCTTTTATACAGCGCTTCGCTAACCAACCCACTGCTAGAGATATATTGAATGACGCACTCAGAAGACCTCACGCCTCATATTGGTTTCAAGACATCGCCACCTTTACTTAGCAAACTCAATAGTTTTTTATCTGCGGTTGCTGCTAACGATAAAAAAGCGGGCCCTCTTTATGTGGAGTATATTGCTGAGTTAACGGATCATATTATTGAAACGCTACTACTTAAGATGATTGAAATTGCCGAGGTCAACAGCGTTGGACAAAAGGTTATTTCATTTTGCGCGTCATCATCTACTAAGGTGTCAGGCATGCTCACCAGTAAGATTTACAAGAAGATGAGCCCTGCTGAACTCAAACCGGTCGCTGATTTGTGGTCAACTTTTCTAAAAAACACACAAGATGACAACCAAGGAGATTGGTATATCTTAACCCCCATCTCCACCGAGTTTGGCAATGCTCTCGATGCGATCATGGAAGAAAAGGGTGATGCAACAGAGTACACTCCGGGCAACCTTGATGATGTCATGGCAAAGTACGACCAATTAATGCAAATTATTATTGATACATTTTTCCTTGAGGGCACCAAAGTTGTCAAGATTGGCGCAATCACCAAAAAAATGTTGGTTGTAGGCGTTGAAACCGTTGAAAAAGCCGTTCAAGCGGTATTGCAGAAAGTAATTCGTCCGTTAGACCCTGCACCCTTTGCGCGCTTTGTTGTTCACACCGAACAGTTTTATATTCGCCTGAAATAGACAACCCGATTTAAGCTGCCAGTAAAACCAGAGCATATTGAACACCCCGTTATCTACCTAGGTAGGTTCAATATGCTCGACATCACTTCCCACCCTCCCCCAAAAATCACTCCCACAGTCCCCCCAACTCCCCCGAAAAACTGTAACTAAAGTGTACAAATGACACGCTTATCCTAGACTTAATCTACCCCCATTGCGGATACAGGTGTAATTATGACTTTTAGGATTAAGAAACTCATTATTGGCATTGTTCTGTCTCTAATAACGACTGGCGCCTACAGTCAAACCGACTTTGTCGTAGGTACTGAGAACTTAAAGTACCTACCCTTCACCACGACCGATAAAGGCAAAGCAACCGGGTATTTCAAAGATATCCTCGATAAGTTTGGTGAAACCAAAGGCTATACCTTTACCCTATCCCCCATGCCCGTCAAGCGCTTGATGAACAGCCTCATTACGGACAAGATCGACTTCAAAATACCTGACAACCCAATTTGGGCATCTAGCCTCAAAACGGGAAAGAACATCGCCTACAGTGATCCAACGACAGTCTATCTTGACGGCATTCTAGTACTCCCCGCAAATAAAGGTAGAGGATATGAAAAGCTATCATCGATGGTCACTGTTAGGGGCTTTACCCCGTTTATTTTTCTAGACGACATATCCAAAGGGTCAATCAAGCTACAAGAAACCACTGACCTTAAAGCCGTAATTAATATGACAGTCGCTAAAAGGGCTGAAGGCGCATTTGCGAATGTCACTGTCGCAGAGCGATATATGAAAGACGAGCTAAGGAAACCGGGCGCCTTGGTCTTTGACAATGACATACCTGCAGCAAAGAGCGACATTAGTCTCTCTACAACATTGCACCCCAAAATTATCGAAGAATTTAACGCATTTCTTCAGTCTCACGCACAATGGATCAGTGACCTTAAACAAGCCAACGGTGTGCCATAGCCAACCCTCGTGAATGACACTACATCACTTAATTATTAGGAGAAGCCTATGACACTTCGATATTCTGTAACGTACTTTTTTGCCCTCTTATTCGTTGGGCTCACTCTAGCTCCTACGATTTACGCAAAACAATTATGGAGCGATAATAGCCTATCCCTCTTACGCGGCAATAATTACGAAATCGGCGCTGAGTCTAGAACAGTACTCACCTTCGAACATGTCAGTGGCCATTCGTGGGGCGATATGTTTTTGTTCGTTGATAGGCTAGAGTCGGACAACGATGACAACGAGACCTATTGGGAATTGTCTCCACGCCTCAGCTTGGGCAAGTTATTCAATAAGGACCTCACTATGGGTCCAGTGAAAGATGTGCTACTGACAACAACAGCCGAAATCGCGGAGAATTTTACCCATTACCTCATAGGCCCTGCCATCGATTTGAATGTACCGGGGTTTGCATACCTTCAACTCAATGTGTATCTACGCGACAACGAGGCTTTTGGGGGAGCCACAAAAGCCGATGCCAACTGGCAGTTCACTCCGGTATGGGGCGTTCCTTTTTCTATTGGTAATGCCCAGTTTCTCTATGATGGATTTATTGATTGGCGTTCTGGCGACGGGGATAACAATACCGAGCTCAATTTTACCTCTCAACTAAAGTGGGATATGGGAGCACTATGGCAATCGCCCAAGGTTCTATACGTTGGGGTCGAATATGTCTACTGGGATACCAAGTTTGGCATCAAAGATAGCGACGCTTTGCAAACCGACGAGCGTAACCTCAATGCACTCATCAAAGTTCACTTTTAAGCACTGCTTTTAAAGCCTTCCAACGGCGTGTATTGGCTCTGATTAACACTCACTAATACACGCCCATCTTCAGTCTTCCCCCTATTTAGGTTAATTCCCTACTAATTATCCTGAAATAGCACTCATTTCCCCTCCATTACTGGAGCGATGTGCCACAAAATGGTAACCTTTGCGCCCATTTTCCTGTGGTCGCCAATGCTGCCTTTGTCTTATATTTGCTCCTAACCCTATGAATAAACGTGGATTCCCTATAGAAAACCAACCGATGTTGGCCCAACGAAGCTTTGCTTTTGTGTCGCTATGTTTGGCACTAATTGCCGGGATCACCTGGCAGTCAGGGTTAAACCTTGCACTTTTTGACCAAATAAACACATTCTGCCAACAATTTATCCATGATCACCTTTTGATCCTAGTCACTGAATTTGGCAACGGAACGCTACTGATCGTTTTACTTTTGCTAATATCGATCGCCCAACCGGGGTTCAGCAAGCGAATGTTAATAGCGATTCTATTATCAGCGCTATCTATCTACGGATTGAAATCCGGTTTTTCATTGCCTCGACCGCCCGTTGTGCTAGGTGCCGACATGATTCATATTGTAGGGGAGCCTGTTCGTTCCGATAGCTTCCCTTCTGGGCATAGTGCCACTGCATTTATGATTGCAGGCCTACTATGGCTATCTTTTAGTACCGGCCCTATACGTTGGCTCTGGGTAGTGCTCGCGTCATTGGTTGCCTTATCTCGAGTAGGCATTGGTGCTCACTGGCCACAGGATATCGCAGCTGGCTCTCTACTTGGCTGGGTAACGGCATGGTTTGCAAGTCAACTATCTCTCGTTGCCTTTAAAGAAAAAGCTAATTTTAGCAGCGGCCTATTCCTATCGCTTATCGCATGCATTGCGGTGTTCACGACCCCGGTTGAATTTAAAGAGTACCCTGCTGTCCAATATGTTCGCGTGGGATTTGGGGTGTTATCTGGCTTATTCAGCCTCTACTTTATCTTGCGCTTATCGATGTTACGCCCGGCCATTGGTCAATGGGTCGAACGCAAAATAGACTGGGCAAAAGACTACCAGAATTGGCTGCCCATGCGCTTTTCTAAATTTGGCCTGGTCGGATTCACAGGGTTTCTCGTCGATACCTTAGTCTACAAGTCGGTCATGGTTGCGGGGCTTCCTCACTTAGTAGCACGAGCCATATCCTACTGGGTCTCAGCAAGCACAAATTGGTACCTCAACCGAAGCTTCACATTTAACGATGCAGAATTTGAAGAAAAATCCAGCCAATGGGTCAAGTACCTGGCAATGTGTGCCGGTAGCTTTGTGCTCAACTACGGAAGCTATTACCTCCTTACAGAGGCTTATGGGATTTTTGATGGGGACTACAAATTCATCGCATTCCTAATCGGCATTGCCATGGGTGTGGTGTTTAATTTTGGAGTGGCCAACTGGGTTATCTTTAAACGCGATCGTAAAGACTGGTTATCATAAAGGGCGTAAATAGCATCATGAAAGTAGATACAATGCGGGTCATTGACCGATGGACAGGTATTCCTTTGACCTTCCTACTAACACTCATTCTGAAGCCTTGGGAGCGTTTTATGTTAAGACGCAATCGTGGGTCTCAACCCGATGTTAGTCGCACATTGTTCATTGAGCTGTCAGAGATGGGTAGCGCTATCATTGTTGACCCCGCCATGAAAAAGCTCAAAGCAGAAAGAAATGCTGAACTGTTTTTTGTGATATTCGAAGACAATGCCAAAAGCCTCAATATTCTAGGGACGATCCCTAAAGAAAACATCTTCACCATGAGAGTCAACAGTCTGGCCAACCTTGCCATCGATATATTCCGCTTTATGGCTTGGTGCAGAGAAAAACGCATCACTACCTGTATCGACCTAGAATTATTCTCTCGTTTTACCGCTCTGCTCAGTGCAGTGTCCGGCGCAGCGTCTCGCATTGGATATTCCACACATCACGATGAAGGCTGCTATCGCGGGGACCTTATCACCCACCCGGTGCGCTATAACGCCCACACACATATCGTAAAAAATTTCATGGCGCTGACTAATACCGCGCTTGGTCTGAACAACAAAGACTACTCAACCTACCCAATTAACGACAACGAAATCGTGCTAGATCAAGTGACTAGCACAGAGTCAGAACTGGATTCCGTTCGAGAAAAGATAACCACCATCTACCCTGATTTCAAAAACCAGCGTATCGTTTTGATCAACCCTAATGCTAGCGAATTACTTCCTCAACGCCGCTGGCTAGCCGAATACTTTGCAGAAGTGATGACTGCGTTGCTCAACACCCATGACGACATTCTAATCATGATTACTGGTGCTCCCGCAGAGCGAGCAGATGCGGACAAACTTCTGCGCCAAGTGAATCATGCACGCTGCGTCAATTCTGCAGGGGTATTCACATTTGAAGAGTTACTTCCTCTTTATCAGTTATCTACCGTCATGCTAACCAATGACTCAGGACCGGGTCACTTCTCTGCAGTGACTCCTCTCAAAGTATACGTACTATTTGGACCTGAAACCCCTGCCCTATATGGCTCATTAGGCAACGCCGAGAACTTCTACCTCGCGCTGCCATGCTCTCCTTGTGTCAGTGCACACAACCATAGAAAAACAAGCTGTGTTGAACGCCCTTGTATTACCGGTATTAAGCCTAAGCCTGTCTTTGATCGCATCAATACTTATCTCACCCAAATCCCTACGCAGAGCATCTAGCGTTAGGATTACAATTCGGACCCTCCATGACACAAACAATCAACAAAGCCAAACAAGCGACCTACCTATTGGTCGCTTTTTTTGTGGTTCTACACCTTAGCCTCGCCACCAGTTTTGGTGTCAGCGTTGATGAGGCACATTATGGTCTCTATGCTCTTAATCTAGATTGGAGCTACTTTGATCATCCACCCATGGTCGGCTGGCTACTTGCCCTTGGTCGACCGTTTGGATTAAGTGAATTTGTCCTGCGCCTAATCCCCACACTCATAATGACTCTTAACTGCGCCTTACTCTACCAGCTGACTAGCCGGATCTACCGTAACCCACGGGTTGGTTTTATCGCAGTCGCACTTTTCCAGTTAGGTGCAATAACCCAATTGCTGGGTTGGGGTATGGTGCCAGACATTCCACTGATGACATGGAATCTGCTAATTGCCAACCTACTTATCTCTCTTCGAGATGAGTTTCACTGGCAAATGTGGTTACTGTTTGGTTTTTTCGTTGGACTCACAGGCCTCACTAAATACACCGCTATTGCTATCCCTATTAGCATATTCATCTGGCTTCTATGGGAGCGGCAGTTGATTACCTGGTTAAGGCAACCACCGTTGTGGCTCTCAATTATTATCGCTCTGATAATGATTTTACCCGTACTGTTATGGAACCATTGGAATCAATGGATATCCTTTGATTACCAATTCAATCACGGTACCGCAGGGGATTGGCAATGGAAGAATGTCGGCAAAATGCAAATAGTACAATTTGCTGCCTACTCACCATTACTGTTTATTCTTGCAATCTCTTTTATCCTCACGAAAATATTCGGCAACAAAGAATCAAACAAGTCACCCACACGCTATTCCGGCAACAAGCAAAAAAAGGCCTCACATAGTATTAGCGGTGAGCGTTACCTGTTATGTGGAGCACTGGTAAACTTAGCAATCGTCGCATGGTCGTCCGGTAATGGCGAGTTATTACCCCATTGGGCATCCATAGGCTGGCTACTGTTCACGCCATTGGCTGCATATCAATTGCAACGTTCCTGGGGATCTATCGGTGGAAAAATATGGATATCGATGGTGGGACTTCTTTCTATCGTACTGGTGAGCCTAGTGTTCATATTGCTCGCAATAAAACCCGTCAAGAGCATTCCAGGCAGCAAAGACGCCCTGATGGATTTGGTCGGCTGGGAAGCGGCAGCTCACAGAGCAGAAGCGCTGGCAAATCAACATAACGCACCCTACCTTTGGGTTGCTAACTGGGCCGATGCAAGCCGAATTGCATGGTATACCCACCCCAGTATCATCCAAGTAGCAGACAACAAAATGAACCAATTTGAAGTGTGGAATGGTTACCCTCAAGGTACAAACAGAGCAATATTAACGCTGCCTAAACGCATTAAAGATGAAAGAACACCGACACAGAGAATTACCCCTGTAGAGCAAAACCAATGCACTCTGATAGATGAACTACCCTATTCCATTGAAGGCATTGAAGTGAATGTTTTTTGGTATTATCTATGTCAACCGCTGACTCTAGACGACTCGGTATCAAAACCAGAAACTACGCTCTTGCCCTAGCCCCCTCAAGCAGATCTTGAGTTACTAACACTGACTCAGGGTCTGCTGTACATCCTATTTTTTATACTTTCCTTGCTGAGAGTTTTGTATCATTTTCGCTAATTCCCCGCTGTCCTTTAGCTGCTTTAATCCCGCGTTAAATGCATCAATAATGGCCTGAGCATTCTTAGACTTCCTACTTACAATAAGGTGGTAGGAAACCATTCTGGTTGCTTTCGGATGGTGAGTAATCTGACTCATTTCCTGCTTGGTGAGCTCCCCCTGCATAATTTCATAACCCACATCAATTGAGGCGACAACAAGATCAATACGATTGGCGATAAGTTTCTTGAAATTATTCGACTCTTTGGCGGTTCGATTTACCGTTATCTGCCCAGCCTTTTCAGCTTTATCAAATTCTTCCCCGTAAAAATACCCCGTCGTAGCACCGATTGAATAAGGGGCCAGATCCGTGATTTTCTCCCATTGAATAGGCTTATCCTTACGATGAAACACAACGTCTTTACCTTCTACTACTGGTTCACTGAAAATAAAGTTTTTCTCTCTCTTCTCGTTATGCGTCCAGATAACAGACCCATCCCATTGTCCATTTTCAGCAACAATAAATGCCCTCTTCCAGGGGAAAAAGCCCCACTCCACCTCCATTCCATTCTTTTTGAGCGCTTCACTCACGATATGGGAAGCAAAACCATAATGCGCTAATTTTTCCGATAAGTAAGGCGGCCATTCACCATTGGTTAAACGCACAGGGCTTGCAGCATAAGTCCAGCTGGACATAAGCATAGATAAACTAGCAATAAGAATATATTTGAAAACAATGGCCATAAGACACCCCCTAAAAACGAACCTACGCATCACTCTGTTGAGCCGCTTATACGTGTATAGCAGAGCAATGACTCACCGTAAAGTATGAGCCTTATGCACTCTACGCTGATCCTGTAACCTAACGAAGCCAATGATTTTTGTTAGCTCCAAATGTTGCTTCGCTGATAATGTAGAAAAAGAAACACCGTAACACCAGTCGTTCTCCGATATCTTATCGGATACAACAACACAACCATTGGCAACAAATTCCACTTCAGGATGTTCTAACTTAATATGCATCAACACCTCCTCATCATCGCACAATCGCACCGGCAATAAGAATCCAGCGCCTCCAAAAGCAACATTCATCATTAACCCTACGTAAGTGCCGCAACTGGTTTGAATTTCGATAGGAATACTACAATTCACTCTCGGATGCGTTCGTCTCGACAGGAATAGCTTTCTAAAAAAAATCGCCTTACTTAGCAGTAATTTGGACGTATCATTAATCGAGGTAGTAAAGCGGAATTTCACGAACACATCATCTTTATTCATCTGACAGAAATCCATTTCCGTTCGAGCCCTCAAGGGCTTATCAAGCTCTGGATGAATAAAATCAACTATCCGGATATTATATAAATCAACATGGTCTTGCCATTGCCCTAGGGGAAGGATTACTTGAAACCCCAGCAAGCTAATTTGCAGCACGTCTGCATGCAAAAAAACAAGCGCCTCTTCATCAGTCAAGTAACACTCAAGATCCTCAATCTCATTGTGAATAAGGTACTTAATATATACATCACGAAACATTGTCCGTAACGACTGACGAGACTCCATGTGCACAATCGCCAGATAAAGATGAATCGATAAGACGGGCAAATATGAGAAGGCAATGACATCATGGACAAACAGTAAGGTACTACGCAAATTAGGTATATCAAATCCCCTCAGCCAGTACATCGTTAACCCCGTAATCGCCATCAACGACATTAAGACCATTGACGCAACCAAGAAAACCCTCTGCTTAATAATCAGCTTTTCCGTGGACACACTCTCCTTTACGCCTGACGTTTTAATCGAACAGAACACCACTAAACTTAATACTCCCACAGCCCATACATTACCGATAAAAAAATGCATAGGACGCGTGTCCGCAACTGGCAATAGGCTAATATCAGCAAGTTCAAGTAACTGATTGATGCCAAGATAATATAAGGACAATATCATTACGGCATTAAACCAATGAAGAATACGAACTCTTACTGAAAACCGTGACACTCGCACCTGGTTTGCTTGAGCCAACACCTCAAATCCAACTTCAGAATGCATACGATCCATACCTATACTCGCTTATGTCGCAAACAGTGAGCTATCAAAGAGTTACTCATGATTAATCTTGTCCCTATCTCACAATAGTTCATGTAAATCAGTGTCATAAAACTCACTGTAGCGCTCCCCTACTTTCGTATGACAAGCTCGGCACATCTGATTATTCGAAAATATCGTGTAATCGTACTCATCTATTAGTTCATGTGCGAAATCCATATCTGACTTTCCATGGTTATGGCAATGGTTACAACTCACATCCTTATAGGCGGCTTGATCTTGCTGCGTTCGATGACAGTTTTTGCACTCAAGCTTTTTATGATAGCGATTACCCTCAAGCTGAAATACCTCTGCGTGATCTCTAGGTAGCAGTGAATTCTCCCAGCTGGTAACGTGAGGCTGATGACATCGATTGCACGTGCCTAGATCCCCGTGCTTACTTGTATTCACTTGATGACAAGTATCGCAGCGACGCTGAACGCCAAAATAATTTACACGAAGATCTCCAATGACACCTCGCCCATGCCCCCATAGCCCAACCGTCCAAAAATCCTCGTTTGGCGATTCCTGAAGTCTCGGGTCGTCACAGCCGGCCAAGATGACCACGCATAACACTATCGCCAACATTTGACTCTTTCTAATCATGAAAATAGCTTTCTTCTCATTAATTCTTGCTTCAATTATAGGACATGGACCCATAATGGAAAATATCGATAGTATTTTTAGGTAAAGTGCGCTAAACCGTCTAAAATAATTAACGTTGGATATACTATTTCTACTGAAAACCCAGATAGGGAGTTACCCGTGATAAAACTCATACCCATATTGATCGGCGGCGTTACGTTATTCGCATCAAATGCGAATGCACTGGAGTTTTCTGCGGTAGCAGAAACACCATTAACCACGAGTGAAGCAACCGCATTCGACAACTCTATCAGCCTAGCTAAAGGGATTGAGGCCGGTAGCAATGAAGACGCCATGGAAGAAGCATCAGTAGAATGTCCTAATGATAATCACCCGTCGTTCGTTGTAGATAGGATTAAGGCCAACTCCTATTGGCTTAGTGGGTCGACCGGCACCGCCGATAAACGTTTTAGCGGCGAAGTGCACTACACCATAAAATGCACCTTTACCCACGGCAAGCAACGCTAACATTAAGAGGACACGTTTATGTCTATTAATAAAACGAGTCGTCGCGGTGCGGTTAGTGGTATCGCGATAGCACTGATGTTTTCCGTTGGTGCCAGTTCCATGGTTAATGCAGAACCTAGAAAATCCAGCACCGAGGCGATGATCAAGTACCGTCACCTATTTATGGAAACCAAAGGCAATCATAGCCAAGCAATCAAACTCCTGGTGAAAAAGAAACTCTCCTACAGCCACATCATCGCCCACGCTGAGGCCTTAGCAGCCATGGCGGATGATATGCTAACGCTTTTCCCCGCTGGCAGCATGAGTGCTAAATCTCGCGCCCTACCGGCCATTTGGAATGACGATGGCACTGTTAGTGCGGAATTTATTAAGCAAACCGAAGTCATGCGCTCTGAAGCCAAAAAGATGGTGGAAGTCGCGCAAGAAGGCAATTATAAGAAGATAAAGAAACAAGTCGGAAAGCTCGCAAAGAATGGGTGTAGAGGTTGCCATACTGATTTTAGAGGGGAAGAAAGCGAGTAGTTAATAGCGTAAGAAAACATCTTCGCTTTGTTGTAACAAGCATAAAAAAACCACTCAATTGAGTGGTTTTTTTATGCTTGTTACTGGGAGCTAGAAAGTCATTCTATATCCCATGACAAGATTGTTGTCACTATCACTGTCAGCGTAACGCCCCATCTCTAAATACACATCGGCATTCCCGCCCAATGAATAATATGCGCCAGCCAAAAATCTTGATTCTGTATCTGGGTCATCACCTTCATCCAAATCAACATCAGCCATCGCATAGCCCATACCAAAGGTAACTTTATCCATTGAATACAAAACTGCGGTATCAACAACAGACGTCACAGATTCATCGGACAGATCTCCATCTTCATTATGATCCTCCGTCGTAAACCTCTCAAGGTTCAGCCCTGCATACCACGCCCCAACACTATAAGACACACCCAAAGAAATATCCGTTGTCTCTACTTCCACTAAAGTTGTGCTTGTACTTACATCGCCAGTCGTTAGATTTGCGGTCGTTGCATCTTCCCCAACCTCCACTTCATTTTTCATGTAAGCCAACACAATATTAAAATCGGCCATTTTGGTCTGACCACCAATAACGTAAGCATCCATATCTTCCTGCTCACCATCATCCCCTTGCCCTTCTACAACCACAGCGGCAAACAAACTCACTGGACCGATGGGTTTACTCTTAAATTGCAAGGAGTTTGCAATTCGAAATGAAGACTGCTCAAACGTTCCCGAGTTATATTCAAACATATCCGCAACATAGGTAGCATTCATCGGATTATCCGAACGCCCAATAGTCACCGTCCCGTATTTTCGTTCAATACCTGCGTGAGCGTATCGCACACTTATATTGGCATCATCATCGGAACTAACCGATGCTCCGCGGCCGCCTTTGTCATTCCCATACTCAGTCTCTAACTTAAAAAAAGCGGTATTCCCACTATCTAACTTAGTCGTCCCTTTAACACCAAGTCGATGCCCTGCATTAACAATACTAAGATCTTTTTCATGCGCTTCAACAACGGTAAAATGTAAACGTCCATAAACTTCAGCGGCGTTAGCTATCGAATGTCCAGAAAGCAAAGTGACTGCAGCAAGAGGAATCAATGCCTTATTCATGTTAATCGTCCTATCGTTGTGACGCATGGGTTGCTTAAAAAAGTACCAGCACTCTACACCTCAGTGTAGTACCTAATCTAAAGTGTGCAATTTTTGTTGCTTTTTTTTGACAATTGTAAACGTCGATTCGGAGGGATAAAAATTCCTAAAATAACACACGTATAAAACACCATCTTAACCCGCAATAAAGAGCGCCGGCGGTTACCTCTATTGCTTCACAAAAGCCTCAGCAATGGCCTTTACCTCACCGTTTTCTTTCATTTCTCTCAGAATGGATAGATACTGAGCCTTAAAATCATCCTTAAAAGGGAAGCCCTCTGCGTTTCCTGTGAACCCAAGAAAACCCTGCTCAGCACTTATCACCGCCCCTTTTACAATACTCTTACCATCATACTTGCCTTTCTTTTCTAGTTTTTTCAATTCCCATTGAATCGACAAACCGTCATTCATATAACAATCCACACGACCAGCAATCAGTTTCAACAAATTAGCGGGGTACCTTTCGTTTCTTGGACGTTGATTTTCCCTTTCTTTACCGCCGTCCAAAATGCATCACCTCCTGCGGAAAAACCAGCATTGTTACCAACAGACAAACCAAAATAATCTTCCGGCCATTGGCTTCTAGGTTTATTCAAAACAGACTTATTGCAATACACCACAAGCTCTTCATCCAGTATCGCAAGATCATAATCCATATAGGGGCGTTCTATTTTTCGCTCATACGGGGGATAAAGCGCAAATATTTCGCCATCTTCCACTAGGCGAAGCCCTCTCTTCCATGGCAGCGCCGCCAAATCCACGGTATATCCCGGCATTTCCTCAAAAATCTTTTGTAAAACAACAGAATAGATACCGGTAACTTTTCCATTCCCTAGAAAAGAATAAGGCGCGTAGGAATCGTCACCATATATTTTGACGCTGACTTCTGCATAAGTTGTAATCGGCAACACCCCGATAACAATACTGATTAGCAGTATGCGCAATATCGTACAGGAAAAAACATAATTTCGTTGCATGGGACTCCTCCAATTGATGACTCAATCGTTAGGTAAATATCATCCCCAAATACACCGTTTATATTTTAAATCGACACACTTGCCCGCGTAGTTCATCGCACAATTGAATGAGATTACTGCTCTCACCTTTCGATGCCTCCGTATCAGTGGCAGTATTCTCCGCTATATCCACAATCCTTGTTAAGCTGCGATTAATATCTTCACTCACGGCAGTTTGCTCTTCAACGGCACTCGCAATTTGCGTAGTCATATCACTGATAGTGGAAATGGCTCCCGTTATCTGATCCAACGATCCTTCTGCAGCATTGGCTTTGCCCACGGTCGACTCACTGGATTCCTTACCACCTTCCATTACTTTTACCGCTTCGCTCGCCCCAGATTGAAGGCGCTCAATCATATCTTGTATCTCTTGAGTACTCTCTTGTGTTCGGCTTGCCAAGGTTCGAACCTCATCGGCCACCACGGCAAATCCTCTACCTTGCTCTCCTGCTCGGGCTGCTTCAATTGCTGCGTTTAATGCCAGTAAGTTAGTTTGCTCTGCAATCCCACGAATAACATCCAAGACCGTCACGATATTTCCGACATCACCTTGCAACGCATTGACAACATTCGCGCCATGCTCTATTTCTCCCGCTAACTGCGCAACCGACTTTACTGTTTCGCTCAGCACTTCCTTCGCTGCATAGACGCTTTCTTCCGCATGATGGGCCGAATCTGCAGCCTCCAAGGCATTCCTTGATACTTCTTGGGCAGCGGTACTCATCTGGTTCATCGCAACTGCGGCCTGATCGGTCTCAGAACGTTGATGATCAACCCCCTTGCTGGTTCTATCTGCATTAATCGCAACTTCAGTTACCGAACGGTTCATGCCATTCATGGTCTCCACGATCTGTTCGATCAATGTATGTATTTTTTCCACGAATAGATTAAAATTCGTAGACAATTGTCCGATTTCACCGGGGCTATGTTTTAGTCGTTGCGTCAAATCCCCTTCGCCTTTTGCAATATCCTCTAATGCTGTGATCACTTCTGAGATAGGCTTGATTACTACCGTTCTCATCAACAAGGATAGGAAAATAGATAAGACAACATCCAGAAATATAGTCTGCACTGCCAAACGTATTAGCGTTTCTTTTAGTAAATCAGTGACATAGCTATCATCAATAAATACAATAGCTTTACCCACTTTATTGATGTTACCACCATCGTCATACGTCAACTCTCGGTCTGCCAACCCTTCTTCGCTGACTAAAGCCTCATCCTTAACAATCGCGCCAGACATTGACTTGGCACGGCTGGCAATCAACTTTTTCCCATCATATAGATACAAACCTTTAACAAACTCAGCCTGTGCCTCTGACTCGAGTATTTTCCCAGTCTGTTCACCTTCAAAATTCCACAACGTCGTAGGCAAACTTAATTGCAAACGATCTAACAGCAACACGATTTGCCCATCTAACTGTTTTCGTAGAGCTTTTTCGGTAGAAACATAGTTATAGGCACCAAAACCAACTAAGAGTACGGTCACACACAACACCGCAATCAAATTGAACTTAAAGCTAATTGAATCCTTCACAATAAACGCACTCTCAACGTATAAATGACCCAGCCACTCCAACAGCGGCATTCAAATCCTTCAATAACGAAAACATCCCTCTCTATAAAAGTAGACCCTTCTGGATAATTCACATACAAAATCCATCGAAATCTCTCAAATTTTCCTGATAAACCGAGCCGATAATAAGTTCTATAGCCAGCTTGCGAACACCACAAGTTCAGCAATACTCAACGGAGCAAACTCAATCAACCAGGAGAACGTTATGAACAGGAATGTCCTTTCGAGCGTACTGACGTTGCTATTAATTGTGTTTTCAAATACAAGTCATGCTGAAACCAAAACCGTTTACCTTACGTCTCTGAGCTGGCCACCTTATTCGGGCAAAGAGCTTTCCAATAATGGCCCCTCTATTGCGGTAGCGAAAGCGGCATTTAAAGCCATGGGCTACAACCTTGTTGTCGACTTTTACCCCTGGTCTCGAGCCGTCGCTCTAGCCAAAGATAGCACGTCAAAATATGCGGGCTATTTTCCCGAGTACTATTCAACAAGCGTCGCCCAGGAATTCCATTACTCAAATGAAATGGGTAATGGTCCCCTAGGTTTTGCACAACAAATCGCAAACCCTATTTCATGGTCATCAATGGATGACCTAGCCAAACTCAATATCGGTGTCGTACAAGATTATGTAAACACCACCGAGCTTGACACTCGCGTTGCCGACGGACGAATCAAAGCAAAAACTGTCACCAGTGATGCCACCAATTTAGTTAAGCTTGCCAACGGCCGACTCGATTTAGCCGTAGTCGATCAGAATGTGATGAACTATCTAAAGAAAACCAATACACGCCTTAAGCCTATCGCAGACAAAATAGAATTTAATTCCACGCTACTGGAAAATAAAAAGCTCTACATCTGCTTTAAGAAAGACGCTAACGGTAAAAAGCTACAAGAGATTTTCGATCAAGGATTAGGAAGGATCGATATTGAGGGCATTATGAAAAAAGGGCTAAATCTATAGCCCTTTAATTCTATTTAGCTTCAACGGGAAATGGTGGCAAGCTATGTAGAATAGCTTTTCCGTAGTGCTTCTTGATAATCCTTCGATCCAAAATTGATATTTTACCTTCGTCCATCTCAGTTCGAATCAACCGACCGACAGCCTGCTTCAATTTAATCGCAGCATCAGGAACCACAATTTGCATAAAGGGATTGCCACCCTGCCCTTTTATCCATTCCGAAAGCGTTTCGTCAACAGGATCTTCCGGTACCGCAAAGGGCAACTTGGCAATCACTACGTGTTCGCAGTAGCGCCCAGGCAAATCGATTCCTTCCGCAAAACTCGCCAATCCAAAGATAATACTGTACTCATCATTATCAATCGCTGCTTTGTGCTTTTTAATAATTTCAGTTTTCGCCACTTTACCTTGGGCTAAAACAACTTCTTGATATTCATATGGCAATAGATCGTAGACTTCTTGGAGTTGTTTACGCGAAGTAAACAAAACCAACGTCGCGATACGTTTGCCTTCTTCTATCAAGAAATCAACAAGATACTGGGTATGCCTGACGCTATCGGAAGGATCAAAATCCATTGCAGGTATAATCACCTTGCCGGCTTGAGCATAGTCAAATGGGCTTGGAACAACATGAAACCCACCTTCGCTAGATATGCCTGAACGCATCTTAAATCGCTCAAAATCACCAACAGCAACAATGGTTGCTGACGTCACAACGCTAGCAAAACAACGATTCCAGAGATACTTCCTCAATACTTCGGATGCCAAAATAGGACTAGCGCAAAGCTCAACATCAATGCCTTGAGATACCTCATGAAAGCTCAACCATCGTGCCATAGGTATTTTACTTTCCCGCTCATCACGGCAATAACTCTGCCATAAACGATCCACCGCTTCAGCGCGCGCTAACTGTGTTCCTATCAACGGATACCATAGCTCTGCTTCAGATTTATTAATATCAGAACGGTTGCCTTCCAAACCATCTTCTAATATCTCTGCTATTTGAATAAGATACTTTCTGACCGCTAAGGTTTCCTTACTGACCTGCAATGCCAGTTCTATTAGCTCCTTGGGAATATCCCCATTTTCAAAACGATATACACTATAACCCGATTTATCATTGCCAAAACCACCACGGAAGTTATCCGTCTGATCCGCTAGCGGTGTCAGCATCGTTAATACTATCGGCAATAGCTGCTGCAATTCATTGACGGGGCCTACCAATTGCTCTGCAGTTGTTTGCACCCCCGTATTCGAAAACGTTCCCGAGACGCTGCTCAAGAGTTTCAACAATTCCGCGAGCCATGATTGGGTTCCACGTAAATAGCTGGATGAAGAAAAATGCCCCAACGCTTTATCCGGAAGATGATGTCCTTCATCAAATATATAGATAGTATCTTCGGGGGCAGGCAATATCGCACCACCTCCCAACACGAGGTCGGCTAACACTAAATCGTGGTTAGCAACAACTACATCCGTTTTATGCAAGTTGCCGCGATTTTGATAAAACACACATTCATCATAGAAACTGCAATTTCTGCCAGTGCAGCGATTATGGTCTGTGGTCACACGACGCCAAGCCGCATCCTCTATTTCATCTTCCCAGCTATCACGGTCTCCATCCCAACGCCCTTGATCAACCGCCATTGCTAATGCTTGATACAACTTAGCACTATCTTTATCGACAGTGACTGCACGTAGCTCTTCCCACAATGCCATATTGGGGTCATCACTACCTCCAGCCGACATCAACTGATCCAGTTGTGACAAACACAAATAACGACCACGACCTTTCGCCAACTGATAAGAAAAACTTAGTGACGAATTGATCAGCAGATCAGGGATATCCTTCGACACAATCTGATCTTGAAGTGCGACTGTAGCGGTAGAGATAACCACTTTTTTACCCAGTGCTTGTGCCATCGGAATGGCCGACACCAAATAGGCAACAGTTTTCCCTGTACCGGTTCCCGCTTCAACAACACACACATGGTTATCTGATGTTCTATTTCCCTCATCGTCAGTACTAATAGCCGCAATGGATTTTGCAACCTCAGCAATCATTAGCCGCTGCCCATATCGAGGGCTCAAGCTCTTCTTTTTAAGAAAACCGCTATAAGCGGATTGAATCGAGAGTTTAATATCGTCAGAGAGCATAAATAATCATCAAAATAAGAAATATAGGTTAGCCGCTGAAAAGCAACAATGGGATATTTTACATGTTTTTTCGGCTTGAAAACACAGGCTTAGAGCCAACGTAAACATAAAATATTAATACGTATATTTATGCTCCATTATTGCAATATTAATGCACAATTATGTGCTCAGCATTGCCTAAGCATAGTTTATCAATTTATCAAGAATTTTAGCTCCAGAACTTGCCTCACGTCATACTCTTAGGTACCGTATTGCCTAGTTAAAACAATAACATTCGTTTATTTTTACCCATAACAATAAGAACAAATAAAGGAGCTTTCCAATGGACTCGACTTTTCGTCGCACCTTACAACGCGCTGGTTTAGCGCTCTTTGCAGCTGTTTCTCTGACACTCAGTGGTTGTAGCTCTGTTATTTATAAAGTTGCTGGCGACAGTACCGCAGTATTTGGGCAAGATGTCATGATGCCTTATCTGATGACCACCAACGACACCGGCATAGCGTGTATCGCTGGCGAATCCATGACCCCTCTTATGCTCTCCTTCAGCAAGTACTCTAGCAATATCGATCAACTCGCCGTTCTCACACATATGGTAGGCGGGACCTGCGCAGACCAACAAGCCCAAGAAGCCCATTTAGAATATTTACGCTTTGCCAATAACCAGCACATAGCTGCCGCCCAAGATGCGCGCATTAGAGCTAAACGCTTTCACGCTCTCGCGGCTAAGCGACAATATAAAGGATACCTTGCACTTGTCAGTTCCTTTGGCGAAATCGGTGACGAATGCCCAACCTTTGCCAGTAAGCAAGATCAATTCGTTTGGATACTTGGTACCGCAACAGCCTTGCAAGCAGTATTAAGCGACACGCTTGGCGGTTTAGAAGCCGGGGTACCAAAAGATATCGCGCCAAAAGCAATGCGAGCAGCCGCTTGTCTTGATACCCAAGAAGGTAATCGACTTTGGTGGGGATTACCCAAAGCAATCCGTAGCGTGTTATGGACAGTACTTCCAGGAGCAACACCTGAAGGCCGTGACCCATGGAAAGAAATGAATAAGGCAGCCAAGATTGGCGAACAAGAAGGCGTTCGTATGGCACAGGCATTAATGGCCATCGGTGCCAATAACGCGTCCAAAACAGAACTTGTCAAAGACACTATTCGAGCTCATGCACACTCGCTAAAAAATATTGCCTCTAGTCGCGAATATAACTTGGTTGACCGTATGTCCACGGATATGATTACTGCGATTTCGGATCGACTATGGACTGAAGCTGTAGGTCATCGAACACCTCATGGTCAACTCGGTACTTTTTGGGACGATAAGTCTGACGAAATTGAACTAGACATTGATATTGATGATCTATAAAGCGTAAACGCTAACCTCCTCTACACACAAGAGTTGTGAAACTCATCCGTTTGTAGGGGAAACAACTTAAATTGGTTGACACCAATTTCTAAAAAAAACATGTAACAAAAACAAGACTTCGGGACGAGGCTATGAAATCCATTATTAAAAAATTAATTGCACCCATCGCTATGGGCGCCGCTTTACTTTCTGCTACACCTGCCAATGCAGCACTAGAGAAACGCACATTTTGTGTTTTTGATATCATTGGTAAGCAAGGCGATGTTTACAGCTTAATGGAAGACTATCGTCTAGAAGCGATGAAATGGGGCGTAGACTTTACCTTAAAAGCCTATACCGATGAAAAAATTGCTGCGGAAGATCTAAAATCTGGGAAATGTGATGCTGCAGGTATCACGGGAATTCGAGGGCGAAGCTTCAACTCGTTCACGGGTACTCTTGATTCCCTCGGGTCAATTCCAACCTATGACCACATGAAGCAAACACTTAAATTGCTTATGTCACCCAAGTTTTCCAAATACATGACAAGCGGTGATTACGAAGTTGCAGGCATATCCCCCGGTGGAGCTGGATACCTATTCACCAACGACAAGTCGGTTAACAACGTTGCCAAGATGTCAGGTAAAAAGGTCGCTGTATTGGATTTTGATAAATCACAAGCCATCATGGTATCTTCCATTGGCGCTTCACCAGTAAGTGCAACCATAGCGACTTTTGGCCCTATGTTTAACAACGGCTCTGTGGACATTATCGCTGCACCTGCTATTGCTTACGAGCCATTGGAACTTTACAAAGGCCTTGGAGAGAATGGTGCAATCGCCGATTTTGCGATTCTACAACTATCACTTCAAATGCTGATTCGCCACGACCGCTTCCCTGAGGGTTTCGGCCAGAAATCTCGCGCCTACTCGTGGTCTCAATACGATAGAGCCATTGATCTTATCAACGTCAGCACTGACAAGATCAAACCACAGTACTGGATGAGCATTCCCGAAGAAGACAAAGTGGGATATTCGGAAATGTTCCGTCAAACACGTCTTAAGCTTCGTGACATGGGAATCTACAATGGCAAAATGCTTAAGTTTCTCGCAAGAGTTCGCTGTAAGCTAGACGCCGGTCTGGCAGAATGTAGCGCAGCTGACAAAGAATAAACGTTATTTATCCAATAAAAAAAGCAGGCTATGCCTGCTTTTTTTATTGGATAAATTTGGCACGCGCTTTAGCACCCATGTCACTAGGTATATAACAACAAAGTGGATGTATAAACCTTCGTACATTTTCAACATTTTGACGCTAGTTTGGATTTTTATGCTGGAACATTGCACGAGTTCACACTTATAATGTTGCGCCTTTTAACTATGGCTGATCATCTCGATATATCATCGGTGATCTAAAGGAATAGAGAGGACATAGCTCCTCAGCCCTACGCCAGGGATAACAATAAATTTAGTAATAACAATCATTAGGTGAATAATGGCCAATATCATACCACAACGCTCTTTTAGGGAATGGTTCTCCTCCCTCCCCGTAATGATTTTATTACTCAGTGTATTACTGTTTAATACTGCAGAAATGGGTTATTCGCAATTCCTTAAGCTTGGCGAAAACCTATGGCAAGATTATTACATTCTCCGCGGAGATATTGCCACCCCTACCTGTGACCCAAATGCTGACATCGACTCAGAATTACAAAAGCTGATCACCCAACAGGAAGCCGAAAGTGATGATGAATTTGGCGATATGTTTGGTGATGATGACGCCGATAGTAGCGCAGATGAAGGCGCCCTAAGAAAGTCATTAATGGGACAACAAGCACTTTGTAAAGAAAATCATCGCCTCGCAGCCGACAACCAAGCCCGAGTCGACAACAACGTTCGCGCATTCCGCGAGATCGATTATTTCCTATTAAAGGTATCGGCGTTTAGTCGAGACAATCAACGTTCAATTTTAGCGTTCCTGCTCTTTATTTGCGCCTTAACCGCTACCCTGACCTATCATCACATTGGCTTACGTCCAATGATGACTAAACTAGATCACAAAGTGGGGGCTGGTGCTCAACTACTCGCAAACATTGCCCTCACCTTTTCAGCCTATACCTATTTATATAACGGCTACAATAATGGCGTAGAAATGCTCTACCCCCAAATACGTTGGACGTATATGGGAGGCTTCTGCTTACTCAGCCTTGTATCTCTGTATCAGTGCTTTGCTATCCCTAAAGACGCCGAAGAAGGTGGATCTATAGGCAAAGCCCTACTCTCTGTACCTCTATATTGCTATATGGCATTCACTGCTGCTAACTTTTATATTTTCAAAGAAGCGAATCCGCAAGGCATCGTACTCTACATCGACAAGATGATGGATATGGCCAGTATTTTCACCAAAATCGGTCTATACATCTGGATTGGTATGATGCTGAAACAGACGTTTATCGGGGAGTTGGCATTTAGGATTTTCAAACCATGGAAACTCCCCCCCGAAATGCTTGCGTTTGTTGCTGTACTTGTCATGGCTGTCCCCACCGCTTACACAGGCGCTTCTGGGGTTATCATTATTGCAATGGGTGCTGTTGTTTACAGTGAGCTTCGAAGAGCAGGAGCTCGTCGACAATTGGCGCTTGCCGCGACAGCAATGTCCGGTAGCCTTGGGGTAGTATTACGACCCTGCCTACTCGTTGTGCTTATCGCAGCTCTCAACAAAGAAGTCACTACCGACCAAATGTTTGGCTGGGGCGTTAAGGTTTTCCTACTAACCTCATTTATGTTTTTCATCATTTCATTAGTGGCTAAGCAAGGGCCGCTCAAAGTAGCCCCAGTAAAACAAGCACTAGTACCGAGCTTACTCGCGTTTATTCCTCTTGCGCCCTACGCCATTGTATTTGGGTTTACCACTATCTTTTACGCCATCGTGATGGACGCTCATCTAGATGAGTTTTCTGCGCCAACGATTCTGCCGATTATTATCTTGCTGATGCTGATCTACGAGAAAGTACTCGCGGCCCCTTACAAACGCCTCTTTGCTCGATTGAAGCCTGAGCTATATGAGAAGTCCTACGGCTCTCAAGAGGAACAGGAACATGAATACGAAATCGGAGAACGCGAAGACACACTAGAAGGCTCCCTTCGAACGGCGACCACTCACGGTATCGTCCATATTGGCGCATTACTGTTACTAATGGGCCTCTCACTCGCGGCAGGCGGTGTTATCGAGGATTCTCATATCATCCAAGATTTCTCCGAAAACTCGACACTCTTCGGTAGCGTTTGGCAAACAATGCTAATACTGCTTATCGCACTTGTTATCATCGGTATGTGCATGGACCCATTTGGTGCAGTTGTACTCGTATCAGGCACCATCGCACAGGTTGCTTATCAACAAGGTATCGAGCCCATCCATTTCTGGATGATTACACTTGTTGCCTTCGAACTGGGTTACCTATCACCACCGGTTGCAGTAAACCACCTCCTCACACGGCAAGTCGTAGGGGAAAAGGAGGTACTGCTTGCGTCCGAGGAAGTGATTGGAAAATCGTTCTGGCTAAGACACGAGAAGATTTTGCTTCCCCTCGTCGTCATGGGAATATCGCTAGTCCTTGTAGCGTTCGCACCACTTATTTATATGAACCTATAACCTGACTCCCCCTTCCTTAGATCAAATAAGGAAGGGGGATATTTACCTCTCCCTCCCTTGATCCTGCCTCCATTCTAGACCACACTTCACGATCAATAATCTTTCCTGCACTATTCAGAAGTGAATAACATGAACAACCTTGTGGATGATTTTCTCCAAATCATGGATTTGGAAACCTTAGAGCAAAACCTCTTTCGCGGAAAAAATCGAGAAATGGATGGTCGTAGCGTCTTTGGTGGCCAAGTAGTGGCACAAGCATTGATGGCAGCCCACAGAACACTGCGAGAACACCGTCAGGCACACTCCCTACACGGCTATTTTCTGCGACCTGGGGACGTCAGCGCTCCCATCGTTTACGAAGTCGACCGCATAAGAGATGGCGGTAGCTTTACCACCCGACGAGTTATTGCCATTCAACATGGAGAAGTAATATTTAATCTCTCAGCGTCATTCCAAGAAGACGAAGACGGTTTTGAGCATCAGGCTAACCCGTTACCTGACGTCCCACCACCGGAGGACGTTGAGCACGAATTAGAACTCAGAAAACGCGTAGCACACAACATTCCCGAAAAGTTTCGTGAGGCTTTCTTACAGCCTCGGCTCATTGAAATTCGTCCGATCGACCCCGTCGACTATTTTCAGCCAGAAGCTAAACAACCTTATAAAAAATCGTGGTTTCGTGTTCCCGGCACACTTAACGGTGAGCTTGGCGTGCACCAGGCAGCGCTTGCTTACGCATCAGATTTTGGACTGCTTGGCACAGGCATGCTTCCTCACAAGCTTTCATTTATGAGCCCTAACGTGCAAGCAGCTAGCCTCGACCATGCCATTTGGTTTCACCATGCATTTAGGGCCGACGAATGGCTGTTATATGATATGGAAAGCCCAAGCAGCTCAGGCGCTCGTAGTTTTAACCGCGGACAAATATATAATCAAGCAGGAATACTTGTCGCATCAATAGCACAAGAAGGATTGATGAGAGTGCGAAAGAAATAGCTTACTCAAACAACCCCAATTGCTGGTCAGTTAGCTGATGCAAAGACGTACCTAAAAATTGTAATACACCATCGACCGCCGGAGCCAATTGCCGCTCAACATAGAACTCATAATCCAGAGGTGATGACACACATTCAAGAGGCTCTGGACCATTCAAAGTCATGACATATTCAATCCACCCGCCGTACTCATACTGAGGGGGCTTACCGTTTTCTATGTGGAATTCATCCGCTTTACGAGCGGCCTGCACATGGGGAGGCACATTCTTTTGATATTCAGAGAGTTTCCTTCGCAGTCTTTTTCGAAACACCAGCTCTTCATCTCGCTGTCCATCCACAACCTGCTGATAAACCATTTTCACATAACTCTCAAACGCCTCATCATGAAATACCTTCCAAAACAAATCATGCTGTACGCTACGGGCCAAATGCGTCCAGTCGGTACGAACATTCTCAAGACCCTTGAAAATCAACGCATCCTCTTTGCTTTCACTTATAATCAAACCCGCATAGCGCTTTTTACTCCCTAACTCAGACCCTCGCATTCGAGGCATCATAAATCGTGAGAAATGAGTTTCGAATTCAATTTCCAAACAGCTTTTGATACCAAAACGTTGACCCAATGTTTGCTGCCACCAAAGGTTTAATCGTTCTGACAACACATCACCAATACGACGGGCAGACGCTAGTGGGTTTGCTGAGTCTACTTTCTCACCCACCCATACAAACACAGAATCTGTATCGCCATATATAACTTTATATCCTTCGCCCTCGATCAGCTCGCGTGTTTTTTGAAGAATATCATGGCCTCTCAAGGTGATAGAGCTGGACAAGCGTGGGTCGTAGAATCGACATAATGGTGTGCCTAACACCCCATAAAAAGAATTCATAATGATCTTTATCGCCTGAGATAAAGGTGCGTTATTTTCAAGTTTCGCGTTATCTCTCGCCTGCCAAAGTGTCTCGATTATTTCGGGGAGAATATGATTCGTTTTACTGAAAAAAGCCCCATTAAACCCCGGTATCCAGTGCTCCAAATGCTGACCGGAGCCCTTAAAAGGCTGACCAAACACCTCAGGCTGAATATCAAGATTTTCTCCAATAGCATGTAAGCTTACAATCAAAGATAACGGGTCAATTTTAAAGGTTCGAATAATGCTCGGGTATAGGCTTTTGAAATCTAACACGATAACGTGCTCATACAAGCCTGGAATAGAGTTCATCACGTACCCACCAGGCGCAGTAATATCACTCTCCATCATACCTATATTTGGCGCAACATAACCTTGACGATGTAATCGAGGTAGATATAGATTCTCAAACGCAGCCACTGACCCACCCACCTTATCCATTGGTAGCCCTGTTAGTCTTGCCCTCTCTTCCGCAAAATGCAGCAACTGTGCCTTTTCAAATATATCCAGTACCAACTGACAGTCTTCAATATTATATAAGGCTAACGCCTCCTTATCGTTAACAAACATATCGGAGATAGCTTCCCCTCGATTTTCCACATCGTGAATGAGCTTTCCACGTCCCAAAAAATCCCTGGCGACATTTTCCAATGAAAAGCTCTCAAAATTATAAGTAGCGGCTTTCAATGTATCGATACCATCAAGCACAACCCGACCTGGCACTAGAACAAAATAATATTGGCCTTCTCGTTGTGAACTTCGCCACTCGGGAGGTAATCGATTTCGTCCCAGACTGAAAGGTAATCGATATTGATCACATTTATTCTGCAACATCCTCAAATCAAAATTAACGACATTCCACCCAATAATAATGTCGGGGTCCGCTTGCTCAACCCAATCCATAAATAGCTGTAGTAACTGACGTTCGTCTTCAGCATAAATCAACTCAATCCCGCCAGAGGAAATGGGGACCACCCCTTGCTCCCCCAACATGAATACTTTTCGCTCTTGACCTTGAACGACCGCAATAGAAAACAGCTGTCGAGTAGATACGTTACGACCAATATCCATTGATGTTTCAATATCAATGGATGCCACACGAAAGTCTGGCGAAAAGTTCCCTGGGGACAATTTCGGAGAAATAACAGACGAAAACTGAAGTCCTGGCGTTGTTCGCGTGGAACCACCCTCAATAAGGACCGAAGATGTAATAAAACGCTCCATTAAGAAACGCTCTGCGGGTCGAACATCTGCCTCTAAGAATTGTACCCCCAACTTTTCGAACTCATCTTTAGCAATCAACAATTGCCGGTAACTAGAAAAATAGACTCCGACAACATCCTCACCCCGAAAAGATCGTAGCGTTAACCGCTTTGACGTAATACCAGGACGGCTCAACAACCTCTTTTCTATCTGTTTGAATTGAGATACCTCGAGAAAGCACACTGCCTGCTGCTGATCAATTTCAACGCGCACGGCACCGGACTCAGTCTTAACCCAATAATCAAAAGATAAGTTATGGCCCTTCTCTCTACGCTGGCGCGTGAGCAAAAAACCTTCTACAGACTGATCCAGTACCATCATCCTACTCAAATAACGCCCTACCTATCAAATCAGTAATTGAACTCTGACCAAATAGGACAATGGTCGGAAGGTTTATCCATAGCACGAATATCATAACAAACCCCAGTATTCGACAATGTGTCAACCAACATTGGTGTCGCGAGTATCACATCAATTCTCAACCCTCTCTTTGGCTCACGATCAAAGCCTTTGCTTCGATAATCAAACCAACTAAAGACATCATTCACGTCCGGATTTTGAACCCTAAAGGTGTCGGATAACCCCCAACTCTCAAGTCTCGCTAACCAGTCTCTCTCTTCCGGCAAGAAACTGCATTTGCCCGTTCGCAACCAACGCTTCTGATTGTCAGGGCCTATGCCAATATCAATATCTTGAGGTGAGATATTGATATCTCCCATCACAATCACAGGCTGGGATGAGTCAAAATTCTCATTTAAGTAGGTTTGAAGGTCCTCGTAAAATTCTTTCTTAGCAGGAAATTTATCTGGATGCTCACGATTATCACCTTGAGGGAAGTAGCCATTGATGATCGTGATTTTGTTACCCGCACCAGTTTCATATTCTCCCATTATCAGCCGTTTTTGTGCATCCTCAGTATCCGTAGGAAATCCCTTTTGCACTGTAATTGGCGCTATTTTAGACAGGAGCGCCACGCCATAATGGCCCTTCTGTCCGTGATATTGCATTTCATAGCCCAGAGAACGAATCATATCTTCCGGGAATTCGGAATCCTGCACCTTCGTCTCTTGGATGCCAATCACATCTGGATCGTAGTCACGAATGAGCGCCTCCAATTGATGTGGGCGAGCGCGAATTCCGTTTGTATTAAAGGAGACTACTTTCATAGAACTTAACCCTTCTATCTAGTACGAATAAAAGTTGAATAAGTCACCATATTATCAGATTGCCGACTTACCAGACTAGCGAGATATCAATCACGGGAGTAATCATACGACCAAATCTCAACATCAAGATGGTTGTGACTATATGCCTTTTAATCCACTCATCTTGTGTTAAGCTCCGTTATATCGCTTAACGTGCAGCGCGTTTGACCAAATTGGTTGCTATTTCAAAGCACTTTAGCAAAAAAGTACAATATTAAATCACCACAAGAGACTAGGTATGAGTGATCTGAAAAACATCTCTATATTTGAAGGCCTATCAGAAGAAGAATTGGCGGCCATTGAAGCCATCGCAGTCACCCGTAACTACCCTAAAAATAGTGTCATCATAAATGAGGGCGACATCGCTAACGCCATGTATATGGTTAGTTCTGGCAAAGTGCGTGTTTATGTTAGTGACGACCAAGGCAAAGAATTCATCCTAAACTCTATGGGGCCAGGTGAATATTTTGGCGAACTGTCGTTATTAGACGATGAAAAGCGCTCAGCGTCGGTCATTACTACAGAAAAATCGACGTTCTCCATTATTTACAAAGACGAATTCACTAAAGCAATACTGGATAACCCTAACCTCGCAATGGCCATGCTAAAAAACCTAGCTTGCAGCGTCCGAAAGTTAACGGATAATATCAAGACGCTCGCACTACAAGATGTATACGGTCGCATACGGAAGACATTGCTAAGTATGGCGGTGGAAGATGGTGATATCATGATTGTGGAAGAAAAGCTTACTCAACAAGATATCGCCAATCGGATTGGCTCCTCCCGTGAAATGGTCGCGCGAATCCTAAAGGATTTGACCGTGGGTGGGTACATCCGCTCAGAACGCAAACAATTCCAAATCCTTAAGAAATTGCCTGAAAGCTATTAAATTAATCTAGATTAGCGGTTTCTACTGCAAGAAATCGCTAATCATTCACCAAACTCCTGCTTTATTTTCTCACTTTGCTGACCCACTGAAGGCACCGCACCCCATGTATCGGCATGAGGAGTACCTGCGTTATTGACTCTACGGATCGGGGACGCAACCTGACAGATTTCACCGTTTTCCCCCTGCACATTCACCCGCCTTAACTGGGGATGCCGCCCAAACTGAGCAACATTATTTAGCCAGCCAAAAGCAACCTTAGCCTCATCCAGCTTAACCTCTAGTAACGCCTTCGTTTCCTGTGAAAACACCCGACTCACTAACTCATCAAGATCTTCCCGCGCGATAACGCGCAACTCGTTAGTCTTAAAACGAGGGTCAGATAGTAACTCCGGCATCATCAGCACCTGCTGACAAAAACTCTCCCATTCCCGCTCGTTTTGAATGGATAAAACGACCTGAAGATCTGGATCCCCTGCTACTTCAAATGCGCCATAGGGTGCTATAGAGGGATGGTTCATCCCCACCCTATCAGGTGCCTTACCACCATATTCTTGGTGCAATAACGGAACCGTCATCCAATCGGCCATACCATCAAATAATGAAACTTTGATACCCTGCCCCTTACCGGTCTTTTCCCTGACATATAGCGCTTGCAATACCCCCGTCAACGCGTGCATACCTGCTGCAATATCACACACTGACACCCCCACGCGACCAGGGCCTTCTGGGCGCCCCGTCACTGCTGACAATCCAGTTTCAGCCTGAATCAGCAGATCGTACGCTTTACGACTGGCGTAACTACCATCTTCGCCGTAGCCACTAATATCGCAGGTAATCAACCTTTCATGCCTGGCACGCAACTGTGTGCTATCAAAACCCACACGGGCTGCCGCACCGGGAGCGAGGTTTTGGATAAAGACATCCGCTTTCTCAATGAGGTTATGCAATACCTTCTGATCACCTTCATCCTTAATGTTCAGCACAATCGATTCCTTACCGCGATTGAGCCAAACAAAATAAGCACTCTCACCGTTTACTACAGAATCATATTGTCGAGCAAAATCCCCTTCTCGGCGCTCAATCTTGATAACCCTCGCCCCAGCATCCGCTAATCGAGAAGAAATGTAGGGTGCTGCCACTGCTTGCTCTAGGGCAACAACCAAAATACCGTCCAACGGCTTGGGGTCAGTGTCATCATTTAAATCTATACGTTTATCGGACATAAGGCATTGAACATTCTAATTAATAGGTAATCGGTTATGATATGACATTGTACTCGACAAGGAACAGTAAATGCGACACAGCGTTCAAATCTGCTTATGGACAGGCGCGGGAGTATTCATTCTCTCAGTACTCATGCTGAGCCTATCTATCATCGCATTCGTAGGGCTAGGATTAGGCGTATCACTCTGGTTTACTCGCTGGGGAGCCCCTGAACGCATTACCCACAGCATTGCTATTAGCTGGGGTATAATCGCCTATCTCGCCTATCTCGCCTATATCGCTCATCAAAGCCTACCTACAAAAACGTCCACTCCTTTACCCACAGGTTGATGGATTCCGTTCTTAATCGCGACCCCGCCACCGAAGGGAATACAATACATATCTGCGCGGGAAGAGCCGCTGGCGATACCTGCCCACACTTGCCGGGTCGGCCAGGATAATTGCTCTTCATGCACCGCAACATGAGCCGAGACAAACGCCAAAAATTCCCGCTCTGTTATAGTATTGACCTCTACTGTGGATGCCAGATGAATAGCTCCTGCCGATATTCCAATAATTAGCCCTTCCCCCTGAGTGAAATATTCCAACCAAGCTCTCACTGTATGTTGAGACAGGAACTGCCACCCTATTCCGACATCACCTCCAGCAAGAATTACTAGATCAAAATCATCCGGGGACTGCTCTACAAACACCTCTGGCACAACACCATTCGTCACTGAAGTAATATTCCAACCAGTACAAATTGTAACTGCCATTTGATAAAAGTCGTCAATATTTCCATTTGCAGCACCAAGGTAAAGCGCTCGCCTTTCCCGCTCCTCATAAACTCTCTCCATGAGACACTGTTTAACCCATTGAGAAAGTAATTTACCTTTAGAGGTATTCAATAATAGCTGGCTATCTGCCAACAAAACTACCGGCCCAGCTCTCATACCAATCACCTCACAGTTAGTACTGATTCTGCGGCTTTACTGGCAAAGCCGGGGTTTACGTGAAATACTTTAAGCATTGCCGTAGGTTAGCCAAAAACCTACTTATAACCCATTATCTTTGATAAGAAACCAGTTTATGCCGAACCCTGCTGCAAACCAAGCCCACTCCAACGCCCATCCTAGCTTTGAGTGGTTAAGAACGGAATCTATCGAATCACTCCACGTGAATGTATCTGAATTCCGACATAAAAAAACCGGGGCGATGCACTACCATATCGATGCGGATAATGATGAGAACGTTTTTCTTGTAGGGCTACGAACCATTCCCACAGATTCCACCGGCGTCGCCCACATACTTGAACACACCGCGTTGTGTGGCAGCGAGAAATACCCAGTTCGCGATCCCTTTTTCATGATGATTCGCCGCTCTTTAAATACTTTCATGAATGCATTCACCAGCAGCGATTGGACGGCCTATCCATTTGCCAGTAAAAACAAGAAAGACTTCGACAATCTTCTTAACGTATATTTAGATGCCGTGTTTTTTTCGCGAATTGACCCACTGGATTTCGCACAAGAGGGGCATCGCATGGAATTTGAGGATGCTGAAAATATGGAATCAAACCTCGTCTACAAAGGCGTGGTATACAATGAAATGAAAGGCGCACTAAGCTCTCCCGTTAGCGTACTCTACGAAACGGCAAAAAAGTACCTATTCCCTACCAGCACCTATCACTTCAATAGTGGCGGCGAACCCACTGACATTCCAGATTTAAGCTATGAGCAATTGATCGCGTTCTATAAAACGCATTATCATCCTAGCAACGCCATCTTCATGACCTACGGCAACATCCCTGCATCAGAACATCAACAAAATTTTGAAGATAAGGCCCTGCACCGTTTTGACAAGCTAGACAGAAAAATCACCGTAAAGCCGGAGAAACGATACTTTTCTCCTATAAAAATACAAGAAGCCTATCCATTAGCGGTGTCCCCAGAAGACACGACAGAGAACAAGAGTCATTTATTAATCGCTTGGCTGTTAGGCCAGGGTAATGACTTGGAGTCACAACTAAAAGCGCATCTACTTTCTGATGTACTCTTAGAAAACAGCGCATCACCGCTGCAGAAGCTACTTGAGACCTGTGGTCTTGGCACTGCACCAAGCCCTCTTTGTGGACTAGAAGATAGCAATTTTGAAATGGCCTTTATGTGTGGCATCGAAGGCTCTGATCCTGATAAAGCCATTGAATTTGAAAAACAAGTCATGGCTCTGCTCGAAGACCTTGCCGAAACGGGGGTTGAACAAGAAAAATTAGAAGCCATTCTACACCAGCTTGAACTCAGCCAGCGTGAAGTGGGGGGTGACCAATTCCCTTACGGTTTGCAAATGATTCTCGCAGCACTTCCCCCAGCGATTCACCGTGGTAACCCTATCGCACAGCTTAATCTCGACCCTGTCCTGATAAAGCTACATGAAGAAATCAAAGATCCAAACTTCATCAAACACTTAATCAAAGAGCAGCTACTTAGCAATCCACATCGTATCTGCCTTACATTGAGCCCAGATGAACAACAAGATGAAAGAAAAGAAGCCCGCATTAAACAAGAGCTGGCACAATTAAAAGCCTCTCTATCACTAGAAGAAAAAAGCGCCATTATTGAAAAAACCAAACAACTCTTAGCACGACAAAATCAAGAGGATGATATCAGCATTCTACCCAAAGTTGGTCTTGCTGATGTACCGCCTCACGCCCCCATGGCGAAATGCGATGCCGCATCGATTAATGAGCGAAAAATCACTCTTTACCCTCAAGGCACAAATGGCCTTACCTATTTACAAATATTATTTTCTCTTCCCGAGCTAAATGAGCAACAGCAGCAGCTTTTACCGCTTTATACAAACCTTGTCGGCGAGCTGGGTGCTGGAGAAGACGACTACCTTGAAATCCAGGACCAAATCAGTGCGTGCTCTGGCGGTATCAGCTGTTTTACTGCGATGCGAGGCAATATCGAAAGTGAGCAATCGATTAGTGGATATCTAGGCTTTTCAGGGAAAGCATTAAACCGTAACGCCAACGCCATGTTCGCCCTACAACACAACATTATCACTCGCCTGCGATTCGACGAACTTGAGCGTATTAAAGAACTCGTATCACAATATAGAGCTCGCCTAGACCAAAGTATCACAGGGCACGGGCATGGGCTTGCCATGCAGGCTGCGAGCAGTGGGCTTAGTCCAATAGCGTATCTATCACATAATGTTTCTGGTCTTGCCGGTATTCGTAGTATACAAATACTTGATCAGAGCCTAGAAAGTGAGACTGCACTCGCTGAGCTTGCCGATAACTTAACCGCGCTTCATAGTCTTATTGTCTCGAATCAACAACAGTTCATACTGATTGGTGAAGAGCCTAATTTTTCCGTACAGCAACAACAACTCGAAAAACTATGGCCTGCAAGCGAGATTATCCCGGGTACCTTTGCACTTCCACAACGCAGAGAACAGGTCAAGCAGTGCTGGACAACAAACACTCAAGTGAACTTCTGCGCTAAAGCTTATCCAACCGTCCCGTCTAATCATCCAGATGCTGCCCCCCTAACGGTATTGGGCGGTATATTGCGCAATGGCTATTTACACAGAACTATTCGTGAGCAAGGCGGTGCCTATGGCGGCGGGGCTTCACAGGAATCTAATATTGCAGCCTTCCGATTTTACTCGTATCGCGACCCGCGTTTAACAGAGACCCTTACCGATTTTGATCGCTCGATTCAATGGTTCTTAGAAAGTACACCAGACGAAGGCGCTTTAGAAGAAGCTATTCTAGGCGTAATCGGTGCTCTAGATAAACCAAGTTCCCCTGCAGGAGAAGCGAAATTATCCTTCCAAAACCGACTGTTTGATCGTGGCGATGAATTTCAAGCTCGCTTCAGAGAACGCGTACTGAACACAACGCTCAAAGATCTTGAGAGAGTCACTAGAACGTATCTAGCAGATCCATCGGTAAGCAGCACTGCGGTAATAACGTCTCAACAACAATGGGATGAACTCAAGCTGTCTGATTATACTGTAACATCCGTGTAGAGCCACATTCCACACACATAAAAAGGCCTGCACAATAATATGTTCAGGCCTTTTTATTCGGTTTACTAAGATCGAATGGACTTTTACGCTGCACTAATAGAACGTAAGTGCTTTTCAAATGCAGGTCTGTCGACAGTATAGAGATACGTTTGCTGGATAAGCGATGCATCAGTACCCGCTCGATGCAATTTAAGTCCAGTGATTTTGAGTACCTTCTCTTTATTTACGTTCCAGCTCTCCAGCTGCACTTCCGATAACAGCGAAAAAATGGTGTCAATTTTAAAACCTTGAAACACTCCCGCTTCATGAAACAATAATGCCAACCAGCTTCGATCCACTCCCCACCCATCAGAATACACCGTTTGCCCATGCAAAAGGCGGTTCAACTCATCTGCGACAAATCGTCCTTCCTCTCCACCCTCAATCAATTGAGCACGAGAAATACCATGAATAGCTTCTGCGCTCTCTTGCCAATGGGTCCAATGATCAAACGGTTGAATCAAATGTGATTCCAGATGACCATCATCCATCGCTAAACCGACTTCAATCGGATAACTTCCTCTACCGAACCCAGAGGCTTCAAGATCAAGAATAATTGGTGGCGTAATCATTGATTTAGTTGCTCTCATATGACGCTTCTTCAACGCCTCTAATCCCTATAGATACATACATCTATTTGTAAATACAACGTTATACTTTTTGACGTATACCTATTCAGAATAGCAGGTTTTTAGGTCAAAAAAACAACAGAGGAAGGGATATTTCAGTTTTCCACATTTTCTGTGGATAAGTATGGGGATTAATTTGGGTTAGATCACCACAGCCCATAAGCTTCATAGCCCTGGCGAAATTGTATAAAGATGCGTCAATTTTTTAACCCACCCTAATTCAACCACTTAGCGTCACCCGAACTTTATTTTTCCGGCATGTCAATAAGATGACAGAGTATCATATAGGCTCTATTTTCTGTGAATTAAAGTTGAGAGTAGTCTTGTTTCATGATAGATAATTACAAAACTATCCACTGAGAGACTCAATATCCTCAACAAATAAACCCTTATTCCGACACCTCGTATGTCCATTGACGACCCTTTCGTGCATATAATCGGTGCCTAGCACCTTCAACACGATGGTCGGCATCTTCATAGCCTGCGTCACCATGATAGAAATAGCACAACCCGTCATCCAGTAACTCTACTCTAGGAACAAAAACCTCAGGGGGCAGATCCCCAAAGTGAGTAACAACGCTCTTAACATGGCTAAATGTCGATAAACTCCGAAGCGTTAGATAGGTTGGTGGAGCAAGCTCAATCTCCCCCTCCAAATGAGCATTTATAGCATCGGCAGGGTTACGCCAGCAATGCTCATGAATTTCTCCTCCATCAATCTCTACCTCATCACTTGTCGTCGGCGCGACAAAAAACCAGGTGCTAAACCGCTTAGGTCGAATTTCCGGCGTAGTCCAGTGAGAGAGATACAGCAATTGATCCTGCATTATGTCAATACCCGCCTCTTCTTGCGTCTCCCGCTTAGCAGCACACCGCGCCGCTACCAGCATATCTGTATCTAGCGGCTCAGTCGGTTTCGGTTCACCCTTCGAAGCGTAATCCTCCACGTCGATTTTTCCACCGGGGAAAACCCACATCCCACCGTAAGCAATCTTCGAATTGCGCTTTAGCAACAACACTTCAAGTTGATTATTATTCTCTCTTAGTAATACCACCGTTGCCGACGGAATGAGTACTGACATACACCGCTCCACTTATTCTACTTTATCTGTTTCAACAAACCATCAATAGCATTTCTCTTATCACCCGTTTGGTTTTGCAAACCATTTAAACCATTAAGCGATTCATCTAACGATGGTAAATTATTGGCAAGCTCCGACTCTAAACGCGATCGTATATCATCAGTTAACCCCGCCATTTTTTTCTTCACCAAAGCATTTACTACACTGCCCAGTACAGCATCTAAGTTAGATGCTAAGGCAACTTTAGGCTCTGCCATCGTACCTTTTACTTTGCCCTCAATACTGATTTCAGTAACTTTCTCCAGCGCATCAATAATTGCTACCTGCATTTCTGAAGCTTCGTTAGCGCCTAATGAAGTTGCTTTCACCTTCAACTGATCAAATAAGGCATTAACTTTGATATCTAGGTCCTTTAACTTACTCACCGAAATACTCGCATCCCCCGTCAACAAAGCCTTATTGAGTACAATTGCGACACCAGATTGTTCCGTTAATGGATAATCAACCAGTGAACTATCCGCCAGAGACAGGGTAAATGCGTCCTTTTCTTTCCCCTCTACTCGGTGATCCACCACTCCTTCAATCCGTAACTTACCCAACAGTTCACCTGCGGCTTTTATATCGACGGTTATTGGCTCTGGATACAGTGACGGTCTATCACTGATGTTAGCAACAAGCCCACTGATCTCTCCTTCCTGTACCCCTTGGCTTAGCCGCCCCGACAAAAGAGCGCGCCGAACTAGAAAATCTGGCGTTGTCTGTTGAGCGCTTGTGCCGTCAGTAGACCCATCACTCTCACCTTTTTTGTTGTCTCCTGCCAGCAAACCGTAGGCTTGCAAACCCTCTTTGACCCAAGCATCCACTTTGCCACCCAATAGCATTTCCCCACCATTGGCTATTACGGATTTTTCCAAGCCCAACGTTGCGATAATTTCACTGGCCGATTGGTTGGGCAATTGTTTGATCACATCATAGTCTTTCTTCAATTCAGCCATCGCCTGTTTAATCAATGATTGAACATCCTTAATCCGTTTTACATCACGCTTTACATCTTTCTGAATGCGCCCATAATCTTGCAATGCTGCGAAGTTGCCAAGCGGTCCCTTTGCCTTCTTCTTCGCCTTGGCAATTCGGTCTTTATATTTTTGCAAGGATTCATCGCCTGGTAATTCAGCGATGGCTTTTTCTATGGCGCTTTTCTGCTTGGCCAACTTGTCCTGATAAGCTTGAATTTTCTTCTCGTAAATCGCTTTTTCTTCCGCAATCAGCGCATCTGAGTTAGGTAGGCCTAGGCTTTCGAGCGAGAGGCCCCCTCCTTCCTCACCCGTACTCAACTTTTTAGGTCCCAATGCGCCACTTGTCTCCCTTGGTTCGCCTAACCCAATACCTTGTACTGACACTTCGTCAAAGTATAATTTTGAGTTCAACAATTCAACGACATCAATAGCGGTCTCCATTTGGTCAATCACCAACATATTTTGCATTGGTGTATCAGGATCCGTGACTTGTAAACCTGACACGGATATAGCAGAAGAAAACCACGAAAAACTCACATCATCGACTTCAACTTTGGCTCCCACCTGCTCAGACCCATAGTTTTCTATGGCCCATTTGATCGCTGGAGCGGGAATCAAGAAAACTGCAGCCCCGAGAATTAACACCAAAATCAATAAAAAAGAAGTCAACCCTTTGCCCTGAGAGGCCATATCATTTCCTTAGACTAAACCGATGAGATAAGTGACGATAATAGCAGCTTTACCTAGAACGTTGCAGAAAAAGCTATGCCATGTAACATGAGTCTATTAATGACCAGCACTAGTGCATAAAATTCCAGGCGACCATGACAAAGAATAGAAAAAAGAAAAGCCCAAAAAGATCAAATTCCAATCAATCCACAACGTCAGCAACGATTTCAGATTCCCCCCCCTCTAAAAAGGGAATCAGACAATCTCTCTGGTCGATCTATATAATCACTCTGTTTTTAGGTACCCTGCTGATCTCTTGGCATACGCTTGCCCCTATCGACTATGGGTATTCAAAGGCGTATCAGTGGTTATCCATCCAAACCCACATAAATCGCTACGCTCCGTTAAATCAATTCCGAAAACACTTCGCGACCACAACGACGGAAGAGCATGAACGCCTCTTTTCAGAAATAGTCACCAGCATACAAAATAGCGGAGAAGGCCTTGCTGACATTAGCTATACCTACAATGGCCAATCTATACCACTGTTACATGAAGCAGAGGTTATCCACCTACAAGATGTTGCTGTATTGATAGACAACCTTTACCCCGTTGGTTTAGCAATGATCGCGCTTAGCGTTCTATTAATGTTCACGATTTATCGTTTACGACTACCTCCCCCTGGTATTCGTCAAGCAACGGCTGGTTTAGGCGTGCTATTACTTACCATCGCATTGGCGTTATTAATTGTTGGCCCCAAAGACCTTTTTTACTGGCTGCATGTACAGATTTTTCCTGAAGGTCATCAGTGGTTTTTCTACTATCAAGAATCACTCATGACAACGCTAATGAAAGCTCCCGACTTATTTGGTCTCATGGCTGCGTTTATCGGTGGTTGGGCGATACTGCTCTATTCCCTACTATTATCAGCCTCTATTTACCTACAAAAAAAAGCCTGCAGTTAATGCAGGCTTTCGCTAGATCATTGAAAGGGGCACTTACTGCGTCAAGTCTTCACTTTCTATAATCCGCCATTATCTTATCTATCGTGCCATCCCCATACATACTGCCCAGCTCCGCTTGGAGTTTATCCACTATCGCTTTGGGTATATCTAAGCTGCACGCCAACGCCCTGAGTGTCGAAAAGTACACAAGCTTCCTCTGCAGCACCGTATTGTGTTTTTTGGCCTGATAAGCCGCCGAAAGCGTATCACTTGCCCATAAATCGACGCGATTTCGACTGAGCTTCATAATATTCTGCTTATCGTGAGCAACCGTTTTAACATCATGCCCCCACCCCTGAAGATATTCCGCTGCAGCGCTACCATTGTAGGACCCAATTTTTAACCCTTTGGCGTCGTTGAGCGTTCTGATCACTAATCCATCTGTTTCTAAACCGTAAAAAGCCGTCTGTGATATATACAAAGGGCTTACCCAATGAAAACTTGCTTCTCGTTCTTGATTTCGTTGAGCTGGAAAAAGGCAGGTGTTAGGGGTGTTTTCTACCGTCACATATGCCCTTTTCCAAGGGGTGATTTTTACTTCATAATCCAGGCCCGACCGCTCAAAAAGTGCAGACGCGATATCAATCGCTGCACCGCGCTTATCCCCACCTTTAAAGCTGTAGGGCGGTAATTCTTCTGTGTATAACATGTACTTCTCGGCATGAGCTACCGGGCTCAACAAAAGTACGCTGGCACATATCATAGGGGCAATAATAGAGAATACTGATTTCATGATCTTTCCTCCTAATCCCAGGCTTTTAACGAATCGTCGTAAGAAACGGTCTTACCCTTAGGCTTTTCATTAGCCAGCTTCTGTTTAGGTGACCCCGGCTGATCCAGCCAATATTGTGGGTCTTTCTTGGGGTTCAATTTTGGCGTGCAACGCTCTTGCCCTGCATCGGCCAACGCTTGAAGTCGGTCATCCATCTCTCCCGCCATCTTATCCATTGCCTGCTTTGGGGTCAGGTTATTATTCGCCGCTAGCGCAACGTTTTTCCACCACAAGTCAGACAGCTTAGGGTAATCTGGCACATTTGTGCCGGTAGGCGACCAAATTTCTCGTGCTTTACTGCGATAAAACTCCATCAACCCGCCGTATTTATGAGCCACTTCTGCCATCTTAGCTGATTGAATATCGGAATCTCGTATCGGCGTTAACCCCACCAACGTTTTTCTCAACGACACTGTTTTAGACACAACAAATTGCGCATACAACCAAGCAGCTTTTTTTCGATCCAATGGGGTGTTCTTCAATAGCGTCCAAGCCCCCGCATCTTGATACCCCAACTTCATGCCTTTCTCCCAATAAGGCCCCCTGGGCGAAGGAGCCATACGCCACTTTGGGCTACCGTCGGCGTTAACTACGGGTAAATCCGGGTTCGTCAACGCAGCAGTGAATGCTGTATACCAGAATATTTGTTGTGCAATATTTCCTTGTCCAGGAACCGCTCCTGCTTGCGAAAAATTCATCGCCTTAGCTCCCGGTGGCGCATATTTCTCTAGCCACTCAACAAACTTAGTAATCGCATACACCGATGCAGGGCTATTTAGCGCCCCGCCTCTTGCTACACTTGCACCAACAGGGCTACAGTTTTCCACCCTGATACCCCATTCATCAACGGGTAAACCATTCGGGATACCCTTATCGCCAGCCCCCGCCATGGATAACCATGCGTCTGAAAATCGCCACCCTAAAGAGGGGTCCTTACGTCCGTAATCCATATGTCCATAGATCGTTTGTCCATCTAGTTCGCCGACATGAACCGTAAAAAACTCGGCAATGTCTTCGTAGGCAGACCAATTCACTGGCACTGCTAAGTCATAGCCATATATGCCTTTGAATTTCTTTTGTAATTCTGGTCGAGAAAACCAATCATGGCGATACCAATACAGATTCGCAAACTGCTGATCAGGTAGCTGGTAAAGTTTACCGTCAGGGCCAGAGGTAAAGCTGATACCTATAAAATCCTTCAGATCTAGCGTGGGTAACGTAACATCCTTACCCTCACCCTTCATAAAGTCACTAAGCGCAACGACTTGTCCATATCGATAATGGGTACCAATAAGGTCACTGTCATTAATATAGGCGTCATAGATGCTATAGGGCAAACTCATTTGAGTCGCTATCTTTTTTACAACATCGTCCTCACCGGTAATCTCATGAATCACTTTAATGCCAGTAATATCTTCAAAGGCCTTGGTCAGCACATTAGCTTCATAAACATGGGTATCTATCCGCTCTGACACGACCCTTACGGTAATGTTCTGAAATGGCTTACCCGCATTCACAAACCATTTCATTTCGTCTAACTGCTGCGCCCGGGTTAATGTGCTGTCCTTAAACTCTTCATCAACCCAACGCTCTGCCGCCTTCATATCAGCAAATGCAGAATGAGAACATATCAATATCGCCACAAACCCCACGAGCAACTTTCTTGCCCCACCAAGACCTTGAGCAACAATACGCCTACCCGTTTGATCCAGCGATGGTTTGAGACGATACGTATCAAATAGGCCGGGAAATATTGTCTTCATGTGATGTTCCTTTATCTGAGTCACAAACAACAAGCTAGCTACAGTATAGGTAGAGAATGGGGACTAAATACCACTCTACCTATGGGTTGAATATACTGATTTAAGATATTCATAGCATTAGAGAGAATATAGCTATTTACTCACCATTGAAATATCGTCCCCAGTGCAATAATCGTATTTCGCTGATCTTCATCCCCGGTATATTCGGTTAATGCAGAGGTAATCTCGCCGGTAAAACTTAACCAAGGGTTAAAATCATAAATTGCAATTAAAGATGAGCTGCTCTGCAGTTCAACATAAGAATTTCCACTATCTTCATCGCCATCAGTTTCATCCGCATTCGACACACCAAAAGAAGCGACAATTTCAAGCGTATCACAAGGTATATAATGGAATTGACTATACCACCCAGAATGATCTCGCTCCTCCCCATCTTCATCCAGTGCATTGCCATCCAACATAACGACTGTGCCCAATGCCTGCCCACTATACCCTGTTAGATCAACGGCAAACATGCCAAGGGATACTGTCATACCGTACCCCAATCCAGTTGCAGTCACGGAATCGCCCTCTTCCGCCCCACCAGTGCCCCCGACATCTGCAGCAAACTCAGCGGTTTGCCACAACGCACTACCGAATATACGAACTTTCGCCCCCCCCATGTCCATATCAAACGTTGCTTCAGCTTCCAACCGAGGGGCTGGTGTCACCGTAGCGCCAACACCATTTGCTCCCTTGATGTGACTTGGGTCGTATAGTCCAACAGCAAGATTAAATGCATCAGATATCGCAGGTCGATAGATTACTGCGGGAGCAAAATTATCGTAGAGATAACCAAACCCCACTCTGCCGGCCGTTGTTCCATTACCGCCAGTGCCCGTCGCACCAACACCATATCCAGATATATCCAATACCACATGCTCTCTTTGATACAAACTCAACGATCGACCAACTTGAAACTCACCGATATTATCATTACCAATCGTAAAAAATACTTCTCGGATATCAAGGTTAGTACTCGAATTCTTTAAGTTATCATCCTGGATTGACGGATAGAAACCTAATCGCGCGCCCATGGTATACCCATCAACCAAAGGAGATCGTACATTCAGTCCCAATCGAGAAGGGTTAAAGCCCGTTCTCAATCGAAAAGAATCTAAGTCATCATCAGCGGCATCACCACCGATAACAACACCATCAGAATTGATTGTTGCTGGTTGTGCATCTCCCGTTATACGAGTCGCATACGCATTAACACGCCCATCAAACGTCACCGACCATCCTTCGAAATGAGTCAAGGGAATACCCGGCATATCACTGGGAACCGCTTTTAGATGATCGTCGGCATAAGACAACAAAGGAAACAGAAGAAGTGTAAAAAGGATTTTACGAAATAGTGAAATGAAAAAATACCGTGAAGTTGTTGCTCTCATAGCCCACCCCCAATGTTAGGATTCGCTTTTTTTATACAAGATTTGCCTTTGGGTAATCCTGTATATAAAAAGCAGTCCTATCAAAGGTTGACCATCAAACAGCTTTTGTCCAATTATTCCTAAAAGTTCTAATTCTGCCCAACAACCTTTTGACTTGGCACCTCTCTGCCGTCGTCATATAACGGTTTGGAAAGCTCATCCCAGTCAGTTGTTGCATCATCGGTCATATTTTCAAACTCTAACACACCGAGTTCTGCATATTTCTCTCTTACCGAATCCGTCAAAAGACCAATACGCTTTAAATTGGGTATCACTCGTGTGAACAAAAACTTTCTAAAGTGAACCATTACATGAGCTTGCAACACTTGCTGTCGAGCCGCCTCCACATCCCAGCCAAAATGCTCAAACACGTCGGTTGCTACCAGGCGCTCTCTCATTACACAGCAAGCTTCATAGGCGAATTGCGCTCGGTCTTCGCGCTCTTTGTCTGATAAGCTTTTAACAAACTCTTCCAAATAGTTCACACCAAAAGTGACATGCCTTGCTTCATCACGAATAACCAAATGTACAATATCTTGCAGCAACACATCCTTGGAGACCATTCTCATGGTGTTAAATGCCGCCAACGCTAACCCTTCGACAATAATCTGCATACCGATAAATTTCAGATCCCAACGCGCATCGGTGAGAATTTTATCCAATAAGAGCTTGAGATTGTCGTTCACTGGATACCTAATGCCCACTTTATCCTCTAGATATTTGCCAAACACCTCAACATGGCGTGCTTCATCAAACGTCTGCGAAGCAGCGTACAATTTGGCATCGTAGGTTGGCGCGCAAGATACCAATTGTGAGCTAACTAATAATGCTCCTTGCTCACCGTGTAAGAATTGAGATAATGTCCATGCTTGGTTATGCCAAGCAAAGCGCAATTTATCCTCATCTGTCATCGCTTCAAAAGGTGCATAGCCAGTAAAAGGGTTGAACATTTCATCCGTCGGAACTTCAGTCTTAGGAAAGTTAATCGACCAATCAACATCCATTTGCGCATTCCAATTAAGCTCTTTGCCCAACTCATATAGCTTTCTTATTCGTCCATCCGCTGAGTGATAATCCCAGTTGTAGGCCCCCGTCAAAGGGGTATTAAAAATCTCTACGATTTGCTCTACATGCTCTTCTGTTAGGCGCTCTTCAAGCTCATCAGTGATGATAATGTCTTTTGGTGGATGATCTACAACTTTCAAATCCATATACCCTTCCTCAACTATACGACTAGATTATTAAAATATAGACAACATAGCCCCATCTTTGAACCCACCTCCTCCCGATAGATCAAAATAGGCTAAACAACAGTCTCTTACAGACGACAAAGTGCAATACGCACTCTATTAAACTAGCAATCGGCATAGCCACTCGACAATGGCAAACACCGACATAATCGGACCCTAGGCGGTCTCTTAACACACAAAATAGAATAACTCGGTAACTTTATAACCAAACTTGCCCTTATAACCGGGCTCCTATAACCTGAACATATAGCTACCACGAACACACCTCAACCCCGCTGATTGAGCATATTGATACGGGCCTTTTTGGGCAAACATTAGGAGCATCTACTATGAAGACAAGCCGGTTTTGCTGGGAAGACCCATTCAATATTTTATCACTACTCAGCCAAGAAGAACTCGCTATTCAGAAAACCGCATCAGATTATGCCCAACAAGATTTAGCGCCTAGAGTACAAATGGCGTTTAGAAATGAAGTTTTCGATCGCAATATATTTCATGAGATGGGCGACCTAGGGTTACTGGGAGCTACGCTCCCTACCGAATTGGGCGGTTCCGATATTAACTACACATCCTACGGACTCATCGCTAGAGAAATTGAGAAAGTTGATAGTGGCTATCGGTCTGCCATGAGCGTTCAATCCTCATTGGTAATGCACCCCATTTACGCATATGGCTCCGAGCAACAGCGAAAAAAATATCTGCCTAAGTTAGCCGCAGGTGAACACGTCGGTTGCTTCGGACTAACGGAACCCGACCACGGCTCAGACCCCAACGGCATGAAGACCACCGCTATTAAAGATGGCAACGGCTACCGTTTGGATGGACAGAAAATGTGGATAACCAATGCTCCCATTGCCGATATTTTTGTTGTTTGGGGGAAATTAGATGGGGAAATTCGTGGCTTTATTCTGGAGCGTGACTTTGAAGGCCTATCTACCCCAACAATCCATGGCAAACTGTCCTTACGCGCCTCTATCACAGGAGAAATTATACTTGATAACGTATCGGTGCCCGAAAGTAATATATTACCGAATATTAAAGGACTGAGTGGCCCATTTGGTTGCTTAAACAAAGCTCGATTCGGCATCGCCTGGGGTTCTTTGGGTGCAGCAGAGACCTGCTGGAAAGCGGCCCGACAATATTGTCTCGACCGTACCCAATTCGGAAAACCATTAGCCGGCAATCAGCTCATCCAAAAGAAGCTGGCCGACATGCAAACTGACATCGCACTTGGCCTGAACGGAGCCCTATCCATGGGCCGGTTAATGGATAAACACCAATGTCCTGTCGAACTCATATCAATGCTAAAAAGGAATAATTGCGGTAAAGCACTGGATATTGCAAGAACTGCAAGGGATATGCATGGTGCTAATGGTATCAGCGACGAATACCCTGTCATGCGACACATGCTTAACCTGGAGACCGTCAATACTTATGAAGGCACTCATGATATCCATGCATTAATATTAGGTAGAGCTCAAACGGGTATTCAAGCTTTCACGTAACACAGCAATACAGCAACACACATAATTCTAATAATAATCATTGAGGTCACAATGAACGGTCGCCTATTGTCAATTATCGTATCGGGGCTCCTCGGGCTATATTGCTCCGCCGCCACATCCGAAGCACTCCCCGTTAATCAACAACAACTCGACAACGGGTTACACATCATTCACCACTACCGACCCTACGCGGACACTGTGACATTGCAAATGGTCGTTGAGGTGGGGCTTGCAGACTTCCAATGTGATCGCCAACAAATCCCACATATACTTGAACACATGTTGCTATCCAAAACCCAACGCTTCCCTGAAGGTGCAGCACGCAAAACAATCAAAGATCTTGGTGGGACCACAAGAGGCTATACAAAATCAGAATACACCCACTTTAGCGTCACCCTGCACTCTGATCTTGTATCAACGGGCCTGGATATTTTACACTCCATCATTTTCGAAGCCGATCTATCCTCATCCACGTTACACAAAAGCATAACCGCCGTGCACTCTGAACTGGGCACATCTGACAACCCACTCAAAAACCTGATCAACGACACTCCAGCGGTAGTCGACCTTGGGATTGCCCGCCTATATGCCAATAGTAACCTGGACTGTACAACACAAAGCTCCCCAGAAAACACCTCACTATCCGATATTGAATCTGCCTATACCCGGTTTTACCACCCCAGCAATATGACTCTCATCATCGTCGGCAACCTTCACTGGGAAGACCTAACTCAACATTATTTGACGCCGTTTAACGTTAATACAAGTCGTGTCGAGACTGAGAGTAGGATAATCATTACACCTCATACAATCGATGCGTCCCCCATTATAGAAAACGATACATTCTCTGAATCTAAGGTTCACGTGAACTTGCTACTTCCCGCATCAGGAAAAAGCAGCGGTAAAGGCTCATCTTACGCTCTCATTAGTGACTTCTTAGGCGAGAAGTTGTTTTACGATTTACGCTCAGGACTAGGTATTGTGTATTCACCGAGAGCAAAATACATAGCAGGAAGCGATTTGGGACACATTCATGCAACAACCGAAACAACGCCAGAGTGGGAATCCACAGTAACCCAACGCTTTCTAAATCATTACAACACTCTTTATGTAGAAGGTATTCCCGCACAAGATGTTGCGCGACTAAAAAGGAAAGCCATCCTTCGGTATGAAAGTAAAGAACGAAAAAATATCGATATTGCACAACAAATTCGACATCATCGACGTAATGTAAAATCCCAAGGAGCTATGCCGGATATCGTCGCAGAAATTGAATCAATCACACCATCATCCATTCGGCAACTTATCCAAACGCAGTTGCCAGCACACCCTATTCTGGCAACACTACACCCTCTAAACAACCATCAATTATTTTTTAGAATATTACTTATTATTGCCATCTCAGCGCTTATCGCACTCCCCTTATTAAGGAGAGCACGTAAAAACAGCGCTGTTTAAGATGCTTCAGTGCCAGTTGCTAGTTCACTAGCCACTGGTGCAACGCCAAAACCTGGATGCAACAAATCAAACAGAGCAACAAATTCCTGTGTCAATTTATGCTTTGGGAATGCATGTATTAATGGCAGAGACTGGTCATGAGATTCGCGCATTTTAATCGACGAAGAGATGAATGCATCTAAAATTGGTAGTTTCTCATCCCGCAGCTCTTGAATAATACGCTGCGGTAAACTTGCCCGAGGTTGGAATTGATTAACAACAATCCCTTCAACATCCAAATCTTCATTATGATCCGAGCGCGTCTCATCAACGTTTTCCATTAACGTATACAGGGCCTGACGAGAAAACTCATCACAATCAAACGGAATTAAACATGAATCCGCTGCAATTAACGCTGACATGGAATAGAAATTAAAGGCCGGTGGCGTATCAATATAGATTGCGTCATAACCTTGTAGTGACGCAATACCATCACGTAACTTATATATTTTATGCTTTGACTCTAATTGCGACATGATATCCCCTAACTCAGGGTTCGCGGCTATCAGGTCTAAGTTTTTAAACGGAGTGGAAAGCACAAAGTCTTTTAATTTACGACGATTGCGACCTCTAAACGACAAAGTTTGTGCAAAAAACACCCCAATATCATTATCTGCAGTACTGGTAATATTCTTTCCCAGTAAATATTGAGTCGTATTACACTGCGGGTCCAGGTCAATGATAAGGGTTCGCAAACCTCGATCAGCACTAATCGCCGCTAAATTCGTTGCAATGCTTGATTTCCCAACGCCACCTTTTTGGTTAAATACAACTCTTCGCATATCGCGCTCCCCGCAGTTCCTTGGTCTTACAATTTGAGATAGATACTTATGATCGATAGTCTTTATCGTCGAGGGTATCTGGAATTTCCAGCTGTGAACGAATTCTAAGGGAAACCAGCATCTCTTCAACCCTTTTCTTTATCCGCGGGGAAATATGCGCTGTTACCGCAGCAAACGCCGCCGCGAGCACACCTAAATCATCAACAAATCCTATCACTGGTGCAACGTCAGGTATCGCATCAGGCGTGAACACAAAATACCCTAAAGCCCCCACCACAATCGCTTTCACCCAAACTGGGGTGTCAGAAGAACGCACTAGGTAATATAATTGTAACGACATCGACAACATTTTCAGTCCACGAGGACCTTGCAAAAATGGCGCTATAGCAACTACCTTAGTAAGGAACTTCTCGTGACTATATTCACCGTCGTATTCGACGTTATGAACAAACGCAGGGTTTCGGGTACTGGCCACTTGATACTCCTAAACATGAAATAACCTATAATGACTTCATCTATGAGCTCGATCATTTATCTGTTCAGTATAGCCTTCTCGGTTGACCTATTGTCAATATATCAATAACTTATGGGATTAGTTAGCACGCACCCTATTAACCCAAAACAACGATCATTTAGCACTCACAAGGAGTCCATTATGAGTAACTCAGATGAAATCAAACGTAATTCCCACAACATTTGGCTTGCGGGGCTTGGTGCATATTCGACCAAAGAATCTGAGGGCTCTAAGCACTACGAAACGTTGATCGCGAAAGGTAAGCTATTAGAAGAAAAGAACAATGAACATGAAGAAAAGATAGGAAAGCCCACCTCAGATTCTCGCTTACATGACCTTAAATCAAGAGCAAACCAAACGATGGATCGCATCGAGAAGGCCTTCGATCAGCGAGTATCATCCGCCCTAAGCAGGCTAGGTATCAGCACCCGCACAGACCTCGATGATTTAAATGCTAAGATTGAGATATTGACCGACGCACTTGAAAAAGCCACCAAGCAACTTGAAAAATAGCTAAGCCATGAACCCATTTCTCGTAATTATTTTGACTGCCGCACTATCCAGCATTTTCACACTATGTCTGGGTTATTATGTCATGCGGAAATTATTACAAGAGCATGCACAAAAGAATGCTCAAAAATTCATCGAACAAATGAAAGACGAGATCGGTCCCGTCATTGAAGCACGCGTTAAGCAAGGGGTAAAAGACGGTGTTGCTGCCATTCCATCGAGAGAAGTACTGAGAGAGACGACCCGTACAATGGCAAAAACCGGCGCAGATATTGTGGGAGATACGTTAAAACCACTGCTGAGCAAACGTGGAAGTAACCGACGCAGTTCAAGTTACAAGGATCAAAATCCCAAAGATTGAGCCGCTAAAGACTAGTCGCTCTTTGCACACACTAAACGCCAGCTTAATCTTCCTTTGATGAACGGCCTTTCCATCTGGCGCCGCCTCTCAATCGAGGTATTAGCAAAGCCATGGCCACTATGAGCATCACCATAGTATCGAGAGGAAGTTCAGTCGCCGCTTCCAGCTCTACATAACCATTATGCGTTAAAAAGGCCAGTACAATTAATGCAAGTCCAATAATAGTACTCACTTGATTGGCCCTTCTATCTGACTCAAGCATCTTACGAATACTGACTATTTCATCTGTTTGGGCCTGCTGCGCATGGTTCTGCGCTTTCAGCATCACCAATGTTTCATTAACTAACTGAGGCAAATGCTCGATTCTGCTCATCCATGCTGGCTCATGCTCACGCAAAGCACGCAATATATCTTCAAAGCTCTCAAAATCGGGCAGCCAATAACGTACGATTCTGCGTAACATGGACCAAAGACTATATTCCGCCGCGATATCCATTAAGTCCGCCAGCAACTCAATATCTCCGCTGACCTTGGGTTTCTCTCCAGAATGGTCGTCTAGCCCCTCTGATGCTCCCAACACATAACGCGCAAATAACCACGAACTCATTCGCAAACGCGCGTCAATAGGACCCTCATGTTCAGAAAATAACTGAACACCGTCATCGCAAACAGCCAGGTAAAATGAGAAGTCAGGGTCACTGGCCTTAATTCTAATGACCCTGCCAGTATGGACCTGTAATCGTTCGGCCAATTCAGGGTCCAGTGATATCGCTTGATTCATGGCGGCTTCAAGCACTTCCATAATCAGAATTTGGCCGATTGGCTCATTATTCTCTGTGGTCATCCTAATTAGCCCCCCGCTATCACTACTGCCCATTGTGAACATTTAACCATCACAATCTGGCCTATTCAAACCGTCTTCGACATTCTACAAGTAGAATTAAATGTGATGAACTACAAAAAGATCTAAATTTTCCGAACTGGATGGGTATAATAGCCACCCTGTATAGTCACCAGATAGCCACCTTACTCCAAAAGCGGAATCTAGGGTAGGTATAAAGGAATTAGGCTGCAATAATGTCGGAATTTTTTGTTGAGTTTTGGAACCACCCTGATTTTATAAAATATGCGATTATCCCGCTTATCGCAGCAGGGGTGGGCTGGGTTACCAATTGGGTCGCGATTCAAATGACCTTTTACCCCACAACGTTTATTGGCATTCCGCCCATCTTGGGTTGGCAGGGCATCATTCCCGCCAAAGGCGAGAAAATGGCAGGTATTGTCGTTGACAATACCCTAGCAAAAATAAGTACCATCCAAGAGATCTTCCAGGAATTCGAGCCAGATGCTATCGCTCATCATATAATCAAAGTCGCTGATTCTCGAATAGAAGAATTCACTGACGATATCATGAATGATAAGAATGCTATTCTGTGGGAAAACTTACCGAATATAATGAAAAATCGTGCCTACGCCAGCGCGAGGAAGCAGCTCCCGAAGATAATGGATAGCTTGATGGAAGACCTTCAGGCAAACATTGAAGATCTAATCGACCCGAAAGCGCTTATTATTAGCAAATTAACGGAAGATAAAGCGATGCTCAATCGCGTATTCCAGGAGTGCGGGGAAGCGGAATTCAAATTTATCATTAATTCGGGGCTATATTTTGGGTTCTTATTCGGCATTATCCAAATGTTCGCTTGGTATGTATTTGCTGAAAGCTGGCTACTTCCGGCCTTTGGACTTCTTGTTGGCCTAGCAACCAATTGGTTGGCTTTACGTTTAATATTCCAACCCCTTAACCCCATTTATGTATTTGGCATTAAGATTCAGGGACTATTCCTAAGTCGACAGAATGCGGTATCCGAGGTTTTTTGCCGTATTATCACTGCAGAAGTTCTCACTATTGGCAGCGTAATGAATGAGATATTCCGTGGCCCTAAATCCGACCGAACGAAGTCCCTCATCAAGAAACACCTCAGGCCATTGATTGATGGTGGCCTCGTAAAAACGGTTGCACAATTAACCGTTGGACCAGAAGGTTTTGTGGACCTCAAACGCACGATAGAAGCTAAAACCATCGAGATGTCCCTCGAATCCTTTGATGACCCTCAATTCACCCGAGAACGAGGTGTCGTTATCGAAAAGATGTTCCGAGAGCGCATGCAAGCGATGACATCAGAAGAGTTTCAGGACCTATTGCGTCCAGCCTTCCAAGAAGACGAATGGATACTCATCGTCGTTGGCGGCGCTCTCGGTCTAGCCGCGGGTTTTGCACAACTATTCTTCATGTTTGCGTCTACATAAACAACCGCCCCTCCTCTTTTCTATTTCGCCTGTCTTAGAGTCAGCCGTCATTGGCTCTTAAGACAGCGTCACATTTTCCTTGCCCAATGCAATTTACTTCACTATTGCATACAATTTTCTGCAAAATGTGAGTAGAATGCGTTACTTAGCTCATACATTGGCGCCAGTGCTAGAATCTAGCCCCGCATCACCTGAGCAGTTTTCATAACAAAGAGAAGCCGATAAATTGGCTCGTTGATGGCATAACAAAAACCAGAAAGAGCGCGATGCTACTCTGATCAAAAAAACACATGCCTTGAATAATTTCCATACGCAACAATTATAATAACGGCATCCAACAATCCATGTTTGAAGAATTAACGTCAAATCAATGGTTTTTGATCTGCAGCATTCCTCTGTTAGGTGCGGTGGTAGGCTATGCTGTGCGCGTGCTGAGCCAAGTACTTACCTACGGTAGCCACCCAGAAAGCCAATGGGGTTTAGCCTTTTATACTCGTAAGTTGCTCGCTCCTCTTATATACCATCATTTACTACACAAGCATTTATCCACAGCCCAGCTCTACGAACATTTAGGGCCCGAGCGCATGGTTAAGCAAATAGTTAAGCATCTACGTCCCAGGCTCGATACGATCATCGATGAAACCATGGAACAGAATCATGATATCTTTTGGGAAAACTTACCCATAACGGTTAAAAACCGCTTCTATGGCCGAGCTCACAAAATACTACCAAACGTAATCGATAATGTAGTAGAAGATATTGGCGACAACATTGACCGACTCGCCACGCTAGAAGAAATCAGCTTTCACAACCTATTGGAATCACCCAGCGCGGTACCGAAAATAGTCCGTCAACTCGATGAAAATCAAGGCGCCAAGAAAACGATACTCGGCATATTAACAGGTTACACGCTAGGGCTATTGGTACTGATTTCGTGGCTAGTCGCCGAGCACTGGAGTGTACTGGTCCTCGGCTATTGCGTTGTTTCTATCTGCTGCTTCTGGGTTATTCATCACGCTTCTACTCGCCCTTCAACTAACCCAGATGTTATATCCCAGCTTCTCTCCACCTATGCGCTTGCCCCCATTCCATCCCTCAAATTCTTACTTACCGAAGGGAGGAGTCGATTTGCCCGCAATCTCATTAAAAAGCACGCGACCCCCATTATTGACAGAGCTACGTTAAGAACCTTCACGCAGCTCACCATTGGCCCAAGCGGTTACGCCAACGTTAAACAGCAACTATCACACAATTTATACCGAGAATATTTTTCAGCAATAAAAGAGGATCGCTTTGTCGAAACCCAGCGATTACAGTTAGAGCACCACCTGTCAAAGACCGTTGTGTTGTCAGAAGCAAATACCTCCGCAATACTCGACACTCTTAGGAAAACCCAAAACCAATTCCTACTGCCAGTTTCCCTGTTAGTCGGCAGTTTTTCTGGGCTTTCTCTCTACTTCCTTATTCGTTCCTTAGGCTAACCCTGTCCCGCGGGTTAGTCAGGCGCCAAGCATGTGTAGAGCGCATCGACTAACGATCGAGCTCTAGGATCCACCATTACGTAGGGTCCCATTTGATTCATTACATAACCAAAGCCAATACCCGAATCTGGGTCAGCAAAACCAAGCGATCCCCCAGAGCCAGGGTGTCCAAATGCCCGCTTTCCCAAACCAAAAGACATCTCGGCATGCCCCTCTTGCTGTAACAAAAAACCTGGACCAAAGCGGGTCGGCATTTCTAACACCCAATCCATCCCTTCCGATTGAGTTTCAAAACATCGCGATAATGCAGCTTCTGATAATAAGGTTCCACTTACGGCAGCACCATACAGTGCCGCAATAGAACGAGCATTACCGTGGCCATTAGCTGAGGGCAACTCCATCCGCCTCCACTCATCCTTGTTCGCACTTGTCATCAACGTTTGCGGATTCATCAGCGCTTTATACAACACGCCTTCCCGTTCAGCCGCCATTTTCTCAAACAAGAACACCCTGCCATCTTTAGGGGTTTCGGTAGCCCCTCTTAATTGAGCAACCCGCGAAAACTCAGAAGCACCCAGTCCGATATGAAAGTCAGCAGACAATGGGGCAACAACTTCATCTCGTAAATATTCTCCCACCGAACATCCAACCGCCCTTCTAAACACTTCCCCTACCATCCAGCCAACTGTCACCATATGATAGCCATGCTCAGAACCTGGCTTCCACCAAGGGCGCTCGGACGCAACTCGCTTTACCATATAATCCCAATCATATAATGCCTCATCGGGCACTGGCTCTCTTAACGCAGCCACCCCGGACTGGTGGCTCAGCATCCACCTCAGCGTAATGTTTTGCTTACCTTCTTTGCCAAAGTCCGGCCAATAGTATTGCGCAGGCCTATCCAAATCGATAAGCCCACTGTCCAGCGCGTGCTGAACACACAGAGCAGTAATTCCTTTCGTTGTTGAGAACACATTAACAATCGTATCCTTCTCCCAAGGCAGAGTTTGCTTTTTATCGGAATAGCCCGACCAAAGATCAACCACCAGCTCCCCATGCCTTACTATTGATATAGCAGCACCAAGCTCACACCCAGATCGCATATTTTTCTCGAACTGCTGCTTGACACCCAGGTACTTAATTTCGCAGGTTCCATGAACAATTGGTGTTGGCTGCATCAGCGACCCCCCCTAAAAAACCCCAACAAAACAAAACGATAGTACTCATTAATCGTGAAAATAGAAGATTGATCAATTTTTCACTTTCGGCTTGCAATAACTTGAATACTTTACATAATGATTACAAACAATAACAATAAAATGATTCCTATGAGCACACTACAGACTTTAGTTGTTGATGATTCTCCCTCCGCAAGAGTGATATTGAAGCGCCTATTGGAAAAAAGTGGGATTCAGGTTCACTTATCTAACTCTGGCTCTGAGGCGATTAGTTTCCTTAAAGAGAACTCACCCGACCTTATCTTCATGGACCATACCATGCCAGGTATGGACGGCTTAGAAACAACAAAAGCTATCACAACAAATCCCAAAACTGCCTCCATACCTGTCGTCATGTATACGTCCAATGATGACGAAGGATACGCCGAGAACGCCAAAGAACATGGCGCTATGGGTGTCGTGTCTAAACCAGCATCCAGCGAAAAATTATTCTCTGTATTGAGCGATCTATTCACCATTCATCGCAACCAGCTTGAGTCACTAAACAATAATTTCAACCAGCGACTAGATCAATTTTATAACAACATGGAGCGTTTGGTAGAAGATAGATTAGCAGAATCAGAGATCATGCTGCACCAACACGTCGATGCAAAGTTCACCTCTACACTACAGCAGAAAAACAGCGAATTACCCAGTAAACCGAGAGAAGTACTTCCTCTAATTCACACCATCACAGATGCCAAAATACACCAACTCAACATCGAACTACGAAATCATATGTCTGCCAAACTGGACGTTATCAGCCAGGACCTTCGTGAAGACAATCGTTTGCATAATCAACAGTTTATCAGTGAATTTGGTGCACAGCTGGCCTCATCCTCAAAGATTCAGACTACATCGTCTCCACAGCCTGTATTCTCAAGGCTAATCACCGCTATCTCACCAAGAACACTTATTAATGCTGCTTGTGAAATGGTGCTGTCTCCAAATTTCTATCTCGGCGTTTTGATTTCGGCTTGTGCCATCCTTATTTCCTTATAAAGCCTCACGTTACATACGAACACTTTTTAGTGCTATATTTCTAACTCGGATTAATTTACTTTATCACATATAAAAATCTGATATTTAGCATATACTTATCGCTATTAGTAGATTAATTCTTGGGCTTCATTAAGAGATTTGTAGCATAAAGCCATGCAGATAAAACACGCACTAGTCGTAGACGATTCAAAATCAGCACGCTTCTCCCTAAAGAAATTACTCCAAAAGCAAGGCATTAAATGTGACTTTGCGGAGTCAGCGGGTGATGCATTAAATTATTTGGAAACTCACAAACCAGATGTCATTTTCATGGACCATCTGATGCCGGGAATGGATGGATTTGAGGCAACAAAAGCCATCAAAGCCAATCGCAATACAACCAAAATCCCAGTAATTATGTGTACGTCCAAAGAAGGCACCGAGTATGCGGAGCAAGCGATGGCGACCGGTGCGGTGGCTATTCTCCCTAAGCCTGCCCCTGCCGCCACTCTCACCGCAGTATTAAATCAACTTCAATCAAATAGCTCAGAGAGCGCAGCAAGAGCCCAAACAGATAAGGTTGGCGGCCAGTCCAGTGGTGGATTTAATCAACGAGCAATCGAAGGCATTGTTAAGAAGGTTGTGGAAGAGCAGCTCACAGCCGTCCGTAAGAGCTTAGAGAAAAGTGTCGCCAATCATGTTAAAGACCAGATTGATGGCATGATGATATCCACGCGCGAAACGCTCAAAGAGGATGTCACTCGGTCAATGGAATCTGAAATAAACAACGTGACTCAGAGCACTAGCCAAAAGATTGCCTCAGAGATGTTCGATTCTCGATTTACTGAACTAAATAAATCGGTTCTGGAGAACTTAGAGAAGCGCTTAGAGACCTTTGGTGACGCCGTAACACAGGCCCAAAAGCCCTCACCAGCACTCATCGAAGAGGTTAAGAATATCGCCCAATTTACTGCGGCTCATACCTCTGGCGAAACGGCAAAGACGTCTGCCGAAACTATCAGCCGCAGCATTGCACAAGATGTAGCCCAAGAAGAATTGCTCAATTTGAAGGCTGAATTGATGGAGCAATTTAAGCAGGATATCAGTAGCTCAACCGCAGTCGCAAAATACCTCGGGATTGCCGGTGCGTTGTTAGGACTTGCTGCTATAGTGTTAGTGTTAATTTAACACTTTCAAGGAGAGGCTATGCTTCAGTCGGTCAATGGCAGGGATTACATGACCAGTAACCCTATCACCTTCACGCCAGACACGAATATTTTTCAAGCGATCGAGGCACTGCTAGAACACAAAATATCCGGTGCCACGGTAACCAATAGCGAAGGCGCCGTCGTCGGCGTTATTTCTGAATTTGATTGCCTAAAAGCAATCTTAGATGGAAGCTACTACGGCCAAATCAACGGCACGGTCGGCGACTACATGACCGCCAATGTTGAAACCATTAGCGCTGACGCAGACATACTAGAAGTGGCGAAACGGCTTATCGACGGTAAACGCAGGCGCCTGCCTGTCATCGAAAACGGAAAGTTTGCGGGTCAGTTTAGTATCCGCTCAATTTTGAAAGCCGTCAGGGACTTCGACATCCCAGACCAGGCAAAAAAGAAAAAGAAGTAGCCGCATCAAAAAACCATTGCAGGCGTAAACCGCTGCAATGGTTATCTCTCGCACCAATCTACCAAGCACGCCCTTCCTCCTTGCTTCCATTCAGTCTGCTACTTTTTCAACCTTTTCTATCCTTCCATCCTTTATAAGCTCATCAAAATCACGCCACTTTACGACAATTCATCGCTAGATAGTGCCCCTCCCTTGCCTACCAGGTACGTTCGTGCTAATTATAGATAAACGATCATCTGGATAATTATAATAATGAAAACTTTGATTGGCGTCCTAACTAGCATACTACTGATACTGTCCCTAACTGCCTGCGGAGGCTCATCTGGAGGAGGTTCATCAGACACCCCTAGAAATGCCAGTGATGATTCAGAAGAAGGTACTGAAGATAACAGCAATCCGCCCTCTGAGCCCGACAATGAATCGCCCGAAGCCGACCTATCAGAGTTATTGCTTAGCTGCGAACAAGGTAATAGAGCCATTGCTGGGCAAATATCCAACCCCAACTTCAAACTCACCGGGCCTAATGCCATTGGTGGCGAAGGGGATTATCTTATCGCCAACGATAAGGCAGCATTTGTTATCACCGGACCTGGGCCACAGAAGACCTATTATCACTATCACGGAATTTTGGTGGATGCTGCCCCCCTGTCTGAATGCGAACAAGCTGGCAACGAAAATTTCTACGAAATGGCCTTAATGATCGGGCGCCTAAACTTCTTCACGCAATCAGCGTCTACCATACGCGCCTTTAAAGGAGGTGATATAGAAGTCCTTAATGATGGTAGCGATGGTAGCGCCGCCATTGTGAGAGTGCACGGTTCAGACAGTATATACTGGCTGCTTGAGCTTGAACTTATTCAACGCGCTTTTGAAGACGGCTTACCAAAAGGGGTATCATCACCGTTTGGGCTTGATATCACCCTTGATTATGTACTAGAGCCAGGTTCCTCAACACTTAAAATAGTCTACCGCGTAAAAAATCAACTTAACCAGTTCAACAGCGTCAGTGCAGCCTTTGCCATGCTAGCCGCTGGCGAAGGCCCAACGTTAAATACCTTTTCTGGTTTTGATCTCAACCTTGAAGGACTGGAATTACAATATGGCATACCGTGGGTCACCTCCTTTTCTAAAGGTAGCTCCTATGTCTACGGAGCAGGAAGCAATCAACTCACCACCACCCACATTGCCGGGGTTGATGCTCTCATCGACGCATCACAACTTAGTAATACTTGGCTTGGACAACTTTTGGCACCAGCGGGAGACGAAAAAGATACATTCACGAAGGAATTCTACGTGTCCGTCGCGTCGAATGATGAGGTTGGCGCAATTAATGAGTATTTAGCAAGCAGTCCTCCCTCTGTTACCACGTTGGCTACGCCCGTATCGGCTCTCATCGTTGATGCCGTAACAGGCGCCCCCATTCCAGATGCAACCATTGAATTTCAAACCAAAACCCAAGTACTCCTACAAAGTTGGCCTTGGAATACTTTTGCAAGTACCTTTGTTGACGAGAACGGCCTTTCAACCTCCACTATTCCATTAATATCCTACTTACAAGGTCAACCTTACAGGGCGATCGCACGAGCCCCTGGGAGAGCGACAACCCAACCCATCGAGATAACGCCAAGCCAAGCCAACACGCTATTATTTGAAATGGGCCAAAAAGGTGTCGTCGCATATAATATTACCGACGAGACTGGGCAAGCTCTCCCTGCACAAATTTCCTTTTGGCAACATGGCTCTCTTATCCAACGCCACTATGTACCCGCTGGCACAGGGGTTTTACCCGTCCCTCCGGGAGATTATGAGGTGGGTATAGCACGCGGATTCGAGTATGGCATTGTTGATATGCCTCTACAGGTAAGTGCAAACAACCAAACCCCGCTCGTTGTTAGCCTTAAACGTATGGTTGATACTTCAGGGTATATGAGTTTTGATGCCCATGTACACTCATCACCCAGCGCCGATAGTGAAGTCGCGCCGGAAGACCGTATTACCACCGCCGCCGCCACTGGCTTAGAAATTGTTGTTTCGACAGATCACGAGATTGTCACCGACCTATACCCTGCTGTTGAGAATACAAACCTTACTGATTGGGTATCGACAGTGATAGGCCAAGAAGTCACTGCGACACTCCCAAATCACACCATCACCTACCCTATTCCCAAACACGATGACATCCCCAGAGGAGATCCCGTGCGCTGGTATGGATTAGATATCGCCGGTATTTTTGCTGCCGAAAAGGCACGAGGGGCTCAAATCAGTACTTTTGCACACCCAAGAAGCTCATATCTCAACCATATTGAATGGGACCGAATTGCTGGCGCGCCCGCAGCCAACCCTCTCGTTGATCTAGGCTTACCTGCGGACGGTACAGTATGGTCATGGGACTTCGAAGCAATGGAATACCAAAATGGCCCTAGCAATGTGTTTACATCCGGGCTATTCGAAGATTGGATGAGCTTCCTTAATCATGGCCACCGAATAACAGCAACAGGCGCAAGCGATGTGCATGGTGATGAACCACCAGGTATGCCTCGTACTTATTTTAGATCTCCAACTGACTCACCAGCGGAGTTTGATGAACAAGACCTTGTTGATGCGGTCAAGAACAATCAAGCGATTGTCAGTACCGGTGCATTTGCCACTATTATTGCCAATGACACAACTCATATAGGTGGAATTGTCAGCGACTCGGATGGCACTATTGATCTATCAGTACATGTACAAGCGATTCCTCAAATCGACATTGATTACATCAAAATATATGTTAACTGCGATGAAGCAATGCGAATAGATGCAGAAAACCCAACGGACAGCGCAGTAAAACTAGATGCAACGCTGCAAGTAACTGTACCAAAAGACAAGGATGCGCATATCGTATTACTAGGGTTCGGGGCGAATAAAATGCCAAGGGAACTGCCCCAATACGCACCTGAAGGTGCACCGAGAGTAACGACTAACCCTATTTTCATCGATGCAAACAATAACGGACAGTTTGATGCCCCCGGTGGAAAAACCTGCGCGTTGCTAGATTAGCGACGCTGAGCAGGTATATTTATCAACTTGGGCAAGATTAAGCATCTGCATGCTCAGCAAGAATTCGCTGCACAGTATGGTCTTTCTCTTCCCACAGTCTTGCAGCCCAAGATTGGAAGCGCTTTCGATACTCAGGGTCATCTTCAAAGTTACCCTGCAGCAGATCGGCATCCAATTCCCGCTGCTTGACGTCAATCACCACCATACCCACCTGACCGCTAACCAGCTCCCAAAAACCCGGCACCTCTTTTCCAGGATAGACTACCGTCACATCAAGTACGTGCCTAATTTGTCCATCCATTAGCTGAACGGCGTACGCTACACCTCCCGATTTCGGCTTTAACAGATACCGGTATGGCGACGACTGACGCTCGCTCTTTTCGCTGGTATAGCGTGTCCCTTCCAAAAAATTCATTAGCGACACTGGCGTCCCTTTGAACTTTTCACAAGATGCTTTCGTCGCCGCAAAATCAGCGCCTTTACGTTCGGGATGCTTTTTGAGATAGCTCTTCGAATGCCTCTGCATAAAGGGGTAATCTAACGCCCACCAAGCCAGCCCCAGCAAAGGTACCCAAATAAGCTCCCTTTTGAGAAAAAACTTAAAGTACGGGATCTTTCGATTAAGCGCTTGGATTAACGCAGGAATATCTACCCAAGACTGGTGGTTACTAACAATCATATAGGACTGTTTTGGGTTGAGCTTTTCAACACCCCTAACATCCCATCGGGTACTGGTTGTAAAAGAGAATATTCTCTTGCACATCTCAGCCCAACTTTCTGCGATCCATACAATGACCGCTGAGCAAAAGCGGCGAAATACGGGTATAGGTACGATGGCTTTCAAAACTGCCATAAACGTTAAAGGTATCATTCCCGTAACAGTATTCATCAGCATTAATGTTGTCGTTAACCACCCGATAAAAATGGACTGCATATGGCCTAACACCTTGATTATGTTCGTTCATCCGAAAGCTTATGAGAGAGGATAACCCAATAAAACAGCGCCAGTATACAGAATGGTCAAAGAGACAACAATTGAATCAAAATGAGGATATGGGGCAAAAAGTAAGCGCTGACAAGCAGCGCCACAACCATCAAGTTTCGGGGGTCAAATCTGGTGTAACAAGATCTCTCTGGAAACAGCAAACTCGACCTTTAGGGCTTCGTAAGCAGCAGGTGCAGCAGACAGGTCACCATCTTTGCCCATCGCCTCTAGCTGGCGCGCAATCTCGGATAACGCCGTTGCACATACATTACCTGAGCTGCCCTTAATACTATGAGCGACCTGCCGCAACGCTTCAGGGTCATCGCCAACCACAAGGCTCCCAATTTCGTTCACTTTAGATTCGGAATCCGCGATAAATGTATCTATCAACATCTGAAAGTCCTCTTCCATAATATCTTTCAGATCGGCTAACGACTCAATATCAAAGTGGTCTTCTGGACTATCGGACATACCTAACACCCTACAAAGTGGAAACTACACAGCTTCCGATATATTTATATCTAATTCTAGCAGGCAGCCATGGGCTCGCCAAGAAACACGCGACATCAGCCGTCAAAAGTCCAAACAAACACAACCTCCACCTGATTACCATTACCTAAATACCGAACAGACTCACACATTGTATTAATGAGAGGAATCCCTCTACCGCAATACCCCGCTGTTTTATGCTCCTCATCCTTATCGGCGTGCTCGAACCCTAAACCACTATCCTGAACTCTCAATGTCAATCGGCCGCCATTTTCCATAGGTTCATGATCAAGATGAAAAATAACCTTACCCTTATCAAGGCTTTCCAATCGCGAGACTCGCTGACCATAATACTCGGCAAATCCAGTAGGCGACGCCTTTAGCTCAGAATCTAAACCAAGCACCCCATGTTCAAGCGCATTAGAATACAGCTCTGCAAGGATGGTATAAATCTTGCCGCTATGGGGGCGTAATCCCGGCACTTCCATCAACAAATGCGTTAGCAATGGCAGTGGATTAAACTCCCGTAACGTTAAAGGACGCAACTCATAGCTCATCGACCAATCTGGCGGCCCGCCAATTAAACTACGAGAATCCTGTTCACTAAAGTACTCCCCCAAATCCTCCTCTGCCACCATGATCGCTTCAACAATCGTATGATCATCATCTTGATCAGCATGGTTAGTATATTCAGCTACAGATGCGATGAGTTCTTCAAAAAAATTATCTGGATTTTTGTTTTCGGCAAATGCTCGTCGAACACCGTCCTCACCAAACATCTCATCTCTATTATTCACTTCTTCCAAGATACCGTCGGACCACATATAGAACCGATCACCCTTATTCATAGGGATAACACGAGTATCTGTACTAAATTTGTCTCCGCCCAATACACCCAACGGTAAATGCTGCGACGCAAAGTTTTCGATGCTGTCATCTTGACGATAGACAAACACATCAGGCAAGCCACCAAGCCAGAATTCCGCAGTCTCATTTCTAAAGCTAAAGTCCACTAAGCAGGAACAACAGAACACACCAACCGGGAGAATTCGTTTTAGCTTATTATTGATTTCCCGCATAATATCTTGCAGGGAAAAACCTTTTTGCGCCATTCCATAGAAAATTTCAGAAACTGGCATCGCACCAATCGCAGCAGGCAAGCCATGGCCGGTGAAATCACCGAGAAAAACAAACATACCACCATTGGGCTTTCGAGCCGCAAGTATAAGATCCCCATTAAACACCGCCATCGGGGACAGCAAATGTTTAATGTTCGGCGCATCAACACAGCCTGAATGCGCAATATTGTCAAAAACGACCTTTGCCACTTCCTGTTCGTGAATCAAATGGTCATGATGCTTAACAATTTCATCACGCTGAGCCTGCACGGTCTCGTGCAATTTCCGCATACGAGCAAAGGCTAAAATTTTCGCTTTGAGAATAATGCGATTATAAGGTTTACTCAAAAAATCATGGCCACCCGCATCTAAGCAATCGGCCAAGGAAGCGGCGTCTTTTAGGGAGGTCAAGAATATTATTGGCACCAAGTTTTCGCCCGCAAGATCGCGAATAGCCCTCGCCGCCTGGAACCCATCGACATTGGGCATCAATGCATCAAGTAAAATTAGATCAGGAGATTTATCAACAAAGGCGTCAATCGCTTCTTGGCCATCCCTTGCCGTATAGACGGTATGGCCTTCTTTTCGTACGATGGTCTGGAGAATTAATCGATCGGAGTCGTTATCGTCGGCAATGAGAATACGTAAATTCTCTTCCGCGGGAGCAGGTAAGTTATTTTCCAAAGTAGATTCCACTACGCACATCCCCGTGCCTTAGCAAGCAATATTAATACATTGCCACTAAGGTACAGGTCGATTGTTGGATTATTTGATGGCGAACAATTGTTCGAAATTTGAAATGGTCAGGATCTTTTTCACGTCAGGGTTACAATTGATAATTTCAATATTGGAATTATCACCACCCGCGTGATCGCGAAGCAATAGAAGCATGCCTAACGCAGAACTGTCCAAATATGTCGTTTCCTTCATGTCTACAACATAACCCTTAGGATCATCTGACGCTTTCTCATAGGCATCGCGAAATTCCTGATGAGCACTGAAATCAAATCGTCCCTGGATCTTAATGGTCAATTCACCAGCGGACCCTTCAGAAGACCATATAGCCATTATTACACC
>MABD01000048.1 GCA_002162955.1 Gammaproteobacteria bacterium 45_16_T64
AAGCGAACCCCAAATGGGGCTCGCTTTATGATCTCTAACTGTGGGACAGCAGTGCTATGAATGGCCTTTTCATTTTGGGGATCACGCTCAAGTACGACTAGATCATGTTCTAGTAGATCAAGGCTCTCATACAACGCGCACATAAAGTCGTCCAATAGCTCTGGATCGATGCCTGATAAGTCGTAGTAACTGTCATCCGCCATTCCGCTGCCCTCGAAGACGTTGCTTTTAACAGATCTTACTTACTTATCAGTGTAGCCCGAAATCGAATCGTTAGGGAGAGTGCTGAATTTTTTCAGCCTAAATTAATTCGTTTTATTAGGGCTCGTGGTGACACTTTTTTTGGCTATAAGCTGATGATAGGTATGAAAAAATAAATATGAACATTTGATACTGATAGAGTTAGGTTTGGCTATAGTTAACAGAGTGTATTTTGGGTCATAGACGACTATTGTTCTGAGGTTTTTTTGAATAGTAAGTTAAGGAAGATAGGATCTCTTCCAATAACGGTATTGTTGAGTTTAAACACTGCGCTTATTCTAGCGGTGGGGTTGAGTGTTTCAGTTGGGTATTTTTATGGCACCTCAAAATCTTTGTTATTGGATGGTGCGATAAAAACACTCAGTGAGACGATGTTAAGACGATCTGAGCGTATCCAGGATACGATGTTTAACGTTGAAAATGATATCGCTATAATATCGAATATGGATAACGTGATAAAATTTATCGCTGCCGAAAATTCTCAGGGTAGTAAAGATAACAATCTTCGAAAACGGATTGAAAGCGATATTTCAATTATTCTACAGTCAAACGGTTACCTACAAATTCGACTGATTTCTTCAGTAACAGGAAAAGAAATTCTTCGGGTCGATAATGTCGCCAATAAAACAATTAATACTGAGGATAAGAAACTTCAGTATAAAGGCGATAAGAATTATATTTTGAAAGGCCGTTCGTTGAAAAGAGGTGAGGTATACTATTCGCCTATCAGCCTAAACAGAGAGAATGGCTTCATACAGCAGCCATGGGTTCCTACGCAGCGATTTGTATCCCCAGTGTTTGATGCGGAGGGTAATCATATGAATGCTCTCATTGTAATCAATACAGATGTTCAGCGTATTATCGATGGGCTGGATAAAAGCAAATTATTTGAGATGACATTGATCAATAACAATGGAGATACTCTGTACAACATTGATTCATCGTTATCGTGGGGTTTTGAGTTTGATGTATTGAACGGTTTTAGATTTCAATATCCTAGGACTTGGGATTGGATGTCTTCGAATGCAGGGTCCCTAATATTAGATCTGGATAATGATGAACTATTTATCGTGAATAGGATTATGCTTGATGAATCTGAGGGTAGTTTTCTTGGGATTGTCATGAGGCTAAATAGGGAGGAGATCTATAAGGATGCTGAAGGTATACGAAATGAAATACAGGCATTCTCTGTAATTATTTTTATCGTATCGATAGTGGCAGTGTTTTTTATGTTGCGTCAATTTGTAAAGCCAATGAGAGAATTAGGCGATCAGGTAAACAGAATTATTAAGAATAATATGGATGCAGAAATATCTGTTTCAGGAAGCCAAGAAATTAATCGTTTGGCGCTCATTATGTCGAGATTGTTGGAGAATCTAAAGTTACGGCATGATCAAGAGATACTGCATACTGAAAAAGTTGAGATGATGAATAGCTCTTTGGAGCATAAAGTGTCAATGAGAACGCAGGATATTGTACGTTCGTCGCGCGATGAACGGTTGATTACCGCGTTATTGTCGAAGGCGCTGGAGGATGACCCGCAGAAGGAGTATCTACTGAAAACCTTGTTCTACCTGTTTGATAATTTGCCTTGGCTGTCTGATTGTAAGCAATCATTCGTCTATCTAAAAGATGAACGAGAGGGTGTTTTTATTCGAACAGTAATGACCGATGATACGGAGGATGGTATTCGCATGTCATACTCTATGGACATATCGGATCCTTGGTTAGTATCCTTTATCCATAAAACGAAGGTGTACTACGATGTCAATATTCCTTGTTCGTATTCTGGTGAGCAGGAGAAATCCGGAGGTTATATATTACCCATACTACAGAATGATAAGATGATTGGATTTTTGTGTATGGTTGTGGACGTTGAAAAAGAAAGAGATGGAAAGAGTCTAATCTTGCTGAATAGAATTTCGAATGTTCTTAGTGTTGGGATTAGTAGTAGAATTAATCAACAGAATATTATTGAAGCAAAAGAGGAGGCAGAAAGCGCCAATAAGGTGAAGAGTGAATTCTTAGCGATTGTTAGTCATGAAATAAGAACGCCGATGAATTCGATTATTGGATTTACCAACCTTATTCTTCGTAATCGCGACAATTTGACGGAGCGGCAAAAGGACGCGCTGCAAACGGTGGAGAGCTCATCAAATGAATTGCTAGGCATTATTAATGGTATACTCGATTTTTCCAAAATGGATGCAAGTACAATGAAGGTCGAGAACGGCCCGTTTTCTATACGGGATCTTTTGGCCGTGCAAAAAATATCATTCTCAGAAGTATTGATGGGTTCAAGTTTTGAATTCAAAATAGATACTTCTGAATTGCAAGTAGAATCAGCCGTCGGTGATGAAGAGAAAATAGCGCAGATTGTACGAATATTTTTGGATAACGCGTTTAAATATACTGAAACGGGTTCTGTAGCATTGTTTGCAAAATCTAGCTTATTAAAAGGGAATGAGAAAAACTCTGAACGTATTGCGTTGGTTATTGGGGTAGTGGATACCGGCATTGGTATTCCCTACGAAAAGCTGGAAGATATATTTAAGCCCTTTACGCAGGTGGAATCCTATCTCACGCGTAAACATAGTGGTACTGGAATGGGACTCGCTATTTGTAAAAAAATATCCGATTTAATGGGAGCCCAAATATGGGTAACGTCTGAGAAGGGCGTGGGGTCAACATTCCATTTGGCGTTGGATTTAAGTGTTGAAATGACGGTAAGTAATGAACGCTCACAACATTTGACAGGTTAGAGCAAAGATTATTGAAACAAGTACAAAACCTATTCTGACACAAGTTTACTCTCCGATACTATTTCCTATTTCCTATTTCCTATTCCCTATTCAATAGAACATATAGACCCATCGATCTATAGAAGTACCAGCCATCCTCACGCACACTATCCTACAGCAGAGAAAAGTATCTATTAAAAAATACCGACATGATACCAGGTAAGCGGCGATATTTATGAATAAATACGAACTATTAATCAGTGATTTGGCGCAGCATTTAACTGTTTTTGATCTGGAATTGAGCGTCAATGAAACGTGCCAGGCTGTTATCAATGACAGATACAACGTTAATATTGAGGTCTCTACAAACTACGATTCAATATTTTTATACTGGCAGTTGGCATTAAGCGACACCATTTTATCTGAGGACGTTCTACATAAATTACTTTCCTTTGGCTATATGGGGCTCGCTACAAATGGTGCTTTTTTCAGTATAAATAAATCGGATGAATTGATTTTTTGTCGGCGAGTAAACTCAGAAGAGTTAACGTCTTTGGTTTTTACAAAAATATTCGATGGATTTGTAGATGCCATTATCTATTGTGACAAAGAAGTGTCACGTCTTGTTAAATCCTCGGAGGTTGCAGTGTCATTGAGTCATAATGTGACATCAGAGGATTTTTTCCTGAGAGTGTAGTTAACATTGTTGAAAGGAGTGCCTAGTGGGAATAATAGCAAGCTTTTGCCGCTTTACGTGCGGCGCAATACCAAAAGCCCCATCAGCGGAAGTTAATGGAACAAGTAATTCAGGAGGAAGTACAATACCCAATGGCCACTCGCCACCAAATGCTGAATTTAATGTCAGGAAGGGCGGCTCTCCTTTTGGCGTATTAGGTTCCAAAGCAGCAGATCCAGCGGTTATTGATAAGATTGGGGATACAGACTTAAGTAACCTTAAGGCGACTATGCTTGGTGGCTCTAGAGGTAAGTCAGTGCATTTGTTTGATGCAGATGGAAAGCCTACAACAAGCAAAGCTGATGCGGTGTTTATGATTGATAACCTTATGCCGACTCCAGAACAAGAGAGCTATCAGAAACTTGAAAAAATTCTTGCCAAGAAAAATATTACCGGGGTTAAAGTTCCAGAGCTCCATGGGCACCATAAAAGTGGCAAACCGATCATGCAATGGATCCCAGAAACAACAACGTTTAGTGCAAAATCACGTTTGATGACGGCGTTAAATTCATTAGAGAAATTAGCGGATGTAAATAAAAATCAACCTTCTTACGAAAGTCCATTGAAACTAGATGTCTTGATAAGATTCTCTGAAAATATTCAATCGTTAATAAAATTGAAGTACGATAGCAATGATTTCCAATTTATGATGGATAATAAAACCGGTGATATTTATATCATGGACTTGGAACCTAACAATCAACCCAAATATAAAGGCGCTAATTCGCAGCTCAGTGGACTTAAAGCGGCGGTGGATCAAAAGATAGAGTCACTTTCGAAAGAGTAGTGTTCCTCAGTAAATTGTATCAAAGGTTAAAAAATAGCCATGTATGGCATTGTACCAATGGTAATGACTTGTGCCGTGGGAAGGGCGTTTTTGAAGGACCACTAGGGGTAATCGTTGGTCTGTCTAGAGTATAATATTGCGTCTCATTTTACCCATAATCTCTATGTTCATGATGAGACTGACGTTATATTTGCCGGAATAAAAGGATATAATATTCACCTGACGATTTGTTCGCAGGTCGACGTTACGTAAAAAACGACGTTAAATTCCCTATTAGGCATAGCTATACAATAAAGAGAGGATAAAAATGAAAAAACATATGATCGCAATATCCATGATCCTGTTTATATTACCGTCAAGTATCTTAGCGGAAGGGCTGATTTCAGAATCACCAGAAAATGCAGAAGTTTACTTTATACAGCCAGTTGACGGTCAAACGGTGAAGGGAAAGGTTAACATTGTTTTTGGGCTAAAAAATATGGGGATTGCTCCAGCAGGAACTGATCGAAAAAACACCGGGCATCACCATTTGTTAATTGACACTGATGTTCTTCCAGACTTAGCTAAGCCTTTACCTTCGAATGATAAAACTCGGCATTTTGGCGGCGGGCAAAGTGAAACTGAGATAGAGCTTTCCCCAGGTAAGCATACATTACAGCTTATTCTTGGAAACTATGCCCATGTTCCACATAAAAAGCCGGTAGTGAGCAGTAAAATAACCATTACAGTAGAGTAACCAGTACATGTAGAACAACCTAGCGTAAGAAACGGTTGAAATAACCTTGGCAGAGAATAGCCAAAGCCATTTCAACCGTTTTTTGCGATTCCTTTAGGGTCTACGCCACCCAATTTGTTCCCTGTGCCGATATACTATTTGAAGAGATTATTTATATGAGCCGTTTTGAAGGAAAAGGATCAGATGATTATGATGCTCGAATAAAGAAATTAATCCCTGGGTATCAATTATTACATCAACTCACAGCGTCATATCTTAAAACCCAATTACAATCTAATGCTCGTATTCTTGTGGTTGGCGCTGGAACAGGTAGTGATATTTTAGAATTATCTAATTTTGAACCTTCCTGGCTATTTACGGCGGTAGATATCTCATCTGATATGCTTGATATTGCAAAGCACAGATGTAAAGAGGCCAATATCCTTGACCGTGTGAGTTTTCATGCTGGCGATGTGAATAGTGTGAATGAGGGTGATTATGATGCGGCTATTTGTCTATTTGTGACCCATTTTATTGATGGGCATGATGCCAAAACTGAATTGTTATCGAGCATCGAGTCGAAACTAAAAACAGGAGCATTTCTATTGCTTGCTGATTTGATGCCACCTCAAAATGAAGCTATAGGTTTATCTCAGGGAGTTATCTGTAACTATCTTGGATTAGAGGAAAAAGCCGTAGAAGAAATGCAAAAACGGCTCGCAGTCGATTTCTATCCTTTAAGCGAATCTGAATTAACCATAGTGGCTAAATTGGCGGGTTACGACAAACCTCTCAGGTACTTCCAAGCTTTGCGCTTCAGTGGCTTTATATTGCCAAAGGTAGCGTCCTAGGCGTTATTGATTTCGCGGTGAGTAATGAAATCCCGTAGCATTTGGTAGGTTAATCCCCAGACGCGATGGTTGTCGTAATAATAGCAGGGTAAAGAAATAGATAACCGACTGGCGATGGAATGGGGTGCCGGTGTCCAGCGAAAGTGATGTGTATTTTTGGCAATGTGGAAGTGAGTGGTTGGCACCCAAATTACCTCGGCGACTTCGTGGTTTAGTCTAATGTTCAATGCGGGGTGGCTAGCGTCGTTATTAGTGGCACTACTGCTGTTGAGTTGATAATGATAGGGAGTCACTACCATTGGCGCTAATTTGTTATGCCTGCGTGTTAAGACATCGATTTGTCGGGAGATGAATATTCCTTGTTGGGCTAAATCAATATTAATTTCTTCTTTTGTTTCACGTATGGCGGTGTCTCTAATGGAGTTGTCATTTTGTTGTTGTTTCCCTCCGGGAAATGCGATATCGCCTGACCAGGGATCACCGGGACGAGTTGCGCGCTTAATAAAGAGTATTTCTTCTCCATGAGTGCCCTGGCGGGTAATGATGGCGACAGCAGAGCGCTGTGTGAAGCGTCGAAAAGGTAAACGCTGAGGGCGTAGCCCCATGATATAATTTCGCATTATTTGTAAAAGGAGGGTTCACCCTCTGGACGATTCTTAAAGCGCCGGTGCTGCCACAAATATTGTTCCGGTGCTTCCAGTGTATAGTTTTCAATAATACGATTCAGTGTCGTCGCGTCAGCAACGGCATTGTCCGTCGGAAAATTCTCTAAGGGAGGGTCGATACGGAGTTGATAACCTTCGCAATTGGGGAGGCGGGTGTAGTGTATTGGAATCGTTACTGCATTGGTTTCTTTAACGTATTCAGCGGTTTTCTTTATGGTAGCGGTTTCAATGCCAAAGAATGGGGCAAATACACTGTGGCGCATACGGTAGTCTTGATCGACTAAATAAATACAGGTATCTCCTGCGCTTAACCGTTCTAAGAAGTGACCCACGGCTTTGTGTGGAATCATTTCTTCAGTGTAGTGCGCGCGGCGTCTTGCGCTGATCCATTCAAATACGGCGTTATCGTTTTTCCTGTACATCAGGCGTACGGGTGTGTGCTCGCCGACAATACGAGCAGCCACTTCCATGGGCGTAAAGTGCCCCGTGATTAACATTATTCCTCTGCCTTTTGACTGGGCCTGGCTGAGGTGTTCTAAGCCACTGATGCGTTGGATTTTGTTAAAGGGTGCTTTGCGGCCCCACCAACCTAGCCCGACTTCAACAAAGCCCATACCAACGGATTCAAAACTACGACGTAATAGGTCTGCGCGTTGTTGTTCTGAATAATCGGGAAAGCACTTGCTAATGTTAACGGTAGAAATCTTAACGCGGCTGCCGCCGACACGTTGTAACAGATGACCTAGTGAAAAACCAATACGGGTTTGCCATGTGTAAGGTAATTGCGAAACAGCATACCAGGGAGCCATCATAAGCCAGGTGAGCCAGTGTTTTGGATGCAACAAGGAAGCCGAAAAAGGTGGTGCAGGGTGTGAAACGGTGGAGGGTGTTTTCATAACAGTTGGTATGTACTTCTACAGTAATGCTGTTGGAGCCGGTGTTCGGTGTTGGTAACGCCGACTCCAAAGAGCATTAGGTTAGCTGTTTGGCGAGGGCAGTCGCTTGTTTGGCTACCATACCATAAATCGATAGTTGAGGATTAGCGCCAATGCTGGTGGGGAAGGTAGAGCCGTCTAAGATCGACAAATTCTCTAGCGAAAATGCTTGCCCCATCGCATTGACCACGCCTTCTTTCTCGTTTGCACCCATCGCACAACCTCCCATGACATGGGCACTACCCACACGAATTGAGTTGGGAGAAAAGTCCAGTCGTTGAATTTGTTTTTTTGCTTCAGCTAACGTGCTGACAAAATCTGCACAGGTATGTACGGGGCGTACCCGTGATGCGCCTGCTGCGAATTGGATTTCCGCCATAGTAATAAGGGAACGTTTTAATCCGTCAACAAGATAGTCATTAAAGGCATAGTCCACTACGGGACTATTATCGGGGCGCAGTTCGATACTACCGCCCTGACTCTGTTCATCAAAGCCGTCGCGTAGTAGAGCAATCATGGAATTCATTCGTGATAGGTTGAGCATTTGTTCTCGATGCTGTTCGCCATGACCCATGATGACTGCAGCCATCATCGCAGGTTGCATCGGATTCACTTCTAGTTTGTAGCTAATCGGACCGGTCGCTCCATTCATCCATTGAAAATGATCTGAATAGGTGGATTGTGGTGCACCGTAGTAGCCTTCTATTTTGTCCTTAAATTCTGATACGCTAAAGGTGACGGGGTGTAAGAACGTGCGCTTACCTATCAACTCGTGTGGGTCGGGAGCATTGGAGCGTAGTAGTAACCCCGGGCCATTAATGCCGCCACAGGCCATTACGGTATGTTTGGCGTTTATGGTGACGGTGCGGCCTGATGGCGTGACACCGTCTTCTTTTATACCTTTGCAGACAACCCCTGTAACCTTGTCGTCCTTGATGATCAGTTGTTCGGCGAGTGCGCTAAAAACTAACTCACCATTATGATTAAGTGTCTCTGGGATAGTGGTGACCAGCATGCTCTGTTTCGCGTTGGTGGGGCAGCCCAAACCGCAGTATCCGATATTCCAGCAGCCGGACACATTACGAGGGATCACTTTCCAGTCGTAGCCCAGTTTGCTACAGCCATCGGCGAGTACTTGATTGTTGGCATTTGGTGCCTGTTGCCACTTACCAATGTTGAGGCGCTTCTCCATCATTTCAAACCAGGGTGCCATTTCTGAGGGGCTAAAACCCTGCAGATTATGCTGCTCAGTCCAATGATGTAGGGTGTGTTCTGGTGTGCGAAAGCTGGAGGTCCAATTGACGGTAGTAGAGCCTCCGACGCAACGCCCCTGCATAATGGTAAATGCGCCGTCTTTACTGCCTCTGGCCATACCTTCTTGGTATAGGTCGGAATAGGCAGAGTCTTCTTGCATATCAAATGAATTAGAGGATTTGAGTGGACCTTCCTCTACCATTATTACCTTGAGGCCTGCTTTCGATAAAATCTCACCGGCGGTGCCGCCGCCAGCCCCTGTACCGATAATAACGACATCGGCTTCTAGTGTAAGATCCTTTTCTAGACGGCTTCCACTCCACGTTTTCCATCCGGACTTAATGCCCTCCTGGATAATGTCCTTAATACCGCTAATTTCTTTGATCATAATTCGGTGTCCACTGCTGTTGATGGAGGGCCAGAGAGTGTCTGTTAGGCGCGATGTACAGGAGGACCTGGATACATATCAGGGGTCCAACTTTGCGGGTCCTTGTACCAAGAAATCGACAGTAGTTGGGTGATTTGGGTATATCCCGTGCGGAACAAGCCAAAGGAGCTATCTCGCCAATTAACCAGGAACTGTTTTTTGGCGCTGTCGCTGGCGGTTTCCCAAGGGCTCCACACACCAGCAAGGGCAATGCGAGTGGGGGCTAGGGAGAGCAAGTCAAACAGTTCCGCTAAAGCACCGTGATTAAATTCGGAGCTGCGAAAGAGAAAATCATCAGTATTGCGTACGGCTTTGTCTATTGCGATTGCCCGGGCTTCGGGTTCAGTGGGAATGGCATTGCCCAATACGATAGGGGCGAGCGCGGTCAATATGACGACATCTTTCGGGCGTAATAATTTGAGGGATTCCGCGGTTTCCGAAAGAGGCTTTGCGGCACAGCCGGTTAACCCAGAGACGAGACTTGCACTGGCTAATAGGCCGGTACTGAATACTCCGAGCTTAAGAAACGCACGACGATTGTTGGGTTCTTCGACTGGATGCATACTCATTCGGATTCCTTCATGATCAGGAGGCAAAATAAAGGGAAGTGATGAAACACTTCCCTTTAGATATAGCAGTGGTTGTCGAAAAATTCGACTAATACTGAGGATGATCTTACTTGAGCAATGCACCAAATAGGATTTTATGGATCGGGCGGTCCCATGGCGGATAGATTGCTTTTGCACCATTAATCTTGCCTTTAGTGTAAACACCTTTGGCTTTACTGAAGGTCAAGAACCCTTCTTTGCCGTGATAAGCCCCCATTCCTGCAGGTCCAATTCCACCGAAGGGGATATCATCCACAGCCACATGGCTTAGCGTGTCGTTAATGCAGGCTCCGCCAGAATGAGTATGGCGTAATACATAGTCAGATCGGCTGCTGTTGTAATCGAAGTAGTACAATGCCAGTGGGCGAGGGCGATCATTGACGTAGTTAATGGCTTCGTCGAGGGAATCATAGGGCTTTACGATTAGCAAAGGTCCAAAAATCTCTTCTTGCTCGATCTTCATGTCTTCGTTGCTGTTCAGCACCAGGGTGATTGGCATCTTGCGAGTGCCCTCGAAGCTATCATTTGAGGCGTTAAGCGGAATGATGGTGGCCCCCTTTTCTTGGGCTTCATCTAAATAGCCTTGTAGGCGCTGATGTTGACGCTCATTTACAATGGCGGTGTAGTCATCGTTATCACGCATGGTGGGGTACCAGGTACTGATAACATTTCTCATTTCATCGACAAATTCATCAATACGATGCTTGGGTAGTAATACATAATCTGGGGCAACACAGGTTTGACCTACGTTCATGGCCTTACCAAAGCTCATACGCTCAGCGGCATCTTTCATGGGGAATGAATCGCTGATGATCGCTGGTGACTTTCCGCCTAATTCTAAGGTGACGGGTGTCAGGTTTTCAGCTGCCGCACGCATCACGTGTTTGCCAACGGCAGTTGAGCCGGTAAAGAGGATGTGGTCAAAGGGTAGCTTGGTGAATGCCATTGCAACATCGGCTTCACCGGTAATGACGCAGACGTGATCTTCAGGGAAGATTTCGGCCATCATTTGTTTGAACAGCTCAGAGGTACGAGGTGTAAACTCTGACATTTTGATCATCACACGGTTACCTGCGGCAAGCGCAGGAAGTAGTGGGCCTAGGGCTAAGAAGAAAGGATAGTTCCAGGGTACGATGATGCCAACGACACCTAGCGGCTGATATACCACTTTAGCCTTGGCGGGTTTAAATGCCGTTGGAACGTGGCGTTTGTCATCACGCATCCATTTTTTCAGATTCTTGATGTGGTATTTGATGCCTTCAAGGGATGGCATTACCTCAGCAACCTTGGTTTCTGATCGAGAACGGTTACTAAAATCTTCGCTAATGGCTGTTTCTAAGGCCTCCATATGCTTGATAATGGTTGGCTTAAGACGTTTAAGGTGTTCAATACGTTCTTCGGCAGTCGGCATTGGGTTGGCGCGAAACGCTGTCTTTTGTGCATTGAAGATGCGTTGCATTTCCTGTGCTTCTGTACTGTGATCTGCCATATGGGCGACGTTCGCAACCATGATCATTTCCCCTGTCTTTAACGTGATTGAATCGATGAGTGTCGTGGATGATTCGGTCGGCTAAATTTGCTTTCCTAATCATCTTTGTAATGTTTTACAGTGTATGCTTACATTTTTTAGAGCTTTTGCTCTAAACTGTCAATAACTAACCGACAAAAACCTAAAAATAGACTAAAAATCCAGGGATAAAGTAAATATAATCCCCGCTCCTGTAGACTTTTGTCCGAATGCGCCACCGCCTGATGATTGTTCGGTATAAGATCTACGTTGATATAACGATGTTAAGTTGAATGACAATATGAAAACCCGTGATCGTATCTTGCAAGCCAGTTTGGCGATGTTCAATGAACAGGGAGAGCGTAATGTCTCCACTAATCATATTGCAGCTGAGCTGGGTATGAGTCCGGGTAATCTCTATTATCACTTTAGCAATAAAGCAGAGATTATTTTTGAGTTATTCAGTGCCTATCGAGATCTTGTGGTAAATACGCTAGTGCTACCCGTAGACCGTCCACTAACGTTCGATGATAAGGTCGGGTATTTTGAGGTGATTTTTCAAAACATGTGGGATTATCGCTTTCTCCATCGTGACCTTGAGCATCTGTTGAAAGAGAGTGAGCAGTTGCGGGAACATTATTTGGTGTTTTCCAGTACCACGGTAGCGACGGGTAAGGCCATTATCAAGGGGATGGTTGAATCAGGCTTAGTGGTCGCCAGTAATGACGAAGTGGATGCACTGATGTTGAATCTGTGGGTCATACTGACATCATGGTCTTCCTTTTTGCAGTCTATAGAGGTGCAGAAGGACAAGCCCAATACCATGGACCCTTGGGCGTTGAAGCGGGGTATCTATCAGATTATCTGCCTGCTGGAACCTTATGCGACAGATATTGCGCGTGAAGAGCTGCCAGCGTTAAAGAAAAGCTACCTAGGAGATCAGGATACTGATCCACTGTCATTGTTCAAAGATACCGCGTTATACCAATAATCATATCAATAGTTATTCCAGTGCTTTATAGATCGAGACCGCACCGATTATGTCTCCCTTTCTGTAACCTTTGGCGGGGTCGTTAGGGTAACGGTCATCGATAGCGAGTCTTACTTGGCGAGAGACTTTGGTGCCGTGACAGCTTAAACAGGCGTTGGTGACGGTGATAGCTTTCATATAACGGAAGGTCTTTTTGCCATTTAGCACAATGACAGCGGTTTCTTCCAAGCGTTCGGCGGGGGCGCCCTGGCCGATCATAAGGGCAAAATTCTGCAAGATGCGTTGCTCCCATAGATCCGGTCGATTATTGGGATTCCGGACCTTACTGCTGGTGCGACGAATACGCCAACCCTGTTGACTAAATTGTTGATCAATTTGTTGTGTAGTATTGCCATAGTGTTTGGCTGTTGCGGCAGGTCCACGGGTTAATATGCTGGCCTGTAGGGCCTTGGTTAGTTTCTTGCGATATTGCTGGCTACGCTGGCGTGCCTCTTGTGTTAAGCCTTGGGTGTTTGTCGCGATAGTTGTGGCTGGGGCGGCATGAGCGCTAGGAATTGCAAACAATAATAATATTCCAATGTACGCGGTTCTAGTGAGTCTCATTAAACGGTCCTGTGATGGTGATCAAACCATTCTAGCCTAGGTATCGATCGTGGAATGTTGAGTGCTTCTAAAAATCTGATGTTTGCAGTGCCCTTATGGATATGAGTTGTATATGATGCCTAAGGTTAGTCATTATGGTTGAATGCAGCCAGTGTCTAACGATGATGTAACGGGATATAGCGGAAAGTTATACGTTTTTAGCGTTTGCAATAAACGGGATACTTGGGTTATATCTGAGACAGATTAATTACAAAATACCCAATAATCATAATCACGGTAGGAAAAACTATGTTCACACGATTCGTTGCCATTTTGTCGCTCTTCTTTTGCAGTGTTATTGCCCAAGCGGAAGAGCAAAAGCCTTCCGCGATGCCCTCTGCAACAAGCGTTAACCCAGTGGTGATAATGGAAACGGACCGGGGTCCGGTAGAAATTGAACTGTTTGTTAAAGAAGCACCTATTACTACCAAGAACTTCTTGGCCTATATTGATAGCGGATTCTACGATGGGGTTATTTTTCACCGTACTATTCCTGGCTTTATGGTCCAGACCGGAGGCTTTGGTGAAGACCTTAAGCGCAAGCAAACGTTGCCACCGATTAAGAACGAGGCGAATAACGGCCTTAAGAATACTGTAGGCACTTTGTCGATGGCGCGCACTAATGATCCTCATAGTGCCACATCGCAGATATTTATTAATGTGAATAACAATGCAAGTTTAGATTATGCCGGGTCTCGTAATGCGGGTTATGCGGTATTTGCGAAGGTATCCAAGGGTATGGATATTATCCACGGAATCTCAACGGTGAAAACGAAGCGAGTAATGCAGCATGGTAATGTACCGGTAGATCCGATCCATATTGTGAGCATGACGCGTAAGTAATGTGTTAAATAGGCATAAAAAAGGGCAACGCTTTGGTTGCCCTTTTTTATGCCTTGAGTACGTGGTTACAGCTTATGCTGAACGCTCTGCTAACCAGTCCGCAGTCATCGCCCAGGTATGTAGCTTGGCTTTGCCGCCCGCAAATACACCTGCGTGTCCACCGGGAACCACTTCAAAGGATTTATCTTTAGAGCTAATAAGATCAATGATTTTTTTCGCAGCAGGAATGCTAACGATGTTATCGGTCGTGCCCGCAAAACCAAGGTAGTTGGCATCAATGCGAGAAAAATCCGCTTCATGATCCGTCAACGGAATGATGCCGCTGGCCAATTGATTCCGCAAAGAGAATTTTAGACCCAACTGTTGTACCGTAGCGCCAGGGTAGTCGGCCATATTGGTAAACCACTCTTTAGTCGTTAGATGGGCTTGGATATATTCTCGATCCGATAAGTTGCGCACTAGGTCAAAATAACTAAAAACGCCTGCCAATGGATTGGTTAACTTGAACGCTACAGATACCATATCACCCGGTACGTGAAACTTGCTGGGGTTGACTTCCAGTGATGAGAGCGGGATGTGCTTGGTTACCTTATCCAAGGCCTTAAGAAATTTACCTTGAATATGATTCTTGTGAAAATCGATCGGACTCGCAATGGTTACGATATTCTGAATGTTACCGTGGCCATGAGCTCCGGCATATAAAAGGGTGAGAAGACCCCCCATGCAATAACCCACTAAAGAGATCTTATCAGATCCACTATGGTTATGAACTTCTTCAACCGCTTTGGTATACCACTGGTTAACATAGGTCTCTAAGCATAAGTCAGAATTTTCTTTGGTTGGGGAGCCCCAATCCAGCAAATAAACTTCAAATCCGCGGGCATTAAGAAAACGTACCCAACTGCGTTCTGCCATTAAGTCGTAGATCCAACCAAACACCCCTAATGGCGGTACCAATAAAACAGGGACTTTATGTCGAGCGGTGGTTGGAGTGACTTGCTCATCATCGAGTTCAAAGGCTTCGGTATCCGTGTGAGGATAATAACGAAGCTTCATGATGCCCTCGCTATAGATGACATCATTGGGGGTTTTATCAGAGAGAATAAAACGCTCTGGTCTGGTACGACGCTCAACCGCGTGACGTACAAAATTTTTGGCATTGGTAAGGAAGCTTGTATTTTTGGCCATGCTGCTACTCATAAGTATCACTCACAAAAACGACGGATAACATATTTCATAAGGTCCTCTTATGAAACTGCTCGCGGGGCTGCTTGACAAAGCATCGGCCACTGTGAGCTCTTACTATTGCAAAAATCCTTTCCGGATCTTGCTGAAACGAGCGTTTGATTAGCTGTTTCGTGAAGGGTAGTCATTCTGTATCAAATTACAATCACCGAATACGACAAAAGAGCTTCCCTGAGTGAGGGGAAGAGCGCTCCTTATCTGTCTGATCAAATATTCGGCATAAAAACAATGGCTTAGCACTGTGTAAAGGTGCTAAGCCATTATGTAAATGCATTGTATAATTTATTTATAAAAAGAGCAGCTTTTGTTACTGGTTATTATTAACGGTTGTATCGCAAATAATCTATCCGATCTGAAAATAGTTGAGTGAATTTTGATTTACGCAGTTAAAGTGTAAAATTGTTCTGCAGGTGACTAAGCGCTCACTATGTTCTTCTTCATTTGACCTTTCTTGAGCATCGAAGAATGCTCAAGAAAGGTCAAGGGCTTCGTACTGTCTGAAAGCTTTTAAAGCCTAACATCGATCGCGTAATCCGTTTGACTCGTCGCTGGTAATCTTGTTCAACGATGTTGCTGAGATACTCACATTGCCGGATTCTAACCCAACGATTATTTTCATTGTTGAAAAACGTAGAGCTGTCTTGGTGTCACGCTTGGCTGTGAGAAGAAAATCGATGGTATTCCTTCTTTATTGACTGCTCGACACCCTTTACTTTTAAATGGATTTCATCCATTCGCCAACGATCACCTGGTCGTTTCTTCGTTTTATGGAACGCCTTTTCCAGCTTTGATGCGTAGTGAATACCTTATCGCATAAGAACAGTGTCAGCGAACGCATCGAAGAATGTATGGTTTCGGTGTGTGACGGCCTTTGAAGGCGATCATGTATTGCTCATTTTGATGAGGTTTTGAGATATTATTCTACCATGCAAGGAGATGGTTACGCTGGATGCGATAAAATCAGAAAATTCCTAGTACTCCAAGCTGGGCGGCTTTCTACGTGCTTATTGCCCGACAAACTCCTCTTTTCAATGCACTCAAATACTGTAGAATCAAGCCTCAAATTAGATCAAAGGAATGGATAATTATGAGCTGTGAAGTAAATGTAGTGAAGGTCTGGGAAAAAAATATGAAGGCACTCGGTTTGCCTGTTCCTACAGATACTTATGGGGCTGGGCTGGGGTCATTAGGTGCAATTAGTCTTGTTGCGGGTGTAGTTGAAACACACGGTTCAAAAGTCTTATTAAGTCGTGCCTTTATGCAAATTGGTCTTGGTTCTATTGCTACGGTAGGAACTGCGTTATATGCAAGCTATTGGACTGGTGCGGCGATCGGAAGTGTTGCCGTTGCTACAGGTCAAAAACTGAGTTGTGGCACTACGATTGCGGATGCGATGTGGACAGCTCGGAGTCAGTTTAAGGTTTATGGCATGTGGTTAGAAACTGAATTTTTACGTCACCCAGAATTATTGAGAGCGCACTAAATATGCCTTTTTTTCCTGATTGGTCGAGTCTTAGTTTTATTGAACAAGCATTCTATTTTTCTATGACCTTTGCGGTTATTGTGTGGAGTGGAATGTGGGTGTTTGATTTTATTCTGGTTCAAAAGGGTATATTACCCAAAAAATCAGAAACCACCATTGAAGATGTGAAGCGACTTCGAGACCAGGGGCGAGAGGGGTGGGCTGTGAGGCGTTTTCAGCAAATGCCTGAAAACAAGGGTCTCTATACCTCAAAAGGTGCTGATAAGCTGGTAGAAGAATTATGAGGGAATAGGGCAAATCGATTATATTGATTTACCCTAAATTATCGATTTTATAAATTCACTTATCGTTTTCAGAAATCCTTTTGATATACCTTGTTCATCGAGAACGAGTATCACGACCACTGAGAGATCCAGCGTCATGGTTTTTTTCAGTCAATCGACGATGGATTCTACTATTTCAGTATTTGGAAGGTCTACTGTGGATAGGAAGATAAGAGCGCAGTGGGTAACCGCTCAGTGCTACCAGGTTAGTGCCGCTCCGGTTTGATATTCGGTGACCCGGGTTTCAAAGAAGTTCTTCTCCTTGCGCATACTGGCTTGTTCATCCAGCCAATCCAATTGATTGGTTGCACCAGGAAAGGGCTCGGCTAATTGCAGTTGTTTGGCACGGCGGTTGGCGATAAAACGAAACTGACCGATATGATCTTCTGCGCTGTATCCTAAGATGGGGTCTTTTAGAATATAGTGGGCGTAAGCGACTTCTGCTGCTTCGGCTTCTTCCCACATGCTTTGTACAGCAACAGGGTCAAGAGTTAAGGATTCCTCCTTAAGAAGCTGGCGGATCACGCGTAAACCAAAAGCACAGTGTTGCACTTCATCTCGCATAATATATTGGAATTGTTCGCCAGTACCCTTCATCAAACCGCGTCGTTGCAAGGCAAAGATAGGACTGAATCCATTATAAAACCAACAGCCTTCAAACACCGCGGCAAAGAATAGATATGACATCGCAAACTGTTGGAGATTGTCGCGGTTAGTGAGATCCAAATTATTGTCAATCACCTGACTGAGTTTTTCATTGGCGAGCTTTATTTTGCCGTAAATCTCTGGCACCACTCGATAGCGATTATAAATCTCGCTTTGGTCAATCCCGATAGTTTCAATGCAATGTTGATAGGTCCAGGTATGTAAGGCTTCCTCAAAGACCTGTCGGGCTTGGTAGATTTGCAATTCTGGTGCACTCATTTTTTCCATTACCGCGAGACCGATATTTCTCATGGCTAAAATGTCGGAGGTGGTCAGGTAGGCGAGTACATTTTCATAGACGTGGCGTTCTTCCGTAGTGAGCTTATGGCGATAGTCATGGACATCTTGTGCCATATTAATATCCAATGGTGTCCAATGATTTTTGTTGGCATTGAGAAAAAACTCCCAAGCCCAGCCGTACTTAAACGGTGCTAACTGATTGATATCGGTTTTTGCATTGACGATCCGTTTATCATTGGGATCAATCGGTGGTAACGCTTCTATGGTTTCTGGAGTACTCACTGCGTCTAATTCTATTGCAGGGTTAATATTATCTGGTTGGGAGAATAGCTGACTATTGGTGGCAGGAATGGCGATGCTAAGCGGGTCGTTCCATTTAGATAACATTATTGGCAAGCCTCGCAGTCAGGATCAAGAATTGAGCAAAACGCAGATTCTTCAATGGGTGTTGGTATAGTCGCGACAAGTGTGTCATTGGGCGATGCTGCCAATGTCGAAGGATCACGGACATCGCTATTTTTTTCGATCTGCGTTGCCCCCAAAGATCGGAGATAATAGGTGGTTTTCAAACCACGAGACCAAGCTAATTTGTACAAATTATCCAAGGATTTTCCGGAAGGTTCAGCAAGATATAGATTGAGGCTCTGGGCTTGGTCGATCCATTTTTGACGGCGCGCAGCAGCTTCAATTAACCAGCGCGAGTCAATTTCAAATGCGGTTGCAAAACGCTCTTTTAATTCATCTGGTACTCGCGCGATATTTTTTAATGATCCATCAAAGTATTTTACGTCCTGTATCATAATCTCATCCCACAAATCATGTTGTTTTAACGCGTTAACCATCCATTGATTGATGACAGTAAATTCCCCGGAGAGATTCGATTTTGCATAAATATTTTGATAGGTCGGTTCGATGGACTGTGATACGCCGACAATATTAGATATGGTGGCGGTGGGGGCGATGGCCATGACGTTAGAATTACGCATACCATGCTTTGCAACCAAATCTCTTACCGGTTGCCAATCTAACTGGCTGGTGAGATCAAACGTGCAATATTCGTGACCACGTTCTTCCGCTAAAATGGCCAAGGTATCAATGGGGAATAACCCTTTATCCCAAGAAGAGTGTTGATAGCTGGGATAATGGCCACGATCTTGGGCTAATAATGATGACGCACGAATGGCGTAGTAACTGATAAGTTCCATGGATTGATCTGCGAATTGTACGGCGTCTATGCTGGCATAGGGAATGTTTAACGCATACAGTGCATCCTGAAACCCCATGGTACCAAGGCCAATTGGACGATGTTTGAGATTGGATGTTTTCGCTTGTTCCACGGCATAGAAATTTATATCAATGACATTGTCGAGCATGCGAATGGCGGTGTTGACGGTGCGTTCTAGGTGCGCTTGGTCGAGTTTCCCATCGCGAATATGATTGACCAAATTCACAGAGCCCAAATTACACACCGCGATTTCCTTTGCGCTAGTATTGAGTGTTATTTCTGTACACAAGTTAGATGAGTGGATGACGCCACAATGTTGTTGTGGTGACCGAATATTGCAGGGGTCCTTAAATGCCAGCCATGGATGACCTGTTTCGAATAGCATGGAGAGCATTTTTCTCCATAGCTGTGTCGCGCTTAGGGTCTTATGTAGGGGGATATTTCCGTTCCGGGCTTGCTGTTCGTAGTATGCATAGCGCGATTCAAATTCGACGCCGTATAGATCGTGTAAATCTGGTGCCGAATCCGGTGAAAAGAGCGTCCATTCTTTATCTTGAAAAACCCGTTTCATAAATAAGTCGGGAATCCAGTTGGCGCTATTCATATCATGGGTGCGTCGCCTTTCATCTCCGGTATTTTTGCGAAGCTCAAGAAACTCTTCGATATCAAGGTGCCAGGTTTCAAGATAAGCACACACCGCACCTTTACGTTTTCCCCCTTGGTTAACTGCTACCGCGGTATCATTAACGACTTTGAGAAAAGGAACGACCCCTTGTGATTGTCCATTGGTACCGTTAATACGAGAACCCAATGCGCGAACTTGTGTCCAGTCGTTACCGAGGCCACCCGACCATTTAGATAACAATGCATTGTCTTTAAGGGATGAATAAATGCCTTCCAAATCATCAGGTATTGATGTGAGATAACAGGACGATAACTGTGAGCGTACGGAACCAGAATTAAATAACGTGGGGGTGGATGTCATATAATCGAAGCTGGATAACAATTGATAAAATTCGATAGCCCGGCTATTGGGGTCGTCTTCATTAATCGCAAGGCCCATGGCAACGCGCATAAAAAAAGTTTGTGGTAACTCTATGCGTGTTTCTTGCCAATGTAAAAAATAGCGGTCGTATAAGGTTTGCATGCCCAAATAACCGAAGAGTCGATCTTGTTCTGGTTTAAGGGCTGCTCCTAGGCGAGGTAAATCAAATCCCAGCAAGGTGTCAGATAATAACCGATGATCGACGCAACGACGTATGCATAGCTCAAACAGTTCTGGGTAGAGACTGTCGTCGTAATATGCCGAGGAAATATTGAGGCTACCAGTGACTTCGCCCCATAACTTATCCAGTAGTAATTGTGCGCATACGTAAGAGTAACCTGGGTCAGTGTCGATGAGCACACGTGCCGTCATAATCATTGCGCTACTAACGTCTTCTAGTTTCATCCCGGAATATAACGACTTTTGTAGATTTTGTATTAGCTGATGAGGATCAACGTCCTCAATGCCGGTACAGGCCCACTGGATTCGTTGTGCAATGACTTGTCTGTCTAGAGGGTGCTCTAATCCATCGGCCCCCAACACCACAAAGGCGTGAGAGTTTTCTTCTGGTTGCTGTTCGGTTCTGCGCAGAAAATGTTCTTCTCGGTATAGCACATAGGCGCGTGCGACTTTTTGAAAGCTATTACGCATCAGGCCTAACTCAACTAAGTCTTGTATGTCTTCAATGTCCACTCGGCCACCGCTGGGGTAGCGACGATTAAGGCGACGAATGATGTCTTGGGTGACATCTGTGATGGTATCGCGAACGCGGGAGGAGCCGGATATCTGTTGTCCTTCCACGGCGACAAAGGCTTTTGCCATAGCGACGGATATTTTCGCGTTATCAAAAGTGACGGTTGCCCCTGTGCGTTTAATAACTTGCAAGGATGTCGCTTGGTCGAGAAGAGGGGGTGCAATAAAAGGTGTGGTCATAGTGCCTGCCTTGAGTAAATTCGCGTTGCGAAACACGTCAAAAGCGATCAACAGACAGGGGAAGCTCTTGCAGTGAATAAAACTCAGGCAGGAAAGCAACCTTCTGAGTCTTGATTCGCGAAGACGGAAGTTATGTATATCTGGCAGGTCTTCGGACTTAGGAGCGTTGAATAATGGGGAATATTATTCAGCCTAGCGCGATGGCTTGATGCAATTATGATCGTCATATTGCATTGCCTGGGTTTTTCACCCAATCGCGTTCGTTCTCCAATACCGCTGCGCGTCAGTTCCGGGGTTACACCGGATTCCCTTTTCAGATCAACCTTATGTCGTTATATGATTACATCAAAAACTAGATATGGTTGATCAACCAGATTTAGGCACAATATATGGTGTGTAGATGAATGTAAAGCTAATATGACTTCATGCTGGCCATAGTGATAAAGCTCTCAATATAATCAATAGGCTCTTCAGATTCTCGAATGCCGATGTGAATATGCTTGTGAATGCCGGTGGTACCTAAACGAATGGTTGTGAGTGATAACGACTCTCTATATTGCTCCGCCAGCCAACTTGGTAGTGCGGTGACACCTCGTCCAGCACTTACCATTTGTAGCATAATATCGGTAGTTTCTATGGTCTTATGCTTCTTTGGCCCGCATTGATTGGGTGTAAGAAACTGGGTAAATATATCCAAACGTTCGGGTGGTACGGGATAGGTGATCAGAGTTTCATTACGAATATCTGTTGGCGTCACAGATTGTTTATTTGATAGAGGATGTGAATTGGGAACGACCAATACTAACTCATAGTCGAATACTGGTATAAAAGATAAACCGGCTTTAAACAGTGGATCTGGGGTAATTAATAAATCAATGTCATGATTAAATAATGCCCCGATACCACCAAACTGAAAAGCTTGCTTTACATCGACGTCCACATCAGGCCATGCCGCCAGGAAAGGGGATACAATGGTTAATAGCCATTGATAACAGGGGTGGCACTCCATACCAATGCGCAGATTACCACGTAATCCTTGGGCGAATTGTTCGATTACGTGTTCAGCATGTTCGAGCTGAGGCAGTATACGTTGGGAGACTGATAACATATATCGACCCGCAGGTGTTAAACGCAAATTTCGCCCATCTTTTATCCACAGCTTGACGTTGATTTGTTGTTCAAGTTTCTTAATATTATGGCTTAATGCCGACTGAGTTAAACACAATTGGTTAGCGGCGTTTGTCAGCGTACCTTGTCGATCAATTTCTCGTAGAATGGCGAGATGTATACGTTCAATCATTGGAATTCGAATGTGTTAGTTTGTCGGCTATTGGGTTGTCGAAGTCTAAAGTAATCGTTTGCGCTAGAGAACCGATAACTGAGTCGTTTTTTGAAATAGGTTGACTGTTAATATTGCATCTGCATTAATGAATAACGCCAGGGAGTCAAGGTGAGCAGCTATATCACGCTCATATTCTATGAATGACGATATAACAATAAAAGGACGATTATGAAAAAGTATCTACTAATTATATGTCTATTGATCTCTTCAGTGGGTTTTTCTCAAGAGGTTGGGGTAATCGAGAAAGCAAAGGACTGGCTTAGTATTGTCGATCGTGGTGAATACTCGGAAAGTTGGGATAATTCTGATCCCTATTTTCAAACGCAGTTGACCGCGAATAAGTGGCAACAAGCTTTGCAAGCAACGCGATTACCGTTGGGGAAAATGATATCGAGAGCGGAGTCAGGTTCAACGTTCTATTCTTCGCTAGCGGGTGTTCCAGATGGAGAATATGTTGTTATTCTATTTAATACCGTGTTCGAGAACAAAAAGTCGACAATAGAAACCGTCACTCTTAGTAAGAGTAGTGGCCACTGGCGTGCTGTCGGATATTTTATTAAGTAAGGTCAGGTATCAAGATTAAGATATTCTATAAAAGATAAATGTCTGTGATGTTGCCATTCTATTTCGGCTTCTCTAAGTTGATTTTCAAGTAAGGTGTCGAGCTCGTTGGGTGTGGTATAAACGCGTAGGTAGACGTCGGAATTGATCTCTGGCACTAAACTAGAACGAAGGTTGTCTAAAAATATATGATGGCTTAGCTGGATTGGCTTATTCCCTAAGCCATATATTTGTACACGTTTATCCTCTATTTCTACATGTAACGTCTGCTCATTGTGGCGAATCTCGAACACTTTATGCTTTGAATCTAGCTGAATATCGTTAAACATAGCATTTAGATTATTGGTTGATAGTCTTGTAGTAGATTCAATCGTCATACAAGATAGAAATCCTTCGATTACATTATTACTTACGTCTATGAATTGCTGATCTATTGCCTTATTAAGAAAATCCTGTAGTGGTAAATCAACGAGGATGGTAGACGGCGATTTTTCTATGGAGCAATAGACGTTTCCAATGTTTTGTACAGAACCGTGCCGTAAGAAGTCTCGAATCGTTGAGGTGGGAGACATCAATAGCAGTAACCAGGTTAAAGAATAATGATGAGTGTTTGCGAGTTTTTCTAGCTTTTGGTAGAAAAATTTTGCATAGGTGTGATCATAAGTAGTTGCGGTATCATTATGTGTGGGTATGCCACCCAACCGTATTTTTCGATAACTTTGTTCCGATAGACCTAGCCAGGAGGTATCTCTGCTGGAGGTTTGAAGATTAAACCAGTGTGTTGATTTTACACTATCAGTCTTGTTATCGGTTCGCCATTGTAATCCTATATTACTTGCTGTTTTGTTCTGTTGCGTATCTACATCAGGATCTATTGATGTGGAAAAAATGGCTTTCTTTCTATTGATATTTTTAGTTTCAGGAGTGTCAGTGGTTTCCTGGATTTCAATTAGATTTGGAATGGATCTGAGTAAAGTAGGAAGTTGGCTGATCAGGTGATCGTAAGGATTGTGTGATGAAGGGAAATTAACAACATTATCCTCTGATGGATGTAACGGACCATCTATCTCGGTAAGTGGCGAAGATGATTCGGACAAGCTAGATTCCAACGTACTTTCAGATTCAATCGATTGTTTATTGTCGGCGTTTGTGCGTGTGCTATTGGCGTTGGCTTGGCCTACGATAATCTTTCGCTGAATGCGCGCCCTAGTTTTTCGTCTCATCATATAAGGTCGAATAATGCGAATAATTCGATATCTACGGCGTTTTACTTTCTTGGACATAAGCTAATCTGCATAAGATAAATAGATGACATTTAGATTCTTTCGCGACCTTGAATGAGGATGGCTGCGGCCCTCTGTAAGATGTCTTTTTCTTGTTCAAGTATTAGAATTCTGGCTTCTAACTCCTTTATTCGTTTTTGTTCGGGGGTAAGCGGTACTGGTGTTTCTGGCTTATTCATTGGCTGATGTGTCTCAGTGGGTTCTTCCGTGTGTACATCGATAAATTCATCATTCTGTATGTTGTGATATTGATCATCATTAGGATGTGCTTGGGTATGATGGTGAAAAGTACGCCCTCTCCAGTCAATGTCTGTTAATGGGTTTTTGGTGTTTGTGATATCGCTATTAGCGTTTTTTTCCTGTCGGCGAAAGAACTCTGCTAGTCGCCAATAGCTTGTGGTTTTTATTGGAGCAATAGGTTTTTCGTTATTCACGTTGGACATGTCAATGTACAAAGGGAACCGTACGAATATTTTAGCAGGACGTTGCTGGGGAGCTATCGACCTGCTAACACATATAAGAGGGCCCTTTTCCTGTGGATGAAAAGAATGATGGTCTAAGGGAGTGTTCGGTTTTCCTTAGCCGCTGTGTCAAATTTTGGCAGTAGTTTCATTCGGTGAAGCAAGTGCTTTGATGTCACCATTAAAACGTTGTAGTACTTCAACAAAACGATTAATGGCCGTTGTAGCGGTGCCTATATCGACGCAAGGTTCCTTAATGTAGCCCTCTAGATCTCCACGGATGTGGCCACCCATTAGGCCATCTTTTTTACGTTGTAATACAATAGCGTTGGTCGCTTGGCAAAAAGCGAAGTGATCAGTCTTACAATATATTCTATGCTGTTGTGCAATCTTGGCACCTGTTTCATAGCGCGGGGAGCAATATGAAACCATGTAGGGCTGCACCGTTGGATCGCTGCCTACAATGTCTGCGCAAGAAAAAAGAACGAAATCTGTTGATTTATATTGTTCCATAATGCCATTGCACATAGGTAGATCACCCTCTATACCCAGATTGTAATCGCAAAAAAATACGTCGATACCTTTGATCAAATTTTCGATCATATTGGTAAATCCCTGCATTATTTCGCTTTGTATTTCATTGGTGCTGGGAAGTAAGGAAAATTCTTGGGATTTAACGGTGAACTGTGTGTTCCATTCAGCCAGCAGTTCTGAATCATTGCTGTTGTCTTTGTAGGCGACTTTATATCCATTGTCAAAGCAGTCTTCGACTTCAGGTTGATCCGTCAGAAACGCAAATTTTCGACCATCGGTAGCTTCGCAAGAACGGAAGAGTAATTTTTTCATATGCATAGGCTCTGTGTTTTGTGTTGTCTAATAGAGATGGTTACTCTATTGCACAGAGCTATTTCCTACACAGGGATACACCCTAAAGATCCAGCGGAAACAATGATTCCAGGATAAGGGGCTGGAATATTACTATTTCTGATGACCGAGTTCTTTAATGTTAGATTTTTGAGATAGAATTATTGTCGAAAACAGATATATTCCAACAATAATGTCTACTGCCGCGCAGAGTATTGGATACCAGGCTGGTACGCCAGAATTAACAAAAAGCATCGGGTGCAATAAATCGTATATGCCATGACTTATCCAAAGGGTGGCGACGATATAGCCTGAAAATTTAAATCCATAGTTAATGCACAGTATGCCTGCAACAAAGTATGGGATTCCAAATACAAATTCTGTGAGTATTACATTACTCTCTGCTGCGAATAGTCCAAAAAACATATAGATTAGTGGCAGTGACAAGAGGCAGGCAGTATAGGACCAATGCTCCCAGTGTTGTCGACGACTAATGGTGATGGTGAATAGTGCTAGCAGCACTCCTATAATAGCTTCGATCATACTGTCCCTTTAATGTATCTCTATTGTTGGCTGGAACAGGGACTATATACTCTGGAGTATGGTTTAGGGTCAATGATGGGTGGGCATTACGCAGTTTCTGTCTCAGGCTCGTGTACTGGATGTTCTTCTGCCCGATGAAGACGTAGAATAAAGAGACTGCCCTCGGGTGAACTATGGGATAGCGTGATGTCCCCCCCCATCTTTCTAGCAAATATACGAGAGATTGATAGGCCAACACCAACTCCGCCAATTTCGTTGGCTTCTGCGTATTCCAATCGGATGAAGGGGCTAAAGATAACATTCCAATGTTCTTTCGCAATGCCAACACCGGTATCTTGTACCGCGATTTCTACACAGGTATCGGAGATAACGGTACTAATAATATTCACGCTGCCTTTATCTTGATTGTACTTAATACCATTGGATATCAGGTGGGTGACTATTTGCATGAGTTTAAGTAGGTTCGATTTTGCTTTGATACCTGTGGGTGAATAGTTTATCTGAATCTTGGATTCTGAATGTATGTCTTCTGCTTGATGGATTGCCTCCTGAATGGCGATATCCACATCACAGGTCTCCAAAACGATATCTTCATCCTGTTGCTCCATTTGTGAATAATGAAGAATATCATCGACGATGCGAAGTAGCTTATTGCCCGCGCCAAGAATATGTTTTGTGGTATCCTTTTGGCGAGGATTAGTACCTGTTCTAAACAGCCTCTCTTGAATTTGAGCAAAACCAAGCACCTCATTAAGTGGCGTGCGAAGTTCATGGCTCATGCGCGATAAGAACTGGGTTTTAGCGAAGTTAGCCTGTTCGGCTTCCTGCTGGGCTTCTTGTAGTTCATGGGTGCGTAAGCGAACCCTATCATCCAGCGCGCTATTAAGATCTTCTATTTCCTGACGGGCCTTTTTGTGCTCTTCAATTTCCAATTCTAGCTGTTGGTGGCTGTTATTTAGTTTTTCTTTTGCATCAGATAGATTATGCACCATCGTATTGAAGGATTGTGCGAGTACACTGATTTCATTATTTTTTTCAACAGGGTTACGTATTGTGCTAGAACGTAGATTGTTAAAATCCAACGAATCGATTGCGTGGATTAAGGAGAGCAAGGGTTTGCTAACAAGGTGCTTGCCGAACCATAGGAAAATGGCCCATAGGGCGAATGATTTAATCACCGCATTTACCAAGATAAACGCAAATCCATAGCTGATCTTGCTGATCAATATCTCCCGTGAAGACGATATGATAAGCGTACCAATATTGGTTTTTTTTCCTAAATTTTCATAGGTAATATCAAACGAGCGTTGTAGTACATTATCACCAACGGATACGTCTCCGTGATCACCAATGATTTTCCCAGATTCATCAAGTACCTGTACTCGAGAGACCACAGGCATGTTGAGGATGCCGGCGGGGATTTTTTGGGTTTGTTCGTCATTCATATTCCATAGTGCTTGGGCTAGCCCAGGCTGAAACGTTTCATTGATCTGTACGAGCTCGTTATAGATGTCTTCTTCCGCATCGAAATACTCCGCCGCCATATGTAATCCGGTAACCGACACGGCAACGCCAAGATAAACGCTGAAAACAACTCGCAGTAGTTGAGTGGCTAACGCATTTTTGGGGGTTTCAGTGCTCTTAGCGGTCATGGGAAGGGAGCTGTCCTACATGGGCGGTGGATATATCCTATTAATTGTAGGAGAGCGTGGATTAGATGCCATACATAACGACTTAGGTAAGGCAAATAATGGAATACTGTTGATTTAGTGCGTCAGAATTTGGTCGAGAAACTGTTGTGTGCGTTTGCTTCGTGGATTTTCAAAGAAATCAGAGGGTTGCGCCGTTTCGATGATTTCACCCTGGTCCATAAAAACGATGTGATCCGCGACTTGTCGAGCGAACCCCATCTCGTGGGTGACGCACACCATGGTGATACCGGAATCTGCGAGTTCAATCATGGCATCTAATACTTCTTTGATCATTTCGGGGTCTAACGCTGAGGTAGGCTCATCGAAGAGCATGATTTCTGGTTCCATGGCCAGCGCGCGTGCCAGGGCTACGCGCTGTTGTTGGCCGCCCGAGAGTTGATTGGGGTATTGATGCGCTTTTTCTGCAATGTTGACTCGACTGAGATAGTGCATAGCAATCTCGGTTGCTTGTGCTTCATTGAGTCCTCTTACTTTCATGGGAGCCAGGGTACAGTTTTGTAGGGTGCTAAGGTGGGGGAAAAGGTTAAATTGCTGGAACACCATGCCCACCTGCTGTCGAATAGTATTAATCTCAGAAAGGCTATCAAGTGCTAAGCCGTTTACCGTGAGTTTTCCCTTTTGGAACGGCTCTAGGCCATTAATGCAGCGAATTAACGTGGATTTTCCAGAGCCTGATGGGCCGCAGATGACCCATTTTTCACCTTTATTTATTGATAGATTGATATCTTTTAACACATGCAGTTTGTCATACCATTTGTTCACTTGAGTAAACTGAACGACATTATTACTATCGGGTTTCATTAGTGGGTCCTATTGGTCCTGTTTACGTTCAAGATGAAGGCTATAGCGCGACATGGAAAAGCAAAAAATCCAAAAAATAAGAGCAGCGAAAGCATAACCTTCATTGGCTCGGCCTAGCCATTCGGGGTTCGTCGCCGCGGATTGGACAATGCCGAGAAAATCGAAGAGACCGATAATTAATACCAGGGTTGTGTCTTTAAATAACCCAATAAATGTATTTACGATGCCGGGTATTACCCGTTGTAATGCTTGGGGCAAAATAATATAGCGCATTTGCTGCCAGTACGTTAATCCTAATGCGCTAGCGGCTTCTTGTTGCCCACTGGGCAAGCTTTGTAGGCCGCCACGAATGACTTCCGCAAGGTATGCGCTGGCGAACAACATAATACACAATAAGGCGCGAAGCAGTTTATTGATATCGATATTATCTGGTAGGAATAGAGGAAGCATTACCGACGCCATAAAAAGTACCGTGATCAGCGGTACTCCTCGCCATAATTCGATAAATACATGGCAAAAAGCGCGTATAACGGGTAGGTGACTTTGGCGACCTAGTGCTAACAGAATACCGAGAGGAAATGCTCCGACAATCCCTACCGTTGCAATCACTATGGTGAGAAAAAGTCCACCCCATTGATGAGTGTCTACTCGTGATAACCCCAAAAACCCACCGTAGAGTAAAGTAACAGCGATGATCGAGAATAACCCAAACAATATGACTGAAAATGCTGTGCGATGATATTGTCGTGCGGTAAAAATGAAAAGTATTGCGATAATACCGGTGCTATAAATTCGCCAGCGTTCGGATTCTGGATAAGACCCAAACATCAGGCGAGGAAAAAATTCCCGAATAAATACCCAGCACGCCCCCTCGTTATTGCAATCATTGTTACTTGATCCCACAAATGAAGCGTTAATGATCATCCAGTCAATGAGTGGCGGTAGAGACCACAATAAGAACGCGGTGAGAGATAGGGTGGTTAGTGTGTTAACGGCATTACTGAATAAATTGTCTTTAAGCCAGCGTAATGATACTGCGACATAATACACTAGGTTTTACTCCACTGTTTACTACGTTCGTAGAGTGACATGGAAAAGGAGATCGACAGACTAATAGAGAGGTATACCAACATGGTAATAAACAATATTTCAACGGCTTGCCCTGTTTGATTAAGGGTTGTGCCAGCAAATATTGAAACTAAGTCTGGGTAGGCAATTGCTGCTGCAAGGGATGAGTTTTTCGTTAGGTTAAGATATTGATTCGTGAGTGGTGGAACAATAAGTCGCATTGCCTGGGGAATAATGATTAACCTTAAGGTATGATTTGGTCGCAATCCTAAAGACTGCGCCGCTTCCACTTGACCTTTGTCGACAGAGCTAATACCGGCTCGCACAATTTCAGCAATATAGGATGCCGTATAAAGGGATAGCGCAAGGACCAGTGCCGTTAACTCCGGTATAATAACGATACCACCGGAGAAATTAAATCGGGTTAGCGTTGGAATCTCGGCCGTGTATGTAGGCGCAACACCGATCCAAATCATGATGGCTCCGATGATGCTAGCAAACCATACATATTTTTTGTGAGTAGAACGCAGTACGCGAATTAGTACTAAGGTGATGACAATGAGTCCGGCCATCAACCAAAGCCAGCCATTACTTTGGTCTTCCGATATAAGTTTAGGAATATACAGGCCACGATTGTTCAGAAAAACCATATCGAAGAAATCGATACTTTGTCTTGGTCCTGGTAATGGCTGCAGAATCGCAAAATACCAAAAGAATAGGTGCAGTAAGAGTGGTACGTTGCGAAAAAGGCTTATATAGAATGATGCTAGTTGTTTGGCGAGAAAATTATTTGAAAGTCGAGCAACGCCAACCACAAAACCAATAATGGTAGCGAACAAAATACCGAGTCCCGCAACCAGTAGGGTGTTCGTTAATCCGACCCAAAATACGCGGCCATAGCTGTCGGATTCACTATAATCGATCAAGCTAAATACAATACCAAAGCCAGCATTCTGAGACAGAAAGTTGAATCCGGTTACGATACCTTGTTGCTCAAGATTCTGTAGCAATGTATGTATCAGCAGTGACCCAATAGCAATAATGCAGGCAATAAAGAGAGCCTGGTAAATCCAGGCTCGTGTTTTTCGGGTGTTAAACTTCATGCTACTTACCGGAACGGTGGAGCATAGTGAAGGCCGCCATCTTTCCATAAGGAGTTATGTTCTCGGGGTATACGTAATAGCGATTGGCTTCCGACCGTTCGCTCATACATTTCACCGTAATGGCCAACAGCCAGAATAATGTGTTTTGCCCATTGATTGGTCAAGCCTAAGTTTTGACCTAAGTTACCATCGAAACCTAAGAAGCGTCTGATTTGAGGGTTAGTGGGTATGTTCTTCTGCATGGCCGCTTTCTTAGTGATATTAAGTTCTTCTGCTTCAAGCAGTGCATACAATGTCCACTTAATGATATTGAACCATTGGTCGTCACCTTGCCTGACGGCGGGCCCTAAAGGCTCTTTGGAAATGACTTCTGGAAGAATGGTATGGGCATTGGCATCTTTGAGGCGTAAGCGTTGAGCATAAAGTCCAGATAGATCAGTGCTTAATACATCGCAACGCCCGCTTTCATAAGCTGATAGTACTTCGTCATATTTTTCGTATATCACGGGCTTATATTGCATGCCATTGCTGCGAAAGTAATCGGACATATTCAGCTCGGTCGTCGTGCCAGTATTCGCACACAGCGTCGCGCCGTCTAATTCTTTAGCGGAAGATACCCCAAGATCTTTACGGACCATAAACCCCTGGCCATCATAATAAATGACGCCAGCAAAGTGGATGCCTAGGCTGGTATCCCTGGATGCCGTCCAGGTGGTATTGCGACTGAGCACATCGATTTCTCCAGACTGCAACGCAGTGAAGCGCTCTTTCGCAGAAAGCGGAGTGAATCGAACCTTGGACTTATCACTAAACACTGCCGCGGCGATAGCACGGCAAAAATCAACGTCGATTCCCGACCATTGTCCGTCTTTTTCCAAATTGGAGAAGCCTGGCAAGCCCTGACTGACGCCACAGTTAACGTAACCCTGTTTTTTCACATTTTCCAGCGTGCCTGCGTGTGCAGTAGTAAGGCTGATGAAGAACAGGAGTAGTGTTGAAAGAGCGAATTGGGTACGCTGGCGATTGAGACGGTGAATTGTTGATAACATAATAGGCGCTCGTGTGAGGGGTTTCTCTGCTGGAAAATACTTTACCGCAGGAGTGGAAGCTAAGACAATATCCGCGTTGTAATTCTATGGAATCTACTTATGTCTACCATTCTTATTTTAGGTGCTACTTCTGCAGTTGCGGGGCGAATTGCCCGTTATTTTGCCGAGGAACACCAAGAAAGCAATCATCACTTCTTTTTAGTTGGGCGACGGGATGAAAGCTTGCAAGCGTTATCGTCTGAGCTCGTCATGTTAGGGCACTCAGTTGCTGGTGTCGGGGTGGTGGACTTTATGGATATTGAGGCCACCGGGCAAGTTATTCGAGACGCGTATGCTGCGTTAGGATCATTCGATTATGCGCTTATTGCTCATGGTATGATTGGTGATCAATTACTCAGTGAATCACAAGTGTCCGAAGCGCTGCATATTGTTGATACTAACTATCGTACAGTCGTTGCTCAGCTTGTGGTGTTGCATGGCCTGATGTCGTCACAGTTTCACGGTAAGATTGGTGTTATTACCAGTGTTGCGGGGGATAGAGGCCGGCCTAGGAATTTCACCTATGGTTCGGCAAAGGGAGCGCTACACTTGTATCTACAAGGTATGAGATCCGTTGCGTGGGGATCGGGTTTGCAAATATATACTTTCAAGTTGGGCCCGGTTGACTCACCGATGACGGTGGATCATGAGAAAAATTTTTCATTCACCTCGGTCGATGATGCTGCAAGGCATATATATCAAGCTTTTGAATCTCGCCGTTATGTACATTATGTGCCGGGTTATTGGGCGTGGGTTATGTGGGTCGTGCGTTGGTTACCGGAAAGGTTATTTCAAAAATTGGGTTTTTTATCCGACCGATAACGGGTGTAGAAGGTCGTAATATTCGCTACTGATCTTTGCTAGGCAAGGAGTCGACAGACGGGTTTTCATCGCTGACAGGCTGTCTCAGCAGATAGCAAGTCACTCCCGCGCCAATAGTGGATAATAGCACCACAGACCACCATTTACCGACAATCAGCATCGATACTGTCATGCTGATCCAGATAACAGCTATCACTCTATTGCGGGTTTTACGTGGAATGCCTTCGCCACTTTGCCATGTGTGGATGATTGGGCCTAGTTTAGGGTGGCTCGTGATCCATAAGTGAAAGCGGGGGGACGATTTCGCGAAACACCACGCGGCGAGTAAAATGAAGGGCGTAGTGGGCAACAAGGGAAGAAATATACCGACAACACCAAGTACAACACTGAGCCATCCAAGGCAGATAAGGCAATAACGTAGGGATTCCTTCATTAGTAATATACTTCGTTGGGTCCGTGTTGGCGTATGAATGTATGCCCATAGAGTAGACTATTGAAAGCCGCATTACTATTGGTTGCCATTAGGTAGATTTTGGTTGCTAGTAAACCAGGCTGACGAATGATAAAAGGAAAGGAAGTAAACGTGATCAGTAGGCCCATTTTATATTCATTTCGGCGCTGTCCTTATGCAATGCGAGCAAGATTGGCTATTCAGTACAGCCAAGTGCCTGTTGAGCTACGAGAAGTTGTGCTTAGAGACAAACCAGCGGATATGTTACATCGCTCCCCAAAAGGTACTGTGCCGGTGATCATCACTCCTGCTAACCAGGTAATTGATGAAAGTATTGATATTATGCTGTGGGCGCTAAAGCAGAATGACCCGGATGGATGGTTACGGGATGACGCAGAGTCATTAATTGAGCAGAATGACGGTGAATTTAAGGCGTATTTGGATCTGTACAAGTACTCCGATCGATTTCCTGATTTTCCGGCTGAGCATTATCGCTCCCAGGCGGAGGGCTTCTTAAAGCGGTTGGAATCACTGTTATGTCAGTCGCCTTTCCTGTTGGGTGAGTCACTAAGCATGGCCGATATGGCTGTTTTCCCCTTTATTCGTCAATTCGCCCATGTGGATAAGGCCTGGTTTGATGCTGCTAATTACCCAAAATTGCAATTTTGGTTGCAGCAGAGGTTGAATTCCATAATGTTCGCCCAAATCATGGAGAAGTACCCAAAATGGCAACCGGATACACCTGGCGTGATGTTTGGTGGTGGGTAAGCACATAATTAGGATTCTATGCTAGAATCCGTCCACGCTTCGTAGTGGCCCAGCAATAGAGGGCTCCATTGTAAGCGCCAGAATAACCATTGATATCGATAAATTGAGAGAAGACTATGTCTGAAGAATACACAACTGCCGAAGCTAAAGTGAGCTACGGTATTGGTCGCCAAATGGGTGATCAACTAAAGCAAAACCCATTTGATGGAATGGTTATTGATAATGTATTGGCGGGGCTTGCTGATGCATTAAATGAGCAACCTTTAGCCGTTGATCCTGCGGAGCTAGATACGGCTTTCCGTGAAATCAGCGCAATTATGCAAGAGAAGCAAGCGGAAGCGTCTAAAGAGCATACTGCTGCCGGTGAAGCGTTCCTAGCAGAAAATGCTAAGAAAGACGGCGTAACTGTCACTGAATCTGGCTTACAGTACGAGATTCTAACTGCAGGTGAAGGCGATATCCCTACTGCTGAATCTACGGTAAGCACGCATTACCACGGTACGCTACTGGACGGTACAGTATTCGATAGCTCTTACGAGCGTGGACAGCCAGCAGAATTCCCAGTTAATGGTGTAATCGCAGGTTGGACTGAAGCACTACAATTGATGCCTGTTGGATCAAAGTGGCGCTTAACCGTTCCTTACAGCCTTGCTTACGGTGAGCAAGGTGCCGGTGGTGCCATTGGCCCATTCGCGACATTGGTATTTGATGTTGAGTTGCTTGCCATTGTGTAAGTAGTTCGCTTAAATAAAAAAAGCGGTGTTAGCCTATGCTAACACCGCTTTTTTTATGCCTGGTAATCGAGTTGCGACCCGCTGATCGGTCATTGATGTAAGAACTCTACACCGAGGTTACGTAACCAATCAGGACCTTTGTCCTCCATCAGCATTGCAATTGTGCAGGCGGAACCGGCAATCACGCACTGGCTCGCTTTGACCGTAACAGAAGACAGGCCCGTGACAGGCCAGCCTGTTTTGGGTGACAAGATATGGCAATAGCGCTTACCATTGATGTCGATAAAGCGTTCGTAGTTACCGCTGGTGGCAATACCCTCATTAATGAGTTCAAGTGATCCCATATGCTTGCCAGGGTGCTCAGGGTCACGAATGTTGACGTGCCAGGGTTTGCCATCGGGGTGTGGACCTATGGCCTTAATATCTCCGCCTAAATTAACAATACCATGACGGGTGCCCTGGGCGAGGCAAATGTTCGCTGCACTATCGGCAGCGTACTCTTTCACGATACCGCCAAAATCAATTTCCATATGGGGTTTACCAAATGACAGTTGATTGTTCTCGACGGTGACGGAGGTCCAACCGACATTTTCTAGCGCGTGTTCAATATCAGATTGCTGAGGTAGGTTTGTGCTCGAAAAATCCCACACATGGCGTAATGCTCCGGCGGTTATATCAAATAAGCCGTTACTTTGTTGATAGCAGGTATCCGCGTAATTAAGGAGTGATCGGAATTCATCGTCAATAGCAATACTGGCACCGTTAGCCGCCGCTTGGTTAACGTGAAATAACGGATTGTTTTTCTGATAGCGGGAGAACTTATTTTCTAATCGAACTATATCTGCCACTGCCTGTTGGATAGTGTTGGCGCCTTGTTGTGCGTCGGGGGCATACAGGCTGATACTGCAGGGTGATCCCATTGCCTTAAAGTCGTAATGACACCATTGCAGTGGGCGTGCGTTAGACATTAGAAACTGGCGTCGAAGCTAACGCTAACCAATGAAAAAGTATAATCATCCAGTTCTCCACCATTGGTTTGGTCACCTAACTCAAAATCATATCGCCGATCGTATTCTTCATAATGAACAAACAACGTAAAATCACGACCAAAGGATTTTGATATCTCTAGCTTTTTTGAAATGGCACCAAATCCTGCTAAGCGATAATCACTGGTGAGATAACCGTGTTCTGGAATCGTCTCAAAAAAAGTATCGTAAAAGTAGGCGCTATGCTGGGTATAATATCGCACACCAGGCGACACTTGCCAACCTAAGCCCAGCCCCACATTCCATTTTAGCTCCATTGTGTGGGAGTAGACACCCCAATCATCGTCAGAATAGCGATAGTCCGCGTGTAGCGCTGAATTGGTTGATTCAAAATAATGACTGAGTCGTAACAGTGAAATAATCTGGTTGCGGGATTCTGGTCGATTGTCTTTTTCTAAGCCAAAAACAAAGGCCGAAATTTCGGGAATATCAAATAATTTATTGAGAGCTGCGGTAATTCCAGAATCATTTAGAAACTGCACAACGCCAAGGTCGGTCAGTGTGCTGAAGAGTCCGGCAACATTAAGAATCGGATTGTCTAGATCCCTGAAGTCTGAAACATCTGTGAAACCCAAAAAATGCAATAATTCAGGAGAATAGATTAGCGCCTCATCTACAACCACAGATTTCTTATAAGGATCAGAAAGAAAACCTTCGCTATTCACATAGGTCACAGAGAATTGCAAAATAGTATCTCGGTTGATTACCTGCCCAATACCAATGCTGAATTCATCTTTTCGGCGATTATTAAATATAGACGGTTCTTCTAACAGCACATTGGGATTATACGAATTCCAAACCTTATCGTCGCTATGACCGTAACCAAAAGAAAGGTTGGTTAGTTTGTCATTAATATCAATTTTAACACTGATATTACTGTAGTTTGATTCGTAATCATCTTCTTCAGAGGTGCCTAATTTAATGCTAGTCAAGCTGCCGTCACCGTAGTAACTCAGCGTACCTTCGTAGATATCCCGTTGATCTTCTATTGAAGCACCGGTTTCCAAAAATTGATGGGGTTTGCCTTCTCCATCCAAAAAATTCACCACAGGAGACGCACCGCTGGTGACGTCTTTGGTGGCGGTGAAGTTGGTTTCTAGACTCTGCCCTATGGGCACTGTAATCGATAGTTGGTCCGCCGTCACACTCATCCGGTCGCCGGATTCTTTATATTCCGTATGATGATAGCCAAAAGATACTTGGTCTGAGCGATAGCCTTGTTCGGCGGCCTGAGCGTTAATCCCCGGTAGCGCTAATGCTGCACCCATTAATGCGGTTAACGCTTCGCTCTTGTGTCCTTTTTTGTTAGTTACAGCCACAACCGCCGGCTCCCGTTCCATATCCACCTGCTGTGGATTCCTTTGCGCTATAAGTATGTTGTTCGAGTGTTGCTTGTGCACTACTGCGATCACGGGTCATGACGGGGTTGGCGAGGTGGCCTCGTTGCCAGACGCGGACTTTCTCTACGGTACAGCCACTAAGCATGGAGGTGCTTATGAGGGCAAACGTTAGACATGTGATCGATAGCTTTGGCATGGGTGCGGTACTCCATAATCATAGACGATATGGTGATTGTCTAGGCAATCCTTATAGCGGCTGAGAATAAACGTCCTAATTGAGAAAGTCTACGGTATTACTGTTACTGTGTGGGGTGGTTCGTCCTAGAGTGCTTAGGGCTAATGCTAGGATCGTTGTTTTGGCGGGGTTTTTGTCGTTATGAATCAGTAAGGTAGTAGTTTTCTAACTGATGGGTGATCACGCTTTATGAATACACATACATTTCTATCCTTGATCCAAAATAACTATGATTTTGAACGTGCCAACACAATTTTTTCCGAGATCAATCTTAAAAAGTGTTGGAAACAGTGGCTGACTGCGGAGTTTGTGCACCTATTGAATAATGTCGGGGGGCCACAGCTTGTACAAACTGAGGAGCAATACTTGGGTCTTCAGGATAGTGAGGGTGTGCAACAATACCTATCGTATCAAAAGAAGGTAGGGGTGGATGTCGTAAAAGAGAAGCGTACTGCCTCTCGGTGTGATTTTGGTTTTGAGTTGGATAACGCAAGGCATCTTTTTGAAATTCGATGTGGTACCAGTACGCCGTCGTTTAACAAGAAAGAACTAACGAAATTTGAAGAAGATATTGACCGAATAGATGCATTAAAAAAGAGCAACCCCACACTGTCACTAAAAGCACTGTTTGCATTCTATGGGGTGGTATCCAATAAAGACGCGGTGCTATTTAAGGATATCGATAATAGCTTACGATGTGCTTATGTTCTTGATACTAGTTTGCAGGGTAGTTCGAGCATTTCAAGGTTAAGCCATCTTAAAAGAGAAGGGGAGCCACGCCTATGTCTTGTGGCTTATCATGCGTAGTTATTTTGGTATAACCGCAGAACTATAGCAAAGATCAAAAGAGTGTAATGATTGTTTTATTCTGACTATTAGTAAATTCTCATTCTGGGGGTTTACTAATAGAGGTTCAATTCCTAGACTACGAAAAATCCTTAAGTATCTTTGCGGACTTCTCACCTACATCAGCAAAATTCTCAGTTGCTTTGACAAGGGCTTTTTGAGCTTCTTGGATAACCGTGACGTATTTAGGTTCACCCGTAGCGAGTAATTGCGCCAGAGCGACACCAATGGCGGTACTGGTTATTGTACTTAGGTTACGTAAGTTATCGGCGGCATCCTGAACAGCAATGGCAGTGCTTTGCGCAACAGCTTGTTGAGCTTTAGAGAGGGAGGCGTTATCAGACATGGTAGTAGGATTTCCCTAGTGTTCGCGGGGCGACAACTAGAGGTATTAACCTCCGCCTTTTGAAAGTATGAGTGCACAAGAAGAGGATATGGATGCGTTGGTTACGGTTTGCATGCTATGTTGAATGGTGATCGCGTTTTGCATCATTAATCCAATGGTATCGGCCATGCTGGCTTCACTTAGCTGGCTAATGATTTCAGTGACATCCTTGATTTCTTGTTCTGCCATGGGAAAACCATTTCACGTAGAGAAAAATAAAGATACCAAGGTAAGCCGTGTTGATGGCTTACCTTGGATGAAATTACGAATCCTTATCAACGATACTTTCTGCGGCTCGACCCAGTACCGCGGTTCCTATCGCAGTAAGAGAATTGACGCCCTGTACGGTTGCTGCTTGCATTGTGATGCCCGCATGTTGTTGTGATGCAGCAGCGTTGGCACTTGCGTTGGATAGGGCAAGTCCCATGGCGGTATAGAGGTTACCCATCGCCATGGCGGGAGTTTCTGCCAGTACTTTGGTGTTGACCTGTGTTACGGAGTCAGTGATTTGTTCGTTTACAGTGGTAGCCATTGTGTATTTTCCTATGGGGTTTATGAACTTAATTGTTGAGGTTGAGACTATTTTTTGGGTTGAATCGCCTGAAGCTTCTGTTCGATATCCTTCATCGAAGAATCAAGCTCGTCGTTAATATCTTTCATTGTTTGCGTTACTTTTTCGCTAATATTTTTCGCATCGACAAATGCACTGAACGCCTCTATGTTTTGCTTGTTCTTTTTCATGAGATCACCGACAGACTGATTTTGTTCTTTTGTCATACTGCGTACTTGTGTTAGGTGAGTATCTACGTCATCGATGATTGACTTTAGGGAGCTCATTTGTCAGAACCCTCTTCCACTGAAGTAGGCTCCGCTGTAGATTCCGTTTCGGTCGGAATAGGCGTCTCGGGGGTTTCGTCAACCGTTGTTTTAGGTTTCTTTTTCATGAAATTTTTAATTTTTAGCCATTTCTTGGGCGTTTCAGGTTTGTTGATTTCGTCACTATTGTTGCCCCCTGTACCCCCTTTGTCATCGGGTGCGGTATCTTCTGTTTTCTTGTCATCGGAATCTTTGGATGAGGCAATAGGCTGAGGTGACTGTAATAATCTTGCACAGGCATTGGTAATCGATGCGGATGCGGTCATCTGTGCGCTTTGTTGATTTAATACGGCGTTATGCATAGATAAGCCAAGGGTTTCCGCAAAGGTTGTTTCGACTAAACCGGTTGCCTGACTGGAAAAAGGGTTATCTGTTCCTGTACTTGAACTGTTGGGTTGGGTGGGGCTACTGTCGTCGCTCATGAATCGCTCCTGAATATGTTGGGTTGAATAGCTTGCAAGAACCGGGCATGTGCAACTAAAGTAGTTAAAAATGAAATTGCTTAATCGGGCTAAACGACGAATTATTAGGAATAAATACTTGTCTCTATAGTGCTCTTATCGTATGCCTATATCGATACTATCTCTCCGCCTAATCTTCCGATTTTTCATGCAGCACCGTGGCAATTTTTTCGCCGACAGCACTAAAGTTCTCAGCACCGCGGGTAACGACTTGTTGGGCTTCTTGAATGATATCGCTAAATTTGGTGTCGCCAGTTTCAATGTACTGAGATAAAGCAACGCCTATGGCGGTGGTACTAAGCGTGTTGAGATTTCGCAAATTATCCGTCGCGTCGGCTAGTGCCAATGCAGTTGATTGGGCAATGGATTGTTGTGCATTGCTAACGGCAGTTTGGCCGGGTTCGGGTGGTTGATTGACATTTGACATGGTTGATTTCCGGATAGAATGAGGAAAGGTTTGTATCGTAGATGAAAGTGTAAGTCTCTATTTTGCGGTTAATACAAAATAGAGACTTAATTAGACTAATACAGTCTATTAGCTATCTTTCTCGATAATACCTTCAGCACTACGTCCAATCACAGAGCTACCGATAGACATCAAGGAGTTTACACCCTGTACTGTTGCAGCTTGCATAGTAATCTGAGCTTGCTGTTGAGCTGCAGTAGCGTTATGGGCTGCAGTGCCTAAAGCTTGGCTTGTAGACATAAGTAAGTTGCCCATCGCCATTGCTGGAGTTTCGCCTACAACTTTAGTGTTAACTTGAGTTACCGAATCAGTTACTTGTTCATTTACTGGCATAATAATTTCCTGTATTTTCTTAAGTTTAAGGTAATGTGTTTTCACACATTGGGGTTAAAGGCTGGATTAGCCTTCTTCGAGAATGGATTCGGCGCCGCGTCCTACAACTGCGGTACCGATGGCCATAAGCGAATTAATACCCTGCACCGTTGCAGATTGCATGGTGGTCTGGGCTTGTTGTTGTGCAGCCGACGCATTAAGTGCGGCGGTGCTTAGGGCTTGGCTAGTTGGCATCAACAAATTAGCCATTGCTTGCGCTGGCGTTCCTCCGATTGTGCTGGTGCTTACTTGAGTGATTGAATCGGTAATCTGCTCGTTTACTGGCATAGTAATATTCCAAATAAATCTGACGTTGAATGGCTAGAATATTGAAGGTTAGTGATTAGGGTATTATCCCTTTTCAATAATCTCTTCTGACGCTCTACCAATTACGGCGGTGCCTGTAGCCATCAGGGAGTTAACACCCTGAACTGTTGCTGCTTGCATAGTGATGCCGCCTTGTTGATTTCCAGCAGTGGCATTTAACGCAACAGTGCTCAAGGCTTGGCTGCTGGCTAACAACATGTTTCCCATTGCCATCGCAGGTGTTTCACCTACTACCTTGGTATTAACTTGTGTCATTGAATCGGTGATCTGTTCGTTTACTGGCATGATATATTCCTCTAATGTAAAAGTTGGTCTTCCTAAAAGGTCAACCTTGGTTTTCCAGAGATGTATCGAAGGACGATATTCACTGAATTATTTTTTCGAATAGGCAGCGCCCATCGCATGTAAAAGTCCGGCACTAACTGCTGTATTCGCATTGATAATTACATTCTGTTGTTGTTGTGCGAACGTTGCATTTTGGGCAGCGTTTGCGAGTGCTTGTGCGGTAACTTGAACGAGCATTGAGCGAGAAATTGATGGTGCATATTTCGCTACAAGTTCGTTGCAGATATCTTGTGGAGATTGTTCGTCCAAGGTAGAACCTCTTCAATATCAATATATTTACATAATAATTCGTGTGGTAATTTGGTAATAGGTCGTTTGTACGGTTAACTGCTTCGATCCTATTGAGTGATTAATTACTGTAGAATTCTTGTTTTCTTTACGCTGTTTTTGTAGTTTCGAGGTGTCATGTTAGTATGGCGTTTAAATATTTTTTCAAAATGACTTAGATCTCCGAAGCCAACTTCTAGTGAAGCATCGGTGATTCTTTTATGTGGGTACGTTTGGAATAGACACTTGGCGTGTTCTATCCGTATTTCTGCAAGTATTTTTTTGAAACTTTTATTTAGGTGGTTCTTAAATAGGAAAGAAAGGTGTGATGCACTGACATGTGCGCTATTGGCTAGATCATCAAGAGTGATGTTGTCGTAATAATTTTCAGCAAGAAAAATTAGCGATTTTTCTAAACTCTTATGTAAAGTGGAAAGATGTCTATAATCATTCTTGATTAGGCTTTCAATAATGTCATCGTGGGTAATGACATCGTAGGTATCACTATCATTTTCGTATCTGATAATTTCTGGCAGTAGAGAGTGTAGTTCGTTCAATTTTATTGGGTTACTATTGGCGAATGTAAGCAGCTTTATTATGACTCGCTCTAACTGTATAAAATTACCTGGCCAGTCGAAATTGTATAGTTCTTGGAGCGTTGATTCTGACAGTGTTTGCAGGTCAAATTGACGATACCTAAGTAGTAAAAGGTTTACCATATAGGGTATATCTTCTTTCCTTTCCTTTAATGGTGGTATATGTATTTTAAGAAAATCTAGCGCGGTATAGAGCTGGCGATAAAAATCACCATTGTTGACTTGGGAATGTAATGGCTTAGTCGACGATACGATGATCTTAACGTCGGATGCCAATTTTCCTATAAGAAGGCTTTGCTGTGAAAGAGATAGTTCATTGATTTCATGGAGATACAGGGTGCCACCCATTGCTTGTTCCCAGCTCTGCATCAATCGTTGATCAAATGAAACATGGTTGCTTGTTGAGCAATCAATTTCAACATATGGAGTTCCAGGAGTAGGGCTATTGCTATGGATTGCATGGGCGATTGCGGACATTTCATTGCCAATATCCCCTTCAATGATAACGGGAAAGCTTGCGCTCGCTGCTTTTTCTATAAAGCTCTCAAGTTTAAGTGATTGTTGGCTATATCCGATGAGTACGGGGCGCTGGCTATAGGATTGCCCAGCGCTTTCATTGGTTTTAAAACGTTTAAATAGCAGTGCCATTGTCTTTGTTATTTGTGGGAAATTAATGAGTTCATTGTTGGAATGGAATTTTTCCTTCTCGCATAACAGGTCCCCAATGATCTTTCTCTGATACAGAATAGGGATGGATTTACACTTGTCCTTATTGGTCTTGCCGAATTCGAATGAGAGTTCAAGAGATTTTAGTGGGGTGTCTATCTCGTTGTTTTTATAGAATCTGATGGCGCCATCTTTTATATTGGCCTTATCCATAACCTCGGTTAAGAAGTGTTGTAGCTGAGTTTGATTTTCACTGATATTTTGGTGGCCAAGATTTTTATTATTCGAACCGAGTTTCATTGAGAAATCCTATAATTAGATATGTGATTTAAGAATCAAGTGTCGAGATTCAAAATAGGGGTAAACACATATTTTATATCGGAATAAACAATGGTCTATTCAGGTGAATTAACTATTTTTGTAAAACAGGCGAAAAATATTCGAGAATAAATTGGAGGATATTATGAGGATAAATATTAGGATAAATAAAAAAATGGAACGCAAATAAAGAGCATGTGATAAATGTAAATGCTCATATATCCAATAGGAAAAATCAGATAGAAATGTAAGTGATCGAATAATAATGCAAAAAAAGTGAAAAGTAATAATTACACGAAATAGGATTTTGATTTGTAGTTATATTGTTAGTTAATCGTCGTCAATTTATTGCACTGAGTTCATTCTATACAGATGGGACAAAATAAATATTACACGTTATTACACCAGCGCTGGGTGGAACATCAATTGATCATTTCGATTGAAAAATAGGCGCAAAAGGAGAGTATTGATTATCTAAGACACAAAGTGATTGGATTGTGTTCATAAATGTGAGCTTGTAGTCGTGGTGGCCACATATAACTCGCGAGTATTTTCGTTGTTTTGCCCCTTAATTTCGTAATAACACCGAAGTTAATTTATCTGACACTATGTAGTCTGCTTGTCCAAGCGTTCGTGGTACGTAGCGACAGAATACGTTTATATATATTAGCCATCATACTGGGTCTTATTCATATTTTGGGGGAGGGTAGTAAAGGACAGTCCTATTCCTTAGCGAGTGCGCTAAAAACAAGCCTCGATGTTCCAATAACACTCGGTTTTGATATAGATAGAGATTTCTCCGGTATTGGTGATTATTTTGAGAAATATCGGATTAACAACCCTGAAGTCAGTCATGTTTATCTTATGCATAATGGAAAGGTCAGCCACTACGCTACGAAATTGTCGTCAAGACTCGGTGGAGGGCTATATACGAAAAATTAGGGGGAGTGCTACGCGATAGTTTTCTTGTATTTTTGGTTTCAATATTTTTTAGTTATGTCTATTTCTACAAACTAATGGGTGAGAATAAATTGACTCGACCAGTAGGGGATTCTGATGAATAAAATAAAGGCGTTTACGCTTATCTATCTGATTGTATCGACACTGGCATTGACTCTGCCATCGGCGTACGCCTACGAACCCTCTGTGATCTGCGAACGACTGAAATTGACATCGATTGCAAGTAGTGGAGAAAGTATTGGTTGTAAGGCGGCGGAAGCTGATTGGATGTTTGGTGTTGATATCGATCAACACCAAATGATACCGACAGTGATCTCTGCGGATAGACCCTCAAAAGCGAAGATATTGATATTATCATCAACATGGTCGAGCGCTTACGATGTGTCTTCGAGAATCATCATCGGAGAATTTCGTAGCCGGGGTTTGGGCGTTGAATTTATTCTACTCAATTACCAGGGGGATATTGTGCGTGCAAAAAAAGCCATCGACGTTGCGGAGTCAATGGGTATAGACCTGATCGTATCGATGGGAACAGCAACAACCGATTTCATTACAGATTATTATGCTGGAGGGCGGTTACCAGTCGTGACGTCGTGTAGTGAGGACCCGATATCAATGAATTGGGTGAATTCGACGATTAATATGAGTTTAAATAATATTGCTTATACCTCCACTCGTATCGGCGTAGATACTCAGGTTGCCTATCTGAAAGATAAATTTCTAACCAAACTTCGGTACATTGCCATTATTTACGACGGAAATAACCCGAATTTTATAAACACACAGGTTAAACCGTTAGAGAGATACTTGGTAAATAGTGACGTTGATATTGAGCTGAATATGATTGAAGTGGATTTCGATCGACTAGATGAAACCCTCTACGGACCGATGCAGCGTTTTAATCGCTTTCCTCCTCGTATTGATGAGCGTATATTTCTGGTGACGGGGAGCTCAAATTTATTTTCGATGATTGAAAATATTAACTATTATGCGAACGGTATTCCCGTGTTAAGCATGACACCTAGTCACGTTATCGCTAATAGTCTTAGCGTCTTTATGGCCATAGGAGTGAGTGTTAAGAGCAATGCAAAATTGGCAGCTGATTACGCATACCGAATAATTACGCGGCAATCGCTTCCAGAGACGATGCCAGTTGGCATAGTATCAACGCCAGACATTGCGATCAATTTTCAGCGTAAACCGCCGGGGAATCTAAAGGTTCCCTTCAACTATTTTGAAGATGCCTTCGTTATCTTCAATCATGACGGTGTTGCGGTGAGAGGTGCGGTGAAATGACATTAACATACATTACCCCGAGTAAAGTAAGAAAAAGATGTGGGAAGATATGTGCTTCAACTCAAGTTGTATGAATGGGATTGATTACGAAGACAGACTAATTTATTGGTCATTAGACTGTTTATTCCAGAAGCAAACACACATAGCGAGATAGAATATGGCAATAGAAAAAGGAACGGTAACCTACGAAGCAGAAGGTATGGAAGGTGGTCCTTTTCATAGTAGGGTCCTCCATGTGCCTGGCGATACTTCAGGATTGACGATTGGTCGAGGCTACGATATGAAAGAAAAGTCGGCTGAAAAGATCACTCAAGACCTTACCGATGCGGGTGTAGATGGAACAGTGTCTATTACACTAGGAGGAGCATCAGGATTATTTGGTGATGCGGCAAAGGCATTTATCGAACAGGAGAAATTGACAGATTTTGAAATATCGATGGAGTCTCAAGAGCAGCTATTTCTCAAAATATATGATGAGATAGAAAAAGACGTAAGAAGGATTTGCGATAAGGGTGATTGCGTGGAGATATATGGTGCGGTTGATTGGGATAATCTTGAACCAAAAATAAGAGACATCATGATTGATTTGCGCTATCGCGGGGATTATACGCCGGCAAGCAGAAAGCGTATTCAACGTTTGGTCTCTGATAATGATTTGACTGGTTTTACTGATGATCTGACCCATCGGGATAATTGGTCTGGTGTACCTGAAGATAGATTTACCCGGCGTACACAATTCTTGCTGTCCAGTTAATGTCTGCGAGGGGCTAGTGATCATTGAGTGAAACGGAATATGTAGACACTAGTCCCCTCGATTTTTAGATAAAACGGATAAAATACCATACGCCAAAGCACTGAACAATAATCCCCTAATGTTGATCTAGAATAAACGGAAAGAACCTACCGAATTTTACGAATTCATCAGAATATGCAAACGATCATCTGATTGTCACTAAATAGTGATAGATAGCCAAAAAAAATGGCCAATTCCAATTATGGGTTGGCCATGTGACGATAATATCGTCAACGAGCTGAGGGTTCATAAGGTCGTCATATAAACATTACGTTTTTGTGAGGATGCGAAGTATTCTCGCCATTTTCTCTAACATTGATCTTTCATAGTCTATAGTGCGTAATCGTTTTTCTATTTTGTCTAAGTTACGTTTATTTTCTTGGGTAATTGCTTTTTTTACTATTCTTTTTCTATAAACATAAATGGACTCCCATTGCTTATCATGAGTATTATCTTTAGGTCGATGGTGATGAAATCTCTCCGGAAGTTTGGCATATCCTGATTGTTGGATGTCTTCGTTGGGCTCGGTATTAGGAGTAGAGAGCAATATTCGGTTAAACGATCTCATAATATGTTCACGGCCTATCGGTGTGCTAGCAAGTAAATTTATCTTTTTGCAGGGGCTTCGATGCTTTTCCTAATGTTATCTATCGCCTTATCCATGATGGAGAACAGTAGGTCGACGTTATACCCCATAAGAAATGCTAATCCCATTGGTGATAGTGAGGCGATGGCATTGGCCTCGTCGGGCTTTAGGAACCATCCAACGATCATTCCCCCAAGTGCGCCTAATGTGAGGCGGAGGCGAAATTTTATTTCTGAATTTGGTGTATAAGTCATCGTTTTTACCTCGTTCATTAGGCTCCTTAGTACGAATATCAGCGCTCCAAGTAATCCATAGAGCAAGGGCAGTATGTACCCTTGAAAGGTGGTAAGAATGAAGTTTGCAGATAGTGTATTTTCAAATAACACCATACGTACTTGATGCAGAGTCTTTGCTAACTCTAGCTCTTGCAGTGCTGTAGTATTTTGATTTCTGTCTAGGTCGTAGCGGTTTTTTTTGGACTCATATTCTGCTTGTAAATACCGTGGCATTGTGTCGCTGAATTCTAACCCAAACGACCAGGCCTTATTCCAAAGCACCAGGAGCTTATAATTGGCATCCAATTTTTGATTAACTAATTCGATTTTCATGAGTTGACCATGTCTGTCTGCACTATCTATTTCCATGTCTTCTAGATTTGTTCGAAGGGTTTCTCTATCCGCCATAATATTGATCAAATTACCTTGTAGTTCGTGTCCACATAACCAGTATACTTGCCCGATCAATAGAAGTATTAGGGCAAACATGGTATAGCGTCTGTATGACGTCACTGCACTTTCGGCTCTGGTAGTGAGACGTTTTTTACCCTTATATATAGGTATGATCGAATGCAAACTCTCTACTGTTACGGGATAAACAATTTTCGCGAGTTTGTCGTAGTTTATAAGAAACACCTCCTCGTCCTCTGCGCTCCATTGATTATTGGACATTTTGTATTTTGCGTCGATGATGATTCGGGTAACGTCGGGATCAAGCTCTGTATCGCCATCCTTGGCAATAAAGGTAATAAGTCGTTGGCCATCATTGATTATCTTTGCAATGTCTGGAGAGACGATTGATGTGGGTTCGCTTGTTTCTTGTTGCATGTCAATGTCCTTCCGAATAGTGGATAAATCAATGGGAAACGATTCTTATGCGTTTATGGCATTACCATAGGAGTATTCCGAGACGAGCTCGCCTGCGGGGTTTGATAACTTGCCTACGTCGCCATTGTTGTTCCAAATGGCTCGGGAACTATTGAAGGAAAACCCCCCTGAAGAGTGATCGACCAAATTGGTGTAGACTCTGGCTGCGCTAAAGGGCAGTATTTTGGTCCCTTCTGGGAAAACAAAATTCTGATTCTTGCCAGCACTTATTTCCCATAAAGATAGGTCCAGACAATGTTGTCCAGCGTTGGCAATTTCGACAAATTCGTCAGATTCCGTTCTGGCTTCTTTGCCATCGTAATTAATCACACCTATCTCGATATCGTTATTGACCTCGTTTCCATATGCCCACGAGGTGATGGCGATATCGTCTTTATCATAGAGATATACGGTATCGCCTTTGTTGTTGAGTAATGGTGTTTTACTGTTAAAGCTGAGAGACGATTCTTTTTGGGTATAAATGCGCAGTGATTCTTGTGGCATCATCAGTGTGTCATTGGGGAAGTGAAAATCCTGACCTTTGTCACCGGCGTTGATACGCAGTGCAGATACGTCGATAATAATCGGCCCTTGATTGAATATTTCGATATATTCATCTCCTTTGTGACTTCGGGCATCGAAGTTAACATCGGAAATGGCCAATTGACGGTGAAGAAGCAGATCGCAGCAGCTTTCCCACCAATCGAAAAATGCAGAACCTTGATTATCATTGTCGACTCTCCTGTCGTAGAAGATCTTTGCTTGATTTGCGACACTGGATTCAATGGTGCGCCAAATACTCTGGGAGTCGGGGGATAGGTTAAATTTGGATATTTTGTTGAGCAGGAGTTCTTTGTTGTTATTCATCGGGTATCGATCCTAGTAGAGTATCAAGAATAAGCTCGTAGGATGAGGGAATGTGTACCAATCCACTTGGAAAAAATTACGATAGATCAGGTGAAACCTAGGATTGATTGCGATCTGGTTATGCGTTAGTCATATAGGTTATTGGCTTTTCTATATTCATTGGGTGTGCAACTAAACCAGCGCCGAAATGCTCGAAGGAAGCTTGTTGTTTCTGCAAAGCCTAATAAGTAAGAAACCTCATATAGAGTAAACTCTTCTTGGTTGAGTAGACGTATTGCAAGAGATTTTCTGACCTGGTTCAGCAGTTCTTGAAACGATACGCCTTCTTCTTTTAATCTTCGCTGAAGTGTCTTGCTGCTGATGTTGAGTTGATTGGCGATTTCTTCATTGCCATGTCTATGGTATGCCTAGAGACAGGCAATTGATCCCCTTCAAAATCGAAGATGATAGCGATATTCTTGTCAAGTTTATCGCTATCTTCAGCTAACCGATGCTTAGACCGAGGGTTGTATCACCTGAAGCATGTTCTGCCAGCTGCCATAGTGTGGTGATGTTGTCTTGTGGATAACGCATTTGCCGTGCTGCTCAACCACCAGGAAGCTGTTGTTTTCATTAAATGACGCTCTGTTGGGTGGATGTCGTCATTGACCCATAAAGATATTCTATTGTCTTGTTGAGATATAGAGCAATACGCATAGATTAGTTATGATAAAGTTATTGAGGTGTTTATCACAATACCGCATTACTACAACGAGGTGACCTATGAGTGAGCAAGCGCAAGAACAGGAGAGCTTTGACAGTTTTGCCGAGTTCTATCCCTTTTATCTCAGTGAACATCAAGATATTACTTGTCGTCGATTACACTTTGTCGGCAGCCTTTCGGTGTTAGCCGTATTGAGCTACAGCATCATAACGGGGAAACTGGCACTGTTATTCGCGTTACCATTAATAGGATATGGTTTTGCCTGGATTGGACACTTTGTGTTTGAAAAGAATAGACCGGCGACATTTAAGTACCCGGTGTATAGTTTCTTGGGAGACTGGGTGATGTTTAAAGATATTCTATTGAGAAAGGTACGTATTTAGTAAGACAAGATCGCTGTCATTGTGTTGACAGCGATCGCTATTGATAAGCGTCGCAGCACTTAGCTTTTTAGGCCCTTCACTACAGCAAGGCTACCCAAGCCAAGCACCAATAACAGAATGCCATATTGGTTCCATGGATCCCGCTTACGATCACTGAGAGAATTCAGCTGAATACTGGAGCTTTTCCTGCTCGGTGATGCTTCCTGCGGAAAACTCGTTCTTATTGCATATACTCCATGTCGTGTGATCTTCCTATCATCATGGGATTCAACAGTTTTGGGTCGTTGAAAGGGTTCCAGATGATTATCTTGTTGCGAATTGATCAACAAACCTACCACTATTCTCTGTTTCTCAACCATATCGGACTAATGACAGTGTCGCTGCAATATGCTATTTTGCGCGACATTTTGGTGTTAGCGAAATTCTCTCTAGGGTTCTACTATGTTTGCAGGCTTTGATTACGGTACGTCCAATTGTGCAATGGGTGTTATCGATAAAGCGACTAATGAAGTTCATTTAGTACCCATCGATCGGGGGCAACCCTATATGCCCTCAGCCCTCTACGCGTTGGAGCGAGAGCTGATTTGTGAGTCTGTGGGACAAGGTATTGTCAGCGCTACAGAGCAAGAAGCCTATATAGAATTACGTGCTGGGGCATTGGCGAATGCGCGACGGGTGAGAAGGGAACACGATATATTATCTAGCGAACAGGCGTTGTTTGTTGGGTCAGAGGCGTTCGATCAGTATTTATCGTTACCTGGCGAGGGTTATTTTGTTAAGTCACCTAAGTCATTTTTGGGGGCAAGCGGCCTGCGGCCAGAATTCGTTAACTTCTTTGAAGATATCGTGACTGCGATGATGCAATCGATCAAAGCTCGCACAGAGAAGCAGTTAGGTTATGAGATTAAGCACAGTGTGATTGGTCGTCCGGTAAACTTTCAAGGTATGAATGCCGAGGACAGTAACCGGCAGGCGATTGATATATTAACGGTCGCTGCCAAGCGCGCAGGCTTTCACTCCGTGGAGTTCTTGTTTGAACCGTTAGCCGCGGGGTTTGATTTTGAAACTCGCCTTACGGAAGACAAAACCGTACTGGTGGTGGATATCGGTGGTGGTACAAGCGATTGTGCGATGGTGCGAATGGGTCCAAACCATCGGCAAGCCGTTGAAAGAAAGGACGATTTCTTAGGCCACAGCGGTGAACGTATCGGCGGAAACGATCTGGATATCCAATTAGCCGGAAAGAACCTAATGCCGCTATTTGGTATGTTGTCGACTCTTAAGAGTGGTTTGCCGATGCCCATTCAGTCTTATTGGGATGCCGTAAGTACTAACAATGTTGGCGCACAAACAGCGTTTAACGACAAGAAAACGGGTTATAGCCTTGATCAATTGATGCTTGATACCACTGAGCCTGAATTGCTTAAGCGCTTTATCCAGTTGCGATTGGAAAAGCAAAATTACCATCTGGTAAGAAGTGCTGAGCAATGTAAAATCGCGTTGTCAGATCAGCAAGTGGCAGAGGTGGATTTGGATTATATTGAGGCGGGTCTTGGTTGCGAGATTAGTATCGGAGAGTTCGCGAATGCGGTGGAGCGACCATTGTCTCGCGTGATTTCGCTAATGGAAGAAACCATTCGCCAGGCTGGATGCCAACCTGACGTGATTTATATTACGGGTGGCTCAGCTAAATCACCGGTAATCCGACAGGCAATCGAGCAGCGAATCGGGAATATTGAAATCTTAGACGGGAATCACTTCGGTAGTGTAACGGCAGGATTAACCGTGTGGGCACAGCGATTGTTTCGTTAAGGAATAAAGACGCAACGCTAGTGGCGTAGGTGAGACTCGATGGCAGTTTGCAGGGCTTTGGCATCTACTGGCTTTTTTAAGTACTCGTCCATGCCTGCTTGGAGACAGCGTTCTTTATCACCTTCCATTGTATTGGCGGTGACCGCAATAATGGGTACATCACAGTAGGGTTTGCTCAGGTTTCGAATGCTACGGGTTGATTCAAACCCGTCCATAACGGGCATTTGGCAGTCCATCAATACCAGAGAAATATCATGATCGGAGAGTTTATCGAGGGCATCTCTGCCATTATCGGCGAGCACAACCGTATACCCCAAACGTTTTAACAGACCTTTAATGACGAGCTGATTTACGCTGTTATCTTCGGCAACGAGTATGACAGCATTGCTATGTGTGATGGGCTCGTGATCTCTATTGGAGATTTGCTCTTCTGTGTTTTTGCGAAACTCCACCGGGAATGTGAAACAGACAATGGCACCGGATTGATTCTTTTTGTTTTTAAAGGTAATGCTGCCTAGCATACAGTCAGCGATGGTCTTACACATGGCCAAACCCAATCCGATACCTTGATGAAGTCGCTGAAATGAGCCATCAAGTTGTTGGAAGGGCTTAAATATATCGTCGATTTTTTCTTCTGGCACGCCCTTTCCTGAGTCTGTGACGGTGATCGTTACTCGGCCCATATTGGTACTTCTAATTTCAACTGCGTGGGTGATCTCAAGCGAGATCTTTCCTTTCTGCGTAAATTTAACCGCATTGACGAGTAGATGACGTATGACATGCTGTACTTTTGCTTCGTCACTTTTTATCGAATACTGTGTGATTTTATCGAAATCGGCATTGAATATTAGGGACTTCTTCGCCGATTGGGCGCTAATTTCTTCCAGTAAGGGGCGAAGTTCAGCATAGAGATCGAAATACTCTTCACGTATTCTCGGTTTAGCAGACATAAAATCAGAGAAGGTGAGGATGTCGTCAATTGACATTCTCATTGCAGAGGAGGATTGCATTGCGGCATCCATATAGCCAAGCTGTTCCTCGCTTAGGTTGGTGCTTTTCAACAACTCAATCGAGCCAACGATGCCGTTCATTGGTGTGCGTAGTTCGTGGCTCATTGTCGACAAAAAGTCTCGCTTTAATTTATCGCTTTGGTTAATGAGGTGAAATACCTTTAGCGATACTATCCACGTGACAATAAAAAGACTAATGATAGTGAATGTACCGAGATAAATACCAATACGCGTGGTTTGCTGAATAGACTCCGTTGTATGTTGAAGAGCAATGCCCAGCTCCTTTTGTTGTAGCTCAAGCATATAACCAATACGGGTGTGCAATTGTGAGAATTTCTGATTGGAGCGCAATGCGCGTTTCTCAAACTGCGTGAGATCATCCGGATTATTCACAAGGGCTAAGGTAAGTAACCGAGCTTCGGTATAATAGGCGGAAAAGTCTTCAGAAATAGTGAGGAAATCTTCTGCAATAGTCGGGTCCGTTTTTGAGATATATTCGATGCTTTCATGAAAGTGCAATGCGAGCTGATCGGTATCTTCTATAAATAGTTCATTTCCTATGCTAACCACATCGGCAAGGGAATCTCGAACGCCAATGGTATCGTGCTCCAATTCGACGAGGCGTTTCAGTATCGGATACTGGATGTTATGGACTTGCAGATTGTTTTTTTCAACGGTGCTGGATGTATAGATACTGAAAATTAGATAACAAAAGAATCCCAGGCCGCCTAGCACAGAAATAAGTATAATTTGAAATCGAATCTTAGCGTTTTGATTAATCTTCACTACTACTCACCAACAAACCGATTGAAAAACTCAGCCGGAATAATACTCTTTTTACGAAGCGATGATATACCCTAAGTGTAGCTTGAAAATACGTGATATTTCTGCACTTTGATGGATATATAAAGATACTGTCTATACTTTAACCTATGAGTGGTTGAGGGATATTCTTTGAATGGTTCTAACACTTTGAAATTACGAAGTTTATTGATTATAGCTATGTTTTTTCTATGCGCCAGGAATGGCTATGCGGTAGAGGATTGGAGTGTGTCTGGATTTGCCTCACTTGGCATAGCGCGACTACACCATGCTGATGGGGAATTCTGGGGTATAGAAGATGAATGGGACAGTGAAGCCGACACTATTCTGGGCGTACAGGTTCAAGGTCCGTTGGCGGATCACTGGCTGCTTACCGCACAGTTTATTGTGCCTGGTTATACCTATGATGATCGATATCACCCGTTTGAAACCCAATTAGAATGGTTCTTCTTGAGTTACCAAGGGGCGGGTAATATTCGCTACCGAGCTGGACGAATGCGCCTGCCATTTTATTTTTACTCAGAATCACTGAATGTTGGGTTTTCTTATCCCTGGGTGCGTCCCCCTGTGGATGTGTATACGCTAGCCCTGTCTCCCCATGGCACCTTTGAAGGTGTGGATGTTAACCTCGGTTATGATCTGTGGGACGCTGAATTGGAGTGGCAAATCTTTGCGGGTAATACCGAAGGTTCGTTCTCGGGGTTTACGGTCAAAGCTGAGCCTGCGATAGGTATTGTGACAACCTTGAGATGGGATGAGTGGACACTTCGAAATAATTTATCGTTTTTTCAGACAACAATCGATAGTGAGCCCTTCTCGCTCGTTGCGTCGGGTTTTGAGCAATTAGCCCAATCAAACCCAACTTTTGAGGGTATTGCCGAGCTGTTTTCTCTTGATGAGAAGTGGATGAACTACAACGGGTTAGCGTTGCTATGGGACAAAGATAACTGGAGTATTGTTGCAGAGACATATTATATCGTGGGCTCAAATGAAGGTCTGTCTTCAGACCTGACGGGTTGGTATGTGTCATTTCAATATCAATTTGATAAGTTCCTACCTTATCTTGTTTTTGGTGGTTACGACAACGAGCTAAAGTCCGACATAGAAAGTGCCATTCAACGGACGTATGCTGACATTCCAGCGGGTTTTGACCCTGCATTAGATGGTCTTCGAGAAGGCGGACTGGTGATCGCAGATAGCCTTTCTAGCTCTCAAGTAAGTTATACTGCTGGTGTGCGTTATGACCTATACGAGAATATGGATATCAAATTTGAATATGAATATTTGTATTTTCCCAGTGGTCGTACCGGTGAGGTGTTTTTTGAGGGTATCGACAATCCACCGAATCATGTGTCAATCACCAGTATTGTTATTGATGTGGTGTTTTAGTGATGACGCTGCCTCGAATGTTCGTTGTCTGTATACTGGTTATTGTCAGTTTCTATCCCTGTTTCAGCATGGCCGAAACGGTGGTGATTGTGCATGTCGACAATCCGATTGAGGCGCTAACAAAACGACAAATCAACAAGCTGTATTTAGGTAAGCTGCGGGTGTTTCCACATTCAAAAGATGAGGTTGATACGGTAGATCATCCAAAAACCAGTAAAACGTATCGACATTTTTATCAGTCTATCGTCCATATGAACTTGGCAAAACTGCAACGTTACAGGGCGACGTATTTGTTTAGTGGTAAAGGTCGAGTGCCAAGGACCCTTGAAAATGCTGAAAAAATTAGGAAATATGTGGCGAATCATAAAACCGCCATTGGTTATCTCGATAGAGCGTATCTTGATGATACAGTCAAAGTAATCTATTCAACGGAATCCAATTAGGTCACTCTTCATTGTTGCCCTACTGTTACCTTGTAGTTACCTACCGTCAGATAGAATGATCTCTCCAACAAATCAATCAATGAGAGAGCTTATGAACATCGTAAAACAATGGGGTTTGGGTGTCGGTGTATTACTACTCCTAATCGGGTGTGGTTCTGTGGCTGATGATAAAAACGCTCAAGCAGAAGGTGATGTTGCCCTAATAAATGGCAAAATATACACCGTTGATGGAGATCAATCTGTCGCAGAAGCGGTCGTGGTTCGTAAGGGAATAATTGTCTATGTAGGGAATAGCGAAGGTGCCGCAGAATATGTTTCTAATGATACCCGCGTGATTGACCTCAAAGGACAATTGGTTCTACCGGGAATGCAAGACAGTCATCTACACCCTCTGGAAGCGGGATCCGGCGCGGTGACCTGTGTATTGGATTCTGAACTTTCTCCGGTGAAACAGCAGAGTACTCTTAGGGCTTGCGGTAAAGAAGATACCGGGTTGGACTGGGTGTTAGGGTGGGGGCATTCGCTAGAGCAGTTACTTGCAATGAAAGCCAATCCGCGAGAATTTCTCGATAAACTTATACCTGATCGGCCAGTGGCAATTATGGAAGAAACCTCTCACTCAATTTGGGTGAATAGCAAAGCGTTATCATTGGCTGGCATTACCAAAAATACTCCGCACCCAGAAGGCGGAGCGATTTTAAAAGCCGCAAATTCCGGCGAGCCTAATGGTATATTATTGGATACGGCCGGGGATATTGTGTTCGATATCGCATTTGCTCCCAGTGCTACGTTGGACCAGATAAATTACCAGGGGTTGCTTAGTGGTCTGGCCCAGGTGGCCGCAAACGGTATTACTTCAGTGGTTGATGCTCGATTATATTGGAAGCGAAATTATCTAAAGGCATGGGAGCGCGCAGAAAGCGAAGGTACACTATCCGCGAGGGCGGTACTGAGTTTGTGGGCGTATCCGCTAGCTGAAGATAAAGCGCAGCTAACGACGCTTAAGTCCATGTTCCGTGATGATAGCACTAGTTTAGTGCGCATTAATCAAATCAAAATGTACAGTGATGGTATTTTGCATAACAGCACGGCAGCGGTGATTGCACCCTATCAGCAGTACTTTGGAGAAGTGGGCGAATATGGCCTAAATTACTTTAACAAAGAACGTATGACCCACTATGTTACCGAGCTGGAAAAGGTGGGGTTTGATATGCATATCCATACCATTGGCGATCGCGGTGTGCGGGAGTCATTGGATGCGATTGAAGGGGCGATGGTTACAAATGGTACGTTGGATTGGCCCCGTAGACATCGATTAACCCACATTGAAATGGTACATCGTGATGACTATCAACGGTTTATGGAGTTAGGGGTGATTGCGGATTTCCAGTTGGCGGGGGACTTTACCAAACCGGAAAATTCCTCTTGGATGGATGAGCAAATCGGGGATCGTCACAAAGATATGCTTCCGATTCGTACTCTCTATGATAGCGGCGCGTTGGTGACATTAAGTAGTGATTGGGATGTGAGTAGTTTGTCCCCTTTTGTGGGTATGCAAAATTCGTTACTACGGGGTGAGCAGAGCTTGCCAAATATAGACGCGGCAATACGGGCTTATACGCTTAATCCCGCAATACTGATGCGACAAGAGGATCGCACCGGCACAATAGAAGTGGGTAAGCTTGGGGATCTTATCGTTGTTGATCAGGACATATTGACCATAGATACTCATAAAATCGCTCAAACTAAGGTGTTATTAACGTTATTGGAAGGGGAAACCGTCTTTCAGCGTACAGGCTGGTAATGAAAATTGGCTGAATCAGGCGACTCTATAAGGGTCGCCTTTTTTATGGGTAACATTTCGGTCGAGTTTGTCTGCCTACTCTATACTCAGTAAGAAGGGGTATTGCCCTCTAAGGTTCTGTGTTGTAACGAATTTGGGGAAGCAATTTGGTGGGCAGACGGGTGCGAGACTAAGTGATTCGAAAATTGGGTTCCAAGATACTGGAAACGTGGTTTACGCCTGCCACTTTGCTGATGAGTCAACTGACCTATATCAGCAAATTTGCAGTGGCTACTGCGCTATTTGCCGTGCCGTTGATTCTTGTTGTTATCAATGCTTCTGTAGAACATTTCCAAAAAATTGAGCAGCTAGAGCGAAAATTTATCGCGACGCAACGGCTAAAAGAGATTCATCAAATTAGTCGTAGAATATCAAATTTCCGCAATACCCGAGCAAGCTTACTGCTCAAAACACCTGATGATGAGTCCTCAGTTCAAGATATGAGGGATCATATACTGAGCATGTTGGAAAATTTGGCAAACGAAAATAGCATTAAACGCAACAACCTAATCAAACTCAGTATTAGTAACTTAGCGGCGGCAATAACTACTGAGGGAGGATATGGATCAGAAGGGGATAGTGTTTATAGTATATTTGGCAGTGTGAACCTTGTGGTAGAGCAGGCTCAGCGATTGGGATTGTTAGTGTTAACTGAGGGTGGCGCACTGAATGACGACGATGTACTGTCGTTGAATATAGTTTCTATGTTAATGAATGATATACATAAACCGCTGGAACAGTTTGGTAAAGCTGAAACGATAGGGTCATTTTTTCTAGATAAAGGTTTTCTTGATTCAAAGGGTGTGGTTGTTCTTGCAGAAATATCGAACCTACTGGATACCAGTTATTCTTCATTGAGTAAGCAGATGGAATTCGTATTTGATCGCTTCCTATTTGCTAAAGAGACCACGATCATTAATGTTTCGTTGTTGGAATCTATTCCAGAGCTGATCGTCATATCGGAAGATGCTGTTATTCTAGACCCTGACCTCGAAACGGAGGAAGCAGAGTTTAGGAAACAATGTCAACGTGAGCTGAGAACATTGCTTCAGTTTCAAGATCAATTGGTGGATTTTCTAGCGCATCGCTATCAACATCGAATCGATACCCTAAAATCTGATCAGTGGGAGCGAGCATTCGCCATCGGCGGATTAGTATTTGGCGCAATGTATTTGTTTACAGGATTATTTTTTAGCGTTGAGCACTCATTGTTACAACTTATTAGTGCGGCAAAGCGGGTAACCAATGGGGATTTGGATACCGGTGTGTCTGTAAAAACACGGGATGAATTATATCAGTTAGCCTGTGTATTTGAAGAAATGCGATTACAACTAAAACAGAGAGATAAAGAACTGATAGAAATGGCCACGACCGACGGTCTTACAGGTCTCTCCAATCGAAAACATTTCAACGATACGATATCGGAAGTACTAAAGAACGCGAGTCGGGCAGATACGGATGTTACTTTCTTAATCATAGATATAGATTTTTTCAAAAAACTTAACGATAACTATGGTCATCAGGTGGGTGATGACTGTCTCGTTGAAATGGGCGAAATATTACGAAACGTGCTTGAGCGAGAAACCGATGGTGCGTTTCGCTATGGTGGTGAAGAGTTTGCAATATTACTTCCCAATATGTCATCTAAGCATTGTTTAGCATTGGTGGAAAAAGTACTAAAAGCGATCCGTAAATCGACAGTTGATGTTGAAGAAGAGAGAGTTTCTTTTACTGCGAGCATTGGTGTATCCAGTACCGATTCAGTAAAAAGCTATGAAGTGTATGAAATTATTCAGGCGGCTGATCAGGCACTGTATCAAGCGAAAGAAGAAGGTCGAGATCGGTACGTATTGCATCCAGCGACAGTGAGAAAGGTATAATTGATGAGGGCTTTTCTCAAATATATAAGGATAGGCATCGCTATTTTAGGTGGAGCATTGTTTTCATCTAATACAAGTGGGGGAGAGTTGTCGTTCCCTAATGTGGATCTTACCCCCGTGGGGGCAGAGATGGCAGGGAATGCTGATGGCAGCATTCCTCGATGGATAGGTGGTGATGACAACAGAAAGGAATTCGGACCCAAACTAATTAAAGAAAAGCCACTGTTTACGATCAACAAAACGAATATTGAAGATTATAGAACACAGCTTCCAAATGGGTTGTCCGGTCTTGTGGATCATTACCCTACTACGATGACGATACCGGTGTATAAGAGCTATAGACCTGTCTATCTATATCCTTGGATTTATGAGGCCATCGAAAAGAATAGCAAAAGCGCGAAACTTACCGATGGCGGTGATAGCATCACTGATACCTATTCTGGCATTCCGTTTCCGTTGGCAAAAACGGGTTATGAAGTATTGTGGAATCATATTTTGGCTTATCGAGGAGTGAGCGTAGATGTGGGTAGTAGTGAAGTTGTTGTACATGAAAACAGAAGAGCGCGAGTGGTTAAAAATCGCGTTAAATACGCCATTGAGTATTATAACAAAGATAGAAAAAAGTCTGGATTGGATCAGATGTACGCATACTATTTATCATCAGTGACGTATCCTCCAAAATTATCCGGTGGGGGGTTATTGGTTCATGAGAGGGTGAACCCCTCAAGAATACCTCGGCAGGCGTGGGGGTATATGGCGGGGCAACGTCGCGTTATTCGTATTCCCAGTGTTGATTATGATGCCCCAATGCCACGGTCTGGTGGAATACGATTTGCCGATGAAATTGATATATACAATGGCTCGATAGATCGATACAGTTGGCGCCTTGTTGGCAAGAAGGAGCTGATTGTTCCTTACAATAATGAACTGTTATATGACGAAATAAAGAAAGACGATGTATTATCGGATAAGTTGTATCAACAGTATCATCCCGACCCTCAATACCTTCGCTATGAGAAACATCGTGTATGGGTGGTTGAAGGTACGCTGAAAGAAGGAGCATCACATCCCTATAAGAAACGTGTATTGTATATGGATGAAGATACTTGGCTTGTGGTAGTCGCTGAAAACTATAATAAGAAAAATGCGTTGTGGCGGGTGAGTGCATCTTACGTCAGGTTATACCATGAGCTGCCTACCGCATTTAAAGTGGTTGATGTTTTTCATGATCTGGTGGAAAAATCCTATTTTGCACAGAGTATTGATCCCAAAAGGGAGATAACGACTCTATCGGTCATGCCTGCTAAGCAAACGTTTAAACCATCGGCATTGCGACGCATGGGGCGCCGTTAGTCGAGTGTTAAAAGAAATGACTATGAAAGTACATTCTAGAATAGTGTGGCCTGTGTTACTGATGTTGAGCAGCTCGATAGGAAATTCCTTTCCTAAAGATAATCTTACCCCACTGGGGGCTGAGTTACTGGGGAATTCAGACGGTTCAATTCCCCGTTGGCAGGGGGAGTCATCAAATACGGTACAGTTGAATAATGAAATTATTGAGGGAAAGCCGTTATACAATATTACCAATAGCAATATTGACGAATATAAGAGCGTATTGCCCCATGGCCTATTTGCGCTTGTAAAAAAATATCCAGAGAGCATGAGAGTCCCTGTCTACAAGAGCTATCGACCGGCCTATTTTCCTGATTGGATTTATGATGCGATAGAAAAAAATGCCACCAGTGCAGAATTAGTGAACAACGGTGAGGCGGTAACAAATACTTACCCCGGAATACCGTTCCCCATGGCGAAAAATGGATACGAGGTGTTATGGAACCATAAACTGGCCTACAGAGGGGTGTATCTTGAGTCGGGGACAAGCGAAAAAGTCATCCATGAGAATAGGCAATCACAGTCAATTCGGACAAAAGTAAAGTATGCGATGTCCTATTATGATAAAGATAGGGCTATCTCAGATCTGGAACAAATGTTGGGTTACTATATTTCTTCTGTAACACATCCACCAAAACTATCAGGTGGTGGATTGCTTGTTCATGAGCGGGTCAATGGATCGGTGATACCGCGTCAAGCTTGGGGGTATATGGCGGGGCAGAGGCGTATCATTCGGATTCCTAGTGTTGATTACGATTCTCTAATGCCGCGTTCAGAGGGAATACGGTTCGCTGATGAAGTTGATATCTATAATGGATCGATCAATAGGTATGATTGGCGACTCGTGGGAAAAAAGGAACTTATTATTCCGTATAATAATGGTGCGCTATATGATGATATCCGGTTTAGGGATCTACTAGATAAGGATTTTTATACGAAATTTCATCCGAATCCTAAGTATCTGCGTTATGAAAAACACCGTGTGTGGATGGTGGAAGGTATATTAAAAACGGGGGAATCTCATCCCTATAAAAAGCGAGTCCTTTACATGGAAGAGGATAGTTGGATCATTGTCTTGGCTGAAAATTATAAGAAAAATTATGAGCTATGGCGAGTGAGTGTATCCTATGTAAAGTTTTACCAAGATCTAGGAGCGGTATTTAAGGTTGCGGACATTTTTCATGACATAGAACAAAAATCGTATTTTGCACAAAGTGTGGATGGCAGAAAGAAAACCGTAATAAAAACCACCTTGCCGAGTAAGCAGATGTTCAAGCCATCGGCACTTAGACGCCTTGGGCGTCGTTAGTCCATGATATTCTGGCAGTGAATGTATTGTTATCGCAGCAGGTCGAAAATCCCCATTGTTGTTTGTTAGCGATTGATTTAACAATATAGAGGCCAATATTAAATCCACTATCTCGTGATGCGTCCGTGTAATTATTCTTTATCGAAAAATTCTGTGTATTGCCGGTAATATGAATTATGCCATTCGGAGAATAGGCGATAGCATTCCTAATTAAATTTCCGATGGCTACTTCTAACAGTGGTTGATTTTCGATAATTTGTAACGACGCATCCAGATCGCAATGTATTTCCGTGTTGGAGTTAGGGTAGATAAGACGACTATCGCTAATAATATCTTGAACCGTTGTGTGTAATCGCTGCGATGAAAGATCCAATGGTAGATTCTCATCACGCCACAGCCATAAGAGGGATTCTGTCAGATTCTGAATTTTTGTGCTTGAACGTCGTATCTTCATTAACTTTGGTTGAATGGCATCTGGTATATCTTTTCTATCCAAAATATCTAGGGCTGCAAAGATGACTGAAAGCGGGGTGCGTATTTCATGGCTAGTGGCATTGAGAAATTGCTTTTCTCGTTCTGCTGTTTCCATTACTTGTTGAATGGATAGATAGAGCTGTTCTGAAATATCACTAAACTCTGAAAAGCGAAGTGTATTAGCATCGGCTTGTTGTATTTTTGTTGGATCTTCAGATTCTAATGATCTAGCCCAATCCAGTAGAGAAAATAGCGGTTTAGTGATGCTGGACACAAGCAATGAAGAGGCAATATAGGCCACCAGTAATGTACCCATAATGAGCATGATCAATAATTCCGGTAACGGCATGCCTGGTTGTAAATCGTCATCATACTTGTCGTATCGATGTACTACATAGAGAACCGTTGATGAGGTTGTCGATAGATTGATTCGGTAGGGCAGTACATAAATGGAAACCTGATTGTTCTCATAAAACGTACTTTGATTCGGAACGAGGATTGCCTCGGGGAATTCATCTTGAATAATGGACGGAAGACTGGAATACCCCAGATAATATGCTGAAAAATCCGTAGCAGAGTTGTTCGCAACGTATCCACCTGCCGCAATCTTCAGGCTCTCACGTTTTGCTTCTTTCAACATATAATATTCAGTGGAATCGTCGATTCCCCATAAATAGATGGTACTAGCGATGGCTGAGTAAACGAGTGCGACAATGCATGACCAGAGAATAATTTGCTTGCGAATGTGAAATCTGAGGGCTGTTTTCATCTCACGTGAGTTCCTTTAAGCAAAACCCAACGCCCCGAATGGTATGGAGCAAGGCGGACTCACCTTGTTGGCTGAGCTGTTGTCGTAAGCGATAGAGCTGCATCTTAAATGCATCCTTCGAGACGTCTTCATGAGGCCAGCCGTGATCTTCTAGTTGGTTTCTGCTGACGATGCTAGGGCTTGATTGAGCAAGTAATTGAAGGAGGCGCCAGCCAATAGGTGTTAACTCCAACGTCCGATTATTTCTAGCAGCCTCCCTTGTAGAGATATTTATCGACAAATTCCCTATGATAATCATTGGTGCTGAGGAAGATGGGTGACTCCGTCGATATAGTGCGTGTAGCCGTGCACAAAGCTCCTCCATGGCGAACGGTTTTATCATGTAATCATCGGTGCCCCGCTTGAAACCCTCTAGGCGATCATCTAGAGAGTCCCTGGCGGTAAGCATTAGACAGGGTGTGCTAATTCCCTGGTCGCGAATTTCCTGACAGACATCAAAACCATTTTTCTGTGGCAGGTTAATATCTAAGACGATAGCATCGTAGGAGTGGTCTTTGATGAGCTGAATAGCCTGCTGTCCATTATTCGCATAATCACAGTCTATATTCTCACTGTCGAGAAATTCAATGGTTAACTCGGCAAGGTCGACTTCATCTTCGACTAACAGAATGATCATAGTTTGCGGGCGCTCAAAAAAAGGGACACTGGTATTGCTTACTCTAAATGGTACTTTAGCAGACTATTAATAGTCCGCATCGGTATTACGCCAATAGTCATTGGTTCGGTAGAATGGCATTAATACCATACCATAATAGGGAGAAGCGTGATGCAGTCATCTAAGCTAAATGATTTTGCAAAACAACACCATATTATAGGACTAACGGATGCGACACTGCTGCATCTAAAAGAGGGAGATTACGCGTTAGATAAAGCTGAGCAATTTCTGGCGTTCCAACAACGTATTAATAATGAAGTACTCAATCACGCCGTCATCACTAATAATCCATATACCCATTGGTTCTCCAATGCGGAACTGAGTGACGCACAGATCAAACACTTTGTTATTCAATTCAGCGTATTTTCAAATCAGTTTCTTGTGGCTCAACTGCACAAGATGATTAATGCCGACACCATTGATGAGATGCGAGCATCGAAAGAGATTCTGGCAAACGAACTGGGTGTGCTGTTTAATGATAAAAAGAGTTCCGCCATGGAGGAAGATTTATCGTCGGTTGAGGTGAGAGATTTTGGTGGGCTTGAGGGTTCAATCGAAGGCGGGCGTTTTCATTTCCGAGCGGCTCACTTTGAGCTCCTTGTGAGAATGGCGGATAAACTCGGTCTAGATTTTAGATTGTTGGGAAAGCGCGGTCGAGGAAAACCCACGACTTTATTCTTTTGTGATGAATTGATACGACTATATGGCAATGAGGATTACCAGACTGCTACCGCGGCATCCTATGCGGTTGAAAATTGGGCTTCGGCAGGATTTTGGGATCAGCTAGTCGCTGGACTGACGCGTTACAAAAATAGCCATCACATGGAGAAACTTCCGATCACGTTTTTCTCATGGCACAGCAAATTGGAAGCTAATCATGCACATCATACCCAGGAGGAGTTAGAGAATTACTATTTTCAATTTGATGTCGATGAAGATGAATTTATTCGTATTGGCAACGAAATGTTAGATGGTGTTTACGCTTTTTGGGGCGGGCTTAATAAAGATAGACAGAAATTACACTAATCACCGTTATTGTTTGTTCCCCGGGAAATCGGGTTGGTTTTCCGGGGACGCTACAATAAACTCCTCGCGTTGCATACAGGTTTCATACACTGATTGAATTTTTGTATATTGTGCAATATCGACATTAAAACGTATTGCATTATAGACCTGTGGAATTAGACATATATCGGCGATTGAGGGGGAGCCAGAAAAACAAAAACGATGTTCAGTCAATTGTTTTTCTAGTGCTGAAAATCCCTTGATCACCCAGTGTTGAATCCATTGCTCTGTATCATTCTCTGAAAATCCGTGGTTTTTCTTCAATTTCTGTAGCACACGAAGGTTATTGATCGGATGGATGTCGCAGCAGATACTGAGCGCGAATGCCCGCGCTGCAATATTGCTGAAGAGGTCAGAGGGGAGCAAGGAGGGGCTGGGGATGAGCATTTCAAGATAATCAATAATGGCTAGGGATTGGTTAATTCTATGTTCTGCGTGTTCCAGAACGGGCACTAACTCATGAGGGTTTAATTGTTGGAATGTAGTTGAGTGTTGTTCGCCACCATTATTGAGTAGGTGAACGGGGTGTATAGCATACTCTACACCTTTTATATTGAGTGCGATTCGCACACGAAATGCAGCGCTGGAGCGAAAATAACTATGTAGGATCATTGGGCAACCACCCGCTGATCAATGGCTCCAAAAATAGACAGACCTTCTACATCAAACATTTCTATCCTGATACGATCATTGTCTTGTAAAAAAGGCGTGTTCACCTCTCCGCCATTTATTTTTTCCAACATGCGTTTTTCAGCAATACAGGAGGACCCCTTGGTTCGATCATAATTGGATACAGTGCCAGAGCCTATAATGGTACCTGCACATAACGCTCTGCTCTTGCTCGCGTGGGCAACTAGCGTTGGAAAATCAAAGGTCATATCAACGCCAGCGTTAGGTTCTCCAAATAGGTTGTCATTGAGGTAGCTAACTAAGGGGAGATGAAGTTTTTTTCCATCCCAAGCGCTCCCGAACTCGTCAGGGGTCACGGCAACGGGGCTAAAACTGCTGGAAGGTTTACTTTGAAAAAAACCAAAGCCTTTTGCGAGCTCCTCTGGGATTAGATTACGTAACGAAATATCGTTTACCAACATGAAGAGCTTAATATGACTCTTGGCATCCTCTTGTTGTGTGCCTAGTGGTACGTCATTGGTTATGATTGCAATTTCTGCTTCAAGATCAAGCCCCCAGTCTACATCAATTAGAGGTATATCTTCCGTCGGACCAAGGAAAACGTCACTACCACCTTGATACATTAATGGGTTGTACCAAAAAGATTCAGGCATTGTAGCGCCTCTGGCTTTACGGACTAATTCCACATGATTAACATAAGCGCTGCCGTCGGCCCATTGATATGCTCGCGGTAACGGGGACATGACAGAGGCTTGGGTAAAATCAATGGTGTTGAGTAATTTATCGCTTTTACATGCGGGGTTATTAAGTTGATCGTATACGTGAGTTAATTCTGGGAGACAAGCATCCCAATTCTCAATGGCACGTTGCAGGGTGGGTACAATATCTGACACAAGGATTGCGGTGGACAAATCTCGTGATACAACAACGAGCTGTCCATCCCGTTTGTTTTGTGAGTATGGTGTGTCGCTATCATAAAGCGATGCGAGTTTCATAGTGACGAATCCTTTTCGCACCAACTCTCGTTGTATTCCAACCATTCGACATTTTTAGGCAGGCCATTGTCTGATGTTGCACAAAGCATGGATTGACGAGTGTCGATCATTACGGCTACCTCATTTGTGCTGTCGTGTTGCTTCGAAAACGATTGTTGATAGGCTTTAGGGTGGGGGCCGTGGGTGAAACCTCTTGGATGAAATGTCAGCATGCCAGGTTGAATATTATCGCGGCTAAAGAAATCCCCTTGATGATAGAAAATTATTTCATCGAAGTCTTCGTTGCTATGATAGAAAGGTACTTTTAATGCACCTGGATCAGATTCAAAGGGGCGAGGAACAAAAGTACATACCACAAAATGGTCGGTGACAAAGGTAGTATGAGCCGAAGGGGCCAAATGATATCGATGGCTCATCAGTGGGCGAATATCCCGCCAGTTAATTTTTACCACACAGAGGTCTCCGTGCCAACCCAGTGCATCCAGTGGATTGTATGGATAACGTATTGCTGAGGCTCGTTGGTCGTGTTTAACCTGAATCGTCCATTCGTTTTCATCTTGTTGTGCTAAAAAAACATCGTCGATTTCTGGCGTAATAAGTGCGCTATTATCGAAAATGGCATGTTGTCCAACCACACCTTTGTCAGGCAGGCCAAATAATTGATCGGTGGCCTCTATTGCGAGTGTGTGGATAATTTCGTCTGATTCCAAACGCCACAATGTTCCTCGTGGAATGAGTAGGTAATCGCCTTCGGAAAATGACAAGTGACCAAAATCACAAAATAATTCCCCTTTACCTTGATGAATAAAAAGTAGTAGATCCCCATCGGAATTTCGAAATAGTTGGTTATTATGAAAGTGCCTGTCAGACAAGGTCCAGTAAGTTACCCTACAGTATGGATTATGTAGGACAGGCTCACTATTCCATAGCGAGCTATGGTCTTGGGGCCACGCATACAGGTTGAATGCCCTGGGTCGACAATGGCCTTTATTTTCGATCCATCCCGTGGGTGCGTGTTTGTGGTGTATATGTGTGGCGGGCCCATAAAATCCTTCGCGACTGATTTCTCGTTCAAAGGGTGCTTGCTCGGGAAAGTCAGCGTGCGCTTGGCGCGAAAAATCCCCGGATGATTTTGGAAACGTGATTCTATTTACCATTAATATTACTCCACCGAAATAACCCCACGCCGAATTTGATCTGCCTCCATAGCCTCAAATAGCGCCTGAAAATTACCTTCTCCGAAACCTTCGTCCCCTAGACGTTGTATGATTTCAAAAAATATAGGGCCTATTAGTGTTTCCGTAAATATTTGAAGCAGTAGTTTCCATTCCCCATTTTCTTTATGTCCATCGATGAGAATAGATTGCTCTCGCAGCCGATTAATGTCCTGCTGATGACCAGGCAAACGTGATTCTATTTGGTCATAGTATTCGTCGGGGACGTTCATGAACTTAATACCATTGGATCTTAATCGTTGCACAGTATCGACAATGTTATCAGTGGTAAGTGCTATATGTTGAATGCCTTCTCCGTTATATTCCTGCAAGTATTCCTCTATTTGAGAATTATCGTCTGCGGACTCGTTAATGGGTATTCTTATTTTTCCGCAAGGGCTAGTCATCGCGCGACTCAATAATCCAGTATATTTTCCTTTAATATCAAAATAACGAATTTCCTGAAAGTTAAATAGATCTTCGTAAAATTCTGACCAAAGATTCATTCTGCCTTGCCCAACATTGTGAGTGAGATGGTCGATTTCCTTTAAACCTACATTCCTAACGGGTCTAAGTCTTGGTATGGTTCGAAAATGTGTTGGGTGGTTGATGGGGGTATTATTTTCATCAATGAAATAAAGTAAACTATCCCCGATACCATAGATAGCGGGGACCTGAAATTCCAGAGCCCTTGGCAAGCAATTTTTCGCACCATGATCCAATGCATATTGAAATGCGTGTTTCGCGTCCTCCACACTAAAACCCATTGCGCAGGCGGATGATCCATGAACTTTTTCGAAATCGGAGGTAAATCCATAAGGATGATCATTGACCAAAAAGGTAATATCTCCCTGCTGATACCAGGTAAGAGGTTTAGTCTTATGTTTGGATACCCGTGCGAAACCAAAGTCGGTTAGCAATGGATGTAGTAGGCTAGAATCTGACGAGGTAAACTCCACAAAGGAAAATCCGAGTGTTCCAGCGGGATTGAACGATATTTTGGACTTACGAGCTTGAATAGCGCTCATAGTATACTCCCTTGAAAAACGGTCAACGGATTGCGTTGACGAGCAAGGATCAGCGAGACTGCCTTATGGGCTACGTTTCGCTAGAAGGTATTTGATGGTTTAAGTATGCGTTAGGAAGGTGGGGTTTGTCTTGTAATAGGTGTTATTGATCTATGAACGATGTAACTTATTCTGTTTTAACTGGAAAGATTACCTTAACACTGCTGTCGATCAAGGATGAATCGACATAACCTATTGCATCAGAATGGGAGGCAATATGCTCCTTCACTGCTTGGCCATGCTTCAAGACTGTCGGTAGTTTTCCTTTACCACTGAATAAATAGGAGGCTCGGTATCGTTTTAATTTAACGGGTTTCATCTTAATGATATGAGTATAAAAATGGCTAAAAGTGGGTTGGTCTTCAGCTTGATCGATAATCTTGGCTTCAGTGCTAGCGTTGGGCATCATACGTAATCGACCTAAAAACAACTTCTTAACTTGTCGTGGCGTTAGGCGTTCAATAGGATTGTCTGGATGTACGATCACTGAAACATCAGCGTAGCTTTTTGATTGGAAAATTACTGATATTAGCAGCGACAAAAGGCCGCATAGTAAAGTGTGATGGTTCTTCATTAGAACACCACATCCATAACAATGGTTGTGAGCAAGCTTTCTTTATCTTCGTGTGCTTCAGTCGTTCGCGTCAGTAAGGCCGTAGAGTCAAAGTATTGAAATTCCAGTTTTATATCCGCTTGTGGATGAAAGTCATAACGAATCCCAGCGGTATAGGTACGTCCTTTTTCATTAAAGTTATCCACTACGGCAAGGTCGGTGGCACGCAGAGCATCTAAGGCCGTTTGGTTTGCCGGAGGCAGTATACCAACTGCATTTTCAGCAATAATTTCATAGCTTTCGTGGATGAGTGTTTCGATGTCATCACTAAACTCATTCTTGTAGTAACCAAAGACAATATAGGGTGCAACGCTACCTATCTGTTGTGAAAACGAAAGGTACCAACCCTTAGCGTCATTGGAGAAATCCTTACCGGGCCCTACGATAGCATAGGCTTCTGCAATGATACTAAAGTTATCAATATCCCATTGCAGGCCGAGATTATGATACTGGAACCATTCATTTTCGGTACTGTGGGAGTCGGCAATTTCAGCAAATACGGGAAGATTTGTGGCACTTGCAAATGTATTAAAGCCGTTAACTAAAGGATCGAGTGAGGCGCTTGACGCGTCGGTGTTAGCCATGGTCAAGCCATAGCGAGCGGTTATATTATCCCAATTGGCCACTAAATTCATGCCGGCCATGGGTTCAATATGTATGTCGAAATCGATATATTTTCCATCGGCGACACCCGCGAAGAGCTGGAGGTCAAGGTCGAGGCTATCGTTAACTTCTATGTTGCTGGAGAAATCTAAGCCATCAAAATTGCTGATCGCCGTGAGTAAGTAGGAATACGTGTCGACGGGAGGACGGGCCCAAGGGTAGGAATAGCCGATCTCTAGAGAATCAGATAATAGGTAAAGTGGGGAGCGTAATCGACCAAAGCGCCAACGGGTTTCCGCAGACCATTGATAGCTAAGGAACAGCCATTCCAACACGGGCTTGTAGTTGTCGTTATCATTAAAGGTAAAGCCTCGAGCAATCACCTGGACGGTCCCTGACCATCGATTGGATATCTGGTACTGCACTTGACCGGCTAGAATAGAGTCAGTATCAAAGCTCCATTCATCGTCATAGTCCATAAAAGGCAGGTCACTACGATCGAGTTTACCAGCGCCTATTGAGGCAAAACCTGAAAATTGAAGGTTATCAGACGCAACGCCAATACTGGGTATCAGAAGCCCTAGGGCAGCAAGGATAAATACCAGAGAAAAGGCACGGGGTAAGCGTTTGTATTGATTGATTATTGTCACATTACTGATCTTGGCATTAACAGTGTTATCAATGAGTATAGCTTAGGTGATTGATTAGCCAATAAAAGCAGTATTATTTTGCAATGAAATTAGCGAAAATACTCTCAATTAGCACCTCCCCTTTAGTATGAGTAATTCCATTGGACTCTTGCGGGTGCCTTGCATGTCAATATCAATGAACTGATGGAACGAAAGTGGGCTATTGGTTTAATGGCATCCATTGGGGTGGTTATTACAACTACAATAGTCGGGTTTTCGAGTTTTTACATATTTGCTGCGTTCGGACTTGAAATACCATTTATCTATTGCTTGCTGTTCGGGGCTCTGGGGTACCCGTTAATTACTTGGGTTGATGACTACCAGGTAGAAATATTAATTACTTTAGCGTTGGTTATCAGTGGTTATGCACTGGCTGGTTTTATTCATGTGTCGGGGCCGTTGGCGATGAGTAATACCTCGAGAGAGCATCTTGATACTTTTTGGGAATTGATTGATGAGATTCTCAATGCGGTTTTGTTTGTCCTGATTGGTATTGAGGTACTGGCGTTGGCGTTTGATCATATAACGTTAGTGATTGGGTTTATTTTCATCCCGGTTATTTTTCTTGCCCGATTACTGAGTACATCATTTCTATGGGGGGTTCTACGCCTAAAATCGACACTGACGATTGGTAAGCTGATCAAGGATTAGCATCTAGTGCCAACCTGTGACTTACTTTTTACAGGGTTGGCTTTCTCATTTAATAATAAACTATCAATTCTCTAGGGTTTATTATTAAATGAGAAATAGGCGTTGTATTGGCCCTGATCATGGAGCTCAATGATTGCTGTTAAGTCATTCCTATGGTGAAAAGTGGGTGGAGTTACTACAATGGGGCCAACAACGTGAGGAGTCTCGTTAATCGTCCATCGTATGGTGATTTCATTGCCCTCATAGACTCGTCTCGGAAATCCGTTAGAGCAGAACGAGTTGGCGAGAATGATGTTACAGGTAAAAATACCGGATAGTTTCTGAACTCTTATTTCGACATCCCGTAGATCAGTGGTCGTCAAATTCTTAAAAATAAGTGAATTCATGCTTGGCTGAGAGGTGCTCTCAATGGCTGTGCAACCTGCGAGGCCTAACACTAGACTGAGAGTGATGGTTAGGAATTTCATTGAATTGCCTTTATTGAGCGTGAGTCGGTGTTAAGGCCTTCGCTAATGCTTCAATACCCTGCTCTGATAGCTGATTAATGATTTTGTGCATATCTTTTACTTCCATTTTGTCCCACTTACTATCCAACGTATCGCCTTTTATTTTCCGTACAACGGTAAATAAGGGTTTGTGGCTAAGGCTGTCTTCACCGACTATTTCATAATAGACCATTAGATCATGATCTCTAAATCCGATTGCGGCGCCAGCGCCTGCGAGTACTAGCTTAAAGGGGATGATTTCCAGAGGGTGTAGTGCTTCTGGTGATATTTTTACTCCGGTGATGGCGGTTCTAATGGAAACGATACCTTTGCCTGCTTTGCTTGCTAAAAGCTGTCTTTTGGCAGCTTCTGTTTGTAATTTTTTACTGCTATAACGTACGAGCGCATCCAGTGTTTCGGTGGTGACTTGTTTGCTTACTTGAGGTTTCGGGTGGAAGACCGCGTCTTTGATGAGTACTTGATGGTAGTTCTCGGCAGTAAAATCGCCTGATTTCCAGCGCAGTGTCTTTTCGCCATCAACCCCTGTTGCTTCATTTAGTTGTGCATAATTGGCGAGATAACCGGAAAATTCGGTAGGTTTGACTATATTAGAGCTGCACCCCGTTAATGTAAGGCACAGCGCAATAAATACCGACAATAATATATGCATAGGGAATACTCCGAATCGACAGGTTGTCATTTCTTATATAGATGTAAATTATAGAATCTTATAGGATTATGCATAACTTAACAGGATTAATTGGGTTGTTACCTTACCTTAGAAATACGTATGCTGAGGAGAAGTCAGTGGTTAGTTATAAGCACTATATGAAATTCACGGTAATCATAGCTGTTATCAGCTTCTTATCGGTTACTCAGAATCTCCACGCCAATACAGCAACGATTGCCATCATATCTGATGGGCATAGTGTTAACGGGCAACATAACATTGATCTACTAAAAGTAGAGATTAACAAATTACTCGAGGGAGAATATCAAACTACCTATATTGATGGGCCGGAATTTGATGGGCAGTGGTCGTTGCCTCGATTGCAGAAGATTTTTACTGCCACACAGCGTCGTTCAGATATAGACGTAATCATTGCCCATGGACCGGTGGCCAGTCATGTTGCGATAAATTCTGTATTGTTACCAAAGCCGACAATTGCAACATTATTCTTTAATAGTGATCTGCAAACGGTACCTCGTAAAGGCAAGACTAGCGGGAAAACTAATCTAACGTACATTCAGCACGAAAAGTCATTTTTGAAAGATATAACGTTATATCAGAGTATTGTGCCGTTCAAAAAATTGGCACTTATTGGTGATGAGTCCATGACTCAAGTAGATGAGTTTAACGCATTGCTGAAAAAAGCGACCAAGCGGGTGAGTGAAGACGGCATGGAGCTACTCTTTATCCCTGTTGCCGATAATGTTAATACACTGATCAATCGGATTAATAGTCTTGTGTCTGCTGAAGATGCCGTGTATTTGCTGCCCAACGAGCGGCTTACCAGTGCTCAACTCGATACGTTGGGGGCTGAGTTAATCAAACGTAATATTCCAGCTTTTGCTATGCAAGATAGTCGAGTAATTGAACACGGATTTCTTGCCGTCTATAGTCACGAGAATACGTTTAAACGCGAACGTCGACGTGTTGCATTGAATATTCGAGACATTCTTGATGGTGTACCAGCATCAGAGCTGAATGTGTTCGTCGAAATTGACCATCAGCTATATATTAATCAGCAAACCGTGGATGCATTGGGCATTGATCTTACTTGGACAATATTGCAAAAATCGGAGCTGGTAAACAAGGCATCGGATGATATTGCTACATTATCGTTATCGGCAATAGCCAACATTGCATTGGATAATAATTTAGAGATTAAAGCGGAGCGCCGGGCATTGGCAGCGAGCCTTGGCGATGTAGATATAGCCAAGGCGAGTCGCCTACCGAAAATGACACTCGACCTACAACATACAACAATTGATAGGGATCGCGCTGAATTCAGTAATGGAAGCAGTGCAGAGCGTGACCTTTCAGCATCGTTAACGGTTCAGCAGGTTATATATAACGAAGCTGTTTGGTCAAATGTATCGACTCAAGAACATTTACAGCGAGCACGGGTGTATGACTTTCAAACCAAAGAGTTGGACGTTACCGAGGAAGCTGCGTTAGCTTATGTAAATATACTACGAGCCCAAAGTTTGGTTGATATTGAAAACAGCAATTTGAGTTTGACAAAAGCTAACCTTAATCGAGCCTTGAGAAGGGTGGAGGCAGGTGTTGCAAGAAAATCTGAAATATACCGTTGGCAAAGTCAGGCTGCTGATAATGAACGATCACTACTTAATGCACAGGCGAGTCTTCAAAATAGTTTCCTTAATATTAATCAACTAATCAATCAGCCCCTAGATACGCTTTTTACGGTGGATAAACTAGACAAACAACACGCTATCTTTGATTTCAACCGAAAGGTGACCACACGATACTTAACAGGACCTTCATCATTAGAAAAATTTTCTAAGAAAAGTGAATCGTATGCGCGTAAGACCTCACCGGAAATCAAGAGTGTCGAGGAGAATATTCTCGCACAAGAGCGACAGCTTAAAGCCAGTAAGCGGCAGTATTATGTGCCGGATGTGAGTGTTCAGGCATCCTTAAAGGAACATGTGGATAAGGCCGGCGAAGGGGATCGTTATCCTGATGCGGTGGGTATTAATGATACCGATGCGAGCATTGCGGTGGTGTTATCTTTACCCTTGTATAGTGGCGGAGAGCGACGTGCGGAAGTTAGCCAGCTATCGAATAGAGTACATCAACTACGCTATCAAAAATCGTCGACAGAGATAAAGATACAACAGCGAGTTCGTTCGACATTCAATCAGTTGGCCGCGAGTTATCCTGGCATAGGTTTATCAGAAAGTGCACTGTCAGCGGCAAAGCAAAATTACAATATAGTACGCGATTCCTATGAAAGGGGAACCGTCTCTATCGTTGATTTTCTTGATGCACAGAATCAAGTGTTTTCAGCAGAAAGATCAGCGGCAAATGCAATTTACGATTATCTTGACGACTATATTCGCTATCAGCGTTCTATCGGATATTTCTTTTACTTTGATGACCCAAAAGGCATCTATTCATTACTTTTTGATGATGCCTCGGTGCCTGGAGCGACCCAATGAAATTAGCACACCTACCCCTATTGTCCATGGTGATTCCAATGGTTATTGCAACAGCGGGTTGCGATAAAGATACTGTAGAAAAAGTAGAGCCACGTTTACGTCCGGTGGTGACAATGACAGTGAATTATTCTGATCAGCATGAATACCATGAATTTTCCGGTGTCGCTAAAGCAGGGTTGACGTCTCGATTGAGCTTTCGGCTTTCAGGAAAAGTGGAATCGATGAATGTAAAAGTCGGTGATAAGTTAAAACCGGGACAATTAATCGCAACGTTAAATACATCCGACTATCAATTAGAACTTCAAAAGTCTGAAGCAGCCCTAATTCAGGCTCAGGCGGAATCAAAAAATGCGACCGCTAATTATGGTAGAACAAAATCGCTCTATGAAACTGAAACGGCGTCGAGAACTGAATTAGATAACGCGCAAGCTAGCAGTGATGCAGCGCGAGCCTTTGTTGTCCAAGCGGAAAATCAATTGGCGCTGGCGGAGCAGCGGTTGGAATACACGAAGCTGATCAATCGACAGAAAAATTGTCTAGTGGCAAGCTCAGAGACAGAAACCGGGGAAAATATTAACGCAGGCAGTACCGTGGCGACGATTAATTGCGGAAATACCGCAAAGGTGGAAACGGTTGTGTCGGAGTCATATATTTCTCGTGTGAAACAGGGCGGGAAGGCGATAGTCCAATTTAATGCATTACAAGACAAACGATTCCCTGGGATTGTTACTGAAGTTGGTGTTGATGCAAAGGGAACGGCATATCCTGTAACGATTGCGCTAGAAGAAGGCCATTCAGACGTGTTGCCGGGAATGGCGGCGATTGTCTTTTTTGATGATAACCAGGGAAAGGAGTCGATAAAGAACCTATACCTTCCATTGCACGTGGTACAAGCGGATAAAGATAAGACCTTCGTATATGTAGTAAATGATAACGGAGATGGCAGTGCAAGCTTGTCAAAAACGGTAATCGAAGTGGGTGCTTTCAATGGCCAAGCGTTAAAGGTGATTGCTGGCGTAGATGCTGGGCAGGTTATTGTCACCAAGGGGATTCGTCAGTTGTACGATGGGATGAAAGTGAAATTTTCAGACGTGCATTCGTTATAAGGTAGAGGCGGAATATCATGGATATTACCAAAATTGCGCTCGAACGGCGTCAATTTACATTGTTGTTATTGGCAATTTTATTTTTCGCGGGTATTCAGGCGTATCAGAATATTCCTCGGGCTCAAGATCCTGGGTTTATTATTCGCGCTGCACAGGTGATAACCTATTTTCCGGGTGCTAGCCCAGAACGTGTAGAAGAACTTGTGAGTGAGAAGTTGGTGGAGAAAATTCGCCAAATGCCTGAACTGGATTATGTGAGTAGTGAGAATAAAACCGGTGTATCGATCATTATCGTGAATATCCGGGAGACTTTTACCAACATGCGACCTATTTGGGATAGTTTACGAAGAAAAGTCGAAGAGGCTAAACGAAATCTACCGGAGGATGCGTCGACTCCTATTGTGAATGATGAATTCGGCGACGTGTTTGGTTCTGTGTATGGTATTACAGGCGATGGTTACTCTTATGCCGAAATAAAAGAAATTGCTGACAGCGTAAGAGATCAATTACTTTTATTAGATGATGTTGCAAAGGTCGATATTCTAGGGGCGCAGGAAGAGCGTATTTACGTTGAATACACACCGAGCCGATTAAATGAGATTGGCATATCACCGAAGCAATTGGCGAATGCGTTAAGCAGTCGAAATATTATCAATCCAGGTGGAGAAATATATACTCGATACGAAACAATATCCCTAGAACCGAGTGGTAATTTTGAATCGATTAATGATCTTCGTAGTACGTTGATTGCTATCCCAGGTAGTACCGAACTGATCTCACTAAAAGATATCGCACATGTGTATCGTGGTTACGTTGACCCCTCAAAGAATATGATGCGCCTCAGCGGAGAGCGCGCTATCGGGTTGGCAATTGCAATGCGACACGGCGGTAATGTTGTCGATCTTGGTCGGTTGGTAGAGGGCAAGATGAAAGCATTGGGTGCTAGTTATCCTATAGGTATCGATTTTCATAAGGTGACTATGGAGTCCGATGTCGTTAACAAAACGGTAAGTGATTTTATCGGAAACTTGGTACAGGCTGTTGTTATTGTTACGTTGGTAATGTTGGTGTTTCTGGGATTAAGAACGGGGATCATAGTCGCCATGCTTATCCCCGTTACTATTGCTAGTGCATTTTTTATGATGTCGATTTTTGACATTGGTCTGGATCAGATTTCACTGGCGGCACTAATGATATCGTTAGGGCTACTGGTAGATAATGCTATCGTCATGGCTGAAAGTATCATGGTAAAAATATCTAATGGAGAAGATAGAAAAATTGCTGCGCTTAATGCAGCAAATGAACTGAAAATTCCATTGTTAACATCATCTCTCACAACGTCAGCAGCCTTTCTTCCCATCTATCTTGCTGAAAGCGCCATTGGAGAATATACCGCACCCTTATTTAAGGTGGTGACCATTACATTGTTGTGTTCATTAATCATTGCATTGACGCTTATTCCATTGCTGTGCATGTTATTTGTGAAAATAAAACAGGAAAGTACGGATAAGAAGAATAAGAGTTTCTTTGGTGTACTCACAAGGCTATATATGTCCTTCCTAAATGCGGTGTTAAGGCAGCGTGTACTTAGTATAGTTGTGGTGTTATTGGTATTTGTGATCGCGATCAAAGCGCTTGCTTGGGTACCTAAAATATTCTTTCCGCCAAAAACCGACCCTATCTTCACCGTCGAATTGGAATTTCCGCTCGGTACACCGCTAACCTATACTGAAGAACGGGTAAAAACCATTGAGAATTATCTAGCAAATAACATGATACCGACCTCCAAGGAAGAGGACGGTATAAAAAACTGGGCATCTTTTATCGGAAATGGTGGAGTACGATTTGTGTTGACCCATTCACCTAAGCCGTCCTCCAGTAACTACGCATTCCTATTGGTAAACACTACGAAGGGCGGAGATACTGTAGATGACATTATCGCGCGATTGGACGACTACCTTTTTGATGAAGTCTCTGATGGCCAATACACTATTAAGAAGTTAGAGAATGGTACAGCAATAAAACATCCGGTGGGTGTTCGTTTGACTGGTGATAATGCAGAGCAATTATTTATAATCGCGGATGAAATTAAACAAAAGATTGCGACGTTACATGGAACGATCAATATCCAGGATGATTGGGGCTTGTCGCAGAAAAAGGTTCGGATTGATATTGACCCCCAAAGAGCACAAAGAGCAGGGGTAACTCATTCTGATGTGGCGACGGCGCTGCAAACGGCGTTCAGTGGTATTACCTTAACAGAGTTTCGAGAGAACGATACCATTATCCCGGTGGTGATGCGCTCTCAGCATGCCGGAGAGCGAAATTACGATGCGGCGGGTACTATTGGCGTGCTTAACAATCAAGGTGTGAGCGTCCCGATTTCTCAATTAGTGGATCCAAAATTGGTGTTTCAAACCGCAAAAATATTCACCCGTAATGGTGCTAAGACCGTCGCGATATCGGCTGATTTGTTGCCAGGCGTTACCGCGACGGAGATCAATGCCGAGCTTGTTCCCTGGTTAAAGGAGCGAATGAATGCTTGGCCACCAGGTTATCACTGGGAGCTTGGAGGAGAGGCAGAATCTTCAGGAAAGGCAAATGAATCAATCGCAGACAAACTACCGCTTGCAGCGTTTGTAATTTGTCTATTGTTGATGGCGCAGTTTAATTGTATTCGTCGTACGGTCATTATATTAATGACGATACCGCTGGCTCTAATTGGCGTCAGTTTTGGCTTGCTTGGCGCTAATTCGTACTTCGGGTTTATGACGATGTTAGGAGTTATATCATTGGCGGGGATAGTTATTAATAATGCCATTGTATTGTTAGACAAGATTAACCAGGAGCACGATGAGTCTCACCATGATTGGCAACAATCTGTGCTGAATGCTTGTCAATCGAGGCTTCGGCCAATCTTACTGACAACATTTACGACAGTACTCGGATTGATTCCGCTTTGGTTAGGGGGAGGACCAATGTGGGAGCCCATGGCGATCACAATCATTTTTGGACTATTGGTATCGACAGTGTTAACGCTAATGGTTATACCGTTGCTATTTTCGCTAATATTTAACGTGCGCTACGACAGGTAGCGCACGATCGAAAAGTTTAGCGAGAGCTTAGCTTAGTCACAAAGGTGTCTAACATGAAAAGGAATACAAGGATTAGCGCGCCTTTCCAACTGAATAAGAACGCCACGGCTTTGGTCGTAAAGCTTTCTTCACCCCAGTTTCGGCGAGTGCCTGTTGTAGGTTGTTGGGCAGTAACTGCCATGCTCTTGCCTAGTACGCTGGACTGAGCGCTAAAGTTTTCTTGGCCAAAGCCTGCGTCAGCGCGGATATTGTGGTCGTAATATTCAACACCACCTAGATTATGTGAACGATAAAACTCTTGAGCGCTATTAGCCAAATCACGTAGGGCAGCATCATCTCCCAAATTCTCTTTTAATAGCTTTTTCAAATTGACTGGCGAGCTTTGGGGTTCAGATGGATTAAGGGAGCCCCTGTCAGTACCTGTGTCTATCGGTTCTTGATAGGCATTAGGATGAAATACCGACTCCATGAAAGCGTTATTATTTTTCGCTGCTGGGCTCTTATTGCTTGTTGGTTCGCCAAAAAGGGTGCCATAAGATGAAAGGCCGTTGAAAATGTTGGTATCACGAGTTGCGTTATCAAATAAACTCTCCGACTTTATCGATTCTTCTTCAGTTGCGGCTTTTATTGTTGGGATTCGCTTTGCGAAGCTTATGGGGGGAAGCGCATCCATTGAGGCTGGGATATGCTCAAGGTTAATCGATGGGCTGATACTGCCTGTTGTATCTGGAATTGTGAGTAAGATTGATTGGCTGGATGCTTTTGTTGCATCGACAGGTTCGTTATCGATCGGCGTCGCGGAGATCGATAGGGGTAGGCTACTGAAGTAGATAAAAATCAGGCCAAATAGGGTAGAGCGCACTGTTGTCTCCTTCACCATCATTGTGGTGATACATCTACAGCTATAAATCAATAGGATAGTGTTGGGGCGGGCAATTGTACAAAAATCCCATTTTCCTGCATAGCTCAGTCACATAATTTATCACTATATCATCGTATTGGTGATGCTCGTCTCATTTTGTGGTTGTAAGCATCAGATATTATTAGCTTTTTTCCTGATTCTTGGATGAATTTAATGCAGCGAGGGAAAATGGCTGAGCAACGTTGAAAATGAAATTCATAGACGGAAATAGCATGTATTCTTGTAAGTAATTGATAAATAAGGGGTTGTTATTGGTTTGGCATTATCGGCCAGGAAGAGAGTATATATACATCAAACTAAGGAATGCCGAGATGTGAACTAGGCAAAGCTGCTGACAATGATACGATTCTTACATGGTGTATACAAAAAGCCGAACCATTGGATTCGGCTTTTTTATTGTACGTAGTAGGAGGAGCTACTTACTTGGCTGATACGAGCTCTGAACCGTCGGAGCACTTGGTGTAAGTGGTCTTTGGTGCATAGATGCCATATGGAACAAGTTGACTGATTAATCCATCCATAAAAGTAGTATGTGTTGCAATATGATCCCACTGTTTACCGTCACAGATCTTTTCTAAATTTTTGGGTTGTTGAAATTCGAAAAGTTCGAATATTCCACCTATTTGGTGTTTTTGTGTTGCCCAATGCGAGTCTGGAGAGGCTTCTACAGAAACGTTATCGAACACGATAGTAGAGCAGCCGTTCATAACGAGTGCCGTAAAAATTATTGTCGCTAAAAGTACTTTCCGTAGCATAAATAACATCATAGTGTAGGTCCATCATCGTTGCACCAGACCTTTGCCGTTCTGGGTGAATAAATCCCTAGGGTAATTGCGCCAAATACTCGATCAGAACAGCGATCGATCGTTTGTAATTGTCGAGCCCCTTGGGTACCGCAAATAGATTCTACATCGATATGGTTTTCACCGATGATACCGAATAGATAGAAAGATTGTCTTTCTATGAAGGTTGGTGGAGTTTCTAATTTTGGTTGTCCATTTGGTGTGATGGTTACCGCCGCGCAGCCTTGTAGACACAAAATTGTGGCGGCGAACGCCATTCTTGTTCTCCCGAAATACATATTACTTCTTCCTTTTTGTGAAATTGCGGCACAAATATACAATAACACTGTAAAAGGATCCATAATTTAGAACCACTCGTTTTGCATAGAAAAGCAGGTGTCATCCTGGTCTGTTAGAATTTTAGCGTCTTGATAGATTGTGGGTAGTTCCCAGTTAAAGAAATATTTTGCTGTGTGTATTTTTCCTGCGTAGAAAGCAGACTCTTGTGGGGATTGCTCCGTGCTCAAGCCTTTTTCGGCGGCGATCGTTTGTTGTAGCCATAACCATGCGACGGTGATCTTCCCTAGAATATTCAGATAACAGCTGGCATTGGACAGTGTTCTGTCAGCTCCCAAAGTCGTCATATCGTTGCCCAATTGTTGGGTCACTTGTTGGACAAGCTGAAGTGCACGGTTGAGTGCATCACCCCAGTGCTTGGATTTTTCGCTATTAGCGTGTTGTATGGTTGCGTGAATACGTGAGCTTAATAACAGTAATCCCTGGCTGTTATGCTGCCATACCTTTCTGCCCAACAAATCTAGCGCTTGTATCCCGTTAGTGCCTTCATGAATTGGATTGAGCCGATTGTCGCGCCAAAATTGTTCCACGGGATATTCACGGGTATAACCCGCCCCACCAAGTACTTGGATAGCAAGGTCATTAGACTTGGTACCAAACTCAGAACTCCATGATTTAATAATCGGTGTTAAAAGATCTAACAACGTCAGCGCCTTGTTGGCGTCATCTTTATTCTCAAGTGTGTTAGCGTCATCCAGCAGTGAGCTACCCAACAAGCACAACGCTAATCCGCCTTCGCTATAGGCTTTTTGGGCGAGTAACATACGTCTTACATCGGCGTGTTCGATAATGTTAACGGCAGGAGAATCCGGTACTGTATTCGAAGGGTGGCGACCTTGCTCTCGATCTTGTGCATATGCCAATGAGTAACGGTAACCCCGAGTGGCGATCATAATGGCACCCATTGCGACACCGATACGAGCTTCATTCATCATTTGGAACATATACCGAAGACCCTGGTGGGGTTCTCCAATTAAATACCCGACGCACTCATTGTTTTCACCAAAGGTTAATGCCGTAGAGGTAGTGCCACGGTATCCTAGCTTATGAATTAAGCCTGCCAGCGCCACATCATTCTTAGTGGCGGGTTCACCGTTATCGTTGAGAGTAAATTTAGGAACCAAAAACAAAGAGATTCCTTTAACACCGGCAGGTGCGCCTTTGATCTTGGCTAATACTAGATGAACGATGTTGTCCGTCAGTTCATGTTCTCCACCGGAAATAAACAATTTGCTGCCTTTGACAAGGTAATGGCCGTTTTCTGTGGGCGTGGCAGAGGTGCGGATATCTGCCAAAGATGAACCCGCATGGGGTTCGGTCAACGCCATCGTGCCACTAAAGCGGCCTGCTAACATAGGAGCAAGGAACTGGTTTTTTAAACCGTCACTGGCAAATACTCGGATGAGATTCGCCGCCGCTGAGGTGAGAAATGGGTAACCAGAAGTCGATGGATTAGCTGCCGTGAAGTAACCCATGCAAATCGACATGATGCTTTCCGGTAACTGCATACCGCCGAGATCATAATCCTGCCTGCCGGCGATAAAACCCGCCTCTGCCAGTGCATCACAGGCAATCTTCACGTCACTGAGCATGGAGACCTTCTTGCCATCAAAGGTAGGCTCTTGCTGATCTGCAAGGTGGTTATGGGGGGCAAAAAGGTCTTCCGCCAATTGCTCTGCTGTATCAATTGCCGCATCAAAAGTGTCTTTACTGTGCTCAGAAAAGCGTGATCGCAGTGGTAAATCGGCACAATTGAGTACTTCGTACAGTTGAAACTGCACATCGCGACGGTTTAATAACGGCTCAGACATGGAAGTATTCCTTTGTAATAATGTTGAAAACCCACTTTGTCATAGTCTAGTACCTAGGTTAATTGTCTCTTATGACATAATATATGCTGATAGGGCCAATAAGGGGTGTGGGGAATAGATAATGCGCAAAGTAACAATTGTCGGCTTTGATTATGCCTTTGCATCGGCAATCACCGGGGTGATGGATCTGTTAAGTATGGTGGGAGTGACCTGGAACCGTATTCAAAACACGCCAGTGGAGAAGCAATTCGAGGTGTTAATCGCAACGGAAGATGGTCGCCCAGTCCGATGTACCAATGGCATTGAAATTAAGGCGCATGTTGCTATCAGCGATATTGAGCGCACGGATTTATTGCTGGTGCCAACGATTGCGGGCAACATTTCTCATACCCTTGCGGTGAATCAGAATCTATTACCCTGGCTACGGCAACAATATGAGCATGGTGCCGATATCGCGAGCAATTGCACGGGGGCTTTTCTTTTGGCGGAATCGGGTTTGCTGGATAACAAGAAGGCGACAACCCACTGGGGATATGTTGATCTATTTAAGCAACGTTATCCTCTAGTAAATTTACAACCGGAGCAGCTCATTACCGCCGACGGCAGCGTGTTCTGTTCGGGGGGAGGAATGGCATGGTTTGATATGGCGCTGTTTCTGATTGAGCGATATTGTGGTCATGATGTAGCGATGGAAAGTGCCAAGTCTTTTGTGATTGATATTGGTCGAGATAGTCAGCAGGCGTATACCAGCGTGCCGGGTAAAAAATATCACAAGGATAATGCGGTGCTTCGGTTGCAGGACTGGATGGATGCCAATTATCAACAGCAAATGAGCATCGAGCGATTAGCGGCACAAGCAACGATGACAGAGCGTACGTTAAAACGGCGTTTCAAAATTGCTACTGGTGAAACGCCTATTCGCTACTTACAATCATTACGCATAGACGCCGCAAAAAAGTTATTGGAACGCAGCCAGCAAAGTGTAGAGAGTATTACGCACCATATAGGTTATAACGATGTGTCATCCTTTATACGATTATTCAAAACACATACAGGACTATCCCCTAGTGCTTATCGAGGGCGTTTTTCCAGGAGGTAAGAAGTGTGGGGTATGCGGGAGATAAATTTTGTTAAACCCACCCAGTGACTCTTGATAAAAATAGGTATCCACAGGCTAGTGGTTGCAAGGAGTAAGAGGGCCACCTGAGTGATAAGGTGCAGATCACCGATGTAGGGTCGTAATGGTGTCAGGGCATAACATAACACGACATGATAAGAAAAAACCAATAGGGAATGTTGACCTAGCGTAGATAGAAATTTGCCCTTAAACCATGTTGGTTGGTATTGGCATAATGCGTAAAGCAAATATCCCAATGCCGAAGCATTGATGACCCGTACTATGCCTAGATTTTTATCCATAAATAGTCTGTCATAAGGTAAATTGAGAAAAGGCCATGAATATTGATGCCGATAGAGCATAAGACCCACCAATATCGCAATGGCTGTGATCAGGTAATGGGGTGTTAGCGGGATCGAAAAGTTGGGACGCTTGCAGTGTAGGTATCCCAATAATAAGCCGGAGAAAAATACAAGTTGCCAGCTCGCCAGTTCAAACCATCCCCAAAATAGCCCCAAATGTGTTGCGACATAGGTTTGTGGTCGACCCTGCCCCAAAGCCCAAAGGAATAGAGATAACATAATTAGTGGTAGAATATTGCCGGATTCCAGTTTTCGTAATACCCAGGGTGTGAACCCAAGAAAAATCATGTACATGGGTAAAACATCTTGTAGCCCTGGTTGGTACATTAGGAAGGCAGCCTGCGCAAGAGACAGAACGGGGTCTGTTATTAGCGGGTAAATGGAATCCCACATGGGGGGCCAAGATTGGCTAAATAATGGAATGCTGAATAAACATGCAATGAGCGTAAAAACCGCCAGATGGTATTTATAGATATGCCATATGCGTGTGTAAACGAGATGGGTAAATTGATTGGGGTGATGGGAGTGTAGTTTAGGCGTATATACCATGCCGACCATTAACCCTGATAAGAAGACGAAACCCTCAACGGTAGCGACAAAACCAAAAGTTTGATAAGTGTAATCTAATGTGAATCGGCTAAGGCTCTTAAACGGAAGGTATTGCAGATGATCGAGTGTCATTATTACCAGAAATAAGCCACGAAAAAAATCAATCTGTACATTACGGTGCATACCAGTTCCATTGCTCGTGGATAGGTTATGAAGTCGAGAATGGAGAAGTTGTAGATATTTTAGGCACGTATTATCAAATCCAGAGTCCTATAAACAGCGCTGCTACAACATCACCAATAACGTTAGACCAGACTGGTGAGATCACCAGTTTTAATCACGTTTTAACGAAATAAATGAGATCCAGTTCCATTTATTATCAGCAACGTTTTACATGGCTTTTTGGCAGATTAAATTCTGTACTTTTCTGATAGTATTATTTGGATTGAGATCGCTATCAATAATCTGTAGGATGGCGACCAAAATTCATTCAACTTGATGAATTAAGTGCTTGGTAGAGTTAACAAATGGCGAACTTTAAGACACACATTCAGATCTCTGCGATAAGCAGTGGTGTACTTTCAACCTCATTGTTAGGTGCTAATTTTGTTAATTCTGTTGAAGCAGTACTGTTATGGATTGTGGGTACCTTGGGTGGTGTGTTACCTGATGTGGATTCTGATAACTCAACGACGTTAAATATCCTGTTCGGAATTATTACTTTACTGTCTATCACCGCCGTTTTATCACAGTTAGGTGTAAGAGTATCAACGTTGGAAATTTGGGCGGTTATCGCCATGGTCTATGGATTTGTCAATTGGGTGGTGAGACCCATATTTGAATCCTATACCGTACACCGTGGAATATTTCACTCTCTATTAGCCGCAGTATTTCTCAGCGTATTAAGCATCGTTGTAGCCTATGAATTTACCTTCCTCAATACCACTATGTCTTGGCTGGTGGGTTTTTTCATCTTTATTGGGTACGTAACGCACCTTGTGTTGGATGAACTCTACAGCGTCGATTTTAGCAATGTACGGGTGAAGCGATCGTTTGGTACCGCATGTAAATTATACGAGTACAAAAATATTCAGATTTCACTGACGATGCTATTGATGGCAGGTGGCCTATTTTTTATTGCACCGAATACTCAGGGTGTAAAGAACACATTACTGTCAAAACATACTTTCGTACAAATTAAGGATAGTTTCTTACCGTTGGCGTTAAAGAGTTAACACAATAGGAGTCTACGGATTAATGGAAAAGCACGATATTATCGAACAGCTGGGGCTTGAACATCACCCACTTGAAGGCGGCTATTTTACACGTACCTATGAGTCGGATGAACGCATAGCAAATAGTCGACGACGATTACTAACATCCATCTACTATATGTTAACGGATAATAACTCAGTTGGATTTCTCCATAAAAATCGCTCCGATATTATTCATTACTTTCATTCAGGTGATCCAATAACCTATGTCACGATATCGGAATCCGGTGAGCTAGAGAAGCATGTGTTAGGAATGAATCTTTACGCAGGGCAAAGACCTCAACTATTAGTGAGAGGGGGGTGTTGGAAAGCATCGGTGCTTACCTCCGGCGAGTATGGGTTGATTAGTGAAGCGGTATCTCCTGGGTTTGAATATTGTGATAATGAATTGGCAACCGTCGAGGCCATCGGTTCTCGATTTCCCAATTTGTTATCGATACTTCGTCCATATATTAAAAATCAAACAAGTTATCATTCAGAATAGGTTTAGGATAAGGCCAATGAAATTAGACGAAGAGTTTTTTCAAGAATTACTTCTAGAAGCTGATAAAAGTGAACGTAAAAGAGCGCATCATAATATACATAAGGAGTTAGACGAACCGGTTCAACGATTATGTATAGCCCTAAAAAAAGGTACCTATGTTACGCCGCATCACCATTCCCAAGATAATAAATGGGAATTAATTGTTTGTATAAAGGGTGGGTTAGGACTGGTTGTTTTTGATGAAAATGGCCTTGTTATTGATAAAATAACTCTGTCTCCCGGTGGGTCAACCGCAGGTATAGAGTTAATACCCAATACATGGCATACGGTTTACCCTATTACAGAAGACGTTGTTATTCTTGAAGTTAAGGAAGGTCCATACACGCCGGCTAAAAAAAATGACTTTGCACAGTGGGCTCCTCAGGAGGGGGATTCTAATACAGAAGAATTTCTTACATGGATTCAGCGTGCAAAAATTGGTGATGCGTATGGCGATGAATAACGCACCTCCTAAAGATTAATCTTCTCTATTCGAGAAGATAGCCATTTTGTAAGTTCAGAATTTTATAGATTTCTTAGTTTTTCTCCTAGACAGCCTATCTCGATCACCTCAACCCTAGGGGGTGATATTAGGGCCATTGACGACTTCCTTTTTAATATGTTATTTATTCGCACTTGAATGGTGCGGTCATGGTTTTTCCTTATAGATACCAAAAGGAGAGGGCGTCGCAATACCAAAAATGTGTTGGGAATAATGTGATCTTTGAGCCAACACATTGGCATTTAACTAAATGGATCTGTTACCTCTCTTAAGGAAATATGCAAATGAGAACTTTTCGAAAAAAATTCCGAAATACACAAGCGTATCCTCGATTGTTTAGTTACGGTGTAGTTTTTTTACTAGCATCTTGTGGAGGAGGCGGTGGTAGCGGTGGTGGTTCTGATAATGCACTAAACGATTCCGCTGCACCTACGGCTACTATTACCTTTCCTCCATCGCAATCGTCAACGGATGGTGATTCGATTACGCTTAGGGGCACCGCTAGTGATGCTGAAAATAGCGTAACATCGGTTTCGGTCAATGGTATTGAGGCAACAAGCGCTGACGGGTTTGCTACTTGGTCTGCGACGGTGAGCCTTTCTAAAGGTGTTAATCTACTTACGGTTAAAACAACAGATAATCAATCTAATACTAATAGCACTGCTGCTCAAGTGGTTATTAAAGGCCATAGTGAAACGACGTGGGGTGAACCCAGAGCGATTACGTTGGACAGTGCAAACAATAGAGCCTTGGTGATCGACGAACAAACTACCTTTTTGGTCTCAGTCGACTTAACCACTGGAGTGCGAACAGTTATATCAGATGACTCTTGGCCAGTTAATATTGATTATCCTGAAGGGATTGCGTTTGATAGCACCAACAATCGAGCGTTAGTTATCGATAGCAGATTGGATACTACGGTGGGGATTGATCTTAGTACAGGTGAGCGATCCATATTTGCCGTGGACAATGACATTCCGACCACAAACCCAAGCGGCATCGCGATAGATTCTGCCAATAACCGCGCGTTGGTGGTTGATTCCACGACAGAAGCGTTGGTTGCCATTGATCTAGACACTGAAGTGCGCACCGTCGTATCGGCAACCGATAATGCCTACGAATTTGATGGGCCTGTAGGAGTCAGTGTAGACATTGAGAGTAACCGAGCGTTTATCGGTGATACGCTTGGAGATGATGCGGTCTTGATAGCGATAGATTTGAACACTGGTGTACGAACGCTCTTTTCAAGCACTGCGGGTAGTGCATTTACCAGCGATAATATCGAAAGCGTGGGTGTTGCCCTAGACAGTGCAAATGACCGTGTATTAATGATGGTATATGTTGATACCGGCCCTACGTTATTGGCAGTGAGCTTAGCAACGGGAGCGCAAACAATACTATCTGATTTTGAAACGCCAAATACCAATAATCTATTTATGGAGCCAAGTGATGTCATCATTGACGCAGATAATAATCGCGCACTAGTATCTGATAAGGAGCGACGCGAGATTATCGCGGTGGATTTAACGACGGGTGCCCGCACGGTCGCGTCAACTGCCGCAACTCCTAGTAGTTTAAACGGTCTTTCGTCACCAGAAGGTTTGACGTTTGATGTCGAAAATGGCCGTGCCCTGCTCACCAGTGGTCCGAACGTATTGGCTGTTGATATGATTACCGGTGAGCGAACGGTACTATCGGGTGAAAAAGTGCCAAACGGAATCAATAACTTTGGCCGCCCCCATGGCATAGCATTGGACTATGACAATAACCGAGCGTTAGTGGCAGACGCTTCTTTAAATGCGTTGATGGCGGTTGATCTGACGACTGGAGCACGCACTATTGTATCCGATGATTCCACCACTGATGGTGGTGATTCGTTTAACGCCCCCTACGGAGTGGCGTTAGATAGCGACAATAATCGAGCGCTCGTTATGAATGGAGGCGCAGGTGGATTAGTGTCGGTGAATTTAACGACAGGGGTTCGTACCGTATTATCCAGCTCAACCGTCCCCAATACTGATAACCCTTTTGGCAAAGCTGACGTGCTTGCTCTAGATAGTGCCAATAACCGAGTGTTAGTAACTAACAGTAATAATGGTCGTGGCATCATTGCGGTTGATCTAGACACTGGCGTTCGAACCGTGTTATCTGATGCATCGATACCCAGTAGTAACAGCTCGGATGGCTTTGGTAATAGTGACGGTATCGTAATGGACAGTGCGAATAATCGGGTGTTGGTAACTTCCAATTCTGTTGATTCACTATTCTCCATTGATTTAACCACTGGCGCACGAACGCTGCTATCAAGTCCAACTACGCCTAATGACATTAATGGGTTTGAACTACCGGCAGACTTGCTCTTAGATAGTGAAAATAATCGCTTGCTGGTGTTGGATGCTGAGCTTAATACGTTGTTTGAGGTGGATCTAGAAACAGGCCAACGCGTTGTGTTTTCTCGGGGAATACCGAACGACTAGTTGAGCTTGTTGCTATATTCAAGTACCGGCAGTACAATTGGGCGCAATTCCGACCATTTTTTTGAGTATCATGCGCCCGATAATTTTAGCCATAAGTTTGTTCTTTGCACACCAGTGTTATGCTATGGCGCATGGCTTGGAGCATCTTGTTGAGCCTGATCATAAGGGGTTAGTGAGTTGTGAGTGGTGTGCCGCATCGATCGACTCCACTGAAATACATAAACCCCCAGCAACGGATTTCGTTCTTCTACAGAAGCTAGCACCTTACTGCCATGCAGTATGTCTACGAACAAAGTGGTCAACCAAGCCTGCTTATTTCTCTTTTTCTTCTCGAGCGCCTCCTGCGATTTCCTAACGTACATAGTTGGTGATACTCATCACCTTACACAGGAATCTACGTTGCAGGAGATAACTAATGCGACAACAAACACTATTGGCCCTCAGCATGTGCGTGCTGGGAATGAATTCTGCCTTGGCGGAAGGGTTTATCGAGCACAAACAGCATCAACATGGTCAAGCTCAACTCAATATCGCGATTGAAAAAAACGAAATTGAAGTTGAATTCTTAAGCCCAGCTATGAATCTATTGGGGTTCGAATATAAACCCTCCTCTACAGAAGATAAACGTCAATTCGTGAAGACGCTTACAACGTTACGTAAAGGAGAGGAGTTATTTTTACTCAAATCCTGTCAGTTAAAAGAAAGCGATATTCACTCAACGTTGATAGAGACTGCTCATGTGGACGATCACTCCAGTCACAAGCGGGATGTGTCTGAACATGACCACGATTCAGCACACAAGGATAACCACAGTGATTTTTCTGTGCATTATCATTTCCACTGCCCCGACGGAGTACCTGATCGAGTACAAACAGATTTGTTTATGGAATTTTCTGGCTTAGAAAGCGTAGCGGTGACGGTGTTAGGTGAGAAACAAATACGCTCCACGCTAAATAGAAAGAAAAACGTCATCAACTTGCTGTAAAAAGGAGTGGGCTCCTTACGGGGAGCCTTCCGAATATGACTGATATTATTGATATTCAGAATCTACGTTTTCGTTGGCCAGGATCTCAAACTGATACGTTGTCAATAGATAGCCTTCAGATCAAGTCGGGTGAAAAGGTATTTATTCGTGGAGCGTCTGGCTCTGGAAAAACCACGTTACTTAATATTCTGTCTGGTGTGTCCGAAGCCAGTAGTGGATTGGTTAGTGTATTGGGCACAGAACTAAAACAACTCAAATCCTCTACTCGGGATAGGTTTCGTGCCCAGCATATTGGCTATATATTTCAAGCGTTTAATCTTATTCCATACCTCTCAATGGAGGAAAATGTAGCGTTAGCTTGTCACTTCTCCAAAGAAAGAAAAAGTAAGGTGTTAGCACAATCGATATCACTAGACGCAGAAATTCGACGACTCTTAGCACACTTAGAACTAGAAGATGAAGTGTTATCGCGAAAACCGGTAACGGAGTTGAGCATTGGTCAGCAGCAGAGGGTGGCGGTTGCGCGTGCAATAATTGGAAAACCAGAACTTATTATTGCAGATGAACCCACCTCAGCACTGGACAGTGATCGGCGGCAGAAATTTATCGAATTGCTATTTCGAGAAATTAATAATAGCGGAAGTACACTGGTATTCGTAAGTCACGATGAGTCATTAGAGAGTTTATTTGATCGCAGTATCTTGCTATCGGAAATCAACAAGAACCAGGGAGAGATCTTATGATTTTCCCAAAACTTATTCTTAAAAGCCTGTTAAACCGACGCAGTACTGTAGCACTAACGATTATATCCATTGCCTTCAGTGTGGCGCTATTATTAGGTGTTGAAAAAATAAGACAAGATACACATCACAGTTTTTCGAATACTGTGTCGGGTACTGATCTAATTGTAGGCGCGCGTACTGGTCGTCTAGCCTTGCTTTTGTATTCAGTGTTTCACATAGGCAATGCAAGCAACAACATTAGTTGGGAAGGCTACAAAAATATTATTACTGATAGCTCAGTAGCCTGGAGTATCCCTATATCACTCGGAGATAGTCATCGTGGTTATAGAGTGATGGGAACGAACACGGACTATTTTAAATTCTATCGCCATGGTAGAAAGCAACTGCTTTCTTTTAAAAATGGAAGGCCTTTTGACGCGTTGTTTGATGTTGTCGTTGGTCATGACGTTGCCAAGAACCTAAATTACACAGTAGGCCAGAAAATAGTATTGTCACACGGTGTTGGTGAGGTTAGCTTTTCTGATCACGGTGATAAACCATTCGTTATTGTTGGCATTATCAACAAAACAGGCACACCAGTTGATAAAACGGTACATGTGAGTCTGCAAGCGATAGAAGCGATTCATTTGGATTGGCAGTCGGGCTATAGGAATCCAGTACAGGCAGTCAGTGTGGAGCAATCACTGGCGCTGGAATTAGAACCAAAGACCATTACTGCATTTATGCTGGGGCTGAACTCACGGCTAAAAGTCTTTACATTGCAACGTTCGATTAATCAATATAAGAGTGAACCATTACTTGCTGTCTTACCCGGTGCGACGTTACAAGAGCTATGGTCGTTGTTTGGATTGGCGGAATCAGCATTGTTGGCTATCACGGGGCTTGTTGTTTTCAGTGGCTTGTTGGGCATGTTGACGGCAATTCTGGGGAGCTTGAATGAACGACGTAGAGAGTTAGCGATATTGCGTTCAGTGGGTGCAAGACCTAGGCAAATCCTTATGATGTTGTGTGTTGAAGCAGGGTTGATAACGGGGCTTGGTATCTTTGTTGGCGTGATATTGTATTATCTTGCGGTGATAATTATGGCACCTATAGTGGAAACGAATTTTGGTCTTACACTTACCCTCTCAGGGTTAAGTCTTATTAACGTATACATGCTTTTGATTATACAATTTTCCGGAATTTTGATTGGATTTATTCCAGGATTTTTTGCATATCGGATGACTCTTAATACTGGTATTACTGTTAGGTTATAACAATGAAGAAAATAATCATGAAACATTTCTCTATTGGCATACTATTACTTACGCTATTAACGGCTTGTGATAACAATGCAAAGGATCCTGTGAATTCAAAACCGATACATATTGCATGGGAAGATCTAATTCCAGAGGGAGCCTCACCTGAAGCACTAATAGAAAAGTACAAGATTCATAGCTATGAGCTTGATGACCCGCAAAGGGAGTGGGTTTTAGAGGCAATGACGAGAGAGTGGGATTTAGCACCCGTAAATGAAGAATTGGATGGAACAATAATTACATTAACAGGTTATATCGTACCGTTGGAAATGGATGCTTCGAAAGTCAGCGAATTTCTATTGGTTCCATTTTTAGGGGCATGTGTTCATGTGCCTGCACCTCCTGCAAACCAATTGGTTTACGTGATTATGAATAATCCTATCGACATGCCCAATGGATACGAGGTGTTCTCTGTGACGGGTTTGATGAAAACGGAATCCACAACAAGTGAGTTGGCAGAATCTGGTTACCAATTGGCGGGGACAGCACTAGAGGAATTCGATTATGAGAGTTTGGATCTAGACGCAGGTATCGACCTGTCGATGGAATCAGTACATTGATCAGTAGACCGATGGTGCTGGCAATAGATTCATGTATGATAAGGGGAGTCAGAAAGTTTTCACTGGTGGGTAGGTTCTAGCGCACTGATAACTGATGCCTCGATTTAGCTGATCATTATCAAAGAGTTAGAGCTCTAGGGCAGTCATGCTTAACGGGATTAACTCATTAATTTCAGGTTTCTTTAGACAGGATTCAGCAGGTGGAATCCTGCTTTTCCTGTCTGCATTTATGGCGATGGTGGTGGCGAATAGTGCCTTAGAACCCTACTATCAATTGTTGCTTTCAACCCCTGTCGAAATCCGTGTCGGTGCGTTTGAAATTGCCAAACCTTTATTACTTTGGATAAACGATGGCCTGATGGCCATATTCTTCTTTCTCGTGGGTCTTGAGTTAAAGCGCGAGCTGCTCGAGGGTGAGCTATCGGACAGGCGTAATATCATTTTGCCTGGAGTCGGCGCTATTGGGGGTATGGCGGTTCCTGCGCTTATTTATCTCTATTTTAATGGTGCTGATCCAGTTGCAGCAAAAGGCTGGGCGATCCCCGCCGCGACGGACATAGCATTTGCACTGGGTGTGTTAACGTTGCTTGGTTCCCGCGTACCGGTTTCCCTTAAAATATTTCTCACGTCACTCGCCATATTTGATGATATCGGTGCAATTGTTATTGTTGCGCTTTTCTATACGTCAAAAATTTCTGTCGGTGCATTAATCGTAGTGTTAATTTGCCAACCCATATTATTTATTCTCAATAAGCGTAACGTACTCTCTTATAGCCCATACATATTTATTGGCATTATTATGTGGATCGCTACGTTAAAATCCGGAGTACACGCCACGTTAGCGGGTGTAATTCTAGCGATGTTTGTTCCTATGCGCTCTATATCGGATTCCAACTACTCGCCCTTGAGAGCGTTGGAACATGATCTTCACGCTGTGGTTGTGTTTTGTGTGCTGCCTGTTTTTGCGTTTGCAAATGCAGGCATCAGCTTAGAAGGTATTACCGCAGAAAAACTATTGCATAACGTACCTATTGGCATAGCGCTAGGGCTCTTCGTGGGTAAGCAAATTGGTATATTTTCATTCTGTTTTTTGTCGGTAAAACTGAATTTAACGAAGTTGCCTGAGGGGATGGATTGGTCAACCCTATATGGCACAACCATCTTATGCGGCATTGGATTTACCATGAGTTTATTTATAGGGTCATTGGCTTTTGAAGAGACAGGCGTGAATCTATTATTTGATGAAAGGCTCGGGATTATGATTGGTTCGTTGGTGTCGGGGATTGTGGGTTATCTAATACTTAGGACCCGCTTACCCCCACATTCGTTGGTGAAGAAAGATAGTAACGCGCTAGGAGGCTGAGGCTGTTCCAAATAGTGATAGGCGAAAAATAGCACCATCGAATATAAACCTATCGGTCGATTAATAGTCGTTGATGCCATGTTCTCTGCAGAACTAAGGTAACATTGCGCTGATTGTATTAAGGGTACGAGTAACAATTATCATAAAGGATGATCCCCATGCGTTTAATCGTTATCTTGCTGGCAGTATTTCTAACGGCATGTTCTACACTAACAACAAAAGATAAAACTAACTTCCCTATAATTAATTTGGTAAATATCGAAGGAAACTCAGTAGTCATAAATGGCGAGATAAACAAACCCACGGTGTTATTACTTTTTGACTATAACTGTGTTCACTGTGTCCGTGCGATACAAGATATAGAAGATAAATTTTTAGGACTGGTGAACGAATCAGAAGTGCAATTTATTGCCGTGGGTAGAGACCATGATGTTGAGTACTTACAATCATTGAAAGCGAAAGACAATATAAAAATAGAGCTTATTGCTGATCCAAAACGTGTAATATTTACTTTTTTTGCGAATAAAAGTGTGCCTAGAGTGTATTTGTATGACAAACGAGGTGAGCTTAAATACTCCCATGTTGGTTGGTCAGATAAAGTGTCGGATCGTATTCTAGGAGAAATATCCCGTCTTATCGGTTGGGTAGACGTTGTGGTTACACGGTAGTATTTCTATTTCTAATACATCCCCTCTTATAGTTTCATGACATGACTCAAATCGAAAAATAGTTCGGTCGGCTAGTAGTTGAAATAATTCGTACCTTTACTATGTAGTGCTCAATAACGAGGGCTATATAGCATTCCTGTATCTTTTTAGAAGCAATGTATAAAAATAATTAAATATGGGTGCAACTTTTTTAGTTTGGGATTCGTATAAAAGATAAAAATAATGAAAAATAAATATTTTGATCAATAAAAAGACCAAACAATAAGAGTATTTTACGATGAAACAGATGGATAAAAGGACATTCTTGGAAGGAAAGCTCAGGATTCCATTGGATGCTTCAGTTGTTATATCTAGAGCAAGATTCCACTCGATTCTTGATAACGATACAAAGAAGCAATGCATCAGTTTGGTTGCACCAGCGGGATTCGGCAAAACTACGTTAGTGTCGGGCTGGTTGAAATCCAATCAAATTGATCATGTGTGGTTAACGCTGGAATCATCCGATAATAGTTTGTTCGCTTTCTGGAAAGCGTTTGTAATGGCTTGTTCAACGCAAGGTTTTCATACTCAAACAGCCAAGGAGCTTAAGGGCTGTTTGGATGATGAAATCGGCAGTAAGGAATGGGTGAATCAACTTATTAACGAACTGAGTGACATACTCTCTTGTACTGATCGTCGTGTGGCTTTGGTATTGGATGATGTACATCATATCAATAACGCATCAATTGAGAGCTCAATCGCACGGATTATTCGCTTCCTGCCAAAGAACGTAACGCTGTACTGTCTCTCTCGAACCCGATTACCGAAGAAAATTCAGTCCTTCGTTTCCAGTGGACGCTTTAGCGAGGTGAGTGCTGATGATTTGATGTTTTCCATGGACGAAGGCCTGCGTTATATCGAGAAGCTAAAGCCTAATGCGCTGCGCTCAGAAGAGGTGTCTACACTGCTGCATGAGTCGGGGGGATGGCCAATATTTTTTTGTCAGGCAGTCACGCGACGAATCAAGACAGAGGGCTATCACTCTCGCGCTATTAGTGCGATGAATGACGAACGGTCCCGTGAATATATACAGCATAATATTCTAGATAATCTTAGTAATGAGATTCGTTCGTTAGTAATAAATCTGGCACCGTTTAGTTACTTTGATTTGGATATGTGTCGACAGTCATTGTATCCCTCACTGTCTGAGTCGTTTGTTGAGCAACTTGTGTCTCAGCATTGCATTATGTCAAAGGTACCTGGCCACCCTGAGCGCTACCGTATTCGAGAACCGCTAAGAACGTTACTCAGTGATCAGCAGAGCAGCAATAGCGATAGGCATATTCGATTCAAAAAAGCCTACCATTGGTATTTGAGTAATAACGCCATTCATGAAGCCATTACACTCGGTTTAGATTTTGATTATTGGCAATCCAGCGTGTACCTCATCGAAAGTCAGTATCATGAGCTGGTAAAGACCGGCAAATGGTGTGAGGTGACACAATGGTTTACTGCCTTACCCAATCATATTGTTCAGCAGCGCCCCTTGTTACTTATGTTACGTGCTTGGGCTGAGTTATATCAATGCAATCCTATGAAATCGGTAGCCTATCTAAATCAAGCATACTCATTACTCTCTGATAGCGCTAAACGTATTGATCATCCAGAACAGGTTTATGCTAAATCGAAAAAGGCACTAGCGAAAGCGGAAATAGTACGGTTAAAGAATGCAATACACGACATCTATATGAGTCGTAGTCATCTGCAAATGGTGGTGTGTGAAGGCGATAATGTAACGCAAAAACAGATACAATTTCGCCACATGGAAGGACTGGGAGCCTTGTATAACAATCGACTGCAGGAAGCGAAGTTGATATTTCAAGGCGTTCTACAACAGTCACTTAGCGATGGGTACGAGGGATTGCTCTTTCAATCGGCGTTTGCACTTGGATGGGTGTATTTTCTTACCGGCGATATGGAGGAATGGGAAAGTCTGGTGGTATCGTTGAAGGAACGGTTGTCAAAGGATGGTCGGTTAACGCCGGTTGTCGATGCGTGGCTACAGTGCTCGATGCTATTGGGTTTTTTGGAACGAGGAGAAATGACACGAAACCAGTCCGCTATTGATGCTGTTAATGGATATTGGGTTCAGCAACTCCCGTTGGATATGAAATATCAAGTACTGCTGACCAGGGCACTGACACAGACAGCACAGAAGCAGTATCAGGAAGCGGAACTTACCTTATCTGAAGCCGAAGTGATCGCATGCGAATTGCCGCCAGTTGTGTACCAGGGTTATTACTCAGTTTCTGCACTAAGAGCAGAGCTAAACTATAAACGTGGCAATAAGGAAGAGTCATGGTGCTGGGCAGAATCGTATTCATCGTTGGCGGACTCAGACAGTATGGCAGGTCAACACGAGTCACTCGTTCGAGCGGAAATACTGTATTCAATGGGTGCGGATAAAGCGTCGTTAGCCTATGTGATATCTGTCGCGACCTGGGCAAAAAATCATGATCATCATAGCTTTGCATTGAGAGCATTAATTCTTGAATCATTGCTTGCCAGTCGTAAGAAGAATAATAAACACGCCCAGGCATTGTTTGATAATGCGATCATTATGGGGCGTCTTGTGGGAGCAGTGACGCCATTTGTGATTGATTATGCGGATAGTAAGCCGTTGTTAACTCAGGCTAGGCATACATCGCGCTATCCGAGCTACATTTCTAAGTTGATGGCGATTATTAAAGAACGGGCTAACGGTAATAAGAAATCTCCCAATGAAGAAGTGGGGCTAGAAGTTCTTAGCAAACGAGAAAAGGAAGTGTTAGCGCTTATGGCGACTGGAATATCCAATCCAGAAATCGCTAACTCGTTGTGTCGCTCTTTAGGGACAGTAAAAATTCATGTACACAATATTTATCGAAAGTTAGGGGTTGTTAATCGGGTGACCGCGATTAATCGTTATTTCACGGTCATATCGTCAAGTGCTGCATAGGGTGATAATCATGAATGACTATACTGGATTTGAAGCGGTGCTATTTGAGTTTTGTCGGCGTCATCATATGGCCATGATTCAGCCAAATGCAGATTTGCACTATGTGCTCTTTATCGATAATCGTGATGTTACCTGTTACTCGCAAGATGGGTTTCTATTTATGCAGATTGATAGCGGAACGTTGGCAGTCCAACAACAGGATAGACAACGATTGCTAAAGCAAATACTGCAGCAATCTTTATTAGAGATGGCAGAGAGTGCAGTGGTTGTATCAACTAACTCAAACGATACGTTGGTTCTCTCTCTGCGGTTATCGATCGATCACTGTTACGTTGCCGATTTTGAGTCCTCACTGGGTGAATTAATGAACCACTGTGATATGTATTGTGATCTGTTAGCTAACGTTAATAGTGCTTCTATGGGCGGTCAATACGGCATGATGTCGGTTTGCTAATAACACAAGAATGGATAGGTCAGATGAAATTCTCTTTTAGAACGTGGTTACTATATACCTTTATTGGGGTCAGTGTATTGTCGGCGAGTACAGCTCATGCGCAAGGGTGGCGTTGGGCAAAGGAAAGTTATGCACACTATGCAGAAAACGAACCAGTCAAAGATCTATTACAACAGTTTGGATCAAGTATTAATATACCGGTGGTGGTGAGCAGCGAAGTCAAGGGCGTGGTGAGTGGAAATTTTGAGGAAAGCCCAGCTCGGGAATTTATTGATCGTTTGGCAAGAATACAAAGTCTATTATGGTATTACGATGGGCAAGTACTTTATGTCTATGACGCTGGGGAGATAGAGACGGCGATTATTGATGTAAAGCCGATATCTTCAATTCGGTTAATGAGCACACTTAAAAAACTCAATGTTCTCGATCAACGTTTTGACCTTAATATTGTCGACGAAGAAGGTATCGTGATGGTGTCGGGGCCTCCTCGATATGCCCAGCTTGTGAGAGAAATATCGACAATACTCCTATCTAGCAATGCAGATGTTGCCAATGACGCCTTTGAAATAAAAGTGTTCGAGCTACGTTATGCATGGGCTGATGATAGAGAGATGTTTATTAATGGAAAGCGTATTCATACTCAAGGTGTTGCATCCACATTACAGTCCATTTTAGGGCGTAGCGTCAGGGGGGGAACGGTCAGCGGAATCGCCACGAGTGACACCGTGGGTAAGCTTAAAGGCCAAGGATTAATAAACAGGACACCGATTAATGAACGGTATCCTGCACAATCACAGGGGGGGAAGCGACAAGACCAGTTAGCCGGACGGCGTGTCGAAGCCCATATTACTGCAAACGAACGATTAAACGCGGTGATTGTTCATGATCGTGGCTCACGTATGGGGTTATATGAAGAACTCATCAAATCCCTCGATAAACCGATGAGCCAAGTTGAAATTGAAGTGTCGATTATCGATATTAGCACAGACAGACTCGATGAAATGGGATTAGAGTGGCAGGCTAGGGGGCAAGATGGAAGTTTCAGTACTGCTGATTTTAGCAATGGTGTGCTGCCTCGAGAAACCAATGAGTTGTCATTAGTGTTGGGAGGTAACGCGAATTTCTCCACAATTCTTAGTAGCTCGCAAGATTTCTTTTTAACAAGGATACGTATGTTATCCCAAGAGGGAGACGCAAAAGTACTATCGCAACCCTCGGTGCTAACACTGGATAATAACGAAGCGATTCTTGATCACAGTACCACTTTCTACGTTCGTCTTGCCGGAGAGCGTGAGGTGGATCTGTTTCCGGTATCCGTCGGGTCGGTGTTAAGGGTGACACCGCATATTATTGAAGAGGATAATAATAGAAAGGTGTATATGGATATCAATATAGAAGATGGACAACAAACTGGCGCAACGGTTGATAATATCCCGTCGATTATAAAAAGCGTTATTAGTACTCAGGCGCTCATTGATGAAAATAGCAGTTTGCTAGTGGGTGGGTACTATTATAACGAAGATTCGTCTAGCGACAGCAAAGTACCGGTATTGGGTGATATTCCTGTGTTGGGATCACTGTTTCGCACCAGTGGCAATCAGACGCGCAAGAGCGCGCGATTATTTCTCATTACCCCTAGAATCGTGACATCGGACGCTAGTCGGAATCAATCCGATAAATTGGAATCCATGGTTCAACGACAGAAAAGTCAGGTCAATGAGACACTAGGATTAGTGGAAAGCGACTGGGATTATTCTCCCGCTGAACAATCAGTAGACAGTGACGAAGATACTTGCGACTAGATTAGATCGGTCGATATATTGAGTAACTCTCTGGACTATTTAATCATGGTATTAATTGACTAGCACGGCGAATAGTAATCATGGCAACAACACAATGGATTCTTAAATTACTGTCGGGCTCCCATCAGGGAGCGGAGATGCCACTTGAGCATCGGCAGTATCGTTTAGGTTGCTCTGATGATTGTGACATTGTGCTGCATGATTCTTCATTACCAGAGGTCCTATTATCGCTGGATGTGGATGACTCAGGAATATCACTATCAACACATGGCGAGTGCACTTTACTTCATGTTAACGGCGAGAGGATAGATGAACAGCTCAGCATGGTGACGGCTTTTGATATTTATACCGTGGGTACGTTACATTTCTGTTTTGGTATTACGGGCGAGGTGTGGCCTGCATTAAGCATACCTACGCTTCGTAACGTAGAATCGAATAGCGAAGAACCTAACGTAAAAGAATCGGCGGAGCTTGGCCTAGCCACTGCAGATGAAAGGCCCTGGTTTTTAAAGCTAAGAGATGTGAGCAAAATTACCGTAAATTTATCGGTTCTATTGTGTTTTGTTGTTTGCGGTCTCATTTTTTACAACGGGCATTTGGATGCTAATGTTGTCAGCCAAAAACCGGTGCTTGATGTAAAATCACTTGTTCAACAGGACATGGGATTCGAAAAGCTAAGCGTCACTAGCCAAGACAATTCAAACGTTGAAGAGGGCGCTAATCTGCATTGGACGATCAGCGGTTATGTTAATACTCAGGGAGAGTTGGGGAAGCTAAAGCGTCGCCTCACGACCTCCAATTTACCGATAACGCTGGATATACGGGTAATGGACGATATTCAGCGCTCCACTGAAACACTACTCAAACAGTTTGAACTGAATTCGCTACAGGTTCAACAGGGTGATATTGGTGGTGAGCTAATGGTCAGCGGTGTTCACGGAGATCCTGAGGAATGGCGCCGTATTAAGGCGTTGCTTGTTGCTGATATCCCTGGATTGGCTCGGGTGGTTGATCAGGTAGAAAGTCAAGAAAGTCGACTACAGATGTTGAATCAGTGGATCAGCGATGAGAAGCTGGAAGATGATGTTACGGTAACGCTGAATAATGGGCAGTTAACTCTTTCATCCGATATTGCGTTAGAAAAGTCGGAAGCATGGCGACGTATACAGGATCGATTTGAGCGGATGTTTGGCGAATCACTGGCAGTATCGGCAAGTTCGTCTGGGCGTCCCAAGATCGATATACGAAGTGTTAGTCTAGGTTCAATCCCCTACCTAATTCTTTCTAACGGACGACGCTATACCGCAGGGTCCTATATACGTGATGGTTTTTATGTTGAAAAGATCGACAAAAATTCCGTGGTTTTTAAACGTGGCATAGAACTCATTAAATACCGGGTGGGAATGAGAAATGGATAGTCAGATGAGTGACAGTCGTACTCAATCTTCAAAGCAATGGGCCGAGGAATTATCGCTACTAGAAAATCAACTAACCTCTTCTATGGCGCGTGGTTGTAAGCCGGAAGATTTTCGTAAAATAACCAAATTCACAGAGGCGGTCAGAGTAGTTGCCGCGCGTCTGAGTCATCAGTAACAACAACGATAGGAGATACATACCATGGCATTTAATTTTGACGCAATCAACGACACTATGGGTAAGCAAACTGCTGCGAAAGAGCAAGAGCTGCGGGCGTTTACGGAATCGATGGACCCTAATAGCAGTGTTGACCTCATTAAGTTTCAACAAAAGATCCAGGAATGGGGAATTATCACCAATCTGCAAAGTACCACCGTTAAGTCATTGAAAGATGCGATGACTAGCATTGTTCAAAAGATGTAATTGACTCATGTTGGATGCGATTGTTAGTAAACATCAACTTCAAAAAATAGCATTGGAAGGCTTTGACATGGCACTGGAGGGAGAGCTTGAAGCAGCCAACACCGTGTTTGAAGGCTTGGCGGCAATCGCGCCGACCGCCAGGGCCACGCTAGTGGGGCAATCGCTCGTGACATTGTTGCGGGCGAATCAAAATAGATCATCTGAGCCCCCTAGAAGTGCTGTTATGGATTCAACCTCAATTGACGATAATATCGTGCGTTGTTGCCAAGGTTTGCTCATGTTGCAGCAGGGTAATTCGCACGCTGCCCAGGCGCTTTGGCAGCAAGTCTTAACGTCAGGCGCCGAAGATAGTGTTGTAGATAGTGTCGCAGTATCCTTGGCGCAAGCCTGTTTACACAATGAATTGGATCACCATGGCAACATGGTGGAGAGATAATATGGACCCCATCAATATTCAGTACAGCATGGAAATTATTAATGCTGGTCAAATCCAAGGCGGATCAAGCGAGACTCCCGATCCAATGGCGTTAGAACAGTTTAATCAGCAGCTCAGTAGCGAGGCGTCGAATAATGATCTGAGTCGCCAGCCTGAGCATCAGCCGTTTGATCTTACGGTATCGGAAGAAACCCTGGGTGATAAGGTGCTAACGGGGCTACAAAAAGTGAAAGAAGGCTATGACCAACAGGTAGATGTTGTCACATCAGTAACCAGCCAAACGGGCCCATTGGATGTGAAAGATATGATCAAACTGCAATTGGATTTAGCAAAGCTGACGATGCAAGGTGAGCTTATTAATAAAACCGTGAGTAAGAGTACGCAAAATATCGACACCTTACTGAAGAGTCAGTAGTAATGAACGTAAAACAATGGCAAAAGGCAAAGACGATGGTAAGCGGGTTTCAGCAAACACGGCGTGTCGGTGTGGTGATACTGTTGTGCCTCTGCGTTGTAGGATGCAAAACGGAGTTATATACCAATCTGTCGGAAAAGGAAGGTAATGAAATGTTATCTATCCTACTTATAAAAGGGATAGATGCAGAAAAAATATCCCAAAAAAAAGGCAGTTTAGTTACCCTGAAGGTTAGTAATGACGATTTTTCACAGGCGATTGGTATTCTCAAAGGAGAAGGATTGCCACGGGATGAATTTGCTAGTGTGGGAGAGCTATTCAAAAAAGACGGACTGATCTCATCACCACTGGAAGAACGTGTGAGGTACATTTATGGTTTATCTCAAGAAATATCGGCGACCCTGACTCAGTTGGATGGCGTGATTACTGCACGGGTGCATATCGTTATTCCTGATGCTAAGGGCAAGAATTCCCCAATCGCAACGCCTTCTGCATCGGTATTTATTAAGTATGCAGAAAGTGCCAAGTTGGATGATTTTGTTCCTCAAATAAAGATGTTAGTGAATAACAGTATTGAAGGGTTAGATTACGACAATATCACGGTGGCGTTGTTTCCCTCCCAACCCCTACTAACGGCAACGCAGTAGGTGATTGGGTGGAAACGGTAGTTGGCAACAACGGTGTAAGTCACTCCATTAAGCACAGGTTGCGGTTTAATTGGACCCCTTTGGCGTATATTAATAGTAGCTGGCTGGCGGAGTGGATAACCGACAGTGCACTTAGTCAGGTGAAGTTGGTTCCTACTGCATGCGCCCAAATTAATCAGTTTTTGCTGGAGGAATATCAACTATTATCGCCAATCGAAGCAGAGGAATTTGACGATCCGGTATTAGGAGCACTAATAAGAGCCCCCGTTGATATCGACATAATATTATTGTATCTGGGGTTGGTGTTACATCATTCATCGATTCGCAATATTATTTGTGGCCAAAAGCAACGTGAACTAAAGCAAGAGATCGGGGACGTGGCCTATTTTTTTACGCTCACGCGAGCGCCCTTTGTCGTTGGGAGTATCCACAATAGGATTACCTCAGAGGTGATGAACGCGGAGTTTACTATTGATCAGGTACCTATTGACCGTCAGCGCTATATTTCTTCCGGGTTGGTATTGTTTTCTTGTATCACTCGACACTTGACCAGTGCATCAAAAAGCAGAGTGTCATTGCTGTTCCATAGGCAATTATCTGATGTCCTATATTCTCTGTGGGAATCTCCGAGAGGTAACTACTCTAATGGACAGGTAGAAGATAAAGAATTTGAGCACACTATCGAAACGCTATTCCATAAGGTAATTCAAGAGAGTCAATGCAATGAACAATGCCATCAATAATGCAATGATCGTGGTAAAACATGCACTACCGGATATTGTTGTTACACACCGCGTACTTAAACAAGAAGAGTATTCAAGAATTACGGTTGCCGATAGCATCATTCAAGAAGCACGACTAAGCGCTGAGAAAATAATTAGCGCGTCCAAGTTAGAAGCAGAACGTGCCATTAAACAAGGGTACCGTACCGGATTAGAACAAGCTCAGAAAAAAACGGCGGAACGTTTAATGACCGCAAAAATACGCTCAAATCAAATGATAGCGATGGCAGAGACGGATCTTGTCTCGTTGGTAAAGCTGACGTTTGAGCGCCTATTCGGGGAACTAAGCGACGAGCAAAAACTCCAGGGCATGATCCAAGCGGGATTGGAATCGATGCGGGAGGATTATCGAGTGAGTGTGCATGTAGCTCCCAGTATGGAACAGGTGATTCGGCATAAGCTTGCCGATATGGTGGGGGCGTTGTCGGGGGTAGAATGCTTTGACGTTATTCCAGATGCAACTCTTGTCGACGACGAATGTGTATTGGAAGGCGATGGCGGGTTGATTCGACTATCGGTATCAGACCAGTTAACAAAACTCAATGACGTAGTAAAAGCGGCGTTAGTCGAACCAGAAGAGTATAAGGAACAAAACTAGACTACTAATTTAAAACAGGGGAGCTGGCATGGGGATTACATCATTATTTGATAATTTGGCTAAACATCTGAATTTACCTAATTTGAGATTGAATGAATATGGTGTGTGTAAACTGAATATTGAGGATTCGACACAACTATTTATGGAGGTTGAAGAGTCGAATCGATACCTTTATTTGTATGCGTGCATAGGCGATATACCAACTTATGATAAAGCGCCATTCTATGAGGAACTCTTGCAACGTAATTGCTTTGGTGCATCCACAGGTGATACGTCACTTTGTTGTGATAAAGATAAGAATGAGGTCGTACTATTTCAGAATCTCTATCTTAAACTTATGGATCAAGAATTGTTTAACGACGTTGTCGATGAATTCATTCACCAAGTCAGGGTTCAACGACAATGGCTTTCTCAAATAAAGCTAACCTCTACTCAGAAAGACGTGATACTCAATGTCAACGAGCCCAATGATTTTATGCTAAGGGTTTGATGTTTTGGGAAACAATAATCTATAACGGGAGAAAGATCTATGGGATCTGCTAATTCGATAGGGCGTGTGGAATCATCAAGATCAATACAATCAATACAATCAGAACAATCCGGTAATTCGAAGGTAAACTCTGAATCGGGTGAAGGTAGAGTTGATAAAGCTAAATCTAAAAACTCTCAAAATGCTCAAAACAAAGTTGATGAAAAAACCACTAGATTATCTGTTGATAGCACTCAACCAGTCAGTAAAGTCGGTCAGGTGATGGCGGAATTGGATAATGGATTTAATGGCACGTTGGAATTAGAAGTGCCTCTTGAACACAATGTATCACTTAAAGATGGCGTTCGCACAGCAAGTGGGGCGTTGTTGAGACTTACGGTCGAGGTTAAAGACGGAAAAATTGATCTCACAGGAGGGGATGATTCAAACCCTGGTATTAAAGGTGAGATCGATGCAACAAACAAGAGCCGGGTAGCGTTAAAGAAATCGATTTTGGGCGGAAAAGCGGAGGCAATGATCTCAAAATTGGCATTTGAGGTTAAGCCAGACGGGTCCATTACTGGAGATGCGGATTTAAAACATGCAACAGCCTCTTTGTCAAAAATGGCTGGGGCCAAGAATATTAATCTCAAGCAAGTGCTAGACATGAATGCTGTAAATGTTGAAGATGGAAAATTATCCGTGAGTGATTTTTATAAAGCATTTCAATCACAACAAAAACTAGATGCAGAAAAGGCCAGTAAAGAGGGTTCAAAAACCAAAGCCAAATCGGCTGCTCTGACTGATGTGCCAAATACCGATAGAACAACAAATATAAGAGTGCAAGGATCATGGCCGAATGACGTAGCCGATAAAGTTAAGAAGATTGCTCTTGGCTCAGCAGATAAACCCTCTGGAGCGGAGGCTAACGCAGGCGCTACAAATACGTCACTCTTTTCTAATCCATTAGCCGGTGCGCATATCTCCATGGAATTGGCTATGGACAAAATGGATGTTGAAATTCCGCCACCAACAATTAGGGGATATGAGGTACCAACAGTTAAAGCGGGTCGAGTGCAAAGTGATGGCGGTACGATGAATCTTGACCTTCAGGTAGGAGAAGACAATAGAATAGATTTGCAGGCCAGTCGGATTACGATTGATCCACCGTTAAAATGTAGCGGAGAATTTGGAGCATTTGGGCAATCGGGAAAGGTGGAAGTTGTCAATATCAGTGAAATAAGGCTTGAACCTGGTCCTGATGGTGAGGTTAGGTTTGTTGCAGAAAATGATCTTAAGTTGGGTTTTATGAAAAATAAACTCAATGATCTTTTAAATAAAAAGATTTCTTCAAAATTTGAAGGCGGAAAATTGATGCAGGATCTTTCTGAAAACAATCTCAAAAAATCCGAAGGTGGTAGCAAGAAACCTGTGATAAGAATGGAGTCCGATTTTGGGATGGATGTTAATGGGGTAAAACTTGCAACGGGAACAGTTGAAGGCCACATCCGTCGAGACTCTAAGGATATGGAGGCTGGGGAGGTAAAAGCGACATTGAATCTTCGAGAGGAAATAGGAGTCAAGAACTTGAACATAAGCTCTGCGACTATCGCGGTTTCTCGAATGAACGTAGGGCCGGAAACGACCGATGTGGATCTGACAGCTGAAGTGACGTTAACTCGTCGTGCTCCTACGGACGAAGACTAAGAAATTACACATTATTTCTGTTGAGTGGCCTCGTAGAAACAGGATGTAAAATAGGGACTCATTTTACATCCTGTTTCTACGAAAACAATTAGTGAAGTGCTAGTATTTTACGTCTGCTGTATTGATGGATTTCTATACCAATCAACCTGTCTCGCTTTTCCAACCCTCCACCTTGACGCAAATCCCTTTTGAAATTACCCGTCCTGTAGGGCTAGAAGAACCACCTGGATTTTCTACAGATACCATTAAGTATTCTGCTTCTTCAATCAGTCCCCATTGCGGTTTTGTAAGGGACTTCTCAGCGTGTTTCTTCAACGTAATCGGCCCCAAACTTTTAGTGCCGCCATTGCCACGGGAGACAGCCCATAACTGTAACTCCTTATCGGATTCAATATTGGGCTTGACCAGCATATCCACCGTTAGCATTCGTCCTTCTTTATTGAGCGTGACCACCATAGTGGGTGTCTCATTACTATTGTTTAGTATTGCTACATAATGAATGGATTCACTTAGGGGATTGGACAGCCAAGGAGACCAAGCGATAACACCCACCATAAATGCAACGGTAAAGGCCATGGAGGTGGCGTACTTGTACCATCGTAGCTGCTTTTGCAACGCGATTATCAAGGGATTGCTTGTCCTCGTATTAATACGGTTGATAATCTTCTTCCACGTTGATTTTTTAGGAGGGATGGACTCCGTTGCCCTATGCATGGGTTGCATTTTATTTTCCCACTGGCGAACTTTCCCCTCGAGTGCATCGTTGTGTTGCATTAATGCTTCAAAGCGCCGTCTCGCGGGGCCGCGTAATGTGCCTATTACATAGTTAGATGCCAATAGATTTTGGAGAATAGGATTTTGATATCTTAGTGGCTCAGGCATTGGGCTAACCTCGTTAATCCGCGTTTAAGCCAGGACTTAATTGTGTTAATTGGTTTTTCAATATGTACGGCTATTTCCTCACGGCTATAGCCAAAGTAATACGCCATAAGAATGGAGTTTCGTTGGAGCACATCAAGCGTCTGTAGACATGTACTTACCTGAATGTCAGTGTCATCCTGTAGCATGTTTGTGAGAGGTGACGTAGATTCGGGTTCACCGAATAGATTGTGTGCTTCGTGAAACTGATTGCGCCGATGCTGCTCGCGTTTTTCTGATTTTAGTTTATCCAGTGTTCTGTATCGTAATAATGACGTCATCCAGGTCATCGGTTCACTTTGATCACGGCGATAATCCCCCGCGTTATCCCATATCTGTAGAAACGTTTCCTGCAAAATATCATTTGCTAGGTCCGAATCATGGACGATTTTCATCGCTACGCCGGTTAGCTTGGGTGCGACGAATTTATAGAGTTGTTCCAATGCCGCTTGATCTCGTAATGTGACTCTTGCCAGTAAATGCTCGAGCGTGTCTGCGTCTATGCTATCTTTCATAGGGCCCTCAACGCTCTACCAAAAACATTTGATTGATCCTGATTTTTGGTAGAGAAGTGCATGGTTATTGAAGTATTTCAGCAACATGGTGTGGTAAATCTGTTAATGACGCCAGGGATGCAGGAGAGGTGCTCAAGTCCAGTACTTGAATATTGGCGGTGCTGCCACCTTCCTCAGTCTCACGCTGTGTACACACCACATACTCAACATTTTTGATAGACACAGCAACGCGTAACCCATCGTCGTCAACTCGTTCACCTGCATCAAATGCGTTGGCGATACCCCGCAAGGAGAATCGAACAATATGATCCAGGTTCAATAATTCAAATTCGTTAGGGTAACTGGTAGCTTCAATGAGCGAGCAAAACCCAGGTGACGTTGATACACTCACAATGGGTTGATTAAATTCATCCAAGAAGATGCCATCAAAATCTTGACTACCAGATTTACTCGGTGGGTTCACATTTAAAAAAGGTGCACCTTCTGTGGTCCCATCACTATCGGCTTGTTCACCAAGAATGCCAAACACTAGTACATCAACGCCATCACCACCGTCAAAGAAATCACTCCCATCGCCTGGGGCCCAAATAAATACATCATCGCCCTGATAACCGAACGCTCGATCACGATTGTCAGAGCCATTGTCGTCGCCATCGACGTTGGAGTTAAAGTCTTCTGTACCGCCAATCAGAATATCATTACCTGAGTTGCCGATGAGTACATCAACGCCCAAGCCGCCAATTAGCACGCTATTGGTTTCTGGCTCTGCGGTAATAACATCTCCGCCTCGCAGGCTTTGATTGGGTGATCCACCTGGACCTGCGGAATTAAGCGATAGTAAAGGAGAGGTTTTGCGGTTCAAATCGGTGCCTTCTACCACAGAATAGGTATTATCCTCGGTAGTGGCGTCGTCTGAGCCAACACAGCCGGTGGCGAGTAGCACTACGCTTAATGTCAACGTACTCAATAATGTGTTGGTTCCAATCTTTGCTGTTTTCATCGTGATTCCTTTAATTCTTATGGTGTATTAAGTGTTAGTAGGGCGTTATTGAACTTGAAATAGCGCGTAGGCACTCGCTGGTAGATAGTCCGTGGTGGTTTTGGTAATGGGGGAATTGCGTAGGTCGAACACGTCAATATCACCGCCTTCACGGGAGGCACATACCACGAACTCGGTATTGGTAAGGTGTACAGCAACACGCAAACCGGTGTCCAACGTGTTGGGGTCAATAGAAGGTTCTAGTGCTAGTGTTTCATCAAATACGTCGGCTGGGCCTTTTAAGGTAAAGCGTACCAAGTGATCAAGGTTAAGCTCGCTAAGGCCGGTGGTGGCGTCGTCTAGCACTTCACAAAACCCGGGTCCATTCACAACATCAACCACAGGCAAATAGGTGGTTGGGTTGATATAAATTCCGTCAAAGTTCTTGCTACCCGCCTCGCTGGGCGGCGTCACATTAAAAAACGGTGCGCCTTCTGTGCTACCATCATCGTCTTGGGATTCTCCTACTAATCCAAGAATGAGCACATCGGTACCGGCACCACCATCGAAAAAGTCATTACCATCACCTGGCGCCCAAATAAAAACATCATCGCCATCGTTACCAAAAGCACGGTCTCGGTTGGCGCTATTAAAATCTTCTGTTCCGCCTATCAGTACGTCATCTCCAGCATTACCGAAAAGAATATCGATGCCTAGTCCGCCGATGATGACATCCGCGTAACGTGTCCCATAAAGTTGATCCCCAAATTGTAGGCTTTGATCGCCTCCGCCATTTGTTCCTCTATTACCAGCATAAAATTCGTTGATGATGTCATTGTTGCCGGCACTACTATTAAGGTCGGTACCTACAATAATATCGGCAGATGAAATACCTGAATAAACGCTGAGAATAGAAGCCGCTAACAGTGTCCGCTTAGCATTCATAAAATGATCCTTTGTTTGAGTTGTATTTATGTCATGTAAATTGAATAAGAAGTAAAACGATCGTCATACCATGTACGACGGAAAAGCGAATTGAGTTGCAGCGTTTATGAAATAAAGTGGAAAATGGTAATATTTCACATTGTTGAAATGAATGTGATGAAGGAACAGAGGAGGGGAAGGAAAGGACAAAAGATAAGTACAGCCCCTTTGTCTTGTATCGGCTTGGTGATGGACTCATTCAGATTGTTTATGGCATTGCTTATGACATAGCTTAACGATTCATTGGTCTTGGATGCTGTTTCACTCAAAAAATAAGACATCCTTTTGTTGGTAATTTACTTATCCTTGTATTTAGTAGAAACGGCTCTAAATATTCTAGAGCCGTATTCCTAATACGATACTGTCGTTAAAAACGTTGCATTACGGTCAATGAAATCCGTCAGGTAAATTAGTCAGGTTACCCCGTGATCATTTTTAGCATGGACTTTTCTGCTTCTAAGCATTGAATCACTACCGGGTGGGAACGAATACGGTCAACATAAGCAGCTAATGTTGGCCAACGATCAGCGTCTATTGCAAAACCGCCATAACTTGCGGTAATAAACATTGAGCAAATACTAATGTCTGCCGTACTCAACTGTGTTCCAAATATGAAATCATCATCGGTAATTTGGGATTGAAGGTAATCTAGCACAGGGGGAAATTTTTCATTAGTGGTTTCATCTATGGCCTCTTGGTTGGTCGGCTGTTTAAAGTAATTCGGGTTAACGAATGCCTCCCGGAATATTGTAGCGCAACATGGGAACAATGCTGCGCCAGCGTATTCTGATAACCAGCGGCTTTTGGCACGTGCAGCAGGGCTTTCTGGCAATATAGGAATCTCTGGGTGCTTTTCCTCAAGGTATTGAAGAATGACGTTGGAATCACCGATGATTAGCCCTTCATCTTCCAGCGCTGGGATTTGCCCCAGAGGGTTAATTTTAAGAAATTCCGGCTCTTTCAGTGCTGGGCCCGGTATGATCATATTGGATTCGAAATTAATATCTTTTATCATACAGGCAATGATGACTTTTCTAACATTGGGTGAGATTATTGCGCCATGAAGTTTCATAGGTGTAGCTCCTAATGTATAAAGTAAATGATGTTGGTGTAATAATATTTACCAGCGATCTCTAATCGCTCGCAAATGGGTAAATACGGATTCAGGGTCGTCTTTTTGCGTGGGAAAGTGCTGCTTGAGTGCAGCGATAATTTCTTCATTGTCTAATCTGAAGAATGGGTTAATGCTCTTTTCAATCGCTATCGTTGTAATTTGACGTTGCTCCGGGCTTTGTTTTTCTACCTTCGCCAATAACGCTTGTGTCACGTGATTATTCGCTTCTACCGATAGGGAAAATCTCAAATTATTTTCGATGTAGTCATGGCCAGGATAAACGGCAGTATTGTCAGGAAGCTGAGCAAGCTGATGGACAAATGTTTGATACATGTCATGAACATTGCCCCCATACAAACAATTGCCCGCACTGGCATTAAACAGGGTATCCCCACAAATAAGGGCGGGTGCCCCAATCTCTGACACCAAACACACATGGGCCATCGTATGCCCTGGAGTATCAAGAACACGTAAGCGCACGGTATTACCCACCGTGATAATGTCTCCGGCACTTAAGCCCTGGTCGACGTTGGGGATGCGATTAACAGCATTGTTATGTGCAAGAATTTTTGCACCGGTAGCCTCAACGATGCCAGGGTTACCCTCAATGTGGTCAAAATGCTCATGGGTATTCACAATGGTGGTAATGGAGAGACCCAACCGGTTCGCCTCCGCTAAGCATTTTTTCACATCCAATGGGTCGACGATGATCGCTTCCCCGGTTTCTTCGCAGGCAATGAGGTGGCAATAGTTACGTAACGTATTACCCATATAGATTCTTACAATGTTCATGATATTGCTCCTGTTTCAGCAGTTAAGGTCATTATCTACAATGATCTGTGGTGTAATAAGCGCTACAATAGACAAAATCGGTCCTTTTGGGACATTGAGATGGGTGTTATCACTATGAAGAAGGTTGCGATTCTTGCCTCAGAGAATTCATTGCTCTCGACCATTGCCTCGCCAATGGATATGTTTTTGCAGGCGGGAGTTCTGTGGAACGTGACAATGGGGCAGCCTCCATCCCCGCTGTTTGACGTTAAAATTGTGACGGTTGATGGGGAATCCGTGATGGCTCTCAACAACATTCCCGTGTCTCCAGCGTGCGCTATGGATGCGTTGGATGATGTAGACCTCATTATTCTTCCATCTCAAGGATTCTTCTTTAATCCGAAGGATGCGGGGCATATTGAAAGAATTGAGTGGCTAAAAGATCGATATGAAAAGGGAGCGGATCTCGCCAGTGTGTGTGGTGGAGCATTCACCTTGGCATCAACAGGACTGCTTAATGGCAAGACCGCAACAACGCACTGGGGATTGGCCAAGCAATTTAAGAAAAGTTTTCCTGAGGTGGATTTACGAACAGACCTATTGGTAACCGATGAAGGGCGGCTATTTTGTGGTGGTGGTATATCGGCAGATCTAAACTTGTCTTTGTACTTAATCGAAAAATACTATGGTAGAGAAATCGCACTACAAAGCTCTCGATGTACGATGGTTGATTTGGATTGCATATCACAATCCCCTTTCATAATGTTCACGCCAGAGAAAAACCATGGCGATAATATAATCCTAGAGGCACAAGACTGGATGGAGAAAAACCTACGAGACAAAATATGTATTGACGATATGGCAGATAAAGCGGGATTAAGTGTACGCCAACTAAATCGGCGCTTTAAATCTGCCACGGGCGAAGCGATTAATAGCTACTTGCAGTTAATACGAATTGATTCTGCAAAGGTTAGCCTAGTTAATACTGATCAACCTGTTGAAGAAATATCGTTAACTACCGGTTATGAGAATATTAGTTTCTTTAGGCGGCTATTCAAAAAGCAAACAAGCCTGACGCCGTCAGAGTATAGAAAGCGGTTTCGCTAGATCCTGTGCCACTCAAGAATAGTCAATACCCAAAGAACGTGTAATACACAGTTAACACCGCCAGTCTAGTTCGTTACACTAGACTGGAACCATTAATCGGGCGAATCTACTAGTGTCGAAGAAAAACTACCACCATGGTGATCTAAAGGAGGCGATTGTTGCCTCTGCGCGTACCATACTTAACGAACAAGGAGCTGACGCTCTGTCGCTTCGGGCAATCGCGGCTGATGTGGGGGTTTCACATATGGCTCCCTATGCGCATTTCAAAAACAAGAAAGAGCTCTTTCAAGCGATCGCGGCTTCTGGTTTCGACGAGCTAGCAGATAACATGGTGGCAAGTTGCCAAGGTCTTAGCAAGGCGCAGGATTTGATACTTGCCTATGGTGTAGCGTATGTCGAGTTTGCGATTGAGAATCCTCAATTGTATCGCTTAATGTTGGGGCAGGTTGAGACTGGAGGAAGGCGCGTACAGAAAATCAAAAAGGAAACAGACAACAATGCGGATATCGATATTTCTCTATCCAGCCCGGTTGTGTCATCAGAGCTTGAAGCTAGCTCAAAACGCACGTTTCTTTTGCTTCAGGAATCCTTTGCGAAAATCTATAAAAATAACGATGAAATGAAAGTAAAAGCACAGGCGTTAGGTGCTTGGTCCATGGTGCACGGTATGGCGGCGCTAATCATCGAAGGTCATTTCAGTATCCCAGAGACGATGACGTTGAAAGAGTTTTTGTCGATGGCGGTTGTACAATCTCCTCGATAGAGAGGTGTGGTTCCTTTACTCAGAGTGCTCTTGTACAAACAAGCCTGACCGGAGTAAAGGAACCACATAGATACTGCTAAAGAATAATTTCTACATCCTCAGTGGGAAATGCGACACAAGAGTGAATCCAACCAAATTGTTGGTCAGAGACTCTTAAGTGTGCCTCTGGCGGATTAAATACTTCACCTGATACCAACTTAACACGGCACAAGCTGCACTCGCCAGAACGACAGGCGTTTTCTGCTGAGTAGCCATTACGTTCAAGGCTATTTAATAGCGGTTCGCCCACCTTTGCCTTGAAGCTGCCTTTACCTTTTACGGTAACTGTTACCTCATCATTCATGCTAATCGCTTCTGGCCAGTTAGAGAATTGGTCTGGGTGTTTCGGTGGGCCGTTGGCTTCTATTCGCACTCGTCGTGGCGGAACACCCAAGTCAAGCAGCTGTGATTGACAGAAATCATGAAACGCAGTTGGACCACAGACATAGAACATCTTTTGTTTAACATCACCCACAAGATTCTGTATCAGCTCTGCGTTAAGGTGGCCGGTTAATCCTTGGTAGTTTTCAGGAGGGCGTGAAATGACTTCCGTCAGTGTGAAGTTTTGATGCTGTTGAGCCAGTGTGCGTAATTCCTCAATGAAGATCACGTCATCAACATAACTAGAGGCATAAATAAAATGAAACTGATAATCAAGCTCACGATCAAATACTTCTTTTAGCATACTCATGGCGGGCGCAATACCTGATCCACCCGCTAAAAATATTAGATCCTTACCGTGAAAAACGGGGTTGTGATAAAAGGTGCCCATTGGACCGGTACTAAGAAATTGTTGCCCCGCTTCTACGTTGTCTAGTAAGTAATGTGTTACAAACCCATCGGGGACTCGTTTCACCGTTAGATCGTAATATTCTCGCTGTGAAGACGATGATGAGATCGCGTAGGGTCGTGCTGTCTCGACACCATCAATTTCAACAAACAGATTGATATATTGTCCCGCCTGAAAGGGAGGAAGTGCACCGCCCGTAGATACTAAACGGAATGTCTTGGTGGTCTCCGTTTCTTCTATCACTTCAGAGACTTCCAGGGTAAGCCGTTTCGGATGTAGTTTTGCAATGGTATTGGCTGTCGCCCATTTTTGATCGGTAAAGTCAGAGCCCGTCTTAGCAAGCTCATCTTTTATGGTAATGGCTTCTTTAAAGCCAGTAACGGCATTGAGTACGTTTAACTTAGGCATTTTCGAGCTCCTGAGCGGAAGACTTTAACTGTTTAATCACTGCACGAGCGGTTGACTCTCCTGCCATGTAGGTGGGTTGGAATCCCCCCATATTATTCCAGCAACCGGCCATGTAAAGGCCTGATATAGCATCAATCCGATCTCTGAATAATTCGGAATCCTGTGGGTTTTGTTTAAAGCCGTAGATGGCGCCGTCAGGGGTATTGAGATAACGCATCATTGTTAATGGTGTAGCTACTTCAAGCTCTTCAATATGATCACGAATTTTAGGGAAGGTCTGTGCGATGAGATCTAACAGTTTTTCGGCATAGTCATATTTACGTTGAGCATAGTGTTCTTCAGGTATATCTTTCCAAAGATCCCCGTATTGCAAACACACCAATGACACAATGCTTTTGCCTTCAGGGGCAAAACTGGGGTCATCAAAGTTATAACAGGTCAGCATACCCGCGACAGGGGCATCCATTGTTTGCATGCCCTCATGAATGCGATTTTCATCTTGAGTGCTACAAATAAAATTGGATGCTGCGGTAACACCCAGTTCTTCTGGGGTGCAATCCAATCCCATATAAATAACGAATGCTGACGTTCCCATGCGACGGGATTTAAAGTCTTCACGTACCTGAACCGGTGGTTCATCGTGATCCAACAGTTCGTTATAGGTAATAATAGAACTCGCGTTGGACACCACGGCGGCACAGCTAATTTCTTCACCTTGCTCTGTAAGCACCCCACGTACTTGATTGCCATTGGTAAGTATTTTCTCTGCACCGCAGTTAAAGCGAACCTCTCCACCAGCCTCCATAAAAGACTCTAACAGCGCGCTAGACATTGCCTGTGAACCTCCCTTGATATGCCATGGTTTAAAGGCGGCGTAAGCATAAATCATAATGGCTAGATCAGGAAAAGGAATATCCTTAGGCGGTACACCGATGTAACACCAATAAGCAGCCAATACCGTTTTTAATTTCTCATCATTGAAGTGTTCGTCAAGCACAGCTTTTGCTGAACGCATGCCGTAATCAATGTAGCTAGGGCAACTGGTTTTAAGCATCGCTTCATCGTTGGCTTTAATGGCCTTCGGCAACATCATAAAGCTTTCTAAGGATATGGTTTCACACAGTTTCATAAAGCGTTCAATATTGCCGCTTTCTGATGGGAAATCAGCTTGCAACTTGCGTCGTAACCCCGTCCAGCTGGCGGGTAACGTGGTGTCTATCTCTCCCGGTACGACAATACGATAAAGCTCGCTCTCTTGAACAAACTCTACTTTATCCATCACGCCGAGATCGCCAAAAATCTTACGCATGATAAAAGGGCGCTCCTCAGTACCTAGGCCACTTAATTGATGCAGCGCGACTTCAAACTCATAGTCGCCCCTCACAAATGAAGTTGCACAGCCCCCCGGTATGTTGTGACGTTCCAATAACAGCGTACGACTACCGCCTCGCTGTAGGGCGACGGCTGCAGTAAGCCCTGCGTTGCCTGCACCGATTACTACTGTATCGTATTGCGTCATATTGATCTCCCACGTTACAAAAACGCTCTCTCACATTGAAATTAGATTTTGATGTAGCTTCATTCTGCATAACAATCCTTACAGTGTAAAGATTAATGTGAGAATGAGATCAAAATGAGGGCTTGGGGTGGGGGTTTCACTCTATAGGGGAGTATTCTTTCTGGGTGTGATAAACCTTCTGTAGCCTTTATGGTGTATGGGATGTAGTGATAATCGTTATATGGGAAGGAGGGGGGCTAAAGCGCCTAATTTGATTCACATTGTCTTATTAAGGGGCGACTTTTCCATGGTTATCGGGTGGCCTATGGGAGGAGTTGTGAGCATTAAATTTACCAGCGTGAGTTTGAGAGAGTAGAGAAAATCTATGTTTTCTTTACTGCTGAGGTAACGGTTTCATTACCGCCAAGGTAAGTGGTTTAAGCGTGTTACCCTGCAACATAAAGGGTTACTGGATGCTTATATATAGTAAGAACAATACGAAAATTGCAATTAAATCTAATGAACCATACGTAGCTTACGCTAAAATCGTAAGCACTTTTTGTCACAATCATAAGTACCTGGAAGAAATATTGCTTCTAACAAAATAGTCACGCATCTCATCCTTAAGAATCATATCACGCCGGCCTTTTATAATAACTTCACGATATAGATACTCTACAACATCAACAAAGTCTGGGTGAAGGGAGGGGTGCCTTTCACCCTTTTCTTCCGTACTAAGTTGATTACAAATGCTATGTTTAAGTCGTTTAGCCTCAAATGTGTTAAGACAAAATCGATCTTCCTCTGTTTCAAGAAATTCTAAAAATATTCTATCTAGGGTTACGTCAGCTGATTTTTCTTCTACGGATTTGACTATAGCTGCTTCTATTAACGATCTGAGCCTTGGCTCCATTCGATCGAACATTTCCTTTAATTCAGGTCTTTCTTCGCTTGATTCAACAATATCTGAAAAATGAGGAAACCTGTCAGTTAGCCATATAGATAACTTACTACCGATTTTGCCGGCACTGCTATCAAAATCTTCGTAAAATTCCGATAGTACCACATCAGGGTTTAAGCTAAGTCTCTTACACCTTTTTCGAAACACTCTATATAATCTATACCGTTTTAACATTTGGCTTCCTCCATGCCGAAGTATTTGCTTCGGCTTCTGTGCTCAGAATTGGTATTGAATGATATTTTATTAAAATGCACCTTTCAATGGGTCAGAGCTTGCGACCGCAATATCCCGTAACCACTTTTGACGTTGCCTTGAGGGGGGCGTTCGTATCGATGTATCAAATAAATTAAATTTAGTATATTTATGACTATCAACAATGCTGGTTTACGCTGTCTATTTTGGTTAAAAAACGACAAGACTAACTCCATTTAGTACACGTAGTATA
>MABD01000041.1 GCA_002162955.1 Gammaproteobacteria bacterium 45_16_T64
ATTATGTGACAAAGCCTGAATCCTTATAGCTATAACGTTTGTTCGCACTCACATTATATCTATTTAGATTCAGGCTTTCTTATTTAGTCACTCACTGTGGGACAGCAGTGGCTTAAGGCGGTTTTTATCATTTTATCCCCCAAAAGATAGATAGTACTCATTTTTTTATATCGTTAAGGTATGTTCACTCAAAAAAGAAAAACAGGGGTGGGCACAATGACGGCATATGCGAATTCGATTAATTATCTCATTGGTGATGTAAGCTTAGATCACCATCATAGCTATCCGGCTGATGATAAGACGCACGACACTCGTAAACTAACCAGCATAGAACTTATTCAAATACACTTGGAATATGCTGAACATAGACTTCGCAGAAAAGATATCTCTCACCTCAGCGAATCTCAAACCAGCAACAGAAGCAAAGCCATACAGGTATTGCGCCGCTATCGTCTTAACGGTATTTTTCCTAAGCATGATGATAACTACCTATTCTCAGAAGCCCGCCGTCCGCGTTTTATAGATCACAGAAATGTGCACTGTGCCGTGGGACATATGATAAAAGAAACCGTCGGTGAAACTCTCGCAAAGGATATTAATAGCCAATTTGAATACGCTTACGTTCATGAAATGGAATACCAACCGCTAAGAGACTGGGCAACGGTACACGGTCTAGATATCGATGAATGTAGAATGATTCAACCGCAGTATTTACCAGAAATTAATTGCCCAATTTTTATGTCACTCACAGAACAAGGACATACAGAAAAGCTGGCGATCCTGCGGCAATATCGAGATAACCAATTAACGCGATCCCTCATCGGCCGCATCGTAATCCGCACATATTATCTTTCCTGCCACGTAACCGGTCCATTGGCGCGCCGCAGCCCACAGTTTCGTCGCACATTATCCAGATTACTGACTCCGATCGTGGATAACGTAGAGACTAAGTAACCATACACCTGCACCATGGACCGTAGAGGAATGATACCTCCAATAACTCTACGGTCCATGCGACATCTGAGCACCTACATTTATTCATTCGACAAATAACACTCTTAAGTAATATCAATTAGACAGATAAAATACTCTCCTCTACGCTCTTAACCACTGCTTTCTTCTCTCTATTCAACATACAACGGAGAATGATTAATATGGTGATGACCGTAGAATCAATGAATACCTTCCGACAAAAATACCGTGAGAATATAGCGCCCCGTTACAGTGGTGCGCACCACATGCTTGCCGTTAGCAGCGTGAGTTTGGCGGTCATTATCTATGCATTATTCCAAGTCTCGGAGCCAAGTTATCTCGAATGGTCGATTTTTCCTCTCACGATGGTAATCGTCAATTTTGCCGAATATTATGCCCACCGCTGGCTTGGTCACACAAAAACACGTTTAGGTAAGTTATTCTACAGCCGACACACTGGCGACCATCACTCCTTTTTTCTACAGGAGTACATGAGCTACCAATCGTCACGGGATTGGCGTGTCGTGCTGTTTCCTGTATTTCTTATATTCGCGTTTATTGCTGGCCTAATTTTACCCCCCGGTTACCTATTGATGAACCACGCGTCAGAAAACGTCGCCTACCTTTATGCTGCTGCGGGAATAACCGGTTATCTATTCTACGAAGTGATGCACTTTAGCTATCACGTTCCCGAGAAGTCCATTGAAGAACGTCTATTCCTGTGGATCCCCGGCTGGAAATCCATGCGCCAAATACACCGGCTACACCATGATCGAAACCGAATGGCGCAACGTAATTTTAATATTACTTTGCCAATTTTCGATATCTTATTAGGTACACTCTATTGGGAACCCTTACCCAAAAAACCATCCATTAGCGATTGATAACTCAATAAAGCGCGCTTAGCGTTCTGGTGGACGCCGTCGTCATTTCGCGCCTCTCCCTGGGACTCTCTTTCAAAATGTCGAATTCTACCTTGAAGGTAATGCAAATGATCCGGGTTTTGAAGGTCCCACATCTCTCCCACATCCGACAGCTCCCTCCCAGCCTCCTTCAAAACCGTCACATGAATGATTTCATAGTGACGTTTCTTCTCAGTGACCAATATTTCATCAAGCAAGTAAAATCCTTTCGCCTGTAAATAACTCCGAACCTCAAAATTCCCTCGAGTTGCGCACACCATAAAGTCGATCGCGACCGCTGAATTATTTGTTAATATATCTTCGATGATAGTCTGTACATTGGTACCGGTGACACCAGCAATGATAACCAAATGATTTTTATCAGAAATAAAGTTTAGCTCGCCTGCATCCGCAGTAATAACCTGATAATTATCCACGTCCAATTCACCTAAACGACTCAACAGTCTATCGGTAATATGAGGTACCTGATCCACAAAAAGGAACTGGCCATGCAGCTTATGTAAGAGCATTTTGGTTCCTAAGTAACCATGATCACAACAACAATCCCACACGCAATCATAGCGCTTCGACAATTGGGCATCGTGCACCCGCATAAAAATAGACTCTAAACGTAAACCCAATTCTTTTGATGACTGCTCAGACAACTTCATAAAATCCACAACATACATTTTTTAATAGACAGTCCACTAGTATATCGTCCAAGCGGACGACGGCAACTCCCGAACCTTGGGCTACACTTCTACACTCATCAACGGTAGGGATACAAAACACCATGAGACCGCTCAGCCCTGTAGACGCCACTTTTCTTCGTATGGAATCCAAGCGAACCCCAATGCACGTTGGGGCATTATTAACCTTCAAATTACCAAACGATGCGCCACCGGAATTCGTACAGCAATTAGCAGAAAAAATGCGTACCCGTTCATTTATGCCTGAACCCTTTGGCTTCAAATTAGCCGGAGGAGTGTTATCCAAAATATCACCTGCCTGGGTCGAAGCAGAGGTCGACATTGACTACCACCTTCGCCACTCAGCATTACCCTACCCAGGTTGCGAAAGAGAGTTAGGTCAATTAGTTGAACGGCTACACTCCCACCCATTGGATTTGAGCCGGCCGTTATGGGAATGCCATTTAATTGAAGGGCTAGAAAACAGCCGCTTCGCAATCTACTTTAAAGCTCACCATTGTGCGATTGATGGCATGGGTGCCGTTGGCATGGTGAACAAATGGTTATCCGATGACCCCGACAGCCAGGATGGTTCAGGCCCCTGGATGCTTGGTGCTAAGGGCGAAGACAACACAACTGATAAAAAGACTTCGCTAATCCAACGACTCACTAAACCCGCTAAATCGATATCGAAGCAAGCGGTGGGTCTTAAGGACCTTATGGTTGGCTTAAGCAAAATGGCACAAGGCCCCGATAGCGGTGCTCGCATGGCGTTAACCACACCACGCAGTTTATTCAATAAGCCGGTATCACAACAACGGCGTTTGGGAACCCAAATGCTAGAGCTGGCCCGTATAAAGGCCATATCTAAAGCCACAAAAACCACATCCAACGACGTACTACTTGCTGTTTGTGGCAGCGCTATACGACGCTACTTACAAGAAACTTCCCCTGTTGATGAATCATTATTGGCATCCGTACCGATGGGTTTAAAACGTTCTGCCGGTAAAGGTGGCAATGCAGTAGCAGGGTTTGTGGTTCCTCTCGGTACAGACCTAGAAGATCCGCTGCAGCGACTACAAATTATTCACCGTGTGACCAAGCGCAGCAAACGTGAAATCCTGGAAATGACACCGGTTGCCCAACAACAGTTAGCACTATTGGGGTTATCACCGTTTGTTGCTGGCCAGATGCTCGGCATTTTACCGAAGATACCACCACTCTTTAATTTTGTTGTGTCCAACGTGGTGCTTTCCAAAGGGCCACTCTATCTCATGGGCGCAGAGCTAGAAGCCATGTATCCGGTGTCCTTTTTGTTTGATGGCTACGCCATCAATATCACCCTAGTAGGTTATAACGACCACGTCGCGATCGGATTCTTAGGTTGCAGAGAAGCAGTACCCAGCTTGCAGCGTTTAGCAGTCTATACCGGTGACGCGTTAACAGAGCTAGAGCACCGTTTATCCGATCAGGAACAAGTGAAACCAACAGCATCCAAGCCAAAAGAGACACCTGCGGAATCACCCGCAAAAACTAACGCGAAAAAAGAAGAAGCTATCGAATAGCGCCGTTGGATAGTTAAAAAAGGCTGATGCACTCTCACCGCATCGGCCTTTTTTATTGCTCACGTTAATCTTAGATACATCTTTTATGCATTATCGTTTGGAATAGTCAGTACAATTCCCATAAGCTAGAGGAAAACAGCCAACAAACATAAGAATAACGTTATGGATACCCTATATATTACCGGTGCAGGTGTTAGCGCCGAAAGTGGAATACCCACCTTTCGCGGCGAAGATGGTTTCTGGACTATTGGCAGTAAAAATTATACGCCTCAAGAAATGGCCACTCGCGCCATGTATGAGAATAATCCAGCAGAATTCTTATCCTGGTATTACCACCGTTTTGCCACCTATCGTAACCATGGGCCGAATGCGGTGCACTACTGGCTCGCAGATAAAAACCTTATCACCCAAAATATTGACGGGCTTGATGGCAAAGCAGGTAATAAAAATTACATCGCCATTCATGGCCGTCTTGACCAAATGACGCTTTATCATCAACAAGGTGAAAACGTATCGCTACTCTCAACACCCTGGGACGATATCGATGAAACACAACTCGTTGAATCTCTATTCTCTACATTTAATATAGACACAACATCCCAACGACCTAAGATTGATGCGTCCTTTAAGCCCTATGTTCTGTTATTTGATGAGTACTACACGGAATTGTATCGAATTACCGAAGCACAACAGCGCATGCGAAGTGCAGAACGCATTATTTTTATTGGTACATCATTCAGTGTGAACATCACTCAAATGGCCTTAGATATTGCAATGAAAAAAAAGACACCGATTGAGATCGTTGACCCTAATGCCATTATGATCCCTTACGGCGGCGTAACCTATCACCGTATGACGGCCTCAGAGTACATTCGAAAAATTGATGATGAAAGCTAGTCTCACATCAAGTTAAAATATAACGATACCAGTAGCGCTAATAATAATACGCCAGAACTTACTTGCCAAAAAAAGACCGGGTCTTTATCCATTAACGTTGAGCTATAGCTCTTCCTATATTTTGGATTTGGATGGGTAAGTTCATGCAAAAACTCAGAGATATCTTCATAACGCCTGGAGGGGTCAAAGCGTAATGCTTTTTTAACGGCGCCGTCTACCCATATGGGTACCAACGGGTTTAGCTCATCACTTGGAATGTACTTTGTTTTAAGGTATGCCCTTGTGGTCTTACATTCTGACAGCTTGCCTTCAAACGGTTTTTTCCCCGTCAACATTTCAAACACAATCACCGCCAGTGAAAATATATCGGATTGGGCCGTACTCACACCTCGCAACACCACTTCTGGTGCTGAATAACTCGCAGTCCCTAACACACCGTCTCGTTCCAACGGCGTACTTATCTCTGCAATACCACTGATATAACATGAGCCAAAATCAATAATTTTAGCCTCGCCGTGCTTATCAATCATGATATTCCCAGGTTTGATATCCTGGTGCAATGTTTCCCTACGGTGTAATGCCCGCAAACCCTTAATAATTTGCTCCACCAAATAAATAACATCTTGCACTGGCGGCTTCGGGTTTTCTTTAATCCATCGCGCGAGGGTAATCCCTTCAATATGCTCAGTAAGATAATACAAGAAGTTCTTTTTCTTATTGGTCTCAACCACTTTAACAACGTGTGGATTATTTATTCTACTGCCAATCCAGCTTTCGACAATAAAACGCTCAATGTAGGCCGGTTCATCTTCGTAATTGACCGACGGTGTCTTCATGCAATATTGTTTATCTGTCGCGATATCTTGCACGAGATACACTTGACTACGGCTGCTTTCATGTAGAGTTTTAATAACGTTGTAACCATCTAACGTCATGCCCGGCTCTAGATTCGGGGGAAACGGCAATGTTGTTAACTTCTGGTACACGTCATCAATATTCTGTGACGGAAGGCAATCTACACGCAATACCTGACAGCTGAGGTTATCACCACTATCATTTTCCAGTGCTTGAGTTATTAACGTCTGACAGCAGAGCTCTAGTTGCTCTTCTTTTGCCGACTGACCTGCAACCGAAACCAACGCCCGGCGAATATCACCATCGTTAACAAAATCATGAATGCCATCGGTACTCAGGAAAAAAATATCCCCTACATCAATATCAACGCTGCGATAGTCCACGTCTAACTTAACATCCAACCCCATGGCACGTGCTAAATAGGACTGCGTGTCATTAATATAGGTAGAATGATCACGAGTGAGCTGCTCGAGTTCACCTGCCCGCAGACGATAAATTCGTGTATCGCCGACGTGAAAAATATGCGCAGTATGGGATTTAAAAATAACGCTGCTTAAGGTACTGACGTAACCTTTTTGTGCATCGGTAAATCGACGACCTTGGGAATACAACCAACGATTAAGAGCGGTCAGTACTTGGGTTGTCGACTTACCTACACTCCAGGTATCAGGGGTTGAATAATAATCAGAAAGGAAGTTATGAACACAGGTTTCACTGGCCTCCTTTCCCGCTTCAGCGGCACTGACCCCATCAGCAATCACGGCCACCGCGCCTTTTGAACTGAGTAATTCTCCTTTTGGTATTCTGATGCCGATGGCGTCTTCGTTCTGTTCCTTTTGGCCTGCGGAGGAGCGCTGCCCCACCGTAAACGCCATATCACCTTCCAAGTGCCAACCCGACATTCATTTCCCCAATGGCAATGCGTTTACGCTAGCCAAGCTTTAAAATTATATCAATCTAATCTCCAGGCAAAAATCACACCACCTATATAAACCATTGATATATAAGAACAATATTCTAACACCGATCTCAACCATGCACTACATTGAGCCAAACCATGCACCAACTTAGTTAGAAAATTGACCATGTCGCCCCTTGCCGCTCTTAAACGATTTTGCCCCCGATACGGTTTCACCAGAACCCACCACCTCCATGCCTCTGGCAAATTCGTTCGCCAACGCATCATCAAGTGATTTATCCCACTGCTCATACACACTCAACCGATCACTACGCATACACCCTTGAGGAAACTCGGCAATCTGAGTAGCCAGTTCTTCTGCCGCTTGTCGCGCAGCGCCTGTTGGTACTACTCGATTTGCCAAACCAATCGATAACGCTTCATCTGCCGCCACCGCGCGCCCAGTAAGAATTAAATCCATCGCGCGGCTCATGCCGATCAACCTTGGCAATCGGATAGTGCCACCATCAATTAACGGTACACCAAAACGCCGGCAAAACACCCCCATCACCGCGTCCTCTTCCATCACACGCATATCACACCAGGCGGCAAGTTCGATGCCTCCCGCCACCGCATGACCAGAAATTGCCGCAATCACCGGTTTGTTCAACAACATACGGGAAGGCCCCATCGGACCATCACCGTCTTCACTTAACGTATTCGCGCGTTCAGGATCTTCTGCCACCGCCGCTAAATCTGCGCCAGCACAAAATCCACCTTCTCCATACAATACCGCTACCCGCGCACTCTCATCGCTATCAAAGTCGCGAAAGGCTTGGCTTAATTCATTGGCAGTAGGGCCATCCACAGCATTACGCACCTCTGGTCTCTGTAATATAATTGTTGTCACAAAGCCCTTTTTTTCAATTCGAATATTATTCGGCATTCATGTTCTACCTATATGTTTAGTGATTAATGGGTTGAGGCCGATCGTCTCACCTCAGCCGGTGACTGTCCTTTCCAACGTCGTAAAGCACGACGAAAATTAGACGCATCGCTATACCCCAAGTGCATTGCTACCGCTTCAATATTCAACCCTGACCCGGTCAACAACTCTTCAGCCTTCTTCAGTAGGTAGGCTTCTCGTAAAGATCGAAATGACACCCCTTTATCGTTTAAACGCCGCCGCAGAGTTCGAGGGCTCAACCCTAATTGCGTCGCGACCTGATTAAGATCCGATTTGTTATTCGGTAAAAGATGCAATTGCTGACGTACTTGGTCAATAACACCCCGTGTCTTTTGTAACTCACGATATTCGTTTTCTGCAGCGGACTCGTATTCTTTTGTCGACACCTGCTGACAAAAAAGAGACCGCGCACTCAATTCCGTCGCGGAAAAAATTAGCCTACTGTGGTCGTGTCCGAAACTCACTGATGCATTAAATACATCACCGTACTGATGCTGATAACTCGGTGTTTCATGGGCAAATTGGCATTCAATCAAATCCAAAGGTCGACCTATAATTTGTGCGATAGTCGTCACCATACTGGCTGCGATACACTCCGTATGTAGCCGCACCGCAGGCCCATTAGCATCCACGGGAGTCGAATATTCAAAATCCAACCGCGCGACAATTCCATCATTTGTCACATAGCCTTTCATCGGGGATTGCAATAGATCCTGATAGCGCTCAGCTGTCACCACAATATCGTTGAGAGTAGACATAGACGCCAGCCATATTCCTACTCGATCTCTAGAAAACAAACCAATTCTGCATCCCATTTGCAGCCCAATATCACAATCAGGTAACTCTCGTCCGACGTTCGCAATAATACGAATCTGATCTTCCATCGAGAACACCAACTCACTCAGCTCTAGATCCGAGGCTCTTAAGCTCGTTTTGGATAAGCAATCCGCCAAGGTTAACCCCTCTTCCAATGCTAACTCCAACAATAATCGTGTGCGGTACGCTTGCATGGTCGCCGCCATGGGAGAAATATATGCCGCTTCCATCGTCACCTCGCCCTCTTGTTCTTATTGTTCTATGTCCATAACTGACCTCAGTTTGGCCGCGCTTCACTCGCGAAGTCAAACGCTTCTTTACCTATATTGGAGGCTCCTTTCAGACTACTGATAGATCTAACAAAAAGATCCCACAATAAAGAGGATGTTATGATTAAATATCACTATATGTTGATGACGGCTTTGGCTGTAATGCTGGTTGGTTGCGGCGGTGAGGCCATTCCCGAATCCAAACAATTAGGCTCCCCACGCGATTGGAATAATGATGATGTGGATGCTGTCGTCTCCACCACTCTAGAAAAAATTTATTCCCCATTAAGCGGTATCGCCGCAGCAGCCCCCGACGTCTGCGATAATATTCAGTTCTTACGTATGAAGCACCGCGATGCAACAGACGATGCCAGTGACGCCGATGCGGTCTTTTTGATGATGCCCGGTATCTTAGAAGGTGCCAATGCCTTCGAGTATATTGGCCGACAGATGGTCTACATAGCCGAGCAACAATATGGGGAGCACATAGAAGTATGGGGCATTGATCGTCGTGCAAACTGCCTTGAAGATCTTTACGCGTTTAATTATGTTGAGCAGTTTGTAGTAACCCCTGAAGAAGCTGAAGAGGTGTTACTGGGGTATTACTTTAAAGGACAACCGCATAACAATAAGACCTTCGAGGGTTTCTTAACATCCGAGCAACTGCCCTATTTAGAAGAATTTGGTATGGCATTGGCCACCGAAGATATGTTCACCATCATGGAAACTATGATGCCGGACCAAACCGATAGACAAGCAAAACTATTTGTCGGAGGGCATTCCCTTGGCGGTATACATACCTCCGTTTTTCTCGCATGGGATAAAGATGGTGACCCAACCACAACAGAGGATGCAGGCTATGCCAATACCGCAGGGGCTTTTGCACTGGATTCAATCTTAACGCCGTTAAATGATATTCCCAACTACATTGCATCCCTGATTCCTTTTCACCTGGGTAAACTTGGCTTACCCATCGTCAATCTAGGAACCAAAGCGGCCTACCATGGTGCGGTAAAAGGCATTGCCAGCAATAAGGTGCCACGCACAACCACGTTCGAGAATGGCTTCTCTTCCCGCGTACTGGCGCTACCAGAGGCCATTGCTGCATTAGCTGTCACAGGGCCGGATCTACCGAGTGTAGCACTGCAGAACTTCCCCCAAGAACCCGATGTTAATTTCATTATGGATATGATGAACACCCGCAATTTCGACGACTTATTGCATGGCCCAGATCTACGGGAGTATCGCTATACGCAAGAATCCATGGTGGCTCTTTTTTTCGATGATAACTTCTCTACATTAGGGTTTTTAGGCACGAGTTTAGGGCATTTGAATGGAGGTCCGATGGCAGAAAAAGCGCCATTACTGAGCTTCCTAAATGACCTTCCGTTGCTCGGAAATTTTGTTGACGCCATTTACACCTCGAGACAACAACATATCGGCACCAACACTGACACCCTGTATAGCTGGGCAAACTTCGATGAGGTGGCCAGCCCTAGTGATCCCACCTATACCGATGTGTCGGGTCGATATGTATTTACCGATCACAGTACCGAAATGTCGGATATCAAGGATTTCACCCGCGCACTCTATGTGGGTGAAACCAACCTGACAGAATGGTATTTCCCGACCCGCATTATGATTGATTCTTTCTTTGGCATTCCCTTCCCTCATGCGACCGATGTAGGGTTAAAGGTCTATCATCGTAACGCCACACTTGCCGTTCCTAAGATAGAATTTATTGGTGGTGAAGGCGCTGTTAAGCCACTACTCGACTTAGGGCTGATTTCTGATGTTGGTGCCCAACGGGTCATTTTAGAGGGTATGAATCACTTGGACCCAATGTTTGCCGTTGCCAATGCCTCTTCTCATTACCACAACCCAGTCATCAACACCCTATTACAGTTCGCACGAGAGCATCGAACCCAATAGACTGCCAGAACACCATAAAAAAAGGGCCTAGGGGGATTACTCCTCTGCAGGCCCTTGAACATCGAGCTTGGCTCGATCGGCTTTGGAAATATAAGGGGGTTTACTGTGTGGCTTCTTCTTATCGCTCGCCTTTTTAGCCCGCTTTACCAAACTTTCTTTGACTTTCTTCTTTCTGCTCATTGTCGTCTACCGCTATTATCAGATGCCCTATTGTAGCACCTAACGTACAATGAACTACAAACCCGCAGCATCCAATATGTAGTTAGGTTTCTCCAGCGAGATAAAGTGATTAGTACCTTTGGTCTCCACCACATTCACTCGGCTAGACATATTGGCACTCGCGATCATCGCCCGGCGGCTCAACACGTGATCCCTTTCACCCACTACAACAGATATCTCCTCAAAATTCTCATACAGATCTTTTTGATTACGCCCCTGCCATTCAATAATATTATGAATGTTCTTAAGCGCAATTTGATAATTTTTAGGCGCACAAAATAATCCCCGTATCAGTTCAGTTTTCAGTGCCGAGGGAGGCTTCATCATTGGCATTTTATTCAGCGCTGCATTAGAAATATTGCGATTATGGGAAAAGACTAGTGGCATAAAATATGCGCCCACACGCTTGAAGTTCTTTTCTCCCCCGCCAGAGAGACGGCCTTGAGGAAGGGCTGGTGCTTCTAGCACAACTTTTGCATTTTTCACCAAACCAGGCTCCTGCTTGCCCAATTCAAGCATTACGGCACCACCACGGGAATGTCCGTGAAAGATAAGGTTATCCGTTGTCGCCAGATGCTTAACCGCGCACGCGACTATATGAGCATCATATTCAATCGTAGACGTTGGATAAGGATTGTTATCTCCCCAATCCACGCTTTTTGCATGGGTAGTGGCAAAGGGCAAATGATAATCCGCGCTGTTCACTAAGATCAGCTCAACATCCGCCTCTTTATAGAGTTCAAGAAAGTATCGCATGTCTTCGAGAAAGCCAGGCATACACACCACCGTTTGCACCGGTCCTGCCTTAGCATCTAGATCCATACGACGTTTCGCCACACCGCCTCGGCCTACATGAAAGACCTCACCATCAAAAGACACCACATTCACCCGCGCGAGATCCCTATGAGTGACATGGTTTCGGTATAGGTGAAACCCTAACGCTAGCAACACAAAAAACGATACCAAATAGAACATACCCATCCCCCAATTTATATATAAAAACTACTTACTTCATCGCGACTTGTCCAACGTAATCAGAAAAGCGCTGTGGAAATAAACGGGTTAGGAAGTCCATTACCACCGCATCCTTGCCCACAAGTATACGCTTCTTATCTTTTTGGATACCCCGAACAATCAATGCTGCTGTTCGTTCTGAGGTAGTTCCGGCAACCCGATCAAACCGAGACGCCAAACGTCGCGCGCCATCATTTTCAGCCGCGGCCCCCAGCACGCGACTGTTTCTAGCGATATTGGTTTTGATTCCCCCTGGGTGTACCGACATCACCTTTACAGAGCTCCCACGCAGTTCTTGTATCAACGTTTGGTTCAGCGCTTTTACTGCATGCTTTGCGCAGTTGTAAGGGCCATTATTGGGAAACGGCACAAAACCATTCACACTGGAAATATTTACAATATGGCCTTCATTCTGCTGTTTAAGGTACGGTAAAAATGCTTTGGTGCCATGCAATACACCGTAAAAACAGATATTAAATACCCAATCGAAATCCTCTAATGTAATCTCTTCAATCGACGCAACCGAAGCCACCCCCGCGTTATTGATAACGATATCCACACAACCATGAAGATTAACCACATCATCCGCCCATTGGTAAATACTTTCAGGGTGGGATACATCGACACGGTGCGAAGACACCACTATCTCTTTCGGTAATCCGGCAATAGTCTCGGCCAACCCACTTTCATCAACATCCGATAGTGCTAACACGCAACCATGACGTGACAACTCCTGGGCCAATGCACGGCCAATACCTGAGGCTGCTCCTGTAATTGCAACAACTTTGTTATAGAGATCTTTCATATCACTACCTTTACTGAGCGTTATTAAATACTCTTTATGCATCCATTCTAGGAATCACACGCAACAAATCCCTACATTGATTGCCATTAAATAGACCTTACTCGCCAACACAACCAAACGACCTCACATTGGCGGATAGAGTACATAGTTTGGCAACGTGGGTAGGGACACCAATACACGAGATTTTTATGCTCGATAGCCCACATATGAACGACACTAGCAGAATAGGAGCCGCAGTATGAACGCAAGCACCTTGTCACAATTGGACTATGAGATCGTTATCGTTGGAGCCGGCATTAGCGGTATTGGCACAGCCATTAAGCTGAAGGAGAACGGTATGAACTCCTTTGTTCTTCTCGAAAAAGAAGGTGAGTTGGGTGGCACCTGGCGAGATAACAAATACCCTGGGGTTGCCGTTGATATTCCCTCTTCCTCCTATTCTTTTTCATTTGAACTCAACCCGAATTGGTCGCGCGTTTTTGCCCCCGGGCAAGAAATACAGGAATATGTTCAGCACTGTGCAGAAAAATACTGCATTAAACAACATATTCGATACCATTCTCGCGTTGAAAAAACCGATTTTTCTAACCGCGATAATACGTGGACAACGTTTTTTAGCGATGGTTCTCAGCTACGATCTCGTTATATTATCTCTGCCACTGGCGTATTGAATCAGCCTGTACTCCCCAACATTAGCGGTATAGAGAAGTTTAAAGGTGATGCCTTTCATACTGCCCGTTGGAATGATAGCTGCGACCTAAACGATAAACGTGTCGCTATCATTGGCACAGGTGCCAGCGCGGTACAGGTAATACCCTCCATCGCGTCGAGCGTTGGTAAGCTCTCAGTTTTTCAACGCACGCCAATTTGGGTCTCCCGAAAAAGAGACACTAAGATTCGTCAAGAATACAAAGATAAATTTAGTCAGTATCCACTTTATCAACGCTACTTTCGTATGCGCTCAGAGATATTTATGGAGGCAGCGGCATTCACCACGGTCAATCACAAACGTATGCCTTGGCTTACCAATGCAGTAGAAGATCATTGTCGAGGCTTCTTAAAAAAGGAAGTACAAGATCCCGCCATTAGAGATCAGTTAACACCACACTATGGGTTTGGCTGTAAACGACCTGCAGTATCAAATGACTACCTGAAAACATTTAATCGGGATAACGTAGACCTGATTACTGAGGGTATTCAAGAAATCACAGACACAGGCGTTATCACCAATGACGGTATTTGTCATGAGGTCGATATAATAATTTGGGCCACTGGGTTTAAAACTCAAGAAATTGGCAATGCCCCAAGCTTTGAAGTCTATGGCCTCGATGGATTAGAGCTAGGCCAATACTGGCACCTTAACCGATACCAAGCCTACTTTGGTGTGTCAGTCCCAAAATTTCCCAATTACTTTTTGACTTACGGGCCATACTCCGGGGGATTAAATTGGTTTTCAATGCTGGAAGACAATGTTAAATATATTATTCGCTGCCTTAAAAAAGCAGAAAAGAAAAATAAGACCTATATTGAAGTCAAACAAAAAGCCCATGATCGTTATTTTCGATCTATGGTAAAACGATCCAACGGCACCGTCTTTAAAGATAATGCCTGTATAGAAGCAAACAGCTATTATCTTGATCGTCATGGAGATGCATCGTCACCTTCACCCTATACGCCCGCTCAACGCTGGTTTCGGGTAAGAACGTCACGATTATCGGCGTATCAATTTAGTACCTAAAGTATAAATCCCAGGAGACTCAGCAATGACTGATCAAGAAAATTCAACTCCGGCGCTACCTATACCAAGAGATAAGAATAATGATTACACAGAAGAACAAGCCCAACGGCGCCGAACTTTTCTCGTGCAACAACGTGACGCTTCGCTAAATCATATCTCCAGCTATTCCATTGACCCCGCCTCTACCGCTGGCAATATCGAGAATTTTATCGGTGCAGCACAAGTGCCAATTGGTCTTGCGGGTCCACTACAAATAAACGGCGAGCATGCCCAAGGCGAATTTTACGTCCCCATGGCCACCACAGAAGGTACCTTGGTAGCCAGCTATAGCAGAGGTATGCGGTTACTGCGAGAAGCCGGTGGTGTCAAAGTCTCTGTGGTAGATGATGCCATGCAACGAGCTCCGGTATTTATTTTCCAGGACGCCCGCCAAGCACGGGACTTTGGCCTGTGGATAGAAGATAACTTTTCTACCATCAAGGAAAAATCCGAGCAAACCACCCGCTCTGGTGCGCTGAGAAATATCGAACAATATGCCGCCGCGAGAATGCGTTACCTGCGCTTTAATTTTACCACTGGCGACGCCGCTGGGCAGAACATGGTAGGCAAAGCAACGTCCGCCGCCTGTGAATGGATTGCATCAGAGTACCCCAGTGCATTCCCTGAGGGTGGGTTGCAACGCTATATGCTCTCTGGCGCAATGGATACCGACAAGAAACACTCGCAACTCAACACCTTACACACCCGCGGTAAACGTGTGATCGCAGAGGCCATTATTCCAGATAATGTCATGCGTTCAGTGTTAGGTATCCCTACAGAGATGATTTATAAAATGCGCCAAATTTCCCATGTGGGCAGTTTTATGGCGGGCTCAATCAATACCGGTGTGCATTCACCCAACGCACTGGCCGCATTATTTATTGCCTGCGGTCAAGACGCGGCGAATGTGGCGGAATCCTCTGCCGCTATTTCTTATGCCGACCTCGATGCTGATGGCAACTACTACGTATCCATCACCATACCCTCCCTTATCGTCGCGACCTATGGTGGGGGTACCGGTTTAGGCACGCAAAAAGAATGCCTAGAGCTGATGGATTGTTATGGCCAGGGCAAGGTCAATAAATTTGCCGAAATTGTTGCAGGTACCGTACTCGCGGGAGACCTGTCGCTAAGTGGTGCCATTTTGGCAGGCGATTGGGTCACTAGCCATGACCAATTAGGTCGCAATCGCTAGCAGCCTTAAGACTTCCTTAAGCTTTTATCGGTAGCCTATCTCTACTCCCCTCAGAGATAGGTTCTACCATGAAACACATCGCCAGTATCCTATGCAGTCTTTGTATTTTTTTTAGCGCTTCCACCGCACAGGCAGACCCGCTGAACCTCGCCCAGTACCAAGGCAAGCAAGCGGTCTATCTCGATTTTTGGGCCTCATGGTGTGTACCTTGTAGAGAGTCCTTTCCCTGGTTAAACCTAATGCAATCGCGTTATGGCAGTCGTGGATTAAAGATCATTGCCGTCAATCTGGATAATGATCCCGATGCCGCCAGCGATTTTCTCGCTGAATACCCCGCCTACTTTGATATCGTATTTGATCCCAACGGCGAACTCGCCAGTCGCTATGACATTCAGGGAATGCCCAGTTCCGTACTCATCGATAAACAGGGAAACATATTTAGACAACATGTGGGGTTTCATGGTGATAAATCAGCATTCTACGAAGACATTATTAAACGCCTATTAAGTGAGGGCTACGCAGATGCATTATAAACGGCCCTTTGCGATCACCTGGTCCCTACTCCTATTTTTCATGCTGTCTCTTACTGCTTGTAGCTCCTTAGGGGTAAAACCCTGGGAGCGAGAAATTCTAGCAAAACCGGACATGGCATTAGACGAAAACCATATGGATACCGCCTATGACGATCATATTTATTTCAGCAAGGAAGCTTCCAGCGGTGGACGTGTATTTTCAGGAGGTGGATGCGGATGCAACTAAAACACAAACGCATACTCGATGTGATCGCGCTGTCGAGCCTATCACTGCTAAATGCATCTCATGTTAGCGCAGAAACACCAGCAACCAACGGCGACAAAGACTCCCCCTGGAAAATCGACACCGCCATTTTATATTACGACGAGCAAGATAGAGTCAACGCAGTAGAGCCGGTAATTAATATCAGTAAGGCATTTGGAGAGGACAGCATTTTTTCCGCCAGGCTGTCCTTTGATACCTTATCCGGCCCGTCACACAATGGTGCATCGGTAAGTAATGAGGTGCAAACGTTTACTAGCCCGTCTGGCGAAGAAACCTACGAAGTGGCTCCAGGTGACATTCCCTTAGACCCCAACTTTGAAGACCAACGCACTGCCGCGAGCTTTCAACTGGAACACAAGCTTGGCCGCTTATCCACATTCGGTTATGGTGCAGCCTTTTCTACAGAAACAGACTATCAATCTGCCAGCCTTAATGGCAGTCTTGCGAGAGATTTCAATCAGCGTAACACCTCTCTTTCTGCTGGTATTTCGTTTACCCAAGATACCATTAGCCCTCGTGAAGGCGTTCCCGTCGCACTGTCGCGAATGTCCAACTTAGAAAGTAATGGCGACGAGAAAAAAACCACACTGGATCTTTTATTGGGTGCAACACAGGTCATCAGTCGCAATACCCTCATGCAATTTAACTACGGCTTCGGACAATCCGATGGATACCATAATGATCCTTATAAAATTGTCTCTATCATTGATAGAAGCACCGACTCACCGGAAGATTATATCTTCGAAAACAGACCCGACTCTCGCACCAAACACAGCTTCTATTGGCGTACCAAGCACCAACTCAATGATGACATGATCGATGCCTCATGGCGCTTTATGAGTGATGATTGGGGTGTCGATTCCCATACCTTAGATCTTCGCTACCGTTGGAATTTTTCCGCCAATAGTTACTTGGAACCGCACTTTCGCTATTACACACAATCCGCCGCCAATTTCTATCGCGAAGATATTAGTAGCACGGAGGTATTACCACAAGTGGTCTCTGCGGATTATCGTTTAGGGGGATTAGAAGCAACCACCGCGGGCATCAAGTGGGCCACAAAGTTAGACAAACAACATGAATTTAATATTCGCGTCGAACTCTATGAACAAAGTGGCGACACTGCGGCTGCGGATCTTAGTGCCTTGATTACTCAGCTCGGTTATACGTTTTATTTTTAGAGGTCATCCATACAAGGATCAGAGACGGCATACACTAAGCTTATAAGCGCCGACACAATTTATCCAATAGTCAACGTCAAGGAATCACTGGATCGTTATGCTTTCAACACTCACAAAACGGCAACTCACGTGAATCACTCGCCCCCTTCATCCGATTAAATTTCAATCAAACGAAGGTCCCCAATGGACTTTAATACTCCCTGTAATTCGTTATTAGAGAACAATCTGTCGATATAATTTACACCGACTAATCATCACCATATATAAGATTTATATAATAACTTTATTATTCAACGATATACCCGGAGCTAGAGGAATCGGCACAAATAATGCTTGATATTATTTTTAAATAAACGATCGAGCCAAGGGATATATCAATGAAAAATAGAATTCTTATATTAGCGGCACTATTAACAGCAGCCTATTCAAATATCGCTTCCGCTACACCTATAGTAACTTATACAGCATCAGGATCTGAGGGGAATTATGTTCTTGATTTTACAGTTGAAAATACTATCGACCCATCATACAACCAGTCTTTGTACTTTTTTGGGGTCAATTTACTAGATACAAACCAAGGCGGCCCTCAAGGCTGGAATGATTGGGGTGGCACATGGAATAATACTGGATACGGTGGAAGCGCTATTAACTACCAGTCAACGTGGATAACCAGTAACGGCGCTCAATATGCAATTGATTCTGGTGAAAGTTTATCAGGTTTCACTGTTTCCTCAGCTGTTTTACCAGGAGACATTAGCTTCTATACTTTTGGTACAGGCGATAATTATTATGAAAGCGACGCGTTTTATCAGGGTTGGAACCCAGGATTTGAGGGTGCTGTTAATGGTTCAACTTCGATTTCAGAGCCCGCAACACTGGCATTGTTTGGACTTGGTTTAGCAGGTTTAGGATTCTCACGAAAGAGAAAGTAATCCACTGAAAAATTTCAGACTATTTGTAAAGATAACCCCGATTTAATCGGGGCTATCTTTACTTAATCGAATAGCCAACGAATACTTGGCATATTCGAGCTAGTTCCTTCTTATCACTATTGGTATCTTACAGTGTCGCATCCGTGTATTTTCAAAAGGATATACTAGCGATAGATTTTTTGCGATAAAGGTGGCAATGCGAAGTACGTAAAAGAACGGATTAAGACGTCCTCATATTGGCTCAGCGCTTGTTTTATTCAGGTAACTCAGAGACCAAATGCCCAATGAAGGCACTGAAGCTATCAAAACGTTTGTCAAAACCAACACTGTGGTCCCAGCAATAAACAGGATAGCTTTCATCTGACTCATCAATGGCATAAAACTCTTCCTTATCTGAAGAATTGGCTTCTTGTAATATGCCCTCTTCATCCGATGTATTTGCTTGCATGATAGCGACAGGTACAAAGTTATCTGGCCAAGCGTCCCCCATCCATCCTCTAAAATTTGGGTAAAAACTAATTACCGCCGTAAGCTTGTGTGCAGGTGCAAAAACAATCGGTACCTTTAAGTAGAGGTCTGGAGAAAAAAACCTCGATATCTTTCTAGATTATGTTCATCTAAGAATTTTGCGTCTCTTCCTTTACAGGAATTTCAATTAGCTGTTCTTTCATTCTTTGTGCAATTTCAGGAGGAAAATGACTAAACATAATTTTCCTTTGATGTTTTTTGTTCTCTATAGCTGAAAAGGTATCGATGCATAAGTATATAACTCAGTCCAATTTGTGGAGTAAAGTGTATATTACATATTAAATTTATGGCCAATTAGAAATTTCTTTAGCTCATGAAACTGACTGTCACGTAACACCGAGCGGATGATATGGACATTTTTTCCATCCTGTTGGATCCCAATATTCCATCCAATTTCATTGACTTGAAATGGCCTATCAAGACTTACCGTTTTTCTGGGGAATATCACCCAAGGGGGGCTGATCAATTGATCGTCACACAAAGTGACATGGGGGTATTTAATGCGCTCATAAACAATCCCGCACAAAATTACAAATAGCCCTCCCATAAGAAAAGACAATACATAATTCCCTATGTTAAGGGGCCCTTCAAGGAATACGTAGGGATACATACAAAGGTTACCCACCAACAATCCAAACATTGCCACCATACAGATATGTACCTGACTCGCCCAATACTCCGTACGCATGATACCCTCTGATTAGATTAAGACTCTAACACTGGTGCAGTTTAGTGCGCCCAAGTGCCAAAGACTCAATGCCAAAATCCGCCTTATCGGTACCTTCCCCCAAATATTCGAAGTGAAATAAACAAATAAGGTAGGCCAATAGCTCTGGCCGGTCTTAAAAACTAATTTCTACTTTTCCAATGACTAAAAATACATGAACCATAAAAATTTAGAATCTATCCCAGTAAAGACTTATCACTTCGATCATCCCAACACATTGAACTGATCAACCACTTTCCATTGATTTCTATCAATTGAAATAGATTAATGCCAAACCGTGTATGCAATCCGTTTTTTCCCTCAAAAGTAACTTTATACTCCGAACTTATTTGAGCAACCCCTCCGAAAGTACTGACATTATTCGACAATTCTGTCTCTTCAATCGAAACGATATTGCCGTTATCAACATTGGTATTCAACATGAATATATAGTCAGATACGGACATGATAACCGGTGAATTTCCTTTGTTATTAACGAAAAGGCCTTTTTCGATGAAACAAGGCGGTAGCGTATCAAAATTTGGCTTACTTCCCTTTGAAAAGGATATTCCTTTGTACACTATTGACGGTATATCTTTAAGCATCTCTCTTCCTTGTGTCCTTATTTACCATTGAACAAGTATATCGTTAACTTTAAGGGATTCTCTATCAAACCCAACAGCCCAGAATACCTCATCATCACTCTTACTATATTTGACTTTCCAAAGGCTCAATTTTGAGTCTTTTCTCACCAAACAATCAATAAGCATAATACTAATAAGTTCTCCCATGACACTATCAAGATCACGACACATGTCTAGATACATATCTTCTGTAATATGCCCATCGTCATCCGCCTCTTGCGGCGGCATGGATATTTCTTGAAGAAGGCTATAGCTCTTTCCATCATGTAGCCTAATAACCTGTTCGGCCACATTTCTTTCTTTATCTTGAATCATAAAATTCCTTTTGCAATATCGATAACAAATTATCACCGCACTATATATAGTGCACTATATTTCTTTTGCCATATAGTAAAGCGTAAAACCGTCGGCATATCCGTGAACGGTGGCAATGTTCTCGTAATCCAATCTTGTATATAACGCTACTGCTTTTTCATTTAGCGTATTGAGCTGAATCCTTTTACAACCACACAGCTGGGCGCGAGCAACCACCACCTCGTGAATTGCGGTACCATACCCTCTTGATCGTAAGCTCTCTAACACCCATAGATTATCTAAATAGAATTGGGAGAGATGTACCCTGCCAGTGGCTCCACCGATTATCTTATTCTCACTAGTTGCGTGAAAAGCCCATTTTGTGGGCATAACACCACCCACTTGGCTCAGCCCATATTCCAGCACACCGTCCTCGATCGGCTTAGATTCTTCGGCGGTTGGATCTTCAATCGTCGTTATCATCATGAAAGCAAGTACCGTTACCTTGTTGCGCTTTTTCTCATCAAGCGCAACATGGCAGCTTCATACTTATCTATCTTGATACTGCCAAAGTGAGTAGACTCAATCTCCAATTTTTGCTGCGCTCTAACCGAGGCCTCAAACAATTCAAGCTCTCGTTCATCGAGTTCCGCCCAATATCCATCCCTATTGGAGTCGATCTTACATTTTCTAGGCAGTGTCTCTTCTATGAGTATCGAGCCATCAGAATAGAATTTATTATCATAGATACAACCATTAATTTTCCCCCTATCGATAACCAACTCCCATGGAAACCCCTGTGCTTCTACCTTTTTGTCCTTACTTAGGTTATCACCCGCAACTACACTAGTTGAAAACACTAGAAATAAAATAACGATCATTCTCATAGTATTACTCCCTGTCTATGTCGGTATAGGTATGACTCTATACCAAAATGCGATATTTTTTAATTGGTTTATTTCCAATATACTCTTAAGGTTATTTTAGTAATGGAACCTGCCCGTTACATATTTTGATACAATTTTCTTCCTTGTACTACTCATTTGTTTCAATGGAGTCTCATGAACACAACAGCACCAGCTCGCCCCTTTAAGGTTTTAGGTATTCAACAAATCGCCATCGGTGGCCTTTCTAAAGACAAACTCAAAACACTTTGGGTTGATATGTTAGGTTTGGAGGTCACAGGAACCTTTGCATCAGAAAGCGAAAACGTAGATGAGGATATCTGCGCTATAGGAGAAGGGCCTTTCAAAGTAGAAGTGGATTTGATGCAGCCATTAGACCCGGAGAAAAAACCCGCTGTACACGCAACGCCATTAAACCATATTGGCCTATGGATAGACGACCTAGCCACCGCGGTGGAATGGCTAACCGCCCAAGGCGTACGGTTTGCCCCTGGAGGTATTCGTAAAGGTGCAGCTGGGTTCGATGTTACATTCTTACACCCGAAATCTAACGACGAATTCCCCATTGCAGGTGAAGGTGTTTTGATCGAATTAGTGCAAGCACCGCAAGAGGTAGTTGAGGCATTTAGTAAACTCGCAGCAACAAGCCTAGCGGGATAAGATTAAACACCAATACCATCCACCAGCATTCGTAACACAGCATCCGCCATGCGTTTTTGCATGGCTTTATCGTCAGGAGAACGTAAAAAACTCAGTGCCGATGCCATGATTAACCCCACAATGACATGCCCCGTCGCCTCTGCATCAAGGTCTTCCCTGAAAAACCCAAGTTTCACACCATGCTCCATGTAGGCAGACACCAATTTTGCGGCCCAATCAAAAAAGCCCATGATGCGTTGCGTCATTTCGGGGTCGATGGATGTTGCCTCTAGCAATATTAAGCGCGCTGCATTTGGGTTATCCATCACGATATTGGCGAGCTGCTTGCTAATACGCTCACATTGCTCTCGATAATCGTCTAGAGAGTTTACTGCTCCCGGTGCATTCTCATTCAGCAGGGTACCTGCGATCTTGCTAGACACATCATCAATGACATGGTCAAGAATATCGCGCTTGTTTTTGAAATGGCGATAGAAAGTACCATGCCCTATACCCAATCGCTTAGCGATATCCGAGATCGACGTTTGATGGTAGCCGCGCTCAGAAAACTCAGCAGAGGCAGTGTCTATTATGTCGGTACGGAGCTGAATTTTCTGTCGCTCCGCCCGTGAAAGGCTCTTTTTCTCATTCATGAGGCACATTCTACCCCATTGATTTCTTTATGTAATGTTAATGTTGTGACATTTAATACCGAATGTGACATTGCATTCCGATAATGACGCGTATAGTCTATTTGATAAATATTGATCATTAGATAGACAACAGCATAAGAGGGCTTCAAATGAAAAAGAGCGGACAGCAATATGATGTGATCGTCGTCGGGGCAGGTTTTTCTGGGATTGGTGCAGCCATCAAGCTGCAAGAAGCGGGAATCAGTAACTTTTTGGTACTGGAAAAAGCCAACGAAATCGGCGGGGTATGGCGGGACAACACCTATCCTGGCTGCGCTTGTGATATACCCTCCTCTCTCTATTCTTATTCTTTTGCTCCTAACCCGAAATGGAGTCGAGTGTTTGCAGAACAAAAAGAAATTAAGAACTACCTGTTTGATGTCGCGGACCAGCACAATGTTCGGGGCTGCGTACGACTAAACCATGAGATGCTGGGGGCCGAGTGGGATAACGATAAACTCTGCTGGGTCGTTAACACTAACCAAGGTGACTTCACCAGCCGATTCGTCATTTTTGCCTGCGGCCCCCTCCATAAACCCATTATGCCCAGCATTCCCGGTATCGACTCGTTCACCGGTTCTATATTCCATTCCTCTCGCTGGAATCATGATGTTGACCTTTCCAATAAACACGTAGCGGTAATTGGTACGGGGGCTTCTGCGATTCAATTTGTCCCTAAGATTCAACCAACGGTAAAAGAGCTTATCGTTTTTCAGCGTACCGCCCATTGGGTGCTGCCAAAGTTTGATCGTAAAATGCCGTGGCTTATACGGGAGGTATTCAAGTCATTACCACAAATGCAGAAGATTATGCGCGGTGGGCTATACAGCGCACTTGAAAGCATTAATGGAGGCCTACGCTTCCCTCGTGCGATAAAACAGTTGCAATATTTGGCTCGCCGTAACATTCATCGCGCGGTAAAAGATCCAAAAATGCGCGAACAATTAACGCCGGATTATGTGATTGGTTGTAAGCGCATTCTTCAATCTAATGATTGGTACCCAGCGTTGGCGAAAAGCAATGTAAAGATGGTCTTTGGCGGAGCGACTTCTATTGATGGAGATACCATTAGTGGACTTTCCGATAATGGTCAGCTAAGCAAGCACAAAGTGGATGCTATTATTTTTGGTACGGGGTTTGAAGTAAGCAACCCTCCTATTGCCAAGATCATTCAAGGTAAAAATGGAAAAACCATGGCTGAGAACTGGGCCGGTAGCCCTGAAGGTTACCTGGGAACGATGGTGGATGGATGTCCCAATGCGTTTTTGATGTTTGGCCCCAATCTAGCGGTTAGCTCTTCGGCCTTTATTATTATAGAAGCACAGCTGACCTATATTATTGATGCACTAAAAAAAGCACGTACGAATAATCTAGCGACCATAGAAGTGAACCCCGAAAAAAGTGCAGTATTTAACGAAAAATTACAAGATGCATTAAAAGATAGTGTATGGGATGTAGGGGGATGCACCAGTTATTTTATCGATGAATCTGGACGCAATAGTACAGTGTGGCCATGGACAACGTTTTCCATGCGAGAACGCATGAGCCAATTTAATCTCCATGAATATATTCTTACTCCACGCGTGTAAATAGAAAATACCATTAACAAGAATAATTAGTAAAAACAATCAACATAAAGGTGACCCTATGTTTACAACAAAATCTGTAGAAATTAAAGGCAGTGTCGTGGCAATTACCGGTGGTGCTAGAGGTATTGGTTTGGCCATTGCAAAAGCATTGATTGCTGAAGGTGCCAGAGTCTCAATTGGTGATATTGATGCTGATCTTGTCAACACAACTGCCGCGGAAACCGGGGCATATGGTTGCCATTTGGATGTTCGTGAAAGAGCATCCTTTGCTGACTTTATCCAGTCTACCGAAATCGCACTCGGCGCCGTGGATATTATGATAAATAACGCTGGCATTATGCCTATGGGATCTTTTTTAAACGTCGACCCCGATCTGAGCGATACGCAAATTGATATTAACTTACGCGGTGTCATTCACGGCATGCAATTAACCTTACCCGGAATGCTGACGCGCGAACGTGGGCATATTATCAATATCGCCTCATTAGCCGGTCTCTTTGCCATTCCCGGTGCAGCAGTCTACAGTGCGACAAAATACGCCGTCGTTGGCCTTACCGAAACGGTCGCTGCTGAATATCGTGATAGCGCCGTCAATTTTACAACCATTATGCCGACTATTGTCAGTACAGAATTGTCATCTGGATCAACTGATGCAGGCGCAGGCATACCGAACATCACACCAGAAATTGTTGCTGCGAATGTCGTTAATAGTATTAAGCGGCCGAAATTACATGTTACCATACCAGAATATATGGAAGCCGCTCATTCAATTTATAACCTCTTACCTCGGTGGGCAACAGAGAGGGGTCGACGTCTGTTCGGAGACGATCGCATACTGAAAAAATGGGATAATAAAGCCCACGCCGGTTATTCCCAACGTATAGCATCACTTACAGACGACAAATAAAAGGAATGAATATGGATCACATTACCCACCCCATTTTGCGAACAAGTTTGCGCCTGATATTTAAATTACCCAGTTCTCTTCCTTTGCCAGCGCCAATGCTACGACAAGCAATGGAAATAAGTGCTCAATTTTTTAAAACACGACCCGAAGTTCAGATAGAAAAATGCCTCATCGGGGGGGTTCCAGCAGAACGCATTAGCACAGAAACAGCACATAAAAAAATCATAATTCATCTTCATGGTGGTGCATTTTTTGCGGGCTCGGCAAAAACCCATCGCGCATTAGCAAGTGAGATTAGTGCTCGGACTGATTTCACAGTCTATACGCTGAATTATCGACTGGCTCCTGAACACCCTTATCCTGCTGCGCTTAACGATGCGATGGCAGCGTATAAGGCGCTAATAGGTCAAGGAGTTAATGCAAAGGACATCATTATTGGTAGCGACTCGGGCGGTTGCGCACACGCGTTATCTCTGGCAATTTCCTTAAGAGATCAGCAGTTACCGCTACCTGCAGGGCTATTTATGATATCGCCCTTCCTCGATCTTTCACTCAGTAATCCATCGGTGAATAGCAATAAGCAACGTGACCCTATGGTGACAGCCTACGCGTTACGCAGAGGCGCCGATGGATACCGTGGAAATTTATCCGCGAAGGATTCACGCGTATCCCCACTGTTTGCCAATCTCAAAGGGTTACCACCGACCCTTGTACAAATGGGTAAGGACGAAATTCTACTGGATGATGCGTTGATCTTCGAGCGGTTAGCTAAACAAGCAGGAATGAAAATTAATAACCAAATCTATGATGGCATGTGGCATAACTTTCAGATGTTTAGTGCAATGTCCAAGACAGCTAAGAGAGCACTGGATGAAATTGCCGATTTTATTGCACTACTGGGCCAATCAGACGGCATAGTACATCATTAAATTTCATTAGGTTAGGGGCACCTACCGGATCAGATCAAGAAAATCGTCGGGTGCTGGTGCCTCAAAGGTCAGACGCTTGCCAGTTTTGGGTTTCGTTATGCTTAGGCGCAATGCATGCAGCCCCATGCGAGGTCCATCAGCACCATAACGGGAGTCCCCAATCACCGGATGCCCTAACCAAGCCAAGTGAGCACGAATTTGATGTTGCCGACCTGTCTCTAGTCTAACTTCAAGTAACGACCGATCGCTTACAGTACGCTGAGTGCAATAATGCGTGATGGCTTCTTTGGCTTCCGGATGTGGACCCACATGCATCTGATATCTCTCTTCATCCAATCTCAGGGGCTGATCAATGGTACCTTGATCTGGCTTAGGACAACCGTCGACCACCGCAAGATAAATTTTGTCGGTATTTGACCACCCTGCATTAACTTCCTCACGCATCTCACGTGACGTGGCAAATAACAAAACACCCGAGGTATCGCGATCGAGCCGGTGTACCGGCCATAAACTCACCGAGCGTTTAGAGCGTGACAGCTGACTGCGAAGAATAGCAAGTGCATGACGTTTGTTTTCATCAGCCGACGCCACAGACAATAAACCGGCCGGTTTGTTAATGGCAACAAGATCACGGTCCGAATAGAGGATCTCCAGCTGTATATTTTCACCCTTCATATTCTTAGGTGACGCCCTAACCTCAACTTCATCTCCGGATTCCAGCGAATAATCATGTTGCCTGACAAGCTGATCGTTAACCAATACACATCCTGTTTTCAACCGTTGCTTTATTTTGTTCCGAGCCCAGCCTTTAAGCTGAGCGTTGAGAAAAGTCAGTAGACCGGTCGCCTCGCTCACACGTAATTTGTCAGACATTGCCTGTCATTCTCCTATCTGAATGCACTTGTATGATGAGCCCGAATGTAGCAAGGGTGAGTTATAAATACAACTCAAGGAATAAGGGTACCTGTCATTGAGGTTACTTACTTAAGAATACCATCATCGACTGCTTTATTAAGCTTCCCTTTCAATACATCCCAAAGTGCACTGCTTCCTTTTTCAATCCGACTGTTTAAATCAAAGACTTTCTCTTTTGGAACATTGTTATCTTTCCAACTATGACCATTACCATTCAAGTTATGCAGTAATGGGGGCACTCTATCAATAGCCTTTGCATATTTTGCATCAACCGATTCGCCCAATTCAAATTCTCGCCAAAGTGACAAATATTGATCTGATTTTCCTTCAGGCAAAATATCAAGAATTCTCTTTAATCCAGCCTCCTCCTTTTCTTTTATTTCTTGTGTCTCACTCGCATAAATAATGGTATCTCCGGCATCAATCTCGCCAAGATCATGAATCAAAAGCATCTTTATTACACGATCGATATCAACGGGCTCGTTCGAATAGTCTTTTAGCATTAATGCCGACAAGCATACGTGCCAGCTATGCTCTGCTGAATTCTCATATCTATCCAAACCCACAGGACGTGTTTTTCGATGGACGTTTTTGAGTTTTTCGATCTCAACCATAAACTCTAAAACATTTTCTATTGGGTTCAATGCAACCTCCAGTTTTTGGGTATTTAGCGCTGTATTCATCTATAACTTAAGGATCTACTGTCTTGGTGATCTGATTTCGTCGTTTTCGATACATTTTATGAAAACCGATAATCGCCACTACGAGCAGAACAAAGAATGCCATTCTCTTATAAACTTTTTAACCCGCAGCCAGCCCTCTGCAAGTGAGCCACTTTGCTAATTTCTGAATAGGATCAAGCTCCAATGCTTTCCGTGACAAATCAAATGCTGCCTGATAGTCTGCTAGCTCAACACCATTTTTCATTATAAGTGCAGCAGCAGTATACTCATTCGCCGTAAGGTTTTGATTACTGGCGAGTATCCCTTTCGCTCTTGTACGACGTACAGCATCTTCCTGAACTAACGCATCCCAATTGATTTTCCGGATCGAGCCTTCTGGCCTCAGCCTAGTACTCTAAAGCAACGCAACATTTTATACAATCTATCCACCATTCAATAAAATCAGGTGGTAACTTTACCTGAAACCGCCAGCCCAACACCGAAGCACACAAAGATACTGCCACTTGTCCTATTTATAGTTTTTACAACTTTTGGCGAACGTAACTTCACCCTAGCCAAATTTGCGGAAGCCCCATAGACACTATGAATAACAACGACCAAACAACTAAATGTTAAAGAAAGCAATAAAAATTGCTCCGCATAAGCTTCATTCGGATCTATAAACTGTGGAAATAATGACATAAAGAATAGAATTGGCTTTGGATTCAATAAGGTTATTGATAAGCCTTCTGAAAAAATATACAGACTTTTTATTCCTGCGCTTTCAGGATCTGTAATGATTATTGATGAGGATCGCCAAGATTTAATACCTAGATAGATTAAATATAGAGCGCCTACATACTTAAGAATTGTGAATGCGAGTGCTGATGTAGACATAAAAACAGCTAAACTTGTAGCCGATATAATTGCAACTATTAACATTCCCAGGGCAACACCAAATATTCCAGAAATTGAATTGATAAAACCATATTTCAGAGAATTTCTAATCGTTAATATAACTCCTGGTCCTGGGCTTGCAATAGTTATCGTCGCGATTGCAATATAGATCAGATACCCTTCCATGTAACCTCCCTAGGTTAGTAACGCTTGTTTAATTTTGTGGCCTCAATTCTCATCGTGTTATCTTTGCCACTAGAGTCCTTTGTGCCCGTCTAAACTTATCTTCAGCTATAGGATAAGCATGATTCCCCTGGTACAGCATTGCTTCAACAAACACCTCTTTCCATTTTTGTCCACATGAGCATTCGTAGTAAGCATCGACATACCAGCTACCTCCACCTCCGATAAGAACGAAGCTAAAACCGAGACGTTCCAAATCACCAATACTTCTAGGGTAACCCTTGCGCCGACTTGAAGCCCTAACGCCCTCGAAACTGCATTGACACTTAAGTTGCTAAGTGTTTACACGATCAAAGTTGTAGTCCCACAGCTCATGCCATTCCCATTGACCTGACAAATAGCGGTCCAATTCAATCAGCTGCGATCCTGTAATATTCTTAAATTTCTCTATATCGTTTTTATCTCGAGGGGTTAACTCTATCACTCAAAAACCTTCTATTCGATTGAAGTATATTTTATACACAAGCAAAGCTGCGTAATGCCATTCCAACAACATACATTTGTTATGCATAACTTTCTATGAAGACGAATCTATCGCTAGGATTCCACACCCAATCTGAAGATGATCGATACCCCCTCAACCAGATAAACCCGCTATAACTCCTTAAATAGAACCCGTTAGGATAGTTGTCGTCATTTCTTATTTTCGTCGAAGCAACAGTTAAATATGGGCCTTCTTCCTGATTAAGATACTGAACTCTTAATTGTGGTGCCATTTCAAGGGGACATAGCGTCAACCCTTGTGAGCTTGAGGCTGCAACTATATCGTGGTATCTAGCCCCCGAGTTAAACCCTAATTCTTTTACGCTTATTCCAACCACTTCAGCAATTTTATTAGATGCAGTAGTTACGAATTCATCATCCATAAACAGTTGTGCCGAATAAGCATTCAAGCATATTTTATTATCCGATAGCAGACCAAGCAACTCTGTCTTATTGAGACCGCCAAACCCTACTTTCCACCGGTCTATTGATTTCATTTACAATACTGCCCTCTGTACAACGGTATATCTTACACGCCTATCAGGAATCACCCTCTTCTTATACGTACTACCTTCATGACTTCAAAAGTTATGCCCGCGACAACCTCCTGCTCTGAGTAATAAGTCATATTCACTCTGGCACCCTTTAAGCTCTTGTAATTACCTTTTCGCTTAAATTTAAACGGTACATCACAATCTTCTACCATCAAGCTATGTAAAATCCACTCACCCTGCTCTCGTTGAACATGAGATATAACCTTCATTAATTCAGAGTGGATAAGGTTTTGGTTTTTTTCTACTAGTTTTTTTGGATCTGATTTCATATTAAATAATCTTTTAATTATTAACGTAACCGATTACAGGAATCAATGCCTATTAACTATGGAAACAGGAGATTAACCAAACTTCTTCTCATGCACTTGCAAGGTTTTTTCCACTTTTTTCAAGGCTACCAATATTCGATTAGCGATAGACAAAGAGCCATTTTCTCGCCCCAGCAAAGTTTCTGAATGAGCGGCACAAAGATTTTCTGCATCACTCCATTGCTCCGCTAATTGCGCAGCCCAACGCTTGAAGTCCTTAACTGCTCCTGCACGCTTCTCCAGCGTCTTTGGTAACGTTATGTGAAACCTGACTTCTGGCTTTTTTATCTTTCCAATCAGCCCAGGAAACCTCAGGTACATCAGCGTATCGTCGGTATGAATAGTCTTTGAAGCTTTGTGATATACCAGTACGGATGAGAAATGTAGATTTTCATTGCTGGAGATAAAGTCGACGCCAGAGGGAATTGAAAACTCGAAATCATCCGCAAACAATGCAGCACACTCGTCTGATTCGGTGAGTTCCGATTGCCAAGGCAGGTCTGGGAATTTTTCAAGATGCCGCTGCGTTCCGTAGAGCTTGGCGTTTGGATATTGCTTATGCGCTTTTTGTACATGCACTGTATGGAATGGGTGCAAATTAATAATGGCTTCAATGTCCGCTCCATTATTGCTTAGCGCGTCGATCTGCTCTTTCACCTTACCTTTCAGTGTATAGGCATCCAGAAGCACAAACTTACCGTTACCGCGCCGCACTAATGAGGCATGCGTGCCAATGTTTAAAATACCGCCGATTTTAAAGACGCCACGGATATTCCAGAAATCATCCGTAACTTGCAATACCTGGTCGTTCATTGTTCTAGTTGCCTTATTGTCAGTGCTTTCTATCGTCTAGACCCACATGGCGATGCGTATTCTGATACGCGCCTCTTTATAGGAAATTGTTAAATCTCGACCCCACGTGACAAGCCTGTCAACACTATGGATTCTTTCCAGATGCCTAATGAGGGTACTCTATCGTCTATTTCGCTCTATTCCAACCACTTCCTTAGGTCTTGCGGGGGCTAAAATTGCCTTCCAGACATACAGCAACCCATGCTGTAAGTAATCGCAGAGTTGGGAGTGCTTCATAGGCTCCCCCCCCTCCTAAAGCAACTCGTCAAGGTACATTAGCGTGCTGCGATAGAATTGGTCATGTCGATTGAACTATTCAGTCATTGTCTCAAAAACCGCTTCAGCTCAATAATCTCATTAGCCATTTTGTGCCTTACATTGAGACTAGGAGTTAAGAATGAAGCGAGATATTTTTGAAGAAGAGCACCTTATTTTTCGTGATGCGTTCCGTAAATTTGTCAAAGAAGAAGTGGTTCCATATACCCATCAATGGATAAAGGACGGCATCGTTGATAGAAGCGTCTGGGAAAAGGCCGGGGCTAACGGGTTTCTTGCGCCGTTTGTAGACGAAGAATACGGCGGTTTGGGTCTTAAAGATTTTCGCTACTCGTGCATCATGATAGAAGAGTTGTCTCTCGTAGGTGAGTCAGGTTTTGCCTTGAGTCTTCACAATGACATTATCGCGCCCTATCTTGATACTTATGGCACCGACGAACAAAAGAAGCGCTGGTTACCGCGAGTGGTTTCTGGTGAGGCCATCCTGGCGATTGCCATGACAGAACCTGGAACCGGTAGTGATTTACAAGGCATTAAGACACGTTTAGAGGACAAAGGGGACCACTACATTCTTAATGGATCCAAAACATTTATCTCTAACGGTATCTTGTCAGATATTGTCATTGTTGCCGCACAGATTGAAGGGGCTGGATTATCGCTTTGTGTGGTTGAGCGTGGTGCAGAGGGTTTTTCTCGCGGTGCAAATCTAGAGAAAATGGGTATGAAATCTCAAGACACCGCTGAGCTGTTTTTTGAGAATGTAATCGTGCCTAAAGAAAATATTCTGGGCCAGCCAGGTCAGGGATTCATCTACTTGATGCAAAAGCTCGCACAAGAGCGAATTACCTGTGCCATTGGTGCGATTGCTGGCGCACAGTTCGCGTTGGATCAAACGTTAGAATACGTTAAAGAACGTAAGGCGTTTGGTAAGCCTATCGGCAAGTTCCAAAATACTCGATTTAAAATGGCGGAAATGAAAACAGAAATCACCATCGGCCAATCGTTTTTAGATACCTTGGTTACTCGCCACCTAAAAGGCGAAGTAACACCGGACGAAGCGTGCATGGCGAAGTACTGGACAACAGACCTACTGAACAAGGTTGTGTATGAATGTGTTCAGTTACATGGCGGCTATGGGTTTATGATGGAATACCCCATCGCTCGCGCATATACCGATGCAAGAATTACCACAATCTTTGCCGGTACCAATGAAATTATGAAGGAAGTGATTGGACGATCAATGGGGTTATAGAGCTACTGCGTGTAATGTCCATAAAAATGGCGGAGTTATCTCCGCCATTTTTTATATCTACAGATGACTACCCTAATCATCAAGAGCCTAACGATTAAGCGATGCGTAACGCTTTCTGGCTCGCATAAGACCTATCAGACCAAGGCTAAACAGGGCAAAACTGGAAGGCTCTGAAACAGTCACTACCGGTGCATCGGTGACATCAACTGATATATTCATACCGGTGCCGCCACCATGATCTTCCCGTAGTATCTGAAGACTATGTGCACCCGAGGCAACCCCCGCAAGGTCGATGTTATACTCATTAATATTCGAGCCACCTCCCTGCATCGCCCCAAAGAGATAGGTGCCATCCAACCAAACATAAATACCGTTATCGACACCCAAATCAATATGGATATCGGACGCAGCACCTAATACAAAATCATACACAACGGCAGATTCATGATTGACAGCCCAGGTATTTGGGATATTAGCAACTGCACCCCAAGAACCGCCTGTATAGTCGCCTCCCAACCAGTCGGTGCCAAATGCGGCCCCAAATACTGTTGGCTCCGATATAGAAGGGTAGTTCGGATCTCCTTCTGAAGAATTAGCATTAGGGAAATGGCTTGGACCATAGTAATCAGCCATATCACCTAAACTAGAATTGTATAACCCCCCCGTTGTATCGTCGATAATGACAACTGCCCAGGTGGAAGTACTTATGCTGAAAAAAACTAACGATAAAACCAATCCAAATATTCTGCTCATGAGATTTTCCTACTCCAATGCCTAATATTTCATTAATATTTACTGCATGGAAAGGAAAGCAAAAAGCGTGCTACTTATTTTTTCTTTTGTACAATCATCGAGTTAACATTTATCACGCTAAACAGGATAGCCACATAGTAAAGTTTCTCGACGTTATGCCGTGAACGGCCAGCCATATTTGATCAAATACTATTCGAACTTGCTAGCGCTAAACAGCCCTGGGTTCGTTCAACTTCTCGCTTTACATGCTTTAGAATATTACCGATGGATTTGTTCACACTGGCATAGGTCATTCGGCCAATAAGGTCACCAATAAAAGGAATCGCCACACCATAACTGGTCACCCAACTCACATCGGTGCCATTTCCATTGGGTACAAGTTCAATCACCCCCCGATCATGATCTAACGGTATCGAGCACTTGATAGTGCGATACTCAATACGACGCGGCGGCTCACACTTAAGCACTTCTTCCACCACGTAAGTACCTTTAAACCATCCCGCTCGACGAGCACCCACACCGTCTCGATGCTCTGTCCCTTCACGGATGAGTTTGGATGACAGAAAGCCTGGGAAGAACCTGTACGCCTCATGATCAATAAGCAACGCAAAAATAGGTTCAGGCGGCGCACTAATATGACAATTCAGATTGAAAGTGAAAGTTTGCATAACGTCTTACTCGACTCATAGAAGAAGAAAGGCGCATTCTAATCAATCCTTTACCGCACAACCACTCGTTATTCTTCGAATTTCATGCATTTGATGAATAGATTGAAGGTGATTAGGTTAACAATCGAAAATTACGGCAAACTAGCCTTTAGTATTGGCTGCTTTATTCGCCAGTATCTCAGTTACCAACGTTACATGGCGTTTGAGTGGAATCGATCGAACGGTCTGGCCAACCGTCTTAACCTCCACCCCCACGACATCACCATTAATCCAAAAAGCACCCACCCACTCAATACTTGAGATATCAATGACCTCCGGAGAGCCGAACATACGATTCTTCAGGTGAATTTGATTACCTTCTTGCTTCAGCACAAAATTAAAGAAAGCACATGACCAGTAAGCACAATTCAATAGCGCAGCCACCACAAACGATAGGACGTCAAATTGAATATCATCCGGCCAACGAAGCACCAACCGGTTAACCGGTATGATAAACAGTGAAGCACACACTAACAGATCACTCTTATCCCAAAACCTTACATCCATGATCTACCCGCTATTCCTTTAAGTGGTAATTGGCTATGCTCTTCCATGCTATGCCCCGCCAATGAGAACAACAATAGTAACCACTCTTCATGCCACAGACAAGAATAGGAAATTTAGATTGAGAAACGTGCTCATTTTCGGAAACTCAAGCTCGGGCAAATCAACGTTAGCCAAAAAGCTTCACAAGGAACATGGTTTAGCGCATCTTGATTTGGATCTATTGGCGTGGCTACCCACGACACCGCCCACACGAAAGCCATTGGAAGAATCCAGGGTGGAGATTGAAGCGTTCATCAGCAGTAACGCTCTGTGGGTTATTGAAGGTTGTTATGCCGACTTGCTTGAGTTCGCCGCGCCAGCATCAGAAGAAATCATCTTTATGAATCTTCCCATCGATACTTGTCTAGATAACGCCAAGCGTCGACCATGGGAGCCCCATAAGTACCCTTCGAAAGAAGCACAAGATGCCAACCTGGATATGTTGCTTAAATGGATTTCACAATATGAAGAAAGAACAGATAGTTTTTCAAAAACAATGCATCAACAATTTTTTGATCGCTATCAAAAATCTAAGGCGATGATTAATCACAACCCCTGATAGCATTAGTCTGTGAGTGCTATCGCCCAACAAGCTCAACAACAGGCGATAACACTCACGTATATAAACGCTACTTCGAATAGTAATCCTGATACGTATCACGTAGCTCGCGCTTTAACAGTTTGCCGGTGGCGGTATGAGGTAGCTCTTCTACAAACAATACATCATCTGGCATCCACCACTTAACAATTTTGTCTTCCAAGTAACCTGTCATGTCCTCTTTGGTCATGGAGGCGCCTTCTTTCACAATCACCAACAGTAATGGACGTTCATCCCACTTAGGATGAGCGATACCAATCACGGCGCATTCTGCGACATTTTCATGACCCACGGCGATGTTTTCTACATCAATAGAGCTGATCCATTCTCCACCGGACTTGATCACGTCTTTCGCACGATCAACGATATTCATATAACCTTGTTCATCAATCGTGGCCACATCACCCGTATCAAACCATTTACCCGTCCAATCGGATTGGTCTTCATGTTTATAATAGCTACTGGCAACCCACGGACCGCTCACTTGTAAACGACCAAAGGCTTTGCCATCTTTTGCCAGTTCGTTGTCATTATCATCAACAATACGAATCTCAATACCGTATACAGGGCGTCCTTGCTTCGCTTGTAATTCATAGCGCTCTTCTAGAGACAAACTAGCCATGTAGGAGTTTCTAGCATTCACTGTTCCTAATGGTGACAACTCAGTCATACCCCAGGCGTGAATCACAAAAGCATCATGCTTTTCTTGGAACGCTTTTATCATAGACATCGGTGCCGCCGCGCCACCGACCACAACGTCTTGTACCGAAGTCATAGTTAATGATTCTTTCTCACAATACTGTAGCAAACCCAACCATACGGTAGGCACACCCAACAGTAATTCTACATTTTCACCATCAATCAACTCATACAATGAGCCGCCATCCATACCCGCGCCGGGCAACACCAACGTCGCCCCCGCAGCAGTTGCGGCATAAGGCACACCCCATGCATTTACATGAAACATCGGCACAACCGGTAAGATAATTGATTGGTTACTAACACCTAACGCATCGTTGGTCATGGATGCCAACGCATGAATAACCGTTGACCGATGGCTGTATAAAACACCTTTGGGGTTTCCGGTGGTACCGGAGGTATAACACAATGTGGCGGCAAGGTTCTCATCAAAAGATGGCCATTCGTAATCACTGCTTGCGGCTTCTATCAGTTCTTCATAACACAACAGATCCAGTGAGGATTCTGGCATGCTGTCTTTGTCCACCATTAACACGATATGTTTGAGCAGTGGCAACTTATCTTTAACGGCTTCTATCAACGGAATAAATTGAATATCTAAAAAAAGTACTTCGTCTTCTGCGTGATTTAAAATATAGATTATTTGCTCAGGGAATAAGCGAGGGTTCACAGTATGTAATACCGCACCACTACCTGACACACCAAAATACAATTCAAAATGACGATGGGTATTCCACGCTAAAGTGGCCACACGGTCTTGCTGCTTTACTCCCAAAGTCGCCAGCATATTCGCCGCCTGCCGAGATCGTTTACCTGCATCTGCGTAGGTATAGCGGAATATTCCACCTTCGGGTTTGCGACTCACAATTTCTGCATGCTGGTGTACATTTTCTGCATGAGTGAGAATCGAGGAAATTGAAAGCTGACTGTCCATCATTAAACCGTGCATTACGTTCTCCAAATAGGGTCAAAGTATATTGTTATTAGCAATTACAGTAGGCATGTAAAGGTTGTTATTTTTATACCAATTTATTACCGATGAAACCACCTCATCAGGCAATGAAATTTCACAGAGGATTTTATCCGAATACTTTTATCCGAATACTTTTTGTTCTTTAAAATAGTCCTGCCAGAATTCGATGTTTATTTGATCAAGACTGGGGGCTTCGTTGGTTAAACCACCCGTAACGTAATCTACATGGGATAACATCAAATCCATATCGTTGGCAAATCGAATATCGCCCAACGGGGTGTTTGCCATAAGGTCGATCGTCGCTAAACCTGTGATCATCGCCATAAGACCGTGCATCAATTGATAACGAAGGTGCTTATCCAACTTACTAGGCAGTGCCTTTTTCATCAATTGATAAATACGCTCCATATTGCTGTGCAGATAATCGTTATACATCTCTTGGTATTCTGGCGTGGAGTCCACCATCATTTTTGCAAACAATTTGATGGTATTTTTACCGTGACTTTCAGTGGCATTAATAATAAAAAACGGCAGATAGGAGGTGAGTACTATCTCAGCAACACTAATATCCTCATTGGCAGAACGCTCTTCAACTCGAGTAATAAGGTCTTCAAAAACCGGGTCCAATGTCTCACTGAGCATAGCAAAAATAGCTTCCAATATACCCAATTTACTGCCGAAGTGATAATGCACTGCCGACTTATTCTTGGTGCCCGCGGCGGTATTTATCGCCCGCATAGACACCGCTTCAATACCCTTCTCCGCAAAAAGTCGAATCGCGACATGCAGCAGCCGTTCTCTAATATCGGCTTTAATATCAATTAGTTGGGTTTCCAAGTCAGGTTCCTTTTTGGTTCATTGGAAACAAGGTTCTCTCAGCTGACGGGTTAAGTCAACAGATTTACCCTAAGCCTACCGACTTGCTTTAAGTCGCTTGACTTAATTGCAACCCAGTGATTAACTGGCAACTCCGCTATTAACATATGATCACCACAATACGCTATTCCTATGATGCGATAGCAAGGCTTACGACGCCGTGTCGCTTCAACATGACATAAAAAGGAAAAACCAGGATGAATCACGCCACTGACAGCGCCGTTGTTAACTATGAAGTCCGCGATAATATTGCCATTATCTCGTTGAATTCACCGCCTGTGAATGGTTTGGGATTACCGTTACGACAGGGCATTCAACAGTATTTTTATGCTGCGTCTGAAGACCCAACGGTGAAGGCTATCGTGATTGCATCCTCCGGAAAGTTATTTTGTGGTGGCGCGGACATTACGGAGTTTTCTGGAAAACTTGCCAATGCCACTCCCGCCCTCCCCGCGTTATTACGAGAATTGGAGGAAAGTCAAAAACCCATTATTGCCACCATCAACGGCATGGCATTAGGGGGGGGATTAGAATTAGCCCTTGCCTGTGATTATCGTATCGCCCTTTTCTCTGCCAAGATGGGTTTACCGGAAGTTAATCTCGGCATTCTTCCTGGTGCTGGTGGCACCCAGCGCTTACCGCGACTAGCGGGGGTCGAAACAGCCACCCAAATGATTGTGTCTGGTGCTCCGGTCGATGCAAACACTGCGCTAGCATCCGGTTTTATTGATTGTATCCATGATGAGTCGTCATCTTTTCTAGACGCCGCAATATCCTACGCCAGAGAATTACTAGCATCTAACGCCCCGGTAAAAAGTTGCGCTGAGCTATCTGTCGACACATCCTCATTACCCGAACACTTCTTTACCGATTTTCGACAGAGTATCGCACGTCGCACGCGAGGGTTTTATGCACCGGAACAATGTATTCAATGCATTGAAGGGGCCTGTAAATTACCCCTCGATAAAGGCCTTGCTTTAGAAACTCAATTATTTTCCAAATGCATGACCTCCCCCCAAGCCCGAGCGCAACAACATTTATTTTTCGCCGAACGGGCCGCAACTAAGATTCCTGGTGTGTCATCGAAAACACTACCAAGAACAATATCGTCGGTTGCGATTATTGGTGCTGGTACCATGGGCGGTGGCATTGCAATGAACTTTGCTAACGTGGGTATTCCTGTGATCTTGTTAGAACTCAAACAAGATGCCTTGGAACGCGGCCTGAATACCATCCGCACCAACTACGACATTAGCGTTAAGCGCAACAAGATAACTCAGCCACAACTTGAACAGCGCATGGCATTAATTCAAGGCACACTGACCTATAACAGCCTTGCCGGCTGTGATTTGGTCATCGAAGCGGTATTCGAAAATATGGATATCAAAAAACAGGTATTTGCACAGCTCGACGCTGTCTGCAAGCCTGGCGCTATCCTCGCCTCTAATACGTCGACCCTTGATGTCAATGAAATTGCCGCAAGCACCAGCCGACCGCAAGATGTGATCGGGTTGCATTTCTTTAGTCCTGCGAATGTGATGCGCTTACTGGAAATCGTTCGTGGCGACAAGACGGCCGATGATGTCATTATTAGTACCATCAAGATGGCGCAACGTATTCGCAAAGTACCAGTAGTATCCGGTGTGGGTTGGGGGTTTATTGGCAATCGCATTTTGGAACCTTATGGTCGAGAAGCTGCTCGCTTAATGTTGGAAGGCGCAAGTCCAGCACAAATCGATCGCGTGCTGTATGACTTTGGTTTAGCCATGGGTTTACCTAGCATGATCGATCTCGCAGGTATTGATGTCGGTTACCTTACCCGTCAAGCCGACAGGGATATGTTCTATGGTAGGGACCCCGCTTATGCAGCAATCTGCGATAAACTGTACACGCTCGAACGCTATGGTCAAAAAACTGGCCGTGGGTTTTATATATATGAAGGTAGGGATAAACAAGAAGACCCCGAAATCATGCCGTTAGCAAACGAGATTGCACAAGAACATAATATTGAGGTACGAGAAATATCCGACAAGGAAATTCTCGAACGTACTATCTACATGCTCATTAATGAAGGGGCCAAAGTACTAGAAGAAGGCATCGCCTATCGCTCAAGTGACATCGATACCATTTATTGTAATGGCTACGGCTTTCCTGGCCATGTTGGCGGGCCAATGCATTACGCTGATGAAATCGGCTTAGAGCATGTAGTAAACACTCTCAAGCAGTATCAAGAAACATTAGGCGATTATGGGAAAGAATGGTTTTCACCAGCACCATTATTAGAACGCTTGGTTGCAGAAGGTAAATCATTTAAGTCCCTGTCTACGGCATCATAGGGCTTGGCTGATGGTAGAGACAACATTAGGTAGCATTGTTCCCATCATAGTGGCTAGTTTACGCAGCTATGGTGTGGAACCTCAACCATTGCTGGACCGGGCCGGTATTTCAGCGCGCAGTTTACAACAAGCCGATGCGCGCATATCCAGCAACGATAGCAAACATTTATTGCAACTGGCGATTCAAGCAACAGGGGATTATAGCTTTGGATTAACCATGAAAAAGCACATCGATATTAATGCTTTTCAAACCCTAGGGCTCGCCGCCTCCATGAGTAACTCATTGCTGCATGGTATTGAAAAAATTGTGTGTTATCACCAAGTGATAAGCACAGCGCTAACCATCACGCTGAACCAGTGTGGCGATGAGTATCACATCACCTATGCAAGCGCCTCTGCGGATCATCGACTTTCTCATGTGGCGTATGATTTTTCATTGTCTGCGTTTATCAGTTTTATTCAAGCAAGAACCAACGGACATTATCGACCAAAGCGCGCGGCAATATCCCACACCCCACCCGCACACTTATTAGCACGATATAAACACTATTTAAGTAACGATTTAATCATCGGTTCTCCTACAAACTATCTAGTACTCGATAAAGCCGAGGTTGACAAAGAATTGTTCCCAATAGCGTCTAGCATGATGCAGCCCACAGAAGAAATGCTTAAAACGCAGCTAGAAAAAGTGGTTCGCCTGCCGTTACAACAGGTTATTAGGAATCATATTCAAGAAACCCTATCACACGGCGAACCTGATCCCGAAAAAACAGCGTCTCATGTCAATATGAGTTATCGCACAATGCAACGACGACTTGCAGAAGAAAATACAACGTACCGCAACATTCTGGATGAAACGCGTAAGTCACTGGCCACTGATCTTGTCACTACAAAAAAAATGCCCCTTATTGAAGTTGCATTTTTGCTGGGATTTTCTGATGCCAGTAGCTTTTCACGTAGCTTTAAACGCTGGACCGGCACAACACCGGCCCGCTATCGGCAGGATTTTCAGTCTACGCGCCCATCGTACGTTGGAGAAATCGCGCACTCTCCTTGATGGCTTCAACACCATCTGGAATCCCCCCCGAAAAAGAAATAAACCCATGAATCATACCGTTATAACAGGTATGTGACGCAACCACGCCCGCAGCCTGCAACTTGTCGGCATACTGATAGCCTTCATCTCTCAAGACATCGTATCCAGCAGTAATCACTAATGCAGGGGGCAAGCCCGATAGGTCGGTCGCACGCAATGGAGAGACATGAGGGTTCGTCGCTTGACTCGGGTCATCCAAATATTGTTCTAAAAACCAGCGCATAGTAGATGACGTTAAAAAATAGCCATCACCATAGTCTTTTCGGCTTTGTGTTTCGTTAGAACAATCAGTAACGGGGTACCACAGTAACTGTGCTGCCGGTGCCTGTAGACCTTCATCTCGACACCGTAAACATAGTACCGCCGCAAGATTGCCACCCGCACTATCTCCTCCGACCGCAATGTTATTCACATCGATACCCAGGCGCTCTGCATTGGCTTGTACCCATTGAAACGCCATCATTGCGTCATTACCTGGCTCGGGGTATTTTGCCTCTGGCGCCAAACTATAACCGACAGAGATAATAATATAGCCCGATTCTGCTGCGAGATTTTGACACACTAGATCATGGGTATTAATACTCCCGATGACAAACCCGCCGCCATGAAAATACACCAATGCGGGGGACACCTCGGCCTTTGCTTTAGGGGTATAAATGCGTACAGGGATGTCACTTTCTCTCACTTCCGCCGTTTTAGGGGCTATGATTTTAGGAACAACCTCGTCAGTAATAGAAAATAGATCACGGGCTGGCGGCTCAAAATAGTTACCACTGGTTTCTTCAATCTCCCGAATCTTTTGTGGAGGAAAAGATTCCAACGGTTTTTTCACTGCCACGGCATCGGCAATCATTTTCGCAACGGTCTGAACATTATCAGCCGCTTTCGCCGCTATGGTACGCTCTATTACATCTGACATTAGGGATCTCCATCGGTGCGTTGACTCATCTACTGGCCATTATCATGCCTATAAACCGATGCGAGTTTCCAGTGATTTTTTTGCGATAAGGGATTATGGCGAAGGAAGACTATTGAATGGCAGAAAAAGGGAAGAGAACTCGTACCACCAATATTACTCTATAAACTAAGGACAAATGCTCATTACGCCATTCTAATTGAGATAGCGTTGCCAGCGCGAGCCATCCATACACGATTGGACGACTAGCACTGACGGGGCTGCTAACCTCAATATCAACGAGGCTGCATTCGAATCGCGCCATCTAAGCGCACACATTCACCGTTCATGTATTCATTTTCCGCAAGGAATACTGATAAGTGCGCAATCTCTTCAGGGCGACCTAAACGCTGAGGGTTAACAACACTCGACTCCAACGCTTGGTATACATTTTCTGGCAATGTATCGAACAGTGGTGTATGAATCAGACCAGGAACAATAGTATTCACTCGAATACCAAAGTTAGCCAAATCACGGGCCATCGGCAATGTCATCCCAACCACACCACCTTTAGTTGCACTATACGCAACCTGACCAACTTGGCCTTCATAGGCTGCAACTGACGCAGTATTGATAATAACACCACGACCACCGTTCTCATTGAATGGCTCATTCTTTGCCATTTGCTCAGACACAAGACGCGCAACATTAAAGGTACCAATAAGGTTAACCTCAATAACCGTTTTGTATTTATCAAGCGGGTGTGGGCCATCTTTACCTAGCGTTTTAATGCCTGCACCAATACCTGCATAGTTATTGCAAATATGTATAGCACCGAACTTCTCAACCACACCATTGATAGCCGTTGTTACTTGCTCTTCATCGGCAACATTGACATTAAAAAACGCAACATTATCTGCACCGAGGTCATTGATAATCGCCTCTGCTCGTTCTTGGTTCATGTCAAAAATTGCTACTTTTGCGCCTTTCTCAACATAAGCACGTACGGTGCCTTCACCTAGCCCAGATGCCCCACCGGTTACAATGGCAACTTTTCCTAAAATATCCATAACACGTCTCTTCTTTTCAATTAACAATAATATCGCGCAATATTACGCAAACAGTTCACGACCAATAATTAACTTCATCACTTCGCTAGTGCCGCCGTAAATACGTTGCACACGCGCATCGGCAAACGCTCTAGCCACGGGGTATTCCCACATGTAACCATAACCACCAAACAACTGTAAACACTGATCAACGACACGACCTTGTAATTCCGTCGCGGCTAATTTTGCCTTTGATGCTGTCACTGTATCTAACTTTCCGTCAACATGTAATTCAATACATTTGTCAACGAAGACACGCATTGCAGTAATCTCTGCGTCTAATCCTGCCAAGGTAAATTGGGTATTCTGGAATGTCGCAATAGGCTTTCCAAAGGCCTTACGCTCTTTCACATAGTCCACCGTCTGTTGTAAAACGCTTTCACAACTTGCCATCGCACCCACTGCGATACTCAATCGTTCCTGTGGTAACTCTTGCATCAAATAAATGAAACCATGGCCTTCTTTACCCAGCAAATTTTCTTTTGGTACCCGTACATCTTGGAAGAAAAGCTCTGATGTATCCTGTGCTTTCAGACCAATTTTTTCGAGATTCTGCCCTTTTTCAAACCCTGGGGTGCCGGCATCAACCATCAGTAGACTAATACCCTTCGCTCCCGCCGCAGGATCTGTCTTACATACAACAATCACCACGTCAGCCTGCTGGCCATTGGTAATAAAGGTCTTCGATCCATTCAAAATGTATTCGTCACCATCCAAGACTGCGGTTGTCTTGATACCTTGTAGATCAGACCCAGTGCCCGGTTCTGTCATGGCAATCGCAGTGACAATTTCACCCGTTAAACAACGAGGGATGTATTTCTGAATCAGCTCAGCAGAGCCGTTATGAATGATATAAGGGATGGATATATCGGAATGCAGTGTGAATCCTAGACCGCTTAGCCCTCGCTTAATACACTCTTCGCTAACGATCGTGTTATAGCGAAAGTCTACGCCTGAACCACCCAGCTCTTCCGGCACCGTAGGCCCCAAGATACCTAGCTCTCCCGCCTTGTTCCAAATCCCACGATCTACTTGGCCATCTTTTTCCCATTGGTCGTGATAAGGCACAGCCTCTGCCTCAAGGAACTTGCCAACACTGTCTCTGAACTGCTCATGCTCGGCTTCATATACCGTTCTTGGAATCATAGTGTATCTCCTGTGATCTCTGGCTAATAAGGATAGAACAACCAGCGGGATTGTTAACTTGCCACAGTGTTGACGATTCCGCCAGATTGGACAATGACCTGACTTACCAGATGAATTAACATTAAGTGACATCTACTGTTCGACATATGGTCAATATTCCCAAAAATGAAACACCTATACCAAGACAAAAGCACAGTAAGTATCACCATCGCAGTGCCTATGCTGCTCCAATCCCTAGAAGGCGCAAGGCTTGCCGGGCTTGATATAGAGCGTTTACTGCGCAAAAGTGGTATTGAGCCGCAGCAACTCATCGACGAGCCGGAGAAGCGCGTCCCTCTGGATCAATACGTTCTGCTCAGTCGATATACCGCAGGCGCCATGCAGGATGAAATCGCCGGGCTGTTTGAGAAACCCATGCGTATTGGGCATTTTCGCGCAATGGCACTCACTTCAGTCCATGCAAAAACGGTGGGCGGTGCTTTTATCCGCAGTATCGAATTCTATAATTTATTTGAAAACAGTGTGCAGTATCAGATTGAAGAGGTCGGTGATGAGATTATTTTTACCGCGACACGAATACCCGGCCATAAAATAGGTAATACATACGCCATCGAAAGCTCTCTCACGGTACAACACCGATTTATGGGCTGGTTAGCCAACGAGCGTATTATTCTGAATAGAGTGACCCTGGATTACCCTGCCCCAAGCTACCGTCATGAATACCACTATATGTTCTATGACGCCCCCGTAGAATTTGATCAAACAGCCATAACCCTACGATTTAATAAGCATTTTATGTCACGGCCAATTGTGCAAAATGAGTCCGCTGTGGAGGGTTATGTGAGGCGAGCGCCGATGGACGTGTACCTACCGGTTAGCGCAGGGGGGAAGGTCACGGTTGAGGTTCGCAACAAAATTATTCATTACGTAGAAACTAACAATCAACAACCGGAGTTACGGGATATCGCCAGTGCAATGAATCTATCCCAACAAACGCTACGACGACATTTGCAAAAAGAAGACAGTAGTTTTCATGTTATTAAAGCACAGATTAGACGGGATTTTTCGATCAATTTATTGGGCAATATTGAGCTGTCTGTTGAAGAAATCGCTTATCAATCGGGGTATACCGAAGCCAGTGCATTTATTCGTGCTTTTAAGAGCTGGACTGGTTTTACCCCGTATATTTTTAGAAAGGGATTGCTTTCATAGCATACCCATAAACCCTGTTAGGGTATTTCACTATCCCAAGTATCCTCAAACCCCTCGTTACTGCAATAGATATGTATGGACGTATAAATTCGCTCAAGCCATTGTTCTATATCATCTTCTGTACTCGACTCAACGATTCTCCAATAGAGTTTCGCTAGAATCCTAACTTCCTCATCATTTTTAGGATAACCGACACCTAGAATGTCTAGCGCTTTATCATCATTAAAACTGTTGGCGTACCTTATAAGCGTTTCTTTTTCCTTATCGCTTTTAAATTCAATCATAACCCTACCTGTGCATCTCTAATGACTGACATTCTATCAGCGATCCATTCCAGCTTCTCTCTTAACTTCTCCACATGCATTCTTTCCGTGGCACATAGTAAATAGTGTTGTTTCTTTCTATCCCTCGGATCGGCAATAAAAGCTAATCCAGATGGGATATCCGATGCCTCAAGGACCCAATATACCGACACAGGAACCCCTGGATTCCGTTTCGATTTCATCCTGTGGATACCTTTTAGATGCTGCCAATGCGCAGAAAATGATAATCCGTGTTCATCCGATGGATGGATCCAATTCCCACAAGAGGAAAATATGAAATCATCCCGTTGAATGCCGTTTATTACGTCTTTGTTACTACTATTTGGATTGAGGTATAGAGTAGGATGCTCGCCCTTAACAACCGGTCTAGCAAACCATTTTTCCAAGGTTTTCAAATAAACCCTCAGATCTTCCATTATCTTAAATTGCTCCATAATTATACAGATCCCTTTCCTATCAATTGAAGAAACTAGCCTCACACCTACTGAAAAATATAACGAGAATCATAACGTTATACAACACCCTTGATCTTATCTGACAGTATTCCTCACGCTACAAACTATTGGGTATTCATCGCCTATCAATTTTATAGTACTCCCCGTGATATTGTTACCCTCCAGGGTAATCCTTTCCTTTATAAGACAATCATTATTATAAGAAAATGCTATTACCATCAAAAGCAAAAACAGCAGAAGTAGGCAATACTAAAATGTGGACAAGTCAATTCTTCTCTGTATATAGGCTCTAACACGTGACTGACTATAAACCAAAAAATGGTACATTTACCCCCAAACCCACCGCTTCCAATGGGTTATCTTTAATGCTCGCCAAACTTAGCCTCAGTCAAAAAATAATACTAGGATTCTCTATTCCTATTCTTCTTATTGTGGTCCTTGCATATTCGGTTCATAACAGCACCCAGACCCTAGTAGAAACCAACAAATGGGTGGAGCATACCCATAAAGTCATCGCTAAAGGGCACCTGCTGGAAAAGCTAATGCTAGAGATGGAGACCGGCGAACGCGGTTTTTTAATCACGGGAAAAGACAGTTTTTTATCCCCCTTCAATAAAGCCAGTGACGAATGGACATATCAAATAGACACAACCAAAGAACTGGTTAGCGACAACCCTCGACAAGTCGAGAACCTGTATCAAATAAACCTACGTGCAGAACAATGGATACAACAAGCGGCAATTCCAGAAATAGCAGAGCGTCGTAAAGTCCATTCTGACACTCTTAGTATCGATCATATAGAAACAATTTTGGAGAAAAAGGTAGGCAAGAATATACTGGATGAAATCCGAGACACCGCCAAAACAATAGATACACGATTTACTACCGCCAACAACCAAAAAGCGTCTCTTCTACTTACCACTATCTTGAAAGATGTCGTTGACCAAGAGACTGGAGAACGGGGTTTTCTTATCACTGGTGATGAGTCTTTCCTCGAACCTTATTATTCGGGCCACGACAACTTCAATCGCCATATTAGCCAACTACGATCACACATCCTCAATACACCTGACAAAGATGAAGTTAAGCAATTAATCAACACCATAGAAAGCCTTGCCGCATCCTGGTTAAAAAATGCAGCTAATCCCGAAATTGCTTTGCGTAGAACACAAAACGTTGATGCAAAGCAATTAACCGACTCGGTAATAGCCCGATCCAGCGCACGACTACTCAGCGAAAAGCAAGCCGAAGATAAGATCCGAGAAAACCGCACTGGCACTGGCACTGGCACTGGCACTGGCACTGGCACTGGCACTGGCACTGGCACTGGCACATTATCAAAAGCAGCAATGCAAAATGAAATACAAGCATTAATAAAACATGAAAAAGAACAGTCCGTAAATATGTTGACCGATGCATCAAACAAAGCAGAGCAGAAAAAAATACATCAATTAGGAGATATCATTGCAAAAGGAAGAGGAAAATTCATACTCGACAATATGCGACACACCTTTGACATGCTCGAAATTATCTTCGAAAAATCACAGGACGAACATGCACGTACTCTACTCATTTCGTTGGCCAAATCGATGGTAGATCAAGAGACCGGCCAGAGAGGTTTTTTGATTACTGGGGAAGATACATTTTTAGAGCCATTCGAATTTGGACAAATACAATTTTCCAAATTATTAGATGAAATAAGATCACTCACCAACAACTTCTTCGACAAAGAACAAGTCATGAAGGATATCGAAAAAATTGAAGTTCTTACACGAAAATGGCAACAGGAAGCCGCCGAGAAGGAAATTGAAGCTCGACGAGAAATAGGCCGCACGGGGCTTTCATCGCTAGAAACAGCACAGCAGGCGATCGCCCCAGAAAAGCTCTCTTTGTACACACACGAGAACAAAATTCACATAAGAAATCTTAACAGTCTATTTACTAAAAATATTTTTATTGAGGGAATAGACGCCCTATCCAAATTCGACGTTAACTTATCGGATCAAAAATTGGACTTCGTTCAATACATGATTAACGGTCAAGCAAAACACCTTGAAGAATTCAACAAACGACAAGACCTAAGCAATAAACTCATCATAGATATTGCCGTCTTAGCAGAAAAAAATTTATCAAACGAAGCTCTGACATCATCTAAAATCAGCATTGACAAAATAACAAAGAACATTAATCTTTGGCATCGAATTCATTTCCAAAAAAACATACACAACAAGGGAAACATCAACTACAGCCGCGCATCAGCACTCTCACAAATACAGCAAGTATTAAAACAGGGAAAAGGAAAAAGACTACTAGATGAATCTCGAGCCATCATTGTAGACATTGACAACGACTTTATTAAAGCAAAAAATATTCAAGGTTCGCACATAGCTCTCAGCATTGCCAAACACCTAGTGGACCAAGAGACTGGAGAACGAGGATTTATCATCACGGGTGAAGAGAGTTTTCTAGAACCCTATTATGAAGGAGGAAAAAATCTACGATTAGACATATCAAAATTAAAAAATATCGCAGATAAATCCTTTGACATACACGATGGAATTGCCTTACTTGATGCCATCCTTAAACTCACGAATCAGTGGCAGAAAGAAGCAGCGTTGCCGGAAATAGAGTTACGAAAACGAGTAAATTCAGGAACCGAGAACTTTGAAGCCATTATTAGAACACTATCCTCTGGTCACGGAAAGAGTATTCTCGATGAGATTCGATATCAACAACGATTACTCAATCAAATGTTTGACCGCGCACAAAATCAATACGCACAACGACTAATTTCTCAAATTGAGAAAGACATTGTAGATATGGAAACGGGTCAACGTGGTTTCTTATTATCTGGAAAGCCCGAATTTTTACAGCCTTATCACCAAGGTATTAATCGCATAGAAAAACACTTCGTAGAATTACGACAACTAATATTACAAAACTATGATTCCCGCGAGATGCTGAATAAAATTGAAAAATTACGATTAAAAACAGAACAATGGAAATCCGAAGCAGGCGCTCCAGAGATAGCAATGCGGCGTCAACTATCTCAATCCGGTGCAACCATGGATGACGTCACTCGATTGATCGAAAAAGAAACAGGAAAGAATCTTATTGAAGATATTCAAGTGAGAATTCAAGATTTTGTCGATATTGAACAAAGCCTTATCAACATTCGCTCCTTAGAGTCTGCATCAGCCGCACAGCGCACGCTCTATCAAACGATCTTTGGCGCTCTACTTGCTATATTTATTGCAGTTTTATCAGGTTACTACCTACTTAAAACAATTTTACAATCCTTAAGTGAACTCAATAAAGGCACGCAAAAAGTCGCTGATGGTGATTTTGATCAAGTACTAGAGATTAGTAGCAAAGACGAGATTGGGCAACTGGCACAAGCATTTAACAAGATGACTCGACGGCTAAAATCCTCAACTGAAGAGATGGCGTTATCAAAATTAGAATTAGAAAATCAAGCTTCAATACTTAGCGAAAAAAACAGTCAAATTGAAATAACCAACACCGACCTTATTTCAGTTCAGCGAGAACTTGAACGAAAAGCTATGGATTTGGAACAATCAAGTCAATATAAGTCTGATTTTCTTGCCACCATGAGCCATGAAATTCGCACCCCGATGAATGGTGTATTGGGAATGCTGGGCTTATTGCTAAAAACGGACCTTAGCCACGATCAACAACGAAAAGCCAATATGGCCCATAGTAGCGCACAATCATTATTAACCATCATTAATGATATCCTCGATTTCTCTAAAATTGATTCTGGAAAATTGGATCTGGAATATATCGACTTTAATCTTCGAAGCTTGCTAGAAGATATCTCAGAGAGTGTTGCATTACGTGCGGAAGAAAAGAACATTGAAGTCGTTCTCAATATTATTGATATCGGTCAATCGATAGTAAAAGGGGATCCAGGGAGGATACGTCAAGTACTCACCAATCTAATCGGAAATGCTCTCAAGTTCACAGAAGCGGGGGAAATAGTCATTCGTGCAGCAACAAAAATAGAAGAAAGCGGGTCATTAACGCTGACTTGCGACGTCGAAGACACTGGTATTGGCATTTCAAAAGAACATCAACACAGATTATTTAACGCCTTCAGCCAGGAGGATGCCTCCACAACCCGAAAGTATGGCGGCACCGGCCTGGGGCTCTCCATCGTTAAGAACCTTTGTAACTTAATGAAAGGTGACGTGCAGGTTACCAGTACACAGGGAAAAGGCAGTTGCTTTAGTTTTTCCATCGAACTCGAAACAAGCCTGCAGTCTACCTCCTTTAAACCTCATGCAGATATCTCGAAACTTCGAATCTTGGTGGTTGATGATAACACCACGAATCGAGAAGTACTCAAAGGACAACTGGCCTTCTGGGGGGCAAGTGTCGAAGAGGCGGATTCCGCTAGCAAAGCGCTCGCACTTTGTCAGCAACGACATCAAGAGCAATCCGGTTCAAACAACGCCCATAGCGCCCCTTTTGATATCGCCATATTAGACTTTCAAATGCCAGAGACCGATGGCGCAGAGCTAGGAAAAAGGCTAAAAGAGCATCCAGATTTTAACAAAATGCACTTAATAATGATGAGTTCAATCAGTAACCGAGGTGACGCACAATATTTTGCGGACCTCGGCTTTTCGGGTTATTTTCCCAAACCAGTCTCTACGTCGGACTTACACGGTACCTTATCAATTATCGCCTCAGGGGGCGACCTTATTAAGGATGCACAACCCCTCGTTACGAAACACTTTATTCATGGACTTGCAGAGAAAGAAGCCACAATAACAACGCCACCATCAACAACAAGCTGGCCCGACAATACCCGTGTATTACTAGTGGAGGATAATCACATCAATCAACAAGTCGCGCTAGAATTGCTGGAAGACTTCAATATCCTTGTTGATGTCGCGGGCAATGGTATTGAAGCACTACAAACGTTACGACAGGCACAACACCAGGATCAATTCTCCTTGATTTTAATGGACTGTCAGATGCCAGAACTCGATGGCTATGAAACCACCCAAAACATCCGCAAAGGTAGTGCTGGCAAAGAGAATAAAGATATCTCAATTATTGCAATGACCGCTAATGCGATGGTTGGTGATAGAGAAAAGTGTTTGGCATGCGGCATGGATGATTACTTAAGCAAACCCATAGACCAAGGAGAGCTTCATCGAATCATGCTTAAGTGGGTATCAAAGAATCAACCCAATAGGCAAGAACCTAGCGTAGCGACGCCGGCCAATAAAAATGATGTTATCTGGAACGAAAAAGCAGCCCTTAAATATGTTAATAGTAAGCCCGAGCGGCTCAAACGGTTGATACAATTATTTATTGAAGACATGCCCAATCAACTAGAGAAGTTACGTAAAGCAATTAGCGAAGAAAACTACGACGACGCCTTTCACATCGCCCATACCATTAAGGGGGTTGTTGGAACCCTAGGAGCACCCTCGTCGCTACAGCTCGCCGAACAAATAGAACAAGCGGCCAAGAGCAAAGATCACTCACGCTTGATCGCACTTTTACCCGTGCTAGATAACAACCAGCTACAGCTTACTGATATCTTAACCCGATACGTAAGTGCACGGGACGCGGGGTAGCACATCACTCCTGGGGGGAAAGCAACCATACTCGCTCTGTTGCAGCACAACGGCCTTTCAAACCACCCGGTATTTCCACGTCATCTAACAACGATAATTGATAGGTGCCTGCAAAGCGTCTCTCCACCTCTTCTGGCGTAATAGAAAACGGAGGCCCATCCATGAGGGATTGATCATAGCTATAACTCAACAGTAATTGATAAGCAGCACCTGTAATGTTTATAACATGAGGCACATACTTCTTTCGTATTTCTTCCGGCAATGCAACCAGAGCGGCTCGGTCATAAACAGCATCCACATTCCCTAGTTGTTCAGCAGATACATCAAAAATATCCCCAACAAATATATCGATGTTCTGTGCTGAGTATCGCACAACGGATCCCAATTCTGTTTTTGTGGGGTTAACCTGCATGCCAGAAAATAGCTGCTCGACAGCGAGAGCACTTAACTCCGCCCCCAGTACATGAAAGCCTTGAGATAATAACCATAGTGCATCGAGGGATTTGCCACACAGGGGAAGAAATATTCGCGCACCAGGGTTCACAGGTAGCGCTGAAAAATGCTTAATTAAGAGAGGATTCGTGTCAGCTTCATGAAATCCAATATCGTTTTCATTCCACCGTTGATGCCAGAAACTACTGTCCATTGTAGATTTACCTATCGTAGGTTTATGTCATCGATAGAGAGTATAACAATGATGAGTTAAGGCAACGTATAACCAGTAACAAGATATGACTCGCTAGTGCTGGTCATCTTTTTCTATGTCGGCTGTCGAGTTTTCACCATTAACAGTGGCTGCCTGCTTCATGTACCCTGATAGAAAGCGCCCAATAAAAGAGGAAATAAATGCAGTCACCGGACCTTTCTTAATAACACCCTGTGCAGGAAGACTAAATAACACAGTCAGAAAAAATCGGGCATAAAGAATTTGCGGCATCCTACTTTCCTATTCGGTGAAGATAATGGCGACGTATTGAGTCGGCGCGCATTTTATCATCGAACGATGAAGTCTCAACTAAAATCTGTGACTCCTGAGCCTATAAAAACAAACAAAAAAACTACGTTACAGAATCACAACGAACCAGTGCTTGTTGTAAGTTTACGTTAACGGACATCCTGCAATACCGTTAACATTCTATACAAACTCACTTTCCTACCACCTCCTGACAAATCTATAAGGTGCACGCACCATTCAGTAAAAAACTTGACGTTATTCTCAACACACACAACGGTAATATATAAATCTAAAAGGATGTTATATGATTAGCGGATAGTCAGCTTATCGCTTATTACTCTTGCCTCCAGCAGTATCGATATTGGTATTTTTGCTTACCGACCTTTATCAGCAAGAAATGCCACATACGATTTTATAATAATAAAAACAAAGACTTACTTATTACTGCGATGCTTATCTATTATGAATATACGTCACATAGCAACATCCGGTATGAAAAAAGGACAGTCGGACTCCGCTTCCGCTGCCACAGACAACGCCGAACTACAGCTAATCCAACGCATTGCGCGCAAAGATAAAGAAGCGTTTGAAACGCTCTATCAACTATATCACCAACGTTTAGCGCGTTTTATTACCCCTATTTTTCGTGACTGCTCAGCCGCGTCTCCCGAGGAGATCATTAACGATACGATGTTTGTTGTATGGCGTCGCAGCGTTGACTTTAGACAGGATTCTAAGGTCTCCACGTGGATTTTTGGTATCGCCTATCGTACGGCGCTATCAGAAAGAAAGAAGCTTATAGCGAAAGCTGCACCCTTGAGCGACCTAGAAGCAGAGCAACCCAGCGAATTCTGCAAAGAGCTGCAACGCATTAACTTCCAAAATTGGCTTACATTAGCGATCAACCAATTATCCCCAGAACACCAAGCCGTCGTAAGGCTGACGTACTGGGAGGGGTTTTCCTATATCGAAATAGCACAAACACTGGCTTGCCCTGTTAATACAGTGAAAACACGAATGCACTACGCGAAAAGTAAACTGAAGTCCTTGTTACCCCAATTACTGGGGGAAGAAGCAGAGGGGTTTGATATATCAGAGGTTCTAGCAGGCATTATCAATTAAATTTGCGTGTGCGTTGAACCTTTAGGGCTAATCTTACAACCTACATTATAACTTGCGGTAAAAACGGTTAATTACGACATGTTAAAAACAGATACTGAACTGAATACACACACCTGTGAAAGCATTAGCCAGCTTATTCCCTGGTTTGTGAACGATACCTTATCTGCCATTGAAAAAGCGCGCGTCAGTCGTCATTTACACGATTGCACACATTGCCAGCAGACACTAACGTTAAGTGAAATGATCTGCACCAGCGCTCAAGATGATTATTCTCAGTTTGACCAAGCCAGTAACCATTCAACACCACAGTCTCCTCCCTCTAGCTTGATGAGTCGTATCGATCAATATGAGAAAGACAGCGCCGTCGACACCAAAGACGATGTGCCCGCGACAAAAAACAATATTCACACCTTCTCTTTTGCCCATTTGCCAAGAGCTCTTGCCGCGTCAGTTGTTGTCTGTTTTGTACTAGGTGGTAGCGTCCTATTTAATCCTCAAGGAATCTTTCCAAGAGCGACACCTGACTCATCAAATGAATCACTGTATCACACATTATCCGATAGCAGCGGACCAGCCGATAGTAGCGCACAACCCGTCCGCGAAGTGAATCAGTACAAAGTACTATTCAAGAAAAATACAGCCCCCGAGAAAATAGAGAGCGTTATCAAGGAAACCAGTGCATCCGTCATTGTTGGCCCGTCCAGTCGAGGGGTCTATACACTTCAGTTTTCATCCTCCAACGATATGCTACCAATACTTCGTTCAGAAGATAGTATTTTGGTCGCTGAGCCTGCCACTAGATGAATAGGGTATTATGTCTATTCATTCTGAATAGTATTATCGTAGGGCTAAGTGGTGGCTGCTCGGTAACGCAGATTCTACCAAAACAGTCCGCAACCTCCATCTATCAGCAACCTGAACGTCTTATACTCATTAATATTCATTCGGTTCAACGCAACGTCTCGCCTAATATCGGTATGGGTGGCAAGCCCTATGTCAGCCACGGCAATTATCCGATTCCTTTTTCCACAAAAAAAACGCTCGAAGACATCACTCAGGAGTACGCTCTTGAGGCCATAGAAGGTTGGCCCATCAACGCTCTCAGCATGTACTGTCAGGTGTTAGCCGTTCCCGAAAACGTAGATCCCCATGCGGTATTAGCATCACTGAACGTTGATGATCGCATCGCCTTCGCCCAACCCTTGCATACTTTCACAACCCTAACACAGTCCACAACCCACGATGATGCCCGCTATGATGACCCCTATTTTGAAACCCAATTTGAAGGTTTTCAGGATCAGGTAATATCTCTGCACCAGCAATTTAGCGGAGACAACATCAAGGTTGCGATTGTCGATACCGGTGTAGACGTAGCGCACCAAGATTTGCAAGATCAGGTCGATCTAGCAAGAAATTTTGTCGATACACATTCTGAACAATTTGTTGCAGACAAACATGGAACGGCCATTGCCGGCATTATCGCTGCCAAGCCGAACAATCAAACAGGCATAGTGGGTATTGCACCTAATGCATCACTCATGGTTCTCAAAGCCTGCTGGTACCCTATCGCAAGTGACGTTGCCAATTGCAATTCTTTTACCCTAGCAAAAGCACTCTTGTTTGCGTTAGAAGCAGACGCTGACATTATTAATCTCAGTCTTAGCGGTCCTGACGACCCTCTGATCGAAAAGATTATTGAAAAGCTCGTCGCCCAAGGAATTTTGATTATCGCAGCAGAGCATAAAAACCCATTACGCAATTTTCCAGCCAAATTGATCAATGTTATTTCCACCTCATCACTCACCGCCCACTCTCAATCCAGCGACGTTAGTGCTCCAGGTAACGAACAGCTCACCACAGCCCCGAACAACCATTACGATTTTTATTCCGGGAATTCCATTGCCACCGCGTACGTGTCCGGTATCAGTGCATTATTACTTCAGGCTTATCCCGGATCGAACGTAAACAATATTAAACAGCTCCTCTCAGATAAAACACCTGACCCACATTGCATTACCGCAACATTTCTGCCTGAGTCACGCGCATCACAGTGTGAACCACGATGAAAACCGTATGGCAGTTCTCTATTCGATATCTCTCTGTGTTAATCGGCGCTGCACTTCTACTACCCAGCACCGCCTACTCCGCGCCCCCCATCAGTTCGTCTTCAGCCCTCTCCCCCCACCAATTGAATGGTTATATAAGTTGGCGTTCAGATTACGTGTATCGAGGCGTCACTTTGTCTCAACGAGAACCCAGCCTTCAAGCGAGCCTACAATATACCCACGCGAGTGGTCTGTATTTACATACCTGGGCCAGTGAAACCAAGGTAAAACAAGCGAATGGACCTGATTACGAAGTGAACACATCGCTGGGGTACAATCATCGTTTATCTCTAGACTGGAGCACGCATTGCGCCACAACCCACTATGCCTTTAATGGTGGTCGACTCGGGTTCGACAGCGAGTTTTATGATTATGGGTGCGGTATTAATTATCAAGATCGCGCTCAATTCACCATCTCCTATACCGACAACAGTTACGGCATTCGATTTTACAGCACACTGTACGAATTGCGTTATGTTCATCCACTGTCATCGTCCTGGAGCTATATCACACAGATGGGCCATTGGGATATTCGCGACTTTATGGGCACATCATACGAATACATCCACACAGGCCTTCAATATACCGACCACCAAGTCAGTAGCTATCTGACTTATCATTGGGCATCGGATAACGCGGTTGATATCTATGACAACGATGCCGATCCAGGCTGGCTTGCCGCCATTTCTTATCATTTTTAGTTTTTTTCTTTTTGGTCTTGAACCTTTTTTGCATTACGCCCCACCTACGTATACAAAAAAGTTCGTCATAAAAATAATCCTTAAGACCACTTGGAACAACTATGAACAGCATCATGAAACCCCAATGCAATATTCAAGACATTCCAGATCTTTGCCGCATAGAAGACACACCAAGAGAAGACATGCAGGAAGTCTGCATGGAGATGACACACTCTGTGTATCCACACGATAAGATCTACGGTGATTTTTGTTCGATTCAAGAATACGTTAACGCTCCTCCCGAGAAAGTTTACGAATACCTCGCAGAAACGTCCAACTTCCTGGAATGGACCTTCAGTCTTCGCGATATGGAATATAACGAACAGGAAGATCTCTACAAATTTACCGATGCTATTGGTGGCGAGACCAAGTGCTTTTGTCGTACCGTAGTGAATCCAGAAGCCATGACAGTGGATTATCATTGCGCATGGGATCAAGAAAAGCAGTTGTGGATGATTTATTTGATGCGTGTCATTCCCGCTGAACTTGTATTCGGAAAACCCGGTTCTGTTGTTCTATGGACCAATTGCTGCCACCCTTTCTATAAAAATAATCCTCATCCTGAGTTAGCACCCGACGATCGTAAGGTTTGGGTAGGCGATATGTGGCCCATGTTTTATGCCGGTCATACGATAGAACTACAGAATCTTAAAAAGATCCTAGAGTATCGCCACGCACAAGACGCGCAAGAAGCATAAGTCGCACCCTCTTCAACCAGGATACATACCATGCAAACAATGAGCTTGGTAGGAGCCGCGAGCTTCCTGCCGGAAACGATTGTCGATAACGATCACTTTATGAAAGCATCGGGTGTCAAACGTCACCCGATGTTTCGCGGTACCAAACTGCGACGCCATATGCAACCAACCGAAAGTGCCACCACCATGGCTGTTGCCGCAATATCTTCTCTGGGTGAAAAACTCAATTTAGACTTGGCTAAGGATGTCGACGTACTGATAACCAATGTCACGATCCCTGATTTGCCATTTGTCGGTTGCGGTGCCGCCATCGTGGGTGAACTCGGCCTTAACCCAAAAACGGTTTATGATTTGCAAAATGGCGGCTGTGTTTCCTTTATCTTTATGATGGAACTAGCGCAAATGATCCTCAACAGCACTGACGCTAGATCCGTTGTCATTTGCAATCTACAGACAGCTGCAGGGCGCGTTTTTTCATTAGAAGACAATTTAAAACTGCCTCAAAGTTCCGTGCCAGGCGACGGTTGTGGTGTTGCCTATTTCGTGAAGGACGATAGCAACCCCATTCAATCCATTGTGACGCGAACCCACGGCGAATATGCCAATGATATGCAGGTCATCACGGGTGACGGAAGAAGCTGGTGGCAACCCGGCAGTACTGCTTTTAACATTGATTTTTGCGAAGAGAAATTGGGTTCCATTGTCTCTCGCGGAAACAAGCTTGTACCGGAAGTCATGTACGAAGCGATTCAAAAGGCCGATATAAAACCTGAAGATATCGACACGCTAATCACCAATCAACCAAACCGTATATTTCTGCGAAATTGGCGTGAAGCAATTCAACTGGATGCAGACAAACATATTAATACCCTTGAAGACCACGGCAACATGTTTGGTTCTGCGATTCCCATTAGTTTGGCACTCGGCCTAGACACCGGAAAAATCCCCAAAGGCAGTAAAGTTCTGCTTAGCGGTTTCTCTCATGCTGGGGATTATAGTGCTGCGTCTGTATTGACGTGGAATGGCTAACCTTTCTCGCCCCCATCCTTAGGAGGGAGCAACCATGAATATTGAGTTGATACATCAGTGGAGCGCCTGCCAGTCAGGTAGCGCCACTGATAGACGTGGTATTGGTAAGAGCAGTAGTAATAGTAATGACAATAACACGAGTAAACCCAACCCTAAGCCCAGCTCAAACGCTCGAACCTTCTTCCAATGCAGTTTTGAGGTTTATCTGTGAATACTAAAATAACGATCTCCGATGCGATTGCGAGTATATTAAGCCAGCTCGATGTCAATTATTTATTTGGCGTCAGTGGCGCCAATATAGAAACGCTACATGATGCTGTCCATCGATTGGATGCTCACAATGTTGAAAGCGTATTGTGTAAATCCGAGGTTGGGGCGGCGTTTATGGCCGATGGATATGCTCGACATAAGCGCCCTTATAATAAAGCCGCGCTCGGTGTTTGCTGTTCCACCTCTGGTGGCGGCATGTTGAACCTCGCCGTTGGCGTTGCAGAAGCCCGTGCATCGGGTATTCCGTTACTCGCGCTTGTGGGATGCCCTCCCAGCGTCATGGAGGGCCAAGGTGCGTTTCAGGATGCCAGTGGTGGTTTGGATCGCGTCGATGGCTATAGTTTGTGGAGTGCTATCACAAAATACACAGCCGTGATTACTCAAGCCGGTTTTTGGTCACAAATATATGAGGCAATTACTCAGGCACTCAACGGATTTTGCGGTCCAGTCGCCCTATTGTTACCCCGTGACATCATGGAATCTGAGGCACCACCATGCCCTGATTTTTGGCCTCTCAGCCCAAAGGATTTTTTAACTGACACAGAAAATCGTGTGTGTGAGTCGTTGGATACGGACCTTGATGATCTTATCCAAGCAATCACAGGCTGTTCTGCTCCGCTGATTGTGGCTGGTCCAGAAATGCAGGGCAATGCGGAGTTACAGGCCTTTTGCCACTCCACCGGCATTCCTGTTGTTACAACACTAGAATGCACCAGCGCCTTTCCTAATTCCCACCCACGATACATCGGCTCGATTGGGGTTGCCGGTCATAGTGCTGCACACAATTACTTACAAACATGTGACCTTGTACTGTCCTTAGGTAGCCAACTTGAAGGCATGACTCGGGCGCCGTTTGAAAAAGCTCTACAACAAAAGAATACCTGGATCGTAAATCGCAGTGTGAGTAGCACCCCTAATTACGCGAACTTACGAAGCATCAAACTATCTCCCACGTTAATCACATCTCGTTTATCTACCGCGAAAGCTAGTCTCAAGGATAAATTTAACCACATCACTTTTGATACGCTGATTCACGTCACGCCCAAACTGGTTAAACATGACAAGCGACATAACCCAGGATTAACCACGAGCGAATCATTAATCGCACTGCAACCCCATCTCGATCAGTTTTCCCGTGTTTTTATGGATGCTGGAAATTGTGCTGCGTCCGCAGCGCACTATTTGACGTTACCCGATCACGCCCACTCCACCATCGCCCTGGGCATGGGAGGTATGGGGTACGCAATCTGCGCGTCCACGGGTGCTCAATTAGCCGGGGACACTGGTAAGTCTCTCGTAATCTGTGGTGACGGCGCATTTCTGATGGCCGGTATGGAAATACATACCGCGATCGAGCGTCAACTGCCGATATTGTGGGTGATATTTAATGATAGCCAACACGGTATGTGCACCAGTAGACAGCGCTTTCATTTCGAGTCACGCTTAACCTGTACGCAATATTCTTCCGTTAATTTCCAAGGTGTCGCACGAGGACTCGCCGGAGAGAATGAGTTATGGACTGCACGAGTTCACGACCAACAACAATTATCGCGTAAACTGGCGGAGTACAGTGCCTTGCCTATCCAGGCACCCGGCGTCATTGAGCTTATTATTAATAAGGAAGAAATCCCTCCGTTTTTCCCGCTATCGGTAATGGAAACTACCCACCATCACCCAGCTGCTGTCGAAACAACATAATAGAAGCCACGCAATAATAAAAAATTCTCAGCGAGAGATCACTATGCAAACTCTGTCCATGCAACCTCCGTCGGTTTCATCGCCATTCCAAAAGATCAGTAATGCGCTACAGTTGTCGTTAAATCCGGAGGGATTTTTTCGTAAAAAACTGTACCGCTATGACGGTGCATTTTTTCTCTCAATGCCGGGCCTGAATCAAATATTAATGGCAACGTCCTCTGAGGGGGCCAGCGAAATTTTTTCTTCACCCTCATCGGTACTGACTTCGTCTCTGCCAAGCCCACTACAACCATTACTCGGTTCGTTTTCGTTAATTTTACTACAGGGTGCTGCTCATAATCGCGAGCGACGAATGATACGCCCCGCGTTCCAAGGCGCGTGTTTACGATCGTATATTCCATTGATACATCGTGCTGTCGATAGCACCCTCGGTAAACACGCACTCGACAAACAGGTTAACGTTCAGTGCCTTATGCAGGAGCTTACTCTTGATGTCATTATCGAGGTTGTTTTTGGTGTGACCGACGTTGAAAGGAAAGTGGCTTATCAAGATGCCGTACGTAAGCTATTAGCAACCTTTACGCCACCACTAATGCTACTTCCCTTTATGCGCACCCCGATGCTAGGCTTAGGCCCATGGGATCGCTTTACCAAAGCCCGTGCCGTTTTTGACACGCTAATACTTGAAGACATCGATAACGCGAAGAGAAAATCCAGAGCCGACGATACCTCTGGCGCTACACAACCCTCGGATGTACTTTCTACCCTGATTAATCTTCAGGATGAACAAGGTCAATACCTATCGAACACCCACATTCGAGATGAACTTACCACATTACTTGCCGCGGGCCATGAAACCACCGCCAACTCACTCACCTGGGCAATACAATTAATTTCGACGCACCCTTCGGTTGAGTCCAGACTGGTTGAGGAACTCATGACACTGGACGAGAATGCCAGTATCGAACAGGTGATGAAATTGCGCTACCTAGATGCCGTCATTAAAGAAGTGCTTCGTGTCCATCCCGTAGTCCCACTCGTCATGCGTTCAGTTATGTCAGACACGACCCTTATGGGTTATGACGTAGCAGCGGGAACCTATGCTGGAATTGCTACCTACGCGTTGCATATGAACCCTGACATTTGGACGTACCCAGAAGAATTCCAACCCCAACGGTTTCTAGACAATGATTACAGCCCTCAAGAGTATGTTCCTTTTGGTGGTGGTACAAAAAAATGTCTCGGTTATGGCTTTGCCTTATTTGAAATGAAATCTGTGCTATTTAAGCTCTACCGTCACTCTTCGATTACACTCACCTCAAACAGCAAGATCAGTGCTGCCATTCAAGGTATTACTCTAGGTCCCAAGCAAAAAATTACTGTGTCGCTTTCACCACGCTAACCATGAGAGAAACTAAAACTCTCGGTGAAAGCCAATTTCTAACATGATAATCGTAGTACTAGCATCAATATCCTGACCTGGGTATGGATTGTAAATCAGCTTAGTCGGGTCTTCACTGTTACCAAAATCACTGGTATTTCCCGGCATACTTACCTGGCTTTCAAAATATGACATACCCACTTCATACAGGGTGCCGGTCACTGTTTCATAGCCAAAACCAATACCGTATAGGGTGCTATCACCTAAAGGTAAGAAAGGACTCATCGAGACCTCAGGAATTGATGACGGTCGATCTTCTACGCCCATTCGAAGTACCAGTTGATCGTTATATTGGTACTCAATACCGTAAGCAAAATTCCAAGTATCCTCCATGCCTAAAGGCAATACCAAGCTCACACCCTCTTTAGTATCCGTCTCACCAAAGCTTGCTATCGCCATAAGGTCCGTGACTTCTGACAGTTTTACCGATAATTCATCCCATTTTGACCAGCCGGTAAACTTGTAATCAATATTCACCCGAAGGCTCGGCAATAACTGTAAGCTCACACCAAACGACATATGCTCTGGCATGGTGAGCTCAAGATCCGCATCACCTTCAACATACTTTTCGCCTTCAATTCCCACGACGTCCAAGGCCACCGATGTCAGACCGCCCTCACGTAACGGCGCAATAAATTGCACCCATGCATCGCTATTTTCCCAACTAAACTCACCTTCCATATGCATATCAATTGGCGATTGGTATACCATTCCGAGGCTCAACCACGGGGTAACTTCCCACAACAATCCAAAGTTATAACCGAACGCCAATGCTTGCTCTACCGAGAAATTCAATTCTCCTAGCTGATCATACAACGGCAGGTCTTCACATATATTTATCAATGGTGTTTCGATGCCACAGTTGGTCAATTGTAAGGTTGGGATAACTAAGTGCGCCAAATGCGGCACCCGCAACGGCAGGTCTAATCCGACGCCACCGTAATTAAACGTTAATGTAGCCCCTACCGATAAGGTATCTGTCACCTCGATTGCAACAGTCGGCGAAAAGTACGTTAACACCATGGTCGAAAAACGCTGACCAATAAACCGACCAGGATCATCATCCGCTCGGTAAAACCCCGCGGCCATGGGTGTATAGACATTGGTACCAAAGGTGATATTACCCCCCGGAGGCTGGTAAGAGGTACCACCCACAATCGATAACGGAACCGCTAAATCCATCATCCCTGATCCTGGGATAATCATCGACACACCTTCCGTTGAACTCGATTGCATATAGGCTTCGTCCTCAAAAAAGCCCTCTGGATATTCCGCACCAAGATCACTTCCTATCTGAACGGCTTGGTCCAACAATGCCTGTCGCGTTTCAGTGCGTTTGCCAAAATCCAGTCCTATATCAAAATTCCCATAGATAAATTTGATCGCCTGCTGTCGACCCTCAACACGACTTAATCCGGCAGGGTTAAAGTGAATAGAATCAATTCCCGGTGGGTCTGCCGTGACAGCATTCGCCAGCGACAACGCACGCGGACTGCCAATAGCAATATTTTCGGTGAGAACAGCCCAGCCATTGCTCGCGCTTAGGGCACCGACTATCGCTATACATATACGTAACAATCTATACTTTGCAGTGTTTCGTCGTTCGATGGCATGCATACATTTACCGTTCATTGGTTATTATTATTTATGTGAGCGGAAAAAAACGAGGCTCCCAGGTACATCGATTAACCGGAAAGCCTTCAGAGTTGCGCTTAACCCGTAGCTTGTGACGTCGACAGTGAAATCTCATCATCGTAATCACCCGATATTAGAATCCAACTCGCGACGATTGAGAATGAATAGTAAGCCAATAAGGCAACACCAATAAAAGATACATATTCGTTAAACCCAAACCAATTTCCACCATAGAACCACAGGATACCTACGGCTAATAGCAATCGTGTAACTAACCAACTAAGGGCATACTTGCCTTCCATTAGCGTGGTGTATGCCATCACACTAAAAATGGTAAATAGACTAAAACCATATATCTCTGCGATGCTATAGGTTGGAAATAAATAGAAGAACAACATCATCATCGCACCCGTCAACATAATTTCGATATGGCTCCATACTAATAACCCAGTCGATATTTTTGGTGCGTAAGGCTCATAGCTATACACATCTCGCACGCGAGGAATTTTATGGCTTTTTCTGACATCTGCGGGCCGCCAATTAGTAGGTTTGTAAATAAGACGAAATTTATCCTTCCAACTTTTTGTGGCAACCATATCTTTTACGATGGTTCCCCAATGCATAAAATCGATCTTTACCGGGTTCCAGGTTTTCGCAGGAATCGTAATACCATAAACAATGGGGGCACTCTCCAATGGTTGTTGATAGGTTCCAAACAATCGATCCCATATACAAAACCAGGCACTAAAATTCTTATCGACGTACTCACGATTCATCGCATGATGCACTGCATGAAGACGCGGGGTCATAATGATCTTTTCAAGAAAGCCAAGATCTCCGACAAGCTCTGTGTGATACCAGTACTGATAATATAAATGAACCAATCCAATAGTCACCATCATCTCCGGAGGAATACCGGCAATTGCGGCAGGAAACCAACCAATAGTGACAATATTGACGACATTATTGACCGGCTGTCGCAGTGCGGTTGATACATTAAACTGTTCACCGGCATGGTGAATAAGATGAAGCTGCCAAAGAAAGTTGTATTTATGGGTCCAGCGATGATACCAATAGGCCGCAAAATCCAAACACAGAATGGCAATAATCCAGGTCGCCACTGAGTTAGGGTCAATGGAAAATATTGCGACGTTTTCTACCATCCACTCATAAGGCACTAGAACCAATACCAACCCCAATGAGCCTTTCATTACATTGGCAATTCCGGAACTAAGGCTGCTAATAACATCGGGAATATTGTCGTAAGATCGCCCCCCTTTATACTTCACTACCAGAAACTCTAATCCCATTAGGATCACGAACCCCGGTATCGCAATCAACAAACTGGCTGCTATTGTTTCCATCCCCTCACACTCCACTCATGCACTACGGCTGTTTCTTATTTGAGCCTGGAGTGTGCGACGTGCAGGAACGCAGATCTTCTGAATAACTGGAAAGGCAGTGAGTGATTCTTATAATTTCCGTCAATTAAACAAATCACCCACCTTTCTTGATGAAATAAAGCGTTAGCAAACAATAGATTATGTATGATTCAGAAAAAAACCGATGAAAAACTAAAAATACTAAAATTCACCCTAAAACGCGTTTTTTTCGATACTCAGATGGCGTTAATGAGGTGATATCTTTAAAGGCTTTGTTGAACGTCGATAAGCTCTTATAACCACAGTCCATGGATATATCGAGTATGCTTTTGCTGCATTCCTTATCCTCCAATAACTCCCGTGCATAGGCCACACGGTAATGATTTACATATGCATTAAAGTTGCGATAACCCAAATCTTGATTGATCACACCCCGTAATCGATACTCAGGTATAGCGGTATACTTCGCTAATGACGCCAGCGTTATGCCCATCTCTTGGAACCGCCCTTGGCCATTCATGACCAGCTCCAATGTGTCGAGAAAAGCTTGCTTTTGAGACGCCTTCTCTGTCGTATCACTGCTCCCCATTACCTCGACATTTTCAACAGGCCCCATATCAGATAATACATTTACTGCTTCCTGAGGGGTCGTATCCAATGACACGTTCACCTCTGGCGTTACTTTACGGACACGCCCAAATAAGCCACGTTTCACATCGGTAAAAAATGCTATCGCCATTAAGCCCAAAACAACGATGGCACCACTGACAAACATATCGACACCGTGGCCAAAGGGTAACCCTTGGTCCACTGATATAAAATATAACGTAAGAACAACAGCGACTACCGGCCCACAGCCTGTCACAAAATAGACCCTAGCGGTTCGACGGTAAGGGTCAAGGTCCACAGCCCAGGTTCTAATCACGCACCAGTACGCCCAAAGCACGGCCAATCCGTCCAATACGAATTGGCTACGCATCTGAAACGTATACATCACTTCCGATGTGCCGATAAATTCACGTATCGCAAATAGAAAAGCTAAACTGCCAACGACCAACACCGCGCACTTTTCTACCCAGCTAAAGACAAAGTCATCATCAAAGTTCACCCGCACACAAATCATAAAAAATACAGGGGTCAGGTATTCTACGCTATTAAAAACATGGGCTAGTTTAGGGGAGCTATCCACCAATAAAACACGCAAGGTAAAGGAAAATAAACACAGCATCAGCGCAACATTCCAGGCACCAGAGGGCTTATTGTTAACTTGCTTGAATCCAAATACCAAGCACACGGCCATTATCGCAAACGCCATAGAATGAAGCTGTACGGAATAACCCAAGAATATATCGACGATATTGCTCCACGCTACCTTTTCGATCATGGTTGCTGTCTCATATTAGATTTGCAACGAGCCCCTAAATTCACTGGGAGATTGACCAAAGTACTTCTTAAATGCAATTGAAAAATTCGACACTTCCGAGTATCCCAATTGATAAGCAATTTCCTTAATACTTAACATTCCCTGCTGGAATAGAATTTCTGCCTTACCCATTCTCGCGTCAATGACCAATCGGGAGAAACTCGTATCACAGGCCTTCAATTGACGACTCAATGTTCTTGGGGATAAGCATAGCACTTGGGCAACGTCATCCAACTCAGGGTTAGCGCTGCGATATCTTTCGATTTCTTGTTTCACCAAAACAACAACACGCTGCGTCTCCATAGCACGCTTGGCTAAGGTCTCCTCTAATAGCCGTTCACAGGCCATGATTGCAGAGCGTAACGCGACTTCATTGCCATTGAGTAAAGGCTGCAGTGCCAATTTCTTTGAAAATGAAATACAATTTTCTTCACAACCAAAATCCATCTTGATCGGCCCGCTTTGCAACATCGCCAAGTCAGGGTATGTATTCAAGTCAACTTTTAATTCCACACTCGAATCATCGATCAAACCAAATAATCGATCCCCCAGCAGAAAAAGAGACAATGCTCGCAAACTTCCCAAAAACAACCCAATAAGAAAACCGTAAACAGGTTCCCGGATGACGCCTGATTCTACAATTTTGAGAGACACCCTCTCTTCATGTTCGGTGTATTCGAAACTCATCAAGGGAGTAACAATACCTAGAAAGCGGCTTGACTGCCTAAGCGCTTCATCAAATGTGCTACTGCACATACCAACATAACCTAGCTGCCCAAACCCAGTAGGCCGCATGCTAACACCTATCATAAGCCCCAACATATAAGGAGACTGATTCAACTTAGCCGTCGCATTGTTTATTATTTGTTCGCAATCCACAATGGAAAGCATGCCAGATATTGGCTGTGGATACTGCCCTACCAACGAGGTCCCAGCCAACACCTCTTCCTCCGCCATAGCACAGTTACCCAAGCAGTTAAGTAGTGGCACTAGATAGTCCGACGAAAGACAATCCGATGTATCTAAACTCATAAGGTAGTACTCATTGGTGTCATCGATATAGCCTCTACTGGACAGGCTCATTCCTCACTCGATGGTGGCGAAACGCCATATGCTTTTGTCACATATTCATAAAATCACACCCTGGCGTCAATGATAGAGTTTTATTTTATTCACGGACCACGATATCTATACCATGAACAATAAGATCTGTATCGTCACTGGAGCCAGTTCAGGGATTGGCCAGCAGATAGCATTAGCGCTGCACCAGCAGGGGGCCTACGTCATTATGATTGACATAGTATCACCCTACGAAACCATCGCCGCGATGGTAAGCATAGGCCCCAAACGATTCGAGGCGCACCTAGCCGACCTATCCAGTCAACGTGATGTGTTGCGCGTCGCGACCACGCTGTGTCAGGCTCACCCTGTTATCGATGTACTGGTTAATAACGCAGGTCGTCATATTGTTGAGAGGGAAACCTCCGTTGACGGATATGAAATGAATTTTGCGTTAAATAGCCTAGGCTCCTCGACGTTTACCCTTCGAATGCTAGAGAGTCTCAAGCGCGCTACCTCTGCCAGAATCATCAACATTGCCTCTGAAGCCCATCGATTTCCGGGACGCTACAATTTTGAAGATATCAATACAGAACAAGAATCCATGCTCTACGCCTATGGTAAATCTAAATTTGCCGTCATTCTGTTTAGTAAGGCGCTGGCCCGAGAACTAGAAAACACATCCATTACCGTGAATGCCGTATGCCCCGGTCTAGTATCGACCCAAATATTCTCGAATTTTCTCCCGCCATGGCTAGCACGATTATTTATGTCCATCACCTTTCTAGGCCTAATGTCCACGGCAAAACAAGGGGCATCACTACCGATACAATTATGCTGTGATGATAGATACGAAGAAGTCACGGGGAAATTCTTTGGCTCTCATTCTGTATTGCAATACCTCGCTGAACATAAAAAAACGAATTGTCGACACTCCCAAGAGGCGCTATTCGATTTTTTCCACGATGTTATCAATCTTCCTTCGGTACGAATGAATCATGAAAAATAGTTATCAATCTATACGTACAAAACCAACAAATCTATCTGCCATGACATTATTGTTTGCCACATTTTTCTCGTTACCGGCCTGCGCTAAGAAGGAGTTTATCGCACCCCAAATTGAAGGCGACAGCGCACGCTTACAGGTAAATAGTCGAGGTTTTGGAGATTACTTTACTCGCGTAGTGAGAATAGAAGCTATCACTGACACCCAGGGCAACACACTGTATGAGCGTACCCTATTTGATCGCTACAAGCACTCTGCAATACTCAATGCTCCTGCGACTTATACTGTACGACTACTCTGTGAAAAACCGTATCTATTACAATTTCATCACCCAACATTGACCATAGATGTTATGCCTGGGCATCACTATGCTATCGACTGCGATTCGATGGATGGCAAAAGTAACGCTATTTTTCACGTACAAAATCAACCATGAGGAAAAACGCATTCACATCGTTTTGCAGTAAGCTAATAGGTGTATCGTTATTTTTAACTGGATGCTCTGTGGCTCACGAGCCTTGTCGCAGCATTGACAATAAACATCCAATATGTGGCACATCACGGCCCGAAGATATTGCCCGCATCCCTGGCCAACCCTTACTTATTATTAGTGAAATGGGTGATCCGTTAAACCACCTTACCCCCGGCGGTCTTTCTTTACTAAACACCAATACAAACACCTTCACCCCCCTAGACCCGTATACGATAAATACCACCAGGGATAACAGCGACCACCGCTGGGGAGACCCGCTCTGTTCTACATCACCACCGGTTATTCTTTCCCCCCATGGTATCCATCTATCTGCACGATCTGATGACAGAATGCAACTACTGGTTATAAATCATGGTAGTCGCGAAGCCGTAGAATATTTTGAAGTATCTCAAATAGGCGATACTATTACCGTCACTTGGAAAGGCTGTGTAAACCCTACACCCGCAACATTTCTCAATAATATTGTATCCTTAAGCAATGGTGGTTTTATTGCAAGCCAAGCTTACGACTATGATGCCTTCAGTATTGGAGCACTAAACATTGAGCTCATCAAAGGAGTACTGGGGTGGGACACCGGCTACCTTTTTGAATGGAATACGGCTCAAGGGTTTACCAAAATACCTGGAAGCAATGGCCCCTTTGTGAATGGAGTTGCTATCAGCGACGATGAAGAATCTGTGTACGCCACGTACTACATGGGAGATGAAGTAAGAAAAATACATCGCAGTAGTGGAGAGCGGCTGGCGACAATGACGATCCCTCAACCCGACAATCTCACATGGACTACCGATGGACAACTGCTCGTAGCATCCCATCAAGGATATCTTGTCGAAAAGTTACTCTGCCTACTCACAGCAGAATCGGCTTGCACATTCCAGTTTGGGATCTATACACTGGATGCCGACTCGCTAAATTCGACAGAAATAATTAACCATAAGGGCTATCCTATGGGGGGTGTTACCGTTGCAACACAGCTCGACAGCTCGCTCTACCTAGGTTCTTATTCGGGGGATCGAGTGATGCGAATCCCTTTTCCTAAACACCACGTAAACAAGCTGGAAAATACTTATGAGTAAGCGAGTACTTATCACTGGCGCATCATCGGGCATTGGGTTGTCTTGTCTCAAGCGATTTCATGAAAATGGATATATCGTTGCTGTCACTGTAAGAAAAGACGATGATGAAAAGCGACTGATGCAAGACTACCCTGGCATCACAATAATCAATGTGGACTTACGGGATGAAGCAGCACTTCAACAAAAAATAGAACACTATCTACGTACTAACAACGGTGTCGATATTATTGTTAATAACGCCGGCTTTGCTTGTATCGGTGCAGTAGAAGAATTGTCGATGGCACAGTGGAGACAGCAGATGGACACGAACTTCTTCGCAGTGGTGAATATTTGTCGATTGGCACTACCCTATATGCGGCAACAACGCCAAGGTAGAATTATCCAAATCAGTTCCGGTATAGGCCAATCCGTCATGCCTATTTTTTCTCCTTACGCCACCTCTAAGCACGCACTGGAAGCTTTTTCTGAATCCCTTCGGTACGAGGTGAAACCATTTGGTATTGATGTATCAATGATCGCACCAGGACCTGTACGCTCAAGCTTCGATAGTAACCGAGAAATTCCTACTAGCGCCAATGTAAGCGCTAGCCCTTACCAACAAACCATCGAATTTGCTCAAGCCAAAACTGCCGACGTGCACTCTCGAGAATCTAGCCCTGACGCCGTTGTCGACAAGGTAATCCTAGCGGCGACCGCGAGCCGGCCAAAGCTGCGCTATTCTGTTGGTATTTTGGGATTCGCCGCGACATTATATAAGTTTATCCCCAAAACTATTTTGGATAGGGTTCTGGTTACAAATGACAACAAGAGTGATCATAACGAAAAAATGAATACTACTCGGTAATCGGTAATTAAAGAAACTTCCTTATTTATTCCTTATTGTTTTCTCAAACTTTGCACGATTGGACCGCAATATAGCGATACCCAACGTTAACAGGTAACACTCTCCAGCCAGTTTATTCCAATCTAAATAGCAATCAAGAGGAATCAAAATGAAGTTATTAGGCACTGCACTATCCGTAATCGCACTCTCCCTGGCAGCAGGGATGGCCAGCGCTACTGTTATTACCTTTGAAGATTCAGCGCAAACCTCTGGAGCAACCCCCTCTACACAGGGCGATGTTACTGTAAGTGGATACTATTTTGATTCATCTTCAGACCATACCCACTATGCAAATAACTATGGCGGTGGCGACAGTGGCTCAACATTCTTTGGTGCCGATAACTACTCTGGCAGTAATACTGTAACCATGACTGAGGAAAACGGCAGCATTTTTTCTTTGTTTAGTTTGGACCTTGGCAGCTGGTATGAAGACTCCTCAAATTTGTCAATTACAGGGTATCTTTCAAACGGGGATTCCATCACGACAGATATCGCCCTTGGTCTTTTTTCTACATATGAGCTGGTATGGACGAACCTAACAAGTATCGTATTTGAATCAACCGCAGGTTCAGGGGATCAATATTGGGGCGTTGATAACATCAACGTTACGACAAGTGTACCTGCACCAGGGTCATTAGCATTATTTGCCATTGGTTTACTTGGTCTGGCTGCCACTCGTCGTAACATTATAAGCGACAAAGCCTAAACATAATAAATGCGGTCATGATTACACCTGATTATCATGGCCGTTACTTCACACCATTAGTATCCACTCCCCTCTTCCTTAGGTATTAACCATACCTAGCCTTCTTATACTCAGAATACGCCAAGATCCAGAATAAATGGCGAGATATCAGAACACTCTGGCGTCCTTGAATACACTATCAATAGGTAATATTCGCTAAGTTAAGCATCCAATATATTGTTAACTATTTTTTGGGGATTGCTTATGAAATATTACACTGCACTATTTGGCATGATCACATTACTGCTACTATCCGCCTGCTCTCATACACGCTACAACAATCAAGATGACAGAATAGTTATCCCCACCCTTGGCGTTGAGTTTAGTTGGCAGGGTATGCAACGCTGCCTTGGTACTTCACCACAGGTGTCCCTTTCGGGGGTTCCTCCGAACACACAATTTCTAGAATTTGTGTTAAAGGATATCTACTTCCCCTTCTTTCCACACGGTGGTGGCCATATGCGCTATACCGGGATCAATACCATTCCAGAAGGTGAGATCGCCAATAGCGAAGGTCACTTTATTGGCCCCTGCGCTCCACCATTTTTTCCAGGCCAGTACGAATTCACGGTGCGTGCAATCGACAGCAACAACCACATCATCGCATTAGGTCAGTCCACCCGTCCGTTCCCACATCGATAATTAAAAGGATCTTTATCATGACACATAGATACCTATTATTACTTCTACTGCTTTGTCAGGCAATACTAACACCGACCCTATTGCACGCCAAAAATTACGCCAACACCCTCTATCCGATGGTATTGGTGGGTGGTTCATTTATCAATTTCGACCACCTAGGTCCCATCGATTTTTTCTATAAAATACCCAGCGCACTCCGTAAAGAAGGGGCAGATGTGTTTGTGTCCACTGTCTCAGCGGTAAATTCTCCAGAGGTACGAGGAGAGCAACTGGCACGGCAAGTAGAGGATATTCTGGCACTGACCGGAAAAGAGAAGGTTAATCTACTCTCCATTAGTTCCGGGGGGTTAACGTCCCGCTATACCGCATCGGTCTACCCGCAGCATATCGCATCAGTAACGACCATTAACGCGGGTCATGCCGGGGCCAATGTCGCAGATGTCGCCGTCGGATTAATCGATAGCCTCCCCCCCTCACTGGAGGACTCCCTATGGAACCTCGGCGATATCATCACAACATTGATCGCATTTATCGCAGGTGACAGCCTCCCCATGGACACCCAGGCATTAGCCTATAGTCACACTAACGAAGGTGCTGCGGACTTCTCCAGGCGTCACCCAGAAGGCATGCCTACTGAATATTGCGGTCAGGCTAAGACTGATATTGCAAACAATGGAGTACGCTATTTTGCGTTTGCAGGGTCCCACCACTTTACTCATTGGCTTGATCCAGGGGATTACATTTTCTCTCTGACTCAATTATTGGTAGGGGAACCTGGCGATGGTGTGTTTGGGCGCTGTAGCAGTCATTGGGGTACGACCATTAGAGATGATTTGTATTTGAATCACCTCGATGAGGCTAATCATTTGTTCGGCTTGCGAAGCCCCAGGCTCGATCCAATCGCCTTATTCCTTAATCAGGCCAATCGACTGAAACAGCTCGACCTCTAATCTACGGTAGTGGAGGCAAACACGCCTCCACTTACTTTCGGCGTTTACTTCGCATTAAGAATATCAGTTTTAATATACCGCGACCGTTCGTCCTTTAAATTACGTGTCGCCTTCTTCCACGCTCGTGTATTAATATCAGTGGTTATACGATCCATATTTTCCCACAGCGAGAGTGAACTCCAATACCCATCATCACCCGTTGCAAAGGTATCTTTCTCAGCAGCGGTAATATTATCCCCTAAGTTAACCACCACAGGACTCACGCCCCAATTACGGATCACACCAGTTTGAAGCTCGATGCCTAATCCATAATTAATCCATTCTTCAGCCAACCGTTTCTTTAACGGAGACTTTGCTAACGCGTAGGTCATCACCCAATGATCAACCCACATTGTAGTTCCTTCTTCTGGACGAGCCATTTTCCAATTCTGACCTTTCTTATTGGCCACCGCCACCGCATAACCCCATGTGGCGGCATAGTGTAGCTGGTCAAACTCATCAGGATCTGCGGTTCCTGTCCACAGTGAGTATGCGTTCTCCGCCAATATCAAAAGCGCGCTCTGTAGCTTTTCTTCTCCTAGGTGGGAAAATAGTTTATTGGAATCATATAGGTCTACGTAACGAGCCCCCAACATTAATGCAGAAGTAAATATATTCGCGTCAGGATAGTCTCGAGATATCGTGTATTTTCCTTTGGCTTCTGGTTTCCAAAGAATTTTCCAGCTTGTAGGTTCCTCCACTTTATCGGCGTTATAAGCAAGACCGTAGGGGCCCATTGTATAAGGCACACCATAAACAACACCTTTTTTGGTGACGAACGCATTCTTTTGCAGAAAGGGAATCACGTATTTGTAATTGGGAATATTTTTTAGATCGACGGGGATAGCCACTTCATGCTTGATAAAGGGCCACTTAATACTCTTGGGAATATTATGGGCGGGAGAGATTAGGTCAACCCTTTCTGCTCTTGCAAGTTGCCAAAATTCGTCCGGATCAGAAACATTAGTAATATTGAGTACAACGTCAATATTATGCTTCTTTTTGACCAGTGCCTTAAACCCTTCCACATAAGGTCGCGAATACCCATCCCAACAATGAATATTGAGCTCGACAGTTTGCGCCAGCAATATGTCCGATAATAGTATCATCGGAATCGCGAGCACAAAGAAATACCGTCGAAGCAGAGATATATGCATGCTAAGTATCACAGCTACGTTATTCGAAATAGAGGGAGCCACACTGATAAATATAGCGCCTTAGATTTTGAAATCAAGACCTGCCTTAAGCACCCCACTCAAGCGTTATGGCGATTGATATAAGCAAGATCAAGAAATTATGGATTAATCTTCTTTAGATTCGCGCACTTAGCACACAACCCATGCCAAATTATTTGAACCCTATATTGAATATCGAAAAAAGTAGTGATAACGTTTTTGCTCATAATCAAACGACATATAGGTTCACTAACACTACATGTTAAACAATAAGAAGTATGGCCACTGGGCGCTTGTCACCGGTGCAGCACGCGGACTCGGAGCTGAGTTCACCCGTCAACTAGCATGTAATGGCTTCAATATCGTTATGGTTGATATAGATGCAGACGCGCTCGAATCCACAAAAAAGCAAATTCAAGCGCAATACCCAGCAGATTTATTTTGTATTGCACAAGACCTCAGTAAATCCAACTTTCTTGACGAACTTATTCCCAGGATAAGCCATATCGAAATAGGTTTATTAATCAATAACGCGGGCTTCTCAAACATTGGTCGCTTCTTAGAAAAAGATCCTGTCGAATTAGAGACCCAGTTAATGGTAAATACCCGTGCCCTATTGTTACTAACCCGTTACTTCGCAGAAAAAATGGCCATGCGCGGTGGTGGTGGAATTATTAATGTGTCCTCAGGGGGAGCGCAATTACCCAGCGCATATAATGCCACCTATGTGGGCGGAAAATCTTATGCGCTCACGTTTTCAGAGTCACTATGGTGGGAACTAAAAGAGAAAAATATTGATGTGCTTGGATTTATGCCTGTGCTTACCGACACGCCAGGATTGGCAAAGCAACAATTCACATCGTCATCGCAACTAATGTCCACGCAAGAATGTGTAGCTCAGGCCTTTCAATACTTGGGAAAACGTCCCAGTGTACTAGCCGGATTTCGACACCGACTATTACACAATTTACTACTCACTCTTATTCCAAAGAGATGGCGTATTCAATTGGTCAGCAATCAAATACGCACCATGTTTGGGACTATTGAATAATCAGGAATTGACCACTATTTCTTGAGCTGATCAATCACCGATAGAAGCTGAGTAGCACTTGGACGTGTCTCGTAATCTTTGGCGGCATGGGCCCAAAGTACGGTACCCTCACTATCCACCAAAAATACGGAAGGCACAGAGATTTTGTGGTGCCCTTTCCCAGACCAGGCCTCCAGTTCTATCCCATAAGATTGGTACAGTTTGTAATTTTCATCATCGATGTCTAACACTACATCGAATGCTTTGTGAGCAGAGAGATCTGAATCCGATAATACTGGGAACGGAATATCGTAACTCGTTGATGCCAATGCAGCCCCCTCAACGCTATCCGCACTAATCAAAACGGGCGTTACGCCGCGCTGTTGAAATTCTGGCCACGTTTTTGTCAACTCTCTTATTTGTAAATTGCAGTAGGGACACCACCCACCTCGATAAAAAACCACAAGTAACGGTGATTGTTTAAGGAGTGTGGTCATATCGGTTTTCTTACCATTGTGAGTCACTAACGAAAATTCGGTGACCTTGGTTCCTTTCGTGATACCCACACCTTCTTCATGCGTGCCCATTGACTTATCGGCTGTCGGCTTAAGCACAAACATGTCGGCAGGAGGTGGTAACGTCAATGCTGGATTAGCAAAGGTTATCGAGGTAAAAATAAGAGTAGTTAAAAGTAATACCATACGGTAAATCATGATCATCATTATTTTCCTTAATATTGTAAATCAATGTAGATGAAACGCCGTTCCTAAATGAGCCAATAAATATCAGCACAAATTGAAGCCTTATAATAACATCAACAAGAAATAACTCTGCTAACCCGATGACATTCTACGTAAATCAATTTCACTCTATTTGAACAAAATTAAATCATATGCCAAAACCACCCCTAATAGCTCTATACAATTCATGACTCTTTGTTTCAAAAATATAAAATAACTCTTTTGGAGTATTGCATTAAAGGATAGTATCTAAGACCAAAGTGCAAGGTAGCGTAAAGTAATACGACATTAGTAAAAATAATAAAAACAAAAAATAATAATCATAAAGTTGCACCACATAGAACGGCTAAAACAACAATAATAATAAATCGCTCGTTACTCCCGTCATTACCCTTCGTGATGTATCGACTCAGTATTTACTTGTCTGTTCCGCCATTAGCGCCCAAAAAAGGTGACTGACAAGTTCTGATATAGTGGCAATGCTTGCTAAGGAGAAAGCATGTATCTACTGCGGCGTAGGAACGTTTGTAACACACTGGCTAGCCCTAAAAGTGCATTTCTAAGTCTATTCCTGGGTCTGCTTATTCTACCCACAACAAGCCATGCGGTTCTTACCGATAATCTAGGCGTGGTCAATGCAAAGGCACTGGCGTTAGCTCATGCGGTAACCGCTGATCCTCCAGGTATTGATTCTATCCATTACAACCCTGCCGGACTAATTAGGATTAAGGGGCGACGTCGCCAAATTCAGGCTGTCACGGGTAGTTTTGATATCACCTTAGAATTAGGGGAATACAACGATAAACAGCAGGGTCTGCTAGATCTTGCCCATGAATTTTATGAATCCGTTGAATTTCCTACCTCACTAATGCCAACTGACGAATATTATTACGACGAAGCCTACAACGCGACCAGCAAAACAGCAGGGCCATCAATTATGGTTCCCGGTGTAGGTCAAACCGATTTGGGTTTTATTCTAATGCCCATGGGCGGCGCATCCTATTCGCCGCCAGGCGGTAACATCACCTTCGCGACCAATGCATATGCTCCTATGGCTGCAGGATTTTATCGAGAAGACGATGACCCAGGTCGTTTCATCGGGCAGCGTTTTTCCCTGTCATTAATTACCTATTTCTCACCATCCATTGCCGTTCAGGTGAATGATGAGCTATCAATTGGGGCCAGCATTAATTTTAACTATGCAGGTGTAGGCATCGAACTGCCTTTTAGGGCCCCCTATGACTCCATTTTAACGATACCTGCATTACAAAATGGTTTTAGCTGCGATGAAGTCGATATTAATGGTGAAGCTGATCCACTAGTTAATATCTGTAACCCACTGCCTCTATATGACGTATTGGGCACGCTCTCTTTTGAAGTGGATAAGAATCTCACGTTTGGTTTTAATCTTGGCTTTCTATGGGAACCCACACCGTGGGTTGCATTTGGTTTTGTTTATCAATCCCCGGTCAAGATGGATATGGAAGGTGATTTTCAATGGGTCAACAGTAATGCCTGGAACACCTTTATCGGCGACTTACTGGAAGACCCTCAAGCTGGTGGGGTTGTGTCTTTTCTCGGCGTATCGGGTACCGACACCGTTGAAGGTAAAGCGTCATTGGATATGGAATTTCCAGAACACTATTCCTTTGGGGTAAGTCTACAACTTACTCCGAACCTTCAAATTAATGTAGATTATAAATTTACCGCCTGGTCTTCTTGGCAGACCATTCCCGTGCAATTTTCAGAGAGTATCGACTTTGTTACCTTCGCCTCCTATGTACAACCGGAATTATCAACGCCAACCTCCGTCACCTTTCCACTGGGCCTCGTCGATACCTGGAACTTCGCAATTGGTTTTGAATATCGTTGGAATGACCGACTCGATCTTCGCTTTGGATTGGAAGACCGCCCTTCTTCGGTGCCGAAGGAATCCAGAAGCGCATTACTCCCGATTGACAGTGGTATTTTTTATGGCATGGGCATTGGCTACAAAATGGATTCAGGCGCGATACTTGATCTAGGTTTGGGATACTTTCATTCAGAAGTTGAAATGCCCGGAGGTTCAAGTAAGTTCACCAATAGTAATGATGGCTCGCTGTTAATCTACAACCCTTATGTTGGCCAAGATGTCAGCGCGACACTTGACGTGATATTGGTACAAATGAGCTACAGCTCTGAGTTCTAGAAAATCAACCGGCAAATCGATTTCTAAGATTGGTTTGTTGGGTGAGAATGAACATCAGTAGCTTGGCGATCCCCATGGATATTTTTTTCTGCGTCGCGCTCATATGATTCAACGCACTTATCTGCCGATTGAGCAAGGCATGCTTTTTCAAAAGCGTGTCGTGATTCACGAGCAAGCGCTGCATTTTTTCTGTTTGGTTATTGTGACTCTCTTTCAGTCGCTTGTGTATCATCGCATTCTCGCAAGAGTTTCGATTATAACTTTCAATAGTATTATCTCGCTGCGCGATGAGTTTGATCGCCTCTTCACTATCGGCGAGTAATCGGTTCTTTTCGCGACCCAAAACTCTTAGTGCCTCTTGTTGCGATCTGTTTTTCTGATTATCTTCAGCTATTCTCTCATTCGCCTTGGTCAAGTGAGCAAGATAGTTTCGATTACTTTCCAACAGTGATTTGTTGAGCTCTTGCAATGTATTAACACGTTGCTGGTACACCTCCTGCGTCACATACTGCTCGCTAGCGGAGCCGATAATATAACGGGATTGTTCTGGATTGGCTGAAGTCATGATGTTTCTCAAGTAGAAATGGATATCTGCAATGATCAAATAATAACCACTCTAGAGATCTATAAATATCCACCTGATGGGCTACACCACTCGGCCTAGGCCAAACTCAATAAGGCTGAAAGGTAGTAAATGACATCATTTGCCGTAAATCCTCCGCCAGTGCTTTGTTTACGCCATGTACCCTATTCATAACAACCAGCCAGATTAACCTACCTTGTTGATCTTACAGCGTTTTCTTAAAGAACATTGTCCAAAAAAATATCCTTCCTAAAGGGGGATTCATGCTCAATATAGGTACTTGAAATCAATTTAGCAGAGGCGTAATCTGGAGAGCACCCTGTGTAAATTTCTCTTCCTTTGGAGGAATTAGTCCAATGAAAATTCATTCTGTATTTCAGTATTTATCCTGTCTAGTAATTTCGCTCTGCATCATTAGCTTAGCAAAAGCAGACCCGATAACCTTTCGCTCCGCTATACCCGTGGACGACGGTGAATTTGTTTTACGCGAACAGCTGAGTTGGTTACGTTCCAGTGACGATCCGGGTGACGAAGACCGGGATTTTAACGTAACGACGGCCACGACTATCGTGGGGTATGGCTTTAGCGAAAATTTCGCCTTCTTTATATTATTGCCTTATTCAGAAAAAACACTGGATATGACTATCGATGGCACAGAAGTTGAGCGTACTAACAAAGGACTAGGCGATGCCGAGTTATTCTCGCGCTATCGGTTTTGGGAAGGAGAGGTTCATGACAAACCGGTAGAGTTATCCGGCGTGATGGGCTTTATCGGTAATTCTGGAGAACACAGAAAAAGCGACACCCATGGGGAGCAACCCTGGGATTTGCAAGATGGCCAAGGCGGAAGGAACTGGGTATTTGCCTTAGTTGCCAATATGCATACCGACCATTACCAGCTTGTCAGTCAGTTTTATCTGCAATATAACAATGAAGCCCATGGTTACAAGCAAGGGAACCAACGCCGGCTGGATTTATCTATTCAACGCAGGCTATGGCCAGCTGAATCAAATAACTCCGGCATGGGCTACTTTTCTGGCGTATTGGAATTTAATTTCCTGACTCAAGACAGGCACGAATTTCTTGGCGAAGACGATGCTAATTCAGGTGGGCAATCGATGTGGATTGCTCCAGGCGCTCAATTTACCGCAGAACATTGGCAGATAGAAGCCATCGTTCAACTTCCGTTAGATCAGGATCTAAATGGCACCGCGCTGAAAAACGATTACGTTTTTACCACCGGTTTTACTGTTAGGTATTGATTACGGAAGCTAGGGGAAACCTCTAAAAAATGGCGGTTTAGGAGGCAAAGCTGGAAGCTTTTCCTCCACTAAGCGTGTGATTTCTGCTTTTGAAGGCAACGTTGGCACCGGCTTCTTCTCTGGAAGAGGCGGTGATGATGGCATTGACGCAGACGATATTGCCGGAGGTAAAACCCTGGTTGTAGTATTTTCGATACGACGCGCCATCTGCGCAATTTTGCTATCTACGGTTTCACTAATAATACGCTGAATAACACCTTGGATAATCGCCTTGAGTGGTCGATTTGACATCTCATCGTCATAGGAAACGGAAAATGTCGCAATTCGAGTATTATTTTTGCCAAGCAGCTCACTGTTAATATTCAATACACCGCTACCCAATGAGAGTTCAGCTAAGCTGAAGCTCAGGTCATCAATCGGGTCACTTTTCTTCTTAGCCTTCTCCCCTTGCTCCACATGATTCTTAAGTGCAATTACGTTTATTTTAGCCGGAAATTTTTCTTCCAATTGTACTTCTAATCCAATGATATCAATGTGTTCAATCACAATTGAGTCTTGTAACAAAGTACGAATATCTAACCTAACTTCCACACTTTCTATATAAAAAATGTCATCGGAGAACCCCTGAGGGTTCCCGACGCGAAGATTATCAATAGTGATATTTCCCGTCAGAAGATTCGTTTCAACATAAGCAACATCAACTCGGGTTCCGGTAACATCCGCGATTTTACGTGATAGATGTTCTTTCAGTACACCGTCACCAAATTGACTCATCAACCCAACACTTAAGGCTAACGCAAACACTAATACAACGAACCCAACGGACAATGTGGTCATTAACTTCATGATAACGTTCTACTCAATAGAAATACCTGATTACTGTATCACTACTTTGTATTCACATTCGCTCGGCATGCCGATTTTCACTTGTTCCTGTGGGGAATCACTCGTTCACAGTGTAATTTGGCTTTCTTCCGATAAGAACCCCCACCCGTTGGCGAGCAATAAACAACACGTGCTTTTGCCACATACTTAGCTTGCTGTAATCATACAGGTCTTCAGCACATACAAATTCAAATCCAGCCCCCCGTATGAGTGATTTCCATGTTCTTTCTGAGTGAAAACAAACACCAACACCCGCGGTATTCGCTCCCATTCTTGAGGTAAAGTTACGGAGAGACTTCGCCGCCGTCAGCGCATAAATAAGCCTACCGGAAAGATCATCAATAAATGACCCGTCATAGTAGTTTTCCAAGATTAAGATAATCCCTCCTGGCTGCAACGCATCATAGGCCCTCGCCAATCCATCTTTTTGTAATCTAACACTACGCTGATAACTGTCCCCCACAAAATTATGAAGAACCCAGTTAAATCCCACCACGTCATAACGATGACGACTCGGTGCACTCTCTTGAAACGTTGAGTAGATCAGACACTTACGGGGGCATACGGTATTCTTACTCAACAAGCTATATTCAGGTTCAACTAAGGTTACGTGACTCAATGGATGATTCTCGAGTATTTTATCTGCAAACTTTCCATTTCCACCACCAACATCAAGATAATCAAAAGCCTGTTTATCCACATAGAGATTAATAAGATCAGATATTCTCGTAAAGAGCGTAAGATCCACATTTTCCGTATCAAATTCAACCGTCTGTTCTTGAGGTAGTACCCGCATAGCAATCGCCATAATATTACTCAGTCCTATCGCAATAAAAAAAATAGTAAATGTAACTCCACTAACCCTTTTAGCAGTAAGCGTGCCAGGACAACAAAAGCAATAGTCAGGCATCATAGGTGCTGCCACAAGCCTCTGACTCGCATAATAAAAACGGTTACGCGATGCAAAATGCAATTACTCTTCTCAATTTTCTTGAACTACGTCATTGAATCCGTATGATCGAATCATCTATTACTTTCTCTGAGGCCCCCCATGTCCGTTACCGTAAACAATCCCATTCGAGGCCGTTTTCAATCATGGTTTCTTGCTTCGCTCGACAGCATATTTCATCGAATCTATGGGCAGCGAAAAATTGCTCTCACCCATAACATGCCCGGTACCATCGTTGAGATTGGCCCTGGAACCGGCGCAAACTTTCGATATTATCCTGCTGGCACCAACGTTATCGCCATAGAGCCTAATGTACAGATGTATGACCGGCTCACTCGAAAAGCAGAAGAGCATAATATCAATTTGGAGATTCGAGGTTTAAAGGGCGAATCTATAGACCTCGATGATGGATCTGTTGACTTTGTCGCATCCACACTGGTGCTTTGTTCAGTCGATGATCCCGCCCAAGTGGTTTCTGAAATTAAGAGGATCTTAAAACCAGGTGGGCAATATATGTTTATCGAACATGTTGCAGCCCCTACAGGTACCTGGTTACGAAAGCTGCAAAGCGCTGTAAAACCACCGTGGAAATATACCTTCGAAGGATGCTGCCCTGATCGCGAAAGTTGGATCGTTATTGAAAACGCAGGATTCCACTCGGTGTCGTTGGAACATTTTGATATGCAGTCACCCTTTATTCATATACGACCACATATCGCTGGCATCGCAACAAAATAGATATACGCATTAGGTAGTAATTACGTTAAAACCTACGGATGAATTGAGAATATTGATCCTTAATTCATCCTACACCAACACACTATTCGGTAATGATGCTTAAAACACATAAGAATAACTCATCACCATTTTCACCACCGATGTGCGCGTCGTAAAATCCGTTTCTGCATACGGATTGTAAATAATATCCTTAATCTCCCCACTATTAGAATTCGCGCTCGCCCCCGCCTCTACATGTTCTGGCTTGGGTACGTAATAGGAAAACGCAACATCAACTTCACTTATGCCATCAATCACATAAGAAAACCCTACCGCATACACATCAATATCACTTAGAGGTACTAATACCGTTTGTCGATCATTGGGGATAGATGTTCGTCTATCTTCATAACCCGTTCGCAAAGTTAAGCGGTCGGAATATGCGTATTCAATTCCCATGCTCCAAGACCAGGTATCTTCGAAGTAGAGGGGTACACTAATACTGTCTGACGTTGCCGTCTCCAATGCCAATAATTGATCCAACGTACCAATCAATGTCATCAATTCCAAATCTGGGTTTTCAAACGTCACATCCAGGGTTTCTGTATCCCCCCAGGTGCTCATCTTCGCGTCTAGATTTATCTTCACCGAGGGCGTTAACTGCAAACTTATTCCTGTCGAAAAATACGCCGGGAGCGTCATATCAACAATAACATCCGATGTTTCTCTACTATGCGTACCTGAAGGAATAAGACTGGTCACTAGATTGGATGCCCCGGCGCTCGTGAGGTCACTAAAAAAACCCTGCCAATTATCGCTATATTCTATCTGCGCTTCACCTCGAAGGTGATCAGTAATCCCTGATTGATAGCTCATGCCCCATGAAAACCAAGGGGTAATATCCCATAACACGCCCAACTGATAGGTCACCGACATTGTTTCATCTACTTCTAAGCTCAGATTGATCAGTTCAGAATAAGGCCCCAATAATCCACCACAAAGACTAATCGGCAATCCCGTTTCACCGCTATCATCAAAACAACCCAGCTGATCTTGGAACTCACCAACAATTGCGGTCGCCGCATGGGGCAGTCGCATCGGCATATCCAATCCAATACCAAAATAACTCAGCGATATTCCAAAGCCCACAGACAGATTATCATTGAGCTTGACTCCGACCGTAGGAGAAAAATAGACAAAACGTGTCAACGCCAACTGTTTCGCAAAAAAGCGACCTGGGTCGTCATCATCACGCTGATATCCCGCCGTCGTTGTGGAAAAGACACTTGTACCAAAGGTAATATTGGATGAAATAGGCACTGCAATCCCCCCAAAGGGTAACAGACCTATCGGTAGATCCGTCAAGCCACCCTGTGGCAACACCGCGACGATAGCATGAGTAGAGCTTTCACTATTTTCCGCCTCATCATAAAAGATATCATCGGATAAATTGCCCGGGCAGGTCACCCCATTCAAACAATCATCGAGTGCCTGTGAATGCGAACCGATATCCACTGCATAATCAGGGTCGATGTAGAGAAGATTGATCTGCGCTTCTCTTCGCCTAATGCTTGCTAACCCCGCCGGATTATAGAAAACGGAATCGACACCTGGTGGATCTGCTGTAACCGAATAGGCCATGCCAGCTGCTTTTGCATTCGCCATGGAGAGGTTTTCTGTCACCGCCCCGAATACTGATGGCGTATAAAAAAGGAATACCCAGAGTATTATTCTTATCATTATTTCTCTACTTTTCCACATCACGCTTCATTGCGAAACGCAGTGTATGCAAAAGAAACAATTGAACGCACGCTACACATTGGTAACCATGTAACCTACATTGACCAATTTTGTACTTCTCTTTTGGAATTCCTTTAAATTCGTTACATTAAGTAGGTCATGAAATAATTAGATACAATTACACTTAATTATGCAAAACAATGGTAAAATAGTTTGCACATAAATAATTCATTAGGTTGTCAAAATGCCAATTCTGTATATCCCCCATGGTGGAGGCCCGCTCCCTTTGATGAACGATGTGAACCACAAGGGCCTAATTAAATTTTTAACCACGATCATACATGAGCTGCCCCAACCCAAAGCAATTATTGTTATTACTGCGCATTGGGAAGAATCTGAAGTTACTATCTCCAGTAATCCCACACCGGGAATGTTATTCGACTACTCAGGGTTTCCACCGCAAACCTATCAATATGCCTACCCTGCTAAAGGGGATCCCGCATTAGCTAAACGTATTCAATACACATTAGAACAACAAGGCGTCAGCACCTCGCTAGACGATCAACGCGGTTTTGACCACGGTACCTTTGTACCTCTTATGCTGATGTATCCCGATGCTGCGTTACCTGTTATCCAGGTATCTCTACAAAAGGATTTAGATCCACAATTACATATAAACGTAGGCAAAGCTCTGGCAGAATTTTCGACACAAGGTATGTTAATACTGGGGTCAGGCTCATCATTTCACAACATGCGAATTCCTGAAGCACTTACTGCTCAAGCGCCAACAATGAGCCAAGAGTTTAACCAATGGTTAAATAATACAATAACGGGGGAAACTTCCTGGGAAAAAAAGGCCGATGCCTTGTCTCGATGGCAGGAAGCGCCTCACGGAAAGTTCGCACACCCTCGTGAAGAGCATTTACTTCCTCTTCACGTATGCTTTGGTGCAGCGCAAGCCTTAAAGCTTTCAGTCAAGAATGTGTTTAACCAACCTTTTTACGGTATCCACGTATCCGCTTTTTTATGGCGCTAGGCAATACCCTTAAAAGCATACCTCACATCATCGCCACCTAACCCGGTAACAATGCTCCTTCGTCGAAACCGATGCAATACACTGCCGTAAAGCGTAAGCACTGGTTTAGGCAAACGCTTTTCACCCAAATTATATAGGCGGCCAAGCTGGGCCAACGCTTTAACTTTTATTGCGGACCTGCGGCTATATTGCAGATGAAAATCCCGCTCTAAGTCTACCCCACCCAAATGCGCTGCCATCGCCAATAAAAAATCTTCCGACAAATAAAACGGTGGCTTATGAGACATACTAGCCAACAATGCCTTCACCAATGACTCACCACCTTCCGTAGGTCGATAAAGATGCGTTGTCACTTGCAACGCAAATACTTCCTGTTCTTTAGGCGTTGTGGTCAACAGGCTTTCATCGACCCCAAGTAGGTAACCAACATAACGCCAATAATAATGCATCGCCGCATGCTCTTCCGTTGATAATTCCACACCCAACTTTTTTAAACCTCGGGTTAACATAAAGTCAAAACCCAATACCGTGGCTGCCATGTCTTCTTGGTTAATCGGCTCATCGAGCACCGTTGAATCCCACTTATCTGACTTCCATAGGAATTGACGAACCGCAGAGTGTAGAAGCCTCACTTCCATACAAGTACGATGGCCTACGCTACCCGGCCTCACGCCATCGTCACCCACAATATTATGCAGCATCTGCCCCGTCTCATAGATTCGCTTAGTGACATCATGCTGTAAGCGGCCAGTACTAATAAGCACCTGAGAGGGTTTATAAAGGGTGTAGCCTTCGACAAGACTACTACACAATAAAATAATCCCCTGGAATCCAGCATAACGACGAAACAATGCCCTGCCTTTTTCCAGCTCTTCGAAATCCACCCAATCCGGTACTGTGTAACAGTGAGACAGAAACGCGTTGAACGCACCGCCTTCACTGCTGGCTCTAGATATCACCTCATCTAACATCTGCGCGGGGGTGCCACGCTTAATCTTCGCAGTACAAGTATCCGCCTTTTCGTCACATATTTTACGCCAAGGCTCTAAATTTTCATGACTATACTTGTCCCACCATACGTACTCCTGGGGACTTTGCGGACCGCTCTCTATCCTTCGGTACTCTTCTGGTGTTGGCATACACTACCCCTTCGTAGAACCTACTAGTTCTAGTTAGAATAACAAGCAACAACAAAAACACAAGGAGCTACGGTTACATGAGAACAAGAGACGGGCTTCGTGTCGCCCAAAGCCGCCTTATTGAATTAGATTGAATGGGTAAATTATAGAAGGCAAACAACAGGGTTAAGCTATTTTTTACGACTACTAACGTCTAAGTACCCTCTTTCCACAGCAGCTTCTAGGGCCTGGGCGCCACTAAGCACCTCTTCAAATAGCTCTCTTGAGGCTTTCAAATTCTCTAGCTGTTTTTTATTCGGTAAACCGTCTCCAACATCGGTGGCAAGATCATGCATATTCTTGATATACGCCGCCCTTGCTCGAGCAACCAGCTCCAATACTGGTTGCAGGCCTTCAACATTCAACGTCGAGATGCTGGGGTTAATAATATCGTAGTTGATATCACGAATGGTTTTGGAAAGCTCTATTAGCAGACGATTTTTGTCTAAACTCATGTACTCACCTTTACTGTCAGCAATCATTCCGATACTTTCAGTATGGACTACATTGATTCTAACGTGGCGTTTAATTCCTGTTTATGGGCTTTTACTCACTAAGCGTGAAACACCTTCATAATTTTGATTCGGTATCGGCGAGCGTTTTTTCGGATTCCCCAATATAACGAGCAGCGCAGGAAGAAAAATAAAATCGACAGCTAACGCTGAGATAATAGTTACCCCCGTAAAGTACCCCATATGTTGATTAAGCATAAAGTCCGACTGTGCTAACACAAAGAAACCCGTCAGCAATACCACATTTGAAACAATAAGCGCCATGCCGACATGTGAAAATGCGTATCGGATCGCCTCATTGTTGGTTAGCTTCTCCTGCTCTTTCGCCTTAATATATTTACTCAACAAATGCACGGTATTGTCTACCACAATACCCAGAGTCATTCCCACTGCCGTTGCAATCGATAACCCAACCTGCCCTACCAACAACCCCCAAGTACCAAATGCCATTACTGCGGGTAATATATTCAAAAGCAAACTTAATCCGCCCATTTGTAACGAGCCCAAGGCGACCCCCATAATTGCAGAGATAAGGATAATCGCGATACCCGTAGATAAAAACCCACCGACAGAATTATCCACTGAGACATGGGCAAGCATCAGTGCAAGGCTTGAATCATAATATTCCACATTCGACAAATGGCTATCTAACCAACCGTTAAATCTTGCCTCGAGCTGTAGAATATCTCGCGTAGATAATTCCTCCAGAGAAATAATCACACGGGTTTCTGTCTTTGAAAAATCAATCTGATTCGTGAGATCTAACCCTTGCGGCAAGCTCATTTCATATAAAAATAAATATTGTGCCGCGAGTTCCTGAGAGGCAGGAATACGGTACCATTCCTCGTCTCCACCATGAAGATTCATATTGAGCCTACGCATTGTATCGGATATTGAGGACACTTGTTTCACCTCTGGCTGTTGTAATAACCATTGCGTAAAACGATCCACCGAGTGCAAGAACTCAGGGTTATTAACCCCCCCCTCCGCTGTATTTATAAGACCATATTCCAGTGTCGACACACCGACAAGATGTTTATTGGAAAAGTCTACTGCTTGTCGGAAGGGCAAGTCGACGTCATAGAATTTGGTAATCTGATCATTCACTTCATTCTTGGGTATCGCTATTAATAATGCCGCAATTAGTAGTCCGCTTGCCACCAAATACATTTTGGGTTGCAAAATTATTTTTTCTATCCAACGTTGTAACCAAGATGCCTGTACCGCATTAATCGCTCGCGTTGATATGGGCATAATCATGATTAACGCTGGCAATACAGTTATGGAAAGTAAAAATGCAAACATAACGCCAATTGCAGACACGCTGCCCAACACCTGAAAGGGAGGTGACGCACTAAAGTTCATGCTTAGAAAACCAATGGCCGTCGTCACACTGGTTAATAGAATCGGGAAAAAATTCGATTGTAAGCTTCCCATCACTGCCTGTTTTTTTGTCCGTCCCTCCCCAGTAAGATAAAAATAGCTAATCAGTATATGCACACTATCAGCTACAGCGATAGTAATGATGATGACCGGAGCCGCTGCCGCGGGTCCCGTTACCGGTAATCCTAAAAAACCCATGACGCCCATTGCTAACGTCAGGGAAAGTGAAAGAATAATCATCGTCGCGACTGTTGCAAGAAAAGAACGGAGTAAAACATACAGCATAAACGTAATTAGTAGCGCCATAATAGGCATCAAAAAACCCGCATCCTTCAGTATCACATCCGTCGTCGTACTATTACCAACAACCATACCGCTTAGGTAGATATCTATATTGGGATATTCCAGCCGAAATTGTTCCACGAGTTTTTCTGCAGCCCGTACTGTTTCCCCATACACATTGTTCGATAAGTCGGGAAAGTGCATCGTTGCCACGACCCCCGTCACATTGGATGCTTCGGTAATAAGCCGTCCTTTTAATTGCTTTTCGTTAATCGCAATATGGCGAATCTCTTGTAGCGCTTTCTCATCTAACCCTAAAGCATCCTCCACTAAATCCGATACAATCAGCTCATCCCCATCTGCGTAGGTATGCTGGAAGTTGGTAATTGAATCTACCCGCTGAGAATACGGTAACTGCCAAGCGGCTGCCGTAAGTGCCTCAACCATGGCCAGCACCTTCGGTTCAAATACGTTGCCACTAGACGGTGCAATCACAAACATAACGTTGTCTGATTGAGAGAAGGTGTCCTGTAGGCGATTAAACGCTTCAATTTTAGGGTCGCCTGGTGAGAATAACTCCCGATAATCGGATTTCAGTTGTAGCTGGCTCGCTCCCCACCCAGCCCCTAGGCTCATCAACAGCGCGACCGCAATAACAGCCCAACGAAAACGAATAATAAGCAGTGACCATCGATCCAACATAGCAAGCTCCAACACAGAGGGTTTTGAGACGATAGTCTTTAGTCTATACTTGCTCATAAACATGCACTATTAGCCAAATATAGAAGTACTTTCCCATAGGTAAGAAGATGAAAATGTCATTGGATGAGATGGCTACGTTTGTGAAGGTTGTTGATTGTGGCAATTTTTCGAAGGCAGCCACATTAACCGGCATTCCCGTGTCCACCGTTAGCCGAAGAATCGCGGACCTAGAAAAACGCTTGTCTGTGCAACTCTTGCAACGCACCACACGCCAGCAGCGCCTCACTGACATAGGTAATACCTACTATGAGCATTGCAGCCGAATGCTGGCAGAAGCGGAGGCCGCAGAACTTGCGGTGCAAAACCTTCAAGCAGAACCCTCGGGTGTATTGAGGCTCACCGCCCCAATGGCTCTGGATGATCCTTTCAGCTCTCGTATGATCATCAGCTTTCTTCAGAAATACCCAAAAGTACGCGTAGAAAGTATGGTCAATGCTCGCCAGGTGGATCTTATAGAAGAACGATACGATTGCGGCCTCTATGCAGGCTCGCTACAGGACTCATCCCTTATTTCTCGGCACTTTGGTTCGGTAAAAATGATCTACTGTGCGAGCCCAGAATATATTGACTCCCATGGGCTGCCGGTCGATGAGCACCAATTGCAAGGCCATCATTTAGCACGATTTGATTTTCCTGAATGGCTACAAATGAAAAAGGATGTACTCATCAGCAAGGTTGAGAGCCGCCACTTTACTAACGATATTGTAGTAGCCCGGAGAGCTGCTATTGACGGAATTGGTATTACTCGACTCCCTGAAGTACAGATTCTTCGCAATCTTGAAAAAGGCGAACTGGTAGAAGTACTACCGCACCTCGCAAGCGCTGAAAATGCGTATATTGTGTTTCCAAGTAACAAGCAATTCACCACCAAATTGCGTGCCTTTATCGATCATGCCATCGAATTTTCGATAAACAATGCACCCTGGGATTTTCACTGACGGTTTACCAGCCAACCAAACACACCGCCAGTAATAAACATAAGCAAACTATAGGTTACCGCCGGAATTGTCATGACAGCGCTGCCAATTAGACTCCCGGCGACTAACAAGGCCACGGTGCCGTTTTGAACTCCTACTTCAATACCTAAGGTAATCGCTTGTCTTTTCTCCAATCCAAGTAACTTTGCAATAGAGTATCCAGCCAGTAAGGTAACAATATTAAGCGTTAATGTAGCAGCACTGGTTTGCATAAAGAAGCCTGCCATATCCGCTTTATTATTAATGACGATGCCCGCGATAATGACGAATAGAAAAATCACCGAAAATATTTTCACTGGGTTCTCTGCTTTTTTAGAAAACCCAGGGAATTTATGATGTATCAACATCCCAAATACGACGGGGACCACCGTAATTACCAGTAACTGAATAATGGTCTTGATGACGGGTATAGAGAATTTTTCACTTCCTTCTAGGAATAACTCCATCATTAATGCGGTAAAAATAGGAATGCTAAAGGGTGTCACGATGCTAATTACGGCGGTAAGACTAATAGATAACGCCACATCCCCCCGAGAAAGATAACTAATCAGATTTGACGTGGTACCGCCAGGGCAAAATGCGAGAATCATTAGTCCTACGGCTAATTCCTTCGTAAGACCAAAAATAACAATGATCACGTAAGCCAATAAAGGCAACATCACCATTTGACACAGTATACCAATCGCAATCGCTTTAGGTTCTTGCAACACCCGTCGAAAATCGTCGAGTTTGAGAGACAGCCCCATCCCCAGCATAATCACAAATAGAGACAACGGTAAGATTACCTGAGTCAGCATACTGGCTTGCATACACCCTCCATATTAATTCACACAACGCAACGTTAAAGATAATAGTGAGTATAGTTAGCCAACCATCAATTAGCCTAGTTAATTAGTATTGAAGCTCTTTCGCCAGTACAGAAATCACCAAGGGGTTAAACCCTAACCCACAGTGACTACTAAATACCTCAATATTCTTGGTGGATTCTGCTTCCTGTTCTAGGGAGCATTGCCAAGCAACCACACCGTCGGTTTTGCTATGAATAGCGGTACAGGGTACACCAGGGGGTACTTTTCGCCGGTCAAATGCTGCTTGATCCTCTTTGCTAAACTTCGCACCAGACAACCTGTGGAAAATATCATGTAGAATATTCGCCTTAGGGTCACCACCAAAGGGCGACCCCATAGAAAATACAGAATGTACATATTGAGGATAATTGCGGCCTAACTCACGCGCATAAATACCTCCTAAGCTCCAGCCTATTACCGACACTTTTTGTCCGCTGGCAGAATAGAGCCTATCTAACTCTGCATGTAAGTGCTCGCGATTTTTAGCGGTTGACCCCATGTTTCGGCCCATGCCCCACCCAAAGGATTGATAACCCAAACGATTAAGCGAGCGCCTCAATACCAGTGTCGATAGATCATCAGCGCCAAAGCCAGGAATCACTAATACTGGTCTGCCTTTACCCTTAGGTAAACGTTTTTCGTATACATGTCGAGACAAGATGTGGGCACCTAATTCTAAACCCGCGCGAGCTTCCAATAACGTTAATAGCACACTCGGTTTTGGTATACTCTCACCCATAACTAGTCTCTCTCGTATCCAGTGTAATAAGAACTGACGTTTCAACTCACGCTACAAGTTTTTCAATATCACTTCAAGCTTTTTACGCTATAAAGCATTTACTCCGCATCATCGGAGGTGCATTCCGCACGAGAGGGGTTCTTATTGCAACGCACCTTACGTAGAAGTGTTAGCATTTTTCCATCGTAAATTCCTTTATCCCTAAAAGCTAAACGTACTTTTTTAGTTTGCTCAGCCATTTCTTCCAACGAGCATTTAGGAACCGGCATCCAGTATTTTCTAGGTATTGCTTTTTCAGCAGCGCGAATAATATCGATACTCAAGTCAAAATTCTTAGTGAGGTATTCTCGTGATTTTTGTGCAAAACCTTCAGGAAATTTATCGGCTCTTGCCACTAGCTGAACATTGGCCTGCACCAGCGGCACTTCTATAATCGCCCCAGTATCACCCAAGCCCTTATGCAGCTCCATAATATCAAACACAATAGCGGGGCCACCCGTCACATCAATAACACCATTATTAAATTTCTGAAATATATTGGTTACCGTTGACGATACTGGCGTCATTCCCATGTCAGCAACCATTTGACGCATCTCGGGTAAGCTATCCAACACTCCCATACGTCGCCCTGCCAAGTCTGAAATACCTCGAAGATACCTGTCGTTTAAAAATAAAAATATGGCACCCGCCGGTTGAATACCAACAATTTCATACTCGCCTTCACGCATGTATTTTGCAGCTTTCGGTTGAGACAACGTGCTGAGTACCGTTTTAAGATGATCGTAATCAGGAATCGATCCCGGTGAATCCAACGTACCCGTGAACTTATTAAAATGACGAATTTGCATCCCTGTCATATTGGCAATATCACAGGCGCCAGATTTAAGTTCTTCGGCAACGACCTTTTCGTTCATATAGGGTTTCAGATTAAGTTTGACTCCCCAAGCCATTGCCGCAACTCGATAATCTTCCAGTATTTGATATTCTGGGCCCGCCTCTCCCAATAATGTAAATGCACACATATCAATTTCTGTAAGATCCGCTGCCATACTCCGTGTCGATAACATCACAAATAACGCGACACCAATAAACATTTTCCTTAACATAGTTTACCCCTAACAATGATTAGTCAAAATTAACATCATTGTTATCTTTATTGAGAGGTAAGACAAGCCGATGCCACTAACCTCTCACGGTAAAACCTCACACTTTAATGAGCTCTCCATTACTCTTGAGATGATAGCTATCAAAGTCATTTGCCAAAAATAAGTTACCCGAATAATGCGCGCGAGCTTCCGTTTCAACATCTAAGATCGATGGTGACACGTCAGTATTGTCTTGGTAGCGCGGGCTAAAATGGGTCAGAATTAGAGAACGAAATGAAACATCTTCTGCAAATATCGCAACCCTTTTTGCAGAGCTGTGCTGCGGACCTGCCCCAACCTTTTGCAATATGTCTTCGGTATACGTTGCCTCATGCACCAACACATCAGCAGTCTTAGCAGCCTCGACAAAAAGACTCGGCATATCATTATCACCGGCAACGATAATTTCCCTCGGTTTTCTCGCCGCTAACAAATAGTCAGCAGCGCTAACCTCACGACCATCAGAAAGCAACACATCATTGCCTTTTTGGATTTGTCCCCATAAGGGGCCAGAATCAATATTATCCACCTTCAGCTTTGCAACATTCAGTTTTGGTTGTAGATCGTTTTCCATAAAGGAATAACCATAGGAAGGCACCCGATGAGATAACAACGTTGCCCTTACGTCAAACTCTTCACACCCAGGAAAAGGCGTCGACAAGTCCTGCCATTGATCCACTGCCAAGAATTCAATCGGATAGGGCAATCGCAATTGGGTAGCCCGACTGGCACCTTCAACAAAATCTTGAATATCCCGTGGACCCACTATCGTAAGCGTATCCGTTTTCCCCGCCATTGCAGCACTAGCCAACAACCCTGGTAACCCATAACAATGGTCACCGTGTACATGGGTAATAAAGATCGTGCCTAGGTTCATTAAAGACAGATTCGTGCGCAATACTTGATGCTGCGTACCTTCACCACAGTCAACTAAGCACCATTGTTTTGAATTAACCCTTTTTATAGCAAGAGCAGACACGTTACGGGTTTTGGTGGGGGTACCTGACGAAGTACCCAAAAATATTATTTCCATAAATTACAACAATTCCAATTCTGACTTATTGCCTGAATACTGCACTAACTAAAGAACAATTAAGCCACTGAATTGGAATATAGGCAAGTAAAGGGGGACTAGAGCATGACTCTGCTCCCCCGAATAACCTTACATATCACACGTTGTCCCAATGTTATTACAAATAGGCCCGCAGATACCGAAACATTCCCCATCGGCGTTCACTAATTTACAGCCACCCAAAGAAAGAAAGGCCGTGACACAGACAATTGCTAGTATATTTTTCATTATTATTTATTCCTTTAGTGAGTCTTGATCCCTGTTATAAGGGTATCCCGAACAATCGAGATACCCTCTGTGTAACTCATCCAAATATTTTATTCAATATGCCTTTTTTCGGTTCGGGTGCTGTGTCCGATTTTTGTTTAGCCGCATCAGCCTCAGCCCCCTCTACCAAGACTCCGCTCACGCTACTGTTCATCACCTCTTTACCCAACATAGTGCCTTTAACACTACCGATTATCTGCTGATTTTCATCCATCTTCATCGCGTATTTTAAGGTCATGGGAACCGGTTTGGTAAGCTTTGACGACCACGTCAAGGTATCACCGTTTTCTATTTTCCCTTCTAGTATTTTTTGCGCCCCATGCTCTTCATTGAGCACGTTTCCTTGAAGCGAATTCCCCGAGGATTTAACCACCAAGGTACTGAACTGATCCCCTACCGGCGACTTAACCGTGAGGTTCCATACATTATCAACACCCGTAATTTTTACCGCATCAATATCATTGGCAGCATGACTGTTATGGGTTGTCGCCATGTCACGATACATATCATATTCTTCTTCTGAGAAACCTAGGTTTCTCAAGTCATCGAAAGCGTCATGCACTACCGACAAAGGCGTATTATCATCTAATGCAGCACCTATTTGTGATGCCACAGATTCCATACTGTCATCCACCTGCATTGGCTCAGAAGCAGCAAACGCAATGCGATAAAAGCGACCGCCACCCACAGAATAGATTTCACCGGTAGACTGGCTTTCTTCATGGCATAAATACGCGATCACCGGTGCCAATTTATCAGGACTAAAATCCTTTTCAAGACGCTGACGAAAGACACCGTCGGGTAGCATACTGGTCATGCGAGTAAATGCCGCAGGCATGATGGCATTGATATGAATATTATGTTCTTTACCTAACAGTGCGAGGCTATTATTCAATCCTAAAATAGACGCCTTCATTGTAGGGTAGGCAATCTGAGAGACAAATCCCAATGCAGAAGACGAGGAAGTATTTACGATACGTCCATACTTCTGCTTTAGCATATGAGGCCATGCTGCACGCATGGTATTAATAGTACCCATGACATGCACCGCATGCTGTTGTTCCATTTCTGATTTTTCAATCTCTGGAAATATCGCTGGGCTGGTAATACCCGCGTTATTGATAATAATATCAACACGCCCCCAGGTATCCATGGCCTGTTCTACGATCTGTTTGGCACTACTGTATTCAGACACACTGCATTGATTAGGCTCGGCGATGCCGCCCGCCGCTTGAATTTTTTTCGCTGCCGCCACTGCATAGGACTTATCAATGGCATTATCCATACCTAACGGATCACCGCCCAAGTCATTAACAATCACTTTTGCTCCATGGGCTGCTAAATATTTAGCATATTCGTAGCCCAAACCACCGCCTGCACCAGTAACTATTGCAACTCTATCTTCAAACGAATACGACATACCAATCCCTCTCATTTAATCAATGTTAAATACTTGCGGCATAGCCAACTTCGCTATCCAGTTCCCCTATTCCGAATTCTAAAACCTTATTCTTCGCAAGATTCACTTTTAGCATCTCACCAATCGCGGTACCTGGCGTCCAAAAGCCACTGGTTTGCTTTAGTTCATCTCGATGCTTCAACACACACATTGCGGTTTCACACATCAGTGCAGCTGTTCCACGGTGTGGGTCCAATTCGCTATGGCAATACCCTTGAATCGTTTTACCACTGGGGGTCCGTCCAAAGAATACAAAGCTATAAGAACCATTTTTCACCATCTTCTCATCAGACGGACCACTACCTTCTTTTGGCCCTAATGACATCAACATCTTACCTACACCTTTGGTAGGGTTGGCAGAGACAAATAAGCTCACAAAGAAATTCTCCAACTGAGCTTTCATTTTGTTAACAATGCCCTTACCAGCCAATTTACTCTCAGAATAAACAAAATCTTTGCCATAAGGATAATCGGCCAACGCATGGGCTCGACGTACCACTCGCGCGTTAATCTGCCCAACGGGAAACGGCATGATGTATTGCGAAAAATCATCATCATAGATCACTGATTCTAGATCAGGACAAGGTGGGTTGCCTTCAATTTGCCCTTGCGGGTTTAGGCTGTAGGGGTTACTCACCATATCCTCCATCACAGGGTCGTTAGCGATGGCCTCCATAACACCCTTACCGCTTTCAAAACTGCCTCCAGCGACATCGATATGGCCTCGAGCAAAACAACCCTTAATCTCATTACAGTATTCACCGTATTGTTCGAACGCAGCTTCTTGCAATGTTTTGACGCCGTATTCGGTAGGGATGGAATCCAAACCGCACACATTTACCACCAGCACGTTGGCATCAATCGCCTCTTGCACCTTGGTATCGTACATCTTTCGCAACCAGTGAATCTCACCGCTCAGGTCACAATAATCAGTCCCATTATCGATACACGCCTGAACCATCTCATTAGAGTACTTTGCCGCAGGGCCTACTGCAGAACACACTAATTTTGCCGCTTTAGCCACAACATCAGCTGCCTCAGCATCAGCTCCTGCACAAATAATAATACCCACATCAGGGTTGCCTAACTCGGCATGCACTTTCTCCAGTTTGGATTTCGAACGCCCCGCGATAGCCATCTTGATATGCCCTTTACTGGCATACATCTTGTTCATGTAGATTGCTGCAGGCCGCCCACTGAAGCCCGTCGCCCCCCAAATCACTATGTCATACATAACCTAACCCTTATCTCTTACGCCTTCTGACGAAAAACTATACACCGTATACTTGACTATACAGTACTACAGTTTTTGTCCAAGTGTCTATCACCCATCTGTCACCATCACCCTCTCCCTCAAAAAACGGTATTAGGTTAACCAGATCACACTTTGGCACCGAAGTCCCATCACCTGTAATTTATTGTCAACCGATCCCCTCGGTGCGCGTTCATACCCACAAATAAACCCAATAAAGGAGCGTACCTTGTTATCTCAGCGATCCACTACAATTCGCCTTTTCTTCTTGCTCATCATTAGCAGTACATTATTAACCGCCTGCGTGAGCGAGGAGGCACCACCTACAGATAACCCTCACACGTTTTCAATTGAAGCCCATGCCGACAATACCTTGATGGTCGAAGCATCAGTAACCACTGAGAACAGCGCCCAAGTCACCATCCAATTTACCTCCATGGATACCGCAACACACCAAACGGCCACCAGCGCCATAGGCAAAGCACATGCATTTACCGTGGTCGGGTTAAGGGCAGAAACCCAATACGAATTTGTCGCTATCATCACCGATGAGAATAACGACACCATTGAGAGCGAACCACAAATTCTCACCACAGGATCTCTCCCCGCGGATACTCCAACGATAGAACTATTAACCAAGACAGATAACAGTATGGGCGGTATTACTTTTTTTGCTGAAGCCGCCAGCACCGGTCGATTTTATGGCGTCGATGAGGACGGTATCCCTGTGTGGTATCTCCATGGGGACGATATTTCAATGTCTGCATCCCCAGTGATCCGCGCAATGGAGGATGGCCGCCTAATGCTGCTATTAAATCGTGAAGTTCGGATTATTAATATTTTGGGCGAGACCCTCTCCAGCTACACATTACCGGCCTATCATCATGACGCCATTTTATTGGATAGCGGCAATATACTTGCACTCACCTACGAAACCGGCACCTTTGATAATCAAACCTTAACCGGTGATCGCATTGTTGAATTGGACCCAGAGGGCAACACCGTCTGGGAATGGTCATCCTTCGAGCATCTTGATACCGGTCGCTTTCCTGGTACGTTGGCCTCACGGGAAAACAACGGTGCACTAGATTGGACACATTCCAACGCACTGCATCACTTATCCCATGACGATACCATTCTACTTTCCAGTCGCTCACAAAGTTGGGTGGTAAATATTGATCACGGGACCGGGGATATTGTGTGGATTATGGGGAACAGTGAAGGCGCGGCCGATAATCTGCAAGACAAGTTTTTTACCCTGACTAATGGCAGCTGGATGGCATCACAACACGCGCCTATGCAAACCAGTCTTGGGGATATCCTAATTTATGATAATCGTAATGAAGCTGAATTAGCGGGTAGTAGAAACAATAGCCGAGGCGTACGCTTTTCATTAGATACCAACAATATGACCGCAGAACAAAACTGGGAATATGTTTCTCCCAAGTATACGCAATCGCTAGGGGATATTGATGAACTTGAGAACGGAAACATCCTCTTAAATTCCGGTGGCCCCGGTAGCAGCAATGACGCCCACATTATTGAGGTCACCGCAGACGCAATCCCAGAAGTCACTTGGGAACTCAGAGTATCAGACATCTCAGTCTATCGTGCAGAGCGTATTCGTTGGGAAAACGTATTAAAAACCACGGCTCGAACACCGCTTGATGATTCTGATGACGACGCTGATACAACACCACCCATCAGCGACTTAATTGATATCGCCAATTGCCAAGAAGCGATTAACTTTGTCGACACCAATAATCCCGATAACTACATCGATTACGACCTTAATGGCAATACCAACGCCGATTTGTTTGGTGAAGCCCTTGCTCCCGTGCTAAGTGTTAACTGTGATATCGATACATTATTTGTAAACACTAACGGTGCCACTAATTTTGACTGGATCAACCTCAACGGAAGTACAACCCCAACCGCAGTGGACTACCGCTGGACATTACCCCGTAACCCAACATTAACAGGGGAGCAAATTTCCATTCCTATATTAGGACCGATTGCCATTACCGCTACCGGCATCCAAATTTTCGGCCCGAATGAAAATGCCGCAGACAACTATGCGAACCCCGTGACCGATGGCTTGCTTAACTACTGTGGCGGTCACACCCGTGATTATCACTTCCACGAACGTGCTAAGTGCTTTTTTGAATGGCCAACCATGGGCGGTGCAGACTCATTGCTACCCAACAATACCGCCGGTATCGTTATCGGTTATGCGCTAGATGGATTTCCCATTATGGCCCCATGGGAATGCTCTAACGCCAGCTGCACTGAAACCATCAAGATCGAAAGCAGCTATGCTTACATTGGCACAGGGGATTACGCCAATGAGAATGCGTGGGATTATCATAGTTATCAAGCAAACCTGAGCCCACTGGACCAGTGTAACGGCATGACTCGACCGGACGGAAGCTACGCCTATTATGCAACTGACGGCTGGCCGTACTACTTAGCATGCTATAAAGGCCCGACCCATTTGGTCAGCGACAACAACCGGCTATTTCGTTAATCAATATCATTATGAAGTTTATGAAAATAACAGATGACACAACAATGCTTCATAATTCGTCACGCTTAGGCTTCTGCCTAAGCGTGGTGCTTCTAGTCGCAACCCTTATGAGCCAATCGACATCTCTCTATGCCCACGGCAAGGAAGAAAACAATCGAGCCGTCAACATTCGCCTACATGTCACGGCACTACCGCGTACATTTTCTATCGACGAAACACAAACACTCGAACTATCTCATGCCTACCTTTCCACATTTAGTGTTCAGTTTTTTCCCTGCAATAAAACCTCAGATTATTCATTAGAAAACAATAACCCGAAATGGTTAGATTGGTTTATTTCCAGCGCTTATGCGAACCATGGTGTACGTTTTACCAAGCCCACTCAAATTCCCATTCGAAAACACGTTAATCTATTGGAAAGTAATACCACAGAGGTGGGTGAATTTATGTTACCAATAGGGCATTATTGTGAAATGAATTTCACAATAGCCCATCCAGGAGGAAAAGCTACCCAAACACCGATAAAAGACTTAGGCCGTTACAGTGTCTATGTTGCGGGAATAGTAGATGAACGCGAGGTAAGTATTCAATCAACTTACGCCTATGGAAAGAATATCCCCATTAATATTTCTATTCAGCGCCCCACTGCAGGTAGCAACGCAACACAAAACCTACATATCTATGTAGACGCTAAGCCAGCGTTATCCAGCGTTGACTTTACCTTGCCCAATCATAAAATGGCACGCCAGCTATTTCTCGCGCTACCTAACCAGGTAAGCGTTAAGACAGATAATTAAGCACCAAATATCAACCACTTAAAAAACCGATTAATCTAAAGTATCGATTGATCGGAAATAAGTGTCACCTTATGTGGCATAGCATCCACTCACCTTTTACCGGAATAAAGAACCCGAATAGCGGGTATTGCCGATGATTTCAAGCGTTTCTTCAGATGAGAAACAGTTTTCCGTTAGCGCAACGTATTTCTTTTCTCCTGCATAATCGGATAGAATTCCAGAACTGTTCAGTCTGGCCGCGAATAAAGATTCTATCAATAGGCCTACGTATTACGCATTGGAAATCCACATGAACTCGAATAAAAATAATTGGAAAGCCCGCGCCGAGATCGGCTTTGGGAAACTAGGCCTCACTATGGGGAGGCACCCCTGGCTTTGGCTGATGGGCTGTTTACTGGTAATCGGTGTGATGGCATCACAGTTAAGCAAAATCCGCCAAGATACCAGTATCGAAGGATTTCTTGCAGAAGGGGCAATCGAGCTTCAACAATACGATCGATTTAAGGACATGTTTGGAAGAGACGAGATTTTCATTGTCAGTATTGAAGTGGAAGACATCTTCACCCAAGAATTCGCAGATAAATTTCGTGCACTGCATCAACAAATAGAAGATGAAGTGCCCTATGTGAGCACCGTCGACTCCCTTATCAATGCTCGCTATACGTACGGTGCCGATGACACCTTGTATATAGAAGAACTACTTCCCGTCACCTTGCCTACTGACCCAGAAGAATTACAAAAGCTAAAAGACTACACCTACGGCAATGAAAACTACACCAACTTCCTTATTTCTGAGGACAAGCATTTATTGGCCATTGCTATTCGTCTACAAGCCTACCGTTACGAAAAAGATGAAAATGGTGAAATCCAAGAAAAATATATGGAAGACCGCCACCTGCAAGAAGCCTTGGCAAAAATGTACGAAATTGCAGAGCAGCACCAAGGGAAAGTATCTAACGATATTCGCCTAGCGGGGTCCATGCCGATTTCCTTGATGTTGGGAAAAATTATGGAGCGAGACTTCTCCGTTTTTACGGGGCTTGCCAATATACTCATCAGCATTTGTTTATTTATGATATTCCGTCGAATTTCCGGCGTTATTATGCCCGTCATCGTAATGAGTTTAGGTGTAACGTTAACGCTTAGCCTGATGGCTATCATGGACACCCCCATTCAAGTCAGCACCTCAATTTTGCCGTCGTTTCTATTAGCGGTGTGTGTCGGCGACAGCATTCACTTACTCACCATTTTCTATCGTCATTTCGATGACGGCGAAGAAAAGATCCTGGCACTACAACATGCCATGGAACATACCGGACTAGCTATTTTCTTCACCAGCATCACCACCGCAGCAGGTTTAGCCTCATTTGCTACCTCCGAATTAACACCGGTAGCCGCCTTAGGCATTTATGGTGCACTAGGCTCCATCATTGCATTCTTACTGACCATTTTTATCCTACCGTGTTTAATTTCGCTACTGCCGTTAAAACGCCGCCCTAAAGTGGTACAAGAAAACACTGGCCTACAGACATTACTGAATTGGTGCGCAACCTTTTCGACCACCTACCCCAAAGCCATCGTTAGTGTGGGAATGATCATATTCTTATCCTCCCTCGGTATCGCAAGCCAATCTAAATTCAGTCACCACCCACTAAAATGGTTACCTGACCATGAACCTGCGTTAGCCGCACTCGAAAAGCACGAAGCAAGAATGGGAGCCAGCTTAGCCATCGAAGTCATGCTAAACACCGGTAAAGAGCGAGGTATCAATAACCCTGCATTTATGCAAGCGCTTGACGGTGTCCAAAAAGAAATTGAAACGTGGGAAACTGACACTTACAGCATTGTTAAAACCATGAGCGTGGTTAATATCATTAAAGAATCGAACCGTGCGCTACATGACAATAATCAAGCTCACTTTAAGGTACCCAACGATCCCAAGCTCATCAGCCAAGAACTATTTTTAGTAGAACTGGATGAACCTGACGACCTGTACAATGTCATCGATCGCCGTTACGAAACCGCGCGCTTAACATTGATGATTCCTTGGATTGATGCACTCTACTGCTTAGATTTACTAGAGAGACTACAACCTTATCTACAAGACCAGTTGGGCGAATATACCACCGACATCACCATCACCGGCGTGGTACCAGTACTTGGCGCGACCTTCGCAAAAATGTTGTATTCCACCGCTGAAAGCTATGGTTTTGCGGCGATCGCCATTACGATAATGATGATATTTCTTATTGGTAGCGTGAAGCTTGGCTTGATCAGCATGATTCCATCACTACTACCCATTTTGATCGTACTGTCTATTATCCGAATCATCGGCATGCCATTGGATATGCTCACCATGCTTATCGGATCCATTGCGATCGGGTTAACGGTGGATGATAACGTACACTTTATGCATGGTTTTAGGCGGGCCTATATGCAAACCGGCGACCCTGCATATGCCGTGCGCCACACATTACTGTCCACTGGACGCGCCATGTTAATTACCTCAATTGTATTAAGTGTTGGGTTTATTATTTATACGCAATCCGAAATGAAGAATATGATTAGCTTTGGATTAATGACCGCGTTTTGTATTATTCTCGCACTTATGGCCACATTCTTATTGGCACCGGCATTAATGATGCTAACGAATAAGACTCAGATTCGTGAAAAAGAAGATGAAAAAGAAAGCAGTAAGTCTATTCAAAATTCAACGAATGCTGATGTCGCAATGACATAAGAATCAACACGACGAATAAACACTAAGGCCTTCCCTTTGCCTTAGTGTTTATTCAACCTAAAACTAAATGCTCTACGAGAGCATCTGACTGATATCTCCGTAACCAATTGCTTCATCCGCAAACGAGAAAGTGCCTTCCTCCTGCATTTCAGACGCCGCTCGAATAAATTCCCCAAGTGCAGCTCTTGCCAACGCACTGCCCACGCTAATGCGTTTAACACCGAGCTCGGATAATTCCCTAACCGATAAATTACCCCCCGCTAACCCCATCACAACATTCACCGGTTTATCGACCGAACTGACGATGGCAGCAATATCCTCTTTACTCGTCACCCCGGGTGCGTAAAGCACATCAGCACCGGCGGCTTGATACGCTTGCAAACGCGCAATGGTATCCTTGATATCGTTATTGCCAAACAGATAATTTTCTGCTCGGGCGGTCAACACAAAGGGGATATCACTCGCCGCAATCGTCTCCGCCGCTGCTCTTACTTTTTCAGCAGCAAGCTCGATGGAATAGATCGGCGAATCAGAAAGATTGTTCGCATCTTCTATCGATCCTCCCGCCAATCCAATATCTAGCGCGCCTTTAATCGTATCAACCACTGCCTCTGGAGAATCGCCAAAACCATTCTCCAGGTCCGCACTTACCGGCAGAGCTGTTACATCCACAATAACCTGAGCATTCGCCAAAATGGCCTCGCGCCCGAGCGTATTATCCTGTTGACCATTAAAGAATGCACAACCCGCACTGGTGGTTGCCAGCGCTTTGTAACCCATCCCAGATAACAAACGGGTGGTGCCAACATCCCACGGATTGGGAATCACAAACGCGCTATCTTCCTGATGTAACTCATAAAATAGCTGTGCTAACTGTTGATGCTGCTGTGTATCCAATGATGATCTCCCCAAACGTGCCAATAAGTAATGTAACTCCACCATTCTGCATTATGCGCCATCAGCAACAAAGCCTTAATATTGAACATCACCTATGCAATAATTGCACAAATGGACATCAACCAATTACAGATCTTCCTAGCCGTCGTGAGACAGGGCAACTTTTCTGCGGTAGCCAGACAACTTGATCTATCACCCTCCTCGATCTCCAGGGCCATTACCGCCCTTGAGCACGACCTTGGCGTTCGTTTACTGCAACGCACCACTCGCAATATCGCACTCACTGAAGCTGGATTGCGGTATTTTGAGCGTATTGAATCACTAGTAGAAGAACTCCATCTCGCTAAAGAAGACATACAAGAAGATACAGACAACCCCAAAGGCGCCATCAAAATCAGCGCCTCCCCCTCATTTGGCACCGTCTGCATTGCACCATTATTGGATCAGTTTTCTCAGCACTACCCGGAACTCACAGTAGAGCTTAACCTCACCGATAAACGCGTTGACCTACTCACTGATAAAATTGACTTGGCGATCCGGCAAGGCCCCTTGGACGATTCAAGCCTCATAGCCGAACGCTTTCTCACCACCCACTATCGCGTCTGTGCAAGCCCAGAGTACTTAGCGGCCCATGGTTCTCCCGAAACGCCCGCAGACCTTAGCCAACACCGCTGCTTAACGTTTCCGTTGGGAGAATTTAAGACCTGTTGGAAATTTCGAGAAAAACACCAGCGAAATGTCATCTCGGTCAATATTCATAGCCCTTTAACCATCAACAACGGCATGGCGCTAAAACAATGCGCGATTGAATCCGGCGGTATCGTTCTTTTATCCGACTGGTTAATTCATGATGCGCTACGCGAAGGCTATCTCATTGATGTATTCCCCCAATATGACATTTCCGCAACAGAATTCGAGGCAACAATCAGTTTTGTTTATCCTTCTCGTGCTTATGTGCCTGCGAAAGTTCGTTTATTAATGGCGTTTTTACGACAATCATCAAAAAAGTGTTAGTAACTGTTCACATCCACTTAGATTTTTCACTAATCCAGCTCTTAGCCAACACAAAAAAGATGTCTACAGACCAATGAAGAACATGCCCCTTAAGAGAACACAGCGAGCAAAATAGTTTAAAATCATCTTTTATGTCACTACTATTGATACATTAGGCCATTCACAGAATAAAATTGGTTATTGCATACTCATTTACTCCCATCTCTTATAAAGCCAGGGTATATGATAAGCAAACAAGCGATTAAATTTAACAATGTTATCAAGCATACGGTAAAGCCCTTACTCTCCCTGGGCTACCTTTCACCCTCGCTAATGCGCTGTGTATACTGGTTGGGTCAATATGCCGCTGTACTGTTTCCTATCCCCTCCTTTGTGCGCATCATGCCCATCAACAATTCCCATACCAAAGGGGAATGGATTGATATTCAAGGCAAGATTCCTCAGCATAAAGTCGTATATTATCTCCATGGAGGCGGGTACTTTTTTGGGTCTCCTGAAACCCATCGCAATCTTACTTGGCGCATAGCAAAATATGCCGACGTTAATGTCTTCTCATTACGTTATAGAATGGCCCCTAAGTATGACATTCCAACATCTGTCACTGATGCTATCGAAGGATATAAATGGTTGTTATTGCAAGGCTACCGAGGAGAAGACATTATCATTGGCGGTGACTCCGCTGGAGGGGGGCTTACACTACTCACCATGCAAGAGATAAAGAAACAACGATTGCAGACACCCAAAGCCGCGTTTTGTTTATCTCCCTTTGCTGATATGTCATCCGAAGGCGTATCAATGATCGATAATGCGCACCTCGACCCGATGTTTCACCAAAAGGCGGTACGAAAAATTGCCCAGTTTCATGCCCGCCACTATGAGAACCCCAAACACCCTGAAATATCACCAGCCTACTCCGCCTATGACGACCACCCTCCACTAATGATTCAAGTCGGCAGTACAGAAGTATTATTAGCCGATGCAGAATGCGTTGCCAAAAAAGCAGAATACGCTGGCGTTGATGTAGAGCTTTGTAAGTGGGACAACATGCCCCATGTTTTTTCGTTATTTGCTGGACTATTTCCCGAAGGCACACAAGGGGTACGCGAGATTACCAGCTTTATTAAGCGCCAATTTTCAAAAGCATCAGCCACAAAAATTGATGATGCGGCCTAAGACAGCGCCGCAATCGCTTCAATTTCTATCTTAATGTCAGGTGAAAATAAACGACTTACCTCTACCACAGAACTGGCAGGTATATTTTCACCGTAGAGCGAAAATAGCGTTTCTCTCAATTCTCCAATTAACGCTAGGTCCGTGACAAATAGTGTGACCTTTATCAATTGCTCCAGCCCATTGTTCTCAGCATTCAGAATGGCTGCTAACTGGCGGAATATTTCTTCTGTTTGCGCTTCAACTCCTTGCTTCTGCGCTGCAGTGCCAAACGCAGTCATCCCTGAGGTATATAACACATCCCCGTGCTTTACCGCATGCATGTAGGGGCCAACAGGATCATCCAAGCCGATATAGTTTTTTCTTTCAACAGACATTATTTTCTCCAAATTACGATTAGATTGGCGATTATTAACATACAGCGGATACAGCAACCACACGATCAACGGAGACAACCTTCTTTTGAAAGAACGCTTGCGTATACTCAGCAGCAAGGTGTTGATCATAGCCCTCCTGGTGCGAGAAGCGCTCGTGTAAAACAAACTCGTTGGCATTATCAGCACTCTGATAAAAATCGAACGTGCTACATGCGTCCTCTTGTCGGGTTTTCTCGCATAGATCCGCCAGCGCTTGCTGAACTGTGGTTAAATCTGCCTCGGTAGCCGTTAGGTATGCAAATTGGGTAATCGGTACGCTCATAATATTCCTTAGATTCGATTGTGTATGAATCACTCATTGATCGAGTAAAGGAATTATTTCACGAGAGAAAGAAGAAGGAGGTTAACCTAGGTTAACTTTTTGTGTGATATTTCAGTTTCATCCGAGACAACGCTACATGGGTAATACCCAGATATGATGCCAAATGATAATCAGGCAAACGATCGATAACATTAGATAGCTCATCTCGTAAAAGCTCATAACGAGTTTTGGCATCATGAACCAGAAACTGATACTCCCTAAGATATTTTTGATTCGCTAATCGTTCAACATAAGACAGTGCGAATTCGGCCCAACCGGTATATTGCGCGATATGTGATTGAAACTTCTGAAATGACATATACCAAATTTGACTATGTTCAATGCTCTCAATAGAAAAAAGACTTGGCTGTTCTCTTGCCAGCGGAGCCATCGGCCAAAGTAATTCGCCTTCTGCAAAAAACCCCTTATTAAATTCTTTACCTTCTTCCGTTAAGTAAAATAGCCGAAGCAATCCTGATTCAATAAAAACAACGGAGTCCCACACATCTCCAGTCGTCAGCAACGCCTCTCGTTTCTCTAATGTCATCGGTTGAAAGGATTCGGCAAGAGCATGGGCATTATCCAGCGTTAGATAAGGTTTGTCTGCAAAATACGAGATCAATGAAAGTGAACCTGCCTGCCTCATCTGAGCTACCTATTATCCACGCAACGTTTCCCGCCTTTTTGGCGATATATATCCTAAAACAGCCTAAACGGTGATCAACTACTACCCACCTTCTGGACATTACATTTGGTTGGCCGTATCTTGTCCCAATTGATATTCTATCACGCATTGATCATATCTATACAAGATTGAGACAAACCAATAATGAAAGAAAATCTCCTGATTCTATTCACCAGCTTGCTCTTACTCTCCTCTTGCGGTGGTAGCGCGCCCCTAACAGAAAACCGTGAAATATCAGAAAAAGAAGCCTCCATGCTCTCTGCTTTTGCTAAACAAGAACATCGGTTCGAACTATCAGGTTGTGATAATTTCTATAACGATCAGCAATTTTTATTCGGCATGCCCATCGAAGATATCAAGAAGGTACTAGGCTCACCAGAACGTGAATCCATTAACCCAACCAAAGAAAATAATGTCTATTATTGGCTAGGGGATATCGTAAAAATATATGAGAATACCGAAACATTACGCGTTGAGCGAATGGTGATAAATTTTCGAAAATCGGTCTCGAGCAAGCCTCCATTATACTTTCTTATCGACGGCACGCCTCTCGAAAAAGATATGACCATGGGCGATTTCGTCAATCTATCCCCCCATGGTTTTGATGAATTTCATATCGGTCACTCAAGTTACAAATTAATTTTTGACCAATGTGAAAAAGCCATTAGTTACTATTTTTCTTCTGATGTGAATTTTGGCTACATCGGTGACGGGCATGCCCAACTAAAAGGCAAGCCCGACTTTTCAACCACATATCAAGTAAATGCACTTGAGATTTCATTTGCAGAATAGAAAATCAGGCGATCTTAGTAAACAACCCACTATCTAGCAGGGGTTTTTTAGGATCGCCGCCCCGCCTCGTGTCGCACTATAAAGAAAGCCTCCCACATCCCCGCAAGCGCTATGGTTATGGGCACCGTAGGAATATACCCCAGTCCCTTTACCCGACAAGATATTACCGGATATGGGAAACTCGGTAAGTGGATCCATTTGCAGCAGATCCGTAAAACTATCAACATCCAACAGTTTGCATTGCCCACCAGCGGTCGCCCCCATAAGACCACGTCGTGCTAGTGCAATCGCCATATGCTCCGAGGCAAGCGGCGGCACATTGGTATCATAGGCTCCTGCGGTGATAAATAGATTGGTAGGATTCACATAGGGTACATAATTGCTCGAATCCATTGCTTCAAAGGCCATCTGAACAAAGCTACCAATGGGGTGGAACAGATCCAGCTCTCCCACTTCCAAATTAGGAAAAATCACCCGTAGTAACGCTTTAACCGGTGGTTTGTCTGCCACTAGTGGCAAATCTATTCCTGCACCGCTCCCTACATAGGCAAAATCATAATGTTCATCCATTGCCATATTTACCATACTGTTATTGGCACCTTGGCTAAACCCAACCAACCCCACTCGATTGTCTTTATCAACCGCAAAATTAGACAGGGTTAAACCTGAACTTGCCAGCGCATCTGCAGAAAGTGTATTTTCCGCAATTACCACAAGGTTCTCAGCTATACGTTTTAATAGATAGGCCTCTGCAGCAGCCTGTCGCATATTCCCTCGTGCAGCAACAGGATTAAAATAGCCGTTTCGGATGGCCGGTAGTATTTCGCGATCTTCAAATCCACCGGATTCGACGACGGTCCTCACTAACGCCAATGCTTTTTGTACAGCAGGGTCGGTTCTGCGTTCCGGGCCGGAGATAAGATCACCAACACCGATAACCAATACATCGCTGGGCCCACTCGCCGCTCGACTCAGCGGATAAGTCGCATCCGATACAGAGCTACTTGCGTAGGAATTATTACCTGCTTGTCCCACAATATACGCATTACCTCCTTCCGACGCATCACAAGGAACGGCAACCTTAGTAAGAACCACTTCATGATCCCGTGGGATTTGAACCTTACCATTGCGCATAGCAAACTGCGTACTTCCATCAAGTAACATATAGGGGAACGTCCCTTTTTGCCACCTGGGTAAACGCAGGTGCATCGTTAACGTCACCCAGTGATTAGGGTTACTCAGGCATGACTCCAACCCAAGTGTAGGGTTTTTGCTTGTATCAACATCGTCAAACACAACCATGCGTTGAATATCATCGTCATCTAATGTGTGCAGAGCATCCCGTAGCGCTAACGTAGTACTCGCAGGGTCTTGTGTTGAAAATACCGTATATGCTGCAACCTCTGTCATACTTCGGCCAATACTCGCCACATAATCTTCAACAAGCCCCTTATCTTTCTGCCACTGATCGTGTTGTGGCTTACTGATCAACATGGATTTATCCCATGGACTATCGATGTCTTTGTAGAGTTGTTTTGGTACACCGCCTATTTCACTAAATACAACGGCGGCATAACGACTATGATAGGCCAACGTAAACCCTGGGTAAGGCAGTAGGCTAAGAACATTGCTTGGGCGCTGCAAGGTACCCGTTGCTTTAAAATCCAACATTAATGGCACCTGTTCATAATATCGCTCCGATGTCTCATCAACATTCACCAACTGTATTGGCGATTCAGGTTGCTGGGTGAACAGAGGGTCAATGGACAATCCGGAATTACTGATAGGCTTTTCAAAGGTGAAAAAGGTGGCGCTATTTACACCAAAATAAGGGTCCTCCATTTTACGAGCCCCCTGACGATATAACACATGGTTCGCAAATAAATGGTAGGGATTAAGGGTAGCGATTGATTCCGCACCGGGATATTCGTAGCTTTTAACCTGCCCACTGGCAAGCACGTTACCACCATCAATCAGTCGGGTATCACTTGGCCAAGGTATATAAAAAAACGTATCGGATGTAGATTTAGCACCACACCCTGATAGCAGAAAAACAACAACAGAAAACACAGACATTCGAAGTAGAGTCATCAGATATATTCCCTTATTTTGGATATATCTACATTACCCGACTGATTTAAAAAGCATATCTACCTTTCGATAGATAAATCGACCGATTTCACAGTACGTCTAAAATACCTGCACAAAAGAACACTTAGAAGATGTCAACTATTGAAAATACTTACGATCAATTATATAGTGCGGAACTTTTTGCGAAGACTAAAGGAGGGATTTTTAAAACGAAAAACAGCATATAAAACCGATTATATAGGAGTTTATATTGCTGTCAACGAATTTGTATTTTAGATAAAAGAAAATAACTTTTCAATTAATGGAGTGTGTATATGAACTATGGCTACGGGTCAAATTCGAAATTAAAGCCAACCTTTAAACCTGAGGAACACTATGACATTACTGATGAACGATTCTTTATACCAAATCATATCACCCATTGTAGCTTGCGGGACTTATTAGATCACCCGTCCATCGATATATCCTTTGGTAGCCTTTTACAAATTTGTAACGACCAGGAGTTTGAGAATACGCATTGTAGAAACAACATTATCATTAGCGACAAGAAGCATACTTTTCACTCTCAAACATTCGAAGAGGTTAAACGTGAGTCACCACTAATACACTCTACCTTTGGCTTGAGCGCTGCCGCCTTGGTGGAGCTCGCTAATATCATGGGGTTGCATGATGGAATATATAATCACAGCTATGTCCGAATTTGCCCAGAATTGATATTTTCACTATCGGATAATTTGAAGTACGAACTTCAAAAACTCGATTCCGATAGCATACCGCTGTTAGCAAAAGCATGGCATAAATCGGTTCTTGAACATTATGAGGCTGAAGAACCTGAAAACGTCAAAAGCTTTTGGTTTGGATGGATAACAATTTATGAACATGCCCACTACTCGCAAGAGTATTTCTCAGAATTATTACTCAATATACATGAGCTATTAAGAAGCTGCGAAGAAAGTGAATCTTTGTATTTTTCCGTCGACTACTAACCTGGTTGAAGCGGGGGTGTCTTGGCATCCCCGCCTCATGATATCCAAAATACTCTTAACCAGTGCTCATTCCTCCCAACCAATGGGTAATCGCTCCGGATAATAGAAAAAATCACGTATCTCAACTACTTTCCTATGTCGAATCTTAATAAGATTGATCCCTACGTTCTCAACCTTTATTCCCGATTTATTGGTAAGTTCTACACCCCATTGAGCGACAACATTATTGGTACCTGTCATATCGAATAGATTTTCAATACACACATGATTAACGCTAAATCGAATCTCAGGAAACTGCATCATCATATTGTCAAACCATCGGCTTACCTCTGGTTTACCAGTAACCGTACCACTCACAGAAAGTGCCCCTGGATACATGAATTGAATATCATCATGCCAATCTGCGCTAAGAGATTGCAAATCATGGTTATTCAGGGCTACAAAGCTCTGTTTGACTTTGTGTTTTGCTATCATTGACGCCAGCATCTTCTCATGTCCTTTTAGGGTATTTGTCGAGAAGATGAAGGTTAACAGAGTATTGTTTCGATCATCCTTAACCGAGGTTCAGAATAGAGAAAAATATTATTGGCCTATTACAGAAAATTCCCTGACCCGTTATAGACCATAAAGCCGATACCTATCGCGAAAGCGATTGCGTATATGAAAAAACCAACTCTATTGCTGAGATGAAGCCCTTCAAATCGAGGGATCGTCATCCTGTATTTGTCTTGATCAGGATACTCTGCAATTCTAAGCTTCACCCGTGCTCTGTAGTTCTTAGGTATATCTTCTATTGAGGAATACTCAATACCATTAACACAATATTTGGATTTTTGCTTATTGTACTCTTCCTCCAACCTATCGCTTTCTTCAATTTCCTTTCTCGCTTTTGAAGGCATCTCTTCTAGGGAGAAATAGACTTCTCCATCAATTATCCAATGATCATCAGGCATCCCTTCTATCCACTCATCTCTTTCTATCGCTTCAACCATTTCTTTTCTAGATAACTTATTTGTCATATTTTTTCCCTAAAATATTCGATTTCTCTAAGAATGAATCTTTCGCCTCAATCGCGATAACGCAACATCCGTTATCCCAAGATAGGATGCGATATGATAAAGAGGAAGACGAGCGATTAATTGCGGCGAATCCTCCAAAAATTGACGGTAGCGACTTTCGGCTGAATCCAAAAGAAATTGAGCCTCACGTTTCTCCTTTCTTACCGCAAGTGACTCCATCGCCTTTCTACCGATATTCGCCCATACTAATGATTCTGCATACAGACGATTTAATTGCTCGATTGGTATCGATAAAGCAATAACAGGCTCCAATGCTTGAATATGATATCGTGAAGGTTCCGCTTTCACGGCTGACTGTATCGCACCTAACATTGCGCCTTCTTCACCAAAGGTTTTGTTATATTCCTTTCCATCTTCCGTAATATAAAAAATTCGCACTAAACCTTTGCAGATAAAAAAGATATCAGTAGCGACCGCGTCGGCATCATGCAAATACGTTTTAGGTTGAAATTCGACGAGGTTACAATGGGGAAAGATAAGATCAAAATCCGTATTATTCTCTCCCCAATACTCCCGAAGCGTCGTACACAGTAGCGTTACTGCATTGTCAAAAGTCATCATTTCTGCTATTTCTCACACAACATATCCATTGTGCACCATATACGCATACGTCAGACCACCCGCAACAGACAATCCAAATAATGTGGCCGCCGCAATTTTATACACACTCCATGGACGCTCCCCTTGTACTTCACCCGTACGCGCATTTACCAAAAATTGATATACTTTATCTTTAAATCGATAACTGGATATCCAGGTAGGTAATAAAATATGTTTAAACGTAAGGTTGCTATATCGAGTATTGCTTGAACCGATTCGCTGAGTATCACCACCAATATCTCGCTCAACCAACTCTCGAATCATCGGCTGCATTTTCAACTTCGCTTGTCTTAATCCGTATTTAACATCGAGACTGTATTGCTCTGTGACAAAACCGCTCAGGTAGGCCTCGTCATAGTGTTTTAGCTCATGTAAATCCCAAGGCTCTAGTTCATCTAGTTTTTCAGTCGACACTGATTGCGTTCCTGCAACGAGCACATCATCAAACAGATGAAAGACCGTGCCAGAGGCATAGCTCCATCGCGTATGCTGAACGCGTCGAGTCTTTCTGTTCCCTTCATTATCTGTATAGCTTTCAGTGGTGTAGTAATAGTCACCTCGCTGCCCAGTATAATTCGTGGTCGTTGACGCATCATAGGTCCAGAATGGCAAGTACATTCCCGTTATTTTCTTTAGACTATTGGCGCTTCGCTTGAGCGCATTGGGCGCAAACCAAAGAGATTTAATCCAATCACGAAAATGTACGGCGGCTTCTTTTTTATTGACCTTGAAAGGAAGAAGATACTGCGGCGCAATACGATTGGATTGCGATTTAGCATCCGACAATACCAAAGGGGTTCCACAAAACCCGCAGCTCGCCGACGTTATATTTGGCGGCAAGGTGGTTCCAGCATTACAAGCTGGACAACTGACGACTTCTACCGTCTGCTTGGTAGCATTATCTGTCATCGAGTTAAGGTAAGCGTTAAGATCCTTCTCTTCGACAAATGCCGGCTTTTCTGAGCCATCGATTTTATTTTCGTGATCACAGTACTGACATTTAAGACTGGTTGTACCAGGCTCAAATGTCAGGTGTGCACCACATTGACCACAATCGAAATCCTCAGTATTTGATCCCTCACTGATTGATAGTGAATCCATGCTGTTCTCTTTATTCATTATTGACCGGGGATTGGTGGCGGAATCGGTGGTGGCATTGCACCAAATATTGCTTTAAGTTCAGCCACATCTTCTGCGGCAGTCCAATTAGCCATACCGTCTTTCCAGACTAGTGTTGATTTTTCAAATTCACCACCACCGACCATTTGCTTCAACTGAGTGATCGGATAGGGACCTTTCTGTTGACCCGCTACCGCCAAGAAAAACGACACTTCCTGTGGGATCGGTGGAGGCGCACTTGGCGCAGTACTTGGCTGAACATTAGATGCGGTATTAGCCGGTTGGGTTTGCTGCTGATTCATATGACCTTGGGCCATTTGATTTGCCATGGCAAACCCCATGCCCATACCAATACCTTCCGAAGCCCCACCGCTGGGATTATTCGCCGCTGCTTCCATAGCGTTAGCTGATTGAAATTGTGTATAGGTATTCATGTTTCCTAAAATACCCATCGAGCTGCGTTTATCCAGCGCCTTCTCGACCGCTTCTGGCAGAGATATATTTTCAATTAAGAATTTGGTAATGCCAATACCCAGCTCTTCAAATTCTGGGCTAATTTTATTGGTGACGTATTCTGACAATTCGTCATAGTTCGCCGCCATATCCAACACTGGAATTTTGCTTTCCGCAATACAATCCGTAAACCGAGTGACAATTAAGTTTCTGAGCTGATCACTGATTTCATCCGTCGTAAAATGACCATCGGTACCGACAATATCGATAAGGAATTTCTTAGGGTCAGCAACTCGAATAGCATAATTACCAAATGCACGAATACGCAGCGGACCAAATTCGGGGTCCCGCAGCATCACAGGGTTCTTGGTCCCCCATTTATAATCGGTAAAATTTCGAATATTAACAAAATAGACTTCTGCTTTAAACGGGGAACTAAATCCGTGCTTCCATCCTTTCAGCGTAGAAAGGATAGGCAAATTTTGCGTTTCCAGCTCGTAGGTGCCCGACTCGAAACAATCAGCAATTTTCCCTTCGTTAACAAATATCGCAACTTGAGACTGGCGAACGATAAGTTTTGCGCCATTCTTTATCTCATTATCGTAACGCTCAAAACGCCACACCAACGTATCATTGCTATCATCGGTCATCTCAATGATATCAATAAATTCGCCACGTAATTTATCAAAAAATCCCATAGTATTTCCCTTCTATCGATTCTTACCCGCTACCATTCCTGGCTGGACAGAATTCACTAATTGATCATCACTCGATCAAACCACAGTACCAAATCAGCACTATTTGAGCAAATTTGGATTCCAAATTTTAGATCACGGACACAAATGATGTCACCCTACAGGGCATATAGTATAAGGGCATTATCCCCTTTTCGCCGCGCTCAATAGATCAACTTTTTATAACGCCCATCTGATCTACACCAAATACTATTAGCGACTTATCCCAATCACTGCCAAATAGACATTGAAAACGCAATGATCACCCCCATATAGACAAGCTCAAGGAAAGGGTATAAAGAATCTTATGACGATTATTTGTGGCCCGATCGCCCTACAACGCAGTGAAACTGAAATAAATCTTCTGCCTGTATTTATTCAGTTTCGCAGACTTGATTAACATAGAAATACTTAGATAATCGTTATGCATTCAGCCACGGCTTTTGCCCATAGGTGATAGCCCTGCTCTCCAGGGTGAAAGCCATCGTCGGCTAATAATGAGTGATGGGGAACAAAAGGAGTTTGTAAGAATTCACATACGGGATGATCATCCCAAACACTAATCGCATCATTATTAAAGCGGTCTGATTGCAAACCTAAACACCAACGCAAAGGTTGCGGCAAGACAATAAAACCCCCCATGGGCCACTGCTGTCCCACAGTTAGAGATCATAAAGCGAGCCCCATTTGGGGTTCGCTTTTTTTACATCTCGGCGGATCTGGTTTGAGTATCTCGGATAGGGTTTTA